>JADJON010000001.1:1363096-2726192 GCA_016713765.1 Bacteroidota bacterium
TCTGCTGCTGGATGCAATGGATGTTGTGCTGGTTGTATTCCGTACCGGCACGGTTCATCTCGTCGGTCAGCGTGTTGAACTCGGTTTGCAGGGCCGACAGATGGCTGGTGACCTCATCAAACCGCACCCGGAGCTGCAGGATGTGCTCCTGGTAGCTCAGGTTGTCCTGCTGCAGGGTGTTGTCGATCTCGTGCAACTGGGCATTCAGGTTGTCGAGCAGTTTCTGGTTGTTGTCGATACCGGCTTGCAGGTGTTCCGTCTTGTGGTGCAACGAAGCGAACTCCTGTACCGCCCGGTTCAGCTCTTGCTGGAAGTGCTTTTTCCGGCCGGTGAGTTCGTCGCGTTCGCGCCGGGTAGCCTGTAAAGCCGCCTGCAGACGATCACGCTCCTGGCGGTGGGTCTCCAGGGAGGCGGTCAATTGTTCGATCTCTTTGGAAAGCGTATCCAGATGCTTGGCGCGTCCGATGCGCTTTCCGTCGAAGAGGCCGACCGAGCCGCCGGAAAGGGCGTGGCGGGTACGGCAGTATTTGCCGTTGCGGGAAATGAAGATGCGGTCCTCCTGGCTTTCACGCAGGAAGGGTGTGCGGTCCTCGTCTTCCACGACGATGTATACGTTTCGCAGGAGGTGATTGCAAAGGGCCTGGTAGCGTGGCTCTACGTCGAGGATGGAGAGGGCAGGGATGGTGCCTTGCGGGCCGTTGGAATCGGTAGAGGCGCTTCCTTCGAAATTTTGGAGGATGAAGAAATTCGCGCGGCCTTTCGCGGCTTGTGCCAGCAGGTTAACCGCCTGGCTGGCGGCTTCAATATCCTCGATCACGAAATAGTTCATGAACGGATCGAGGTAATTTTCAATTGCCGTCTTGAACTCGGCCTGGCAGCTCAGGATTTCCGAGAACAGGGGAGCGCGAAGTGCGTCCGGCGCGTTCTTACGCAGGTAACGCAGCGATTCCGGATAACCCTCGAGGTTCTCGACGAGGCTCTTGGTGAGGTTGAATTCATTCTGGCGGGCGTCCAGCTTACGACCCTCGGCCATGAGCGACTCATTCGCCTTTTTCAATTCTTCTTCGTAACGCGTCAGGTCGGCGCCGATCTGTACTTCGCGTTCAAGCAGCGAATTCAACTCCTGTTCCCGGTTGTCTTTGTTGAGGCGGCTCTGGTCGGTATCGGAGCTGATGCGTCCGAGTTCCTGCTCTTTGTGGCTGGTGTCGGAGCCCAGTCGTTCGATCTCCTTCTGAAGGGATTCTTTCCGCGCCTGGGTGACCGCGAGCGTTTTCTCCGTTTCATGCATCGCCGTCTGGATCGACTGCGATTCGGTGGTAAAGCGGTGGATGTCGCTCTTCATTTCGTCGTGGCGGGAACGCACGACGTCGAGCGCGGTTTTCATTTCCTGTAACTGTGCCTGAAGCTGGTCAAGCAGGGATTCCTCCTGCAAACGATCGGTTTCCGACTGGCGGATCTGGTCCTGAGTCGTCTGCAGATTGGCGCGATCGGAAGAGATCTGCTGCGTCAGGGTCTGCTCCTTGTCCTGGAGGTACTTCAGTTTTTCATTACTGACCTTCTTGTCGTTTTCCTGAGAGCGGATCGTGTCGACTTTCAGATTGAGTTTCTTTTGTGACTCCGTCAGTTCCTTCTCGCGATCGAGTGCGAGCAGTTTCTTTTGCTGTAGTTCGGCTTCACTGGTATCCAGTTGGGTATCCAGCGCGACCTTTTGTTCCACCTGCTGGACTTCCTGCTGCTGCAGTTCGTCGAATGTCTGCTTGCTGCCGGACAAGGTGAAAACCGCCAGTTCGGTACTCAGTTCTTTGTATTGTTCCTTGAGCCGGTAGTAACGCTCGGTTTTCTTTGATTGCGATTCGAGCGATTTCATGTTCCGCTCGATCTCGAACAACAGGTCGTTGACCCGGTTGAGGTCGCCTTCGGTATCCTCGAGTTTCTGGAAAGTCTGCTTCTTACGGATCTTGTACTTCGAGATGCCGGCAGCTTCCTCGAGGAGATTCTTGATCGCGTTATTCTTGTCGTTGAGGATCTCGTCGACCATCTTCAATTCGATGATGGCGTAGGAGTCCGAACCGATACCCGTGTCCAGGAAAAGTTCGGTAATATCCTTGAGACGACACGTAACCCCGTTGAGCAGGTATTCGCTTTCGCCTTCGCGGTAATAGCGGCGGGATATCGTGACGGTGGAATACTCCGTCGGGAGGATATTCTTGGTGTTTTCAAATGTCAGGGAGACTTCGGCGACGTTCGCGGCTTTCCGGCTCTTGGTGCCGTTGAAAATGATGTTCTCCATCTTTTCAGAGCGCAGCATCCGCGTCTTCTGCTCGCCCAGTACCCAACGGATGGCATCCACCACGTTGGATTTGCCGCTACCGTTGGGACCTACGATCGAAGTGACCCCCTTGTCGAAGTGGATGGTCACCTTCTCGCCGAAACTCTTAAATCCCTTGATTTCTAGTGTTGTAAGACGCATAAAGTGTGTGTCGAGTCGTGAACTGGCAAAAATAAGCCATTTGATGGGGCTTCAGAAGGATTTGTTAATAACTCTTGACCCTGTGATGACGGGGTAATTCATGTGCAGTAAATAAGCTGACGAGCGGTTGACAGAATTCGAAAAACGTCGCCTTTTCTTTGGGTGGAAGAAAGTGAGTGGCTTTAACAATTACACGGAAGTATTTTCTGCCGGAATAATTGCTAACCCACTCAGCATGAAGGTCGTCATCGAATGTCGGAAAAATGCGTTGTTTTTGGTTTTAACTATTCAATTCATACATTTACCGCCCACGAAAATTAACTACCTGCTAACAAATCCATCCTATGGGACGAAAGCTATACGTACTCCTTCTATTGCTCCTTTGCCTCTGCGGCGTCAGCTATGCGCAGACCGGAGAGATCCGTGGTCGTGTCACGGAAAAAGGCGGAGCCGAAGGAGTTCCGTTCGCCAGCGTGGCTGCCATGCTCAACGGTGTTCAGGTCCAGGCGACACTGACGGATTTTGACGGTAACTATGTCATCAAGCCGTTGAACCCTGCGAAGTACGATGTCAAGGTGACCTGTGTCGGTTACACGGCCAAAGAAACGCGAGGCGTTCTCGTCACGACCGATAAGGCCGCTTTCGTTTCTTTTGAAATGACGAAGGGTGTGGAGTTGAAAGCAGTTGAGATCACGGAATATACCGTTCCGCTGATTGATAAGGGTTCGCCTTCGACCAAGAAGACCGTTACCTATGAAGAAATTCAGGCGGCTCCGACACGCGACGTCAACTCGCTTGCCTCTACAACCGCCGGTGTTTACCAGAAAGACGAAGGCGGCGGACTGAATATCCGCGGGGCGCGTGAAGATGCAACGACCTACTTCGTAGACGGTGTGCGCGTTCGTGGCGGTACCGGTCTTCCCCAGCGTGGTATCGAACAGATCACGGTAACAACCGGAGGACTGGAAGCCCAATACGGTGACGTTACCGGTGGTGTGATCGCCATTACTACCCGCGGTGCTTCGCCATTTTACAACGGAGGGGTGGAGTTTCAAACCTCCGAATTCCTCGACGCTTATGGCTATCGCCTTGCCACCGGTTCGGTATCAGGACCGATTTATACCAAGCGCGACTCAGCAGGCAAGAAGTTCGGACAACCGTTGGCTGGTTTCTTCCTGGCGGCCGAATATCAGTATGACAAGGATCCTGACCCTTCAGCCATTCCAATTTATAAAGTTAAAGACGATATTCTTGAGAGTGCTAAATCCAGCCCCTTGGTGCGCGACCCCAGTGGTTTTACCTACATCCACCGGTCACACTATTGGACCTATGATAGTCTGGATAAAGTGAAAGCACGACCGAATGTTGCGGCGGACGCCTATCGATTCAATGGACGTTTGGACCTTCAGCCGGTAAAGAATGTAACAGTTGCATTTGGTGGATCCCTGGAGCGTTCAAAGAGTCGGGATTTTATTGACATTTATTCACTCATGGATTATGATAATAATCCACAAACCATCAACACGAATTGGCGGGCTTGGGGACGCATCACCCAGCGATTTGTATCGGAAGGTAAAGAAGGCGCTTCTTCGGCATTGAAGAGTGCGTATTATTCAATTCAGGCTGATTACTCCCGGAATATGCAAACCAGTCAGGACTATCGCCTGAAGGATGATCTTTTCCGCTACGGTCATGTTGGGAAGTTTACCACCTACAGTGTTCCTTTTTACCAGGGAGAGGCGATTACAAGACCGGGCTTGTCTGATAGTCTGGTTTTCACCCAGATTGCCAATTTCGACACCCTATACGATTTTGTACCCGGAGATGCGAATCCTGAAATCTCGGCCTATACATCCCAATATTATGATATAACAGATCCGCTTGGCACTTCAGGTTACCAGGACTCATATGGAACACTGCTGCTTCGTGGCGCCCTGGTAAACGGCGACAATCGGAATCCGCTGACTGTTTATGGCCTCTGGGGTACCACTGGTCGACTTCGCAATTTCTATGGAGAAACTGATAATTCCCAATTCCGTCTGACTGCACGAGGATCGGTGGATATTAATAATCACAATATTATTTTGGGAATGGAGTATGAGCAGCGTACGGACAGAGGTTGGTCGGTTAACCCCAGCAACTTGTGGTCGCTCATGCGCCAACTTTCCAATAGCCGTCTTACCGGATTTGACACAACAACTGCTGTTATCACGTCCACAACATCGGGCGGTACTCCAATTACCTTTATTACTTATCCGAACGCTAACTATAGCCCAACTACCAATCTGGATGGACAAGTCGCTCCTGGTTTTTTTGAAAAGGTTCGGGATCACCTGGGAATAGCTTATACGGATACCATTCAAATTGACGCCCTTGACCCTTCCCAGTTATCGCTGGACCTTTTCAGTCCGGATGAGTTGCTTGATTTCGGATTCGTCAACTACTATGGCTATACGTATACCGGTGAAAAACTCACCGGGCAGCCTGCGTATGAAGATTACTTTATCAAGAAAGACAGCAAGAACAACTACCTGCGCGAGGTCGATGCATTCCGGCCGAATTATGTTGCCGGTTACATCCAAGATCGATTCACGTTTAAGGATATTACTTTCAACGTTGGTTTGCGTGTGGATCGTTTCGATGCAAACCAAAAGGTGCTTCGGGATAAGTATCTGCTGTACCCGACTTACACGGCCGGTGACCCGGCGGTGCTGGATAAAATCCCCAATGCGGTTATCCCCAGCAATATCGGGTCCGACTTTGCAGTGTACGTAAACAACATTCAGAATCCAACAGCTATTGTCGGTTTTCGTGATGGTGACCAATGGTATAATGCCGAAGGGACTCCGATAACCGATCTTTCTCCCTTGCTTGATAATGGAACCGGAGGAAGCGGAATTCAGCCTTTCGTCAAGAACTATTCTGACGTACAACAAAGCATTTTCCGACCTGAAGTGTTTACTGACTATTCTCCTCAGATTAACCTAATGCCGCGTATCGCGTTTTCATTCCCGATTTCAGACGAGGCGATTCTGCGTGCGCATTACGATGTATTGACGCAGCGACCCCAGAATAGTGCGCTTCTTCGCTTGAATCCGGGTAGTTATGGCTCACTGGCACGCGGTATTTCCGGTACTATCTCCAATCCGGATCTGAAACCGGAGCGTACAGTCGAGTACGAAGTGACCTTCGAGCAACGATTAAGCAGAAGCTCTGCACTCTCCATCGCCGCCTTCTATCGTGAATTGCGTGATCAGATCCAGATCATCAACGTTCAGTACGCTTACCCGATCACGTATTCGACCTACGGCAACATCGACTTTGGAACGGTCAAAGGCCTTTCCTTCGCGTATGACCTGCGCCGTACGAATAACGTCCGCATGAACTTCAGCTACACCCTGCAGTTCGCGGATGGTACCGGATCAAGCCCCTTCACTTCCGCCGGCGTGTTAGCACAGCAGGGACAGACCAACCTGCGTCAGCCCCAACCTTTGAGCTTCGATCAACGCCATACCTTCGTCGCGACCTTTGACTACCACTATGGACGAGGAAAAGATTACAATGGTCCGGTGATGTGGGGACGTCAGGTGCTTGCCGAAGCTGGGCTGAACCTGATCCTGCGTGCAGGTTCCGGTACTCCTTATTCACGTCAGTCCAACATCACGCCGACGGCTGATTTCACCTCAACAGCCAACTCCCGTTCCGTGCTGACCGGCTCAATCAACGGATCCCGTTTGCCCTGGCAGTTCCGTATTGACGCCCGTGTAGATAAGAACTTCGAGATCAAGATGGGTAAGAAGCAGGATGGGGAAGCCCGCAATCCGGTAGCCGCCAACATCTATTTACTCGTACAGAACGTGCTCGATGCACAGAATATCCTGGGCGTTTACGCCGCTACCGGCGATCCCGCCGACGATGGTTATCTCAGCTCACCCGGCGCGCAAGCCTTCATCGACTCAAAAGTCAACCCGCAGTCCTATATCGACTTGTATGAGATTGCCCAGAACAACCCGGGGAATTATCAGTTACCACGTCGTATCCGCCTGGGTCTTCAGTTGAACTTCTGATCATAATTATTCCATTCGTTAACAATCCATCCGCGATAGCATGATGAACAAGTTTGTCAAAACCACGCTCATTCTCCTGGCTGTAGCTTTCAGCGCACAGGCCCGGCAGAATGTTGGTCAGACGAGCACGAGCAACGGGAGTGGGGGATCGGGTTCCGGCCGGATCTTCGCCGGCTGTACCCCGTCCAAGTCCCGTGCAGACCTCGATATCAACAACGTCCGTACGCCCATCTGGATCAACGGCGATATGTGGTGGGACCTCGTCGGTAATGCCGAGTACGAAGTGCCGAAAGGTTCAGGAAAGAACTCCCTGTTCGCCGGTGCCATCTGGATCGGTGGTAAAGACGCGGCCGGTAACCTGAAGGTTGCGGCCCAAACCTACCGTCAGTCGGGATCGGACTTCTGGCCAGGACCAGTGGATAAAAGAGATGCCACAACCACAGCCGACGTATGCTCTCAGTACGATAAACACTGGAAGCTCAGCAAAGCGGAAGTGAAGGATTTCAAAGATTACTATGACCTCAACGGGACAGCATCCGGTTACCCGGTCTCGGAAATGATCAAGACTTGGCCCGGAAATGGCGATGTTTCCAAGGGGCAAGATCAATATTTAGCACCATTCGTGGACCGCGATAACGATGGATTCTATAACTGGGAGGCCGGTGATTACCCAAAGTATGATTATTCCTCAACACCGGATTGCTCGGATCGAAACGTGCTATTGGGCGATCAGACCATCTGGTGGGTGTTCAACGATGTGGGAAATATCCATACCGAAACTGAATCACAATATGCTGTTGGGCTTGAGATCCGCGGGCAGGCATTCGCCTTTTCTACGACGAACGAGATCAACAACATGACCTTCTATCGTTACCAGATCATTAACCGGTCTTCCTCCTCACTGAACGAAACATATTTCGGCGCGTGGGTGGATCCGGATCTGGGCAACTATGTGGACGACTACGTCGGTTGTGACGTCACCCGTGGTTTCGGTTATTGCTACAACGGCGACGCGGACGACGACGGTGCGTTGGGTTATGGTGCCAATCCTCCCGCGATCGGTATGGACTTCTTCGAAGGTCCGGTGGCGGATCCAACAGACGGTATTGACAACGACCGCGACTCCCTGATCGATGCTGCAGACACCAATCAGATCGGCGGTGAGCAGATCATCATGTCGAAGTTCGTTTATTATAACAACGATAACTCTAACATTGGTAACCCCAATAATGCTCAACAATACTATAACTACCTGCGTGGTATTTGGAAAGACGGGTCACTCTTAGTTTACGGCGGGAATGGTTACCAGACTCCCGGTGCCGATACCTGTGACTTCATGTTTCCTGGGGATACGGATCCTAACGGCTGGGGTACCAACGGAACACCGCTGAGTCAGTTGTTCCCCTGGTCGGAAACCGAACCGACTCCGGGCGGTACACCGAACCAGCCGGATGACCGTCGTTTCCTCCAGTCTGCCGGTGCATTCACCCTGCAACCGGGTGCCGTCAATTACATTACTACTGGTGCTGTTTGGGCCCGTGCTTCTTCCGGCGGTCCCCTGGCATCCGTGAAACTCCTGCGCATCACCGACAACACCGCTCAGGACCTGTTCAACAACTGCTTTAAAGTACTCGATGGTCCGGATGCGCCGAATCTGGTTATTCGCGAATTGGACAAGGAAGTCATTTTCTCGCTTGTCAATCCTACCTCCTCCAATAACTACCGGGAGCTGTACGCGGAAATTGACAAGAAAGCCATTGACAATGGATTCCCGGGATCACAGTTCACCTTCGAAGGCTATAAAGTCTATCAATTGAAGGATGCATCGGTCTCCGTAACGGATCTTGCCGATGCGGACAAAGCCCGTTTGGTATTCCAGTGCGATATTAAGAATGGTGTTGGCAGAATTGTGAATCAGTATCTGCAGGCGGAAACTACCACCTTCCTTCCGGTTGTTGAGGTCGAAGGCGTTGATGAAGGGTTGAAGCATTCCTTCCGCCTGACTACGGATGCGTTTGCCACCGGTGATCCGAACATGGTCAATCATAAGACGTACTACTTCATGGCGATTGCCTACGGCTATAACAAGGACCAGGAAGTATTCGATCCTTACGAAAGCGCACTCGGTAAGCCCTATCTCCAGGGACGTCGTGGCGCTGATGGTGGTCCGGTGAAGGTATTCACGGCTATTCCACATATTCCAGCCCCGGAGGCACAAGGGCTTGTGCTCAATACCTCCTATGGCGACGGACCGGAAATCCAACGGATCAATGGCGTCGGTAACGGTTACAATCTTTTATCGGACCGCTTGACCATGGATCTTCGTCAGGATCAGATCGATAATATCATTTTCAACTCATCTAACCCGCAAGTTTCCATCCCCTCACCGATTTATCAACGTGCTCGTGGTCCGGTTGATATTCGAATTTATGATCCGGTTAAGGTAGCTCCTGGCGAGTATGTGCTATTCCTTCAGGATACAGTAACTGCGAGTGGCAAATGGAAACTTCGCAACGTGTCGACCGGCGAGGAAGTGGAATCTGAGAAAACCTTGGAGTTCCCCTATGACCAATTATTCCCGGATTACGGCTTCTATATTAGTATGAACCAGGTGAAGTCGCCGGGTGAAGCACCGTCCGATGGCAATGGATTCGCAGAAGGGACGATAAGCTACTCGGATGCCAATAGCCGTTGGTTATCATTCGCACAGGACATCGATAATTTCACGGCATTGAACTGGATTCGCGCCGGAAATACCGATGGCGTGGATCTGACTTCACAGGGTGAGTTCATCGATGGTGCCGGTTTCTTTGAAAAAGTACTCAACGGCTCCTGGGCTCCTTATCGTTTGACGAATACGGACGTTTCCGGCGGTGCGATCGCTCCGGCTCCCGGATACAGCACCAGTGCTGCGCGTAACCAGGCACAACTGAAGTATCTGCCGGGCGTTGACATCGTCTTCACTCCGGACAAGAGCAAGTGGAGCCGTTGCGTGGTATTCGAAATGCAGGGCGACCGCAATAAATCGGAAGGCCGTCAGTACAAGAACCTGATTCGCAAGCATCCTTCGCTCAATCTCGATGGAACCTACAGCACGACCGATTCCGGTTTCTCCTGGTTCCCCGGTTATGCCATCAATGTGGAAACCGGCGAGCGGTTGAATATCGCCTTCGGAGAAGATTCCTACCTCAATCCGGATAGCGGATATGCCGGCCAGACGGGCGCGGACATGAAGTTCAATCCGACGACCACCCTGGTCAACGACAGCCTGGAAGTCATCGCCGGTGGCCGTCACGTAGTGTATGTCTTCGGCCATACCGATGTGGAACTGCCGGACGGTGTTACCGGTAACGACTCGATTTACAAGAGTCCGGCCTATGATGGTTGCCAGTACATCTATGATCTGCTGTGGCCGATCACGACGCAGCCGCTGGCTACTCCGGGTCGTCCCTTCCCGAAGGCCTGGGCCGATTGCCAGTGGGTGGGCATCCCGATGGCTGCGCCGGGCACTACCTGGCTCGCCAATACGGCAAAAATCAGACTTCGTGTTGCACGTCCTTACCGTCAGGTTGAGTTTGATTCTAATGTCACTGAAAACAATTTCTTCCCTTACTACAAATTCAATACGAACGATTTGGTCAGTAAGGTGAATCAAAATGATGTTGCCAAGAATGCTCTGGATTTGGTGAGTGTAGTGCCAAACCCCTATTATGCATACTCCATGTACGAAAAGAATCAGTTGGATAATCGAATTAAGATCACCAACCTGCCTTCTCGCTGTACCATTTCGATCTTCACCCCGTCGGGTACCCTCGTCCGGAAATTTAACCGCAATGTTTCTGCGGATAATACATCCGGTGCTGTCTATCCCAATCTGAACCTTGATACATCGCTGGAGTGGGATCTCAAGAACACGAAAGGAATACCTGTTGCGAGCGGTATGTACATCATTCATGTTGATGCACCTGGAATTGGAGAACGTACAGTGAAATGGTTCGGCGTAATGCGCCCGCTTGATCTTGATACCTTCTGACCCCACTTCACACGCACCGACACAGAAAAACACGCACTATGAAAACACGTAATATCGGACCGTTCCTTCGTGTCATGCTGGCAACCCTGTTGCTACCGGCGGGCGTGCAGGCAGGTAATCCAGACCGTGCCGGTCAGGCTGGGGCCTCTGAGCTCCTGATCAATCCCTGGGCACGCTCGAATGGATGGGGCGGAGCCAACTCAGGCTCCATCCGCGGCTTGGAAGCACAGTTTCTCAACGTTGCAGGAACCGCGTTCACCAAAAAGACGGAAGCCATCTTTGCCCATACCATGTACCTGGAGGGAAGTGGAATGGCTTTGAATGCGTTTGGACTGACGCAAAAAGCAGGAGAAGCAGGTGTGATTGGTTTATCCGTTGTCTCTTTCGACTTTGGCGAGATCCCCGTCACTACCACGGATCAACCGGAAGGAAATATTGGTAATTACCGACCCCAATACATCAACATCGGACTTTCTTACGCAAAGGTGTTCTCTAATTCTATCTATGGTGGCTTTAACCTGAAGATCGTAAATGAGAATATCGCCAACGTCAGCGCAAGAGGAGTCGCAGTTGATGCAGGTATCCAATATGTAACCGGTACCAATGAAGATCGCGACAACATTAAATTCGGTATCTCGTTGAAAAACGTCGGTACCCCGATGAAATTCGGCGGAGATGGTTTGTCGGTGCGCCTGACGGCTCCTTCCGGCGCCTACCAGTACACTGTTGAGCAGCGTTCACAAGGATTTGAAATTCCTTCCTTGCTGAATATGGGTGCTACCTACGACTTTAGTCTGGCTAAGGATCACAGGTTGTCGGCCTCAGCAAGCTTCACCTCCAACTCTTTCACGCGTGACCAGATCGCCGGTGGACTTGAATATGCCTTCCGCGAGATGTTCATGATTCGCGGTGGTTTTGTTTACGAAGACGGCATCACCTCCGACGACGATCGTACCACTGTTTACACCGGTCCTTGTGCTGGTGTGACGGTGGATGTGCCGATGGGAAAGTCGGGTAAGAAGTTCGGTATCGACTACGCGTTCCGGGCTACCAACCCCTTCAACGGGGTGCATACCTTCGGCTTGCGTTTTACGCTCTAAAAAACCGTATATTTGCATAATCGGACAAGACCCCGCACCAGCGGGGTCTTGTTCTGCTTTAAATGCCTTAATAGATTCTGTTATGTCATCCGTACAATATTTCACACCCGACGGCCTGAAGAAACTACAGGAAGAGCTGCACCAGCTCAGGAACGTCGAACGCCCCCGCATTTCCCAGCAGATCGCCGAAGCACGCGAAAAGGGAGATCTTTCCGAAAACGCGGAGTATGATGCTGCCAAAGACGCGCAGGGACTTTTGGAATTGCGCATTTCCAAACTGGAAGAAGTGATCGCCAGCGCGCGCCTGCTGGACGACAGCAAGCTAGATACTTCCAAGGTCATGGTATTGACCAAAGTGCGGATCAAGAACCGGAAGACCGGTCAGGAACTCACCTATACGCTGGTTGCGGAAAATGAGGCGGACCTTAAGGCCGGAAAAATATCCGTCACGTCTCCGATCGGCAAAGGCCTGTTGGGTAAGAAGATCGGCGACACCGCCCAGATCGAAGTCCCTTCCGGCAAGATGGAGTTCGAAGTACTCGAGATCTCCCGCTAATGGCATCCATTTTCACCCGCATTGTCAACGGCGAAATACCTTGCTACAAGGTAGCGGAGGATGATCGTTTCCTGGCTTTTCTGGACATCAATCCGTTGGTGAAAGGGCATACCCTGGTCATTCCGAAACAGGAGACCGATTACATTTTCGATATTCAATCGGAAGAGTACACCGCCCTCTGGGCCTTTGCGCAGCGCGTCGCCAAAGCGGTCGGCGCCGCTGTGCCCTGCAAGCGGGTCGGCATTGCTGTGATTGGCTTGGAAGTGCCGCACGCGCACATTCATCTAATTCCGATGGAGCGGGTTTCAGACATGAACTTCGCGAACCCGAAAATCAGTCTGCCTCCCGCTGTCATGGAGGAGACCGCCGCTGCCATCCGGGAAAAGATCATTTAGATACGATCCTGTCAGGATTAGCCGACAGAAACGATTTCCAGCCGGAGTGCGCACCAGCCGCTCCGGCTGAATTGTTTCCGCTTTGGAAATGATGGCACAGGGCGACTGCTACGGCATCCGTTGCATCCAGATACGCGTGTGTTTCGTTAAGCGAGAGGAGCGTCTTCAGCATGGCGGCTACCTGTTCCTTTGACGCGTTGCCATGCCCTGTAATGGATTGTTTGACCCGTTTAGGCGAATATTCGGTAATCGGAACTTGTCGGTACAGCCCGGCAGCCATCGCTACGCCCTGTGCTCGTCCCAACTTCAACATGGACTGCACGTTTTTACCGAAGAACGGCGCTTCAATCGCGAGATCATCCGGCAAATGTTGGTCGATCAGGCCCAGGGTATATTCGAATATTTGTTTAAGCCGTAGGGAATGGTCGTCATCGCGCTTGAGGCGCAAGACACCCAGGGTGATCAATTCCGGTCTGGTCCCGATCACCCGGATGATACCGTAGCCCATGATGTTGGTGCCCGGGTCGATCCCAAGAATGATTCGTTCCTTCACCGTAGCCATCTTCAGGGGTTTCCGGATTCAAATTGCGTAATATTGTCGTGACCGGATGCGACAAAGTACGGAAAATATACTCGTTCGCTGGGGCTGGATACTCAAGCTCCTGATCGCCGCTGTCGCCTTTACGTTTATTTACTGGCAAGTGGTTCGACGGGAAGGACTGGCAACACTGGTAGCTGTTGCACGCGATTCCTGGAGTGAGCCGCACAACCGGGTACTCCTCTCGGCCGTGTTGCTCGGCATGCTGATCAACTGGGCGATCGAGGCGTTCAAATGGAAACGGGTCTTGCGCCCATTGGAGCAGGTCTCGCTCCTGAAGGCGTTGGAAGCGGTCTTCTCCGGACTCTCCGTCAGCTTTTTTACCCCGAATAGAGTAGGGGAATACGCGGGTCGCGTTTTCCATCTCGTGAAAGCCGATCGCCCACAGGCGGTTTTGGCAACCATATTGGAAAACGTGAGCCAGCTCGTCATCACGCTCTTCTTTGGCGGCTTCGCGTTGGCTTATGGTGTGCAGGACCTGATTACGACCCAATCCTATCTGATGAGTTCCTTCCGGATCTTGTCCGTGGTGGGCGCCTGCTTTCTCGTGCTTGCGTTTATCTATTCCGGTGTATTGCAGGCAATGTTCGTGCGACTGCGTTTCTCGGGCAGGTGGCTGCGCGTCACCGGGATTCTGGAGCGCTATACCAAGGCGCAGATGATCGAACTCTTGTTGCTCTCGGCCTTACGTTATTTCATCTTCACCGGACAATTCTTCCTGCTCCTGCACGTGTTCGGTGCCCCCTTACCGTATGGGGTCGCGATGCTCCGGATCGCCCTGACGTACCTGGCCATGTCGGTCATTCCTTCGATCGCGCTGACGGAACTCGGTGTACGAGGCGCGTTGGCCGCCTGGGTCTTTCAGCCGGTCACCGAGCAGGTGAGCGGCGTACTGCTCGCGACATCCGCGCTATGGGTCATCAACCTGGTACTGCCCGCGCTCATCGGCCTCTTGTTCGTGTTTGATTTCAAATTCGTGAAGAAGCGTACATGATGCTCGTGCTCGGAGTTTATACACTCTTCAGCTTCCTGTATGTTATCTTTCTAGGTCGTGTCCGGAAAGCCTGGTGGAGCCTGAGACAAGCCAATGTCGAGCAGCCAGCTTCCGTTTCATTCCCATTCGTCACTGTTATTGTACCGGTGCGGAATGAAGCGCAACACCTGCCCGATCTTTTGAACGACTTGTTGGCACAGGATTATCCGGACGATCGGTGGGAGCTCATCGTTGTGAATGATGGGTCTGCCGACGGCACAGCAGCCATTGCGGCTGATTTTTTTCATTCCCACCCGAACCGCGGCGGTCTGCTGAATCTTCCGGATAAGGAAGGCGGATCAAAAAAGCAGGCTGTCGCGATGGCGATAGCAAATGCAAAAGGCGAATGGATCCTCACCACCGACGGGGATTGTAGGGTTGGCCCTTCCTGGTTAACAACTATGGCGCAGGGTATGTCGCCCGGTCGTACCATGCTGGCAGGACCCGTCAACCTGGTTGGTTCACCGGATTTCCTGGGCAGACTGCAAACCGCTGAGTGGATCGGTCTTCAATGCATCGGTGCTGCCGGCATCTACCGCGGAAGGAATTTCTTCTGTAACGGAGCCAACCTGGCTTATCGGAAACAAGCATTCACAGAGAGCGGAGGATTCACCAGGAGCAAGAAGAGGCTGTCGGGTGATGACACGGACCTCCTGCTGCAATTCAGTCGAAGCTGGCCCGGCAGCATCGGCTTTCAATCCGGGACAGGTGCTATCGTCGAAACCTTCGCAGACGATGGTATTGGTTCTGCGTTTAGTCAGCGTCATCGCTGGGCATCCAAGATCCCGGTTGCACTGACCACCGTTACCTTGCTGATTTCCCTGATCGCCTGGTTGTCGCATGCCGGCTTCCTGGCTGCGCTCTGCATCATGTTTTTCTCGCCCATTGCAGCCTTTGTGGTGCTGCCGGTCTTTTTCCTCAAGGTCCTTGCTGAATACCTCTTGTTGAAAGATGGAGCCGACTACTTCGGTCATCGCGTTTCCTTCGGCTTAATTTTAGCCGCTCAACCGTTCTATGCGCTCTACATCACCCTGGTAGGCGCGGCGGCAGTGTTTCTTCCCTATACCTGGAAAGGCCGAAAAGGCCGGTAACCCATGCGATACGATTCTCCCGGTCAGCAAGTCTGGCGCCGCTTTCGAAAAAACGGTGCGGCCATGTCCGGATTAGCGGTCATCGCGCTTGCGATCCTGGTAGCTCTTTGCTGCACTGTCATTCGATCCGATGAAAGCCCGGAGGCTAACCGGATCTGCCTGCCGATCGGGAATCAACGCCCGGGATTCACTTCCGATTTTCTCTTGTTAAGAAAGAACCAGGAAGCCATGGTCCCGGGTCTGTGGCAACAGTTCTGGAACGGAACCCCGGATTCGATGCAATGGGTGGCGGTTTCCGATTGGCGCATCGCGTCCGATACGGTTTTCTATCATGAATGGTCGCCCGATGCCCTGCTCCCGGAGCAGTTCGTGCTCCTGGCCGAAGCGGTATGGCCCTTACTGGATCCGCATCAGTTGGTGAACACGGATGGCAAGTGGTCAGCGCGCGATGTTTATGGTACCATCCGTACTTCCTCCACGGAAGAATTGAGAACGACATTCAGCGAGCACCAGGTCACCCGCCGGACGTTTCTACTTGGTACCGACCGGTACGGTCGCGATATGCTGAGCCGCCTGCTTACCGGAACGCGTATCACTTTTTTCGTCGGTCTCGTCGCTGTCGTCATCGCGCTGCTCGTGGGCGTGACCCTGGGTTCCTTAGCCGGTTTCTTCCGGGGAAGAATCGACCGGTTCATCTTATGGCTCATCAACGTTACCTGGTCGATGCCAACCTTGCTGCTCGTCATTGCGATCACCTTGCTACTGGGTAAAGGCTTTTCACAGGTCTTTATCGCCGTGGGACTGACGTTGTGGGTGGATGTGGCCCGCCTGGTACGCGGACAGATCTTCAGCGTGCGGGAACAGGAGTTCGTAACGGCGGGGAGAGCATTGGGCTATAAGAACGCCCGGGTCATTTTTCGTCATATACTCCCCAACATCGCCGGGCCGGTGCTCGTTGTCGCCGCCGCGAATTTCTCTACCGCGATCCTGCTCGAAGCCGGACTGAGTTTTCTTGGCATCGGCGCACAACCACCTACGCCAAGCTGGGGTGCGATGATCAAGGAGAACTATGGCTACATCATTCTTCCCGGTACGGCCTACCTGGCCGTGTTACCGGGCCTTGCCATCCTCTTGCTGACCCTCGCCTTCACCTTTGTGGCCAACGGGCTACGCGACGCCCTCGACAGCAGGCAACAGCTCTTGTCGGCCTGAGTTGTACACGGCTGTCAATAACCTTCAGGCTTCATCCTGAAAAAGTTAAAAATCCGCTTCCCGGAGGGTAGCCGGATTGCGTATATTTACAAGACTGGGCCGGTAGCAGGCCCTTTTCCGTCATCATGCCGAACTTTTCCCACCTGCACGTCCATACGCAGTTTTCCCTGTTGGACGGGGCTGCCGATATATCCGACCTCTATAAAAAGGCCGTCAAGGACAAGATGCCTGCCATTGCCATCACCGATCATGGCAATATGTTCGGCGCTTTTAAGTTTGTCGCGGAGGCTTCCAAACACAACACGAAAGAACATCCGGATACGATCAAGCCGATCGTCGGATGCGAATTCTATGTGGTGGAGAATCGCCACAAGCAACAGTTTACCAAAGACGACCGCGACCAGCGTTTTCATCAACTCCTGTTGGCGAAGAACGCGGAAGGGTACAAGAACCTGGTCAAGCTGTGTTCACTCGGCTACATCGAAGGGTTGTATGGTAAATATCCCCGCATCGACAAGGAGTTGGTGTTGAAGTACCATAAAGGGTTGATCGCTACGACCTGCTGCCTGGGTGCCCTGGTGCCGCGCACCATTCTGCGTAAAGGCGAGGCCGAAGGAGAGAAAGAGTTCAAGTGGTGGCTCGACCTGTTCGGTGAGGATTATTACATCGAACTTCAACGACACGATATTCCCGAACAGCACAAAGTGAATGAGGTGCTGTTGCGATGGGCGGTCAAGTATGGTGTAAAGGTGATCGCCTCGAACGATTCCCATTATACCGATCGCGATGATTACAATGCCCACGACATCCTGCTGTGTATCAATACCGGGGAGAAGCAGGCGACTCCGACGATGAAGGAGTTCAGCGACGACGATGCTTTTACGAAAGGAAAACGCTTCGCTTTCTACAACGACCAGTTCTATTTCAAGACGACCGACGAAATGTCGACGCTCTTTTCCGATGTGCCGGAGGCGATCGACAACACCAACGAAATTGTCTCCAAAATCGAGACGCTTAAGCTGAAGCAGGATATTCTGCTTCCGCACTACCAATTGCCGAAGGGATTTACCGACCAGGACGAATACCTGCGGCACATCACCTTCGAGGGCGCGAAAAAGCGTTATGGCGACATCGCTCCGGAAACCGAAGAGCGACTCAACTTCGAGTTGTTTACGATCAAGACGATGGGCTTCGCGGGCTACTTCCTGATCGTTGCGGATTTCATCAAGGCTGGCCGCGACCTCGGCGTTTTCGTCGGACCAGGCCGCGGATCGGCCGCCGGTTCTGCCGTGGCGTATTGCATCGGCATTACGAATATTGATCCGATCAAGTACAACCTGCTGTTCGAGCGATTCCTGAATCCGGATCGCAAGAGCATGCCCGATATCGATACCGACTTCGACGATGTAGGCCGTCAGAAAGTGATCGACTATGTCGTGACGAAGTACGGACGAAACCAGGTGGCCCAGATCGTCACCTACGGCACCATGGCCGCCAAGATGAGCATCAAGGACGTGGCGCGTGTCCTGGATCTGCCATTGCCCGAATCCAATGCCCTGGCCAAGCTGGTGCCGGAGCGGCCCGGCATCGAACTCCAGCGGGTACTCGAGGCCCCACTCGATGGAGAAAAAAGCCTTCGCGAAAAGGAGAACCTCAGCAGCGATGATCTGGAACAGGTCAAGCGCCTGCGTGAGATATATAATGGAAAAGACCTGCATGCTGAGGTGCTGCGAGAGGCCCTCCGACTGGAAGGGTCGGTCCGGAATACCGGCATCCATGCCGCTGGTATCATCATAGCGCCGAAGGATCTCACCGAGATCATCCCGGTCGCCACCTCGAAGGATACGGAATTGCTCATCACCCAGTTTGATGGCAAAGTCATTGAGGATGCCGGCGTCATCAAGATGGACTTCCTTGGGCTGAAAACGCTGACGATCATTCGTGATGCGTTGCGTCTCATTGAGCAGAATCACGGTGTCAAGATCGATATTGACGCCATCCCGCTCGACGATACCAAGACGTTTGAACTCTACCAACGCGGCGAAACAAACGGAACGTTCCAGTTCGAATCCGCCGGCATGCAGAAATACCTCAAGGAGTTGCGCCCCGACAAGTTCGAGGACCTCATCGCCATGAACGCCCTCTACCGTCCGGGCCCGCTGGAATACATCCCCAACTTTATCGCACGTAAACACGGCCGGGAGGCGGTTGCCTACGACCTGCCGGCGATGGAAGAATACCTTCAGGAGTCTTACGGGATCACCGTCTATCAGGAGCAGGTCATGCTGCTGTCGCAAAAACTGGCCGGATTCACCAAGGGCGACGCGGATACGCTGCGGAAGGCGATGGGCAAGAAGCAGAAGGACGTACTCGACAAGATGAAGTCGAAGTTCATGGACGGTTGCAAAGCCAACGGACATGATCCGGAGGTCTGCGAGAAGATCTGGACCGACTGGGAAGCGTTCGCTTCCTATGCGTTCAATAAATCACACTCCACCTGCTACGCGTTCGTAGCGTTCCAAACGGCCTACCTCAAAGCGCATTACCCGGCCGAATACATGGCTTCGGTACTGACGCACAACCTCGGAACGATCGATAAGATCACCTTCTTCATGGAAGAATGCCGGCGGATGGGTATTCCGGTTCTCGGGCCCGACGTGAACGAATCGCTCTATGATTTCAGTGTCAACCAACAAGGACAGATTCGATTCGGATTGGGTGCGGTGAAAGGGGTTGGGGAGAACGCGGTGATCTCCATCATTGACGAACGAACCAAAGAGGGGCCCTACGAAAGCATTTTCGATCTTACCAAACGTGTCAGCAGCAAGGCGATGAACAAGAAATGCCTGGAGAGCCTTGTGCAGGCCGGTGCGCTGGACAGCCTTGGATCGATCGAGCGATCACGCTATTTCGCGATCGATCCCAAAGACAACGCCAACGGCATCGAGAAGGCGATACGTTTCGGTAGCGCCTTGCAGAACAAACAAGGTTCCATGCAGAATAGCCTTTTCGGAGACGATCATGAAGAGACCATCGCATTGCCCGTGATTCCGGAAGGGGAGTTTTGGAATAACCTGGAGAAGTTGCGGAAGGAAAAAGAAGTAATCGGATTCTACATCAGCGGCCATCCCCTCGACGAATACCGGTTCGAGATCCGCAGCTTTTGCAGTCATCGCATCGAACAACTGGCGAACCTGGAGGAGTTGAAGAACCGGGAAGTTTCCATTGCGGGAATTCTGACGGAAGTGAATCACCGTATCAGCAAGAATGGAAAACCATTCGGCTCGTTCACTGTTGAGGATTATACCGGCGGGGTTCAAATGGTCTTGTTCGGAGAGGACTACATGAAGATGAAAGACTACCTGGCACAGGAATCATTCGTCTTCATCAGGGCCAAAGTCCAGAACCGGTTCAATGCACCCGATCAGTATGAAGTTCGCCCGTATATGATGCAGTACCTGTCCGACGTAAGCGATAAAATGGCAAAATCCTTTACACTCAAACTGCCTTTGAGTGTCTTGTCGGAAGGGTTGATTGACCGCCTCTCGGACGTCCTGTCCGCCAGTCCGGGCAATTGCCAGGTGAAGATCCAGGTCAGCGACCCGGTGGACAATCTGGCGGTGGATTTACCTTCCAGAAAGCTTAGAATCCGCCTGAATAGGCAGCTTCTGGAGGATCTTGACGCCATCGGGACAGTAGAATATCAAGTTAATTAGTGACAATAAGGCGGAAACCGGCCTTGGCTGGGATTTTGCCTAAGTTTGTGCCTGCTACGGGAAGAAGTAAAAACATCAAAAAACCAAAGAAAAATGGCATTAGAAATTAACGACCAGAATTTCGAAGAACTGGTCATGAAGTCCGATAAGCCGGTCCTCGTCGATTTTTGGGCCGAGTGGTGTGGACCCTGCCGCATGGTAGGTCCGATCGTGGAAGAACTCGCCAAAGAATACGACGGCAAGGCTGTGATCGGTAAGGTAAACGTGGATCATAACCCGAACATTTCGATGAACTTCGGTATCCGGAATATCCCGACCCTGTTGATCTTCAAGAACGGTCAGGTAGTCGACAAGCAGGTCGGCGCCGTACCGAAGTCGATTCTGGCCAATAAATTGAACGCCCAGATCGCCTGATCGATCCTGGACGCATAGAGCAGAGCGGTTAGCCCCAAGGCTGGCCGCTCTTTGCTTTTCAATACCGCCCGAAGCGATTCGTTATCTTTGATCCCATGCCGGTCAATCAACAGGAGATCCAACGTTTCGGTCACCTCGAACTGCTTGCCAAGCAGGTAGTGGAGGGATTCATCACCGGGCTGCACAAAAGTCCGTTTCATGGTTTCTCCGTGGAATTCGCCGAGCACCGGCTCTACAATACCGGCGAATCGACCCGGCACATCGATTGGAAACTCTTCGGCCGTACCGAAAAGCTCTTCGTCAAACGCTACGAAGAAGAGACCAACCTGCGTTGTCAGTTGGTCATCGACAATTCTTCCTCGATGCACTTCCCGGAACCCGGGCAATCGAAGATCCCGAACAAGATCGATTTCTCGGTGCATGCCGCCGCTGCACTGGCGTATCTGCTGCGAATGCAACGCGACGCGGTCGGACTCAGCGTCTTCTCCGACACGATGGAGATGAACACACCGCCCCGTTCGAGTTCTGTGCATCATAAGCTTTTATTCTCCCAATTCGAAGACCTGTTACGTCATAAGGGTCTTGAGCTTGCGAAGAAAACGGTCGCGGCATCCGCGCTGCACGAGATCGCGGAGACCATTCATCGTCGTTCGCTCGTCATCATCTTCAGCGATATGATGGATTCGCGGGCCTCATCCGAGGAGCTGTTTTCGGCCCTGCAGCACTTGCGGTACAACAAGCATGAAGTGGTGCTGTTTCACGTGGTCGACAAGCGCCTGGAAGAAGAATTCATGTTCGAGAACCGGCCTTATCGGTTCGTGGATGTGGAATCAGGACAGGAGATCAAGGTGCACAGCAATGAAGTACGGGCCTCCTATGTACAGGCTATGGCGGATTACAAACGTGAATTGAAACTCCGCTGCGGTCAATACCGCATCGATTTCGTCGAAGCCGACATCCGGCAAGGCTTCGAACAGGTGCTGCTGCCCTTCCTGCTCAAGCGCGAGCGGATGTTCTGAGTTCAGAAGCTATAGGTGAGCACCAGGTTGAGGTTGCTCATATCCGTCTTGTTGAAACGGTAGGCTTCCTTTCCGAACAGTTCTCCCTGGTTGAACTTGTGCACGACCAACGCCTGCAGATCGAGCCCTTCGAATGTGCCGCTGAAGTGGCGTCGGTATTCCAGGTTCACCTGTACATACGACGGCATTCCGTATTTGTTCAGGGCTGCATCATTGGCATCGGGGAGGAGATAATAACCCGCGGCGACGAAGAATCGGTTTGTGGCCTGCTCTTTTCCGTAGTTCCATTGTGCCATCAGGGCATGAACGTCGCCGAGACCTTCGTTGCGTTCGCGTGGAAGAAAGGTGTAGAAGGGATCGCGGCCCCATTCGCGTGGAAGGAGGAATCGGCTTTCGGCGGCAATGCGGGTGTAGTTGATCCATACCTGCCATTGGTCGCGGAGGATACCCGCCTTTCCGCTGAGTATCCAGGTGCCACTTCCAGTTTCGATGTATGCCTTCGAGGAATCCGCATTTCCGCCGTCGCCCACAGCGTCTTGCCTGGTTAGCTGCGCCCCGAACCCGTAGTTCTTTCCAGCGGCCTTGCGGGTGCGATAGTCTGCCTGTCCCAGCAAAATGTGAAAGACGTTCGGTACATAATAATCCCAGAGTTGCCAACGGAGCCGTCGACTCGCATTTCCCTTCACTGCGAGGAGCAGCAGCCCGTCGGTCTTCACCGCGTAACGATAGGCGGAGGGTTTCCCATGGATGTTGAGTCCGGAGGGATAGATGCCAAAACTGCGTCCGGTAGTGTACCACTGTGTCGTGGAGCGCGGAGCCATCCGGTACAACCAGGCTGCTTCTACTTGAATTCGTTCGGCTTTTCCGTAGCGCAACCAAACCCCATCGGCGAAGTTGGGGCGGAGGCGACCATCCTGTGCATTGAGAAAAGGTGTCTGGACTTTTTGCATGCCCCAGGTGAGGCTCCAGGATCCAAGCTGATAGCGCAGGTTGAGTTCTTCCAGTCTGGCCAGGTCTGTTCTCGTTTTCGGATTATCCAGATCGAACAGGCCAACTTCGTAGCGACTGGATGTGCGACTGATCGGATCCGCTAAGGTCAGGTCATTCGACAAGAGGTTGTAGGAATAACTACCGCCGATTGTCAATTGGAATCCCTTGAAGGAACTGGTTTCATACCGCAGGGCAATGGCTGTTCCAAGCGCGTAATAATCGCGCAGCTGCTGGTGATTGATCGTCTGCATATAGAATGAACGCAGCGAGCCCTCGGTTTTTCCCCGCAGGAATGCCGAACGCAAACCGGTCGAATCTGACGTATTGCCGGCGCTTACCTGTTGCGAGAACAATACAGAGAAAATGCTGAAGAAAAGGAGAAGGTATTTCCGCATCGATTACCGGCTGGCCAACGTTTTCCCTTTAGCGGCTTGTTGTGTACTGCGCGCTTTCTTGATTGGTCCGAACGGCCCGTATTTGTGTTGCTCCTCGGAAAATCCGTCGCTATAGGGGCCGAAGGGATGATCGATCGGTTTACCAGCCGGATTTGGCCAGTCCTTACGGAGATCTTTCTTCGGTCGTGGTTGTGAATTGATGAACGCCGCCAGATCCCAGGCTTCCTCTTCGCTCAACTGCGGATTGTTGTGAGTCGCTCCAAGTGGCATGTTGGCGTGTATATAACCCGCAAAGCGGGAAAGCCGGAAATGGCCGGCGCCGGAATTATAGCTGTGATCACCCCACAAGGGCGGATAGGTATAGCCGCTGGCAGCTGCGTTCAGAACGCCTTTCCCTTCACTTCCGTGACACGATTGACACTTTGCGGAATAGGCGAGCGCGCCTTTAGCCGGATCGGCCGCACGGTCCAGGAAGGCAAGCTCCTGCAGACCGGATCCTTTTGGCTTCACCTGCGGTTCAACGCCAGTTCCCAGCCAACGGATATAAGCGACGATCGCTTGCATTTCCGTGCTGCTGGTGTCGATCGCTTTGCCGTTGAGACTGCGTTCCAGACAATCGTTGACGCGCTTGGGAATGGACTCGATTGCCCCCGACCGCTCCCGGAATTTCGGATACGTGGAGTACACGGCGCTGTAATTGTTGCCAAATGGCTTTGTGCCGGCTTCCAGATGACAATTCTGACAATTCATTCCGTTGGTAATGGCGGCGACCGTTCCTTTTGGACCGAGGTAATGCGAGGTGTTTGCGATCAGGTCGCGTCCGTAGCGCAGTTGTTCCACATTGCTCAGTTGCTGCCAGTCCGCAGTATCGGGTGCATGCCAAAGGCTGTCTTTCTTTTCTTCCAACATGGCCGTCCCGGTTGTTTCTTTATCCGACGATGACTCCGGTTGGTCGAGCGTTGACCACCAGGCAGCGATCATGACCAGGCTGATAGCGACCGGATAGAAGAAGGCCGGTAGCGGTTGGTGCGGGATCCCCTTCGCGTGCGCGAGCGCCCCGTGAGCTTTCTCCAGTACACGGACGATGTAGAGCAGGAGTCCGCTGACAAGTAGAAGAGCGAAAAGGGTCATGATGAATGAATTTTCAGTGTGGAAGTTTCTCGCGGAAGTACCCGTAAACCCAGGTGCCGGCCACTGCAGAAAGGAACGTGACCAATATGACGGTGGCACCGCTGCCGATCTGCGCAAAGAGCGGTCCCGGGCAGGCGCCGGTCATGGCCCAACCGAGTCCGAAGAGCAATCCGCCGTAGATCTGACCTTTGTTGAAGGTCTTCGGATGAATCTCCACCGGTTCACCATAGATGGTCTTCAAACGGAAGCGCTTGATGATCAGAACCGACAACAGGCCGGTGATGACGGCGCTACCGATGATACCATACATATGGAAGGATTCAAACCGGAACATCTCCTGAATGCGGAACCAACTGATGATCTCCGCCTTGACGAAAACGATTCCGAAGACGATTCCGACAACAGCATATTTCAGGTTGTACCACCAGGGATGCCGTAGGTGCGATTCATTGACGCAGATCGCGTCGAGTGAGCGGTTGGCGAAATCCTGCTGCTCGGCAATGGCGCCGGATTGGAAGGAAGTGGAAGTGAGCGGTGACATTTCAGAGGATGTTAGGCAGGATGAACCAGGTCATGAGGATTCCCCCGACCATGAAAGCGATTGTCGCGACAAGTGACGGCCACTGCAGATTGCTCAATCCCATGATCGCGTGTCCGCTGGTGCAGCCACCCGCGTATCGTGTTCCGAAACCGACCAGGAATCCGCCGATCACCATGAGGATGAAACCTCGGAGGGTGAAGAGTGCCGACCAGTTGAAGAGTTCGGAGGGCACCAGGCTGTTGCTTGTTCCGATACCGAAGGATGCGAGATGGTTCGCTGTTGCATCCGCGATCCGGACCGGCTGGTCGGAAGAAAGTAACTGAACAGCGAGCAATCCGCCGAGAGCAATGCCGGCTACAAAGAACAGATTCCAGACCTCCTTTTTCCAGTCGTATTTGAAAAAAGGAATGTTGGCCGGCATACACGCTGCGCAGACGTGGCGCAAGGAGGAGGAGATGCCGAAAGTTTTATTGCCGATCAGCAGCAGGGTAGGCACGATCAGTCCGATGATCGGCCCCGCTACGTACCACGGCCAGGGTTGGGAGAGGAATTGCATGAGTTTAGTCAAGGGTAACCCCGGCCTCCCCGGATCGGGGAGGCTGAATCATGGGTTGTGGTTGGATTATTTTACAGGTTGGAGCTTCGACTGACAGACATAGTCCGTGCGCGGCAGGGAAGTGGTGCTCGCGATCGCGGCAAATCCACCGCCTACTTCAGTGAAGTCGTGGATGCCACGTGACTTCAGGATGCTGGCTGCGGTCATGCTGCGGTAGCCTCCCTGGCAGTGCAGGAAGAAATGTCCTTGCTCGGCAATGTCACGGAACCAGTCGTTGATGAAGTCCAACGGTTTGTTGTAAGCTTCTTCCAGATGCTCGGCACGGTATTCTCCTTCGCGACGGACGTCAATAACGACGTCCTTGCCGATTTTTACTTCGGCGGCGAATTCTGCCGGGCTGATCCGATGAACCTTGTCGACTTCTTTCCCCGCTTTGATCCAACTGTCAATACCTCCGCCCAGGTGGCCGAGTACGTTATCGAAACCGACGCGCGCGAGCCGGATGACCGATTCCTCTTCCTTACCCGGATCGGTGATCAACAGAATGGCCTGGTCCACGTCCTGAATGAGTGCGCCTACCCAGGGAGCGAATTGCCCGTCCAGTGCGATGTTGATCGAGCGCGGGATGAAAGCTGATGCGAAATTTCCAGAAGTACGGGTGTCGAGTAACAAGACATCGCCACCTGCCGCGAGGTGTTCGAATTCGGCTACGCTCAACGCCTGCATGCCGCGGTTGATGACGCCTTCTACCGATTGATAACCTTTCTTGTTCAAGGCGACATTCATCGGGAAGTAAGCAGGCGGGGGCAGCAAACCGTCGGTAACGGCTGCGATGAACGCTTCGCGACTCGGTTGGTTGAGCGCGTAGTTCATCTTCTTCTGGTTGCCGAGCGAGTCCACCGTCTCCTTCATCATGTTCTTGCCGCAGGCGCTGCCGGCTCCGTGTGCGGGATAGACCGTCAGATCATCCGGCAAGGGAAGGATTTTGGAATACAGGGAATCATAGAGCATGCCTGCAAGCTGCTCCTGAGTCATATCGGCGGCTTTCTGCGCTAGGTCAGGACGTCCGACATCGCCGAGGAACAAGGTGTCGCCGGTGAAGATACTGTGCGGCTTGCCACTCTCGTCGAAGAGGAGGTAGCAACTACTTTCCATCGTGTGGCCGGGCGTATGCAGCACCTTGATGCGGATGCGGCCCAATTGGAATTCCTGGCTGTCACTCGCAATGATAGCATCGAACTCGGGGTTCGCGTTCGGACCATAAATGATCGGAGCACCGGTCTTACGACTCAGGTCGAGGTGACCCGAAACAAAGTCGGCATGGAAGTGCGTTTCAAAGATGTACTTGATCGCCGCGCCGTTTTTCTCGGCCCGCTGTAAGTAAGGATGCACTTCCCGCAACGGATCAATGATGGCCGCTTCGCCATCGCTCTCAATGTAATACGCGCCCTGCGCGAGACAACCGGTGTAGATCTGTTCGATGATCATGAGGAGGGGTATTGTTGTTTATTGTTTCGAGTTTCGAGTTCCCTGCCTACGCTAAAGCTTCGGCAGGCAGGCGTGTTCCGTGTTCTCAAGCTTCAGAAGAAAGAGAAAGGAACCGCTTCATTTTTTTACTATTCACTGTTCACTCCCGCCTACGCTAAAGCTCCGGCGGGCATGATTCACTCCCGTCTACGCTAAATCTCCGGCGGGCAGGATTCACTCCCTCCTACGCTAAAGCTTCGGCGGGCAAGATTCACTCCCGCCTACGCTAAAGCTCCGGCGGGCAGGATTCACTCCCGTCTACGCTAAAGCTCCGGCGTTCAAGATTCACCATTTACTATTCGCTATTCGCTATTCGCTATTCGCTATTCACTATTCACTATTCACTCCTCACCCCATCATCTCCTTCGCAATAATATAAACCCCCATCACCAGCACGAACCAGCCGAATGCCGGCTTGAGTTTTTCGTTGCTGATGTTTCGGGACAACATACTGCCGGCGATGATGCCGACCATGGCAATGAGTGAGAAGATAAGTAAAAATCGCCAATCGATTACCTGATTGCCTTTGAGGTCGCCGGTGAAACCGATCAGTGATTTTGCAGCAATAATGATGAGCGAGGTGCCAACGGCTTGTTTCATGGGCAATTTCGCAAGGAGTACGAGGGCCGGGATGATGAGGAAACCGCCACCCGCACCGACCAGACCGGTCACCGCGCCGACCACGATGCCTTCCAGCAGGATCAGGGGATAATTGTAGCGGGGTTCCGCTTCTTCGTTTTCCATGACCACCCGCTTGCGGATCATCGAATACGAGGCGAGCAGCATGATGACGGCAAACAAGAGCAGGATCGCATGTGCTTTACTGACTGCCGCGTTGCCCAGATGAAAGACGGGGTCCGGGATGGCCGGTACGACATAGGCGCGCGTCAGGTAAACGCTGATGATCGAAGGAATTCCGAATACGATAGCGGTGCGCCAGTGGATGTTCCCAAGCCGCATGTGACTGAAAGAGCCGATCAGGCTCGTCAGTCCCACGACAAAGAGCGAGTAGGCGGTCGCGAGTACGGCATCGACCGAGAAGAGATAAACCAGGATCGGGACCGTGAGTATGGAGCCACCGCCGCCGATCAAGCCGAGGGATAGTCCCATCAGGATCGCTCCTGCATAACCCAGTAATTCAAGCGTCATAAGCGTAGGTCAGAGTTTTGTGCAGCAGTTTTCGATGCAGTCGATGATGAAATGGAAATCCTCGTAGCGGATGGAGTAATGGGCGAACTTTCCTTCTTTGGTACAGTTCAGCAATCCCTTGTCACGCATCAACGTAAGGTGCTGCGACAGGATCGGTTGTTCAATGCCGAGCAGCTCCTGCAATTCGGAGTTGTTGTAGTGCTTGCCGCTCCGCAACAAATCCAGAATGGCCAATCGTTGTGGGTGAGCGGCAACCCGAAGCATCTCTGCCGCTTTATTGAGTTTTTCGGGATTCACCCGTTCTTCGAGCGTTTTCATGGTGTTGAACTTGGGCACAAAGATACATATAGTTATATAACTATGTGACAATGTTAACGTATCTATTTCCTATATTTTTGTATATCAGCTAAATAGATTTTAGTCGACACCCGGAAGAAGGTTGTTTTCTAATCCCCGGACGACAATTGCCACTAAATAAATCAGGCCTTGGGAGTATACTTTTTCTCGGAATTTCCGTTGAAAAAGGCTGTTTCAAGATCCTGCCCACCCCATGACCGTCAGCATCATGCAACCTTACCTGCTACCGTATGCAGGCTACTACCGGCTGCTGAAGGCGCAGGTGTTCGTCATCTACGATTGTGTGCAGTTCATCCGCCGTGGTCGCATTCACCGGAATGAGCTGCTGAACCGGAACGGTCAGTACGACTGGTTCACCCTGCCCATCGAAAAGCCCGGCTTTCACGATCGTATCGATTACGTGAGGTTCGTCACTGAATGGGAATCGGAATTGCGTTCGCGCGCTCAGGCTTTCCCGTCCTTTGCCACGGCGATCGAAAGGTTTCCTTCCTTGAATTGTCTGTTCGAAGTGCGCGATCTCGACCTGACCGATTATCTCGAACGCCAACTCATCGCGACAAGGGACCTGCTCGGTTTACCTGCGCGGATCATTCGCTCGTCTTCTCTCAACATTCCGGAATCGCTGAAAGGCCAGGACCGTATCCTGGAAATTTGCCGACAACTGAACGCGACGGACTATGTCAACGTCCCCGGCGGTGTGACGCTTTACCAGCCCGAGGTATTTCGCGGCGCGGGCATCGAGCTGCACATTCTCACCGACTACAAGCTCGGTTACGAGAGCATGCTCGATTTGCTGGCCACAAAGGCGCCGGAAGATATCCGGACGGCGATCGATACCACCTATAGGTTTATCTGAACACCGATCCCGCCGCGCTCAGGATTTGGTCGGGTAATACCGCTTCCGGATCCAGAACGCCACGTTCACCAACGCGATCAGCGCGGGTACTTCCACCAGCGGACCGATCACACCGGCAAAGGCCTGTCCGCTATGGATACCGAATACGGCAATGGCCACCGCGATCGCCAGTTCGAAATTGTTGCCTGCGGCCGTGAAGGCGATGGAGGTACTCACGGAATAATCCGCCCCGAGCTTTTTGCCGATCAGGAAACTGATGAGGAACATCAAGGCGAAGTAAATGCTCAAGGGGATCGCCACCCGCAGCACGTCGAGCGGGATCTGCACAATGGTATCGCCCTTAAGACTGAACATCACCACGATGGTAAACAAGAGTACGATCAGGGTAAGGGGCGAGATGCGTGGAATGAATTTTTCCTGGTACCAGTCTGCTCCTTTAGCCGCGAGCAGGACGCGGCGGGTCAGATAACCGGCCGCGAAGGGAAGACCGAGGTAGATCAATACGCTCTTTCCGATTTCTGCGATGGAGATGTCGATCGCTGCTCCCGCTAAGCCGAAGAAGGGGGGCAGGACGGAGATGAACAACCAGGCGTACACGCTGAAGAACACGACCTGGAAAATGCTGTTCAACGCGACCAGGCCGGCCGCGTATTCCCGGTTCCCTTCCGCCAGTTCGTTCCAGACGATCACCATCGCGATGCAACGTGCCAGGCCGATCAGGATCAGGCCGGTCATGTACGCGGGTTTGTCCGGCAGGAAGAGGATCGCGAGCAGGAACATCAACACCGGGCCGATCACCCAGTTGAGGAGGAGGGAAGCGCCCAACACCTTCGGCCGGTTGAAGACCGACGGTAGCTTTTCGTATTGCACTTTGGTAAAGGGCGGATACATCATGAGGATCAGCCCGACCGCCAGCGGCAGGTTGACGCTGCCCGAAGAAAGCGCGTGGATGCTGGCAGGCAAGGCCGGAACAAAATGGCCAAGTCCGATGCCGACTACCATGGCCAGGAAGATCCAGAGGGTCAGGTAACGGTCAAGGAATCCAAGACGCTTGCGTTGATGGGCGGGAGCACAGTTGTCAGCTGACATGTGATAAAGGAAGTTGTTGAACGAAGACTGGTTGGACGGCAGGAAACTCACCGGGCTTTTGACCGCGTGTTGCGAACGAATTCTTCCACGGCTGTCCGGATCGTATCGCGCACCGCTCGTGTGCGGGCCAGTCGCTCGTGTTCTTCACCGGTGAAAGAGGAAGGATCGTCGAATCCCCAATGGATCTTCGTATGCATGCCCGGAAAGATCGGGCAACGCGAAGCGCTGGCTTCATCGCAGACCGTGATCACATAGTCGTACCGACGACCCTCCTGGAAGAACTCGAAAACGTCTTTCGTCTTGTTGTGTGAGATGTCGATCCCGTCTTCCTGCATGACCGCTACGGCCAGGGGATTGAGTCGGCCGGCCTCCAATCCGGCGCTTTCTACGTGGTAGGCATCGCCTCCGAATTTTTTCAGATAGGCTTCCGCCATCTGGCTGCGGGCGGAGTTGTGAATACAAAGGAAGAGGACGTTGATCGGGTTCATGGTGAAGGGGATGAGCGGGCGGTTATTTACAACAGGTGTCTTTGTCACAACAGGCGTCTTTTTTCTTTTCAGCATACACGGTGATGCTGTAGATGCCGGTGCCGCTGTGCTTGAATTCCTCCAGTTGCTCCGGGCTCAGGTAGTGCGCGAGGATATCGTCGGGGATGGAGATCGCCTTTTCTTTTTGGAGGGTGATGTTTTCGAATCCGGCTTCCCGCACCATGCCGAGGTACGCGTCTTTCTGGATGGCGCCGGCCACGCAGCCTGCATACAGCTCGGCGGTCTTGAGGATCGAATCCGGGAGCTCGCCCACGAGGACAATGTCGGAGATGGAAAAATGTCCGCCGGGCTTCAGCACCCGGTTGATTTCCGAAAAGGCTTTTTTCTTGTCGGGCACCAGGTTGAGCACGCAGTTGCTGACCACCACATCGATCGTGCCCACGCCTACTGGCAGCGCTTCGATCTCGCCCAGGCGGAACTCGACATTGTTCAGGCCCAGCTTTTCGGCGTTCGCTCGTGCCTTGGCGATCATGGCCTCGGTCATGTCAACGCCGATCACCTTGCCGGTATCGCCCGTTTCCGCGCGCGCGATGAAACAATCGTTGCCCGCGCCGGAACCCAGGTCCAGGACGGTATCGCCTTTCCGGATCCTGGCGAATTGCGTCGGCAGACCACAGCCCAGTCCGAGATCCGCGTCCGGGTTATAGCCCTTCAGTCCGGCGTAGTCTTCCGACATGATGTTATAGACCTCGTCCGAGCAGCAGCCCGAACCGCAGCAGGAGGACTGGTTGGAAGCTTTGTCCTGTTCGGCGATCTCGGTGTATTGCTCTTTCACCAGTTTTTTGAGTTGATCGGCAGTTTCCATAGTGGTTGTTTTATATCGTATTATTACGATTAATTAGGGCAATTTTTTTTAGCAGCAACGGATATTGGTCAGCGGCGTCTGCATCAGTTCAACCAGGCATTTTTTGGCCTTATCCCATTCGGCTTCGTCGATGCAGTAACAGGTGCGCACCCCTTCGATCTCGCCTTTGATGAGTCCGGCGTTCTTGAGTTCTTTCAGGTGTTGCGAAACCGTCGACTGGGAAAGCGGCAGCTCGTCCACGATATCCCCGCAGACACAGGCTTGCCGCTTCAACAGCAAACGCAGGATCGCCACCCGGGCAGGATGCCCCAGCGCTTTCGCGTATTTCGCGATGCGGTTCTCCAGCAGGGTGAATTCATCGATCTTGGCGAGGCCCATGGCGTTAACTATTAATCGCAATATTACGATTAATGATGGTCGGTTGTCAAGGACTTTAACATACTTTTCGATGTAAGCCTGAAAACGAACCGGAAATTGCGTCTGGATCCCGAACTCCAAAAAGAAAATTCGAATGAACGAGATGGACCTAGCCTGACTCGGGGCTACGCTAACGGATGAAAAAGAAAAAGGAAGTCAAACTTGACTTCCTTTTATTCTGGCGGTCCGGACGGGACTCGAACCCGTCTCGTCATCAATGACGAGATGACAGGCATGTTCCCGATAGCTATCGGGACTAACCAGCTGAACTACTTATTTAATTGTGCTGCCATCTTCGATGGCCTAAAAAGCAAAGAGCCATCAGTTTCCTGATGGCTCCTTAGCGGTCCGGACGGGACTCGAACCCGCGACCCCATGCGTGACAGGCATGTATTCTAACCAGCTGAACTACCGAACCGGGTCGTAAAACCTTACCCAAAAGCAGGACGATCTGCTGTCCGTTTTTGAGTGGTGCAAAAATAGCTAAAATTTCAATACGGACAATTTCGGTCGAATTTTCTATCCATTGATTTTTAACTACTTAGTTGGAAGGGCCGAAACGAAGAAGGGAGCCCCTTGTGGAGCTCCCTTCTCTTCAGTGTTTTAGGTTGTTACTGACGGATTACGCGCAGCGTGGCTACTCCGCTTTCACTGCTCAGGTTGAACAGGTAGGTGCCCGTGGCCAGTCCCGATACATCCACCCACTCACCCGAACGAAGTCCGGTTTTGCTCATGACGATGCGACCGTCGAGGGTCAGTACCGAGAGGTTGCCCTGCTCGTGCTGGCTCTTGCCGAACAGGAGACGAACCCGTTCTCCTGCCGGATTCGGAGATACCGTCACCTCCAGGTTGCCGGCACTTACGCCGGCCACAGCGGTCAGCATCTCAATCGTATTGACGGTCGTGTTGGTGATCACCGCCGGATTGTGGTCGAAATAAATGCCCGCCGTGTTGGTGATGTCGGTGAGCGGAGCCAGTCCGGTGCGGGTGCGGATCGTAAAGGAAACAGATCCGTTGCTGCCGGCCATATCCGTCCCGCTGTCGGGGAGCATGATGTTATAGAAGGTGAAGGTGAGCACACCCTGCTCGAGGCTGAAATTCATCGGATGCGTCGCGCCGATCAGGTGGAAGCTCATCGGATCGAGGTTGGCATCCAGCGTATCGCGCACGACTACGTTATACGCTACGGCATTGCCCGTGTTCTGGAAACGGATCGTGTAGCGCAGCAGGCCGCCGTCGGTGATGACGTTGCGCGGTTCGGCGAGTTTGTCGTTCGGGTCCCAGGCCAGCGAGACGAGCTGATCGAGCGCCAGCACGTTGTTGCCCGGGATCGTATCGTTCAGCGGTCCGATGGTGAGGCTCGAATGGAGTGAATCACCCAGAAGCAAGGCTAACGAGGGCATCAGGCTGAGTTGAATATGGCCGCGTTGTCCGGGTGCCAGGTTCGAATAGTACCACAGCAGTGTTTGTCCGTTGATCGCATCCGGCGCAGGCGTAGCGCTGATGTAACTGTACATTGAATCCATCACGAAGGTGATCGTATCGCTTTCGATCGCGGTGCCGTTGTTCTCGTACCAGATCGGCATCGGTTCCGCCTGACCCGGACGTGCAGGCCAGCTCGGACAAGTGATGGAAACTTCATGGATGCCGGGGATCATCGTAAAGGCGAAATCCAGTCCGCTCGTGCTTTGCGTGGAAGGCTGACAGGTAATCGGTCCCGTCGGAGCGGTTTGGTTCCAGTAGGTGATCGGCTGCGCCGTGATCGTATAGGTGATCGTCGAGTCGAAATAGAAGAAGGAATAGTTCCCCGCGGCATCCGTGGCAACATAGTGGTTGCCCGGTTGGATGTTCAGCACATGATGCGGGATGCCTGCTTCCGAAACGTCTTGTACACCGTTACCATTCACGTCGTCGTACACCGTCCCGGTAAGAAAGCCCAGGCTCATGATTGCCGTGCCGCTGCAGGGGCCGAAGTGGAATGCAAAGCCTGACGGCATGCTACAGGAGGTACTGACCGGAAACAGCGTCGTGATCAGTGGGAATGGATAAGCGTTGGCCCAGCTGCAGGTGGTGTCGCCCAATACAAGATAATCGAGGTTGGTTGTTCCGCGCATACCGATCTGGGTATTCATCGGCGAACCGTTCAGCGTATTGGAGTCGTAGATGAACCGCACACAATTGGTCCCTTCATACAAGTGGATCTGAAAGCTGATGTCGCCGACGTTGTTGAAATACGAGTAGTGCAGCCATTGGATGATGCAAACTCGGTTCGGGGCCGTTCCATAGGTCCCGTATTGCAAGCTGGCCGTGCCCAGCATGTGCCGCAGGTCGGCGCCGAAGGCGGCCACGATGTTGTTACGGCTTCCACTCAGGATGCTCGTGAAGTTGTTGCCGCCGGTTGAATCGAGTTCGATGTACCCGTTGGTGTTCACGGACATGACATCACTCGAGTGCCCGCCCAGATTGAAGGTGAACCCGATGGGCAATGCCTGGTAACTGACATCGTCCGCGTTGGGTGCATCTACGGTTGTTCCCGAGATGGGTGCAAAGGTGTCAAGCGCTGCAGTGAAGGGGATCGCTGCTACTTGTGATTTGGCTTCGATCGCGAAAGAGAAACATGCGAGCAAGGCGCAGAATTGTAGTACTTTTTTAAACATGTGGAGTGTGGTTAATGGGTTTAAATGTAGGTGAAATGTGCTAGGCTCGTCCGAGAAATGGAAATTAAAATTGACCCTCAGGCGATTAGACGGATGCAGGAAAATCTTAGTAAATTAGGGGTATGCCGGTTCGGGTACGCGCCAGTCTTTTAGCAATTGTCGTGTTCGTGTTGTCGTGTTTCCTGTCTCAGCACCGGGCAATGGCACAACGGCTTTCTCCGATGGCTCCGCTGCAAAATCACTCGTTGGAGCGCAAAGCTTTTCAGTCGGAAGTCTCTGTTTATGATTGCATCGACATTCACGAAACGGTTAACCAGCAGGTGGAACAGTCCTACTACCTGTGGGTGCCTGAACCGATCGATGCGCTGGGTCTTCGGGTCGTGACCTGCTTGTCGGCGCAAACGATGCCCGGTCGTGGCGATGCAGTGACGGAAGACTACAGCGAATCGTGTAAATCGACCTGTAACTTCAATGCTGTAAGTCTGAATCTTACTTCGTCGCCCGACAGTTCCGGAAAGGATCGGGACCTCCATTCACCACTTGATTCCGTTAACGGCAATACCTCCGGTATGGCATGGATGCAAGTACAATTCGGCAGGTTGCCGGCCGGCATCTACAGGATCTCTGTCCGCTTCGAAGGAGCGAACACGCCAGGCGGCGCCGCGTGCATACAGGCCGGCAGTAGTTTGCCAAAGCGACGATTAAAACTCGCCACCAGTCCGGAACTGCTGCTGCAGTCCGGCGAGTAGTCGAATCAGCGTTCCACAGGCAATCGATACGTGCCGGTTCCGGATGGAGTGTCCAGTACAACGAAGTACAACCCATTCGCCAGCGAAGCGTTGGCAAGATCCAGTTGCACGGAATGAAACCCCGCTGCTAGCTGTTGCGCGTCTCCCGGGGAAGCGACAAGCGCACCCTGGCTGTTGAAGACGCGGATACGCACCGGTCCCGATTCAGGGAGCCTGAACTCCAGTATCGCCCGATCATGAGCGGGAATCGGATAGACCGAACCCGTCAACGACTCGCCCTTCAGCTCGAAGGCATTCGTCGCAAAACTGAAGTGCGCGACGATACTGTCGCTGGACGTAAAGTTCACGCTTGTCAGCACGGCACTGTCGTTCGGAGCAAACACCTGGGCAGGCGAGGTCCAGTTCACGAATTGATAAGGAGAAATCGCGCTTGCCTCAAGTATGTTCTCCATGCCGCCGAAATATTGTCCACTCCACGGCAGATCGGTATGCACCAGGGAATTCAACCGAACCGAACCCGCACCAATCGGGTCAGCATCGAGCGTAATAATGTACGGTCCGTTGAGTGAGTAACAATCCCGGATGCCGCCCGCCATGTTGTTGCAGCGCGTAAGGATGTAACTGCGCAGTGCCGCGATGTTGGTCTGCCAGTCGGCGATGTCGCCGCTCCAGCGGTTGCAATGGGCCGGCATCTCGGGTGTCAGTATCATCGTGATGCTGTCCAGTTGGGAGATCATGTTGCCGCAACTGAATACAGTGTTCCACAAATCCGTCATGCGCGCGATATAGAACTGCTCGAATACGGGATTGTTCCGGAGCCGGTTGAGTACCTGGATGTGACCCTCCGGATCCGACGGCCCGTTGAGCGATTCCGGATCGCAGGGCGCGGCATAGGCGGTGATATCCGGAATGCCGGTGTAATTGATGTAGTGCCCGAAGGTGGCGTCGTTGTCCCAGAGGATGTAACCCCACTTGCGGTGCGTTCCGCTCGTATCGAGACCCCGCCACCAGCCGGTGTTGTAGTTGAGCCAGTCGGAACAGACGCTGATGGCATTGGTCAGCACATAATCGACCAGGCTCTTCCCGTCGAGCTGCGCCATGACGGAATCGAAATGCACCGGATCGCTCATGTCGTGGGTCATGATGTAACTGTAGAGATCGGCCCAGTCGTCGAGCGCTTGCTGACCGCCGTACTCCGCCCAGGTCGCTCCCCAGGTCAGGATGTACTGGATATGGTACTTGTCCTGACCGTAATAGTACTCCGTATAGTCGTGCTCATCGGGATTTTCGCGGATGTCGTAAACGCCCCAGTACTGTCCGTTAAGATATACGATCACTTTTTCCGCGTTGCGGACATCGAGATCCATCCCGCCTTTTTTGGCCAGCATGTGGACATAAGCGTCGCGAACGTGCGCGCTGCCCGCGTTGTCGGGATTGTAATCGGCCGGAAAGTTATCGTCGCCCGCGGCGCGGAGGATCACGCGCTGGAAATTGCGGCGCAAGGAATATTGAAAGAGCCGTTGCTCAATGCTGTGATTGTATCCCATCTCGTCGCGCGAGATGAAATCAAGGCTCCGCTGACTGTGTACCCAGGAGTCCTGACCGTGCCGGTTGAACTCTCCATACGTCTTTGCCGCACGAGCGCCTGAAAGATCGAAGTATTCGAAACTTCCTTTGGGTTCCAGGGAGCCGTTTCCGTTGGCAAGGCTGGTCAGTTGCGATCCGGAAACCGAGATCACCGGAAAGGTATGACTGACGTTCATGAAGTAAGTCGAGAATTCGATCAGGCTCGGCAGGATGGCGGGATCGCCGCTGATGACCAGGGCTTTCAATACCATGGTTGCGTTGAACGGGATCGGGCCGGTGTAGACCGTGCTGCTGGCCGTCGGGAGATTGCCATTCGTGGTATAGCGGATGACACTGTTCGGTTCCGGGGTGACGATCGTGATGGAGTCAGGCGTCGTGTAAAATCCCGGGAAACGAGAAAAGTCGGGCTTCTCCGCATAGCGCAAATAGGCAGAAGCGGCATTGTTAGAAGTCAACGGGGTTGGATTGGTAAAGACGTACCAGTCCGTAGCGCCATCCGGCTTCCGGCCACGGGAGTGTCCCAATTGCGTCACGTCCAAACGCAACCCGTCAAGAATTACTCCCGAAGGGTCGGTGAATACGATATCCTCCTTGTTGTTTTTCGTCTGCGTCAGGCGAAAATTCGTATGATAATAACTGCCGTTCGTCAGGTCCCGGCCAGAACAAAAGAAGCGAAGAAAGCCGTTGCCCGGAATGATTGCGCCGGCCGGTATCATGTACTTGGTCGGTTGTAGGGAATCATCGCTCAGGTGATAGCCACCGATCGGAAAAGGCGAAGGATCATTGTTGTAGAGTTCGATCCAGTCTTCATAGTCGGAATGGTCATCAACAAACTGGTTCAGGTTGGAGGCGGAGTATTCGTTGATGACGACCTGCGCAGTGGTGGAAGAGGAGTGAGCGAGTAGTTGGGAAACCACTAACAGCCCGGGCAGAAGAAGGCGTGACATGTTGCCCCAAGTTATTGAAATATGCGGGATGACTCGACCCTGAATGGCTATGTCATGTCAGGAAAGCGTTATTTTTCGCCCGTGCGGATTCGGTGTCCATTTTTCCTGCTGGTTTTAACGGCTTTCCTGTCGGGTTCACTACCCGGAAGCGGCCAGCCTTACTTCGACCTCTTCAGCGCAAGGCACCTTGCCGGTCCCGGTGAGCTGGGGAGTCCGGGTGGCGCGAAGTTGCGGTCTGAATATTCCTTTGTCCAATTACAAGCGCCGCTGCAAGTGAAGCGGTCGCCGCAACGGACGATCATAGTGGCACCGTACCTTGACCGATGGACCGTTCGGTCATCAGATACCGCGGTGAGCCTGCGCGGCTACGGACTACCGGTCAATTTTCTATTCGCGCTTGACTCAGCCCGATGGGACTTGCTGGGTTCCGTCGTCTTTCGCTGGAATGCTTATGAGGCAAGCCTGCGCGACCCTTCGCAATACGGTGCAGCCTTGCTGATCGGCCGGAAGTACTCGGATAAGCTTCGACTCCGGTACGGAATTTACGCCAACCGTGAATACTTCGGCTGGTGGGTGCTTCCACTATTAGGGGTGGATTGGACCTGGAAGAATGGAAGCCGGGTTTTCGGGATACTGCCCGGATCGCTTACCTGGGAGCGAAAACTGTCGCGAAAGTGGTATCATGGTTTGAGCTATCGGGCCCTGACGACCTCTTACCGGATACCCGGTGAGCGCTACCTGCGCATCAATGAAACCCAACTTGGCGCGTTTGTCGATTTCTACCCGTTTCGTTCCATCGCTATCAATCTGGAAGGCGGGCACTCGCTCTTCCGGCAATTTCGTGCCGGTAAGGTCGATACGCGCGGCGCTGAACTACCCGCGGAAGACGGATGGTACGTACGCTTTGGTCTTTCGCTCCGTAAACGATTCGACTGAAAATGACGTTCGATGCGGTTGTCGCCAGGACTCAGCCTTCGAACTTTTTCAATTGCAGATCCTTTCCGTCGAATACCGCATAGGTGTTGTACCGGATCCAATCACCCAGGTTGATGTACCGGCCTTTGCCATCGACGATCATATCGAGCGGGAGGTGACGATGACCGAAGACCATGTAGTCGTATCGCTTGTTTTGCTGGAGGTCCTTGCAGTATTGAACGAGCCATTCCTGCTCGTCTCCGAGGTAGCGGTCCTCGGCGGTACCGGTAGCGACGCGGCTCTTGCGTGAGAAGTAATCGGCCACGCCGATCCCGAAATTCGGATGCAGGCGCGCGAACAGCCACTGACAAAGCGGACTGGCAAATACTTTCTTGATGAATTTGTATCCGTGGTCACCCGGTCCCAGACCATCTCCGTGTCCGATGTAGAACTTTTTACCGTCGTATTCGGCTTCGATCGGTTTGCGGTAAAGCCGGACGCCAAGTTCTTGTTCCAGGTAGCCGAACGTCCACATGTCGTGATTGCCGGTGAAGTAGTGTACCGGAATACCGGCATCCGTGAAGGCGGCGATGGCTGCCAACAAGCGCACGTATCCTCGTGGTACTACGGTCTTGTACTCGAACCAGAAATCAAACACATCGCCCATGAGATACAGCTCCCGGGTGTCCGGACGAATCTGCTCGAGCCAGCGCACGATGCGCCGTTCACGTTCCAGGCTGCGGGCCCGGTCGGGAATGCCGAGGTGAAAATCGGACGCGAAATAAATGTTCTTACCGGCGGACATCACTGGAGGTATTTTCGGGCAAGTTCAATCGGGTTAAGTTCGCGCAGTCGCAATTCGAAGCGGATCGTCTCAGCGGTGGAGAGCTCTAAACGGTCAAGAGCGTCGCGAATGTCTTTGCTATAGACTGCCGGCAAATAGACGACAAAAATATCGCCCAGGATCGGTAATTCAACACCACCTTCAAAACTGACTTTGCCGAATTCCGGTCGGAAATCGTTGATGTCTTCGAAACTCCCGCCGGCCAGGTACAGCCGGAACGGCAATTTGCCGGGAAGTGTCGTGCTGGCTCTGGCGGTTAGCATCCAGCCGGAGGACTTTCCAAAGTAACTGATCGGTGTCGTAAACCCGCCTTCGGTGAGTACGAACTGATGACTGAAAACGCCGTCTGCTTCATTCCGACCCGGGAAGACGTCGCGAAACAGATAATCGTCGCCGCCCTCGAAACCACTGAGCCGTAGTCGGAAATCCTGCCCAGCAACCGAGGTGTTGTTGATCGAAACGTAGCCTCCGAACAACCTTAACCGAAGCCCTTTCTTCGGGTTCCGATAGGGAAGCAGCAGTTGCTCGGTCAGCGTGACTTTGTACATATCCGGATGCCACTGTGCCTCTACGTTGAGATGACTGGCGTCCGGAAAGGCTGTTACCCGTTCGTAGGAACCCGTCAGGAAAAGATCGTCACGCGTCGTTTTGGAATAGTGGTAGGCATAGGGCAGGTCTTTTCGTATTTGAATGGCATGGAACCGGAGTTGAGATTCCACTTTTTCCCGGCTCCCATGCATGAACTTCAATTGCAGGGAATGGTCCGCTTTCAAATAGTGCAATGCGCCATCGGCTAATACACGACCGCTGGTGTCCTGGTAACTGTCCGTCGCGTAGGCATATCGGCTCCAGCCGGATTGCAAACGGATCCGGCGCAGGTTGCCAGCTTTAGGATAGAAATGATAGCGTACGAATCCACCGAAATTCAATTCCTTGTCTTCCGTTCCGTAGAGTGGCATCGCCAGCACTTCGAATGGTTTCTCTTCAAAGTTCAGGTTGTGCAAGCCGCCTCCGAGCAGCAAACCGTTATTGGTGTTCCAGCCCACTGCCGGAAACAGGCCGATCGTCGTGCGACGGTCCACTTCGTGCCCGATGAAGAACTGGAACCGGATGGGTTCGGTTTTTCGGAGTATGCCCTGCGCTCGACTGAAGTTGTTACGCCGGTTCACTTCCGGTACACGGTTTTCAGGATCAAGAACGAAAGAATCAGCGCCATCCGTTTTCCAATCAAATGCATGGTTGAACGTTGCAGTACTGATCTGTCGCTTTTCCAATAATTGGCTGTCACGATATGCGGCAAGTGAAACAGGGCCGTTGACTTCTCCTTTGTTCATTACCGTAACGCGTGATATACCGCCTTTTCCGGTTTTTACTTCCAACGCAAAATCAGCCTTTGCATTGGTGAACGACCAATCGTCGAAATACCAATCCAGTTTTTTTCCGGAAACGCGTTCGAAAACGGTTTGCAGATCCTCCGGCTGTGGATGCCGGAACGCCCATTCCCGGTAGTAATTGCGCATCGAAAGGTCGAAGACATCCCGGCCCAAGGCGTCTTCCAGCCATACAATGCCCAAGGTCGGTTTTGAATAGGCTGCCGTATAGTAGTCGCTTTCATCATAGAAGAGCGCTGCTGCTCCGGTAAGTGGATCGGAGTTCCGGCTTGCGCCTTTCAGATAATGAAGACGAAGGTGCGGCAGGAAATCCTCAGGTTCGTCGCTCAATCGCAGCCACTGTGAGAACTTCGACTCTTTGGGCGAGCTGACCAGTCGCTGTGTATTCAAATACAATCGGTTCTCCAGGTAAGTGGTCCAGCCTTCATCCATCCAGGGATGCCGACGTTCGTTGCTGCCCAGCATTCCATAGAACCATTGGTGTGCGGCTTCATGGTAAAGCGTCTGCAGGAATTGATTGGCGCTGCATGCTCCGATGGCCACGATGGTCGGGTACTCCATGTCCCGCCCCGCGATGTCATCCACATCAACCACGCTCAGTTGTGCATACGGGTACGGACCGATCCAATTTGTCAGACTGTCCAGTGCCTGGCGCAGTACGGCGTTGGATAGTTTCCAGTTTTGTTCGTGCTGCTGCAGATAGAAACTCCAGATTTCTGGTTTCCCCGGAGCCCGGTCCGCAAGTACCTGATAGTCCTTGGCCGCGAAAAGCGCGAAATCGTGTACACTGTCGGCTTCGAAGTGCAAGGTCATCCCCGCGCTGGTTGCTTCCGGCCGAAGTCCGGCATTCGCTACAACTCCACCGGCACGGGTAACGGAGTCCGCCAGCAACCGTCGCGTATGTTCCGCCTGATCCTTGAGTACACCGGTAGCGGCGACCCAGTAACTCTCCGGTAATGTCAGCTCGACTTCATACCGGGCATATTCTCCGTAAAATTCTCCCCAGCTCTGATACGTCAGGGCGTTCCAGCCATTTCGGTCGTAGACAGCCGGCTTGGGATACCATTGCGTCAGGTAATAACGACCGTCGGCATGTCCCAGTCTCGAAATTGCTGCGTCGGGCAGTTTCACCCGGAAGGGAGTGGCAAGGGTCATGCTCGTACCTGGCGCCAGCGGTTGCTGTAACTTGATTCGAATGATGTCGGCAGCTCCTGAAAAGAAGGTCCATTGTACATCCTGACCATCACACCGGAAGTCCAGCGAGTCCATGAAACCGCGCTCTTCCGGTCGGGTCAATGCGAATACGGGATCCTGGTTTCCGTAAAGTTCCCGCGCCAGCCCGGAACGGTCCTCCCGGTAAGCGTTCGGCCAAACATGTAGATACAATTCGTCCAGTGAGCTGTCGGAGCGGTTGGTGTAATCGATCGCAACCTGCCCGCGCAGCATGTGCTCCCGGTCATCCAGTTTAACCTGAATGCGGTAGGTAAGCGCCTGCTGGAAATAGGGACGTGTCGCTGAAGCGGCTAGGCATGCAAGCCCGAAAAAACAGAGGAACGTGTGATGTAATCGATTCACGCGGGAAATGTAGTAAGCCGGACAGGATGAGCGTGCGGCTTTACGAAGAAGTTTTCCCTAACTGCTCCCGTATTTTGAGTTCAAGGTCCTCGCCCCGTAGTCCCTTGGCGATGATCTTGCCATTGGCGTCCAGCAAAACACTGAATGGTATCGCGTCAATGTTGTAATCCTTCACGAAGCCGCTCTCCCACATCTTCAATTCACTGATCTGCGGCCAGCTCAGGCTGTCTTTCACGACGGCCGCTTTCCAGGCTGCGGCATCCCGGTCCAGGGATACGCCAAGGATCTCAAACTTGTCGCCCCGGTACTTTTTATAAATGCGCACCAGGTTGGGGTTTTCCATCCTGCACGGCTGGCACCAGCTTGCCCAGAAATCAACCAACACCACTTTCCCGCGAAGGGAAGAAAGTGCAAGGGGTTGACCGTCGATTCCGGGAAGTTTGATTTCCGGCGCCAGGCTGCCGGGTGGGAGTTTGCGAAGATCCTGTACGAGGGCGGAAAAATCGCGGGCGTACTTGTTGTCCGGATAGGCCTTGCGTAAATTCTCTTCCAGTTCGCTCATCAGGGGCAGGGATTGCTGCTGGTTGAGGTATTTCGTTGCCGATAGCGAGGCGATCGAATTGTTGTGCTGCCGGATGAAATCCTGCGCGAAATGCTCCATGCTGCGGGAATAGGCGGCCTGCAATTTCAAGCCCACGGAATCTTTTCCAAGAGGATTTTCATTGCGCGCCTTCGCGTAGATCGAATTGAGTGAGTCGGTGAGCTTGCGTTCGTACTCCCGCAGTTTCCGGATGCTCTCCGAATCCTCGGAACCTTTGACCGAGTAGGTCTCGTCAAGTCGCTGGGCGTCACCGTTGATCTCCACCGTTTCACCGCCTCTAAGAATGAGAAACAACAGGTTGGTCGGATTCGCGCGCAGGATGTAATAGTCCAGCTCGGTCACCGGATTGCGAAAGCTGAACTTCCCGTCGGCATCGGTCGTCACGGAATCCAGGGTCACTTCTCCCGATTCCCCGATACGCTGAAAAAGTAGTGTCGTGTTCGGGGCATGACCCAACTGCCCCCTGATTACCGGACCACCGGTATCGGAGGAGCAGGCAAACAAGACGGAAAGGAAGCCGGTGATCAGCAGGAGAAGGAAGCGACGTGTCGTCATTTGTCAGGAACGCGGTAGGTTCCTGCAAAGGTACGGATTCCCTGCCGGAGGTCGTGTCCGGCCATTGTGACCGCAACTTCCTCCGGCTTACCTTTGGCCGGTCAATTCCGGATGAGATCCCTCTTCGCCTCCCGTTACCTGCGCCTGCAAGTGTGGTTCTTTCTGCTCGCCATGACGGTACAGATATTTTTCTATTTCCTGTTTCTTTGGATCAACCGGTCTTCCGCAACGCAAGGTGTTTCCAACGCTTTCTTCAGCACATTTGGGTTGTCCCTTCATTACGATCTGTTCATCGCGTCGTACCTCAGTGTCCCGGTTTTCATTTTCTGGTCGGTTGGATGGATTGCCGGCAGGTCACTGGATCGCTGGCGAAACTGGCTGCTTGGTTACTATTTCCTGGTCTTCTCGTTCCTGATCGTTTTACTGATCGCCGACCTTCCGTACTATGCGTTCTTCCGCGAGCGCATCACTCGATCCGTTCACCTGTGGATCGGAAGTCCGCTGGAAATGGTCAAGATCATCTTCCTGCAGCCGATCTATTATCCCTACCTGATCGCTTTCCTGCTGAGTGCCTTCTTGCTTTACAGACTCATCCGCTCACTGATGCGAAAGCAGAAAGACAACGCGCCGATCTTGATCCCGACCGGAAATCGCATCGTCATCTTCCTGTTCTGGGGGCTGCTGTTGTTCTGGGGAATGCGCGGAGGACGCATCTACCGGACCATTCAGATGAAAGAAGCATTTCTTGCCGGCGACCCTTTCCTGAATCAGTTACCCGTCAGTCCGGCATTTTCCTACATCAACAGCCTGACGGCATTTCGGCTGCAGTTCTCGGACGATGAATTGGCTATGGCACGCGTCCAGGCTCGGCTGGGAAGTCATGACCCTGGCCATCCTTTCGCCAGGCAGGTCCAGCCGCCCGGATCGCCCAAACGCTTTCATGTTGTCTTGATCCTGCTGGAGAGTATGAGCGAAGCGGTCAGTGCCCGGTTGCATCCCGGCCTTTTTCCGGATATCGTCCATCGCATCGATAGCATTGGTTCCAGGTCGTGGTATTTTTCCAATGCATGGTCGGCCGGTATTCATACCTGTAACGGTGTATTCTCCTCCCTCTACGGCTTCCCGGCCATGATGCAGGAGCACCCGATGTCGACCGTTCGCGCGGCGAGTCAGACGTTCTCCGGACTGCCGGGTACCCTGAAACGACTGGGTTACCGGACCGAATTCTTCTGCTCACACGCCGCCGCTTTCGATAACCTCTCCACGTTTATTCCTGCGAACGGGTTCGACCGGATCATTGACCGGCATGCTTTTCCTCCGGAGGCTATGAGCAATGAATGGGGTGTGTCGGATGAATTCCTGTTCGAGCGGGCAATCGCTTCCATGGACTCCAGCGCCGCACTTGGAACTCCGTTTTTCACCCTGATCCAAACGATCAGTACCCATGAACCGGCTGCTCCGCCCGGGAATACGAAGTACCGTAGCGGATTCCAGACTCCGTTTGAGCAGGCTTACGATTATACCGATTGGTGCGTCGGACGCTTCTTTGAAACGGCCGCTACGCGCCCGTGGTACGATTCCACGGTTTTCGTCCTCGTCGGTGATCATGGCCGACCGTTTGTGGAAGACTATCCGGCTCCCCTGGCCTTCAATCATGTGTTGTTGCTGATCCGTACCCCGGGAATGGGTGATAGTCTACGCGCACCGATTGATCAGCCGGTGATGCAAATCGATCTGTTCCCCACCATCATGGGCATCCTGCAGCAGCCCTATCTGAATACAACACCCGGGGCCGATGTGTTTCGCGAACCACGACCCTACGCATATTTCTCACAGGATCATCAATTGGCTGTGGTCGGTAAAGATCAGTTGTACATCGAGAATAAATACGGCAGCCGCTTTTTGTACGCGTTGGACGATCGGAGTAAAACCAACCGGTTGGAGCAGTCGCTTTCCCTGGCCGACAGTATGGCTGCCTATGCACACGACGCGCTCCAGATGACCGATTGGGTCCTGGAGCATCGTCTCGCAGGCTATCCTGGAAAATAAGAAAGCGACCATGATGGCCGCTTTCTTCTGTTAATGTAATTGAATCGCTTAACGGGTGATTTGTATTCGCGAGCTGCGAACCTGATCGCCAAGTTGGATTTTTACGAGATAAAAACCCGGGTTCAGCCGACTGATGTCGAGCGTAGTCGTAGCCGCATTCAATTCGCCATTCATCAATTCCCTTCCCTGAAGATCGGTCAGCAGGTACGTTCCGCCGTTGCTTGATTCGGATAAGGCGATGGTAAGTCGATCCTGCGCCGGGTTGGGGAAAAGTCGCACGGGATTTAGCGAAGGCCGCGTACTCAGCCCGGTGATGGTCCCAATGTCGAGACAGAATAATCCAAGTTGCATGTCGCTCGCCAGCAGCGTTCCGCTGGGGAGATCGGTGTAAGCGGCCCAGCAGCCTGCATAGGGCGGGTTGGGATACGTGCCCGGACTGTTTTGCGGGTGCGTGTCGAAATATCCGGCGAAAACAGGCACTTGCGGGTTGCTGATGTCGTAGATCCAAACGCCGTCCTGGTAATTGGCATTGACCAGTAAATTGCCTTTCACATACGGGTTGTGCGGTGTACAACCCGCATTCGAATAGAATGTGTCCACGACGAACGGATTACTCAGATCGGAAACGTCGACCACTTTGCAGGGCAATCCGTCGGGTACTTCATCCATCATGTACAGGGTGGTCCGGTCGTTGGAAATGAAGCTGCTGTGGTTGTAGCTTCCTCCCGGGGTATAGTTGGTGAGGCTTCCGCGTTGGGTAAAACGGTTCGTGGATTCGTCGTAAGTGAAAATGTACAGTCCCTGGTAACCGCAGGAGGCGAAGATGGTGTCGTTGATGACAAACATGTCATGCACCTGGCTGATGGAGGGATAGTCTTGGTCGAGTCGGCGCAGGAGCACGGGAGTCGCCGGAGACGAAACGTCGTATACGTTCATGCTGGAATAACTTCCGCCTATCTGACTGACCGATGCCACATACAAATGGGTGCCATCGACATACAGCGTGTGGCCGCTGTCGAAGATGTTCGTGCCGTCGTACACGACATGTCCGGAGTCGGGGAGCGTGGTCAGGTCCACGATCTGCAGACTGTTGCCGCCGCCGTCGCTGATGATGTAGAGATAATTTCCGACCGTCTTGTATTCGTGCCAAATGCGCTGGTTCGAACGACCGGGAATGTAGTCGCGCTGAACCGGATTGCCAGGATCGGTAACTTCAATGATGTAGGTGCCTTCGGAAGATCCGATGATGCCGTATTCCCGGTCGGTCAGCGGATCGGCCCAACCCCAACAACTCTGGTATCGGATCCCGTAGACGGGCTCGGCTGGCACTGCCGGGTCGTCGAAGTTGCTGAGCAGGTTGATGTTCTGAAAGCTGAACTGGGCACTGGTGCCATTCAGCGCCAGCGCGCAGAGAAATGTCAGGATGTATTTCATGATTTGGAGGAGTTGATGCTTTTGGAATCAGGAGGGTTTTCTGGCTGCAGTGACGTATCGGGTAATGGTCTGGTCGAATTTTTCACCATCCTGATGGAAGGCGACTTCGATCGGGATGTAAAAGATGGGCATGTTCCGCGTGAGCGCGTCAATTCTTGGGTTGCGGAAACGCATGGCGTCTTTTTCCGTGGTGACCAGGATCTTGTTCGGATTCGCGATCTGGTCGAAGGTTTCCTGGATGCGGCGGATATCCTTTTCGGTGAATTCGTGATGGTCCGGAAAGAGCATCATCTCCAGTTTATCCGACTGTCGCCGGAGGTGCTCGATCAATGTCGCCGGGTGGGCAATGCCGGTTACCATCAGGATGGTAAAGCGCTTTTCGAGGTAATACTGCGAACCCATCATCATGCCGCCGGGCTTGGCGTGCAAGCGGGTGAAATCACCGTAACGGTAATAAGTGAAAAAGACTTGCTGGTGCTCCAGTGGTTGCAAATGTTCCAGGATCCTTTTCCGTTCGATCGGTACCAGGATGGCCGGTGACTTGGTGATGATAATGGTGTCGGCCCGTCGTTGACCGGATTTCACTTCGCGCAGATCTCCGGCCGGCAACAGGAGTTCGGTCTGCATGATCCGGTCGTATTCTATTAACAGGATCTGGTGACCCGGTCGTACGGCCCGATGCTGGAACACGTCATCGAGTAACACGACCTGCGGCTTGGGGTGGTGGCGTTCTAAACGTTGAAGCGCAGCCGCGCGGTCTTCGCCGACGGAAACAAGGATGTCGGAGAACTTGGAATAATACTGCATCGGCTCGTCACCGATCATGTCGGTTCCGGACGGATTGGATACGATCATGAATCCTTTCGTCTTCCGGCCATAGCCCCGGCTGAGCGTGGCGACGCGGTAGTGTGGCCGCAGCAGACGGACGAGGTATTCGATGTGTGGCGTCTTCCCGGTTCCGCCGGTGGTCAGATTACCCACGCCGATCGTCGGCAAGGTCGAGGAATACGATGGCAGGAGCCGCTTGTCGTAGAGCCAGTTTCGAACGATCGTCACCAGGCCGTACAAGAGCGAGAATGGTAGTAAAAGAGTTCTCCAGCCGGACATGCCGGGCAAATTACGCAAATTAGAGCGAGGTGTATAGCTTATAGCCTTGGTCGGGTCAGGCTCGTGTCAGGAGTTGCTGATCGTCCCAAGCCGGCGCATTTCGTAAGTTTGAACCTTCAAGTTCTCGAGAAACTATGGCCGTTACGATCGGAGATGTTGCGCAATGCCTGGAATCCTTCGCCCCGCTGCGGTATCAGGAAAGTTACGACAATGCCGGATTACTGGTTGGTGATCGGAACCAGCCCGTCAATGGCGTCTTGATTTGCCTCGATAGTACCGAGGCTGTTCTGGAGGAAGCGATCCGGCACGGATGTAATCTGATCATTGCACATCACCCGATTGTCTTCTCCGGCTTGAAACGATTTACCGGCGCGTCCTACATCGAACGAGTCGTAATGGGCGCGATCCGGAACAACATCGCGATCTATGCTGCGCATACCAACCTCGATAATGTGCAGGATGGCGTGAACGCACGGATTGCCGCACGGATCGGTTTGCTCGATACCCGGATCCTCTCACCAAAGAAGGGTTTACTCAGGAAGCTGGTCACCTTCGTTCCCCATGCACAGGCAGATCATGTTCGCGAGGCAATGTTTCAGGCCGGCGCCGGGCACATTGGAGAATACGATAACTGCAGTTTCAATGTGGAAGGCACAGGCACCTTTCGGGGCGGAGCGGGGACCAATCCGGCGGTTGGAAAGCCTGGTGAAAACCACCGCGAGCCCGAAACACGGATTGAGCTCATCTTTCCCGCATACCGGGAATCAGCGATTTTAAAAGCACTCTTCTCAGCGCATCCGTACGAGGAAGTCGCTTACGACATTTATTCGCTTGAAAATCATTATAATGAAGTTGGGTCAGGGCTTATTGGCCGTCTTCCGGAACCCATGGATGGCCGCAATTTTCTTCTGGATTTGAAAAAAAGGATGGGAGCGGAGGTTGTCCGGCATACGCAGCTTTTGGATCGAAAAGTCCAAAAAATAGCCGTTTGCGGTGGTTCCGGTAGTTTTTTGTTGAATGATGCCCGTCGGCAGGGTGCGGATGTGCTGGTGACAGCCGACTTCAAATACCACCAATTCTTTGATGCTGAAGGAGATATAATCATTGCCGACATTGGCCATTACGAAAGCGAACAGTTTACCGGGGAGCTGTTTCGGGACCTGATTCTGAAGAATTTTACTACCTTTGCCGTCCGCTTGACGGAAGTGCGGACGAATCCGGTTTATTACCTCTAAAGTACCAGCAGGAAAACCGCGGAAGCATTTCGGAAAATCGGTTCAGGGATTTGCTACTACTGCTGTTTGAAGTAGTTACGATCACGAACCGGGTGAGCGGGCGAGTGTAGGGGGATTTTCATGTTTTTCCCTGTGCTCGTTGTCAATCAGCGCTAACTAAAATCTAGAACGACGTGAGTCTTTCCCGAATCGCTAAAGCCAAGATCAAGACCAAGGCAGCCACCCTGCAGCCCCGTAAGATCGAGAAGATCATCGATGTGTCGCGCCTGGAGCGCAAACTCGAAGAGATCATGAGCCGTGATCACAAGGAGTTCACCGTCGAAGAAAAACTGAAGGCGCTGTATGTCCTTCAGGAGATCGACTCGAACATCGATAAGATCCGGACCATCCGCGGGGAACTCCCGATGGAAGTGGCCGACCTGGAAGATGAACTCGCCGGTCTGACCACCCGGGCCGAGCACATCCAGGAAGAAGTGAATTCGCTCAATGATCAGGTCAACCGCAAGAAGCAGGCTGCCAAGGACGCGAAGGAACTCATCAAGAAGTACGAGGCCCAGCAGTCGAAGGTGAAGAATAACCGCGAATTCGACTCGCTCAACAAAGAGATCGAATACCAGAACCTCGAGATCCAGCTTTCCGAAAAGCGTGTGAAGGAATTCGCAGTAGATGTGGTTGCCAAGGCGGCACTGCACGAACAAACCATTGCGATCCTGAACGAAAAGCAGGCCATTCTCAACCTGAAGAAGGCCGAACTCGACAGCATCGTCGAGGAGACGCAGAAGGAAGAAGAGCAACTCCGTAAGATTTCCGAAAAGGCCCGCACGATCGTCGACGAGCGATTGCTGGCCGGCTATAACCGTCTTCGTAACAATACGCGCAGCGGCCTGGCGGTTGTCAGCATCCAGCGCGACGCCTGCGGCGGTTGTTTCAACAAGATCCCGCCGCAACGCCAACTCGATATTCGCCAGCACAAGAAGGTGATCGTGTGCGAACACTGCGGTCGTATCCTCGTTGATCCCCGCATTTCCGGCGACGACGTAGTCGCGGAGTGATTCCAGGTCAACTTATCACGAAAGCCGGTTCCCAAGACCGGCTTTTGTATTTGTAGGCACTTGTGAACTTCTCGTTTAACCGTTTAACCGTTTGAACGTTGTAACGTTTTAACGTTCAAACGTTCAAACGTTGTAACGTTCAAACGTTAGAACGTTTCAACGTTCAAACGTCTTTCTTACTTTGCATACCGATGCGTCGTTCGCTGCTCGCCATCCTCTTGCTGCTCACCGGATTTTCGGCCAGGGCCAACTTTGAGTTCAATGAAAAGGTCAGCGAAGCGTATACTTCCATCATCCGGTTGCGCCTCGATCAGGGTCAGCAACTGCTGCGCGACGAAAAATTCCGGCATCCCGGAAACCGTATCGTTATCCTGTATGAGAATTACATCGACTTTCTGAAAGCGTTCATTTCGGAGAATGAGATCGCCTTTCTTGAGCTCAAGAAAAGGAGCACGCAACGCTTAAAACAGCTCGATGAATCCTCTTCCGGCGAGCAATCGCCCTGGTACTTGTATGCCAAGGCGGAGATCATCGTACAGGAAGCCCTTTTGCGTGTGAAGTTTCGGGAGCATGTTACCGCTGCCAATCAGATGCGAAAGGCCTGGAAACTGATCGAGCGTAACGAAGCGCTCTATCCGACTTTCGTTCTCAACCGCAAACTTTCCGGTTTTCTGCATACGGTGGTCGGTGCCGTACCGAAAGAATATCACTGGCTGGTCGACCTGGCCGGAATGGAAGGCACCATTCCGCAAGGCGTGGAAGAGCTGAATACCCTGCTGCGCATGCTGCAGGGATCGGAACTGGAACCATACCGGGAGGAGATCCTCTTCTACCTGGGGAACATCCGCCTGTCGTTTTATTCGGGCAACGATCCGGATGAAGGATTGCTCAGTCAATTGGATCCCTATGTGTTCTGGAGCCCGCTGCTGCGCTATTCTACCGTAAGCATCCGCATGCGCGCCGGAAGGAACGATGACGCGCTGCAATTGCTTACCCGACATTATCCTGACACCTTTACCTATGCGTTCCCGTTTCTGACCTATAAGCGAGGCCTGGCCCGCTTGCGCAAACTTGACCTGGGAGCAGAATCCGATTTCCGTGCTTTTCTGAACCAGTACAAAGGCATGAACTACGTTCGCGCCGCCTGGCAGAAGCTGGCTTGGATACAGTTGCTCAAAGGAGATCCGGACGGTTATCGGCAGGTGATCCAAACCTGCAGAACCACGGGCGACCAGTTGGTAGATGAAGATAAAGAAGCCTTCAGTGAGGCGCTCGGCGGAGACCCGCCCAACAAGTTGTTGCTCCGTGCCCGCCTGCTCTTCGACGGCGGTTATTATGACGAGGCGCAAGACGTGATTGCCGGTAAGCCGATCGATAGTTTCCCGCGGTATCGTGACCAGTTGGAAGTGACGTATCGTCTGGCTCGTATCTTACAACGACAGGGACAAGAAGCAAAAGCGATCGAGTATTACGAGACCACGCTCAAGAACGGTGCTTCGGCTCGTTATTATTTTGCCGCGAACAGCGCGCTTTCGCTCGGTAATCTCTACGAAGAGAAAGGTGACCTGCAGCGCGCCCTAACTTATTATCAGCGTTGCCTCGCCCTGGATCACCACGAGTACCAAAACAGCATTGATCAAAAAGCCCAGGCAGGGCTGGATCGGATCGCGGAGGCGCTGGAGAAGCAATAGGGTTTTTTAGTTCCGGGTTTCGGGTTCCGGGTTTCGGGTTGGTTGAAAGTTGAAAGTTTTTGGTTGAAAGTGCTGAGTACTTTATTGATCCCGGCTTCCTATTAAAAGTGTTTTCGTCCCACGTCCTACGTACCTCTATCAAACCCGGAACTCGAAACCCGGAACTAGTTACCCTTAGAACTTCACCCCAAACGTCATGGTGAAGTTCGACCGTACCATTGTTTCCCGTACGCCGGCTACTTCGAGGAAGTTAAGCGTGTAGGGCTGCAGATAACCTTTCGTTTCGGTGTAGGCGTAACCGAAGTCGAGGAATACATTCTTATCCCGAACACCGAATCCGGCAGTGAGCGACTTCTGCGAAAAGTCCGCTCCGCTTACGGCATACTTGCTGTTCATCGGACTGGAAGTGAGACCGCCGCCGGCACGTATCGTGAAATTGTTGATACGCCATTCGGTACCGATGCGTACCGTGTTCGTCGCCGTGTACTTCCGCCGAATCTCATTGTTCACGTCGGCGAAGCTAAAACCGGTCGCCGAGATGCGCGCGGTGGAGATATCGTTGAACTCGTAATCGGCGCTTACGAGGCCATATTGGTTGAAGACGAAGGCGAGACCGCCCATCGCACGGAAAGGAGTGGTCATGTAATAATCGAACGTTCCGGAGGGAGATTGCTTCCGCGCGGTGTAGCCACCGTCGAAGCGCGACTGCATGGTGTTCTGGTACGAGTCGTTCATGTTGTACCAGGTAGGTGTATGGACTGCGGCGCCAAAGCGGACGTATTCGTTGATCCAATAGATCATACCGAATTTCAGGTTGACGCCAACACCGCGGGTGGTAAGGCTTTGATCGAATTGGAACAGTTTGAGGCTGTCGACGAGGTTCTGCTCATCCAGTTCTTCGTAGGTGGATTCCTCGGTGTACCGGAGCGAATTGAAACCGAGCGTGGCGCCGAGGAAGAGCTTGTTGCTGTAGTTGCCACTGACCGAAAACGCTGTTTCCGTGATGGCGCCACGCTTTTCAGAAGAGCGGCGCTGTGTTACGTGTCCGAACGGAACGGCGCTGGTGTAATTATTCAGTGAGTCGGGGTTGATGAGATACGTATAGTAGCCAAGGTATTCGTAATACCCATCGAGGTTCTCGTAGCCGACGCCCTGCGCCTGCTGGGCGAGATAATCGGTGAAGGAGTTGTCGAGGTTGAAGCCTTCGTAGAAGGAACGGCTGTGGAAGTTGTTGATCCGGTTCAGCCCGATACCGAAGTTCCAGCTTTTCCAGCCCTCACCTTCGTCGTTCTTGGTCAGCGGTTGCGTGAAGACGAAGCCGGCGTTGGCGATGTTGAAGTTGTAACGACTGTCGTCGGCAGTGTTGCCCAGGAAGGTGGAAGATGTTTTACCCGCGTAGATCGAAGGAGTAAAGGTCAGCTCCGAGCGACGATAGATCGCCATTCCCGCGGGGTTCTGTGACAGGCTGCTGAAGTCGCCGCCGACAGCGGTGAACGCGCCACCCATCGACGTGAATCGGGCCGTGCCGGTCAGGCTGTACTGGCTGTAACGGAACGCGTCGAGGTCGGTTTGGGCATTTGCACCCAGGGTGCAGAGCATTGCAAGGAGGAAGAGCAGACGATTCATAGTCGTGGACTTACTGGATGAAAAAAGCCCGCACGGCGAAGGTTCTCTCGGGTTGCCGTGCGGGCATGGGGAACAGATGAAGATTGATTACTCGATGTATCAGCGGCGCTTGTTGTTGCCACCACTGTTGTTGGAAGGACGCGAGGGCGAAGGGCTGCTACGCGGAGACGGACTGGGTTGCGAGAACTGCTTCGGTTCGTTCCTCGGCTGGAAGGTCGGGGAACTCTTCTCCTGGCGAGGGCGGGACTCTTGAACACCGCCGCGGTCATCACGGCCACTGCTGTTGCTGCGGAAGTCGAAGAAGCGGTTCTTGCCTGACGGCGAATTCTTCGGCGTTACGTTTCTCGGCTCAGGCTCGGGGCGCGATTCCATGCGCGGACCGGAAGGCTGGCTGAAGGAGTTGTCGCGACGTTCGCCCTTCATTTCATTACGCTTTGGCTGCGAAGGTGCAGGCTGGAAGCCGGGATTGTTCGGCTGCTTCTGCGGTTCCGCAGACGGGATGCTGAAATCGTTCGGACGCGTACCGGTCGGATTCTTGGAAGGCGCGTTTTGCTCTTGTGAAGGACGCGTACCGAATCCGTTGTTGGAAGGATTGGTCGGTTGTGCCTGACCATTGCCTTTCGAAGGCTCTTCGTTGCCGGGGCGCGTACCGAGGTTGTTGTTCGACGGAGTTGTCGAACGCCCCTGTGTCTCGCCTTTGGTCGGGTTGGTGCCAGGACGCGTACCGAAGTCGTTGCCTTGTTGAGCCGGACGCGCAGGTTCAGTCGATCCCTTGGAAGGTTGCGAACCGTTTTGGTTCTTATCGGAGATGATGCCTTGCGTAGGTCTGCTGAAGCCGGGGTTCGGCGTTTGCGTGGGTTTGGCTGAAGGTCGGCCAAGATCGTTCGGTGTTCCGCTCACGGGTTGCTTCGAAGGGGCAAGACCGGCAGGGTCAGGGCGGCTTGCGCCGTTGCCGAAGCCGCCTTGCGAACCGCGCGACGGAAGTTCAGGTGTTACGCGACCTTCCGTTACGGCCTGTTCGTATTTCTGTCCGATCGAGGCGGAGTAGGGACGAGGCGCGTTGCCACCGGGACTGTTGGTGCTGGCAGCACCGCGGGGTCCGTAATACCAACTATTGTTGTCATAGCTGTTGTAGTAGTACGGGTTGCCATAGGTTCCGGCGTAAAGGCCGTCGTAATAGCCATTCCAGTAACCGTTGTTGTAGCCGTTCCAGTAGCCGTTATTCCAGCCACCGCCCCAGCCCCAGTTGTTCCAGCCCCAGGAAGGACCGTACCAGGGGTCGTATGCCCAGGGGCGGTTCCAGCCCCAGCCACCCCAGCCCCAGTTGTTCCAGCCGATGCCGATGGAGATACCGCTGTAACAGAAGGGCTGATAGTAGAAGGTTGACGGCGCCCACCAGTTGTAGCCCAGGTAAATGGACGTTCCCCAATGGACGGGGTTATAATCGTACCAGTAGAGGTTGGTATAGAACGGATCGTAGTAGCTGTACCCGACGACCGGAGAATAGAAACGACGGATGTTGGCCGAGTAGGCATAGTCGTAATAGTCATCCTGATCGTAGTAGTAGTTATTGGTCACATACGTGTTGCCCTGGTCGTCGTACTGACGATTGGTCGAACTGTAATCCGGAGCGGTGTTGTCGTAGTTTGTTGCGGGAGCCGGCTCGTAGTTCGAGTTGTTGTTGGAGTACGTGTTGGGTGCCGGCGCGGGAGCGGTTGCAACAGGAGCGGACGCCGGGTTGTTGCGCGGCGAATAGTACACATCGTCGGCTGGAGTGCTGCCGGGGTAGTAGGTCGAGCTGCACGAAGTGATCAAGGCGATCACTGGGAGGATGTACCGGAATCGAATCGTTTTCATCGCTTTGCTCCTTTCACCGGCGAAGGTGCCGGCCACGAGTGAGGGTAAAATTGGTTACTTTTGTTTGAATTTTACAAACACCGTACCAAAACGGACCAACAGTTCGAAGTTTAACTATGAGTCACGAATTCCCCACCCGGGCAGAGAATTATTCGCAGTGGTACCAGGATCTGGTCATCAAAGCCGACCTGGCCGAAAATTCGGCCGTTCGGGGCTGTATGGTCATCAAGCCTTACGGGTACGCGATCTGGGAGAAGATGCAGGCAGTGCTGGACCAGATGTTCAAGGATACCGGCCACGTGAACGCTTATTTCCCCTTGTTCATTCCGAAATCGTTCTTTTCCAAAGAAGCTTCCCATGTGGAAGGCTTTGCCAAAGAGTGTGCCGTGGTCACCCATTACCGGCTCAAGAACGCGGAAGATGGAAGCGGCGTGGTGGTGGATCCGGAAGCGCGATTGGAAGAGGAACTGATCGTGCGGCCTACCTCCGAGACCATCATCTGGAATACCTACCGGGGATGGATCCAGTCGTACCGCGATCTGCCTATCCTGGTGAACCAGTGGGCTAACGTGGTGCGTTGGGAGATGCGTACACGCCTGTTCCTGCGAACGGCTGAGTTCCTGTGGCAGGAAGGTCATACCGCGCACGCGACGGCCGAAGAGGCCATTATCGAAACCGAAAAGATGCTTGACGTCTACGCCGAGTTTGCCGAGCAATACCTCGCGTTACCGGTCATCAAGGGAGTCAAGACCCCGAACGAGCGTTTCGCCGGGGCGTTGGAGACTTATTGCATCGAAGCGATGATGCAGGATGGTAAGGCGCTTCAGGCCGGCACCTCGCATTTCCTCGGACAGAACTTCGCCAAGGCCTTTGAGGTGAAGTTCACCAACAAGGAAGGTAAACAAGATTATGTCTGGGCCACAAGCTGGGGTGTTTCCACCCGTCTGATGGGCGCGTTGATCATGGCGCATTCGGACGATGACGGACTGGTCTTGCCACCCAAGCTGGCGCCGGTCCAGGTGGTGATCGTGCCGATCTATAAGACGGACGAGCAGTTGAAAGCGATCTCCGCGGTTGCCGACCAACTGGCGGCCGAGTTCAAGGCTAAGGGTATCCGCGTCAAGTATGACGATCGCGACACGCACAAGCCCGGTTGGAAGTTCAACGAGTACGAATTCAAGGGCGTGCCGGTCCGCATCGCGATTGGTCCCCGTGACCTGGAGAACGGTACCGCGGAAGTCGCCCGGCGCGATACGAAGGAGAAGAGCTCCATGCAGATCACCGATCTGACCCTGAAGGTGGAACACCTGCTTGAGCAGATCCAGGACAACCTCTACCGCAAGGCGTTGACGCAGCAGGAAGAACGCACCTACCGGGTCGATAGCTGGGAGGAGTTCGAAACAAAACTGGATGCCGGCGGTTTTCTTTACGCGCATTGGGACGGAACACCGGAGACCGAACAGGCGATCAAAGACAAGACCAAGGCGACGATCCGTTGCATTCCGCTGAATAATAAAACAGAGGAAGGTAAATGCATCCTGACAGGCAAGCCGTCGAAGCAGCGGGTGTTGTTTGCCAGGGCGTACTGAGGAGGTGCGAGGAGCGAGGGACGAGGGACGAGTAGTTTGATGTTCTCTGCCTACGCTAATGCTTCGGCAGGCAGGTGGGTTTCGCGCTCCGGGTTGGATAAGTGCTGAAGGCCTTTCACCAATCACTAATTACCAATTACTAATTACTAATTTCCAGTTACCGCTGCTGATTCTTCCCTGACTCCAACCCAACCCGAAACTAGAAACCCGAAACTAGAAACTAGACACCCCAACCCCCAAACCCTGTACCCCATGGATCCCAGTCCACGCGAGTTGATCGTGAAGTTGATGAAGGAAAAGGTTGCGCTGAAGCAGACGGTAGCGGAGCGTACGGAGGAGGGATTTGTTTTGTTGAAGCGGATGCTGCGGGATTTGTTCAGTGACCTGCAGGGGGAAGTCAAGCGGATCGGAAAGAACATTCCGCTGGAGTACAAGGACCGCGGCGATTACCGTGTCGACTTTACGTTGGGGGATGATTACCTCGTTTTTCAGTTGCACACGAACGTATTCACGTTTGAAGGGAGTCACGAAGTATGGAAGACATCCTATGTGCGCGACGATGCGAGCCGCTCCTTCGTCGGGAAGATCCTGGTGTATAATTTCCTCACGGAGTCGATGACGTACAACCGTCCGAATGATCTGGGCTACCTGATCGCGCGGATCTTCATCAACAAGGAGAACCACTACTTCGTGGAAGGGAAGCGGCAGTTGGGCTTTTTGTACAACGATTTCAGCAGCCTGGAATTCAACGAAGAGGCGGTACGCAAGCTGCTCGAATCGGCGATCCTGTACAGTCTCGATTTTGACCCGTTCACACCGCCCTACGACCAGGTTATCCAGGTAACGGTTGGTGAGATCCAGGAGACCGAAGTCCAGGCGAAGATCGCCACCGGAAAGCGCTTGGGCTTTCGTTTTCAGACTGATTCAGGAGCCATCTAAGGCGAAAAAATTGTGCATCCGGTTTGGAAATACCGGAAAATCCCTACTTTTGCACTCCCCAATCACGGCCCGTTCGTCTAGGGGTCCAGGACGCGTCCCTTTCACGGATGAAACATGGGTTCGATTCCCATACGGGCTACCAAAACCGCTCTTTTTGAGCGGTTTTTCTTTTTTAAGCTTGGCTCCTCTGTATTATCTGCACTATCTGGCTTTGGTGCCAGCGTAATTTTCCAAATGCAGCCATTGCCGATGGGCACCCGGGAATTACTCTGCTGATGCTCTCATAGTACCCGGCATCACAAACTCTCGGAAGTTGGAGCGGTCGATGATGCGGCCTTCGGCGGAGTAGTGTTCGAGGAAGGATTTCGGGATGCGCTTACGGCCGTTATGATTCCAGGCGAACTCGTAGGCGTAGAGTTGTCCGCCCGTTTCTTCGATCAGGTCGATTTCCTGCTGTTGAATGGTGCGCCAGAAGAAGCGGTTGGCGGGAAGCCGGTGGTATTCGCGGTACTTCATGCGTTCGGTGACGAGGAAGTTCTCCCAGAGCGCGCCCTTGTCGTTGCGGAGGGAAAGCGGGTTCAGGTTTTGGATGATGGCATTGCGGATGCCGTTGTCGTAGAAGTAGATCTTCCGGTTTTCGCGGATCTCGTTGCGCAGGTTCCTGCTGAAACTGTTCAGGCGAAAGACGATGAACGTTTTTTCCAGCAGTTCGATGTAACGGGCGACCGTGTTCTTGTCGATGCCGATGAGGCCGGATAGTTCGTTGTACGATACTTCCTGTCCGAGTTGCAGGGCCAGCGCGCGCAGGAGCTTTTCCAGTATCTCCGGCTTTCGGATGCCCGAGATCGCGAGCACGTCTTTGTAGAGGTAGCTGGTGCACAGTTCCTGCAGGACTTCGCGCGCGTTATCGCGCTTCGTGACCACTTCCGGATACATTCCGAATACGAGTCGTTCTTCCAATTGCTGTTCCGCTTCGAGATATCCGAGGCTTGATTCAAGTTCTTCCCAACTGAGCGGGAAGAGGCGGTATTCGATCTTACGACCGGTGAGGGGTTCCTGCGTGGTCTGGTTGATTTCCAATGCCGAGGAACCACTGACGAGCAGTTGTACGGCCTTGAACCGGTCGGTGATCAGTTTTAGCGTAAGTCCGATATCGGGAATGCGCTGGGCTTCGTCGATGTAAACAAAATGGTAGCGGCCGATGATGGTTTTAAGGCGCGATTCACTTACACCACTCAGCAGGTTCCGGATCGCGGGGTCGTCGCCGTTGAGGAAAAGATGGGCCTCCTTTAGCAGCAGATGCCTGATGAGGGTGGTCTTTCCGACCTGGCGAGGGCCGAGCAGGATCAGCGCTTTACCCCGGAAGAACGTATGCGGGAGTTTGGCCGAAAGTGTTCTGGAAATCATAATCACCAAATATAGTATGTTTTTGGTGATTATGTTCACCAAAAGCATACTATATTTGGTGAATACGTTCACCAAAGATATAGTATATTTGGTGAATAGAAGGATAGAGGGCGTAAAATTTGATTTTTTTGACGAATATCCTACATTTCTCAAGTTGTGGCTAAACTACAATCCGGAGCGAGGTTGAGGTGAAGAAAAAGTGCTGTGCCATAGCCCCGATGGAGGTCCGCCGCCATGCCGGAACTTCGGAGCGGGTAGTGGTGAATGGAGATCGATGGTTCAAGCGGGTCGGCAGCGTTGATGCGGCGGCGGGCCGAGAGCGGGACCGCGGGTGATCTGGGCAGGGCGTACCGCTCCTGATCAATTCCTTCACCCATGCATACTATGCGTTGGTATAAAAGCAGGGCAGCAGCGTTGAAGGGTTTTGTCGAAGCGTCGGGATTTGACCATCTTGCTTTGTCTTATCATCTCCACATGATGCTCCGCTTACTTTCTCTCAGTTTTTTATTGCTGTTGCATTCATGCTCGTTTCGGGCAATGGCGCAAGCCGGGTGTGGCAACGACTCGGTGGTCGTTACCTGGGTGTATGGCCTGAACCAGGCAATGGGCAATTATACCTATGCCGTTTCCACCGCGACCTATGATCTGGACTCGGGGATCGTGGAGACCTGTACGCAACTCGACTTTCCTCCCTCGCCACCGAATTGTAATACCGGCTATTGGTCGCGCACCGATACCACGTTCGACGGCTCCGGCCGTGTGGTTTTGTTACTGACGCTGACCGGATCTACGACCGGTTGGGTGAATGACCGCCAGACGATTCGCTCCTATCATCCCGTTTACAACCAGTTGGTATTCGAGGCGAAGTTGCAATGGAATGGTTCGGCCTGGGACTCTGTCGAAGTAACCGACCGGATCGTCAATGGATCTGGTCAGGTTACGGAAACAGCCGTTTACGATTTCAGTGGCAGCAGTCGGGTGCCGCGCACGCGCGAGTTGGTGACCTACATCGACGGGCATCCGAACGACCGTACCTACCAGCATGGCGACCTGGGCAACTGGGTGAATGACTCGTTGTATCAGTTCAGTTACTCGGGAACGATCCGTACCGGTCTTGCTTACAGTACCTGGGATTCCGGAGCTTCCAACTGGGTATTCCAGTCGCTGACACCCTACCTCTTCCAGACGGATGAGTGGTGCGCTGAACGAAAGCGGTACGATGATAATGTGGTGTCCGGTATCCAGACCCTGGACAGCGTGACGTGGTATGTGGATACGCTGGAGCAAACGGTCTACTTTCACTCCTTCGCCTGGACGGATTTCAATTTGTCGGGTTCATTCTTTCCGACGGCTTACATCAAGGATTTCGACTCCGGTTATCTGCGTGGTGAGTTGTTGCTGATCCATTCTGCCGAGGGCGATTACGCGCTGGAGGTGATCTCCGGCGACTCGACCTGGTTTGCGGTCGATCGTCCGGTGGTGACCGATTATACTTACGATACACTCAATCACTATTCGTATATCGAGTCCACCGGCGGCTGTACGAATCCATGCGGTAGTGAGTTCACGTACAACATCGAGCCGGACGGATTCCAGGCTTCTCAGCATTATCACCGGTGGACGATGACCAACGATGAGGACATATACACCATCGCCGAGCGGAGTCCGCGTAACCGGCCGATGCTGGTCGCTCCGATCTGGGAGTACGATGTGCCGTTGTGTTACAACGAGACCTATCAGCCGCACATCACGCTGGCTGGTGGCTGTGCACCTTATTCGGTGCGCTGGACACCTTCGAACGGTCTCTCGAACGACACCATCCTGGATCCCGTGATAACCGTGAGGGCTTATCAGGCTTACACCCTTGTGGTGACCGATGCGAACGGGCAGACCGATACTTTGCAGTATTCGCTCTCACCCGTCATCGATATGTCGTTGCAGCAACCCGCCACTGTTTGCGACACCCTGCGCACGCTTGAGTTGTACAATGGCGCCGGTCTGACAACGCAGTGGTATTGGAACAGTGTGCCGATACCCGGTGCCACCGGCATGACCTACCGGGCGGACAGCGCGGGCGAGTATTATGTGATGACCACGCTGATAGCTCCATCGCAACATTTCGAATCGAAAACCTGTGATAATTATTCCGATACCGTACTGGTGATTCCGCACTTGCCCTTGCTGGCTGATGCCGGGCTTGCGCAGGTATCGTGTGCAGGCGATACCCTTGAGCTGGGCGGAGCGCCGACCGGCAGCGAGGGCATTGGCGCCTTGTTCTATCTGTGGACTCCCGCAACTGGACTTAGCAGCGATACGGTGGCCAATCCCACGGTCGTCCCGCTCTCTGTGACCACCTACACGGTTCAGGTGACGGACGAGCAAGGGTGTACCGCTGCTGCAACGGCGGAGGTGACAGTCAGCCCCGGGTTCTCGGCGAGTCTCGTTCAAGCGGGCGACAGTCTGCTCGCCACTGCCGGTGCCGCTACTTATTCCTGGTACCGGAACGATACCCTGTTGGCCAGTGGAACGGATCCGTTTTACCTGCCGGTCGTGAACGGTGACTATCATGTGATCGCGACGGATTCGTTGGGGTGTGAAGCCATCTCGGCGGATTTCAATTTTATCCTGACGAGCGTTATCGGGCAGTCGTCGGCGGGTAGCATCCGAGTGTATCCAAATCCGGCGGAACAAACCGCTACCATCGACCTCGGACAATCGTCCGGCGGTTTTTCCTTGCGGGTGCTGGACCTGTTCGGAAGAATTTGCCTCGACGTCCAAAGCGAAGGGTCGAGCGCGGTGGTGGATCTGCGGAACCTTGTAACCGGTACTTATTCAGTGGAGATCGTTGCAGGAGGAATGCATACTGTGAAAAGACTCCTGGTTGCTCGATAGGGGATTTGTATGTCTGCTATACAGGAATTGATAATTTTCCGTAGCTGATTGTAGGTGTTTTGAATTGAACGGAAAGCCGTTGTCGCCCCTGTGCAACCGGAACTGAATTGATGCGCAATGACCTGATCCGGCAGTTTTATACCTGCTCGCTTAAAATAAATAATTACGGATAAAGGGGGAATTCAGTCAGATTATCCATGAATGTAGCGTCTGGGGAAGCGCATCCCTTGCCCTCATTAGGTTAGCCGGTTTATTATGACGACCTTGCGGCTAATCAATTCATAATTAAACAGTAGTACAATGGAAAAAGGTAAAGTAAAGTTTTACAACAGTGCCAAAGGATTCGGTTTCATCTGTGACGAGAAGACGGGCGAAGACATCTTCGTTCACGCCACGGGATTACGGGCCGACATCTATGAAGGCGATGTTGTGACGTTTGAATTAACGCAAGGAAAAAAAGGTATGAACGCGATCGAAGTGCAGATCGCTCAGTAACATATTTCTCTTCTGTTAAACTAGTCCGCCCCCAGACAGGGGCGGATTTTTTTTACCCCTGCCAGCGGATAAGCAAGGAAGGGTTCCGATGTTTTCTTGCCGATTCGCTAAATTCGTGAAATGGAGTTGTGGGTCATTGCCTGCTTTGGATTGATCGCCTGGATGAACGCGGCGGTGGGGCATGGCGGCGCCAGCGGGTATACGGCTTTGATGGTGCTCGCGGGCTTTGCGCAAGTTATCATCCGGCCGGTCGCGTTGGAATTGAACCTGTTGGTGTCGGCACTTGCAACCTGGCATTTCTTTAGAGCGGGATATTTTCGAAAGCGCCTTTTTCTATCGCTCATCCTCTTATCGGTTCCGATGGCTTATCTCGGTTCGCTGACCGTGTTACCCGATCGGATCTACAAAGTATTGCTGGGTTGCTGTCTGTTGATCTCGGTCGTCCGGATCGCGATACCGATGGGGCATAGTGAGCACAACGCGACGCGTCTGTTACCAACCTGGCTTGCGTGCATCATCGGAGGGACCCTTCTAGCACCGATCAAATCCGGATTCCTGGACACTGCAAGAATTTTTTTTGCAAGACGAGTTGCCGTGGGTTGTTCGGCACAAACTACGGTTGCTGTCAAGTTTCACGGAATCTGGATCTGAGTTTGAGGTGATTTCATTGAGTAGAATATCAAAGTGAAGAAATGCAGGCTGGTGCCTTCTGACTAGCAGCCGGGGAACAGACAAGTCGTGTGGTGGTATAGAGAGAAGTGCCATTTGCATTCATGCAATTCGTAAATTCGTACTTTTATCGTGCCATCCAATTGGAGGTCTAGCCAATGTATCGAAGAGTCAAACGTGATTTGAAAATTGATTGTCAGCACTGTTGTGTTAGGAATGCTTCAGTTTTTTGCAATATGGGACCTTCGGAGTTGCAAATATTCAATGCAAACAAGGTGCTGTTATCTTACGGGCCAGGGGAGTTAATTTTCAAGGAAAATCTTGCGCCAACCGGATTGTTTGTGGTTTTTACCGGCAAGGTCAAGATATTCAAGTCAACACCTGATGGGAAGGAAAAAATTGTGCGCTTGGGCCAAGAGGGTGCATTGTTAGGATATCGGTCATTCTTATCGGAAGAACTGTATAGCGCTACGGCTACTGCGATCGATGAAGTGGTTCTTTGCTATCTCCCCAAGCAAGCATTGATTTCACTAATTTCACATAACCCGGACATCGCATTTCGCCTGATGAAAGTACTGGCGAAAGACCTAAGGGAGGCTGAACATTCGAATGCAAATGCTTTTCAGCGATCTGCCAGAGAAAGGTTAGCCGATGCGTTATTACGATTACAACAGATTTTTGGTGTTGAAGCTCCGCAACAGAAGATTAAGGTGAGGCTCAGCCGTGAGGAGATAGCGAGTTTGGCGGGACTTTCCAGGGAGACAGCTACCCGTGTATTGTCTGAATTTAATAAAGAAGGATTTGTTCGGATTTTCGGCAAGGAGATTGCCATTGTAGATTCTGCGAAATTACACCGGATTGCTCGATCGGAGTTCCCGCCTAATGTGTGACCAGAATCACATTTTCTTGTGATGCCGGTGTTTTTTTAGTGAAAAGGCTGCCGTTACGTTTGTCGGCATGCTTGTGATTATTCAAAGAAAGTACTTTGGGTATTGCCGAAGGGAGCTCCTGGCAATGTACTTCAGAAAACTTTCCTCATTCATTATAGTAGTAATAAATTTAATCACGCATGATGTCGCGTTGGCGGAGGGCGGCATCGGGGTTCAAGCAGAGTTTATTCAGCGTGGGGAGTTTCTAAACGGTTATGGTAAACCAGCCGGTAGTAATGCGGAGTATGCAGCATTTATAGGACAGCGAGCCCGATTGAAATTCAATTACCAATCGGAACGTTTGAGGTTTTATGTTGCGCTTCAGGACATTCGAACTTGGGGAAGTTCGACGCCAAATAAATTATCGGACGGTTTCTTGTCTGTTCATGAGGCGTGGACTGAGTTAAGCATTGGAGATCGATTAAAATTGAAATTTGGCAGACAGGAACTTAACTATGATGATGGGCGATTTCTTGGCAATGCTGATTGGGCATTACAGGCAAGGGCACACGATCTTGCGGCCTTTCAGTATTCGAAAGAAGGATTTGCACTTCATGGTGGCTTTGCATTCAATCAGGAGAAGCAGAATCAATTGCAAGGTAATTTCTATAGTATTACTGGGCAGTACAAAATCGCTCAGTACTTATGGTTGAATCGTTCAGTCAATCGATTAAAATTCGGATTTCTGTTTTGGAATGATGGCGAGCAATTCCTGAGCATTGACAATGACAGTACACGACATGAAAAGGTGCTGTATTCACAAACGTTGGGATTGCCGATATTAGGCTACAGTGTTGGTGCTTGGAATGTTTCAGGTTTTGCTTATTGGCAAACAGGAAAGACAGCAAATGACAAGGCTCTGGAAGCATTTGACCTGGGAGGTGAGATTGTATATCAATTGAAGCAGGAGCGGATCGGCAAGGAGCCACGTAAGTTTAGATTCATTTTGGGTTCGGAGATTCTATCGGGCAATAGTCAATTCAGCACAAAGCAGCACCGATCCAATGCCTACAATCCACTGTTCGGGACCAATCACAAGTTCAATGGATATATGGATTACTTCTATGTGGGTGGAAGGCATGTGAACTCTGTCGGACTGTGGGATTCCTACTTGAAGGGGGTTTTTGAATACAGCCCATCGGGATTTGTCGGGCTATCCGTACATCGATTTTTAGCTGCGGAAGATGTGCGAAATCCGCAGGCAGGTCATATGGATGAAAAAATGGATCGCTACCTGGGAATGGAGAGCGACTTAACTCTCGGTTTTATTATTAACGACCAATTTTCTCTTCAAGGGGGATGTTCAATTTTCCTTGCTGAGGAAACAATGAAGGCCCTGACTGGTGATATAAAGGCTTCGACTTCAAATTACTGGGCTTATATCATGATGCTGATACGGCCGGGTAATAAAGTTAAGTTCACCGGATTGAGAATGTAATATCGAAAACGGCACATACATTATGGACACTAACAGGAGAAAATTTCTAAAAAAATCCCTGCTTTCAGGGCTGGGCACGGTGATGTTGTCCCAAATGCCTTTCAGCGGCTTTTCGGAGGCATTTACTTTTTTCGATCCACTTGACATTGATAATCCGCTTGCACGATATCCCTCACGCGACTGGGAGAAAACCTATCGTGATCTGTGGAATTATGATGATGAGTTTACCTTTTTGTGTGCACCGAATGATACACATAATTGTCTTTTAAAAGCGCATGTAAAAAACGGTTCACTTATCAGAATCGCTCCAAGTTACGGTTTTTCAGAGGCGAAGGATTTGCAAGGCAATCAGGCTTCGGCACGGTGGGAGCCGCGTTGTTGCCAAAAGGGCTTGGCTCTTGCCAGAAGATTCTATGGTGACCGGCGTGCAAAGTATCCGCTTATCCGAGAGGGGTATCTGAAGTGGATTACCAGAGGGATGCCGCGCGGGAAAGATGGGACTATCCCTCCGGAGTACTTAATCAACCGGGGTAAAGAGGCGTTTGTCAGGATTAGTTGGGATGACGCATTTAAATATGCTGCAATGGCGCTTGCCAATATCGCAGAGACATACAATGGAAAGTCGGGTCAGAAGAAGTTGCAGATGCAGGGTTATGATCCATTGATGGTAGAAGCCACCGAAGGGCACGGCGTGGAAGTGTTGAAATTCAGGGGTGGGATGGCTCCGTTGGGAGTGACCAGGATATTCGGCATGAACCGGCTTGCGAATTCGTTTGCCTTGCTCGATGATTATTTCAACAAGAAAGGTGCGGAAGGTTCGCATGCAGCCCGCACATGGGATAGCTATGCCTGGCATACAGATTTGCCTCCTGGGCATCCGATGGTCACCGGCGCGCAAACAGTCGATTTCGACCTGGCATGTACAGAATATGCCAAGCATATTGTGGTATGGGGAATGAATTGGATTACCACCAAAATGCCTGATGCGCATTGGTTGACAGAGGCCCGCTTAAAGGGAGCCAAGGTGACGGTGATTGCTTGTGAGTACAGTGCAACTGCTAATAAAGCGGATTATTTACTGGTGGTACGACCTGGCGTAACGCCAGCATTAGCTTTGGGCTTTGCACATGTGATCATTAACGAGAAATTATACGACAAGGACTTCATAACCCGGTTTACCGATCTTCCATTTCTGATACGGCAGGACAATCAGAAGATACTAAAGCCTGGAGATTTTCTCGCCAACTACGAGAGTGTCAACGCCTCCCGTTATATGGAAGTACTCAAGTCTGGCGAAAAGCCAAAGCATACCTTGAAACAGGGAGTTCCATTTGTGAGCGAGGAGCTTGCAAGAGAGTGGGGTGATTTTGTCATTTGGGATGAGGAGAAACAAAAGACTGCAGTAGTTACCCGCGATGATTACGGGAAATTTATGCTGGAAAAGGGCTTACGGCCTGCCCTGGAAGGCCGATACAAGGTGAAGCTCCTGGATGGGGATGAGATAGAAGTTCGCCCCGTGTTTGACCTGATGAAGGAATATGTGTTGGAGAATTTTGACCCCGTAACGGTTGAGGAGCTTACCTGGGCGCCTCAGGAAGGTATACGAACCATTGCGCGTGAAATTGCCCGGAACAACGGGACAACACTGATTGCAAATGGTATGGGGCCGAACCAGTTTTTCAATAATGACCTGAAGGATCGAGCGATATTTTTCCTGGCATCTCTCACCGGAAATATCGGTAAGCCGGGGGGGAACGTAGGTTCGTTTGCCGGTAATTACCGGGGTGCATACTTTACCGGATTGCCATATTACATAGCGGAAGACCCCTTCAATATCCAGTTGGATCCTATGAAGCCATCCAAGGTGAAAAAGTATTTTCATTATGAATCGGCGCACTTTTTCAACAATGGGGACCGCATACTCCGTATGGGGAAGAAGAATATGACCGGCAAGACTCATATGCCGGTTCCGACGAAATCAATCATGGTCTCGAATGGTAACTCGCTGCTCGCGAATGCTAAGGGTCATTATGAGAATGTCGTAAATACCTATCCGAAGATCGAGTTCATCAGTGTGTTGGAGTGGTGGTGGACGGGTTCATGTGAATATTCGGATATCGTTTTCCCAGTGGACAGTTGGGCAGAGTTCAAGTACCCGGATATTACCATGTCCGTTACGAACCCCTTTTTATATGTGTTTCCTCGAACTCCATTCAAGAGGATATTTGATACTAAGGGAGACATTGAAGTGTTGGCGGGCGTTGCGAAAGCGATGGGGGATCTGACGGGTGATGGCCGCTTCGCCGATTATTTCCGCTTCGTTCATGAGAATAAGCCAGAGGTGTATCTGCAACGAATACTGGATAACAGTCAGGGCACGAAAGGTTACCGATTTGAGGAGTTGGAACAGCAGGCCATGAAGGGGATTCCGGCCCTCCTGATGACACGGACCTATCCAAAGTATGTTGGGATGGAGCAGTCTCAGGAAGAGAAGCAATGGTACACCAAATCCGGCCGATTGGAATTTTATCGAGATGAACCAGAATTTATCGAAGCCGGCGAGAACATGGTGGTATTCCGCGAACCAATTGATTCGACTTTCTTTGAGCCTAATGTGATTTTAGGAAAGGAACATCCTTGCATTATGCCAGACGAACCCCAGAAATATGGAGTTGATCCAAAGGATATTTCAACTGATACGAGGCAAGCGAGGAATATCAGGAAGCCCTGGAGCGAGTTAAAGTTGACGCATCACCCTTTGCAGACGGTAGATAAAGATTTTCGATTTGTCTTCCATACTCCGAAGTTCAGGCACGGAGCGCATACTACCCCGGTTGATACCGATATCATTGCAGTCTGGTTCGGGCCATTTGGTGATATGCATCGAAGGGACAAACGGAAGCCGTTTGTTACCGAGTTGTATATTGATATCAATCCGGCCGATGCTCAATCTCTTGGCGTCGAAGATGGCGATTATGTTTGGATTGACGCGGATCCGAGTGATCGGCCATTCAGGGGGTGGCAATTGCAGAAAAATGGAGAGGCATATGAGTTAGCGCGATTAATGGCGCGTGCACGATATTATCCAGGTACTCCCAGAGGTGTAACACGAATGTGGCACAACGCATACGGTGCGACGTACGGTTCTGTGAAGGGAAATAAGGACAATCCGACAGGATTGGCAAAAAATGAAACAACTGGGTATCAAGCCCTTTTCCGCCGAGGCTCCCATCAGAGTTGTACGCGAGCCTGGCTGAAGCCTACTCTACTGACCGATTCACTTGTAAGAAAAAATAATCTTGGACAGGGGATTGGGAAGGGATTCGAAATTGATGTACACGGGGCTACCGGTAACCCGCGGGAGTCGTTTGTCAGAATATCGCTCGCCGAGCGTGGAGGTTTAGGTGGTCAGGGGCTTTGGGAAGGGGCAGAGAAAGGAATGCGGCCTAGCTATGAGGATTCCGACTTCCTGACTTTCCTGAAAGGGGATTTTATTAAGTAAGCATGATCATTCATATATAAAACATGAGTTATGGCGCAAGTGAACAATTCGCAGTTAAAGCGAAAAATGGAATATCCATACGAGGAGGCCAAACCGAGGAGGCAAATTGCTTATGTGTTCGATACCAATAAGTGTATCGCCTGTCAGACGTGTACAGTAGCGTGTAAAACCACTTGGACGGCTGGCAGAGGGGAGGAGACGATTTTTTTCAATAATGTGGAGACTAAGCCATATGGCGGATACCCTTTGCGTTGGGATGTGAATCTGCTGCGAGAGCTTAAAAATCAGCGGTGGTCGGCAGACGGATCGTACGAAGGTTCTACAATATTTGAGCAGACGGCTCCCGGAGAACGCGTACGGGGATGGCGACCAGCCGAGCGGGATTATGCTTACCCCAATATCGGGGAGGATGAGGTTGTTGGAATGCTTGAAAAAGGAGCTTTCTTCAACGGAATGCATGGATCATGGATGTTTTATCTGGCCAGAATCTGTAATCATTGTTCATATCCAGCCTGTCTTGCTGCTTGCCCGAGAAAAGCGATCTACAAACGGGAGGAGGACGGCATCGTATTGATTGACCAATCACGATGCAGAGGATATAAGGAATGCGTGAAAGCGTGCCCATACAAAAAGACTTTTTATAATATGGTAACACGTGTTTCTGAGAAGTGCATTGGTTGTTATCCTCTGATTGAAAAGGGCGAACAGCCAAGATGTGTAACCACCTGTATCGGAAAGATCAGAATGCAAGGCTTCATGGAGGCTGCAAAGGAGCCCAGAAAAGATAACCCGATCGACATGATTGTAAATATCCGGAAGGTCGCTTTGCCGCTCTATCCCCAATATGGTACGCAGCCGAATGTTTATTACGTGCCGCCGATTCATGTTCCAGGAGATTTTCTACTTCAGATGTTCGGCCCATCAGTAAAACAAGCAGTGGAGACTTATCGAAATATACATGATGACCGGGAGTTATTGGCGGCATTTCTGCTATTTGGAAATACCACGAAGATTATTCACAGCTATAGGGCCGAGGAACATTTTGCCGTTGGTTACAATGAACTCGGTGATGAGGTTGTTCGTGTCCCGTACACTGAACCAGTACATGTAAGAGCTTATTATGACGAAAAAATAGGGACTTACCGGCACAATACGCCCTGATGCGGCAGATAGGATTCGAATCGCCTGCCCGGTGCTTCATGTTTCTATTTACCTGAAAAGATAATTAATAATGCTTATGAAAAACAGAGTCTTTCACTTACTTATCCTGCTCCTCCTCCAAGCATTAGCTAGTACCGCTCAAAAAAGTGGAGAGCAAATATTCACAACTACCTGTGTTGCGTGCCATTCGATAGGCAAAGGAAAGGTGGTAGGGCCGGACCTCGTGAATGTTGGCGAACGACGTAGTCAATCATGGCTGATCAGATTCATCCGCTCTTCACAAGCGATGGTTAAAAATGGTGACGCGGTCGCTGTAAAGCTCTTCAATGAGTTCAATAAAATCCCGATGCCTGATCAAGCCCTTTCGGATATTGAGATTAAATCAGTGTTGACATATATTAAGTCAAAGTCTAAACCCGCCACTAGTTCCGGAACTTCCAAGATTGCCGGGAAGACGGTGAATCCGGTGACGGTCAATAAGCCAAAATCTACCGGAGTAAAGCAAGATGCTGTCAAACGGGTTACGGCATGGGATACTTCTTCGATCGTCATCCACTCAAAGAAGATGGATGGCCCCATTCAGGCGAAGGATATCAGCGCTGTTTCATGGGAACAAGCCGAAGCAGTAGTTGTGCCGGTTTCACCACAGCAAATTACCTATCCTAATCTACCGGTTGCGTCAATAAGTGACTTGAAGGTTAAAAGCTTGTACTTTGGTAATTGGGTGGCGTTCCTGATAACGTGGGCGGATTCTACCCGAGATGTATTTGTAGATGCTGATCTTTTCTGTGATCAGTTGGCGGTTCAGCTGCCTGTAGATGGGAGTAGCATTCCAAGCTACATGATGGGAAATTCCGGGGGCAAGGTGCATATCATTCACTGGAAGGGTATCTGGCAGGAGGATTGTGAACGAGGTTTTCGGGACGTGTTAGATGCTCATCCGAATTTGTGGGTGGATGTTTATCCATTTCAGGAGGGCGAATTAGACAGAAGCAAGAGGATTTATGCAAAGGATATCACTGCCGAGCATATTGTAGAAAGTCAAAGTTTTAATAATCTCCCAGGAACATACTCGAAAAATCCAGTATCGTCGATCATGCGAAAAGAACCGGTAGAAGAAGCAAATGCGACTGGTTTCGGTACTTTAGCAACGCAAGAGACTCAGCAGGCAAAAGGTTGGGGTAAATGGGAAAATAACCAATGGACAGTTTGTTTGGTGATTCCTGTAAATACCGGAAATATCAATAAGGCCAAATTTACTGAAATTACTAAAGTGTCCTTTGCTGTATGGAACGGCTCGAAGCAAAATATTGGCGGTCGTAAACATTACAGTTCTTGGGTGGACCTCACTCTTAAGTAATCTAGATATGGAAAATGAAGATAAGAATGTTGTCGCATCGGACATGTATCGACTCTTGAGTCAAGCGATTGCCTACCCGGACGCTGAGCGTCATGAACGAGTGCGTGAAATGCTACTATCATTAGATTCGGTAGACCTGCCTGATCGAAAATGGACAGATATTGTGCGAAAATTAAGGCTTCTGCACCCGGATGCGACTACTCTGCAGACAGAATATTCGAGGGTCTTTATTCAAGGGGGATTGGCGATTACCGAGAGTCATGTCCTTTCAAGATATAATGCGGTAAGCGAGGTGTCTGCCTTCTATGCCGCATTCGGACTCAGTCCAAAGTCTGGTGAAACCCCGGACTCGCTAATGTACCAACTTGAGTTCGCTGCGGTATTAAAGTTGAAGGAGTCTCTGGCTCGAGACAAGGAATCGGCATCCGTTACGCGAGAGATATTTTCTGGATTTCTAACCGGTCACCTCACTGAATTTGCTGGAAAATTCAATGAAATGATGCAAAATGGAGATGCATTGCCTTATTACAAGACACTGACTGAGTCGATTCTCGCTTTTGTTGAAGCTGATTCCCTACTATATAATTCTGTCACCCAATGAACTGTTCAATGTTAATATGGGGCTTGCCACAAGGACCTGAACTCTTGCTTATTCTTGCGGGTATTCTGCTATTATTCGGAGGTAAAAAACTGCCGGAATTGATGAAAGGGTTAGGGCGAGGGATTTCCGAGTTCAAAAAGGCTAAAGATGGTGATGACGACCAACCCGACTCCAAGGCTCATTGACAGGTTCGGAAGGGTACATGACTACCTTCGAATCTCCCTGACCGATGCATGCAATTTTCGGTGTGTCTATTGTATGCCTGCCGGGAAGCAGGGGTGTAAGATCCGTCCGACAACTATGACTCGCGATGATATTCTGACATTTGCCAGAACCTTTGTGCAGCTCGGGGTAAAGAAAATAAGACTAACCGGTGGGGAACCCTTGTTCAGAGCGGATGTCGGTACTATCGTCCAGGATCTTTCCGGAATTTGCTCAGAGTTATCGCTGACAACGAATGGTTTTTTTATTGATAAATACCTTGAAGTTCTCTTGTCAGCTGGAATTCGTTCCCTCAATGTTAGCCTTGATTCCTTAAAAAGCGAGCGGTTCAAACTACTTACGGGACGCGATTACTTTGCGCTTGTTTGGAGGAATATTGGTTTACTGCTCAAACATCAAGTTAATGTAAAATTGAATGTTGTTGTCATGAGAGGTGTTAACGATGATGAAATAAGTGATTTTGTTGAACTAACCCGACATTTGCCGATTCATATTCGATTCATTGAGTTTATGCCGTTTGCCGGGAATTCCTGGAGCAGTAATAAAGTTGTCCGAAGCGAGGAAATCTTGGAGCAAGTTGGCACCAAGTATCCAATCAAGAAAATTCCTGATGGACTGAATGATACTACCCGTAAATATCAAATTCCCGGCTTTTGCGGGACCATTGCCTTGATAGGCACGTTGAGTAATCCATTTTGCGGAACTTGTAACAGGTTGCGTTTGACTGCGGACGGAAGGTTGAAAAACTGCTTGTATTCTGCGAGTGAAGTTGATCTGCTTTCCGCAATGCGGAATGGGGTGGACATTGTTCCCTTGATTCAGAATGCCGTACTGAACAAGGCCCATCAGACCGGAGGGCAATTATCCACCGATATGAGTAAAATAAGCACCGATTTATTGGTGAACAGACAGATGGTAATGATTGGAGGTTAATCTCTTTTCAACAGGCATCTAGTAATCGATTTTTCGGTGTAGTCCGAGGATTGTCTGAAAGGAGTCTGAAGTGAATTGGATAACTTTGTGATTACGCAGCATTACTTATTCAATGGGAGAATCACTATTTTTGTCTCATAAATGAAATGAATCGAATAACAGCAAGTAGCGATTCCAATTATTTAATTCTTCCCGCGTGGAGTTTGTTCTGATAATCGCATTTTTAGTTATCGCCTGGATGAACGCGGCGGTGGGGCATGGCGGCGCCAGCGGGTATACGGCTTTGATGGTGCTCGCGGGCTTTGCGCAAGTTATCATCCGGCCGGTCGCGTTGGAGTTGAACCTGTTGGTGTCGGCACTTGCAACCTGGCATTTCTTTAGAGCGGGATATTTTCGAAAGCGCCTTTTTCTATCGCTCATCCTCTTATCGGTTCCGATGGCTTATCTCGGTTCGCTGACCGTGTTACCCGATCGGATCTACAAAGTATTGCTGGGTTGCTGTCTGTTGATCTCGGTCGTCCGGATCGCGATACCGATGGGGCATAGTGAGCACAACGCGACGCGTCTGTTACCAACCTGGCTTGCGTGCATCATCGGAGGCTTGATCGGTCTTGTGTCGGGAATGGTCGGCATAGGCGGCGGGATACTGTTGTCGCCGGTGTTGTTGCTTGGCCGCTGGTCGACCATCAAGGAGACCGCTGCGCTATCGGCGCCGTTCATTTTCGTGAATTCCCTTGCCGGGCTGAGCGGATTATTCCTCAGTGATAAATTGAGTGTATTTCCCGAGCCCTTCTGGTTGATCGCTGCCATGACCGGCGGACTGTTGGGAGCCTGGAGCGGCAGCCGGAAATTGCCGGTGCCGGCCTTGCGCTGGGTGTTGGTGGTAGTATTGTCTGTTGCCGCCGGTAAATTGTTCCTTCCCTGAGATGATCCGCGTAGAAGAGGCCAGGCAGTTGTTACTAACGATCGTTCGGTCGATGCCGGCTGAAGTTGTCAGTCTGCGGAACGCTATCGGTCGTGTCTTAGCGGCTGATATACGCGCACCCCTCCCGATGCCGTTGTTCGATCAGTCGGCGGTGGATGGTTATGTCTTATCATCAAGGCGTTTGCCGGATGGAAGTTACCGGGTCGTGGGGATGATTCGCGCAGGAGATATTCCGCCAAAGACGATTCAGTCCGGGCAGGCCTATCGCATCTTTACCGGTGCTGCTGTTCCGCCACGGGCCTACGGCGTCGTGATGCAGGAGCATGTGCAGACTACCGGTGAACGGTTAGACGTTCCAGCGGATCGTATCGTGCAGGGTTCACACATTCGAAAGAAGGGTGGTCATTTCAAGAAAGGGGCGGTCGTGCTGCAACGGCCCGCGCTGTTGAATGCCGCCGCCATCGGGTTACTGGCGTCGCTGGGAAAGCAGACTGTGCGCGTCTATCGCAAGCCGGTGATTGGATTGCTTGTGACCGGCAGCGAGTTGCGAAAGGCGGGAACAGTCTTGCGGGAAGGGGAGATCTACGAGTCCAACTCTTCGACCCTCATCGCTGCCCTGGAGTCGTGTGGTTATTCCGTAAAGCAATTGGCATTTGCCCGTGACCGCATGGCGGAGGTTGAGCGACAGGCAAAGCGCCTGATGAAAGTGTGTGATGTGGTGCTTTTTTCCGGTGGGATCTCGGTGGGGGATTTCGATTTCGTATTGCCGGTCCTCGGACGCCTTGGGGTGAAGCAATTATTCTACAAAGTCGCCCAAAAGCCCGGAAAGCCGCTCTATGCTGGAAGTTTGGGGAGGAAGATCGTGTTTGCACTACCCGGCAATCCAGCATCCGCCTTGGTTTGCCTGTACGAATATGTCCTGCCAACGTTGGATGGGATGCAAATGAAGCCGCATCGGGGCCTTGTGCAGGTCGGGTTGCCGTTGGCTTCGGAATTATCCCTGAAGGCGGACCGTGACCAGTTTCTCCGGGCTCGTGTTGTGCATGGGCATGTGGAGGTTTTTACGGCGCAGGATTCGGATAACCTGCGTAGCTTCGCGGAGAGCAATACCCTGGTGTTTGTACCGGCCGGTGTGTCCCGGTTAAGTGCCGGAGAGCAAGTGATCGTGCACTTGCTGCCGCAACAGGAGATTGTTGCATCTAATTCGTGAGACCATGCGGGTTCGATTATTCGGAATGTTTGCAGAAGCGTTGGAAGTTGAAACTGTTACGGTGAACAGTTCGGGAACCGTGGCAGATATACGCAAGGCGTTGCTCGACTTTCATCCGGTGTTTCACCAGGTTCCGTTTCGTATCGCCGTCGACCGACGCCTTGCATTGGAAAGCGTACAAGTCAGCGAAGATCAGGAGGTGGCCGCGTTGCCACCATTCTCAGGAGGTTGAGTCATGGAGCAGCTGTACAAGGATCGTTATGCGCGGCAGGAAGCCTTGCCGGAGATCGGCAAGGCGGGGCAGTCGCGACTTGCACGGGCCAGTGTTCTGGTTGTTGGAGCAGGCGGACTGGGTTGTCCGGCTTTGCTTTACCTCGCCGGTGCAGGGTTTGGGCGTATCGGGGTCGTGGATCACGATCAGGTGGCAGCGAGCAATTTGCCCCGGCAGATATTGTACCGGGAAGCGGATCTTGGCAGGAACAAAGCGGAAGTTGCGGTTCAGCAGCTTCGACAGATCAATAGCACGCTTCAATACGAAGCGATCCCGGAGCCGTTGCATGCCGGTAACGCGAAATCCCTTATCCAGGAGTATGAAATCGTCTTGGATTGTACGGACGATTTCGCGACGCGTTTTGTGATCAATGATGTTTGCCGCGAACTTCAGATGCCCCTGGTTTACGGCGCTTTGCATCGCTACCAGGGACAGGTTTCGGTTTTTCATTGTTCCGATGAACGCGGAATGCGCTTTGATTACCGGGAATTGGTTCCGTCGGTTCCGGACCCGTCTGCAGTGACCAGTTGCGAACAGGATGGCATTCTGGGAACGGTCGCCGGAGTGATCGGTACCATTCAAGCGGAGCAAGCCATCAAGATCATCTGCGGTATGGGTGATGTTCTTGCCGGTAAAGTCCTCCTATTGGATCTTCGGCATTATACAACCAATCTGCTGGAGTTATCCGGTTATTCAAGGCCGGAAATTTCTCCCGCGCACGGTTTACAGCAAGCCCTGCCACATTTGTTTGACGTTTCAATCGAGGAATTGCCCGCCGGTTCGTTCACCTTACTCGACGTACGCGAATCGAATGAGCAGATGATTGAAGCGAATGCGGTGAGCCTGCCATATTCCGATCTGGACGAAGGTTACCGGCAGTTGGATCCTGCCACGACCTGGTTGGTGGTGTGTGAGAGCGGACTGCGCAGTCGGGCCGTAACCGCTTGGTTGCGCAGTAAAGGCTTTGAACGTGTTTTCAGTCTTAAGGGCGGTCTCGCAGAACTGCAAAGCCACCATCGTGTCTAATCTGTCCCATCATGAATCCGTCGGAAAAGAAGAAGGTGAGTTTATTCTTGGAAGGTCCCATCCATCCCGAATTCATCGCTGCTTCAATCGCGAAGCATCAGGCGAAGACCGGTATCGGGGCGCATGAAATCTTCCTTGGGCAGATCCGTGCGGACAAAAGGGGAACGAAAACGGTGGAGGCGATCGAGTTCAGCGCTTATCGTGAGATGGCCGACACGGCTTATCAGGAGTTTCGGGAGCAGTTGTTCGCGCGTCATTCCATCACCTGTATGCATGTTTACCATTCGCTTGGGCGGGTGCGTGCAGGAGAGTTGAACCTCTTCGTTTTCGTTTCCGCTGAACGTCGTGTTGCGGCCATGGATGCCTGCCGCGAACTGGTCGAATGGATCAAGAAAGAGCTGCCCGTCTGGGGGAAGGAAGTCCTTTCTTCTGCAGCCGGGGAGTGGAAAGTCAATACCTGAAACGAGCATGATCGATATCACCCATAAGAGTAATACGCTACGCTATGCCCGGGCACAGGCCGTGGTGCGCGCGAGCGACCCCGCGACGCTGCAGGCAATTCGCGAAGGGAAAGTGCCCAAAGGCGACGTGCCGGCAACCGCCAAGGCGGCAGCCTTGTTGGCGATTAAAAGGACAAGTGATGTCATTCCCGATTGTCATCCGTTACCGGTTGAATTCGCGGATGTCCGGTTTGAATATTCCGAATTGGAGCTCACGATTATCGTGGAAGTGAAGACGATTTACAAGACCGGCGTGGAGGTGGAAGCGATGCATGGAGCATCGGTTGCCGCGCTGACTGCCTATGATATGCTGAAGCCGCTGGATAAGGGAATCGAGATCGCACAGGTCAGGTTGCTTGAGAAGCGGGGCGGTAAGACCGAGTTCAAGGAAGCCTACCGGAAGTCGTTGACTTCGGCCGTCGTTGTTTGTTCCGATTCCGTTTCCGCGGGCCGGAAAGAGGACGAAGCCGGTAAGGCTGTACTGCGTCGGTTGGAGCAGCTGCAGGTTCCGGTAACCGGTTATCACATTATCCCCGATGAAGTGGAATCGATCAGGGCGTTGGTGAAACGTTTGGCCGGTGATGGGAACGATTTGGTCGTGTTGACCGGCGGCACCGGCTTGTCCCCGCGCGACGTCACCCCGGAAGCCTTGCAGCCGATCCTCGACCGGACGATCCCCGGAATCGCCGAGGCGATGCGAACGCACGGTCAGGAGCGCATGCCGTACGCGATGTTGTCGCGCAGTCTGGCCGGTTTGATCGGCCGTACGCTGGTGTTGGCATTGCCCGGATCAACGCGGGGAGCGGAGGAAAGTATGGATGCTTTGTTTCCGCATGTGTTGCATATCTTCCGAGTACTCGAAGCATTGTCCCACGAGCCTGAACAGGTTAGAGCCAAGTCCTGAGCCGCGATGCTGACCGATACGCATAACCGCAAACACGACTATCTGCGCATCTCGCTGACCGATGCCTGCAACATCCGTTGCACGTATTGTATGCCGGAGCATGCCGTGTTCGCCGCGCGGGAGCATTTGATGCGTTCAGATGAGATCATCGAGTTGGCATCCTGCTTTGTCCGATTAGGTGTCCGCAAGATCCGACTGACCGGAGGAGAGCCGTTGGTGCGTCCGGATCTCAGTGCCATTCTCCGGGGCCTTGCTTTGCTGCGGCCGGCAGGTCTGGAAGAACTGACGATGACAACGAACGGCATTCGCCTACACGAAGTGGTAGACGAATTGGAGAATGCCGGTATGCGTTCGGTGAATGTCAGTCTGGACACCCTGATGCCGGAGCGATTCAGGGAAATCACCCGTCGGGATGATTTTCATCGCGTGTTGTCGAACATCCATTTGCTTCTTGATCGCAGCTTTCGTGTGAAAGTGAATGTGGTTGTCATGAACGGTGTGAATGACGATGAGGTCGTGGACTTCGTTACCATGACCCGGGATTACCCGTTGCATGTGCGCTTCATTGAGTACATGCCGTTTGAGGGGAATCGCTGGACCGACCGGCGACTGATCAGCAGCAAGGAGTTACTGGAACGTGTTTCGCAGTTCTATTCCGTGGAGCCCCTGGAACGTAATGCCCACGATACATCCCGTGCTTTCAAAGTCATGGGCTACAGCGGCACTTTTGCCTTCATCAGTACGATGAGTACGCCGTTTTGCGGGGATTGTAACCGGCTGCGGCTGACCGCCGACGGTAAAATGAAGAACTGTCTTTTCTCGAAAGGGGAGACCGATCTGCTTTCCGCTTTACGAAATGGAACACCGGTCGAAGTGTTGATCCGTGAAAACCTCTCGGGAAAAGCCGCGCAATGGGGCGGACAGGACCTGTACGGACCGACGCAAAACCGACCGATGGTATCGATCGGTGGTTGAAATAATCAATTAAGAACTTCTTCGAATGTATTACCAGCTTTCAGGTCGCCGGACTCATAGCCGCGTTTAAACCAGTACATCCGTTGCTCGGAAGTTCCATGGGTGAACGCATCAGGAACGATATAGCCTTGTGCCCGCTTCTGCAGCCGGTCGTCGCCTACGGCGGAAGCGGCACCCAATGCTTCTTCGATATCGCCTGGTTCAAGTACGTTGTTCATCTGCTGGTTGTAGTGCGTCCACAGGCCAGCGTAGAAATCGGCTTGCAATTCGAGGGCAACGGAGAGGCGGTTAGCGCCTTTTTCGTCGGTCCTGGATTGGAGTTGCCGAACCTTATCGGAAGTGCCCATCAGGTTTTGGACATGATGACCTACTTCGTGTGCGATCACATAGGCCATTGCGAAGTCGCCGCCGGCACCGAGGCGGTTTTTCAATTCCTCGAAGAACGCGAGATCGAGGTAAACCTTATTGTCGGCCGGGCAATAGAAAGGGCCTACGGATGAACTCGCGTTGCCGCAACCTGATTGTGTCGCGTTGGAGAACAGCACCATCTTCGGCGCGTCGTAGGTAGCGCCGTTTTCCCGGAAGATTTTCGTCCAGACATCCTCGTTATCCGCGAGGACCACTGAAGCGAATTTCGCGAGTTGATCTTCCTCCGGGCTGGTGGCGCGTTGTTCGGTCGGAGCAGCCTGTTGTTGCAATTGGTTGAGCAGTTCTCCCGTGTCACCGCCCATGAAGGCGTTGATCAGCAGGATCACCAGTCCGATGAGTCCGCCGCCCACGGCGACCGGTCCGGCCATGCCGCGACGGTCTTCAACGTTTCCGCTTTCCCTTCTTCCGAGCCATTTCATGGTGGTAGCTGATTAGATGGTTTAATATGGAGTCTTATCGGGTTTGATGATCCAATCGCGAAACACCTGCATGGCGTCGGGATCGGGCGTATGGATCATTGTGATCTTGCGTTCGGTGGGTAGCACGTTGATCTCTTCGTAAATGAACGCGTCGTCGAAACCCGCTTCCGCGGCTTCGTGGCGGGTGTTCGCATAAAAGACCCGGTCGGGTCGCGCCCAGTAGATGGCGCCAAGGCACATGGGGCAGGGTTCGCAGCTGGTGTAGATGTCACAGCCGGTGAGTTGGAAGGTGCCCAGGCTGCGGCAGGCATCGCGAATGGCGACCACTTCGGCGTGGGCGGTAGGGTCGTTGGTCGAGGTCACGCTGTTGGAGCCACGGCCGACGATCTTTCCGTCCTTGACGATCACACAACCGAAAGGCCCACCCTGGTTGGTGGAAGAACCGTTCCGGGAGAGCGCGATCGCTTCCTTCATGAATGGGTTGTGCTGCTGTTCAGGCATAGTCAGGAAAAGCCGGTGGAACTAGTCGCCGGCGCCGTGAAAATACGATTTCCCTGGCAGAAGCATCCCGCCAGCTCGACTGTGTTGCCTATTTTTATGCCAACGATCTTCGTCATGGACGTCCTGGAACAATTGCATGCTGCCCGCCAGCGGGCCGAAGCGGTCGCGCTGTGTGTCGTGGTGCAAGTGCATGGCTCTACGCCGCGAGCCGCAGGGGCCAAGATGCTGGTCTATGCGAACGGAGTTGTTGAGGGCAGTATCGGTGGCGGAGAGTTGGAGAAGCAAGTGATCGCCGACGCGTTGCGATGCCTCGAAACTCGCCGCCCTCATTTTCGTCGTCACGATCTTCTGCACCAGCACAATATGTGTTGCGGCGGGAGTGTCGACCTCTACATTGAACCCATCATGCCAAAGGAACGACTTTACATTCTCGGCGCCGGCCATACCGGCCACGCGCTGGCGCGACATGCGGTCAGCCTGGACTTCGAAGTCTTTGTAATCGATGACCGGAAGGAGTACCTGGATCAGATCCATGTTCCGGGAGTGAACAAGCTGCAGGCCGACTTCAGTGCGGTACTTCCCAGTCTGCCATTCGACGCCCATACGTACATCGCGATCATGACGTATAGTCATCCGATCGACCGGGACCTGTTGTCATATTGTGTGAAGCAACCGTTTGCCTACCTCGGGATGATCGGCAGCGAGCGCAAGGTGGAAATGACCAGGAAGTTGTTCGCAGAAGGGCGTATTGCATCACCCGAACTACTCGACCGTGTCGATATGCCGATGGGACTCGATATCGGAGCCGAGACACCGGATGAGATCGCGGTGAGTGTGTTGGGGAGGATGGTCGGGGTGAGGAGGAGTGGGGGGGGCGGTAGGCGGTAGGCGGTAGGCGGTAGGCGGTAGGCAGTAGGCGGTTGGCTTTTGGCTTTTGGAATTGTGAAATTGAAATTGTTGCGTTTAGGAGGGGCGGTAGGCGGTAGGCGGTAGGCAGTGGGCAGTAGGCAGTTGGCATTTGGAATTGTGAAGTTGAAATTGTTGCTTTTTGGATGGGAGGGCAGCTTTTTGAAAATGGGGCCTGCGCTTTTCGTTGGTTATTATCAAATGTCCCTATTTTATTGGTTGTGCATTCTTGGAAGGTGTCGTCATTTTGCTTTGATGAGTCATAAAAAACTTTTAGCCTTTCAAAAGGGATTCGAGTTGGCCATGGAAATATTTCGCTTAACTAAATCATTTCCGAAAGAAGAGGTTTTTGCTTTAACGAGTCAAATCAGGAACTCTTCAAGATCTGTCTGCGCAAATTTGTCGGAAGGGTACAGAAAAAGAACTTATAGGGCGCACTTTATGTCAAAGCTTACTGATGCTGACATGGAGAACTCTGAAACCGGTGTTTGGTTGGATTTCGCAATGGCTTGCGGATATCTGAACCAGGAAAAGTATCAGGCATTAATTCGTGATAATGAAGCCATAGGCAGATTGATTGGCTACATGATCAATCATATCGACGAATTCAGAAGATGAGTTCTGGAAAATTGATTCAACCCAAGCATCAACCAAACGAACGGCGGCCCCACGCACCGCCCACCGCCCACCGCCTACTGCCTACTGCCTACCCCTCCTCCCTTGCAAGATCCGATAGAACGAGCGGCTGCGGATTTCTTCGAGGGTTAGGCCGGTGACGAGGGCTTCTTCTTCGCTGATGGCGCCGGAGTTCAGGGCACGCAGGAAGTAGTTGAGCAGGCCTTGTCCGGTTGCTGCATCGTCGAAGATGTCGCCGGACAGGGTGGCTTGAGCCGCCTTTTCGACGAAGTGCCGAAGCCGGATGGCAGCGTCTTCGTAGCTTTCGAGGAAGAAGGTGTAAACGGCGGCGTAGCGCATCGGGAGTTGTGCGGGGTTGAGGTCCCATCCCTGGTAAAAGCCATTCACCAATGAATGGGTGGAGTGACCAAAGCAGAGCTTCCAGGCGCGGTGCACAACGCGGGTATTCTCTTCGTGCTGTTCGGGCGTCAGATTATCTCCTTTGTGCGGGCCGATCGGCATGACATTCGTGGCTCCATCAGAGAGAAAGATGCCGGTGCCGGTGAGGGCGACTTTCGTCATGTGATGCGCGAAATCGCAAACCGGATGGTCCATTGTCTGATAACGTGCGGTGATGTTGCAGGAAGCGGTGTAGTCGTAGGTGCCGAAGTGGGCGGCGATACAACGTCCTTCTCCGGCCATGATGAGTCCGCGCAAGGGGTTGCGGCCGTCTTTGTCCATGATTGCCTGCGTCGCCTCCACCATCATTTCCATCTTGAGGCTGCCTTCCTGCATCCGGAATTGTGCTTCGATGAGTTTGAAGCATGCCACCAGGGCGCGGATCTGTTCCGGGATGGTCACCTTCGGGAGCATGACGACAAAGTTGTCGGGCAGTTTACCGTTGGTTTCCGTGAGGAGTGCGGTGAGGAACAGGTCGAGGGTGCGTACACCCCGCGCTTTGAGGTCTTCGGTGAACGGTTTGATGCGGATGCCGATGAAGGGCGGCAAGGAATTTTCGCGCATCCCTTTAGCCACTTCCGCGGCAGCCTGGATGGCCGTTTGGTCTTCTTCTTCGTCCGGGCGATTACCGAAGCCGTCTTCGAAGTCGATGCGGAAATCTTCGAGGGCTTCCCGTTCGAGTTTGGCAATCACCTTTTCATAGACCGTGTAGGGTAGCCAGGCGGGGTGTTTCTTTCGATCTGCAGGCGCCATTTCGCCCAGCTGTTTACTGAGCGTTGCAATGCTGGTTGCGTCGGTCGGGAGTGATTCGTGACCGGTAAGACCGAGGACACGTGCGAGCACGGTGAAATCGGGTGCATAGGTTCTCAGGCTGCGCAGTGCGATCTCGCCCATGCGGCGTGCAGAGTCGTAGCGGAACAGGTTGGCGCCGCCATAGACGGTATGAACCGGTTGACGGTCGGGTCGGTCGCCGGGGTACACCTTTTGAAAAGCCAGGTTAGCCTGCCGAAGTTCGTCGAGAATAGCGTTTCGCGTATTGGTATCAAGGGTGGTTTTCATACGAGCGGGAGGATGGGATTACTTGAGCAGTTCGATGAGCAGCACGATCATTATTGGGGCTATCAGCAGGAGCACCAGGATCGCATAGGCCTGCCGGTGTGCGAAATTCAGGGTGAATCCGGCTGCAGAATTTTTTTTCGGTGCCCACACGCGCGGATCTTCGCGGTTGTGATAGCACCAGCCCCATTTCCAGGGATCATGAACCGTTTTGTGCCGTTCGCTCATGTTATGATGTGCAGGATGATGGTCAGCTTCCGCGATAGGTAGAATATCCGTAAGGACTGAGCAGGAGGGGAACGTGATAGTGTGAACTATCCCGTAGATCGAATACGACCTCCACCCATGGATAGAAGCCTTGTACATTGGTTCGTTGGAAATAGGTCGCGGTTTCAAAGCGCATCCGATACGTTCCGGGCGGGAGGACACGGTCGGGTAGTACGAATCCCGGGATACGGCCGTCGTTGTCGGTTTCTCCCTGCGCGACGCGTTCCCAATGATCGGGTCCGGTACGTGCCTCGAGCATGACTGGGATGCCGGAAGCCGGCTTGCCGGTCGCGGTATCGAGTACGTGGGTGGTGATCTGACTCATGCGATTAGTTTTTGGAGTCGAAGCAAGGTGATCTTGAGTTGTTCTCCCGCGGCGATGTTCAGTTCGGTTGTTCGGTCGTTCGCTAGCCGTTGCTGCAACAGGTCAAGCATTTCATCAGCACTTTTACCGTTAGCGCAGACGATGAAAATGAAGCCGAACTTCTTTTCGTACTCGTCATTTCCTTTGGCCAGCGCTTCGAGCGTTGACTGTGATGCGTTGCCGACAGCAGCTTGTTCTTTTCCGGCGAGGTGGCTGGTGGATGCGAACTTTTTTGTCAGGCTATCCAGGTCGCCGATTTTCGGATGATGCGAGAACGCTTCCAGCCAGTCGGATGCCGTTGTGGTGGACCATGCCTGCTCCGCAACCTGCAAACAACTGGCTGTGTCGCGGAATGGGCGGGCAGCCAGCATGAGCGACACCCAGCGCTGCGCGCCACAGCAATTGTGCAGCGTCTGGCGGGCTTCATTTTCCGGCAAACTATTGAGGGCTTCGAGCGACATGTGATCAGGGCTTCCCAATAGTTCCGAAGAGTCGCAGACGGCTTACACCTCCGTCCGGATAGATATACAGGTGGACGTGCGAGATCCGCTGGTGCTGTTTAATTTCCGACTTGTAGGTATGTTCGTGATCCGCCTGTAGCTTTTGTCGTGGGAGCAATTCGGTCCACTGGATCTTGTCGTCAGCTAAATCGGGGTCCTTGCCCTCCGGCAGATAGCAGCCTTCCAGCGAACAGCCATCGGGGTAGTTTCCTTTGAAGTGGCAGGTGTCCACCAGAATTTCATCAATCGTTCCGGGATGTGCCAGTCGGATGATGACCCAATCGCGGTTGTTGGGTGTTCGGTTGCGTTTGGTTTCCCATCCGTCTCCCATGTTCACCCCGCGGCCGGGCATGAGGAGGTTGTCCATGTGGGAGAAGAACATGTCGTTGCACAGGATCGCCTTGGCGCCGTTCAGGGCGGAAGCCAGGTCGACGCGATCATTACTGCCGACTTTGCTCCAGTCCTTTTTCACCTCCCCGTACACTTTGAGTCGGGCGACTCCGCCATCGGGATAGATGTGCAACTTGACGTGCGTTACCAACTGTTGGTGATCGCAGGCGTAAAAATTCTGACTGCCCGGTTGAAGCGGGGACTTGGGTAAGATCTCTTTCCATTCCACGGCGGCGGAATCAAGAACAGCGGCATCGGGGAAGTCGGGGCGATAGCAGGCTTCGATGGAAGCGTGTGGTGGATGGTTGCCCAGGAAGTGGTTGGTGTCGATGTCGAAGCCGCGTACGATGCCCGGCGCGCCTAAGCGGACGATGCACCAGTCGTGGCCGGGAACACGTTTCCTGCGCGACTCCCAACCGTCCATCCACTTGCCGCGGTCGGTGTATTTGTCGGGGATGAAGATGCCGCGTCCCGATTTCACCAGATTTTCCTTCTCGGCGAAAAAGTCGTCGGTACACAATAGCGCTTCGGCGCCCAATTGGGCGGCGGCCAGGTTGATCAGTCTGGTAAAGGCCGGTGCGTCGTGCTGGTTCATGCCTGGTGTAGAAGAATTTTTCCGGGTGGCGAAGATACGAACCCGCCACGGTCGTATGCCAGTTCGCCATTAACCCAGGTTTGCTCAACCACGCCGAAAACCATCTCGCCTTCGTAGGGGGTGACTTTGTGACGGAACTGGATGTTGTTCCGGTTGATCTTCATTTTCTTATCCGGGCTCCAGATGACCAGGTCCGCATCGGCTCCGACCTGGATGCGACCTTTTTTAGGCAAGCCTAAAAAATCGGCTACCCGTGTACTCATCCAGGCGGCGACCTCTTCCAGGGTGTTCTTGCGTTGTTTGGCCAGCGTCCAAACGACCGGTAAGGAGAACTGGATGGAGGCAATGCCGCCCCAGGCCGCTTTCAGATCGCCGGAGTCGAGCTCTTTGGTTTCCGGAGGAGCGGGTGAGTGATCGGTGACGATGAAGTCGAGTGTGTGATCCGTCAAGGCATCCCACAACAGCTGGTTGTTCGCGGCATCGCGGATCGGTGGCGCGCATTTGAAGCGCGTGTCGGCGTCGGGGATTTTTTCCGAGGAGAAGTAGACGTAGTGCGGACAAGTTTCTGCAGTGAGCGGCAAGCCTTTGGCGCGCGCCTCGCGGATCATCGGTAAAGCCGAGGCGGAAGAAAGGTGGACGATGTGCGTCCGAACTTTGTGTTTTTCACATAAGGCGATCAACTGTCGTACCGCTTCATCCTCCCAGGTGTTGGGTCGTGAATGCAAGTAGGCATTATAGGAGTAGTGGTCGTCCTCCAATTCCGCCTGACCCGGATGGGAGTTGTCGAGTTCCGCATGGGCCAACAAGGGCAGGCCGAGTTTAGCCAGGATCGGCGCGACGCGGTCGAGTTCCTTCATCGAGGTTTCCGGAAATTCATCGATCCCGGAATGTGTGAGGAATACCTTGAAACCAAGCACACCGGCCTTGGCGAGCGCTTCGAGTTGATCGGAATTGCCGGGTACAATGCCGCCGTAGCATCCGAGGTTCACCATCAGTTTTCCCTGTGCGGCATCGAGCTTGGCTTGTAGCGCTTTGGTGTTGGTGGTGACGGGTGAGGAGTTCAGCGGCATATCCACCAGTGTGGTGATACCGCCGGCTGCAGCGGCTTTGGTCATGGACTCAAAGCCTTCCCAGTCGGTTCGACCCGGCTCGTTGATGTGTACGTGCGAATCGATGAGTCCGGGCATGATGAGGGATTCGCCGGCTTCGATGAACGGGAAGCCTTTCGGTGCGGACCATTTCCCGGGTTCGATCGACAGGATGGTTCCATTCCCGATGAGTAAGGTCACGTCCCGGATACCGTCGGGCAGGAGCACCCGTTTACTGTGAATGGCTTTTTCGGCTTCCATGTTTTCTTATTGTAAGGAGGCTCCCTGGTTGATCCAGTCTCCAATGAGTTGGCGTTCCGCCTCCGTCATGCCGGTCTTATTCGCCTGGGGCATGGTGTGCGTTTGCACGGCACGTACGAGAATCCGGTCGGCCATTTTTTTGATCTGATCCGGGGTGTCGAACATGACGCCATTCGGCGCGATTTTCTGTACGTCGTCGGTCGGCTTCGCGGAATGACAGGATATACAACGCTCTTGAAAGATGGGAGCGACCTGAGAGAAGGATACAGGCTTACCGCCGGTTGTTGAAGGCTTCGGGGCGGTTACGACAATCAGCGCGAATAAGGCGATGGCGGCAAGTGGTAACATGCTGGCTGCATGGATTCCTTTTTCATGCAGATTGATGTAGTGACGAACCGCCACGCTTCCCAGGGTCAGACCCGCAAGGATTGCCCAGTTCCAGGCGCCTCCGTAGGTGACGGGGAAGTGGTTGCTGATCATCACATAGATGACCGGCAAGGTGATGTAGTTGTTATGCAGCGAGCGAAGGCCCGCAAATTTTCCCAGCGTCGGGTCGGGTGTTTGTCCGCGACGCGCCGCGGCTACCAGCGCTTTCTGGGCAGGAATGATCACGAAGAAGACATTGCCGGCCATGATGGTGCCCAGCAGCGCGCCGATGTGCATAAAGGCTGCTCGTCCGCTCAGGTAGCGGGACAAGAGCCAGGCCAGTAAGACCACGATCATGAAGCCGATTACTGCAAACAAGCTCTTTCTTTCCAGTAAAGGTGACTTGCACAGCGCGTCGTAAATGAACCAGCCTGCAAAGAGGGATCCAATTCCTATGCCGATTGCTTGCAGGGGACTGATGTCGCGTACCGCAGGGTCGACCATGAATGCCTTGGCGTTGAAGTAGTACACGATCGTCAGCAGCAGCATACCGGTCAGCCAGGTGAAATAGGCTTCATACTTGAACCAGTGGAGTTTTTCCGGCAGTTTTTTGGGGGCGTTTTTATACTTCTCTACATAGTAGAATCCCCCACCGTGAATGGCCCAGAGGTTGCCGGCGAGTTCATCGCGCAAGTCCTTCGTGCGGTTGAGACTGTTTTCGAGGAAGATGAAATAGAAGCTGGCGCCGATCCAGGCTACTCCGAGTACTACGTGTGCCCAGCGAACGATGAGGTGCAGCCAGTCGAGGAGATGGGGTTGCCAGCCCAGTGTGCCGGCACCTTGCCACAGCAGGTATCCCAGCGGCAGGAGGATGGCTGCTCCGACCAGCACATTTCGCCAGGAGCGGATCGTGTTCAGGTCCTCTTCCAGTTCGTCTTTACGCGGATCGGGTGTTTCGGTCTGTTGCATAATCTGCAGCCGAAAGTTACGCTTCCCGTCTATACGGCTTACCGCCCTGCCGACCGAAGTTTTTCAATGGATAGCAGGATAACCTCGTTGGTCGCCGGTAAGCTGAATTCCGGTTCCTGGCGATGATGCCCGACCGACGAGACGGCGTCTTTGATCGCCAGCCAGGTTGCAAAGGCCAGCATGAACGGAGGTTCGGCCACCGCTTTGCTACGTCGGATGGCACGGGGGTTTGGATAGCCTTGCAGCAACTGCACCCGAAAATCTTCCGGCATATCGCCGAACGCCGGGATCTTGTAAGTGTCGGGGGAGTGGTTGAGCAGATTGCCGTTTGCGTCGTGCTTGACTTCCTCCGTCGTACACCAGCCGAGGCCCTGGATGTAGGCGCCTTCCACCTGGCCGATGTCGATGCGCGGGTTGATCGATTCACCGACGTCGTGTAGAATATCAGTACGAAGGTGGCGCACGTATCCAGTCAGGGTATCGACTTCCACTTCGCTGACGGCCATGCCGAAGGCGAAGTAATTGAACGGCTTCCCCCAACCTTTTTGCTTATCCCAACCGATATCCGGGGTGCGGTAGAAACCGGTCGAGGAGAGGCCAACCTGGTGAAGGTGGGCAAGGCCGGTCGTTTCCGAAAAAATCATGCGGTGTTTTTCGGGATAGCGTTCATCGAAAACGATATCCGCCTCGATGCGCACGTTGGCAGCGGAAACGGGCAGGTCCGGGTTTCTGCGGGTAAACTCTTCCGCGGCGAATTTGCAGAGCCGTTGTTTGAGTTGGTCGACCGCGTGCTTTACCGCCATACCGTTCAGGTCGGTGCCGGCCGAGGCGGCGGTAGCCGACGTGTTGGGTACTTTCGATGTGTTTGTCGCGTTAACTTTTACCCGCTCCATGCTCACGCCCAGTTCGGCCGCGGCGATCTGGGCGATCTTGGTGTTGAGGCCCTGGCCCATCTCCGTTCCGCCGTGGTTGACCAACAGGGTGCCGTCGGTGTAGATGTTGACGAGTGCTCCGGCCTGGTTGAGGAAGGTGGTGGTGAACGAGATGCCGAATTTGACCGGGGTCATGGCGATGCCTCGTTTCAGGAACTCGTTGCGTTCGTTGAAGGCATGGATCGACTCCCTTCTTATCTTATAATCCGATGAACGTTCGAGCTGTTCGCAGATGACATGGATACGGTTGAGTTCAACCTGCTGGCCGAAGTGGGTGATGTTGCGGAAGTCCTCCCCGTAAAAATTCTTCTTTCGAACGTCGAGCGGATCCATGCCGAGGTGACGGGCGATGCGGTCGATGATCGCCTCCATGCAGGCCATCCCCTGCGGACCGCCGAATCCCCTGAATGCGGTGTTGGAAGGCAGGTTAGTACGATAGGCGCGTCCGGTTACGCGCATGTCGGGGATGTAATAGGCGTTGTCGGCATGCAGCATCGCACGCTCGAGGATGGCCATGCTCAGGTCGGTCGCGCATCCGGCGTCGGAATGTTGTTCTACATCGAGTGCCAGCAGTTGTCCTTCGGAGTTGAAGCCGACTTTGTAGTGGAAAAGAAATGGGTGCCGCTTGCCGGTGATCTTCTGGTCGTCGTCGCGGAAGAGGCGGATTTTCACCGGGCGTTTGGTGTGATTGGCGAGCAGAGCCGTCCAGGCGGCGGTGTGGTTGGCTTGCGTTTCCTTGCCGCCAAAAGCTCCTCCCATCCTGCGCACCTCCACGACCACCTCGTGTTTCGGGAGACCGAGCACTTCCGCTACAACCGCCTGCGTTTCGGAAGGGTGTTGTGTAGAGGAGTAGACCGTCATCTCTTTTCCTTCACCCGGGATGCAGAGCGCGGATTGTGTTTCGAGGTACCAGTGTTCCTGGGCGCCGGTAGTCAGCGATCCTTCCAGCCGTAGTGGCGACTGTTCGAGGCCTTTTTGGATATCGCCGCGGTGCATGATCCGTTCGGGTGCGAGCAGTGTCTTGCGGGCGATAGCGGTAGGCAGGTCAAGGACCGCTTCCAGTGGTTCGTAGTCGATGCGAATGCGTTGTTCGGCTGCCCGGGCGATCGCTTCCGATTCGGCCGCGATGAGCGCGATCGCTTGTCCGATGCAGACCACTTCCCCGTTTGCAAGGCAGGGCTCGTCGTGAATGACAGGCCCCATCTGGTTTTCACCGGGAATGTCGTTCCAGGTCAGGACAGCGTGTACGCCCTCCAATTGTCGAGCTTCCGTGGTGTCGATGGAACGGATGCGAGCATGCGCGTAGCGACTGTACACGACACGTCCGTGCAGGACATTTTCCGGAACCGCTATGTCGTCGATGTATACACTCTTTCCTGAGACATGGCGAACGGCGCTATCGTGGTGAACGGAGTATGGGTTCATTCGGCTGTCGGTGTTCATTGTACAAACTGCGCCGCAGTTTCGGACCAGAATTTCAGGAGGAGGTTACGAGCCGCGAGCCGACGGAATTCAGCGCCTGAGCGCGCGTCGGACAAGGGCGTGAAATGGTGGTAGACGACTTCGGCGGCAGCTTGCGCATTCGTTCTGGACCAGGGTTTACCGATCAGCAGATCTTCCGCGGGGAAAACCCGCTGCGTGGATGCGGCCATACCGCCGAAGGCGATGACGGCTTCCTGCACCGTATCGCCGACGATGCGAAGCCGAAAAGCGCCGCTCACTGTAGCAATGTCGAGGTCTTTCCGTTTGGAAACTTTATAGGCACGAACAAGGTCGTCGGGTCCGGGCAAGGGGATGGTGAGTGCAGTGATGAGTTCGTCGGGTCGGCGAACGGTTTGCCGGTAACCGGTGATGTAACGGTCCATGGGGATGTCGCGTTCACCCTGTGTGCTGGCCAGGTGAATGGAAGCTCCGTAGGCGAATAACAAGGGTAATGTGTCACCGATGGGCGAAGCAGAACCGAGGTTGCCGCCGATGGTGGCGAGGCTGCGGATCTGGCGAGAGCCGAATACATCGAGGATAGCTGCGAGTGCCGGAAGCTGATCCCGCACGGTCCGGCGAATGGATTCGAGCGAACAGCCCGCGCCGATTCGGATGTTGTCGGGGAGGATTTCGATACGGCGAAGCGCATTGATTCCGGAAAGATCCAGCAAGGCCGGCAACACCTCGTGAAGTTTGGTGACACGAAGCGCGAGGTCGGTAGCGCCATTGAACGGAAGGAGCGACGCGTCTTCCGCGATGGATGCCAGCGCCGCTTCGAGGCTCATGGGTCGCAGGTACCGTTGGGTGGACGTCTGGATGAGCAGTGGATTCGCTGAGGCAGCCAGTTCACGCAAGGCCGCGATGGTAGCTGGTTCTTGCGAAGCAATCGTATCGGCTGCCGGTGCGGCACAGGAGCGCGCCGCTGCTTCAGCGATCGGGCGGTATCCGGTACAGCGGCATAGGTTGCCGGTCAGCGCATCGCAGGTTTCCGTACGATCCGGGTTGGCGCCTTGCTTGTACAGCGCAAACAAGGACATGATGAAGCCGGGAGTACAGTAGCCGCATTGGCTTCCGTCTGTATCGACCATGGCTTGCTGCACCGGATGTAAGTCATCCTTCGTCTGCGGATGGTTGGAGAGGCATTCGACGGTGATCAGTTGTTTGCCGTCCAGCATGGGCAGGAAGACCAGGCAGGAGTCGATAGCCGTGTATCGGATCGTATCATCGTCGGACAGTTCGCCGATCACAACGGTACACGCGCCACAGTCACCTTCCGCGCAGCCCTCCTTGGTGCCTTTCGTATCCGGCCTGGAACGGAGCCACTGCAGGACGGTGGTAGTGGGAGACAGGTTTTCCCTGTTCAGATCGATCTCGACCGTGTTGTTTTGAAAAAAGAAGCGAATGATGTTCCTCAATGTTGATGACAGGTATAGGCAGTAAATTTAAGGTATTCGGTCAAACTTTTACTGCTATCCAGGTTGCGCTTAGCGTGCAGTTGTTTTTAAAAAGCGTCTCGCTTGGACATTCAGATGCAGGCGTTTTCAAAATCCACCATCGGAAAATTGTTCGTTACATGAAATGAACAGCTGTTGATACTAATCAGTGCTCCAGTATATCCTTGCAAACGACTGATAGTAGCGAACTTCCGGTATTATCCCTGAATAGTATCATCCATCCTTCTTCTCCTTTCATGGATCATACAAGATTGCGTGTTTCTTTCGTTGACGAATACTGAACGAGAAGGAACGCGACGCGTGATCGGTTTTACTGATCCCGGTCCGGAACAGCTGTAACTGCGACGATTACTGTTCCGGCCGCCACCAACGCGCCGTCATTTTCCACCCCCGAATGGGTTTCTTCCGAGCAGTGGTCATCTCTGCAATTTACCCCCGCGCTGCGCACGACAGGCTGTTTTCCTGTCGCTGAAGTTGTCTTACCCTATACTAACCCATAACACCATCACTATGACAACACGGCGTTTATTGATCGGATTGATCTTCACCTCATTTCTCGGGCTGCTGCTCCTGGATGCCAGCAGGAATGAAGTTCAATCCAAGGAAAATGGCGCACCGGCCGGATATACCGGTTGCGCAAGCGATTACAGTGGTCGGACCTGCGACAACTGCCACAGCGACTATTCGGTTGCATCCGTCAATGGTTGGATCACGTCCACTGTTCCGGCTGCCGGGTACACACCCGGAGCAACCTACACCATTACCGCGACGGCAACCGGAGCAGGATTTCCGGTCTACGGTTTCGAAGTAGCGCCACTTGGCGCCGCAGGAGCGTTGGTCGGAACGCCGCTAATCACCAATACAACCGATACAAAACTCGTAAGCTCGAAGTATGTGACCCATACCAGCGCCAGCATCAGTGGTAGTGGTAGCCGGTCCTGGTCCTTCAACTGGACGGCTCCGGCAGCGGGCACCGGTTCGGTAACATTCTATGGCGGTTTCCTGTTGGGCGATGGAGACGGAGGCGAAGGAGGTGATTATGTCAAGACCAGCACCCTGACGGTGACGGAGGCTAGTTGTACTTCGCCTTCGCAGCCGGGAGCGATTTCCGGCAATGCAGCACCGTGTGCCGGCGCGTCGGTTACGTATAGCGTGGCCAGCGTCAGCGGTGCGACTTCGTACTCCTGGAGCTTGCCGGGCGGCTGGTCGGGTAGTTCAACCACGAACAGCATCACCGTAACCGCAGGCAGCACATCCGGAACGGTGGCGGTGGCTGCGGTGAACGCGTGTGGTACTAGTCCGTCGAGTGCCGTGGGAGTGGTCATCAGCACGGCTACGACGCCCACCATCTCCACCAGCGGATCGACCACCTTTTGCCAGGGCGGTAGTGTGACACTAACTTCTTCAGCGGCGAGCGGCTACAGTTGGAGTCCGGGTGGTCAAACCACGCAAAGTATCACGGTGACATCGGCCGGGACGTACCGTGTGACGGTAACGAATGCCGGTGGTTGCACGGCCTCCTCTTCGGCCACCACCGTGACGGTAAATTCCGCTCCGACAGCCACGATCACCGCGGGCGGACCAACGACCTTTTGTCAGGGAGGAAGCGTTACACTGACTGCTTCAGCAGGCAGCAGCTATCTCTGGAGTCCCGCTGGTCAAACAAGCCAAAGCATCACAGTCAGCGCTGCAGGCAGTTATGCAGTAACCGTTACGAATGCCTCCGGCTGCTCGGCGACCTCTGCGGCGACAACTGTTTCGGTTACCCAGCAGGGAACCGCATCCATCACTGCCAGTGGCCCCACCACCTTCTGTCAGGGAGGATCGGTTACCTTGAACGCGTCTTCCGGCACGTCCTACCTCTGGAGTCCGGGTGGTGAAACCACGCCGAGTATCAGCGTATCCAATGCAGGGTCCTACAGCGTGACCGTGACCGGTACCGGCGGTTGTACAGGCACCTCCAGTCCGACGACCGTAACGGTCAACGCGCTGCCAGTTCCCACGGTGAGTGCCGGTGGTCCGACCACCTTCTGTCAGGGCGACCAGGTCGTACTATCTGCCAGTGGCGGTACCAGTTATGTATGGAGTCCGGGTGGAGCAACTACCAATAGCATTACCGTAACCGCTTCCGGCAATTACTCGGTCACCGCGACGAATGCGTCGGGTTGTACTGCTGTATCCAATGGTACGGCTGTAACGGTAAATGGCGCACCGACAGCCGCAATAACAGCGAATGGTCCAACGACCTTCTGTCAGGGCGGAAGTGTGACGCTGACGGCAAGTGCCGGAACAAGTTATCTCTGGAGTCCGGGTGGTGAAACCACGCAGAGCATTACCGTCGGTTCGGCGGGGTCTTATAGCGTTACGGTTACCAATGCTGCGGGGTGTTCCGCTTCTTCCAGTCCTGAAGTCGTTACCGTTTCCACGACCGGCGTCGCCACGATTACGGCCAGCGGCTCGTTGGCCATTTGTGACGGCGGTTCGGTTGTTTTGACCGCTTCATCGGGTAACTCCTATTCCTGGAGTCCGGGTGGAGAGACCACGCAGAGCATCACCGTGAGTGCTGCTGGCAGTTATGTAGTAAGTGTAACCGGTGGATGCTCGGGTGTGTCTGACCCGGCAGTTGTTACCGTGAATCCGAATCCGGTCGTGACCATCACCGCCAGTGGTGCTACCACGGTGTGCGCCGGCGACCCCCTGAGTCTGAGCGCGTCGAGCGGGGCCAGTTATCTGTGGAGTCCGGGCGGGGAGACAACGCAGGATATCCAGCCGGGTTCAAGCGGTAATTATAGTGTCACGGTAACCGATGGAAACGGTTGTTCCGGTACTTCCGATCCTACATCGGTTACCATCAATCCGCTTCCCGTCGTTGGTTTAACCGGTCTCGCGCCTGTGTGCGATACGGCCGCTGTGTTCGCTTTAAGCGGAGGCTCACCAGTTGGAGGAACTTACAGCGGTACCGGCGTGAGTAGCGGCTCCTTTGATCCGGCAGTGGCCGGGGTTGGGAATTCCGTTATCGCATACAGTTATACCGATGCTAACGGATGTTCCGCATCGGCCAGCACCTCGATCGCGGTTCAGGATTGCAACAATGGAGGCGGCGGGTGTACTGCTCCGCCAAGCAAACCCCGTTACCTGATTGGCCCTCGGATCATATCGTGCGGTCAGACCGGGATCGTGTATTCGGTTCCGACGGATACGGCTGCAAGCTCGTATGTGTGGTCAGTGCCGACGGGAGCAGTGATCGTAGCTGACAACGGGAACTCGATCACGGTGGATTTCCCGGCCGGCGCCCAAACGGGTGATATCTGTGTTACAGCCGTCAATGCCTGCGGCAGCAGCGATCCTTTGTGTCGCACGATTCTGGTCGGCGGACTGTATACACGCAGGATCCGGGGTCCGCAGGAAGTTTGCCGGACGGATAGTTCGGTCACCTATTACATTCCGCAAGTGGCGGGTGCCGTTTCGTATAACTGGACAATCGGCGGAAATGCCGGTATGACGGTCAGCGGCAACAACGTGACGATCAACTTCAGCAGTTGCACACTCAACTGGGTGGTGCTTCGCGTTGAAGTCACCAATGCCTGCGGGGATGTGCGCAGCCGGTCCTTGTGGATCCACGTACGTGACTGCAATGGCGGCGGCCATGATGACGATGACGACCATGATGACGATGATGATGGTGACGGGCATCATGGCGACGATGATCGTTTGCTGAGTCCGTTCGCGAACGTCACCGCTAGTCTGGAATTGCAGGTGTTCCCAAATCCTTCGGCGGGTCTCTTCATGGTGGCAGTACCGGAAGGTAACGCCGGAACGGTTCGGGTGACTGTAGTCGATCTGAGTGGTAAGGAGCTCTACCGTGCGGAGCAAACGCTTGATGCAGGATCGCAGCAGTTGCAGATCGACGGTAATGCTTTTGCGCCGGGTGTTTATTTCCTGCGCGTTGAGCAAGACGGCGCGGTAGGCAACGAGCGCTTCATTATCGCACGTTAAGTACTTTGTTCCTGTTGATGTTAGCGGCCTGCCCGGAAGGGTGGGCCGTTTTTTTTAGGGGCGAGGGACGAGGGACGAGGGGCGAGGAGCGGGATGCGAGGTGCGTGGTGAGGGGGGGATTCGTAATTTGTAATTCGTAATTAGTAATTGGTAACTAGTTACTAGTAACTAGTAACTAGTAACTAATAACTGGTAATTATTAATCACTCATCACCAATCACCTTTCCCTGCCTTCCAACTCCGCGTCACCGCTGTTGTGGGTTAGCCCCGGCTGAGGGAGGCTGGTAACAGCTGGGAGCAGGATTTGTCGGTTCCTGTGCCGAGGGAAGACGGGACTGGAGGTGAGGAGCGGCTGCCCGCGGTGCTCCTAATTATTAACAACTTACACGCAGATCGTTGAAAGCCTAAGCCTTAGCGGAGCTTCGGGAAAGGCCTGAATCATTTGAATTTTGGCAGATTCCTCGTAGGTTTGAGCGGTAGCTGATTAATCCGGCGATTCAGGTATGGGTCCATTTTCCATGATTCTGCTGGCCATCTGCGGTGTTGCATTCGCAGGGGGCGGTATTTTGTTGTCGAAGGTGCTGGCGAAGGCTGTGCACAATCCGCAGAAAGGCGAGACCTATGAATGTGGTGTTCCGACGCAGGGTCGTTCGTGGATCCAATTCAATGTCGGGTACTACTTGTTCGCCCTGTTGTTCCTGATCTTCGATGTGGAGTTGGTTTTCCTGTATCCGTGGGCGGTTGTGGCGAAGGCGGAAGGCTGGCTGGCCTTGATTCAGGTGGTGATCTTCCTGTTCATCTTGTTTCTCGGTTTCCTGTACGCGCATAAGAAAGGGGCGTTGAAATGGATGTGAAGCGTCCGATGGATCCGTTTCCGGGAGCAGTTCATCCGACTCCTTCGGGTGGCGTATTGCTGAGCAAGCTCGACGATGTGATCAACTGGGCGCGATCGAACAGTCTTTGGCCGTTGGTCTTCGGGACGAGTTGTTGCGCGATCGAGATGATGTCGACCGCTTCGGCGAAATACGACTGGTCGCGTTTCGGGTTCGAAGTGGCGCGGGCCACGCCGCGGCAGGCGGATGTGATCATCATTGCCGGTACGATCGTGAATAAGATGGCTCCGGTGTTGAAGCGCCTGTACGACCAGATGCCCGAGCCGAAATACGTGATTGCCATGGGCGCCTGCGCGACATCGGGCGGGCCGTTCTTTTATAATACCTACAGCGTGGTGAAGGGTGCGGATCATGTGATCCCGGTCGACGTGTACGTGGCCGGTTGTCCGCCGCGACCGGAAGCGCTGTTGCACGCCTTGATCACCTTGCAGGCCAAAGTTAAAGCCGGCGGCAAGCGGGAGCGTATTGATATCGCGGACATTCCTAAACCCATGGAACGCCTGTGACGAACGAGGAATTTCAACAACATCTGGAAGGGCTGTTGCCCGGACTAGTAACCGAGCAAGTGGGTGGGTGGTTGCACGTGCAGCTCTCACCTGAACAGTGGTCGGCGATGGCCCCGCATTTGAAAAACGACCCGGCGCTGCGACTGGATTTCCTGTTTTGTCTGACCTGCGTGGACTGGAAGACGCATTTGTCTGTCGTATACCATCTCCGCTCGACGGAGTTAGGGCATACGCTGGTTGTGAAAGTGAAGTTGGAAGACCGGGAACATCCGGAGTTGTTGTCCGTGTGGAATCTGTGGCGAACAGCGGAGTTTCACGAGCGGGAAGCCTATGATCTCTTCGGGATCCGCTTTGTGGGTCATCCCGATCTGCGGCGGCTTTTCATGACAGATGACTGGAAGGGATGGCCGTTGCGGAAGGATTATGTGGATGAGGTGAATATGATTAAGCTGTAGGGTGGGGGATAGCGAATAGCGAATAGCGAATAGTGAATAGTGAACAGTGAACAGTGAACAGTAAATAGTGAATAGTGAATAGTGAATTCTGCCTGCTGATGTTTTAGGGAAGACAGGAATCTTGAAACACGAAACTCGAAACACGAAACTCAGAACCCGGAACCCACTTGTATGCTTGAAGAAGTAGGCACGACTGATCAGGGGGACCTCATTATCAATGTGGGGCCGCAGCATCCTTCTACGCACGGGGTGTTGCATCTGGTCATTACGCTGAATGGGGAGACGATCCGGAAGATCGAACCGCATTTGGGTTACATCCACCGGTCGATCGAGAAGATGTGTGAGAGCCTGAGTTTCCGGCAGTTCATCTACTCGACCTCGCGGATGGATTATCTGTCGTCGCACATCAACAATCACGGATGTGCGCTGGCGGTAGAGCAGGGGTTGGGTATTGAAATTCCGGAGCGGGCGCAGGTGATCCGGGTGATCATGGACGAGTTGACGCGTCTGGCATCGCACCAGTTGTGGTGGGGCGCCATGGCGATGGACGTGGGGGCGATCACGCCGTTCTTCCACGCCTTCCGGGAGCGGGAGATGATCAACGACATCATGGAAGAGACCTGCGGCGCACGCTTGACCATGAATTACATGGTGCCGGGCGGTGTGATGTTCGATCTCCATCCGAATTTCCAGCGGAAAGTCAGGGAGTTTCTCCGATTCTTTGAATCAAAGTTCGACGAGTACGACGAGTTGGTCACGCATAACGTGATTTTCCAGTCGCGGATGAAGGGAGTGGGCGTATTGTCGAAAGCCGACGCGATCTCCTTCGGTTGTACCGGTCCGGTGGCACGTGCCTCCGGTGTCTCTTCCGATATCCGGAAACTTTACCCGTACGATTGCTACTCAAAGGTGCAATTCGACGAAGTGCTGGAAACAGACGGCGATTGTTTTGCCCGCTATCTGGTCCGCATGGGCGAGATGAAGCAATCGGTTCGCATTCTCGAACAGTTGATCGATAACATACCGGACGGTGACTTCCAGGCCAAAACCAAGGCGGTGTTGAAGTTGCCGAAAGGCGAGTATTATTCGACCGTAGAGACGGCGCGTGGTGAATTTGGGGTCTATATCATCAGCGAGGGCGGCATGACCCCGTATCGTATCAAGTTCCGTTCGCCGGGATTTTCGAATTTGTCGGCCTTGGATCATATGGCCCGCGGATCGAAGATCGGGGATATGGTGGCGATCATGGGGACGTTGGATTTGGTGATACCGGATATTGATCGGTGAGGAGTTGGCAGTGAATAGTGAACAGTAAACAGTGAACAGTGAATAGTGAATAGTGAATAGCGAATAGTGAATAGTGCCTGCCGAAGCTTTTGCGAAGGCGGGAAACCCGAAACCCGAAACCCGAAACTCGAAACTCGAAACGCGAAACTTGCTCCGTTATGTTATCCGTTGAAGGCATTACCGTTTGGGTAGAGGAAGGACTGAACCGGGTCTTTCCGGCTGCGGTGGCTTTGGTATTGGAGTTCGCGATTGTCGGCTTGCTGATGATCGGGCTCTTCGCCGTGCTGGGGTTGGTATTGGTATTCATGGAGCGGAAAGTTTCGGCCTATATGCAGGTGCGGGTCGGGCCCAATCGGGTGGGGTATCGAGGAAGTCTGCAGACCCTGGCCGACACCTTGAAATTGCTGGTGAAGGAAGGCCTGACGCCGGACGGTGCAGATAAATTCCTCTTCAACTTCGCGCCTTTCCTGGTGATGATCGCTTCGATGTTGCTGATGGCGCCGATCGCCTTCGCCCGCAACGTGCAGATCTGGGACCTCAACATCGGTGTTTTGTATGTGACTGCAGTTTCGTCGATCGGGGTGATCGGGATCCTGATGGCCGGCTGGTCCAGCAACAATAAATACTCCCTGCTGGGCGCAATGCGCAGCGGGGCACAGATCGTCAGCTATGAACTTTCAGCCGGTCTGGCGATCCTCACGATCGTGGTGCTGACCGGTAGTCTGCGTATTTCCGACATCATTGCCAGCCAGGCCGACGGCTGGTGGATCTTCAAAGGGCATATCCCGGCGATCATCGCGTTTGTGATCTTCATCATCGCCGTGACAGCGGAAACCAATCGCGCTCCCTTCGACCTGGCGGAGGCGGAGTCGGAGCTGACGGCCGGATTCCATACCGAGTATTCGGGAATGAAGTTCGCGCTCTTTTTCCTCGCGGAATACGTGAATATCTTCATTGTCTGCGCGATCGGCGCTACGCTCTTTCTGGGCGGCTGGATGCCGTTTCATATCGGACATTGGGATGCCTTCAACCGAATCATGGATTACATTCCGTCGAGCCTCTGGTTCACGGGAAAGACCTTCTTCCTCATCTTCCTCATCATGTGGTTCCGCTGGACCTTCCCTCGTCTCCGGATCGATCAGCTATTGAACCTGGAGTGGAAGTACCTGTTGCCGATCAGCTTGTTCAATTTGCTGTTGGTGACATTGGTGGCGATTTTGGGGGTGGTATTTTTAGGGGGGAGTGAACAGTGAACAGTGAACAGTGAACAGTGAATAGTGAATAGCGAATAGCGAATAGTAAAAAGTGAACAGTGAACAGTAAACAGTAAAAAGTGAATCTTGCCCGCCGAAGCTTTAGCGTAGGCGGGAGTGAATAGTGAATAGTGAATAGCGAATAGCGAATAGCGAATAGCGAATAGCGAATAGCGAATATATTAGATAGACCATACAAGATAGTCATTGTTGAGTTGAGTTTGGAATTGGCAAGCCGGAAGTAAGAAGCAGAAAACCTTTCAAATCAAAACGCAAGCGGACTGCCTGAAATATTCTTAGTATAGACAGGAAACTCGAAACACGAAACCCGGAACCCACAATGTCCTTTCTCGTCAACTATATACGCACGGTTTTTTCTTCGGTGGTTTCGCTGCTGAAGGGCATGCGCAGGACGGGTTATTATTTTACGCATCATAAGGAGATTATCACGCAGTCGTATCCGGACAACCGGCACGAACTGATCTTGCCCGAGCGTTTTCGCGGCGAGGTCGTGATGACGCACAGTGAGCAGAATGAACACCGTTGTACGGGATGTACCGCCTGTGAGCTGGCTTGTCCGAACGGGACGATCAAGATCGTGACCAAGTTCGAGGTAAACGCGGAGGGCAAGAAGAAGAAAGCGCTGGACACCTTTGTCTATCACCTTGAATTGTGTACCATGTGTAACCTGTGCATTGAAGCTTGTCCTACGAATGCGATCAAAATGGCGCAGTCGTTCGAACACAGCGTGTATGATCGCCGGGAACTTACCAAGAAATTGAACCGTCCGGGTTCCAAACTGATGGAGGGCGTGGAATGAGCGTATCGGCATTTGTTTTTTATGCCCTTGCCGTCCTGGTGCTGACCGGCGCTGTGCTCTCGGTGACCAGCAGGCAGATCTTCCGTTCGGCGATCTTCCTGTTGTTTTCCCTGATGGGTGTTGCCGGGTTGTATTTCTGGATAGGTCAGGAATTTCTCGCAGCCGTCCAGATCATCGTCTATGTCGGCGGCATCGTGGTGTTGATCATTTTCTCGATCTTTCTCACCCAGCAAGCCGGGACGACCCTGCCGTGTTGCGGACGTCGCCGGATGTTGTTTTCGGGCCTTGCAACGGCAGCGGGTGCCGGCTTTGTCTTGTGCCAGTTGTTGCGTTTCATGCCGACCGGGCAAGCCGGTTCGGGTATGAACGACGACATGGCTGCGATCGGATCTCAGATGCTGAATACCGGGGCGTCCGGATATGCCTTGCCGTTTGAAGTCATCAGTATTCTCCTGCTTGCCGCTATGGTAGGTTGTATCGTCATAGCCCTGAAACCGACCACCGAAGCACCATGAACGAGATCGGTATCTATCATTTCCTCGTCCTGAGCACGCTCTTGTTCTTCATCGGCGTCTACGGTTTCCTGACGCGCCGGAATCTGGTGACGATCCTCATGTCGGTGGAGTTGATCCTCAATGCCGTAAACATCAACTTCGTCGCCTTCAACCATTACCTCTGGCCGGGGAAGCTGGATGGTTTGTTTTATGCCTTGTTCATCATCGCGATCGCGGCAGCCGAAGCGGCAGTGGCGATCGCGATCATCATTAACTTATACCGGCAATATCGTTCCATCGATGTGGACGATGCCACCGGATTACGTAACTGACATCGACCAACCGCATGAGTCTTACCGCGCAATTACTCCTCATCCTGCTGTTGCCCTTCGCCGGAATCGTCATTTCCGGTTTGATGGGACGGAGAATGCCGGCGGCGATCGGCGGGTGGATGAGCACTTTGTTCGTAGCCGTTTCCTGTTTGCTGGCATTTCAGGTGGCATCGGGTTATTTCTTTGTTAATGGAAAGTCGGGCGAAGCCTTTACTGCCCAACTGCCCTTCAGCCTCGATTGGCTGAACCTCGGCAATTCCGGATGGATCCGGTTGATCCTTTATCTGGACCCGATCTCCGCGATGATGCTGGTGGTCGTCACCTTGGTGTCGTTGATGGTGCACCTGTTCAGCATCGGCTATTTGAAAGGGGAGAACCGGTACGCGACCTATTTCGGTTATCTGGGCTTGTTCACCTTCTCGATGCTCGGATTGGTGCTCTCCGGGAATATCTTTCAGATCTACATCTTCTGGGAGCTGGTTGGTGTGTCCTCCTTCCTGTTGATCGGATTCTACTACGATCGCCCGAGCGCGGTCGCGGCTGCCAAGAAGGCGTTCATTGTTACCCGATTCGCCGATCTGGGATTCCTGATCGGTATTCTGGTGCTGGCTTATCATGCCGGCACCTATGATTTCCGCGAGTTGATCGCGCGGCTGACGGATACCTCGTCGCCTTACCTGTCCTCTGCTATTACGGCCTCCTTCCTAGGCTTGTCAGCCTTGACCTGGGGGCTCTTACTGGTGTTTATGGGCGGAGCCGGTAAATCCGCCATGTTTCCGTTGCACATCTGGCTTCCGGATGCGATGGAAGGTCCCACGCCGGTCAGCGCCCTGATCCATGCCGCCACCATGGTCGTGGCCGGTGTTTTTCTGGTCGCGCGCTTATTCCCGGTGTTTGCCATCTCTTGTCCGGCCGCCTTGGAAGTTGTTGCCTGGACCGGTGCCCTGTCCTCCTTGTTCGCCGCGGTTGTAGCCTGTACACAGACCGACATCAAGCGCGTCCTGGCTTACTCGACCATGTCGCAGATCGGCTATATGTTGTTCTCGCTGGGCGTATCGGGTTATGGTGGGGAAGAAGGCGCCGGTTTCGTTGCTTCGCAATTCCACTTGTTTACGCATGCGCTCTTCAAGGCCTTGCTCTTCCTGGTAGCCGGTGTAGTGATCCATGCGGTTCATACCAATGAGATGAGCGGAATGGGCGGACTTCGAAAGGCCATGCCCTTTGCCAATGCAGCGTTCCTGATCGGCTGTCTGGCCATTGCCGGTATTCCTCCTTTTTCAGGATTCTTCAGTAAGGAAGCCATCCTGCACGCCGCGCATGCTACGCATCCTGCCATTTATTGGCTGGGATTAGGAACAGCGGGCTTGACAGCTTTCTACATGTTCAGGTTATACTATAGGATATTCTGGAATCGGCCTGCCGATCCTCACCTGCATCCGCATGGCGGAGGAGTGACGGAGTATTTACCATTGGTCATTCTGGCTGCCGGCGCTGTATTCGCCGGGTTGATACCCATTGGCGAATATGTCAGTTCCGACGGACGTGTGTTTGCATTGCATACCGATTGGGCGTTTTCGGTATTGCCGCTCACATTATCCATTGGCGGAATTCTGATTGCCACCTGGATGTATCTGAAGCAGAACGAACGGTCGGACCGTGCTGCCGCGTTCTTTGCAGGCTTCTATCGCGCCGCGCGGAGTAAGTTCTTCCTCGATGAACTCTACGGGTTCGTGACGAAGAAGATCATCTTTCAGTTCATCGGAGCTCCCGCAGCCTGGATTGATCGCTCGATCGTTGACGGGGCGGTCAATACCATGGGTGTTGCCGCGGAGACCGGCTCCGAATCGCTCAGTGAATTGCAGAACGGACGGCTTCAGACGTATGGAGCCTGGATGGTTGCCGGTGTGTTCGTGTTGTTGCTCATCACCTTCTATTACCTGAAATAAGACCCGCAGATGAATCTCTTGTTGTTGCTGATCGTTCCGCTCATCGCTTCACTTGCGGTCCTCTTTACCCGAACAGGGTCACAGGCACGCGCCGTGGCAGTTGCCGGGAGTCTGTTTCAGTTGATTCTTTCCGGGATCCTGCTGGCAGCTTATCTCGACCCAGCCGCAGGACCTGCCGACGGGACGTTCCGCTTTCAGCAGTCCTTCGATTGGTTTCCCGCATTCGGAATTCGTTTTTCGGTCGGCGTGGATGGTATCGGGATCGCGATGATCCTGCTGACTGCGGTTGTGGTTTTGGCCGGCAGCCTGGTTTCCGTGAATATCAAGGAACGGCCGAAGGAATTTTTCTTTCTCCTGATGCTGCTGAGCGCCGGGGCTTATGGATTTTTCATCGCAACCGATCTGTTCCTGTTGTTCTTCTTCCTGGAGATGGCCGTGGTTCCTAAGTATCTGTTGATCGGCATCTGGGGGAGCGGACGGAAAGAATACAGCGCCAATAAATTGGTGTTGCTGCTCATGGGCGGTTCTGCGCTGGTGTTTGTCGGCCTGCTGGGAGTAGCCTATGCGTCGGGCAATCTTGCTCCGTCCTTTGACTGGATGAATGCCGCTGCATTGCGGATGCCGCTGGACAAGCAGTTGTTTTTCTTTCCGTTCCTCTTCGTGGGCTTTGGCGTTTTTACGGCCTTGTTTCCGTTCCATACCTGGGTGCCGGACGGACACTCATCGGCGCCTACGGCCGCATCCATGTTTCTCGCCGGGATCTCCATGAAGCTGGGTGGCTATGGATGTTTGCGGGTGGCGGCTTACCTGATGCCGGAAGCCGCGCGGATTTACTCTCCTTACATCGTCATACTCGCCACGATCGCCATCCTGTATGGAGCGTTCGCTACGCTCATGCAGAAGGACCTGAAGTACATCAACGCGTATTCGTCGGTCAGCCATTGTGGATTCGTGTTGTTGGGAATCGGCATGTTGACTCCGACGGCCATCCGGGGAGCAGTGTTGCAAATGGTGTCGCACGGCCTGATGACGGCACTCTTCTTCGCCGCGATCGGGATGTTGTATGAACGCACCCATACACGAAAGGTCGAAGAACTGGGCGGCCTGATGAAGGCGATGCCGTTCGTGGGCACCTTGTTCTTTCTTGCCGGCTTGTGTTCTCTTGGATTGCCGGGACTGAGCGGATTCGTGGCGGAGATGACCGTGTTTGCGGGATCCTGGGAACGACCCGATACCTTCTATCGCATCGCGACAGTCCTGAGTTGTATGTCGATTGTTGTTACCGCCGTTTACATCCTGCGTGCCATTGGTTCATCGATCATGGGTCCGTTGAAGAAGGCGGATTATGCTGAGCTTTCGGATGCCGGATCTTCCGAGCGCTTTGCCGCTGTTTTGCTGATGGCAGGAATACTGATCGTCGGTTTGGCGCCGTTCTGGTTGAACGACCTCATTGGACCCGCCACAACGATCATCACCGAGCAGTTGGGGCGCTGGATGTGACAGGAGTTGCGAGGCGCGGGAGTTGATATTGCGCGTATGTATCAGGGAGAAGTTCAAGGAACCTTGAACGTTAAACTGAGGAGTTGTTAGTTCATCTGATAAAATGGGAGCTGATCCCGGAATTGAACGAACGTAAATGAACGAGCTATTGGCCATCATGAAGCAGGAGCTGCTCTTAACAGGCACGCTGCTGTTGGTACTGGTGCTGAAACTGGCCGGAATGCCGTCGTCCAACAACAAGTGGAACGGCTGGATGCAGTTTTTACTCTTGGCAAACCTTATCGGAGGCTGGATCGGGAATGTTTCCGGCAATCTGTTCGGCGACATGTATGTCACCGACCCCTCGCTGGTTTTGCAGAAAAATCTCCTCTTGCTCGCTACGTTGGTGATCGTTTCACTTTCAACCACCTGGTTGGAGCGCCACCGTCACTTACCGGAATTTTATCTCTTGTTGTTGTCGACCCTGTTGGGCATGTTCTGGATGATCTCCAGCCGGAACCTGTTGATGTTTTATCTGTCGCTCGAATTGGCAACGATTCCGCTGGCTGCTATGGTAAATTTCGATCTGGGTAAACGAATTTCGTCCGAGGCTGCAATGAAAATGGTGCTGTCTTCGGCGCTGGCGTCCGGACTACTGTTGTTTGGCGTCAGCTTGATCTACGGGGCTACGGGCACATTGTCGATCAGTGAGGCTTATCAGGGTGGAGCATCAGAGCCGATCCTGACAATGGGATTCCTGTTTTTCCTTTCCGGTTTCTTCTTTAAACTTTCGGTGGTGCCGTTCCAGTTTTGGACGCCGGATGTCTATGAAGGAGCGCCGATTCCTGTGACGGCCTACCTCTCCGTGGTATCGAAAGGTGCAATGGTCTTCGTGTTGGGTAGTCAATTGAATACTGCCTTTCAGTCGTTCTCACCGGTTTGGTACGAGCTGATCACCTGGGGAGCGATCCTGACCATGACGGTCGGTAACCTGATGGCCATCCGACAGGACCAGCTCAAGCGATTTCTTGCTTTCTCCTCGATGGCGCAGGTTGGTTATCTGCTGATCGGTGTGAGTGCCAGTTCCGCTGCCGGCGATGCTTCCGTTCTTTACTTCTTGCTGGTCTACCTGTTTTCAAATCTCGCCGCTTTCGGAGTGCTGGGATTGGTTTCCGGTTCGACTGGTTGCGAGCGGATCTCGGATCTGCGCGGATTTTCCCGTACGCATCCTTTCCTGGCCTGGTCGCTGGCGATCGCGTTGTTTTCCCTGGCAGGTATCCCGCCCACGGCTGGTTTCTTTGGCAAGTTCTTTCTCTTGACGGCCGGTGCCGCCAAGGGGAACTACCTCATCATTACCCTGGCATCGCTTAACATGATCGTGTCGCTCTATTATTACCTGCGGGTCGTACGCGCGATGTTCATGGAACGTACTGATCGGCCGTTGGGTGCAATTGCCTCTCCCGGCAGTTCCCATTTGGCATTGGCCATCTGTCTGCTGATGATTCTCCTGGCTGGCGTTGCCAGTCCGGTTTACAACTACTTCTATCACGCCGCGAACGGCATCTGATCCAACCTGCGATGGCGATTAACCAGAACCACCCCTTTGAAGAACTGGACGGCATCCGTTGCGCGATCGTTGAAAAGGCGGTCAGCCCGGAGCGTCTGAGCTTTCTCCGACCGCTCCTGGAGTACAATGGTTACGAAGTCAAAGTGGTGGCCAGTCCACCCCCGAAGGCGGCTGCTGCTCCAGCCGAAGGTGACGCTCCGGCGCAATCGGTACCTGAAACGTTTACCGTGGGCGTTACGGACGTGGCCTTCAACGTCACCAACGCGATCTTTGGACGCTTATTGGCTACGCCAGAGGGCCGGGTGGTCACGATGGATTACTGGAAGCAACGTACGCCGGTGTCCGACGACAGCACCCCGTATTTTCAAGGGAAGTGATACCGGCTTAGGCTTGGGTGCCGGTCTTTTTACAGCGTTCAGCTTTTTCACCCATGTAGTAACCAAGTCCGAGTAGGAGCGGGGGCAAAAAATTGATCAGCAGTTGGTGTAATCGGGTTGTCTGGGCTAAGAGGATGTGATGCGCATCCAGGGTCCAGTGTTCTTCCAACAGCGTCAGCAAGGTGCCGCAGAGAACAAAGAGACCGCCTGTAAGAAGGCCGGCCATTCCCCATCGCATTGAAGTAGACAAGTTCATAGTGATCCGTACTGGTTCGGAACGCTCAATGAACCGGTTTACGGACTACCGAACGTACACATGGGTAGACCATGGCGGCTTCGGTATCCTGTTCATCGAGTTTGGAACCGATAACGATGACCCGGGGCATGAAATTGCATTCCCGGATGAAATTTTGAAGCTCCTTCAGGAGTTCGATCCCGCCCCGATCGGGCAGGTCCAGGTCGATCACGATGAGGTCCGGAAGCTGTTTTCGCTCCCGGGAAGTTGATTTCAGGAAAATCAGGGACTCTTCGAGTCCAAAGCAGGAATGAACGTGACATACGCTAGCAGCAGGATCGATCATGGAATGGATGAGTTGATCGTCCATTCCGCTTTCGCGGACGATGAGCAGCGATTTGGTCATTTCCTTCAGGACGCTTGCGCCCGCCGGGCCCATGGTTGTGCCAATGCAATCAAATCCTCTTGCTGCAGGGGCTTGTTCAGGTATTGATCGACCACAGGATTATCATATGCTCGCTCTATATCCCTGGGATTCGTAGATGAGGAAAGTACCACCAGCCGTATATGCGAGCGAAGTTCTTCCGGCAGCGACTGGTAAATCTCCAAGAACTCGAATCCATCCATGCCGGGCATATTGATGTCCAGGAAAATGAACGCCGGTGGTTCAGCCTTGTCCAGAAATGTTTCCAGCAAAATGGTAAATCCCTCTTCGCCCGATGCCGCGCAAACTACCTGGTCTGCAAACCGACATTGCTCCATGATCTTGGAGGTGATGAATCGGTCGATCTCGGAATCGTCGATGATGAGCGCTTTATAATAGCCCATTGGTTGTAGTTGGGTGAGAAGTTTATAAAATCGTTAGTTCAGATGGGCGCGGATCGCTTCCAGCAGTAAGTTGACATCTCCGCTTTTATCGATGAATTCGTTCGCTCCGAAACGCTGACACATCGTCCGAAAGTTGTCGTAGGCGTAATTCGTATAGATCACTACCGGCAGATCGGGCTGCTGCTTTCGCAGGGTCAGCAACGCCATTACGCCATTGACGGGACGCATGCGGATATCCATGATCACGAGCGAAGGCTGGTGGGTGCGGACCTTTGAAATGGCTTCGTCGCCGTCATTGGCCATGTAAATGCCATCAAGCGGGAATAGGCTATGGAGCAGGTCGCTCAATGAATTCCGTACTATTTCGGAATCGTCAACGATCAGCACCGATTTGTTTGAGAGGGGGGCTTCGGTCATGCTACAAATAAACAGGTAGCAGCCGGTATCCGGCAATCGGTTAATCCGCCTATAATGGGTCGTAAGTTCTCTGAAAAGTTGTAGTGAATGTACTACAAGCGGGAACGTGTAAGAGCTTAGCCTATGCCGTGCTCGTCCGAGAACCGAACCAATTCCGCATTGCTGCTAAAGCCCAGCTTTTCCAGCAATCGGGCCCGGTAGGTGCTGACCGTATTGATGCTGACCGACAATTCGGAGGCGATCTCCTTGAGCGATTTTCCCTTACCGATACCCCGCAGGACTTCCAGTTCGCGGTCAGACAGCGCATGCAAAGGTGTTTCGGCTGGTTCGTTTCCACCCAGTTTGTTGGCCAGTCGATCCGCCAGGTTGTCGGAGAGAAAGCGTTTTCCCTTGAGCAGCGTACGCACGGCCCGGATCAGTTCGTCACTGGCGCTATCCTTCGTGAGGTATCCGGAGGCGCCCGCTTTCAACACGCGCAAGGCATACACGTCTTCCGGATGGATGCTCAATACGAGGATCGGTACGCCGGGCAACAGCATCCTTGCCTGTTGGATCATTTCCAGCGGTGGTTTCCCCGGCATGTTCAGGTCGGTGATGAGCAGACTGGGATGAAATTCCCGAATGGTTTGCAGGAGTTCCGTGGCATCGGCCACTTCCCGGATGTGGGATTCGGGAAATTCGTCGCGTAGGATCTGGGTCAGGCCCTTTCGCACCACCAGGTGGTCGTCGGCAATCAGGAAGCTTGGAGGTGCATTCATGCGACGAGGGGAGTTGACAGGGGGACGTCGACTTCGATGACTGTACCCTTGCCGGGAGAACTACGAATGACCAAATGTCCGCCAAGAGCGATTGCGCGTTCTTTCATGCCTATCAAGCCAAGTGTTTCGCTCTTACGATCCGTTTCAAAGCCATCGCCGTCGTCCCGAATGGTCAGAAATAAATTCGCTTCTGAAGAAGTAAGCTGAATGATTACAGAACGAGCATTGGAATGTCGTATCACGTTCGTGAGGGATTCCTGAAGTATTCTGAAAAGATTGCTGTTCACCGCGTCAGTCAGGGCAGGGAACGGGCCTTCAAAGCTGAATGTAGCCTGGATGCCTGTGCGTGTGTGAAACTCTTCGCAGTAGTGTTCGATTGCTGGAATCAATCCGAGATCGTCCAACAGTAAAGGTCTTAATTCCGCGGAGATATTCCGTACGGTTCGTACGGTGTCGTCGAGATGGCGGTTGATCTCCAGTATTTTGTCGTTGAGAACCGGATCGGTCCCGTTCATTTTTTTTCGGATCCAGTTGAGGTCGAGTTTAAGACCTGTCAGTTGTTGTCCCAACTGATCGTGTATGTCTCGGGCTATGCGCGTTCGCTCTTCTTCACGGACTTGCTCCAGGTAATTGGTCAGTTTCCGGAGTTCATCGCGTGAAGCACGCAATTGGTTGGCATGTTCGATTTCCTGGGTGATATCCTGGCCTACCAGGATCGCCATCTTACTACCTTGTTCGTCGGGTTGGACCATCGCTACCCGCACCAGCAGGTGGCAGGAGTGCTCTTCCTTTTTCCAGCTCACCAACTGTTCGTTGGGGGCGCCATCCTGCAGCACTTTCCGGATGACCGCATCGAGTTGCTGTTGGATGATGAACGGGATCTGCGGCTTTTCGGGAGAGGGGATACCCAGGATGAACGCGCCGGCGGGGTTGATATACGTGAGTTGCTGGTGCTCGTTGAATTGGGCGATGAGGTTACGGGAATTTTCGACCAATACACGAAAGCGCTGTTCGCTTCGGTGGAGTTCTTCCATTACCCGTTTTTCGACTGTGACATCCCGGAAGAAGACCGACAAGCCATTGGCAGACGGATGGATTCGGTACTGAAACCAGGATCCGGCAGGATCATAGTAGGCTTCCAGTTCGACCGGGCGCTGCCTGAGCAGGGCTTCCTCGCAGCCCTGGACGAATTCACCGGAATATTTCATCGGAATTAGGTCCCAGAAATTCCGCTGAAGCGCGGAAGCTTTTTCCAGTTTCAGCAGAACAGCGCCATTGTCGCTGATAAAGGTGATGTTCCACTTCGAATCGACCGCCAGAAAACCGTCCGTCACCCGCTCGAAGATCTCCCGTATTTCCCGGGTCTTTTCTGCGACCTGGCCGGCCAGGTTGCTGTTGATCTGCTGGAGTTCTTCTTCGAGTTCCTTGATGCGGGTAATGTCCTTCGTATGGGCGACGTACCCGACTTTGATCCCTTCGTCGTCCAACAACACGTTGGTGGAGGAGATGACCCGGATGGGAATGCCATCCTGACGAAGATGGATCTGTTCGCCTTCCCAGTGGCTGGAAGTTTTGAGATGTTGACTGATTGCTAATAATTCTTCCTGGCTCATGACCGGGCGAACCACATCCAGGAACCGTTTGTTGACCGCATCTTGTTCAGGAATCCTGTACATCATTTCCGCGCCTTTGTTCCAACTGAGAATGCGGCTATCCGTTCCTACGGAGAAAATCGCTTCCTGCGACTGGTCCACCATCGCGGCGAAGTGAGCAGCTTCCCGCCCCAGTCGGATTCTACGCTTTTCTTCGAGGTAGAGAAAGTAGAGCAAAAGCCCGATCAATGAAAAGCCGATGACGCCGGATAAGAGGTAATCGTTCCTTGTTCTTGCCGCGGCCTCCGAGCTCCGCGTATTGGCTACCTGCAACTGATATCGCCCGGAACTTTCGAGTGATGAAATTACCGTCCGGATTTTTTCCATCAGGTCCTTGCCATAGCCGGAACTGACACGCTGAAACGCCTCGTCCTGTTTCCCGTCATGAACCAGTTGAATGACAACCTTTCCATGTTCTATTTTCTTCTGTACCAGGGAGTCCAGGTTATGGATGTCGGAAGCTTCAGCAGCGCTGATCCCTTCCTGGTTTGTCAGGCTGCGTAATTTGGTGATGTCAAGCGGGATCTCCCTTGTATGCCGGTCAATCGGTTCCAGGTAGTCGGAATCGCGTGTGATTACGTATCCCCGATAACCTGTTTCGAAATCCTGCATGTCATCGTAAATGTTCTCATAAACGATCATGCGATCCAGGACCAACTTTACCCGTTGTGCCGTTTCATCGGTTAAGCGCGAGTGGCGGATACTGGAGGTTACGAAGTAGCCAATGGTGAGTAAAAAGACAATAACCATCAGCAGGTATTTGAATCCCGGCTTCTTCATATTGAAAGTAAATCTAAAAGTAGGAAATTACTCAGAAAAGGTGATCCCAATACGGAATCAGTTCACTGGATTCCCGGCGATGGCTCCCAGGATCGAAGGTATCTTGTCAAACTCCTTCGATTTGTCTAAAAAATGATCAGCACCGGCATCCAGGCAATGTGACCTCCATTCTTCTTCGGAATGATTGGTCAGGATGATCACGGTGGTCTGCGGAAGGTTTTGTTTGATCTCTTTGAGCGTTTCAATCCCCGAGCGTCCGGGCATTCGGATATCCAATATCACAACGGACGGCTGCATGAAATTCGTAACGACCAGTGCTTCATCACCGTTGCGCGCATGACCGATACCGCTGACATAATCCAAGTCCAGCACCATGTTGCGCAGGCGTCTGACAATGTCGTCGGAATCATCAGCTATGAGAACTTTCAATTTCATCAAACCGGGAAAGCGAATTCCCTCTTAAAGAAACGAAAAACAGCATGTCAGGTTCCATCCTATGTAAGAATCAGAAAAACGGATGAATGCTTGTGGTTTTTTGTACTACAAGCAGGTGCCCACTTTTGGGGGTATACCACCAGAAAAATGTTGATTGTTTAGACGAGCCGGTGACTGATCGCGTAGTGCATGAGCGCAGCGGTACTATCCACTTTCAACTTTTCAAGAATCCGGGTCCGGTAGGTGCTGACCGTATTGATACTCAAATTCAGGTTGTCGGCGATTGTTGTAAGGTTTTTACCGCTTGACAACAGGATCATCACCTGGAATTCCCGTTCGGACAATAGTTCGTGGGCCGGTTGTTCTTTTTCCCGCTCGATGGAAGCGCTCAGGGAACGCCGCATACTTTCCGTCAGAAAGCGGTTTCCGGCCAGGATGGTCTTGACCGCTACGATCAGGTCATTGGGGGCCGTTTCCTTCGGCAGATATCCACAGGCGCCGGCACGAAGCGCCTTGCTGGCATACAATTCTTCCGGGTGAATGGACAGGATCAGGATCGGAGTTTGTATGCCTTGCGATACAATGGCTTTGACCAACTCAATACCGGATTTGTCGGGCAGACTGACGTCGCTGATGATGACGTCCCATTCTTCACCAGTGGCGGCTAGTTGACCATCATGAAAACTTCCGGCTTCGCCGTAGCGGGCGTCCGGCCATTCTTCGGTCAGGATTTGCCGGAGGCCTTTGCGGACAATCGCGTGGTCGTCAATCAGCAGTATACGCATCGAGTTGGTGAATAGGTTGGTCGACCGTTCCCATCGGGCAGGCTAAAGGCAAACTCAGGCGAAGTTCCGTTCCGAACCCGGGTCGGGAAGTAAGGTCCAGTTTCGCGTTCAGCGCACGTGCGCGTTCGCGCATTCCTAGCAACCCAAGGCCATGGAGGGCCGGATCTTCGTCGAAGCCGATTCCATTGTCACGAACCGTGATCATCCAGCAATCGTCGGCAGTATGAACATCGATTTCAATGTAGCTGGCTTTGGCGTGACGCAGGATGTTGGTGAGGCTCTCCTGTACAATGCGAAAGATCGCCGTATTGGTTTCGGGGTCGAAATCGTAATCCGTACCGTCGCTGATCACGCGAATGGGAATCTTGGCGTGACTGCTCATCTCCTTGCAATGCCATTGGATGGCGGAAAGCAAGCCAAGGTCATCCAATATGCCGGGCCGTAAGCTGGAGCTGATCCGTCGAATGGTGGCAATGGTCGTGTCGGCAAGCGCGATCATGCCGTTCAAGGTGACCCTTGATTCATCCCGGGTGGCTTTTCGGAGGAGGAGTGCAAGGTCCATTTTCATGACCGTCATCTGTTGGCCGATCTCATCGTGTAATTCGCGGGCGATCTTTGTACGTTCTTCCTCCCGGATATTTTCAAGATGCTGGTTGAGTTTTCGGAATTCGTCGCGGGAACGCTTTAGTTCTTCTTCAGCGGCAACACGGGCACTGATGTCGTAAGCCAGTACCAGTCTGTATTCCTTACCATTTCGATGAATGGTTTCGGAGAACATCTCCACCTGGATGGGCGTACGGTCCTTGCGTTGGTGTATGCAAGTGCCTTCAAATCGCTTGCCCTCGCTGATCGCTTGTAAATGTTCGCGAACGGATTGCTGATCATGGCTCTGCACCATGTCGAGTGCGGAGATGCCGATCAATTGCTCCTTGTCATAGCCATATTGTCGGCATGCAGCCATGTTCGCGTCGACCACCTGAAGGTTGGTCAGTTCGAAAATGTAGAGTGGCAGCGGGCTGTTTTCGAAGAACAAGCGGTACTTTTCTTCCGATTCCTGCAGTAATTGTTGTGCACGAAGTCGTTCCGTACTGTTTTCAATCAGCAGTGTTATCCCGGATTCGGTCGGGTAAGCCCGACACATGTAACTTGTGACGGATTCAGAGCATTTTAATTCGAAGGTCTCCGGTTGTTTTGATAGCAGTACTCGTTGAAGGAATTCTATCCAGACGGACGCATTCGGTATCGATGTGGACTTGGTCAGGTAATGTCCGAGAAAATCCCCAGGTTGCCCTTCAAGCAACTCGGCAGCTTTCATGTTGAGGAATTTGACACGTAACTGGTGGTCCAAGGCGATAAATGCATCAGAGATTCCGGTAACAAGCTGTTTGAACTCTTCCGTGTTTTCCCTGACTTTCTGTTCCAGGGAAATGTTGAAATCCATAAGCTGCTCTTCGAAGCGCTTACGAAGCGAGATGTCCTGAAAAACCGAAACGGCACCGATTATCTCGCCCCTCTCATTCATCAAGGGAGAAATTGAATAAAGTACATTGATCTTTTCCCCGGCTTTATTATGATGGGTTCGTTCTCCTATCAAACGTTTGTTCGAAAGTAGGGCTGTGATCATCGCCTCCAGCTCAGTCGCAGAAAATGGTTTGTCGAGCCCCACGAGATCGTTGACCTTTATTCCCAGCGCTTCCGATTCCTGATAACCATACATGCGTTCCGCCCCTTTGTTCCAACTGGTCACCCGGGTCTCGAGGTCTACCGATATGATCGCATCATTGCATTCCTCCAGTAGCTTGGACTGGAAGCGGACCTTTTCCAGATTGTGGCGGCCTTCCGTTATCTCGACCGTATTGACTTTGTGCAGCCATTGACCGTTAGCGGCCTTTTCCGATGTAGCGTTGGTGCGAACCCAGTACGTGGATCCATCGTTGTTCACGAGTGGGACACTGATATCGCTCAACTTGCCGGTTTTGTTCAATTGTTCGAACAAGGATCGGGCTTTCTCGTGGTAGTCGGGATGAATGAGATCGAAGATATTCAGTCGTTGCACCACTTGCTCCCGTGCTTTCCCCAGGCGGTTCAATTCAGTGGCATTGATCTGGAGAATCAGCCCTTTCTCATCGAATACCAGGTATCCGCAAGGTGAGTTTTCGTACAGTTCGATATTTTGTTCACGTGCTGATTTCAACCGTTGTTCCGCGGCCACTTTTTTTCTGACCGTATTTCGGATGACTCCGGTCAAGATGATTACGAGCAAGGTGATGAGGCCGGAGAACGCCAGGATTCGATTCTTGGTGCCTTTTTCTTCCCGTATCAATTCCGCACGGGATGTGGCGAGTTCAGAATTTGCAGTTCGTTCGAGGTAATTCAACAAGGAACGGAGAAAGACCAGGTCCCCATCGAGTGTCGCTTTTATAGCCGGCTTGTTTTCGTCTACATGATCAGGGTTTTCGTGAATACGGGTTAGGTATCTTCTGGTCGCTGATTCCAGCTCCTGGATGACATCGGTCGCGGCGAGGTTGGCAGCTTCATTGTTCTTGAGTTCCCGGATCGTGTTGTTGACCATTTGATCAACTGAGTCCAGTGGGAATGGGTCTTTCCTGTGGCTGTCAAGGGTGGTCCTTGAATTGTACGACTCCAGTTGGTTAAAGCAGCTTTGAAGTCTGAAAACCAATTGTTCGCTTCGGACAGCCCGGTTTGATTTGTCCGTCTGAAATAAGATGGATTCGGCCCCATAATAAAAGTTGATCAGGGCGAGCAAGGTCCCGCCACAGACGATAACGACGATCGCGATCAAGGCGTTATTAACATTCCAGGCTCTCAAAACATTGATTTTTTGGGGTTACAGGCTTAAATGTAGATATTTTCCTGACGAAAGTCACCTTCATTCTTCGGATACGGTCAGGCTATTCATATGGGTTGAATGCTACTTTTGGATCGTAATCAAAACGCACAACTATGTCAAATTTCCTTGATCGAGCCTGTAGCATCCCATGCCGGTGGATGTTCTTTGTAGGTCTGCTCCTGTCACTTGGAGCGCTTCAGGCCTGTTCCGGCGGAGAAACAAAAGAGAGTACTGCTTCCGAGAGTACCGAAGCCGCCTCAAATGGTAACCTGATGGCTGATGCCGAGAATATGAAGGACGACGGCAAGGGAATCGGACCCGTTACCAGTGTAGAAGTTGGGGCTGCCGTCGATGCTGCCATGGCATCGGAAGGGGAGAAGCTCTTCGAAGCGAAGTGTACAGCCTGCCATAAGGTAACCGATGAGAAATACGTCGGTCCTGGTTTGAAAGGCGTGACGCAGCGCCGCAAGCCGGAATGGATCATGAACATGATCCTGAACCCGACCGAGATGACGCAGAAGGATCCGACAGCCAAGGAGTTGCTTGCCACTCACCTGACACAGATGACGAACCAGAACGTCACACAGGAAGATGCCAGGAAGATGCTTGAATATCTTCGTAAGATCGACGGCTGATCCCCACCCAGGATCGATCGTTCCATTCATTCACCCACACAAATTCATCAGGAGGATAACCATGAAATTCAATCGTTGGCCGGTCGTATTGCCGGCACTGTTCGCCCTCGCGCTCATGAGCTGCGGCGGGCCAAAAGAGAAAAAATCTGTCGCAGCCGGTGACGCGCCTTCAAAGGTGTATGTCGCTCCGGGTAAACTCGATGAATATTACGAGTTCATGTCGGGCGGTTTCAGCGGGCAGGTCGGTGTTTACGGACTGCCATCCTGCCGTCTGTTGAAAGTGATTCCGGTATTTGCCGTGAATGCTGAGAACGGCTACGGTTTCACCGAGGAAAGCAAGGCGATGTTGAATTCGACCCACGGATTCGTTCCCTGGGATGATTCGCATCACCCGGAATTGTCGAAGACCAATGGTGAGACCGACGGTCGCTGGCTCTTTATCAATTCCAACAACACCCCGCGTGTTGCCCGCATCGACCTCTCGACCTTCCGCACGGTGGAAATGCTCGAGATCCCCAACAGCGGCGGTAACCACGCCTCCCCATTCGCTACGGAGAACACCGAGTATGTAGTCGCCGCTACGCGCTTCTCGGTTCCGATCACTGGGAACAAGGACGTGCCGATCAGCACCTATAAGGAAAACTTTCAGGGTTCAATTTCCTTCATCAAGGTGGCGCCGGAGGGCGATATGAGTATCGCTTTCCAGATTCTCATGCCTGGTTTCGACTTTGATCTCAGTCACTGTGGACGCGGACCATCCGAGGGTTGGTTCTTCTTCTCCTGCTACAATACGGAAAGAGCACACACCCTCCTGGAAGCCAATGCCAGCCAGAACGACAAGGATTTCATGGTTGCGCTGAACTGGAAAAAAGCTGAAGAATATGCAAAGGCTGGTAAGGGTAAAGAGATGAACTCGGCCTATTATCATAACAAGCTTGACGAAAAGACGCATACGGTTAAATCCGAGATCCTGAACAAGACGATCATGCTCGATCCGAAAGAGTGTACGGATATGGTTTACCTCATGCCGTGCCCGAAATCCCCGCACGGAGCTGACGTGGATCCGAGTGGAGAATACATCGTCGGTGGTGGCAAACTTGCCACGGTTATCCCGGTCTTCGCATTCTCCAAGATCCAGAAGGCGATCGCCAACAAGGCTTACGCCGGTGAAGTGGATGGTATCCCGGTCCTGAAGTACGAGGAAGTGATCGGCGGAGAAGTCCAGAAGCCCGGCCTTGGTCCGTTGCATACTGAATTCGACGGAAAAGGATTTGCCTATACTTCTCACTTCGTATCTTCCGAAGTGGTGAAATGGAAACTCGGCACATGGGAAGTGGTTGATCGCATTCCGACTTACTATTCCATCGGTCACCTTTCAATTCCCGGTGGCGATACCAAGTCGCCTTCTCCGAAGTACCTCATTGCCATGAACAAGATCACCAAGGATCGTTACCTGCTTACGGGTCCGGAATTGAACCAAAGCGCACAGCTGATCGACCTCACGGGAGATAAGATGAAGATCCTCTACGATTTCCCGACGGTAGGCGAACCGCACTATGCCCAGGGTATCGAAGCCGATAAGGTGATGAAGCACCAGGTCAAGGTGTTCAAGCTGGAAGACAATCAGCATCCGTATGTCGCGAAGAGCGAGAAAGAGTCGCGCGTCGAGCGTAAAGGGAAGGCGGTCCATGTTTATATGACCTCCATTCGTTCCCACTTCGCTCCGGATAACATCGAAGGTGTATTTGTCGGCGATACGGTCTATTTCCACGTAACCAACCTCGAACAGGATTGGGATACGCCGCACGGATTCGCCATCAAGGGTTCGACCTCTTCCGAGTCGCTCATCATGCCGGGCGAGACGCAAACCATCAAGTTCGTAGCGAAGACGCCTGATATCTATCCGTATTACTGTACGGACTTCTGTTCCGCATTGCACCAGGAAATGCAGGGTTATCTCCGGGTATCCTCCCCTGGTTCCAACGTACCCCTCACTTATTCCACCGGCAAATAAGGAGAGAGAGGGCGACGAGGGGGGAAGCGATTCCCCCCTCTTGCTTTTCGGCCGGTTGTTAAATGAAATTCCTATCATAGTGCTCCCGTAAAATGAAAAAGCTAAGTGTCATCACCCTCCTGCTTGCCTGTCTCCTGATGGTTCCGGCTTTGTTCCTGCCGCTGTGGGATATCTTCCTCGATGCGCCTCAGTATCCGGAAGGCCTTCACATGGAAATCTGGCTGAGCAAACTCGGCGGGGATGTCTCGACCATCAGCGGATTGAACCACTACATTGGTATGAAAGAGATCAGTGAAGAGATGTTCCCGGAATTTTCTTTCATGCGCCAACTCGTTATCGGGGTCATCGTCTCCGGCGTTTTGGTGGCATTGTTGAAGAAGCGGCCGGTATTCTTCATCTGGTTTGTTCTGTTCCTGGGAATAGCGGCTGTCGGCATCTACGATTTCTGGCAATGGGAGTATGATTACGGACACAATCTCAGCCCTACCGCTGCCATTAAGATTCCCGGCATGACCTATCAGCCTCCGTTGATCGGCTGCAAGCAGCTCCTCAATTTCAATGCTTGCTCCTTCCCGGCTACGGGTGGATTGCTGATCATGTCGGCGGGTACGCTTTGCTTCCTGGTGTTTCTCTTTGAAATCTTCTATAACAAGTCAGGCAAAGTCTCCGTTGCGATGCGACCGCAGGCTGCGCCTTTGAATTAGTCAAATCCCCTCCCCATGCGCCGGTATTATTTACGTTCATTTTCCATCCTGTTGTGGCTGTCCATAGCCCTCTCCGGATGTTCCTATGATCCCGTCCCCATCAATTATGGGAAGGACGTTTGCGATAATTGCCGTATGCAGATCGAAGATCGTGGCTACGGCGCCGAGATCGTTTCGCCCAAGGGGAAAATATATCGATTCGACTCGGGCGAATGCCTGCTCCAGTTCCTGCCCGGACAACCGTTTCCGGCTGACCAGGCGCGGCACCTGCTTGTGACTGATCGCAGTGCTCCGGGGAATCTGGTGGATGCCCGCTCGGCTTACTACCTGATCAGCCAGCAACTGCCAAGTCCGATGGGTGCTGGTCTGAGCGCTTTCCGTTCACAGGACAGTCTCCGGGCTTTTCATAGCCGTTACGACGGCGAAATGCTGGATTGGAAGGAAGTGTATCTTCGTTTCACTAAGCGATAAACGTTTCGTGCCGGTACGTTTTATCATACTGACGGTCCTGCTGTCGTGGGCTCTCCCGGGACGCTGCGCGATTGTTCGCGTCGTGCCGGGGGGCACCTGTCCGACGATCGCAGCAGGTGTCGCTCGTGCAATAGCAGGTGACACCTTGCTGGTCGGGTCCGGCCGGTACGCGGAAGGGGAGGTGGTTGTCAACAAACGGTTGACCATTCTCGGCCAAGCGGGAGCGATACTGGATGGCGAATCGAAAACAGGCTTGTTGGTGTTACGCGCTCCGGGTATTCATGTTTCCGGACTTCATTTCCGTAATGTCGGTCGAAGTGACCTGAAGGAGCTCTCGGCTATCCGGGTAGAGAACACCGTGTCGGCCACTCTTGAAAACAATACGATCGAGAACGGGTTCTTCGGGATCTACCTGGCCAACGCGTCCTACTGCACAGTTCGGAATAACCGGATCTATGGTCAGGCACGTACGGAATCCGGTTCCGGAAACGGGATCCATGTTTGGAAATCGCACCATGTTTTCATTGACAATAATATCATCGACCGCCATCGGGACGGGATCTACTTTGAATTTGTGACGGACAGCAAAGTGTACCGCAACCTGAGTACCCATCACCTGCGGTACGGAATCCACTTCATGTTTTCCGACCACGATGGTTACTTCTACAATACGTTCCGGCAAAACGGTTCAGGTGTCGCTGTCATGTATTCCCACCACGTCGATATGCGCCATAATGATTTCTCGGACAATTGGGGCGGTGCCGCGTACGGCTTGTTGCTAAAGGAGATCTCCCACAGCAGCCTCCTCGACAACCGGTTTTATGGCAACACCACCGGGCTTTACCTGGAAGGCTCCAGCGACCTGGTCGCCGAACGGAATTTCTTTAGCAGGAACGGTTGGGCATTGCGTATACTGGGAGATTGCTTCGAGGATACGGTTCGCGCGAATACCTTTCAGTCGAACTCGTTCGATGTCGCCACGAATGCAGAACGTAATATGAACTACTTCCATGGTAACTACTGGGACAAGTACCGCGGTTATGATCTCGACAAGAACGGGGTAGGAGATGTACCGTATCATCCGGTTAGCCTGTTCTCCCGGATCGCCGAACAGGCACCCTACGCGCTCATGTTGTTGCATAGCTTCCTGCTGGATATTTTCGAGCAGGCGGAAAAGATTGTTCCGACCATTACGCCGGCCGCGTTCAACGACGCCAACCCGGTCTTGCACCCCACTGTCCATGATTGAAATCCGAGAGCTGAAAAAGTCGTTCGGTTCCCTGCAGGTACTGCGGTCCCTGAACCTTGATCTCCAGGCCGGTCAGATCGTTTGCCTGATCGGTCCCAACGGCTCGGGGAAGACGACCTTGATCAAATGTCTGCTCGGGCATGTATTACCGGACAGTGGTTCCATCCGCGTGGCGGGTGAACAACTTGTTGCGGGATCCTGGAGTTACCGGGAACGTATCGGCTACATGCCCCAGATCGGGCGGTATCCGGAGCAGATGCGGATCCGCCAGGTGTTCAGCATGATGCGGGATATTCGGAATGTCAGCACTTCATCCGACGAGGAGTTGTATCTGCGATTCGGGCTCGAGGCTTTGCAGGAGAAACGCATGGGGAACCTCTCGGGCGGTACCCGCCAGAAGGTCAGTGCGGCCCTGGCATTTCTCTTCCGACCGGACCTGGTCGTGCTCGATGAACCTACGGCCGGTTTGGATCCCGTATCTTCTGAAATCCTGAAAGATAAACTCAGGACGGAGCGGGAGCGCGGGACATTGACCTTGATCACCTCCCATAACATGAGTGAAGTGGAAGAACTCGCCGACCGTGTCGTTTTCCTTGTTGATGGCAACTTGCGCTTTTCCCATACGGTAAGAGAGATCCGGGAACTAACGGGCGAACAACGCCTTGGGAAAGCTCTCGCGTTGTTGATGGAAGGAGGTCGACCGTGATGAAAGTGATGAAGTATGTAATCTACGACGTTCTGCGCAGCAAGATGGTCGTTGCGTACGCGGCGCTCATGCTCTTGTTGTGCGGCGCGATCTATTCTTTCAGTGATGATTCCGCGCAGGCCGTGGTGAGTCTGCTGCACCTGGTGCTTTTTGTCGTCCCATTGATCAGCATTGTGTTCGGGACTATCCATTTCTACAATTCGCGGGAGTTCATTGAGCTCTTACTCGCTCAGCCGATCAGGAGGAACGCGATCTTCCTGGGGCACTACGCGGGCTTATCCATTTCGCTAGCCGGGGCACTCGGACTCGGTTTGGGATTGCCTGTCATGCTCCTGGACCCCAGTTTGCCATCGTTCCTGTTGTTATCGGTAGCGGTGCTGGAGACGTTCATTTTTACCGGCCTGGCATTCCTGGCTTCTGTTCGCTCACGCGATAAAGCACGCGGGATCGGGTTGGCCCTGATGCTTTGGTTTTACTTTTCCATCCTCTACGACGGGTTGATCCTGCTGGTACTTTTTTATTTTTCGGACTATCCGTTGGAAAAACCCGTGCTTGCGCTGACCGCGCTGAATCCGGTGGACCTTTCGCGTATCCTCGTATTACTCAAGCTCGACACCTCGGCCTTGATGGGTTATACCGGTGCCCTGTATCAGAAATTCTTCGGCTCCTTGCTGGGGGTAGCCTGGTCGTTCGGCTTGCTGATCTTGTGGTGGATAGTGCCGCTGGGCTTCGCCTTGCGTGCATTCAAGAGGAAGGACCTCTGAGATCATTCGAAGACTGTAAACTCCACCCGTCGGTTCTGTTGGCGTCCCTCGACTGTTTTATTACTGGCGATCGGCTTTCTGCTGCCATAGCCGGTCGCGGTAATGCGCAAAGGGTCTATGCCCTTCACGGTCAGATATTGTTTCACCGACTCGGCTCGATCCTTGGATAATTTGTCATTCAGCGCCACAGGCCCGGTAGCATCGGTGTGACCGTCGATCGTAAGTTTGTAATTCGGTCGCTTGCGCAACAGTTCGACCAACTCATCCAGGGCGCGGAAACTGCTCACGCGTATGACCGCTTTGCCGGTTTCAAATTCGAGATTCGAAAAAACCGTATTGAGGATTTCCTGTTCTTCTTTGGCCAACGTCACTTTCACCGGACTCTTGGGCTTTGGTGGAGCTTCTTCGACGGGGCATCCTCTGTTTGCCAGTGGTCCGGGAATTTTCGGACACCGATCGTCCGGATCGGGAATGCTATCCCCGTCGGTATCCGGACAACCTTTGTAAAACGCAACGCCTGCCAGATCGGGACAAGTGTCGTCCTGGTCACGGATACCGTCATTGTCCGAATCGGGACATCCTTTCAAACGATAGAGCCCATAGGCTTCCGGACAGGCATCATCGACGTCCACAATGCCGTCATGGTCGGAATCCGGACAGCCTTTCAATCGGGCTGATCCGGCCAGCGTAGGGCATCGGTCATCAATGTCGGGAACGCTGTCGAGGTCCTGATCCGGACATCCGGAGAACGCGCGAAGCCCTGCCAGTTCAGGGCAGCGGTCGGCTTTATCGGCAATGCCGTCGCGGTCCGTGTCCTTGTCTTTCCCGGGACGGCCCCAGATCAGATTGAATCCTGCTTGTAGCTGAGTGAAATGATGCCCCAGCGGGTCGATCGTGCCGATCAGATTATCGCAGAGGGCATAGAATTGAAAGGCGCCTCCGTTCACCGCGATTCCGGCACCGATATTGTCGAATCGGTTGTTGTGCATGGAATACGTGCCGGTCAGCCACAGATTCCTTGTCATTTGCCGTTGGATGCCAAGCGTAGCGGACGGAAGTGTCCGATGGTACAACCGTCTGCCTTGGACCAAAGCGCTGAACTGTGTACCGGGATTCAGCTGATAGACCGCGGATAGCATGACCCGACCGGCCAGGGGTGATGTATAGGCATTACGTGATTCTACTGGTTCGAACGATTGCCCGAGCGAATCGAGTACCTCCTGAAAAGTGGCATCGCTATCGTTGATGAATCGATCCAGGTCGATTCCGGAGAAGGAATAGGTGCCACGGGTTGCCTTGTAGTTCCTGACATTGGAACTCCAAGTGATAAAACCTATGTCAACCACCGACAAGTTGAATCGCCATTGATCGTCCATTCTGAATTGTACGCCCGCGTTGAATCCGAAACCATGATTTTGTTGTCGCCAGAAATAATCCCGAAGGAGACGACGCCGCTCGGAACCGGTGGTATCAAACCGGTCATAGCCGGGATCGTCGTTTGCCAGCAACGAAGTGTTGACCACATAATCCGTATTCAGGACGAGGGAATAGTCGGTCGCGTCAGTATAAATGGACAAGTCGGCCGGTTCTGTCCGGATGTTTTCCATCCCATACAGGTATTTCAAACGGATTCCGGCGTTCCAGCGATCGGTAATTTCCCGTGAGTAGCCGAGGGCATATTCCCGATAGTGACTGGCCTGGAGGCCCATTTTCTTAAGACTCACGGTTTCTCCAATGTAAGCGGCATTGCCGTAATACAGCAGATTGACGAACTCCCGTGGGTAGGCAAAGTCCGCATGAATGACTTCGCTCACACTGGCGCTGAAGAAGTTCTTGTTGACGCGGAATCCGAATCGTAGCCAATCGAGCCGATGGTCAAAGGAAAGGAGTTGATTTTTTCGAATCCCTCCAACTACCTGATCGAAATCCCAATAGGCCGAACCGTTCCGAACACTGTGAAGGTCCCGCCACGTGAACCCGTTATGCATGAACAGCGTGTGGATGTTCAGTACGGGTAACGAAATAAAAACCTTTTGTCTGGGAAATTCGGCCGGATTGATTTCGTTCGATTGCCCGATCGCGGAAAAGTGGTACAGGGTAAGGTCGCTTTGCCCATAGACGTTCGACGTCAGCATGCACGACATGGCCATACTCCAAACCAATCGAAACAAGGATCTCATTGAAAATCGATTTTAAGGCTGGCCCGAACACCGATTTTGATCAGCAAGGAATTGTTGGAGTGGATCTCCACACTTTGTAAGGGAGCGTTGCGTGTATCGATCAGGCCGTGGATAAGGAGTTTTTTCGCCTGGAAGATGCGTTCGAGCCGACTTCGGTCAAAGGGTTCGTCGTGGGTTTTGACCGTCGGGCTGGTCACGATGCCCTGCGCGTTTGTCAGTGCAGCTGGCACCAGTCCGTCTTGCGGATCGAACAGAAGCGAGTCAAGCGGTTGGTAGAGGGAGTCGGTGAAATACACTTGTGTCCACGACTGGGCCGGGAATCCGTTGGATGTATAGAGTCGGAAAATGGCCGATTGGAGCTCTTCGACGTTTTCCAGTTCGAAGTCGGCGGTATCCTGCACACTCAAGCCGCTTGCGTAACCCACCAACGGGAGTTCGACGCGCAAGTCGACGCTGAATCTGCTGGTGTCGAGCAGGAAATTCCGGGTGCCGGAGGGTACGTTGGTGGTCGCGTCGACATCGTAACTGACGTATTCGGGTTCCGCGTTGACCACTGTTTGAACGTTGCTGTTGTTCTTATCCAAGGTGAACGAGGTCGCGGCGACAAGGCCCGGAGCGCCGGGGACGCCTACTGGCAACGGATTGGGAATTGCGCCGGTAACAGGGATTGTCGGCCCCGTTCTCGGAATGGAAACAAGGTTCTGCAACACGGCCCTGACCGGCATGCCGAAACTGTTTCGGATGTTGAATACGAATTTCGGTTCGTCGAAGTGAATGGTACCACCCAGGGTGTTCTGGAAAATAGTCAACTCGCTTGAGTCGACCGAAATGCTCAGGCTGCGTTGCCGGAAATCGCCATAGGCAGCGGATAACCTCAACTGGTCATAATCGATCGAAAAGGAGAGTGGTCGATCGGTGCAGGCCTGGTTGAGTCCGCTGTTGGTCCAGTCGGCTTCATACACAATGTCAAGACGATTCGCCGAGGAACCTGCCGTGAAGTCGATTGAATAGCCGCTGAGATCGAAGCTGCCGTTTGCCGTGGTGGATGAGCCATTGGCAGGTGTGAACGCGACTTCCTGGTCGAACACCAAGCCGTTCTTCCTGGCGGCTGGTATCCTGACGGAAAATGTGCCGCCATGGGGTACCGTATTGGTCAGTGACACGTTGAGCATTCCGTATTTCAGTACGACGCTGTCCAGTTCTTCGCCGTTGGCAACCGAGAAGGAAAAATCTCGCGACACTTGTTGAACAAGGGTTCCGGAATTGAGCAGTTGCGCGCTGTCCGGGGTGTTCAGCCGGAATTCACCAAGGTCCTGTTGGTCCAGTAAGGGTAGAAAATCCTCCCCGTTGACGGAATACACGTTACCATCGTAGATCAGGATGACGCGATCCGTAGCCGAGTCGATCTCCAAAGTGCCGGAATCGGCTCTTCCCAGAAGATCGTCCATGGTCAACACGGAATTTACCAGGGGCAGCGCGATTTCAGGTTGCCAGATCGAATAGGAAGGGTCATCAAAATTGAAATCATCCTTCTTGATACAGGCGGAGATGGTGAATGAAAAGAGAATAAACGCGGCAACAATCTTTTTCATGGTAGTGGTGTCGGAGTCGCTATTCCAAGGTATAGAGATAGAGCAGCGCTTCTCCGTCTGTCAGTACCATTTTATCATCATGGAACAGCTGAAATCCGTTCACTTCTTTGCCCGGAATTCCATTCACCGGATAGCCGCCCGATACAAGACCGGAGCTGCGATAAATCCAGGTTTTCTTTGCAGCATGGGAATAGAGTGCGAAAAGGGCTGAATCAGGTCCTGAACTGCAAGAAAGGCCGGAGGCTGGTGAGACGCCGCTGTACAACCTTGAACCGTCGCCGGCGTAGCCGAAAAGACTGTCGTTCCGGATGATCAACAATGGGCTGCTCAGGCTGTCGGTCAACAGACAGAAGTCGGTCACGTAGGATGAATCCGGTGCCGGCAGTAGTTTCCCGGAAAAATCGAAGAGTTCGAGACGACCGTCGGCAGTACGTTGCACGATCGCTTCAGTCGTGGGTGACATAGGCCATAGCTGGAATTTTCCTGGTGGCCGTCCGCTAATGATTGTCGTCGCCTTCCCGCGCAGGTCGAACTGCCTGAATTTCCCGTCATCCGATAGTGCGATCAGCGTGTTGTGGGAGGAACCGATAAGGGCCTGGAGGGGTTGTGGGAAAATTCCTGACGGACGATCCGAATTCCAGTCCGGATCAGGTGTGCCGTTCAGACGATAATGATAGACACTCCCATTGCTGCACGGGATCAGGATACCCGCATCGGTATGGCCCGGTCGATTGATCAGGCACAAACCGCCCGTCGCTGAAGCGGGGAGCCGGATCGGGTAATTCGCCACGCTCTTGCCCTCGCGGTCCAGGATGAACAGTCGGGATGTTGTGTTGAATAATAACTGCCAGCTTCCCTGCCGATAGTAGTCCACCGTGTGGAGTGTTCCAAGCAGTGTATCATTCACCAGTACTTTCCACAGTAACTTGCCTGATTCACTGAACAGATAGAGTCCGCCGAGTTTGTCTTGCGCGGCAACGTAGAACTTTTCATTTTCATCGCCGGGTAGCAGGAATGGGCCTGCGTGCAGCGTAGTGTCCAATTGGGTACTCCAGACCACAGCTGGTTCCCGTTCCGGTGTTCCACCGGTTGTCATCGCGGCTTGCAGTTGGAACAGTCGATCGCTGCGCAGCCGTGCAGTCAGGAATACATCCTGCAGATGTGCAGTGGGTATCGGCTTGCTGTACTTGTTCAGGAAGGCGGACAACAGGGTTTGACTACGGCTGGCAGAAGCGTAAACGAACAGGTGTTGATCATTCCCGAGACGGCGGAGGTGCTGGCTAAAGCCGGTCTTGGCATCCAAACGCTTGCCGTTGGCCAGGTCATCCAGCAGTGTCTTAAGGCTTGCGGCCTGCGCCGCGCAAACGAAATAACCATGCACGAAGGTGATGGCGCTTTGTGTCCAGGAAGCGCTGACATTGCCCAACGTCAGCATTGCCCAACGGTGGTCAGGGAAAGTGAGGATGGTCGTACCCCGGTAATGCTCTTTTCGGATGCCGCTGTTCGGGATCTTACTCCATTGCTCCAGTGTTCGCTCGGCTTCCGACGGTCGTGTGCTGCGTAAAAGCAGGAGCAGGTTGTTGGTGAAATCGCTTCCAGCAGGTTCCGTGATGGCCAACCCGGCTTCTGAGCCGGTCATGTCGTCAAACTCGGTAGCAAGGTCGCGTTGAAAGGCGTCTGTCATGGCAGCGCGTTCCGATTCCATCAGTCGGGCGGCCGGATAGATGTTCAGGTCTTGCCTGAAGCGGCTCCGGATCCCTTGCCACTGATCGCTGCCGATCCACAGCAGAAAAGCCGTACGGTCCGGCAATACGGCTGCCATGCCGAAACGCTGGGGTCGACTGTTCTGAAACGCGGTGATCCAGTCGGAGGGATCGGTGCTGCCACAAACGCCTTCGAACCGGATCTCTTCTTTCAGGATCCTGAGTTGAAGTCCGCTCCAACGGCCAAGACGACTGGCAAGTTCGAGCACATTGTTCTGATCCGCGTTCCAGTTGCTGCTGAGCAGATCCCGTGTTCCAATGCTGTTGACATATAGGCGGATGGTCGACCGGTTGATCGCTCCTGCAACCTGGTTGAATATGCGCACCTTCCGAAGGGGTGTGCCGTTTCTTGATTGCCGAATCGCATCTTCAATCAAAACCGGGCTTTCGCTGATGATAAAGATCCCTTTGGAAATGGCGAAACAAACCTGTGCCGGCGAATGACCGCTCTCGTAAATGATCACGTCTTCGTATTCACGCTCCTCGAATTCGAGACCGGCAAAGTAATCGCAGACTTGCCCGGCGACTTCCTTATAGGAAAATCCAAGCGGTATGTTCAGCGCGGCTAGCCAACCCGCTCCCGTACTGCCGGTCAGGTGTAGGGAAAGATAAAGTGGTTGTGTTGACCAGGCCTTCTGGTAGGCTGCTCTTGTTCCGCTGACCGAATCCGCGAAGTTCAGGACTGACCGCAACCGAATCAGGTCGGGATCGCTACCCCAGTTTTCCCAAAAATGTGTCGATTGAAGCTCCGCATTTGCGGCCTTGCCCGACTGACATTCGATGATCAGCGCAGCATTGGTCGGGATTGCGGTGAAAGGATCGGACAGAATGACGCGATAGCGCTGGTAGTAGTAAAATCCGACCCCGGCGGAAACGATGACGAGCAGCGCGATGACCGCTCCGGTGACAATCCTTCTCATAAGCTGATCCCCGGATCAAAGATGACGAACCCATCGCTATGTCGGGGAAAAAGCCCAAGCGGTTTTAGACACCTTCCTGTTGAAACGGAAGCTCGCCCTGTTCCGGCAGTAGGCGGAAGCTCTTGCGATGATACGGTGAGTTGCCAAAGATCCGGATCGCATTACGGTGTTCCCGGGTCCCGTATCCTTTGTTGCGGTCCCAGCCATACATCGGAAACTCGCCGTGCAGCCGGTGCATGAGGTCGTCCCGGTAGGTTTTCGCGAGAATCGAAGCCGCTGCTATGGAGCGGTACAACGCGTCGCCGTCGATAATGCATTGGTGGGGTACGCCGGGATATGACAGAAAACGGTTGCCATCAATTAGCAGGAGTTCCGGACGTTTCGTAAGTCCGTCAATTGCCCGGTGCATGGCCCGGTAGGTGGCTTGCAAAATGTTGATATCGTCGATTACCGCCTGCCCGATCTCCGCTACCGACCATGCCAGTGCGTGCTCCTGGATATGGTCCCGCAACAGGTACCGGTCCTTCTCCGAAACTTGTTTGGAGTCGTTCAGTAAGGGGTGACGATAGGTGGGCGGCAGTATGACGGCCGCGGCGAAAACGGGACCGGCCAGGCAGCCACGACCGGCTTCGTCGACGCCGGCTTCCAGCAAGTCTTCCTGGTAGCGGATCTTCAACTTAGCCATGGCGCTTCGCATCGTTTTCCAGAGCGGACAGGGTGCGTCCGATGCTGTTCCAAAGATCCCTTGCGGTAAAATCCCAGGAGAAGTCGCGACTGCGAATCAATCCGCGTTGCGAGAGTTCTTGCCGGAGCTGAGCATCGACACTCAAGCGTTGCATGCCTTTGGAGATATCCTCCACGGAGAACGGGTCGACCAGCAAGGCCGCGTCGCCGGCGACTTCGGGCATCGAAGTCACATTCGCGGTGAGCACGGGTACTCCGCAACGCATCGCTTCAAGCAGCGGAATGCCGAATCCTTCGAAGGTGGATACATACGTCAAAGCCTCAGCCGCCGCGGTGATCCGGAAGAGATCAGCCTCCGCTACACGACCGGTGAAGCGAACATCCTGCCGGTACCGCATGCTTTGCAGGCTTGTTTCCATTTCCGGTGTCCACCACCGTTTCGTGCCGGCGAATACCAAACAGACATCCGGTCCGCCACTTGTGCGGAACTGTTCGTAGGCGTTGAGCAGGTTGACGATATTCTTGCGTTGATGAATGGAACCGATGAACAGGAAATACGGTTTCCCACCGGTCAGCTGTTCCCGTGTTTTCCGGTTTTCCGCATCCGGTAAGGGTACAAAACCGTCATTTACCCCATTGTACACCACGTCGATCTTATCCGTGGGTACACCGTATTGCCGACTGATATCATCGCGCGAGAAGGAGGATACCGTGGCGATGCGGGCGGCTGCTTTGGCGTAGCGGGGGAAGAAATGTCGATAGTAGGCCCGATTGAAAAAGGGCAAATCGCCGGGGTAGTGTTCGAAGTTGATATCATGAATTACCGAAAGAGTCGGAACCTGGCTGCGAAGTGACAGGTAGCCGTCGGAGGAGACGAACAGATCCGGCTTCCACTTTCTAAAAACCCGGGGCAGGGACCATTCATACCACAGATACCAGAGGATAGGATGGCGGGCCGCAGGACCTGCAACGATCGGGGTTACGTTGGGTGCAAAGACGAACTCCGGATCGAAAGGACGATCAAAGATGAACAGGAACTCATGTTCGGGATGGTCGCGTGTGATGCGCCGGAAGGTTTCCAGGCAGAAATACCCGATGCCTTCCAGTTTCCCCTTTTGCAACATCCGGGCGTTGACCGCGATTCTCATGGTCGGCGAAGATACGCACTCGGGCAGGAGCGCGGAAACCCTGATGTTGAAAACGGGAATGTAACCACCGCCCGTCCCCAGCCGGAATCCGCTATTTTTGTTATCAATGAAGTTTCCTCAACCCATCGCCCTGAAAGCACTGGCTGAACTGACGGGAACCCGGGTCATCGGCGACGGGTCCCGGCAGGTGTCGGGCATCAACGAGATCCACAAAGTGGAGGCTGGCGACATCACCTTTGTCGATCATCCCAAGTATTACGATAAGGCGCTGCAGTCGGCTGCTACTTTTGTCATCATCAACAAGGAAGTTGATGCGCCTGAAGGGAAGGCGCTGCTGTTCGCGGAAGACCCGTTTTCCGCCTACATCCGGATCGTACGACACTTCAGGACCTTCGAGCCCAGTACGGCAGCGATCAGCCCTACGGCCGTCATCGGGACGGGAACGGTTATCCAACCGGGCGCTTTTATCGGTCACCACGTGCGGATCGGAAATAACTGTGTCATTCACGCCAACGTGAGCATCTACGATCATACCGAAATAGGAGACGAGGTGATCATCCATTCCAATACCGTTATTGGTGCCGACGCGTTTTATTTCAAGCGCCGGCCGGAAGGTTACGACAAGATGTACTCCTGCGGCCGCGTTATCATTCACGACCGGGTCGAGATCGGGGCGAACTGTACGATCGACAAGGGTGTTTCCGGCGACACCGTCATCGGTGCCGGCACCAAGATGGACAACATGGTACACGTGGGTCACGATACCGTGATCGGACGCAACTGTCTCTTCGCGGCACAGGTGGGAATCGCCGGCGTGGTGACGATCGAAGACGACGTGATCCTTTGGGGTCAGGTCGGCGTACAAAAGGACCTGACCATCGGGAAAGGCGCGGTCGTACTTGGCAAGTCCGGCGTACCGAAGTCGCTGGAAGGCGGGAAGACCTATTTCGGGAGCCCGACCCAGGAAGCCCGTGACAAGATGCGGGAACTCGCACTGATCAAGCAATTGCCCGAATTGCTGGAACGACTGAAGAATCGCTGAGCATGGAAGAAGTCCGCAAACCAAGTCTGCAGAAGGAAAGCCCCGAGACGATCTCCTCGGAATTGCATGCCAAGAAGCTGCAGTTACACTGGTTGTTGCAGATCACCAAAGCGATCAACTACGACTTTACAACCAAGCAATTGCTCGATGTATACGAGCACGTCCTCAGCAGCCAGTTGAAGGTGGAAAAGCTGGCACTCTTCATCAAGGAACAGGATTGGCAATGCGCCTTGCTCTACGGTACGGACAAGACGTTCGGCGATATCGATGTCGCGGGCATTCTGAACGATCTCAACCGGCTGCGAAACCTGGAAACGGAGCGCGACCGTTGGGTCAATACCTTCGAGACGATCATTCCGGTCTTTCATAAGGATCAGATCCTGGCCTACGCGCTGGTCGGCGGGTTGGAGAACAGCGTCATTCCCCGCAGGAATGAACTGATCCCGTTCATCCAGACCATCACGAACCTGATCGTGGTCGCCATCGAGAATCACCACATCGCCGGTGAGAAGATACGGCAGGCTGCCATGCGGCGCGACCTCGACCTTGCTGCGCAGATGCAAAGCATGTTGTTCCCGATCGCCTTGCCGGACAACAACCGCTACCAGCTTTGCGCGACGTATCTCCCGCATCAGGAAGTTGGCGGCGACTACTACGATTTCCTGCCCATCAACGAGGAGGAGTTTATCTTCTGCATGGCGGACGTATCCGGCAAAGGTATTCCGGCCGCATTGCTCTGCTCCAATTTCCAGGCTAACCTCCATGCGCACGTTCCCATCATTCCAAGCCTGGTCGAGTTGGTCAATGTGCTGAATGAAAAAGTGTTCCGGAACGCGAAAGGGGAGAAGTTCATTACGTTTTTCATTGGCCGTTACAATTGCAGAACACGCGAACTGCAATACGTCAATGCCGGCCATAATCCGCCGCTCTTATTGCACGAAAAGGTCGTACTGTTGCTGACCGAAGGCAGTACCGCGCTGGGGATGTTCGAGCAATTGCCCTTCGTGCATACCGGAAAGGTCTTCATACCTGAAAACGCCTTCCTGCATCTTTATACGGACGGTGTGACTGATGTGGAAAATCCGGCTGGAGAAGAATTCAGTACCGACCGCTTGAAAACCTTCCTGATGGAGCGGATCCGCCGTACCGATATCAAGGCGCTGCACCTCGACCTGATCAATCATTTATCCTCGTTCAAGCAGCAGAAGCCGTACACCGACGACATCACCCTGCTGACGTGCTGGTTCAAATGATCGGTTTTCGTTTTGGCGATGGTAGGGCACTTAGAATACGTGTGCTCAAAATTTGCAAAAGTGATCAACAGAAATTCAAGTGTTGATTTTAAAAATGCCCCGCCACCATAGTCAATGCGATCTTGTGCGTTCGCTTGCGTTTTTCTCGTACCAATCCATCATCTCTTGCCTGACAATTTGTTCATTAGTTGTGTCGACAAGAATTTGTTCGTAGGTCATCATTTTGATGTCCATACAATATTGCACCAAGGCCCAGCTCTCATAATATTCTCTCGGTGAAATAGTGCTGTCCGCAAGTACAACTTCCCAATTACTTTTATTGGTTGTAAATAGTCGTGCAAGATTTTTTGAGAGATCCTTTTGGTCGGCGTCCTGGCGTGAAACGTATTCGGCATAGCCCTCCCATTTCCAATTCGGGATATTTGCAACCGGGTTTGATTTCCATAATCCTAATTTGTCAAACTGTAAACAATGTGTCATTTCGTGTGCTAACAATTGCGTCAAGTTCCATTTGTAACCGTTGAGTACAACATGTTTTTCTTTGCAGTTCATTGATCCTTGTAAAACCACTTTGTCATAAAAGCCCCAGGCAAATGCTTGTCCACGAATAGCTTTCATGAGGTCAGCGTATTTTGAACCGTCATTCAGGCAAATGTTAATCCTGAGTTTCTCGTTGTAGAATTCACTTGTTTTAAGTAGGTCGCTGGCATTGTCAAGATGTGAAAGGAATGACGGGTCAAGTTTGGTGCTATGATAAATTGTAAAGTTGTCATGAGTCGTTCTATTGGCGTATGTTAATATAGGATGTAAAACGATGTTCAATAAAAGACCTGCTATGAACAGGCCTGTTGCCATCAGTCTCAATGTCCATTTTTTGATGGATTGTTGCATATGGTTAGTTTTTATAATGTGATACGCAACCGCTTGCTTAGTGCAACAGGTCTTTTCCTAACAACGAGGATTTGCCGTTGAGCGGCTTGGTTTCTTTGGGTGTGTGATAGACGTCCATGGACACGACCATCGCCATGAAGGCCCAGACAGGTACGGAGAGCTTATCCGTGTCCAGAAAATTATTCAGCGCACCGTGTACGAAATAGGTGACGAGCCCGAGAAAAACGCCCAATAGCAAGGTTCGATAGACAGGGTCGTGTGATCGGCTGATGCTGATGCTGGCGGTATAGATCAGCGCGATCAGTAACGCGGCGACGGTCACGAGTCCGAAGACCCCCGATTCAGCCAGCGGCCCGATGTATTCGCTGTGCGCGTTACCCCGGTTGCCCGCGTTGGTCGAAATGATCGTCATCTCATCCGACTTCTGGAAAGGCGCATAGTTGAACTGGTAAGTGCCGGGGCCCCATCCCCAGAAGGGCCGCTCCTCGAACATGCGCAGGGCGCTGTTCCAACGGTTGATGCGTTCCAGGTTGGAGGCGTCTGTAGAAATGTTCGAGATCGACTGCAGGTGCTTGTTGAAATCGGTCGCGGAATCCTGGCGGTTCTTTTCCAATTTCATGAATATGTCCTTTTGAAAGGAGAAGAAAAGCGCCAGCACGACGGTCAGTCCGGTGAAGACCGTCCAAAAGCGGATGCGGAAATAATACACCAGGAAGAGTCCAAGCGCTGCGACCAGGCTCAACCAGGCTGCGCGCGTATAGGACAGGATCAGGGCTACAGCCAGCGCAGTGGTGACCAGGAATGCCAGTGTTCGCAATGAAAATGATTCTTCCTGCATGCGCGTGAAGGCGATCAGCGGAGGAATGAACATGGCCAGCGCGGCAGCGTAGGCGGTATGGTCATTGTAAAACGGGATCATGACCCAATGCGCCGCCTGTTGCGTCCAGCCGTTTTGCGCGTGGCGTACGATGGTGTAGCCGACAACGATCAATAATGGAATCGTATAGAGCCAGATAAACCGTTTGATATTCTTCTTGTCACGGAATAACTGGGTGCCCAGCAGGTACATCGGAACGATGAACCACAATTGGGAAACCAGATGCTTGAACGATACACCCGGCATGGAGCTCGTCAGCGAGGTGATGAATTTCCAAAGAAGCAGGAACCCGATGGAGACGGTCACCGGATGGTAGAGGATTCGACGGTCGAAGCCGCCTTCGAAGATGAATTTGAATGTAAAGAGGAGCAGTATGCCGAACAATAAAGGTTCGGTCGGCATGCTCAGCGCCGGTCCGGTCGATTTGTCGTTCAGGACAATGGCCAGGGGTGTGCTGAATACGACGATCCAGAGGATCTTATCGATCGAATAGACCGCGAAATAGAGGACCAAGAGCAACGCGGGGATCGCGGCAACCCAGTAGAGTTCCTTGGTCAGCATCCAGATACAGCATGCTACGAAGGCGAGCGAGATCCCGTAAAAGCGGGCGATGTGGGTCCTGGCGAGCAAGCGGGTTCAGAATCAGGAGTTCGACTTTTTCGGATTCCAGATGAGCAACACGAGGAACGCGACAAAGGTGGAAGCGCTGACGGAAATCAGGACGATCAGCCAGCGGATCGGATAGGACTTTTTATCGGCCGGCTGCGGACTGGTCACGACGTTGGCATAGGTGAGCTTTTTGAAGACATCCCGGTAGGCGTTGTCGTACTCAACTTTCAGGTCGTTGAACGTTCCGCGGTAGCGCCAGAGGTTCTCGTTCATGGCGTAGAACTCTCCACCCTTGTCTTTGAGTGATTCGATGATGGCTTTGGCTTCCGAAGCGCCGCGCGAATTGCCGGAAGCGAGGTTGCGGAAGTAGCCGCGGTAGGCTTCCACCGATTGGGCCTTGTAGTCGAGCAGGTTGTAATTCATCCGGAATTCCTTCACCCGTGCTTCAAGGGAATCGATCTCCGCCTGTTTCTTGTCGAGCTGTTCCTTCGCGATCACAAGCACTTCCGCCGACTTCTCCGCCTGCATTTCACGGGCCTTGACGTCGAAGTAGTGGATGATCGAATCGACCATGCGGGAGGCGATCATGGGATCGGTGTCGAACACCGTGATCTCCATGGATTCGTATTCCGTCTGCTTGATGGTTACGTTCTCTTCATACTGCTTGATGACATCCGTGCGAAAGTGATCGTTCTTCGCGGTGTCGATATCGTAATGCTTGTAGAGGTCGAACGTGTTGATCACACGGTCACGGATCTCCGACGACTGCGCGATCTGAAGCATCTGTTCCGTGGCGCTTTCGGTCGAGTAGGCGATCAGGTTCGACGGGTAGACGATCGCGTAGGACTTGAACCGCGGTGGAATGAAAGTCGGGGATGAGAAGATCGCCGAGGCGACCAGGCTGATCAGACCTACGATGATCAGGTGTTTCCGCCATTGGTTCAACAGCCGGAACAGTTCCAGCGAATTGAAGAAGGAATTATTCATATCGATTGTTCGGTTGCATCAGATGCGGTAGCGGATTTCGCGGTAGCGTTCCGTACCCAGTAATACCAGCAGGGCGATCAGGAATCCGCCCAGTCCGGCCATCAGGACGATCATCCAGCGGACAGGGTAGGATTTCTTTTCAGCCTGAACGGCTTTGTTCACAAGGAACTTATGCGAAAGTTGCTGGTTGGCGTCAAGTCGGAGTTTGTCGACCTGTTCTTTCATTTTCGCGAGCTCCTCGCGGTCGAGGGTCAGTTGCTCGGTCAGGGATACCGAAGCGCCGCCATAGCGGGCCAGCAGGTCCAGTTTTCCCTGGAGGTCTTTCAGTCGGGATTCAGCGCCCCGGATGCGAGCCCGGGTATTGATCACGCTGGTGTCATTGTCCGGTTTGTATTGCAGCAGCACACCCAGGGCGGCCTTATCGTTACTCAGCGAAGCGTACGACTTGGCGTATTCCTCGTTCCAGATAACCGACTGGTTGCGATAATCCATGACGCCCATTTCCCGCAAGCGAGTCAGCGAGTCCTCTTTAACAGCGGATGCCTGCAGTTTCTCTTGGTACGTATGTTCCACGATGAGGAGCGCTTCGGAAGCCCGGGAACGCTGGATCTTCGATTTCATGGAATCCAACAAGGCCGCGATATCGTTAGCGATCGAAGCGGCCATCGCGGGGTCCTTATCCAACACGTCGATGCGGACCGACATGAATTCTGTTCGGGAAAACGAAATGTTGTCGTGAAACTCCTCGCTGAGGCGTGTCAAAGGATAAGCCTCATCCGGGGAAATGCCGTAATGCTGCATCAGGTTGTACTTCCGGATGATCGCTTCCCGGATCTCGTCCGAGTTCAGGATCTGCAGCATCTGTTCGGCCTGCTCTTCTTCCCCGAAGGCCAGGATGTCCTGCTTGTCGGATGAGTGTTCGTCCAACAACGCCTTACTGATCGAATTCGTAGCCGGAGGGAAAAAGATAACGGTCGACTTATACTTGGGTGTAATAAAGGAGGGACCTGAAAAAATTCCGGCCGCCAGGGCGGAAATCAATGTCACCGCCAATAATGGCTTCCGCCACCGCAGTACGGTCATCAACAAACTGGTGGATTCCAGGAAGGTGGTTTCCCTGGCTTTCTGAAACATGGTTTAGCGCTAAAATTTTGGGAACGAAGGGCTTCAAAGGTAGGAAAGGATACCATACAAAGAAAGCCACAAGGGCCGCAAAAGAAGCTGAAAATGAATGTTATGCGGAAGCTCCATTCGCTTCCGTCCCCAGGACGGCACCCAGGCTCAGCCTTCGTCGTACCGGATGATCCGGTAAATGTTCTTTGGGCTGATGAGCCGGGTGACGAGGGCCAGGGCGAAACAGCCTGCGCCGGCCAGCCCGAATTGCAACATCCAGTTCAATTCGTTCCCCCGGATGAACCAACACCAGGCGATGCACGAAGCGGCGAATGCTCCCAGGCCGACGAGCAGGGTATAGTTGATCTTGAAGCGGAAAATGTACTGCACCATCAGGATCTGAGCAATCGCCGTGAGCAGCTGGGTCGTGATACTCGATATCGCGGCTCCCCGGGCTTCCATCCGTGGGATCAGGTAGAGATTCAGCAGGATGTTGATCAGCATCCCGGTGGTAGCCATCAGGTTCAACTGGCGCAGGCTGCCATTCGCGGTTAGCAGGGTTCCGAAAATGTAGGTGGAAGAAATCGGAACAAAACAACACATGAGGATGCGAAACACCGCGGCCGATTCGTCGATGTGCTCACCACGGTAGAGCAGTTCCATCAGTTCCTGGCTGTAAAACCAACAACAGATAGCCACTACGAGGGCCGGCACGACCAGCAGCGAAAACGATAGCCGTACCATGCCTTCCACATGCTGGCGCAGTTTGATCATGCGGGCGAAGATGGGCAGCAGCAAACCTGCGAATAGGAATGCGATCATATTGGCGGCATCAAGCAGCCGGTACGCGGAGGCGTAAATGCCCGCTTCCACCGCGCCTTCCCGGAAGGGCAGCATGCGTTCGAGCATGACCCCGTCGATGCGGTTGTAGAAGGTCATGAGCAGCACCAGCACGGCGTAGGGATAACTCTTCTTCAGGATCATCACGAAGAACGGCCAGCGCCAGTGGAATCGTCGCACCTTCGCCTTGTCGATCACGATCATGAAGGTGATCAGGAACGTGATGATGTAGGCCGCGGTTTGCGCGTACACGAACCAGCGCAACTCGAAGGTACCCGGGTCGCGGTGGGTCATCAATAAGAAGCCGCAGATCACGATCATGATCAGGCGGTCGAGTACCGATATGATGCTGTCGGTCTTGAAGAGGTGCAAGCCCGCGAGATTCGATCGCAGGTACATGATCATCGAGATCAGGATCTGGTTGACCAGTACTGCCAGCAGCAGCTTCAACATGTCGGCCGTATAGCCGATGATGAAACCGCCCACCATCGTCGCCAGCGTGAAAACGCCTGCGAGCAATACCCGTAACATCACGATACTCGAAAAATGCTTCGACAACAGGTGGTTGTTCTGGGCGATATTCTTGTTGTTGAAATTCGTAATGCCCAGGTCCAGCAGGATGTTCAGCAGGAACGAGAAATTGAAAATGGCATAATAGAAACCGTATTGTTCCGTCCCCACCGCGTTCTGGACTGCGCGGTCGATGCCCAGGATCCAGAACGGCTTGATGAGCAGGTTCAGGGCCAGGACCAGGGCGAGGTTGGTGACGAACTTACGTTGCATACACTAAAAACGGTTGCGAAGGTACGGCATCCCGGCGGGTCAGCCTACCGTACTGCAAGCGGGAAAAATCGATGACCGGTATTCAGTTCGCCGCCAGCGTCGATTTCCGCTGCTGGTAACGGCACAAGCCTTCCTCCAGGAAAGAGAGGTAAGCGGATATGTCGGGTGTGTAACCCCGCGGTTCTGCCAGGATTTTTCCCTGGTGGTCGAGGAGGACATAATAAGGCTGACTGTTGGTGTTGTAGACCGAAGCCTGCAGGTCGCTCCACTTGTTTCCGGTGGTGCGGATCTTTCGCCCGGTGGTCGGGGAGACCGATTGCTGTTCGGTCGGCAAGGGCGTCTTGTCGTCAACGTAGAGCGAGATCAGGACATAATCTTCACCCAGTTTCTTGAGCACTTTCGGATCACTCCAGACGTTGTCTTCCATCTTCCGGCAGTTGACACAACTCCAGCCGGTGAAGTCGATCATGACCGGTTTGTTGTGCTCCTTCGCGTAGCGCATGCCTTCTTCATAATCCTTGAAGCAAAGAATGTCGTGCGGACAATCGCCTTCCTTCCCGGTTTTCCATTCTTTATAGAAATCGGGCGGCGGAAATCCGCTGATCAGCTTCAAGGGCGCTCCCCAGATGCCGGGTACGAGGTATAAGGCGAAGCTCAGGGACAAGAGCGCGAACAGGAGGCGACCGATGCCGACGTGCTGCTGGTCGCTGTCGTGGGAGAGGCGGATCTTTCCGAGCAGGTAGAGACCCAGCATGCCGAAGATCACGATCCACAACACGATGAACAGCTCGCGCTTGAGCAGGCCCCAGTGATAGGCCAGGTCGACGTTGGAGAGAAACTTCAACGCGAGCGCCAATTCGATGAAGCCAAGCGACACTTTCACAGTGTTCAGCCAGCCGCCGGATTTCGGCAAGGAATTCAGCCAGCTCGGAAACAAGGCGAACAAGGCGAAAGGGACCGCAAGCGCGAACGAAAATCCCGTCATGCCCATGAGTGGGCCGAGATAACTGCGGCCGTGCGCGGCTTCCACCAGCAAGGTGCCGATGATTGGGCCGGTACAACTGAACGAGACGAGCGAGAGCGTGAATGCCATGAAGAAGATGCCGATCAGCCCGCCGCGATCACTGGCGGAATCGGCTTTGTTGATGATCCAGCTCGGCAGCGTGATCTCGAACGCGCCGAAAAAGGAGATGGCAAAGACGATGAAGATGATGAAGAACGCCAGGTTGAAAAAAGCGTTACTGGCCAACGCGTTTAACGCGTCGGATCCGAAGGTGACGGTCACCAGCAGCCCGAGCGTGACATAGATCAGGATGATCGAGATCGCGTAGATCAGCGCGTTGCGGACACCCTTCGCCCGGTTGCCGCTGCGCTTGGTAAAAAAACTCACCGTCATCGGGATCATGGGAAACACACAGGGTGTCAGCAGCGCAAGCAGGCCGCCCAGCATGCCCGCGATGAAGATGGTCCAGGGCGTGGAGGCTCCGCCCGCCGGCGGGGTTTCGCCTGCGCCGCATCCTGATTCCAGTTTGCTGTCGGTCGACGCTGGTGCGGTGATGGTGCCGGCTGCCGTATCCATTGCCTGGACGGCAGGTGTGTCGGTCGGTGTAACCGGAACACTTGCCTGCGTTTCGGTTTCGGTATTGGCTTTTCCTTCCTCCGTTTTCGCGCTAACCTTGAATTCAAATTCGTCTTCCTGGAAGATGCAGCTCTCTTTGCAAACCTGGTATTCAATACGTCCTTTGATGACGCAATCGCCGGTCACTTTCACCTTCTGCCGGATCTCCGCCGTGTGATGGAAGATCAGGACCTTCACCATGAACACGGAGTCGTATTCTTCCACCGGTTTGTACTCCACCGCTTTGCCGATCGTCTTGAAGCAATTGCTCTGCTCGTAGGTAATGACCATCGGCAGCGGTCCGCCATCCGGCGTGTAAAGACTGTACATATGCCAGTGCTCGTCCAGTTTGGCGGAAAAGACCAGCGTCTGTTCGCCCGATTTACCCGGCTCGACAGTGAATTTCCATTTCGCCGGTTTCAGGATTTGCGCGTTCGCAGTTGCGCAAAATGCCAGCAGGGAAAGCAGGAGGTAGAGTCTTCTCATAGTTGATTGTCCCGGCAAGGGGAGCAAAATGTACAACGTGCCCCGTGAAGGAATCGTGTACGTGAAAGGCGAAAATAGTAAAATTTCAGGCTTCGAACCAGTCCAAAAGCGTGGCTGTGCTCAGGCTTTCCTGCTCTTTTCCGGTCAAATCATGCGCGATTCGGCCTTCCGCCAGGTGCAGCAGCCGGTCTCCATAGTGCAGTGCGTCCTTCAGGTTGTGGGTCACCATCAGGGCCGTCAAACGGTGTTTCCGGATCAGTTGGTCGGCCAGCCGCATGACCAGACTCGCCGTTCTGGGATCCAGGGCCGCCGTGGGTTCGTCGAGCAGGAGAATACTCGATCGGTCCATTACGGCCATGACCAGCGTCAGGGCTTGCCGCTGCCCGCCCGAAAACGTTCCCATGGGTTGATCCAACTTGCGTTCCAACCCCAGTCCGATCTCTTCGACCGCTTGCTCGACTTTTTTCCGGAACGCCTGATCGGTTCCGATGCGGAAACCCTTGGGCTGTGTGCGCAGTGCCGCGAGTCGAAAGTTCTCCAATAAGCTGAGCTCCGGTGCGGTGCCGGCTAATGGATTCTGGAAAATACGCGCGACCCAACGCGAGCGTTGATGATCGGCCAGGTCGGTAACATCGGTGCCGTCGAAGAGTACCCGGCCGCTTTCCGGCTGTACAGTTCCGGCAATGCAATTGAGCAGGGTGGACTTGCCGGAGCCGTTCGTCCCGATGACCGTTACGAACTGCGCTTCAGGTACGATCAACTCAATGCCGTCGAGCGCGAGTGTTCGTTCGCCCTGTCCGGACGGGAAACTGCAGCGAATATGCTCAAGCCGGATCATCGGGCGGTTTTGAGTTTGGGAAGTGCAATGACGATCAGCACGAACACTGCGACCACAAGCTTCAGCCAAAGCGCGTCAATGCCCATGCTGAGCGCGAACGCCAGCAGCAGTCGGAAGACCAGGCTGCCCGCGATCACCGAAGCCAACTGCCAGCCGATCCTGCTCCGGATGCCGCCGCGCAGTAAACTTTCTCCGATCATCACGGCACCCAGGCCCAGGATCACGATCCCGATGCCCATGTTGATGTCGGCAAATCCCTGTACCTGCACGATCAGATAACCGCTGAGCGCTGTCAATGCGTTCGCGAAGGCGAGCCCGAGTATCTTGCGTCCATCCGTATTCACCCCCAGCGCGCGGATCATGGTTTCGTTGTTACCCGTCGCGCGCATCGATAAACCGAAATCGGTGCGCAGCAGCCAGCGCAAGCCGAACCATAAAGCGGCGACGACGATCGTCAGGACCCAAAGTTGCCGCAGGCTTTCATGGCCGATGGAAGGGAAGAGCAGGGATAAACTATCGGTGCCCAGCAGCGGCACGTTCGGACGACCCAGGATCGCGAGGTTGATGGAGTAGAGGCCCGTCATCACCAGGATGCCGGCCAGCAGCGCGTGTACTTTCAAACGCGTGTGGATCCATCCTGTCGCGGCGCCTGCGAGTCCGCCCGCCACCAGCGCGACCGGTAAGAGCGCAACCGCCGACCAGCCATTCACCAGTCCGATCGCCGTCACCGCTCCGCCCAGCGTAAAACTGCCGTCGGTCGTGATGTCGGGTATCGAAAAGATCCGCATGCTCAGAAACACCCCCAGCGCCATGGCGCCGAATGCGAGACCGAGTACGAGGGCGGTGGTGTAGAACATGAATTAGTTCAGGATACTAGGAAATTAATATGCTATTTAATTGGAGACAGTAAAAGCATTATGTTTGATTTATATAGCATTCTGATCTTAACTGAATGAAATAATTTTCGTTCTCATGGATGCGTTTTGTAAAGGGTTAATTATCGCCTGTGCTCGTTGAAGAATTGTTGGACTTTACAAACCAAGAAGCTACAAATCCTGTAAAGGTGCCAAATAGACCCACGCCAACGGTCATTAGTGCAGCTGCAATTATTCTGCCCTCGGTAGTAATCGGAAATTTATCTCCATATCCAACAGTCGTTATCGTTACATAAGACCACCAAATTGCATCTTCTGCTGTTTTTATATTTGAATTTGGATCATCCTCAAGCTGCAATATTGCAATAGCCGAAAAAATAACCATCAAAAGTGCGATGAGTGCCACAGATGTGAATGCACCTTGAGCTTTATTTCTAAAAATATGCTTAGCGATATGTCTAGTCGATCTGAATGCCCTTAGAATTCTTAGAAGTCTAATTAGTCTAAGTGCCCGGCCGGGTCGTAGGATATCAAGGGTTGGTATACTTGAGATTAAATCGACCCACTCCCACTTTAAATAATCTAATTTATTGTTAGCATGATAAAGACGATAAAAAAATTCAAAAATAAAAAATAAACAAATTGAATTATCTATGTAATTTAATAAACGAGATAATTCTATTGAAATTGGGAAAAATGTACTGAATAATAATGTGCCGAGAACATAGATCGATAAGATAAGGACAATAATATTTAGTGAGTCAATTGATTCGTTTTTTGGTCCTTGTCCACCCATGTGATAAAATCAATTGCTGCTATTGGTTTGTGTTACTACAATTGAAGTCGGAGGTGTTTTCGATGGGCTCTTGCTTTTTACTTTTACTCTTCGAAGTTTAAACTGTTTTACATCATTCAGGTCTATTCGGTCGAATACAATTCTGTCGATTGACTCCTCAATTTCAATTTCAGAAAACTTGCTTTTTGATCTTTTATTCAATGTTCTTCGTAGAAAATTAATCACTGGTTTAGTATAAAGAAGTCCAGCAACATTTTTCGGATCTAAGGCTGATGTCTTAAGCCATAACTTATCTAACCCTTTCTTAATAACAGCTTCTTTGTGCAGAAACTGAATTGTGTCAACTAGTTTTTTATAGTTTTTGGGATCGCATAAGTCAAATGAGAAAATAAGTCGTTTGTCAATTGGTTTTTCAAAAATAATTCTATAGAAGTCAAACTGCTTTCCGTTTGTGAGTAAAGCCCATTCAATTCCTTCATTGGCGCCATAGTTAATCGCCTGTCTAAGATGTTTATCGGAAAGGCTAATCGATAGAGATTTAACTTCTACTAAAAAGTGTCTATTGCCTTTAGTTTGAATTACATAATCAGCATAAGTGCCTCTAATCATGTATTCTGTTTTAACTTCCTCAATCGCCGTAAACCCCAAAACATCTGTTAAAAAGGTGTTTATCATAATTCGGGTGCCGGATTCATCAAGTTCTTCGGGTTGGCTCTTGAGATATTTTTTATAATAGCTCTTAAGCTCATTGAGTAACTTAGTTTTTTTAGATTTGGTTAGCATGTCAGCGCTTGTTGAAGGACGGTATTACTAATAGCGACTTTAAATTTATACAAATAACTGATGTATTGAAAATTAAATTTTGGGTGCTAGTCTGGGGTTGCAACATTCTACTTTTATTCAATTCCTTGGTGTACTTTTGCACTTTCCATTATTGCAAAGCAACGCCGAGGCTTTTTAGTTTCTCCTCATTCACCACCCGCTTCCGCACCTTCAACGCTTCCGGCGTAAGTCCGTCAGCATTTCCCTGCTTCAACATGCGTGCGGCCATCGCGCCGCTTTGGTAGCCCCACTGGTACAGGTCCGCTCCGTAAGCCGCGACGGCCCCGCGTTTCACGAGACCTTCTTCGGAAGTGAACACCGGCACTTTCGCTTCGTCGCAGGCGCGTACGATCACTTCCATGCTGGAAAAGACGGTGTTGTCGGGTAAGGCGAAGAAAGCATCCGGCTTTTCGTTCAGCAAGGCCGCCACGACTAACTGGGTTTCGTTGCTGTTGTTGACCGGACGTTTGATCAAGGTCCAGCCCTGCGCTTTACATACGCTCTCGATGCGTTCCAGCGCGTCCATCGACTGCGGTTCCGACTGATTGTAGGTCGTCGCAATGCGCTTCGCCTCTGGCAGGATTTCTTTGATCAGCAGGACGGAGGTGTCGATATATTCCAGGGTCTCGTAGGTACCATAGAGATTGGCGGGCCAATTCCCTTGCGCATCCGCCAGTCCGGCGATATCGGGTCGTGGACTCACCATCATGAAAACGGGAATAACCTTCGTTCGCTGTACCGCCGTGATCGTGCTGAGTGTCGGATTGGTTGCGATCAGGTCCGGTTGTTTGGAGAGGATGTAATCGCAGGCCTGCAGCAGCGTCGGTTGATCGTTCTGCGCATTGCGATAGATCACCTCCAGTGTGCCGTCGGTGGCGGAGAAGCCACTGTCTTTCAGCGCCACAAAGAACCCCTTCTTGGCTTCCGCCAGCGTAGCGTCTTCGAGCAGGTCTAAAAAGCCGACGACCGGAACAGATTTTCCGGAATTGTTCTTCGTGGAAGGTTGACAGGAAAAGAGAAATAGCGCCAGGAGAAATGCTCCCGGTAACAGTCGTCGGATCATACCGCAAGGTAACAGAATCCGTCCGCTTAAGTTCAGTAAGCGGACCTTACCAGGAGCCGCCGGCGCCACCGCCGCCTGAACCTCCACCGCCAAAGCCACCGAATCCTCCACCGCCGAATCCGCCGCCACCCCAGCCGCTTCCGCCGGAGAAATTTCCCCAGGAACCGCGACTGCGATTCGCGGCAGCATTGAGCAGGGTCCAGGCCGCCCAGAAGGCGAGGTTGTTCCGGCTCGCATAACGGGATACTCTGCGGACGTTGGCAATGACGCTGATGAAGACGATTAATATGAACAACAGCACGAAGAACCAGGGGAACTGCTTCGCCTGTTTGCCTTTCTTCATGTAAGCGTCGGCCGTGAATTCACCGCTGACGATCGACATGATCGAATTGGTGCCTTGTTCGAGGCCGCCGTAAAAACTCCCGGCCTTGAAATTCGGAACGATGTCCTGATCGACGATCCGTTTACAAAGGATGTCGGGAAGTACACCTTCTATTCCGTAACCGGTCGTGATGAAGACCTTGCGATCATCCTTTGCAACGAGCACCAGGACGCCGTTGTTCTTGTCCTGCCGGCCGATCTTCCAGCGGTTGAACAGTTGAACGCTGTAATCGGCGATGTCGTAGTTGCCGACCGAGCTGATGATGACCACGGCGATCTGCGTGCTCGTCGAATCGTCGAACGCGACCAGTTTGCGTTCCAGTGCGTCCCGCTCGCCGGGAGCGAGGGTGCCGGTGTAGTCGCTCACCAGCGTATTCGCCCGTGCAGGGAAATCCTCGTCTTGTCCCGTCGCAAGGAAGGGCAGAAGCAGGAGCAGGAATCCCAGGATTCGTTTCATCGCGGATGTCGGTCCTTCAGTTTGCCGCCATAGACGATCTCGTCGGGCAGCTCGTTCTTGTCATCGTGTTTGCGCGGGAAGTGTTCCGCCAGGGCTGCGCCCGCGCGTTCGATGCCATTGGACAGCCCGGCCACGAATTCTCCCAGCGCGAAGCGGTGTTCCATCTCCAGCTTGATCGAATGCCAGAAATCCTCCGGCACCTTTCGGTTGATGCCCGCGTCGCCCAGGATGGCGAATTGTCGTGCTTCCAGGGCCAGGTAAAAAAGGACGCCGTTCCGCTCCGCCGTGCGGTCCATTTTCAATTCATGAAAGATGTAGGAGGCGCGATCGAGTACGTTCTCGCCGCATACATCTTCCACAAACAGTCGGATCTCGCCGGAGGTCAGTCGCTCGGCCGCCCCAATGGCGTCGAGGATCTGCCGGTGCTCGGCATCGGTGAAGCGTCCGTCGGAGGCCATCAGAATTTCACTTCCGGAGCTTTCTCGGCGCCTTTGTCAGCTTCGAAGTACGGACGGTCCTTGAAGCCGAACAGGTTGGCGAGGATCACCCGGGGAAACTTCGCACGGGAAATGTTATAATCACGGGCAGCCTCGTTGTACTGACGACGCGCTTCGTTGATCCGGTTTTCGGTGCCCTCCAACTGCGCCTGCAGGTCGGTAAAGTTCTGCACCGCGCGCAGTTGCGGGTAGTTTTCAGCTACGGCAAGGAGTCGGCCGAGTGCTCCGCCCAACTGGGCCTGAGCTTGCTGGAACTCCTGGAGTTTTTCCGGGGTCAGGTTGTTCGGATCGATCTTGATGCTGGTCGCGTTCGCGCGCGCCTGCGTCACCGCTTCGAGGGTGGACTTTTCAAAGTCGGCTGCACCCTTGACGGTTGCTACCAGGTTCGGGATAAGGTCGGAACGACGCTGGTATTGCGTCTCGACATTCGCCCAGGCTTTGTTCACGCCTTCGCGCGAGCTGACAAGTCCGTTGTAGCCGCCAACGCCCCAGAGGACAAGCAGGCCAAGGATGATCCAAATAAGATACTTTTTCATGGTTTAGGTGTGTGAAGTTTCGAGCGGTTAAATTTTGTCCGACTCCAACAAGGAGGAATGACGAACAGCCTGCAAAGTTATTGCAAACTACGTTAACTATTCGTTAATCCTACAGGAGAAAGCTGAAATCACAAGCCGCCGCCCAGTCGGAAGCCGACAGTCAGGTACCAGTACTCGTAGCGCGGGTGCAATTCGTTCAGGTTCCGATCGTAGTATGTCACGTCAAAGGCGTCGGAGAGTCCCAGGGAACGGCCCGCCTCCACGGTGAAACGGTAAATGTCGGCGCCCAGCCCGGTTTCGAAGTTGAAACTGTTGTCGCGGTAGATACTCAGGTCGGTATCGCCTTCCTTGACCGTATACGAGAAATGGTAGTCGAATGAAACGCCCGCGTTGAGCCGCAGCCGGAACAAGGGTTTGCGGATCAGGTCGGCCCCGATCAGCGTCTTTACCTTCGCTGCGTTCCTGTAAACAAGCAGGTCACCGCCGCTCACGACCGTATCCGGCTTGGTCAGCGTCCCGCCTTGCATGAAGAACAAACCCGGCTGGAAATACACCCTGTTTCCGATCCGGAAATCGATACCGCCAAAGAACCCGGCACGGCGATCGACATCAATGCCGTCCCCCAAATCACGCAGAGCCTGCAAAGTCATGCCCACCTGCGGGTTTACGGCCATCTGGGCGGAGGAGGAAAGCGCCAGTAGCAGCGACAATGAAAGAAAAAGAGAGCGGAAGAGGTTGCTATTCATGACAGTGGCATAGATGTACTAGTTTAACTGTTTTCTGAACTCAATATTGTCCAAAAATTAGTAAAGCAGGACGGAAGTCAAATTCAATTTTTAGTGAGGCCCAAATAGTGAGTAAAATGAAGTTTCAGAGGTTTATTCAGTGGTGGGAGGATTGTGAAGCAGTGGGTTTGTGCTTTTTATTAGTAAGTCTCCGGAAGTTCAGACTTCGCTCTCCGAAGTTAATGAGTAATCCGACTTCCAGGTTGTATGCTTCGAGATAATTCATCGCCTGGTTGATGTGATAATTGTCGAACTTGGTAGTTGCCTTGAATTCGACGGCAATTATTCCCTCGACAAGGAAATCGACCCTCCTTGTCCCAATCCTACGCCCCTTGTAGTGGATGGGCATTTCCTTTTCTCGTTCGAAATGAATTTCATCCAAACGCATTTCAATTCCCATGGCCCGTTGATAGATCACCTCCTGAAAACCGTTCCCCAATGCGGAATGCACAGCCATCGCGCATTTGATGATTCTCCCGGTAAGGGCAGCGTATTTAAAAGTGTAGGTTAGTTGTTCCTCTTTCTGCATGAACTAGGATACTGTAAAGCGACTCTTGATTTCTGAAGCGCTCGTACTGCCTGCATGGTTCGAATGCAAATTTAATGTTGCCCTTAGATCAATTGATTCATGAAGAGTATGCGAATGATATACAGATGGCTGATGTATTGAAAGCAGATGAATTTCAAAACAACCAGCATAAAAGATATATCCTGTATTATGGTTAGTGCAATAAGTATATCTTACTGAATGATCCGGAGACAATTTATTGCGGTATTTCAAAACAGAACGCTGGTTACCTCAGCGTGATTGTGCTTCAAATATTCACGGAATCCCCAAACCCCAAGAATCACCCGAATCCCAGTCACATGGGTGGAGCACGACGAAAAGCCGAATTGAAAAAATAGTCTTGTTACTTCAAATATTCGCAGAATCCCCAAACCCCAAAAATCACCCGAATCCCAGCCAAATGGGTGGAGTACGACGAAAAGCCGAAATGAAAAAATAGTCTTGTTGCTTCAAATATTCGCAGAATCCCAAACCCCAAAAATCTCCCGAATCCCAGTCATAGGGGTGGAGTACAACGAAAAGCCGAAATGAAAAAATAGTCCTGTTACTTCAAATATTCGCGGAATCCCCAAACCCCAAAAATCACCCGAATCCCAGTCATAGGGGTGGAGTACGACGAAAAGCCTAATTGAAAAAATAGTCTTGATACTTCAAATATTCGCAGAATCCCCAAACCCCAAAAATCACCCGAATCCCAGTCACATGGGTGGAGCACGACGAAAAGCCGAATTGAAAAAATAGTCTTGTTACTTCAAATATTCGCAGAATCCCCAAACCCCAAAAATCACCCGAATCCCAGCCAAATGGGTGGAGTACGACGAAAAGCCGAAATGAAAAAATAGTCTTGTTGCTTCAAATATTCGCAGAATCCCAAACCCCAAAAATCTCCCGAATCCCAGTCAAATGGGTGGAGTACGACGAAAAGCCGAATTGAAACAATAGTCTTGATACTTCAAATATTCGCAGAATCCCAAACCCCAAAAATCTCCCGAATCCCAGTCAAATGGGTGGAGTACGACGAAAAGCCGAATTGAAACAATAGTCTTGATACTTCAAATATTCGCGGAATCCCCAAACCCCAAAAATCTCCCGAATCCCAGTCAAATGGGTGGAGTACGACGAAAAGCCTAATTGAAAAAATAGTCTTGTTACTTCAAATATTCGCAGAATCCCCAACCCTCAAAAATCACCCGAATCCCAGTCACATGGGTGGAGTACGACGAAAAGATACAAAAGAGAACCTAGCCAATCAGATCCCGCTCATCGCCTTCCTCACCGCCGTCTCCAACGCCCCCGCATGCTGCGATCCGATCCGGTAGGGGGTGCCGCTCTTGTCGGTGATCTCTACCGCGTCGTTGCCGCCTGTGTAAAAACGGATGGTGTTCTTCAAGTGCAAATTGAAAACAGGATTGTTCAAATGATAACGGCTGTATTTCAAGCGTTCGATTTTGACGATGTCTGCCAGGGGAATGCGCACCGTGCGCGCGGTCCAGAGTCCGTCGAGCTCGATGTGCGTCTTGTAAACTTTGATCTTCAGGTGCAGCACGAACAACAACAGGATCGAAACCACGATGATGCCCACGCCCAGCCAGAAAAACAGATCGCCATTCTGGTTATTCATTTTCTTCCACCAGTAAACTCCGAAACAGAAAAGCGTCAACATCAGCCTGCGCAGGAGCGAAAGCGAGTTGTACCCGAGGTACTGCTTTTCTTCGTAGAGCGGACTTATGGCTTGATGATGGGTGACCATTGCAATCGGAGGATGTTCCGGGTGGAGTCCGTGATGCGGACGTCCTCTGAAATCCGCTCTCCTAAGATACACACGATCCGGCCTTCCGACAACAAAACCTGCACCTTTTCTTTCTGGCGGAGGGAATACTTGCGGTCGGTCAGGTAATCACTCAGCTTCCGGCTGCCTTTCATCCCGAGCGGACGAAACCGGTCACCGGCTTTCCAGGGACGTACGGTCAGGGGAAAGGTGAGTTGAGCAAGGTCCAGCCAATATTCCCCCGGAGAATTGGGGATTTCGGCTGCCGGCTGCCATTTTTTTCTGGAAATATTCAAGGCGCCGCCCGTCAGCTCGATCTTCCGCGTGCGTGGTCCAATCCTCCGTTCAGCGTTCGCCACAACGTCGAAGGGGTGCAGGATCAGCCGCTCCCGGTCGATCATCAGATAGCCAGCCTGTGTCTTGAACCGGATCCCGGATCGGCGGGCCTGCAGCACTTTTTCAGGTTCACCCGGCTCAAAACCACTTCCGCGCAGCAGTTCATGGAGTAGGGGACCGCCGAACGGATGATCGCGCAATTCCGGTAACGAAAGGTATCGGGTGCCATCCGGTAAGGTTCGAACATATCGCTTCCGCATACCGGAAATCGCATGTTCAAAAACCTCCCGGGCAAATCGCAGGTGGTCCAGGCTGCGGCTGATGCCTGCGAGACCCGATTCAGCATGTGCCTCGAGTTTAGGTAGCAGGTGTTTACGGATCCGGTTGCGTTCGTAGTACTCTTCCTGGTTGCTCGAATCCTCCCGCCAGCTCAGCTTCATTCGTTTGGCATAGGAACGGATCTCCGCCCGTTCAGTTCCTAACAAGGGGCGGACAACCTTGGCTTGCCTGATTGGAATACTGCTCAACCCTCGCAGTCCTGCGCCACGCATCAGGTGCATGAAGAATGTTTCGATCGCATCATCGCGATGATGGGCGACCGCGACCAGTTGATAATCTTCCTGTCGGCAGATTTTTTCGAAGTACTTGTAGCGGATCTCGCGCGCCGCTTCCTGTAAACCCAGGCGATGGGTTCGGGCGTAGTCTTTGGCGGATGCTTCCAGTGGATGAACCGGAATCCCACGGCTTTTCGCCCAGTCCGAAACGAACAGCGCGTCTTGCTCCGATTCGTGACCGCGTAATCTGAAGTTCACATGCGCAATGCCGATCCGGTAGCCGGTGCGATGCAGCACATCGGCCAGTACCATGGAATCCATCCCGCCGCTTACGCCCACCAGCATCCGGTCCTGCTTCCCGAACAGGCGATGCCGACGGATAAATTCCGTAACCGAAATAATCAGCCGGTCGCCTTGCTTAGCCATAAACAACGGACGAAGTTAATCAATCCTGTTCCCCTTCACTGCTCACTCACACTGTTTCTCCCACTGTTTCTCATCTTCCGCAAAACTCCAATCACCACAAAATCCCCATCCAACAATCCCTTTAGCTTTACTTCCACCATTCTTACACTCCTATTACTACTATAAACAGGGGGTTCTAGGGGGAGTTGATATCTAATGTAACTTGTAGATAAGTTAACACTGACAGGGGCGATCCAACACATTCCCAGGTAAGACCTATTTGGCGATTGGGAACCCCTGTCAGTTCATTGAATAAGACTCCGATAGAAATTTGGGCTCGCGACCCGTTATCAAGGACTTGAGCATATTCAATGTGTTAACGATACTCAAAAACCAAAGCTATGAAATTTGAACACATCATCGGCATTGACGTCAGCAAAGCTACGGTCGACTTCTGCATTCTTGGCGAGGTTCGGTCCGACGGGACTTTGGAAAACAGTCCCAAAAAGCTTCAACTATTCTTCAAGAGTCTAAAGCTCGATCCCCGAAAGACACTTGTTTGTCTGGAGCATACGGGAGTCTATAATATTCACTTGGTAGAAGTGCTTTGCAAACTTGGATTCCATGTTTGGTTAGAATCAGCACTTCGGATAAAAGGTCAATCGGTATGGTCCGCGGGAAAAGTGATAAGATTGATGCAGGCCGAATCGCAAAGTATGCCTTCCTTCATCAGGAACAAGCAAATCTCTGGATTCCGTCTCGAGAAATCATCAAATCCTTAAAGAGCCTGCTATCACAAAGAGCTCGTCTCATTAAGGCAAAGCTTATCCTGATTACCCCGATTGAAGAGCTGGCAGGTCTTGGCTTAAAGAAGAATCTAGCTACTTTAAAGCGAAGCTTTCGATCCTCATTGGCAGCGCTGAAGAACGACATCAAAGCTTTGACGGCAGCTATTCACAAAGTGATCCTTAGCGATGAAAAATTGAAGGAACTTTTTAGCTACATCACTTCCGTTCCGAATATCGGCCCAATCACGGCTGCCAAGATCCTGGTGTCAACTGACGAGTTCAATAAGATCATCGATGCTAAGAAATATGCCTGTCATGTCGGCGTCGCCCCTTTTGAGCACACATCCGGAACAAGCCTGAAGGGTAAAAGCAGAGTATCCCACCTTGCGGACAAGGAAATGAAAACCATGCTGCACCTTGCGTCCCTAAGTTCGATCAGCAGGTCCGGAGAGTTTAAAGATTACTTCGATCGAAGGGTGAAAGAAGGAAAGAACAAAATGTTAGTGATCAATGCCATCCGAAACAAGCTTATACACCGCATATTCGCCTGTGTTAAGGAAAAGAGAAATTATGTGAAGAAAGGCTTGCAAGTGGCATAGAAATCGCCAACCGCCTACTGCCTACTGCCAACTGCCAACTGCCAACCGCCCACCGCCCACCGCCCACCGCCAACCGCCAACTGCCTACTGCCAACTGCCTACTGCCAACTGCCTACTGCCCTCCGCCAACCGCCCACCGCCAACCGCCAACCGCCTACTGCCTACTGCCTACTGCCTACCGCCAACCGCATACTCTCCGCCTTCAACAAGCACTCATCGTACTCGCGATCTGCTTCGGCGCGCGCGGTTATCGCGCTTCCCGCTGTATACGAAACCAATCGATTCACGGCATTGTACTGGATGCTCCGGATGACCACATTGAAATCGAAATCACCCTCAGGTGCAAAGTAGCCGATCGCTCCGGAGTACAGTCCGCGCTTGCGGTTCTCGCAGGCTTCGATGAGTTCCATCGCGCGGATCTTCGGCGCGCCGGTCATGGATCCCATAGGAAAACAATCGCGAAGAGCGGCAATGGACGAATGCCCTTCGCGCAACTCCGCGCTCACGGTGGAGATGAGTTGGTGCAGGTTCCGGAAGCTGTAAACGCCAAACAACTCCTCCACATGTACGCTGCCTTTCGCGGCATGGCGGGAAAGGTCGTTGCGTACGAGGTCGACGATCATGACATTTTCCGACTGTTCTTTCGGATCGTTCGCCAATGCGACTCGTACCGCGCGGTCTGCTTCCGGGTCGCTGTGCCTGCGTGCCGTTCCTTTGATCGGTTGCGAATGCAACTGATTGCCGCGCTTACACAGGAACCGCTCCGGACTGGCACACAGCAGGTGCCGGTCGTTCTCCCGGTAGTATCCGGAAAACGGCATCGGGGAGAGGGAGGTCAGTCGGGAATAGGTGCTGATCGGGTCAAAGGATACCGCGATTCCTTCGAAGGGGACGCAATAGTTGACTTCATAAATATCGCCGCGCGCGATGTGCTCCTGCAATTTCTGGAAGTTGTATCCATAGTTTTCCCTGGATACGGTGGGCTCGATCAGGACGCGTGTGGCAATAGCCGGAGATTCGTTGCCGGGATCCAGGATCCTTCGTACAATCGATTCGGCAGCCGATTCCTCCATCAGACCGGACACTTCTAGCCAGGCTTCGCCGCCTCGTACTACCAGCACTACGCGGGGACGAAAGAAGAAAAGTTCCGGAAACCCTATCGGATCCGGATGTTCCGATTTCAATCGTTCGATCCGGTTCTTCAACTCGTAGGAAAAATGCCCGAACCACCAGTCGCCTGTAGTCGCAATACGCTCCTGCAAGCGCTCGAACGGACGCTCACCGGCCGCTACCTGTTCGTCTACGCCAAAGGCTAGCAAAAGATCGTACCGGCTGAATCGGTCTGGCTGCTCCTGCAAGGCTTTATTCGAATCGAGCAGCATCAATACCGGTTCGTCGGATAATCGACGCAGCAGTTCAGCTCGATCCGGAACTCCGGGAAGGCGAATGATCCTGCGCTGCGACATGCCGCAAAGATAGCAGGACGACGCTTCCGGCTACCAGCCTGTTCGCACCAAACGTACCCGGTAAACCGCGTCGTTCTTTCCGATCAACTCGATTAGCAGCCAATGATCCGGATGCGCCGATAAGTCGAACAGCGCGGTCGTTCCCGATATTCGCTCTTCCCGAACCAGGCGGCCCAACAGATTGTACACCCGAAGATGTCCGTCCTGGAATGCAGCCGGTATTTCCCGCACAGCGATCCAACCACTACTGAGGCTGACAACAACCGGCATTGTGGCCGGAGCATTTGGTACACCCAAGACGATGTCGATGTTGGAAATCGGGGCAGGGCATCCGTTCGGATCGTCCGAGGTAACAGAATACACTCCTCCGACTTGCATCACATAGAACGACTGCGTGGCGCCTGCGATCGGTTGCCCGGAAAGATACCATTGGAAATTGCTGTAGGAGGGGTCAACAAAGAGGGTGTCGTTCGAGACGGTGATCAGCGGACGAACGGGTCGGGGGTACACCGTGATACAACCCACACACGCCAGTGTATCGGTATTACTACCGTTGGAAATGATCAGCCGCACATCGAAAACGCCGGCGGAATCATAGCATACACTGGGCACGTTTTGTAAGGTGCTCGTGGGCGGGTCCGCGCCCTGGAAAGTCCAGGACCAGGACGTCGGATTGCCCAGCGATTGATCGGTGAAGTCGGTACAGCCGTTCAGGCAAAGTCCGGCAAGTCCTGCTGCAAACCCCGCGTTGAGCGGATTACAAGGCGCTGCCACCAGGTTGACGGAGTCGTTCAGCAGCATCGCGTCGGAGCAGGAGCCGATGAGGGTGTTGCCGTCGGTGCCATTGCGGGTCCATACAACCGATACTCCCGCCTGCAAGGGTTGAGCGAAGTATAAGCGAACGGTGCGGGTGAAAACGCTGCCGCAGTTGACCGGCTCCGCCCGGGTGACGGTCAAGGGAACCTGGTTGACATCGAGCGCCAGGAAATCCGTGCCGTCAAGGGCAGCGGAATGGCAATAGATGTCACGATCGATGTTCAGTAACACGCTGGTGTCCCCGCAGGTGACCGCTACCGCGTTGGGTACGCCGTTGACGACTCCGGTCACAAACTCCGGAATCGAAGCCTGACAGGTAGCGCCAAAGTACACCTGGATGTCCCGCCGGGTTGTTCCGGCAAGCTGACCGTTTCGCCATTCTTTCACCAATATATCCATGACGCCGATCTGTACCTGATTGGCGATGCAACGCACTACTCCGTTGGCAGGATCGATCGTGGTGCCTGCAACCGTGTAGAAGGGCTGTGTGGCGGATAAGCCACCGGTGAATGTCACCGGATAGGGGAGTACGTTGACGTCGCAGGGAACCAGGTTGCTCTTCGCCATCGGACTGGTGAATTCGAAACTTAACGAATCTCCGTCCGTTTCTGTAACTCCGTGGTCGTAGATGAACGGAGTGCCGGTACACCACATGGTGACCGGGATGGTTGCGTAAGCAGGCGAGCTGTTGCCGGGGAAGTTCAGGTTGTCGAGCGTGGCCAGTAAATAGAAACTTTCCGTTCCGGCATTCTGAACATTGGTGATGGCATAATTCCGGCAGCACTGCACATACTCCAGCTTCCAGTCGCTGCATGCATACGGTAGCGTGAGCAACCCGCGAAAGACCGATTGTTGCACGCCATACACGGGCCCGCCGCTGCAACTGCTGGCGCCGGGTGGCGGCACCACGCACGAAGGGAATGGCACCAGCGTCGGACCCGAAACACGATTGAGCGTGACGGATCCCTGGAAATTGCAACTGACCGAGTTGAAGCAGACGACCACATCCGCCGGCATCGCCATGCCGTTGCAATCCCGGAAGAACTTGACCGTAAGTTCATACTGATCCTGAACTCCGGTCGCCCGGTAGGTAAGATCCATAGCGACATGGTGATCGGCGTGTACTGTATTCAGGGCGGCCAGTATGGACAAGCAGAGCAGTAAGGATCGGATCATGGCTGAACGAGGATGGTTTGACGAAATGTTTGCGCAGCGGTAGACGTAACGAGCAGGTAAGAGCCGGCAGCGATCGTTGCAGGGAGTTGGAGGCGGAGGACGCGATCATTCACCTCGAACTTTTCCATAACGCAGACTGTCTTGCCCTCGACCGTCATCAGCAACGAGTAAACATCAGGAGGGAGGGTTTCCCCAAGTTCCAGGGAGATGATCGATCCGGGGGCCGCGGGTTGTGGAAATACACGGATGTTTCGCTTCGCATCCGACATGGGTATACCCGTAGTTCCATTGAAGGAGTATTTCGCAATCACATACCGGCTGTTGGCGATTCCGTTGCGACTATATCCACATACGTAAATGCCGCCGATTGTATCGATTGCAATGCCGGTGAATCCGTCGTGTTGGTTGAAACCTCCGTCGAAGCCGGTCATCCAAAGCTCCTGGCCGTTGGCATCGATGGCGGCCAACAGTCCGTTGCTTTGCTGACCGCTGCTGGTGTAGCTTCCGCAAAGCATGATCGTGCCCGTCGCGTCGAGTAACATTTCTGCCGGAAGTGCGCCCAGCGAATCATTCCCAAAGGTGGTCCAGGACCAGCGAAGGTTTCCACCCGCATCGTAGCAGCGTACCACGATGGCATCGCGGGAACTGCCGTTCAGGAGTTCTTTGCTATGCAGCAAAGCGACCACATCGCCCGTTTGGGTTTCGAGTATCTGGATGGCCGTGTCGCCCTGATTCGCGGTTCCGGCATAGGTCTGTCGCCAGCCGGCCGTACCGTTGTCGTTCAAGAGGCCGATCAAGGCGTCGTTGTTGTTGCTGGTGGTTGCCGTGGTCCCGCAGACATACCATCCGCCCAGGGTCGATGTGATATCGCGCGGGTGATCGCTTCGGTTGCCGGGGCCGTCGAGATACCGGGTATTGACCAGGGTTCCCGTCGTATTGTATTCCAGTAAGGTGAAGTCGTAGTTACCGCTTCCGAAGAAGTTGAACGATCCTGAAAGGGAATGACAACCACCGCTGGGGCCGGTCAATATCCGTGCAGGGAAGTCGTCGCCCGACGCTCCGCTGTAGTCTTCTTCCCAGATCACCTGGCCACTGCTGTCGCACTTGATCGTATAGACGTCGTTGAGGTTGCCGGCAGTCGAGGTGGCCACACCGATCGCGTAGAGGTTTTCATCACCGTCCAGCGCCAGGTCGATGCCTTCGTCCAAATAGTCGCTGAACCAACTGGGTGTGAAATTCTGCGTCCAGCGCCGACCGGTCGGGCCATATTTCATCAGGCTGATGTCGCCTGCTCGGAACGCCAGCGTTCCGACCGCGTAGAAGACGTTTCCACTGGCGGTACGGATGCGTTGTCCGCCGTTGAGCACGCCGGTTTCCGCACTGTAGTAGTGGTCTTTCCAACGGACATTCCCGAGTTCATCAAGCAGCAGGGTGGTGAAGTTGCCGCCTGAGAAGAGATGGAAACTCGTACCCGTTACGACGACCATCTGACTATCGGTAATCTGAATGTCCCTGGCTACATCGTACCCGTTGAGATTCCCGTCATGATAGGTGGCCCATTCCCGAAGCATGGGCTGCGCTCTTGTGCCCAGGCTGATCAGCAGCAGTGATGACAGGAGTAGGCGGAGTCTTGCAATGCGCATGATGTTGAATTTTGCGCCAAGATGTACCTGCACCGCTTATTTGGCAGAATGAAAAACGCTGAACCGGAAAAAGTGCTGTCCGAACGGGATGCGGGCCCGTCGGAATAAGTCACGCTAAAATGTCGGAAATGTTAATGCCGGCTCACAAGCTTACGCATCGCGCGTACCCAAAGCTCCGACTCATTCAAACTCTCCACCAACTGGATCTTCTCGCCTCCGAGTTCGCGGAACAATTCGTCGTACTCCACGCCGATCTCGTGAATGGTTTCCAGGCAATCGCTCGTGAATGCCGGAGCAAACACCAGTAAGCGTTTGTCGCCTTTTTTGGCGCGCTCGCGGATGATGTCGTCAGAGTACGGACGCACCCAGGGATCTTTGCCCAGCCGCGATTGAAAACAGACGGTATACTGTTCGAACGATAGACCCAGTCCCGCCGCGATCTTTCGTGCAGTCTGGAAACACTGGGCACGGTAACAGTTCGCGTTGCGCGGTCCCAGTTCCGCACAGCAATTGTCTTTCAGGCAATGCCCGTGATCGTCCGCCTTTCGGATCTGCCGTTCGGGAAGGCCATGGAAGCTGAACAATACGTGGTCGTATTTCGAAGGATCGTACTTGCGGCCCAGCGCGACAAATCCGTCGATGAACTCCGGTAGGTCGCAGTAGCTGCTGATAAATCGGATCTCCGGGATCGCCTGCCAGCGACCGACGGTTTCCATCACCTTCTCGTGCACCGAACCGGTCGTTGCCGAAGCGTACTGTGGAAATAATGGAAGTATGGTGATGTCGGATACACCCGACTGCCGGAATTTTTCGAGCACGGCCTGGATCGACGGTGACTGATACCGCATCGCGAAATCCACGCGATAGTTGGTTCCCAGCGCGGCTTGTAATAACTCCGCCTGTCGGCGTGTGTAATAGAGGAGGGGAGAGCCCTGTTCGGTCCAGATCTCCTTGTACAGTTTAGCCGATTTCGGAGCCCTGAATGGTGCGATGATGCCATTCACCAACAACCAACGCCCCACCGCATTGATGTCAATCACCCGCGGGTCCAGCAAAAACTCCCGCAGGTACTTCCGCACATCTCCCGTGGCGGGACTATCCGGTGTACCCAGGTTGATCAGTAGAATGCCGTGAAGCATAGGTTTTTAGTTCCGGGTTTCGCGTTCCGGGTTTCGCGTTAAAATCGTTTCTTCAATAATCTCATCGTTCCTCGCATCTCGCATCTCGCCCCTCGCACCTCGTCCCTCGCCCCACGTCCCACGTCCCACGTCCCTCGTCCCTCGTCCCTCGCCCCACGTCCCTCGTCCCTCGTCCCTCGTCCCTCGTCCCTCGCCCCACGTCCCTCGTCCCTCGTCCCTCGCACCTCGTCCCTCGTCCCACGCCCCTCGCCCCTACACATGCAACGCCCGATTCTCCGTCGCTGCCAGACAGGCTTCCTTGAATGCCTCGGTGTACGTCGGGTGCGCGTGGCTCATGCGGGCGATGTCTTCGGCGGCTGCTCTGAATTCCATCGCCACCACGGCTTCTGCTATCATATCGGCCGCCCGGGGTCCGATCATGTGAACGCCGAGTAGTTCGTCCGTCTCCGCGTCTGCGAGCACTTTTACGAATCCGTCGAGGTCCATCGAGGCGCGTGCGCGACCGCTGGCCTTGAACGGAAAGCTGCCGGATTTGTACTTGCGTCCGTCTGCCTTGAGTTCTTCTTCCGTGAAGCCGACACCCGCCACTTCCGGCCAGGTATAGACCACGCCGGGAATGAGGCGGTAGTTGATGTGTGGCTGCTGACCGACGATCTGCTCGGCTACCAGCACGCCTTCTTCTTCCGCTTTATGCGCGAGCATGGCTCCACGCACCACATCGCCGATGGCATAGACGCCGGGCACGGTGGTTTCCATATGATCGTTCACCGGAATGCGTCCGCGCTCATCTACTGTAATACCGATCTTGTCGAGTCCGAGTTGGTCGGTATACGGACGACGCCCCACGCTCACCAGGCAATAGTCGCCTTCCAGCGAGAGCGCTTTGCCGTCGAGGCTTTCGCCGGTGACGGTCACTTTCTTGCCTTTCACACTCACGCCGGTGACCTTGTGCTTGAGGTGGAACTCGAAGCCGAGTTTCTGCAACGACTTCTGCAATTCCTTACCCAACGCGCGGTCCATCGAAGCGATGATCGAATCCAGGTACTCGACCACGCTCACCTTGGCGCCCAGTCGGGCATACACGGAACCCAGTTCGAGTCCGATCACGCCACCGCCGATGATGATCAGGTGTTTGGGTACTTCTTTCAGGCTAAGGGCTTCGGTGGAGGTGATCACGCGTTCTTTATCGATGGTAATGCCGGGCAGACTGGCCGGCTTCGATCCGGTGGCGATGATCACGTTCTTCGTTTCCAGTTCCTCGACTTTCCCGTCGTCGGCTTTCACGCTCAGCCTGGTCGATGAAACGAAGGAGCCATGACCGTGATACACGTCGATCTTATTCTTCTTCATCAGGAATTTGATGCCTTCGGTGTTCTGTTTCACGACCTCGGCTTTACGCGCGATCATCTGCGAAAAGTTGACCTGTAAGTCTTTCAACTCGATGCCGTGCGTCTTGAACGTATGCGCCGCGTTGTGAAAGTGCTCCGAGGAATCGAGCAGGGCTTTCGACGGAATGCAACCGACATTCAGGCAAGTGCCGCCGAGGGTAGAATAGCGTTCGATCAGGGCCGTCTTCATGCCCAGTTGCGCGCAGCGGATGGCGGCTACATAGCCACCCGGACCGGCGCCGATGACGATGACGTCGTAGGAGTTCATGGTAGGTAGTCAGGAAAACCCGAAAAATCCGAAAAAGTTCGTTTCCGGGCCGATTTTCGCTGCAAAGGTAGGGGATTCCCGCCGATTCAACGGCTCCGGGAAATCAGCTTCCGGAAGAGGACAAACGCCAGAAGGCTGACAGCTAAAAACGCGCAAAGGAAGCCGATGTAATCGCCATGCCGGGCGTAAAAGGTCACGCGGTCGTTGGCCAGCAGGGTGTGCTTCAACACCGCGTCCTCCCACCAGCCTGACTGCGCGACCACATCCCCGCGTTGGTTGATGAAACAGGAAATGCCCGTGTTGGCCGATCGTGCGACACACTTCCGGAATTCAACCGCGCGCAGGCGCGCATATTCGAAGTGCTGACGATAACCCGGGGTGTTGCCCCACCAGCCGTCGTTGGTGATCACCGCCAAAAAGCCCGCGCCGCCCCTGAAGTAGGCGCGCAGGAAGTCGCCGTAAATGGATTCATAGCAGATCGCCGGCGCGATCTTCAAGCCGGATGCAGTCTCGAAGTTCGTACGGTTCTTTTGCATGCCCAGGCTGCCGGAAGTGCCCCCAAGCTCAATCGCGTAGTCTTCCAAAAAGCCGAAGAGCTTCGGATAAGGCATCTTCTCCACGCCGGGGACCAGCCGCGACTTATGGTACAATTGAAGATTGCCGTTCCGGTCGAGCAGCATCGCGCTGTTGTAAGCGTCATAGTAAGCGTCCGCGTCTTTGAACTTGCGCGCGGTGGCGCTCACCGCTTCACCGGCCTGGTATTGTTTGTAGGATGACAAACCGGCGAGGAACGAGGCGTTCGGATAATCCTGTAGCCAGGTCCGGATCGTGCGCACGTCTTTGTCTATCCCGATCTGTTCCTCCCATAAGCCGTCCGGCAAGGCCGTCTCCGGTCCGATGATCAGGTCGGTGCTCGAATCGGCTTCGGTCGAAGCGAGCTGCAGCAGCTTGGCCACCTGCGCCGAGCCGGTGCCGTTGAATTTTTCGTTGTACGGATCGATGTTCGGCTGCACCACGACCACGTTCACCGGCTCGCCCTTGTCGCTCACACGCTGATAACGCCAGACCGAGAAGAACAAGGGCAGCAGGATCAGGCCCACCATGTTGGCCGACAACACCAGGGTGTTGATCCGGCGCAGCTTGGCCAGCAGTTCGCGTCCGAAGACGTTCTTGATGATCTGAAAGATCAACAGGTTCACCCCCAACACCCAGAGCGAACCGCCCAGCGTACCGGTGTACTCGTACCACTGCACCCATTCCGGATGTGTGGCAAAGACATTGCCCAGCGTCAGCCAGGGCCAGGAGATGTCCCAGTTCAGGTGCAGGTATTCGAATCCGATCCAGTAAAAGATGAGTGACAAATACCCCGTGGCCGGACCATGCGAGCGTTTTGTCAAATGAAACGCAGCCCAGGGAACACACATGAACAAGGTGTTCAAACCCAGCGCTACGATCGCCCCGACATCCGTCGAATTCCAGATCCACCAGGTGGTCAATCCGTTCCAGGTTCCCAGCGCCAGAAAGGACCAGCCAAAGAAACGCCAGCCTTTGCGCGAATCCTTCGAGCGCTCAATCTGCCGCTCCAGCCAGAGCAAGGGCACGAATGCCCCAAAGATCAAGGGTGTGAAGCCACGTTCCGGCCACGACAACCACAACAACAGTCCGGTTAACAAAGCGGTGCCGAACCGACGGAAAAAGACAAGAAGGGAGGACATACCTACGGTCTAAATATCCGGAAAAGTTCCGGCATGACCGAAGGGGGTGGGGGATTTAAATTGGGTTAAAAAGGGGGGGGGTAGCGAATAGCGAATAGCGAATAGCGAATAGTGAACAGTAAACAGTAAACAGTAAACAGTAAACAGTGGAGGTTTACTAGTTACTAGTTACTAGTTACTAGTTACTAATTACTAATTACTAATCACTAATCACCAATCACCAATCACCATCTTACTCTTTCTTCAGCTTCACACTCACCCCCTCATCGCCTTTCCGCAAGGTGACGACGTACAGGCCTGTTGCCAGATCGGCGGCTTGGGTGAAGGCGAAGTCGTTGCTGCCTAGCTCGGCATGAACGGTCGAGTGATGCACCAGTTGTCCGGTGGCGCTGGTAATTGTTATTTCCACATCGCCCGCTTCCTCCGATCGATAGTGGATGTTGAATGCACTGGTGAACGGATTCGGCCCCGTGCTTTCGATGCTGAGCGCACGACTGTTGTCCGTCTTCCCGAAGCGAACCGCCTTCATCGGAAAGTACTCGAACTTTCCGTCGTAGTCGACCTGCTTCAGGCGGTAGTAGCTGATACCCGATAGCGGGGAGTAGTCGATGTCCGTGTACGCGATGGTGGTGGAGCTGTTGCCATAGCCGCTCTTGCGCAGGATCTCTTCGAAGTTCCGTCCGTCCGCCGAGCGTTCGATCACGAAGTAGTCGTTGTTCACTTCGGTCGCCGTCGCCCAATCTAGCTGGACACGGTCCTTCTTCGCGGTAGGCTTGAAGTAAAGCAACGAAACCGGCAGGGAAGTATTCGAGGAGGCGTTGTTGGTCAGGGTTGCATTGAACATCAGGGCGTGTTGCCGCATTTCCATCGATGAACTGGTGGAAATGGCGCCGGTACGATAGTAAAACGTGTTGATGTTACTGTAATTGATCTGATACATCGCTTCCGTATGACTGGTGTCGATGTTGTTGATCGTCGGGTAGTCGCCGGTGGCGCGATAACTGGTGTCGAGCTCTGTTATAGTGAGGGTGGTAACTACCGCGAGCGAATAGCTGTATGGTCGCGTCGCTTCCACGAATTCACGGATCGAACCGGCGCCGTCGATGTCGATCCCTGTTATGGCGACATTCGTAATGGTCGTATCGGTCGAGGTGCCGTTCTTCTTGAACTGGATCTTCCAGCCGATGGAGGAGGTGTCGTTGGCCGGATGGTTGACGAACGGCTGCCAGGCGATATCATAGCCGTTCCCGGCCGTGAAGTTGTCGACGTCGGAAAGTGTGGCGCCTCCCTCTTTATCCATCAGCGTGACCCAGGCGTCGATGCCGGTCGTTACGTTGGGGAACTTGTAGATCGCACCTACTTGTCCGGCTGTTCCGCTGATCAGACTTGAGTTCAGGAACACCATCGACTTGGGTTGCTCGGCGATACCGATGCCGAAGTCCATGAAATCGCTGAGACCGGAACGCACCGTCGTTACGGTACCGCTAACCAGGCTGCCACTGACCGAGTTGCCCAGCGTCTGCCAGTCGTTGCCGACGCTCGTCCTGCTCAGCGGTGTAAAGCCGGTACGTCCGGCCACGTTCGTATGGCCACGCTGGCTCAGGCTGAGCGAGAAGGTTCCACCCGTGGCTGCCGTGTTCGGTGTCAGTGTCCAGTAGCCGTAGTCGAGCATGTCGACGATGTCGACGCCGTTCAGCCACAGACTTTGCAGGGGATTGGCTACCGTCAATGGGTTGCTGTTGGTGAAGGTCGCGAGCAGGTTCGTAGTGCCGGTGATGCCGCTCAGGGTCGTTGAGGCGAGTTCGTATTCGGCTGCCGTCCCGATTGGGAAAGCGTACGTGCCGCTTCCGTTGATGCTTCTGCGCAGGTTACCGACAACATAACTCGATTGCGAATGTCCGGTCACCGCGGAGGTGGAGGTGTTGGTGACGTTGAGCTCGAAGCTTCCGGTGGTGACCTTGCCGCTGGTCAGTGTCAGGATGTTGCTGACTGCCGCCGTATTGGTCAGGGTCACGCCACTGGAGTTATTGATCGTGAGGTTGGCGACGGTTGCCGGCAGACCGCTACCCGTCTGTTGCGCGGAGGAACCGCTGTAGGTATAGCTGCCGCCCGTACTGTAAGTGCGTGTACCGGTTACGCGGATGTTTCCTGCATTTTCAACCGATGCGATCCCGGACGGATCGCCGAGGATCAGTCCGCCTCCGGAGGAGAGGGTGAAGGTTCCGCTGCTACCGTTGCCCAGCAGTTGCGTGCCGAGTTGGAGTGTGGAGCCGCTGTTGACGGTATAGTTGATCGCGTTGGAAACGGTGCCGCCGGTGGTGATCACCTGGGTGCCTGCTTTGTTGAAGACAATCGCTCCGATTCCAGTGGAACTCTCGGTCATCGTGCCGCCGGTATGGGAGAAATTACCGGCCACGTTCATCGTACTGTTGGCTGCTACGGAGGTGAAGTCCAGGGTCCCGCCGCTCATCGTGAAATTGCGCAAGAGGTTGAGCGTGGCATTGTTCGTCGTGCTGGTCGATCGCAGCCGCATCGTACCGGAGGTGAAGTTCATATCGCCGGTCACCGACATGCCCGACGTGCCGTTGCCGTTCTTCATGTTGAAGGTCCCACCGGCCAGATTGAAATTCCCCGTTACCGAGATGGTGGAGGTGCCGGAGTTATTGACGGCGGTGAAGGTACCGGCGCTGTCGTTGAAGTTCGCGCCGACGGTGATCGTGCGGTTGTTCGAGGAGTTGGTGAGGTAGAGGGTGCGGGTACCCGTGCCGGAAATGTTCAGGTTACCGGCGGTCGTGAGGTTGGAGCTCATCTCCACGTCGGTGACGAGCGGACTGTTAAACGTAAAATGCCCGAACGTCTGACCGGCTCCGGAAGGGTAGGCGTTGGTAATGCCGGTGAGGCGGCAGTTCGAAGCGGCGTTCCAGGTAGCGGTAGGTATGGTGCCGCCGTTCTGGTTGTGGATGTAGGTACCCGTGCTTCCGAACGAAGCCGTAACACTACCGCCCATATTGATCGTACCGGCATTTTGCAGGGTGCCGTTCACGGTGAGGTCGGTTCCGGTTCCGTTGGCCAGGGATAACGTTATACCCGTGTTCACAGTGATCTGTCCGCCGGAGTTGACCACCAACTGGTCGGCCGTGACCGGCAGGGATACGGTTACCGTATGTCCGCTGAGGATGGTAATCACGCCGTCGCTGCTGGAAGGACCCGTAAGCGAATTGACCCAGGAGCTGCCGTTGTAGCGTTGCCAGGTGGTCGTACCATTCCATGCCCCGGAACCGCGCGTCTGGAAGTCGCCGGTTACCGCTGCGCGTACGTCCTTGACATCGGCAAACTGAAAGTAGGCCACCAGTCCGCCGATCAACAATAACGACAAAGCCACAGCCGCCCGTCGAACGAACTTCTGTCGCGTACGCAACCCTTGCTTTAGCGAAGAGCGCATGGAAGTTCGTTTAGGCGGATTCGAGCCTGGGGAGGAGGAAGGGAAATGTTTCATAAAGAGAAAGTCGTGACAGCCCCGCTATACACCCTTTCCCGATCCAAAGTTTTCCGCCGCACTCCCGGAAACTGCCGGATTCAAAGCAAAATCGTAAGCCCCAAGACGCTTCTACAAAGCCCAAACACAAAATCAATCGAAAAAAGCCGTTAAGTCAGGGGGGAATTAAAAGTTGCGGGTGTAAGAAGAACGGTGGAATTGGGGACTGGTAACTGGTAACTGGTAATTAGTAACTGGTAATTAGTAATTGGTAATTAGTGATTGGTGGTCCGCCTGCCCCAGACAACTCCCGCAACTAAACCTAAAACTTTGATCTTTCAACCTTCAACCTTCAACCTTCAACTTTCAACTAACTCCGCTAGCCTGTTTATTTTCCGGTATTCCGTCGGTACACATACTCATGCCGTTGAATCCATTCGGTCTGCCCCGCGAACTGCACATCCTTCCGTTGGCTGAAAAAGCCCTTTCCGATGCGGTAGGTATGCCGGAAGGTGGCCGGCTGTTGGTCGTTTCCGTCCACGCCTGTTTCTTCCGTGATGATCTCAACACCGCCTCCCGGCAGTTTGCGTCGGGAGCGGATGATCTCCTGGTCGATCATCTTGCCGTCCGGCGACAGGCGAAGGGTATCGACGGCATTGGCTTTCGGCTCGTCGGGGTAAAGATGCGAGAACAGGTACAGTTGCGTTCCTACGACCCGGGTGATGTACACATCGGCGGGCATGGTATACGGTTTGCCGGAGGTGTAATCCAGATAGGTAAGCGTACCCTTCCAACTCCCCTTAAGCCGTCGTAAGTCCTTGCTCAGGGTTTTGTAATCGCTTTGCGCCCGGGTGGTAAATGCAAGAAATAGCGCGAGACATAGCAGGAGTGGTTTATGGAAGCTCATCTTTATGCGGTAAAAGTGGTGGTTAGTTTGGAAATTTGAAACGAATAACTGTTAAAACCCGAAACCCGCCAGCCTGTCGAAGTTTTAGCGTAGGCAGGAATCCCCGGGAGTATATTACATGAAGTGTGTCAGCACTAAATATTGGCTCATGAGAAAATGAGGGTTTTGTGTAGTGGATTGGGGTCTGGAGAAACCATCATTTTGGAATGAGCGGCCGCCGGCAGGCACCTTTGGGTGTCACAAGCTGAGTTTTAAGCGGTCACCAAAGATAATCGATAATTGAGCCAATTTCTGATTCTAATTGTGGACCGGTATATTCCATTTGGAGGTGATCCTGAATATCACCGTAGCTGACGCCCCGGGCATACATACTGGGCGATGATCTGTCGGCCCAAGTCAACTCTTAGAGAATTCTGTCGTTTCGGCAATAGATTCTGATCGAACGTTTCTTGCCTTTCCTGCGGAGTGCCAATCTGAAACGCTCCATTTGTCTTTTGACCCGCTTTTCCCTTACCGTTCTTGCGGTTCGGCGTCGGGGCCTCTTCCAGATTAACATCATGTTCACCGGAAGGCTTCTTCCGAAAACTATTTAAACAACGGGGTAAAGACGCCATCCTTACCCAAAATACTATAGCTTTTCTCAGGCGCACTACGGCTTCCTTCTTCTATTGCAATATTTACAAGAGTAATTGTAACTGATTAAATGAAAATATTTATTTAGTACAAGACAATAAATAATAAGATCGAAGATATTAAAACTAAAATAAGAAAGGCGGACTTGGATTTTTTATTCACAATGGCATCCGACGATTTGTTTTCGTCTATACGTTCAACTTCACCACTTTCTAATAATTCATATACGTTAACCATTTCCATTTTTTCATAGAAACGCATATCTTCAGTGTCAGGAAGTTGTTTCTCTTTAAAAATCTGAGCATACAGAGCATTAATCCGTTTCTCACGAGTTTTACTGGTGCTTGCATTTTTTATGTCAATGCTCTTCATGAATTCACATTTTTAGGTATGCGGATTTAGTGTGAACACTTTGGGCAAATCTAATTACTAAGGTCCTCCACTTGGTTCTGTCATCATCAGGAATTTGAACAACAGAAGTTGAGTCAAAACTTACAATTGCAACAACCTCATCTCCATTCTTAATAATAGGAACACACATTATAAAGCGTGTGCCGATTGTAGCATTTTGTTGTTCTGCAGTTGTGTAATAGTTTATTTTTGTGTTTGAAATATCAGAATCCCAAACTATCTTTTTAGTATTATAAGTTAAGCCAATAAGCCCATTCCATCTATTTTTGTTGCATCTAAATCTCAAGCCTTTTAACTGATCATTATCGGCTAAGCCCCGATAGTTATTTATGATAAAATAATCTTCATCTTTACTCCAGTCGATCAATTTAAATTTATCTTTAGTAAATACTCGTACTTCAAAATTTAGATTTGGATTTGAAAGATCTATTCTTAATGCATTAAGTAGATTTTCCTTAAGTTCAGAAACTGAACTTTGGTTTAACTCAATTAATCTTTTATGTTCCTGTTCCATTTTAAGGTAGAATATTGGTATGGTTATGCTACCCAGCAAAATTCCAGTGAAAAATGAATAAAGTGAATATCTTTTAATGTCATCATCTGTCGTGTCAATTTGACATTTGTCACAAATATATTTTGTCCCTTCTGGAAACTTTCCAAGTGTCGTAAAGATGGAAGGAAGAAGAACAAAGCAAAATATTTTAAGTATCTTTTTGCCCATAGAGGTTGAATTCGAAGGGGCTAATATATAAGTTAATATGATTTAAAAAAATTAACCTTTTCAATAATATGGTCTGGAGATGTTCTTTGTAAGGTTTTGAATCAAAATCAAGACGAGGATTGTATCGGTCAGATGAGTATACATCTAGGCTTTGATTTATAATCAAATTACGATGAAATGAATGCATTGGTATCAGCACCTTTGTGTTTCCATCTTATCAATCTAGCTAGAAAGAACGAGAATTAGCTTAAAATGTTCAATTTAGATTGTTAAAAGGTTGCATTCTTGCTAACACTGCTGGTTTAGTACCCTTCAAGGTTGATTTAAAATGCAGATTATCAATAACATACGACACTGCATAGTTTCTAAACAATACTACAAGGCCTTTTCGGCAATTTTCAATAAACGCTGAAAATCTCGAAATTTTCTACCAGCACGCACCCAACCCCGTCTGCGACATAAGTACTAGTGCCATCCGAATCATATTGTTCCGTGAAGTTGCGTGAATTCTCAATGACTCTCTTCGGGAAGGATGGTTAGTTTAACTAAATTCTCTGATTGATTTATTGAATTGAATAAGAGGAATTGTCATTTCTTTAAGCAATTTACAAACTGTTTTTGAAAGGTGCATTCCTGTAACCACAGAGCTGTAAGCTAAGAACTAAGTCTCGCCTATCGCAAATGTGCTGTTATGTGTTCGTGTTGTTCTCATTTTATCCGTTCAAAAATAAATGAAGCGATCACATTTAATAGAATTGCTGTAATGCTCGAAACAATAATTGCACAAATGGGATTTTTCTTTATCCAATCTGCAAGTTGATAATAAACTCCTTTGTCAAGTTTTCTAAGTTCCATTTGTACTTTGTTAATCAAATTATTTGAAATGCGATTTGCGGCAACTGGATTATTTGTCAGATTGTGAATACATGAACTACAAAGTTGAGGTTTATATGTCGAGTAAATTACGTCCGACTTTATGCCGTCCATGTCAAATATGCAACCTCTCGTTTCATCGTGAGTGAAATTTGTGTGCTCACTCATTTCGGGCAACCTTTTTCCATAGCGTTTGTATACAAATGAAACGGAATATAAGACGCGTAATAAAAGGTTCTCCAAAGGAATGTCATTGTAATTTAGTATTTCGGTCATACCGTTATACGAAACACATACTCTATTATCGGAAAACCTGCGAGCAAAATAATTGTCCTGAATGGCTACGTTGGTAAAAGCAATTAGTACATCTGAATTTCCACGAGCCGGGAGATTTTGTTCAACGTTTCTGTCCAAGAATTCCCAATGTAGGCCATCTGAGTCACTAGCTATATTGTGCTTGTCAACTTCCGTAATTTCAAAAAGGTCAGAGGCCCAATTTTTAACTTTGTTAATGTCAAGTGAGTGAGGAAAGTGCCCTAGTATTGCAAGTTTAATTTTTACTTTCATCTTCTGTTAAAATATTTTCGGGGGTCGGTTAGCATGACACTTAACGTTGGGGTATTGACGCAGTGCTTTTTTACAATTATTCAAAATTAGAGAAAAAAGTGTTGCGGCAATACCTAATGTTATGCGTTCGTGCTACTTTTCGTTCACTGCTCAACTGTTTGAAGTACGCACCAATATTTGTTAGAAGAGCCAAACCGTTTTTTATAGGTTCTTCGTGCTTACACAGTTTTATTCGCTAGGATATTTAGCTTTAAAATAGTCTATTAGTTCTGTATTGTCTGATAAATTCTTTCGATACATATATTTTTCAGATGCTGATTCTGGTCTATCATCAAAACCAATAAAATTCCAATTATTCTTTATCGTACCAATTGTGACTGAAGTCCGTGTGTTACCGTTCCAAACTATTCGTAATTTACCATCGTACTTACTAAAATGCCACTGACCTGACAAATACTTTGCATATCTACCTGTATCAATTTTTTCATCCCCATTAGGATGATAACAAATCACTCTCCCCATCTTACTAAAAAGAAACTCTGATTCAGAGCTACTCCAATATATTCCTTCCTCTGTTAATTTATTTTCAAAATTTTCAAATTGTTCAGCGGTTGGTTCTGGAAAATCTAATCTATCAGATTTACCTTTGCTTGAACTATTGAGATTACATCCGCTAAGGACCCATAACAGGAAAAAAACGATAAAAGATTTAATGTTTCTCATTTATTAGATTGCTTTTAGTTGCGCTTACTCTATTCGGTTTTCTGCATCCCCGTTTTTGTCTGCTCGTTTCTTGCACAAATGTTCGGGTTAGCAGTGTCCCCAAGCATGACGCATAACGGCAGTTCGTGCAACAACCCACCCCAAAATCACTCTCACGCTACCTGGGCGTTGATAGGCCCAAACCGACAGCCCGGATAGTTTAGCTGCTGCCAGCAATTACGGAGCGCCCTATCCGTAAAAATAGAAAAAAGCAGCCTGGTGAGCCACTTTTTCAACTTCGGCAGGCCTAAAATGTTTATAACCCTCCGAAAATTATAAATCAGGTAAATGAGTCCGAACTCTCCTTCGTTCTTCCGCAGGCCTTTTAACAGGATGTGGTCGTATCCCCACTGTCGTTTGATGGTCCCGAAGATGTGTTCGATGATCTGCTGACGAAGTGTATAGACGGATGAGTTTTCTCTGACCCGCCGGTTGTTGCGCTCTACCGCTTCGGCATGTACGGAACGCTCGATCACCCGGCCGTTCGGATTGCGCGTGCACAGGTGCCGCACTTCACAATTATTACAAGCCGTGGTCTTGTAGTGTTTTACCCGGGTTACCGACTTTTCGTACTTTTTGTTGTACCACTGACCGGTGGTTTTCAGGATATGTCCCTGTGGACACACATACTGATCTTTCTTCGGGTTATAACGAAAACGCTCGCCGTAAAACTCCGGGGTGGGAACGGGATTGCTCCGGGGAACTTCCTGGTATGCCACGTAGGTGTAGATGTCTTCCCGCTGGCAGGCGGCAAGCTGCTCGCCGTTGTGGTAACCCTTGTCGGCCAGTACGGCCACGGCCTCTGTATCACAGATGCTCTTGGTCTTCTGAGCCATCGGCAGCAGGGCTTTGCGGTCGTTCTGGTTGGTGACTTCGTACTCGAGCACCAGCTTATTGGCCGAGTCTGCGACGGTCTGCACGTTGTAGGCCACTTCGATCACCGAGCCGTGCAGGATCATGCTGCGGGCATCGGGGTCGGTGGTGGAGACCTGGTCCTGGCCGGTGGCGGCAAGCTGCTTTTCGATGCGCTTATACTTTCGGCGCTGAGCTTTTTGTTTCTTCAGCTTCTCACCAACGGCTTCCTGCTGAGCTTCATCCAGGTCACCGGCATTGAGTTCTTCGATATAGGATTGAATCTTGGTATCGATGTATTCCAGTTGCCGGTCGATTTTCTTCTGGTTGAAGTTGTTCTTCTTGGAGTTGACCGCTCTGAACTTGCTGGAGTCCAGCGCCACCAGTGTTTTCCCGGTCAGGCCCTTGCGGTTGAGTTGCCGTACGAAGTGGGTGAACGCATTACGGAAGAGCTGCGGATTCTCCGACCGAAAACCGGCAATCGTACGAAAACAGGGCTGCAGGCCTTTCAATAGCCACAGCAGCTCAATGTTCCGCTGGCACTCACGCGCCAGGAGCCGGGAGGTTCGGATCCTGTTCAGGTATCCGTAGACATACAATTTGAACAGATCCGCCGGGTGATACATCGGCCGGCCTTCTTCCACCGGCGCTTTTTCCAAAAACCCAAATCCTTAAGCGGGAGCGCATCCACAAACAGATCAATTACCCTGACCTCGGCATCTTCCGGGATCAAATCATCGATACACGTCGGGAATAACGTGGCCTGCCTGCGATCAAATCCGGTGAGGTATTTCATGGGAAGCCGATTATCCTCTGAAGATAATCAGCAATCCCCTTAATTGGATTGAATTTCTTTAAACAGGGCGGGAAGGTTTTTGCACAGTCTGACGTTTTCGGGCTTGGCGAAGGTGGCGATTTTGACTACAAATGTTGATGGGGAGAACCAAATTTTGATTAACCACAAATGTGTCTGCGGAGCGCTGAACCGCCACTTTTGCCAAATTCGTGTTATCGGGTCGGCCTTCTTGTCGTCCGTATGTTTCACTCTTCGCCAAAGTAGTCGCTGTCAAGTTTTTTGAGTTCATAAGTCTGTTGTGTTGTGCAACCAAGATTATAGTCAATCATAAGTTGAGCCAACTGTTCACCGTCAATGAGAACAATTTTTGTTTCATTTCTCGGTGTGTATTCTAACGCTTCCTTAGTGAAATTTGATGTCGTGATAAAAATTCCTTTTTTAGCTCCTTGTCCGGCAAGTGCACCAACAAATTTTTGAATTTCTGGTCGTCCAACAACATTTCCTGGTTTCCAACGCTTGGCTTGAATGTAGATAATATCAAGGCCAAGTTTGTCTTCTTTTATTGTTCCGTCAATTCCTTCGTCACCACTTTTCCCCATTGCTTTCCCTGCATCTTTGATTGAACCTCCGTAACCCATTTTTACTAAAAGTTCAACTACTAGTCTCTCGAAAAAAGCAGGCGATAATTCAACTACTTTATTAAGTAATTCAGAAGCCAAGGACTTTCTTATTCTTTGATATGCTTTATCTAAATTCTCTTCAGGAGTTTGTTCATTTGTCTCTATGATAGTGATTTCATCTTCTTCAGTATCATCATTTCTCGAAGCGTTTTGAAATTCTAAAAATGCAGGGAATTGTCTTAGATACTTCGCATCAACTCGGTCGGGATTTTTTGCTAAAGTTTGTCTGCCAATATCTGTGATTACGAATGTTGCACGTTTCGGAGAGTCAAGCAGTCCTGCTTTTTTTAGATAAGTCTTTGCCCAACCAACTCTATTGTCAAAAATTGCTTGGTTACCACTTGCTAAAAGTTCTTTTCTTTCTTCATCAGTTACTTCAAATTCGATAGCCAAACTTTCAATCAAGTCTCTGTATTTGTGTTCCTGTCCGTCCGAAACAAGTTTGAGTAAAGGAAGCATTAATGATTGATAGTCTGGTATCATAATCTGGAATTTTTCCTGTTATCTTAGTGAAATGATTTCTATTTTCATATATGGGTAGTAAGGCAAAGTAGAAAGCTTTTTGTCTGCATCAGCTTTGTCATTAGCCATTAATACCAAATAAATACCAGCTACATCGCCTTTTATGTATGAGGCTAAAAGTGTCCCATTATTTTCCCATTCTTTTATTATTTCTTGCTCCCTTGGTAATAATTTAATTCTTGTTTCATCGTCAATTCCTTGTAAAAGGATGTCAATCATAAATTTATTCATTGCTTGTCATTTTATCTGCATACTCTATTCGGTTTTCTGCTTTCCCCGTTTTTTTTGATGTCAAAGATAGGTTTCTTAATGTCTGTGTCGTTTTCTAGGCTGCCCGATAACGTTTTGGCGCTTGGCGCAGTGGCGGATTTCGGAGCACAAAACTGTCAATACACCACAAAAGTTGATGCGAGGTAGAATGTTCAATTAACCACGTAACCCGCCATTGTGCCAAACGCCTGTTATCGGTTCGGTGTTCTTCTTTCGTCTTGTCTGTCAGTCGGTTGAGCGTTGGCTTTGCAAGCTCTTTGACAAAGCTTTGCCTTGCGGGTTGGCTTGTGGGGCTTTGGCAATGTGCTTGCAAATAGGGTGGCTTGTTATTCATTTTCTTTGCTTGGTCATTTCATCGTTAAGAAATTCAAATACTCCGTTCTTACTTGTTTTATCCATTACTAGCTTGTCATATATCCCTTTGTTTTCTGAAAGTCTAAAAAAGTTGAACTTGTCATAATGTGCGTCAATATAATCCCAAGTCCAATTTAGCTTTTCACAACTTGAAAGGTTATTCCAATTTATTTTGTCATTCAGATTATTCAACAAATCAGTTGTCAGAGGGAGATAATAAAATGAGTAGTGTGTAGGATTAAATAAATCAATATTGCTTTCTATGAACTCTTTTGAAATAATATCTCGATGATTCCTGATAAACTCTGATTCTTTAAAATTCAATTTTTCTTTATATTTTTCGATAAAATCTAGCGTCAATTTAGTATTACAAAATTTGCATAGATTTTCCCAAGGCAAATATTTTATGAAATCATCTTGCAAAAAATAACTGATGTCGTTTTGTTGTCGAGTAAATACTCGAAATAGAAATGATGGCAAAGCCATTTTCTTCAAAATTGGATTTGTAAACTCTTTAGTTTCATACTGTTTTTTGTAATGGCTAAATACAAAATCAAAAGAATCTTTGTTATAGCTGATGGCAGGATTCAAAATTACTTTATCCCAATTCCATTTCTTTGATGCAGGATATTTATAAATAAGTTCTATACTCTTTGGATTTTGTGATAATGCGTCAAAATCTAGCTTCTCCATATACTTTTGAATAAATTCAACTGAAAGCGGGAGATTTTTATTAGCTGACAACTTTTTCCAATCCCATTTTTCTGAAAACTCTTGAAGTGTTTCTTCCGTGAAGTCAATATTTATTCTTTGTGATACCGAACTCCAATCAAGTATATCCTTATATCTTCTTAAATTTTCAATGGTTGAAAGTGGTTCTTTTGTTATAAGCCATTTGCTCCAATCAAACTTATCACCGTATTCTGAAAGTAAATCATTAGACCATTCAATGTTTTTGGACAGATGGATGGAACTAAATTCGATTTTGGATTCGTATCTTTTGAAAAAGGCAATGTCAAATTTTATGGTCTTTATTTTCCAAAGTGCTGACCAATCAATTTTTGCATCTACTTTGTCGAGCAGTTCAATGTCCCATTTAACCGAATCGTTGTTCATTAAGTGGTATCGGTCAAAGTTTAGAATTGACTTGTACTGTAAAATGTCATCTTTTGAAAAAGGATAGAAACGAGAAATCAAATCAACTTTGAGTTGATTTAAGGCAGTTTCTTTTTCTTCTTTTTCAAATAGACTTTTCATAACTAATCTTCATTTACAAAACTCTCTTCATAATCTTGTCGGCTTAATACTGTGTCAAATAGACCAACATCTTCGCCTTCGTGTCTGTTGATTCCGATATATTCCAAACTTGCATCTTCGTAGCGTTTGAATTTGTAAACGGCATCATTCATCAAGGCAGAGTTGAACACGCCAAGACTTACCAATAATTCAAAGTCTTTTACCGAAAGTCCTGTTACTTTTTTGAAAAGCCCTGGCTCTAACTGCGTGATTACGTCTTTTAGACTTCTTTCTCGGTAATCAGTCAGATACATAAACACAGGTACACGAGTAGCGAACTTGATTAGCTTTTCTTGGATTTGCTTTCTTAGGCTCTTGTATTCCTTTTCTTCGTCTGAAAGTTCTTTTTTCTCTTTCTTGGTTAGTTCTCGGTCGTTGGCTTCTTTCTTTGCTTTTTTTACTGCTTCCGATTTATTGATAATGGTTTCAATGTCCTGATTCAAATTCCTGAAGCCTTCAATGCTCATTAAAGCTTTCATTGCTTCTTCGTTTGCCATCAATCGGGCAAGGGTGTTATTGTCCACGTTTATGAGCAAGGCACTTTCCCAACGTCTTGCCAAAAGCGTTGCGGTTGTGCCACTCATTGCCATATCTAAAATTCCCGCTGCATCCACTTGCTTCATTGAACTGCCGTCATAAGCCAATACTGGCAGGAAGTTGATAAACTCAGCAACTTTTGCTTCGGGGTTTGATTCGTTTACATTAAGTCGGCAACTGTAATCGGCAATTTGCCTTAATGCACGGTCGGGAGCAAAGTCAAAAACGTAGCATTCTTCTTTTAGAATTTCTTCTTTGTTGGGTGATTTGCTGTCGGGGTTTTTGATAACCCAAGGCGTTTGCACACGGAAAGCTGCTTGAAAATAGGTTTCAGGACTGGAAGAATTTCGAAGCATAAAAATTCCTGTCCAAGGTTTTACCGATACGCCTGTGGTGAGTTTGCCGCAAGAAAGCGTAATGGTTTTTGATTCCAGTGGATTGTCGGTCATTGCATCTAAAACTGGGGGCAATGCTTCTATTCCTATTCCTGCTTGTGTACCTGCTGCAACCACGACTTTGTAATCGTGGTAAAAAATGTTTTGTCTTCTTTCAAGTAATAATGCCATTGCATTACACGCTGCAACTGTTGGCAAAAACCAAAAAGTATGATTTAATACTTTGAGCAATGGAGCGTGTGAAAACGGTAAAGGCGGCTTTTTTGCTCCCATCTTCAAATGGTCAACGGTGGTTTCACTAAACGAACCCCGAATTAAATCCAACCATTTTTGTACTTCATCTTCGTATTTGAAACGGGCTTTTCGCCCTTCGCCTTCGGCTGAAAAAAATATGTTTAAATCAAAACCGTCAAACTCGCCTTGCATAGCAATTTGGCGAATGGAATCGGGCAATTGATAGGTAAGCATTACCATTCTTGGTAAGGCTGCATAAGGATTTGAACCTAAGGAATCGTCCCAATTTTCTTTGGCTCTTTGCTCGTCTGAATACGTCCAATTGAAAATTTGCTCTTCTATAAATTCGCCTGAACTAATGGCACGAAACGGAGTGCCCGACAAATACAAAAAGTGATTGGTGCTAATTGGAATAATCTTCTCTAAGTGTTCCGCTTTGTCTTCTTCGGCAAAACCTTCTTTTTCAATTTTCTTAAATTCTTCAATTTCTTTTTCGGCTTCTAAATCTTTGCCGAATAAATCTTTGGCGTTTTCTCGCCAAGCCCCAAAATGGTATTCGTCAAAAATGATACAATCCCACACGGTGGCGTGTACCCATTCGTTTTTGGTTTTAATACCACCTGTGTTGGCGTTTTTGCCTAAAAAATCCTGAAACGAACCAAAGCAAACCAAGGGTTTTTTGGTGTCAATATCTTGGCTCGATAGTTCATCTGCGTGTTTAGAAATAAATTGCCACCCTTTAAAGTCAACGTGAGAAAGTAAATCTTCTTTCCAAGCATCTTCAACTGCTGGTTTGAATGTAAGTACTAGTACTTTTTTCCAACCCATTTTTTTTGCCAATTGGTAACTGGCAAAGGTTTTTCCGAAACGCATTTTGGCATTCCAAAGGAAGTGCGGATTTCTGTCTTTATTTTCTTTTTTGAAACTTTTGAAATAGGCAATGGTCTTGTTAACGGCTGCATCCTGTTCGGGTCGCATACCGAAAGTAAGCACACGGTTTTCTTCTGTTTTTTCACCTGTCTTGATTTGGTGAATAGCTCTACGCAAGTCGTTTAAGGTGCATTTAAACCATTCTCCGCTTTCGTTTACAACTTTCCATTCTCTCAACAATCGGTGTACTTCGTGGTCAGTGAAAGAACTTCCGTCACGTTTCATCGCCGATTCTTCAAATACAATTTTGTATGGAATTGCTGCCGTGCCTAATTGCTCTTTGATACGTGTTTGTGCATCACGGTCGGTATAGCCGATTTTGAGCAAACCTTTGTGCGTTGCCACATTTACCAACTCATAAGCATAAATGGTGGGATTGGTGGACGGTCGAGGTGGAAAAAATTCTTTTTTGCCCATATTAATCCATTGGTCTTATTAAAGTATCAATGAACTCTACTTCACTTTCGGTGATACCATATTTTGCAAATAATTTTTCATCTGTCCATTCTTCGTAGAAATCTTGGACTGGCACAAAAGCAAATACACCCCTAGAAATATTTTGAGTGTTTTTTATTAGCGACATCATAAATCGGAAAAAACGGGTGTGCATATATTTTGCCACGTTTTCTGCAATTTTTTTGTTTTTGTAAATGCCTACAACTAGATATGTCTCAGTACTACAAGACATTTTATCAGCAATAATTGGTTTGCTAATAATTTGGTGAGGATATGAGTCTCCACCTGGACTGGCTTTGGAAACCAAGACTTTTATTTCTTTAACCCAATGCTTATTTTTTAGAACTTGTTCTTCGCACACATAACCATTATCTCCAAATCTATATAGTAAGATATTATGCTTGTCAGTTTTACTCTTTTTGAAACCTGAAAAATTGGAATCAAGGCCAAAGGGTTTTCTTGCACTCACTGTTTCATCAAAAGTTTTTTCATTGAATTTCTTAACCTTTCTAAGTATGTCAATCGCTTCATTGTATCTTACAAAAACATCTGAATTAGGTTCTAAAAGTGGTCTTTTTGAAGTGCTCAGAACTGTACCGTTTTTATAATTTGTTATTGTACAATCCCCTTTATGTTCTCTGTCCCAAAGAAAATAGCAAACACCACCACGAATATTTAGACCGGGAAAGCAATCAGATGTTTCCGGAAAATCGTGAATTTGAGCAATTCTTTTATCTTTCAGCATTTCATCTCTAAATTCATCAAGTCCTTTCCCACCTGAATACCATCTTGCAGGAACAATCATTGAAAGGTATCTTGGATTTAAATTCTTTGCTTGTTCAATAAATTTGTGATAAAGTGAAATTGCTCCTGAGTCACGACCACCACCATCACTCATTTGATATGGCGGATTACCAACGATAACGTCAAACTTCATATTAAATATTTTTTCAGGTTTGTCTGTGTGAATAAAATTGTAAGCGTAAGTTTCCAAGGCATCTCCTCGGTCGTACACTTCTTGGCTTGCACCACAATAGGTACATTTTCCGTTTTGCCAAGTATGTTTCATTCGTTTGTAGCGAATGTTTCCTTGTTCATCATCAAAGGTTTCGCAAATGGAGTATTTGCCATTGGCTGTTTTGGAGCAATACACGCTTCTGCGAGATAGCAGTGCGGTTAAATCGGTAATGGCAATGCCATATAATTGTTGGCTAAAAATGTGGTTAATGCGTTCCTGCTTGTCGGGTATTTGGGTTTCCAAACCTACCATTAGTCGCTTTGCCATTTCACGCAAAAACACGCCACTTTTAGAAACAGGGTCTAAAAACTTGGCGTTAGGGTTGCTCCATAATTTGGCTGGGAGCAAGTCCAAAATATCATTCACCAGACTCGGTGGCGTGAACACTTCGTCATTACTCAAATTGGCAAGGCAAGAGAGTACGTCAGGATTATAGTTCGTTTGTATCATCTTCGCCAAGTTTTAAAAAATGAATAAGCGGAAAATCCTTTACAGGTTCGTCAATGGCTGCTGCGTTGCCTTCGTCATTGAACATTGAAAACTGGTGAGTTTTCTCAACTAGAAATTTGAACATATAATCTCTGCGTTTCAGCATAGAGCCGTTTACGGCACTCCATTCAGAAAACACAATGGGTTGTTTGGTTTCGGGATTGGTAAAGTCCAATGCATCGCCCCAAAGTATGTTTCTGCTCAATAAAAATCGAACAGAACGAATACACTCATTTTTTACTTGCTTGAATACTTTAGAATACCAATCGGTATAAATTCCAAGCAAACGGTCTCGGCATTCTTGGGCGTTGTCTTCCAAAATGTCCACTCCGTAAATGCTCGATACAGCAATCACAGAATAGCGTTCCCACTCCACTTGACTTTTGCTGTATCGGCTGTCAACAACTGCTAATTTTCGTCTCAAAACTTCTGCTAAAAAGTTGCCGTTTCCGCAAGCAGGTTCTAAAAATCGGGAGTCAATGCGTTCTGTTTCGTGTTTCACCAAATCGAGCATAGCGTTTACTTCACGTTGGTTAGTAAACACTTCCCCGTGGTCAGTAACCCGCTTTTTGGATTTTACTTGGTTGTCTGGTTTTATATTTTCTGTTAATTCAGTCACTTTTTATTTTTAATATTTTCAGTCGTCTAAGTTACTTTTTTCTGTCTTGTCGTCTGTCCGTGCGTTGGCAAAAAATGGCTCTTTTGGTTTTTTGAGCGTTGGCTCGTGTGTCGACAAAAACCAAATGTGCCATTTGCGGGTCGGCTTTTTTACACTGACCGATAACGTTTTTGGGCTTGGCGTTCGTGCGGGATTTCAAGGCACAAAACTGTCAACCCAGCACTAAAGTTGATTTGAAAAACTACACTTGAATTAAAGCACGTCACCCCGCATGACGCCAAACCCATGTTACCGGTTCGTGCTTCTTTTCTGTCGTGTTGTTGTCTGTCCATGTTGCAGTGTCTTTGTGCGTTGGCTTGGTGGCTCTTTTGCAAAACTTGGTTTTAGCGTTAGCTTGTGCGGTTTTGCAAATGTGCCACCAAAAGCTTTGGCTAATATCTCATTTGTTTTAAAAACTCCTTTAATGTTATTGTCGTTATGCCGAAGCCTTTTGATTTAACTTGTAAACCGTTGTCAGATGTCAGCATAATTGGATTTTCATCTATGTATTTTAGTGCAACTGATAAAATAAAATTGTCAGGAGATTTTTTGTCAAAGTCGCTTGGGAGTAGAGTCAGGTCGGCTGTTTTCATCTTGATATTTCGTTTGTCAAAACTGTCATTGATTTGTTTGATTGCCTTTTGAACGTTTTTCTTTTGTTCTTCAGATAGCGTAACTTTCAATTTGTCTAACTCGTCAATGACTTTTGCCGATAAAATCACTTGATACCTCTTGTCAATTTTTGAAATGATGTCGGGATAATCAACAAATACATTAGTGTCAATGATGTAAATATTTTCTTTGTCCTTTTTGATTTCCTTTTTCGGCTTTTCAAATTTTGAAAGGTCTATTGTGCCAAGAACTTTTAAACCAACATTGCTTTCTTTTTCCGTTTTTGCTTGAGTAGTTTCTGTATTTACTTTTTCAACTGGGTCTTGTTTAGCTTCATTAATGTTTGCAATAGTCAAACCGTCAAATTGAATGTAAAATGAAAATTCTTCATCAAGTTTTTGAAGATAGGTTTTTACTTCATTGTCAATTTGAGAACGTGTTAAAGCACCCTTGTCCGTGATAATAAGTGTGTGTCGTTTTGAGCGACTTGTTGCCACATTGAAAAGTCGGTTTTCTAATGAACGATGATAACTTGAATTCGGAACAACAAAAATTGTCACATCTGTAGTCAAACCCTGAACTCTTGAAACCGTTTCAATCAACAAATTATTATGATAGCCGATTGTTTGAAAAATTGCTTTTTGTAATGCTTTTGTAGTTTCTACAAAGTATGTCAATACAGAAATATGTAATTTTTCGTTCGTTTCGAATAAGTGTTTTACAATTTCTGTTGCGAGTTTTAAAGCATTGGTTGGTTTGAACTCGCCTGCTTTTAAATCAGTTTTTATTAAAGTCGGCCCACCTTTTGGATTGAAGAGCCTTCCAAAATCAATGTCCATTTCCGAATAAGAAAGGCGAATATCTTTTTTAGCTCTTGAATTCAAACTGTCTTTATAGAAAAAACCTGAATACTTTGCTGCTCTGTCCGTCAGACGATGTGTTTCAGTTAGCTGAAATATTGGCATAGATGCTGTTTCAGAAAGTGCTTTTAAGCCATCAACCAATGCACCGTAATTTTTACGACTCACTTTATCATCGCTTAATGAAACAACAGGCGGTAACTGTCTTGTGTCGCCAATCCAAATATTTTTCTTTCCTAAAAGTTTTGCACCACCAAACATTCCAAGTAAGGCTTGGCTTGCTTCATCAACAATAACATAGTCAAAAGGTGGCTCATTAAAAGTTTTTGCCGCTTGTCCGCTGGTAATGAAAAACGTTGATAGAATTAAATTGTAAGGTTGCGGACTAACTTCTTTTGTTTGCTGTAAATCTTTAAATGCTTTTGCTTCGTCAACCGAAAGTTTTGTCTTGAAAATCCGATTTTCTTCTAACAGTCCTTTCAATGCTGGTTTTTCAACTATTTCAATTAACGCTCTATTTGTTAATGCGGTTACTAATACAGATTTTCCCTGATTACAAAGTCGTTCGCAGATTTCAGCAATCAAATATGTTTTGCCCGTCCCTGGCGGACCTTGAATAATTAGACTATCCTGTAATCCCAATTGAGATAAAACAAAATCAGCAATGTTGCTTTTATTGTCAAGAAGTGATGGTGTCCAATCTGAAACTTGAAAATCTTGGTCAAGAATTCTATTTACAGATTCATTATTTTGGTTTAGAACAATACTTTGAAGATTAGCAATGTATTCAAATGGTGGTTTGTTTGGCCCCAAAAGAAGTATCATTCCTTCTGCTTCTTGTATGTGAATTGCAAATTCAAGTTCCACACCTCTGAAACCTGCAATGCTGAAATCTTTTTCGTTAGATGGCGTTTGCCAAATACAAACAATTTCAGAATAATTTGTTTTTTCTTTTATTAAATCGCCATAAGTTTTGTTCCCCCAATCTCTGTAATTTCTTAGTTCTTTTGGAACTGTAAAACAGTAAAGATATTCGCCTTGTCTTGGTATTCCTCTTGTGTTGGGGAATTTTAAAATCATTTCTCCGTCTTTGAACGTGAGAAATTGAGCAACAAACAGTTCTTCACGGTCTTGCAACAGAAAAAGGGCAGAAGTGTCTAACTTTTGCTTGTAGGCTTCTGTTTGTGCCCGAAGCTCTTCTTCTAAAAATTTTATATGTTCTTCTCGGCTGTAAATCATTAAAGCAAAAGGTTTTTATCATCAGCAGACAATTCTTTTGAACTTGAATTTCTTTCACTTAAACCAAATTGTTGTAGGTAATCTGTCGTGCTTTCGGGTGTCATGAATATAAAATGGGTGTAGGGTAAACCTTTAAAGAAGTTTGCAAGTATTTTCAAATTTGAAATAACGAATTGTTCCGTATTGAAACGCATGTGAAATTCGTCATTTATTCTTTGTAGGTCTGCAAGTGTCACGTTTCTTACTTTATTTCCTGCTGTCAGAACAAAAAGTTGAGAATCTTCTTCTGTTAATGCCAACCATTCAAGCGGTGTAAAATATATTCTTCCTGCCTTAACACTTTTAACAACAACCTTAATTAATTTACCATTTGGATTTTTTACTCCTTCAAGAATTGTGTATGTGATTTTATTTCTATTTTCAACGATAAATTTATTCCGTTCTAATGTTTCAAAAATAATCTCCTGTGCTTCTTCATTTATACTAATTCTTGTTTTAATCGAAGAATTATCCATTAAAACGCCAGCATCAGAGGGTTTAATTTCTTCTTCGGTAGCTGAAACTAATTTCTCTATGAAATTAGAAACAGCGGGCATATTTTCAACTTCTTGCTTATTAATATCAAATTTTGATTGAAGCCACTCTGAAATATCTTCGGGGTCAAGTTGCAAGAACAATCGTAATTCTTCTTGATACTTTTCAATTTGCAATGCTTTTGCAACGTGTTCAATAAGCGAATACATTGTTGTCGGACTTTTCCAATTCCCCGTGAAATACAATGTGTTTTCGTTTTCATCAAAATATGAATCGGGTTTTGAAATCACATGCTGTTTTCCATTATAGATATACGCTAATTCTAAACTCGCTGTATTAACTACTTTAAGGCTTTTGATTAAAGTTTTAAGTTTTTTGAAAATGCTATCAAATTCTTCTCCGCTTTTCTTTTCAACGATTGCAGACAAGTAAGGGCTTATCGAAAATAATTCGTTTTGTAACGAATCATTGGTTACAGTTTTATTCTTAATTAACTTGAACTCGGAAATAACAGTTACACCAAAAAGCGAAAGTAGTTCTTCAATATTTTCTTCATCTTTTAATTCATCAGGAAGAAACACTAATTCCAACTCACCTCCAAAGTTACTTGTAGTTCCTTTTAACCAAAATAATTCACTTGCATTTGCAAACGTTTCATTCTGACTTATAATTTTGTTTGTCTTTGCCCAATCCGAAATTTCTTGTTTTTCTTCTTTTGAGAAATTAGAAAGAGATGAAGCCAGTTTGGTATATATTAATGCTATCTTTTTCTTACCTGATATTTTTGAGGTTTCATCATTTTCATTTTTCTTTTTTTGATTCGCTATCTTTCCTAAAATTTCTAAATAGTCAGTAAGCTCTAAGTTCTTTTTGAAAGGTAATATTTTTCTCCATTCTTTTGTTAATGCCACATCACAATCAAACACTGGTAAATAATTGCCCGCTATTTCTATAATTTCCTTATTGTTTATAAATATTTCATTTGCCTTTAAGCAAACCTTTGTTGTTGCAGGAAATATTGGTGAATTGCTTATCATCCAATCGAAAAAATTTTCATCCAAATCCAATTTGTTTTGCCACGAGGCGAAACCTTTGTCATTATTAACTCGCATAAAAGGAATTTCTAAAGCTTTTAACCAAAAAAGCTTAGAAAATTCATAATTAAAAGCAAATTCTACTAGAGTGTAGGTGGTTAATTTATATGTTGTAATTGTGTTATGCCAAATAGTTCCGGAAGCAGCATTGTATTTTTGTGTAGAATTAGTCGCAAAAAATTGGGCAAAATCCTTGTACATACCTATTGCCTCACTATTAGAAAGTCTTAATTCTCTGAGTTCAACGTTCTCGCAAACGCCTAAGTACAAGAAAAATGTTTTCCATTCGCTAATTAAATCTTCGTTTTGTTTGTAGGTGCTTGAAACAAAAATTCCTTCGTCATTTACTTTTTCTAATCTCAAAGAAGGCTCATAGAAATCTGAAAGATAGCATTCTTTGGCTGCTTTAAACTCCCCTTTTGTAGAATATAGTTTTAAGTCTTGTAATTGGTCGTAATGCAATTCACTTAATAAACCTTTTTTATGCCGATTAAAAATGTATCTTGTTATATATAGATAATTATTTATATCAATACAGTTATCAATATTTCCGATAATCTCATTTTCAAGGTATGCTTCATCAGATGGTTCTTTAACGCCCAATAATTCAAGCCAACCTTTGATTTTGCTATGGGTCTCTATTTTTGGGTAAACTTCGCTATGAATAACCGCAACACCATCGCCAAACTCCGTTTTAAAATCAATAGAAGGGAAACAAACAGCTTGCGGGCTTTTCAGTTTTTTACCTTTTGCATAAATGAATGGAATTGATTTTAGTTTTTCGTTCCATTCTTTAGATTCGTCTTTTGCTGCTTTGCTATGGAAATATTCAATTAAAGAAAAATTTTCAGATGGTTGGTGATTCTTCTTGAATATGTCTGATAGGAAAAAATCTTCAAGGTTTTCCGTCTCAAAAAACATTGCACCAAATGAACGTAGTTTATCGGCTCGTTGAAGCTGTGAGTTTATCAACGAATCTGTTTTAAAATTTGTGTTTTCTTTTTGGTTTATAAAACCTATTACTGTTTCTGGTGATAAGAATGATAATTCAGAAAGCCCTATTTTGTCAATAACAATATCCGATATCTTTTTAAGTTTAGCATTTTTTGAAGGAATAAATGCTTTTTCCTTTACAGACTTTTCTAATGATTGGTTGAATGAAACTCTTAATTCATTATGAATTCCTCCAAATTTTGATGGAAGTAATTGTAGGATTTGAAATTTAAATTTGCTTTTCGAAAGAATTTCTAACCATTCAATAATTTTTTCGGCTGTAAGTTTAAATAGCCATTGATTCCAAACTCTGTCTTCGTGTAGTCCTTCTCTTGCTGCATTGGTAAGAAAACTTCCATTTATTAAAAATGGAAATTCAAAGTCCGAGACCTTGGTAGGCAAATAAGTAAAGATTAAACTTTCTTCGCTTTTGAGTGATTTTAATTTCCCTTCTTCAATTTTTGCGGCAAATGATAATTCTGTATACTCAGCTTCTTTTAATTTTTCAGGTGTTTTTTCATCCTGTCTTAATTCCTCTTTTGTGTCTTCGGGAATAGATATTTGCTCAAATGATTTTGTTAGCCACGAACTAATTTCTTTTCCGTCTTTATACAAAGTAGTTTCATTGAAAGCTATATCTTGGCTGATAATTTTCTTCTCAATCGAGGAAACCGGTTTGCCATTATACGATACTGAAATTTTTGAAACTCGTCTTAGGAATAGAAGTATTTGGCCATTACTAAGCAACTCGTTCAGTTCTTCGAGTAATTCTTCGGGCTTTTTAATTTCTATAGTGGTAGATACTGCATAGTTATTATCTAATATGCTTTTTTGAATTGAATCACTCAATTCGTTTAATTCTGACCAAATCGGAATTATTTGCCAAGGCAATTTTTGTTTATGAAATGATTTGTCAAACCGAAACTGATAGCCGTCCGAAAAGATTGTTACCCGCTCCGACTTTCCGAATACTGATTTAAAACCAATTCCTTTATAGCCTGTCTTTGTCGGGTCTGCACGCTTGGTGCTTGCACCTGCTCCAGTAAGTGAAATAATATCTTTTTCGTCAAAAGGTTTTCCGTTGTGAGAAACAATTAAACAATTTGGTAAAAAGTCAAAATGAATTTCGTTGTTTGTGTCCTTTGCTGCATCGTCAGCATTTTGTATAAGTTCAAATACAAATCGTTGGCTTTCAGAGTAAATGTCACTCGAAACTGTGTCCAATAAATTTGCAACCATTTCAGCTTGTCGTGGCGAACTGAAAGTTGAATTTTCTCTACATAATTCTTGGATAAAGGTTTTCTTACTCATTGTCTAATCAGGAAAATAGATTTTGTCTTGGGATGCGGGTAGGGCAAAAGCAAATGTGCTGCAACTGTGTCGGCTTGTGCGATGGGTTGCAGCTCTTTTGATTTTGCTGAAGCGTTGGCTTGTCTGTTCATTTGCTCTGTCGTTTTATTGTTGTCTGTGTCGTCTTTTAGCATGACCGGTAACGCTCAAATAGGCGAAACTCTCCTTCGCTTTATTTCCACAAATTCCTCGATTTCACCCGAAAATACAAACAATCAGTCAAATTGGCGAAATGCGTTTATCGTGACGGGTCAGTTTCGTTTATTGTTCCAGTTTGGTCGGCTTGTCGAAAGTTATAAAATGAGACTAAGATAAGAAGCAGGCATTTATTATCGGTCACCCCTTGTGCATATAATACGGACTCGCCTGCGCCAGCGGGGTCACTACGATATCATTCAGAACCACATGCCCCGGCCGGGTGGCGGCGAAATAGACGATGTCGGCGATGTCCTGGGCGGTGAGGGGCTTGTAGCCGGCGTAGGCTTGTTTGGCGCGTTCGGCGTCGCCTTTGAAGCGGACGAGCGAAAACTCGGTCTCCGCCGCGCCCGGACAGATCTGCGTGACCCGGATGCCGTGCGGGAGCATGTCGATCCGCATGGCCTCGGAAAGGGCGTTCACTGCGGCTTTGGTGGCGCAATAGACGTTGCCCCGCAAATAGGTCTGCTTCCCGGCGATCGACCCGATGTTGATGATGTGCCCCTGCCCGCGCTCCACCATTGTGGGCGCGATACAACGGAAAACGTTCAGCAGGCCTTTCACGTTGGTGTCGAGCATCACGTCCCAGTCGGCAAAGTCGCCTTCCTGGATCGTGCTCAGCCCCGAGGCCAGTCCGGCATTGTTCACCAGCAGGTCTACCCACTTCCATTCGTGCGGCAGGTTCCTGATCGCCTGTACCACGGCTTCGCGATCGCGTACGTCGAAGGGCAGGGTGAGCACGTCGGCTCCGTAGTCGTTCCGCAACTCGGTGGCCAGTGCCTCCAGCCGGTCCTGCCGCCGTCCGTTAAGAATGAGCCGCCACGCGTGCTGCGCAAAGGTGTAGGCAATGGCTTTTCCGAAGCCGGCCGTCGCGCCGGTGATGAAGATCGTTTTCATGGTTTACGCGTTGACGCGGTTCAGCCGGCTGTTCCGGTAACTGAACCCGAAATAAATGACCAATCCCGCCAGCAGCCAGATCCCGAAGCCGATCCAGTTCGACAGGCCCAACTCGCTCATCATGTACAGGCAACAGACGAGTCCCAGCAAAGGGATCAGCGAAAAGCGATGACGGAAGGCCAGCACCGCCAGCGCCAGGCAACTGATCAGGAAGATCCAGCTCGGGATCTTGTGCTTGAACACCTCCCAGCCTTCGACCTGCTTCTTCTGCTGTGGCAGCGGTGCCTGCGCGAGCAGGGCGCCGTACGCGGCTTCGTCGAGACCGGAGACGTACGCGTCCAGGTCGCCGCCCGCGGCGCTGAGATTCGCGCTGTCGGTGCGGGCAACGTAAGCGCCTACTTCCGTGGCTTCGTCCTTGCTCAGCCCGGCTACGAACTCGTTTGCCGGGACCAGTTGCGCGTCGTTGCGCAGGAAACGGAACGCTTCATCCTTGTAAACCGTGAACGACACCACCAGCCCGAGCAGCAACAGGCCGGGGAAGGCGTACTGCGCGTTCACATACGGGGTGCGGAAGGAGCCTTTGGGTTTGTCGGGCAATAACTCGAGCCGCAACACCCCGGCACACACCAGCACGAAGGCGAACAGGGTGCCGATGCTGCACAGGTCGGTCACCATGGTGAGGTTCATGAACAGGGCCGGCACGGCCACCACGAAGCCGGTGACGATGGTGGCAAACGAAGGCGTACGGAATTTCGGGTGGATGGTCGAGAATTTCTTGGGCAACAAACCGTCGCGGCTCATGCTCATCCAGATGCGCGGCTGTCCGAGCTGGAACACGAGCAGCACGCTCGCCATGGCCACGATCGCGCTCACGGCGATGATGCCCGAGAGCCAGTGCAGGTTCAGCTTCTGGAACACGAAGGCCAGCGGGTCGCCCACGGCCAGTTCGTGGTACGGGACCATGCCGGTGAGCACCAGCGCGATCGCCACGTAGAGGATCGTGCAGAGGATGATGGACCACATCATGCCCCTGGGCAGGTCGCGCTGCGGGTTCTTGCATTCTTCCGCCGTGGTGCTGATGGCGTCGAAACCGATGTACGCGAAGAACACAGCCGACACGCCTTTCAACACCCCGCCGATGCCGTTGGGGAGAAAGGGATTCCAGTTGTCGCTGTTCACGTAGAAGACGCCCACGGCGATCACGAGCAACACGATGATGAGCTTGATCGCGACCATCGTATTGCCGGCGTTCTTCGACTCGCGGATGCCGCGGTACACCAGCCAGGTGATCAGCACGATGATGAGCAGGGCGGGAAGGTCGGCGACGAGGTGCAGACCGAGCAGGGTGGGAGCGCCCGTCCAGGCGCTGTGCGCAGCCTGCAGGGGCGCGTCGAGGTTCGCGAAGCTTTTTCCGGAATGCAGAAAGGCTTCGGCCTGCCGGTAGCCTCTCGAGGCGGTGAGGTAGTCCATTGTCATCCACTCGGGCAAATGGATGTTCATGCCGGCCAGCAGTCCGGTGAAGTAGTCGGACCAGGAGATCGCCACGGTGATGTTCCCGATAGCGTATTCCATGATCAGCGCCCAGCCGATGATCCAGGCGACGACCTCGCCGAAGGCGACGTAGCTGTATGTATAAGCGGAGCCGGAAACGGGCACGATCGAGGCGAACTCGGCATAGGCGAAGGCCGCGAAGCCGCAGGCTACGGCGGTGAAGAGAAACAGCAGGATCACACCCGGACCGCCGTTCGCGCTGGCGTTCCCGATCGTGCTGAAGATTCCGGCGCCGATGATGGCCGCGATGCCCAGCGCGGTCAGGTCGCGCACACCCAGGTGCTTCGACAACTGATGCCCGTCACCGGCAGGCCCCGCTTCCGCTTCCCGTAAAATATTCCCGACAGATTTTTTTCGAAATAGATCCATAAAAGTCGTGTGGACTTGTTCTTTCAAATATAGGTTTTATTGCAGTCGTTGCGGATGCTTGCAGAAAGCGATCCGCGTTCATCCGCCAAGTCCGCGGAATCCGCGTGCAATCACTTCGAAACCCGCCGCCCCCAAACAGAACTAAATGCCACCAGCACGAAGAACAGGAACGGCATGCCCACGACCTTGTACCGCACCATGGCTCCCAGGATCGGCGTGATCAATCCGATGAGGCTGTAGAGCAGCAGCACGTAGATCCCGGCGAATAGCACGAAGCTCAAAGCCGTCGGTTCCACCCGCCGCGGCCTTGCCAGCAAGACCAGCATCAGCACGAGCAGAAGCGCATTCTCGATCGCCGAAGCCATCACCAGCAGATTCCCGTGCGCGTCGAACACTGTCGGCCGCAACAAAGTCGTCAGGAAACCCAGCGGCGCGTGCGCGGCCAGGCTCCAGCCCGTCGCATAGAACTCCGGCGCCCGGATCACGCTCTTCGCTTTGGTCATCTCCGCCAGCACGTAGAAGTTCTGTTGTTTGTAGTAGATGATGTCGGCCAGCTTATACGCCGGAACGATCCGGTGCAGGTTGAATGCCAACACAAAGAATACTCCATACACCGCCCCGAAGCGCAGCAAAGCTCCGCCCAGCGACTTCCCCCGGCTCATCCACCAGGCGATCAGTCCGGGCGTGATGGTGACGATCACATAGAACTTCGTGAACAACAACAACAGGAAACTGATACCGAAGAGCGCCAGTCGCGACCAGCGTCGGTCGCCCAGCATCAGTTGGCGATACACATACACCAGCGTTCCCAGGGCGAAGAGCAGGAGCCCGTCCTTCAGCAATCCCGATCCCCAGAACACGACCGACGGCAGGAGGAAAGTCGTCACGAACAGGATACGGCCGCGACCGGGCAGGGTGGACGTGAAGCTGCGGTAGAGTCCGGTGAGTCCGGTCAGCGAGAGGAAATTGATGAACACCACGTGCACGTAGTAATTCCCCAGCGAGAAAAACCGGAAGAACGTATTCAGCCGGATGATGGTCTTGTTGTCGTTGAACAGCACGTCCTTGTTCAGCCAGGCGTTCATCGACTCGTAATAATGCCGTAGCTCCGGATCGTTGCCGGCGATGCCGGTGAACATGCGGAAAAAATCCCAGGGCCGCTCGGTCAGCGCCGAGAACAGGATGCCGCTATCGTCGAAGAACTTGAACGTATCGGAGGTCGTCCGGTCGGTGTAGTGATAAGTGTACAGCCACCCCAGGACGCAACCCGCCAGCACCTTCAACAGAAACACCCCCTGGAACCAACGCACCGATACACCCGTCGCAGCGAAAAACCCGCTCCTCCCGATCAGCCAGACAAACAGGGCCACGTACCCCGGGACAAGCGCGTAGGTTAGCATCGTGGGTAAAGTTAGGAAATGACGTGGGCAAAAGTGTTCCGGGTTCCGAGTTCCGAGTTACTTGAAAAAGGGAGGAGGCTTGCCTGCCGGAGCTTTAGCGAAGGCAGGGACGAGGGAGGAGAAAGAGGAGGGTGGCGGAATGAGTCGGATTATTTCACCGGAGCAATAAAGGGGTATCAGGATCAAGCTTGCAAAATTCCCCCGATGAGTCAATAGGACTTTCGTATTCAAAGGATTAGTCGCCCCAAGCAGCAGGCAGGCCGCTTTTAACTTTCAACCTTCAACCTTCAACTTTCAACTTTCAACCAACCCGGAACCTAAAACCTAGTTGCTACCTTTGCCTCCAAACCACCCCACCCATGTCCGAAACACTCGAGCAGGCAGTGACTGTGGAAACGGCCAAAGAACTGGGCCTGCTTCCGGAGGAATTCGATAAGATCAAGGAATACCTGGGCCGTACGCCCAACTTCACCGAACTCAGTATCTATTCGGTGATGTGGAGCGAACACTGCTCCTACAAGAACTCCATCGTCTGGCTCAAGACGCTGCCGAAAGACGGACCGCATATGCTCGTACAGGCCGGTGCGGAGAATGCCGGTCTGGTTGCCATCGGCGACGGACTCGCCTGCGCCTTCAAGATCGAATCGCATAACCATCCTTCCGCCATTGAACCCTACCAGGGCGCAGCAACGGGTGTGGGCGGCATCAACCGCGACATCTTTACCATGGGCGCCCGCCCGGTGGCGCAGCTCAACAGCTTGCGCTTCGGTAACCTGTCGCTCGACAAGACCCGCTGGCTGCTGCGCGGCGTCGTGAAAGGCATCGGCGACTACGGCAACGCCTTCGGCGTACCGACGGTCGGCGGTGAACTCTTCTTCGACGACTGCTACAACATCAACCCGCTCGTGAATGCCATGTCGGCGGGCATCGTGGAAGTCGGCAAGACGATCTCCGCTACTTCCTACGGCGTCGGCAACCCGGTGTACATCGTCGGTTCCGCCACGGGCAAGGACGGTATCCACGGCGCCACCTTCGCTTCGGGCGACCTGCACGAAGATTCCGCCGAAGACCTGCCGTCTGTACAGGTCGGTGATCCGTTCACCGAAAAACTGCTGCTCGAAGCCAGCCTCGAGGTGATCGCCTCCGGCGCGGTGGTCGGCATGCAGGACATGGGCGCGGCGGGCATCATCTGCTCAACCAGCGAGATGTCGGCCAAGGGTAAGCACGGCATGGTCATCCACCTCGACAAGGTACCGACCCGGCAGAAGCACATGCAGGCCTGGGAGATTCTCCTCAGCGAATCCCAGGAGCGGATGCTCATCGTCGTCAAGCGCGGCCGGGAACCCGAGGTGCGCAAGATCTTTGACAAGTGGGACCTCAACTGCGTGCAGATCGGAGAAGTGACCTCCGGCACGCAGCTCAAGTTCTTCATGGACGGCGAAATGGTCGCCGACGTCCCCGCCGATTCACTCGTGCTGGGTGGCGGCGCTCCGGTCTATCACCGCGAGTATTCGGTGCCGAGTTATTTTTACGAGAACAAGCGCTTCCGCATCGACGAGATCGAAGAGCCGGAAGACCTGCGCGAAGTCGGACAGTTCCTGCTCCGCCACCCCAACATCGCCTCGCGCCGCTGGGTGTACCGGCAGTACGACTCGATGGTCGGCACGGTGAACATGAGCACCAACGCGCCTTCCGACGCCGCGATCGTCAACCTCAAGCGTTCCGACAAAGCCCTCGCCCTTACAGTCGATTGCAATAGCCGCTACGTGCACGCCGACCCCGAACAGGGCTGCGCCATCGCCGTGGCCGAAGCCGCGCGCAACATCGTCTGCTCCGGCGGAGAACCTTCCGCCATCACCAACTGCCTCAACTTCGGCAATCCGTACAACAAGGAAGTGTACTGGCAGTTCGTCAACGCCATCAAGGGCATGGGCAAGGCCTGCCGGAAGTTCCAGACACCCGTCACCGGCGGGAACGTGAGCTTCTACAACCAGAGCTCCGACGAAGGACCGGTCTTCCCGACGCCGACGATCGGCATGCTCGGCGTGTTGCAGAGCAAGTCGCACCGCATGACGCTCGACTTCAAGCGCGCGGGCGACAGCATCTTCCTCATCGGCGAATCGGTGAACGACATCAACAGCTCCGAGTACCTGTATAGCTGGCACAAGCGCAAGAACACCCCCGCGCCGCACTTCGACCTCGACACCGAGTATGCCGTGCAACAGGTCGTGAAGCAGCTCATCCGCAAAGGCCTCGTAGCCTCGGCGCACGACGTATCCGACGGCGGCCTCTTCATCGCCCTGGCTGAATCGGGTTTCCCCAACAACCTCGGCTTCAGCATCGAGACCGATTTCGACTGCCGCGCCGACGCCTTCCTCTTCGGCGAAGCCCAGAGCCGCGTGGTCGTCAGCGTCAACGAACAACACATCGACGCCTTCGTCGACTACCTCTCCACCGTCAACAACGTCACCTGGTCCAACCTCGGCACCGTCACCGAAGGCGAAGTCCTCATCGACGAACAATCCTGGGGCAGCATCGGCGAGATGAAAGCGGAGTATGAGACGGTTATTGAGAAGATGATGAATGTCGAGTGAGGTTTAGGGTTCCGGGTTCCCAGCCTTCGCTAAAGCTACGGCTGGCAGGCGTGTTCCGAGTTGGTTGAAAGTTGAAAGTTGAAAGTTGAAGGTTGAACGGATTAACGTTCAAACGTTACAACGTTTAAACGTTCCAACGTTCCAACGTTCCAACGTTGGAATGCGATCCTAACTCCAGCCCCGGAGGGGCGTAGTGGGGTTCCGTGTTCCGAGTTCCGTGTTCCGCGTTGGTTGAATGTTGAAAGTTGAAGGTTGAACGGATTAACGTTCAAACGTTCAAGCGTTACAACGTTTAAACGTTACTACGTTCAAACGTTCCAACGTTCCAACGTTGGAATGCGATCCTCACCCCAGCCCCGGAGGGGCGTAACACAGCTCCATCAAGGCACGCCCGACTGACCCGGCATCGCCAGCACAGTCGATCAAGGCCGTAAGTTCAAACGTTCAAACGTTACAACGTTCAAACGTTACAACGTTCCAACGTTGGAATGCGATCCTCACCCCAGCCCCGGAGGGGCCCAACACGCTTGCTAGTCCAAACACCAAAATCCCCCAGCCCCGGAGGGGCGTAACACAGCTCCATCAAGGCACGCCCGACTGACCCGGCATCGCCAGCACAGTCGATCAAGGCCGTAAGTTCAAACGTTCAAACGTTACAACGTTCAAACGTTACAACGTTCCAACGTTGGAATGCGATCCTCACCCCAGCCCCGGAGGGGCGTAGTGGGGTTCCGTGTTCCGCGTTGGTTGAATGTTGAAAGTTGAAGGTTGAACGGATTAACGTTCAAACGTTCAAGCGTTACAACGTTTAAACGTTACAGCGTTTCAACGTTACAACGTTACAACGTTCAAACGTTCCAACGTTCCAACGTTGGAATGCGATCCTCACCCCAGCCCCGGAGGGGCCCAACACGCTTGCTAATCCAATCACCAATATCCCCCAGCCCCGGAGGGGCGTAACACAGCTACATCAAGGCACGCCCGACTGACCCGGCATCGCCAGCACAGTCGATCAAGGCCGTAAGTTCAAACGTTCAAACGTTACAACGTTCCAACGTTGGAATGCGATCCTCACCCCAGCCCCGGAGGGGCCCAACACGCTTGCTAGTCCAAATACCAAAATCCCCCAGCCCCGGAGGGGCGTAACACAGCTCCATCAAGGCAAGCCCGACCGACCCGGCATCGCCAGCACAGTCGATCAAGGCCGTAAGTTCAAACGTTCAAACGTTACAACGTTCAAACGTTCCAACGTTCCAACGTCTCGCTCCTCGGTCTCGGTCTCGTCCCTCGTCCCTCGTCCCTCGCCCCTCGCCCCACGCCCCTCGTCCCTCTCACTCAATCTCCACCACAAACAAAACCTCCACATCCGTTTCGCCCAATGCGCAGTCGCCGTTCTTGATGCCGGGTTGGTGGTGTAGGGTAACGTTCATGGTGCCGGAACCGGCGCTGGTGGTGATCCAGGTCGATTGCAGTCCGATCGGGAGGTTGTTGCCATCACGGTCGGTGACGGTAACCGACGCGCTGCTGCCCGATGGCGTGAAACAGAAGAGGTGGTCGTCGGCTTCTTCGAGCACTTCGTTGGAGATCGTGTCGACCGGTGAGGCCGTTTCGTTGAGCAGGAGAATCGTTGCGAAGTAGGTACAGTTGCTGTCGAGCCGGATGGTGTCGAAGCGGTCGTAGGCCACACCGCCCGGACCGTCGGGATCGCGGAACTCGGCGGTGCGTACATCGGCCGTGTTCGCCGAATCGGTGAAGGTGATGCGCAGCGTCGTGATGACTTCCGATTCGTTGGCAGGAGGGGCGGGTGAGGAAACTTCGTTTTCGTCCTTCTTGCAGGATTGTAATGCGAGTAAGGAGAAGGCACCTATGGTCAGGAGTTGATGGAGTTTCATGGAGTTGGATTATTCGGTGGTTGGTGTTTCCGCTTTTGTCAACGCGAGCGGGATGCGTAGCCGCAGGACGATGTTGCGTCCCATGGCATCGGTGTAATACCGGAACCGGTCGAGGTAATCGCGGTAGACGGTGTCGAGCAGGTTACTCAGGCCGAGTCCTACGACGATCTTCTGGCGATTCAGGTTCAGGGTGGTGGAAGCTTCGAATCGCAACAACAGGTAATCCGCCGGCGGCGCAACGAAGTCGCTGTTATCGGGTACCCGTGTTTGTCGCGCTACATACTGCGCGGCGATGCTCACACTATTGTCGCGGAACCGCGGACGAGCCGACGGAAGGAAACTCACTTCCAGTTCCGCGCGGTCGGCAGGCATCATCACCAGCCATTCCGCGGCGTTCAGGTTGCGCGCCCGCAGCAGGGACGCTTTTCCGCTGAGCTGCAAGCGCCGCAGCGGACGATACCGTACCTGCGCGTCCAGGCCTTTCAGCAGCGCGTCGGTCTGCCGGTAGCGGAAGGTGGGGAACGCGCCCTGGATCGTCAGCGTCGGTGGTAACTCGGGCCGCAGGTAGATGAAGTCGCGGATCGGGTTGTAGTACACCGACACTTCCGCCTGCAGGCGTTCGTCGCGTTGATAGCGCGCGGAGAGGATCGTGTTCAGCGCCTTTTCCGTCAGCAGTCCGGGATCGCCGTACTCGATCGCCGCGGCGCCGTGATGCAGGCCGGAGGCGTACAACTCCGCCACCGATGGCGCGCGCCAGGCCGTGCCCGCGTTGAAGCTGAGCGTGAAGCTGCTGTCGGGTTTCCAGATCGCCCCGATAGTGCCCGATACGTTGCCAAAAGTGCGTTCCGGATTCGTCAGCGTATAACCGCCGTTCGCGTACACCCAGCGGTAGGCGCTGAGCTGTTGCGCGTCGTAGCGTACGCCGAATTCCAGTTCGACCTTCGGTTGCTTGTAGCGTTCGATCCAGAAAGCGCCGTTGCGCGCGTTCTCGAAGTTGGGAATGAAGAGGCGGCCTTCCGTGGTGTTGGCCTGCCACAGCCTGCTGAACCCGATGCTGCCGGTGAAGCCGTGGAAACGATGGTGTTCCCACACCACGTCCGCCGTATGCGAGGTGATCTCGAATTGCAGTTGCGGCAGGTTCAATCCCGCGAGCGAATCGTTCAACGGCAGGTGCTTGTCGAATTCGTAGCGGAGGTTGTACTGCCGTGCGCCGGTCACACTCAGCTTGCCCGCGTTACCCGTCAGCCACCAGGCGCCGACTTTGAACAACTCGTGTTCGATGCGCTGGTACGGACGACCGATCGTGTACGTAAAACCCGCCGATTCGAGCGGTCGCTCGCTGTCGAACGCCCGTTGCAGGTCGGTCAGGTTGCCGATGTGCGAAGCGGAGAAGATCCCCAGCGTCGTGTTGAACTGCGAGTAGAAGACTTCGGCGCCATAGCGTTCTTTCTTCCATCCGAGCGCGCCGGAGAAATCGGCTTCTTCTAGACCGGTGTTTTTCAGAAAGTAATCCGGCGCTTCCACATTGCCGGCTTTCTTCAGCGTACCCTGCGCGCGCCACGAGAGCGCCGGCAGGAAGGCGTGGTTGCCTTCGATCCTTCCGGACACGGTGCCGCTGCGGCCGTTGCTCGCGCCTACGAGGCTGAGTTCGCCTTCCAGTCCGGGTGTGTCGCGCAGCGGTTTCGGTTGCGCGATCACCACCCCGGCAATGGCGTCGGGGCCGTAGCGTACCCCGGCCGCGCCTTTCACCACACTCAGCTCGCTGGCGACGAACGGGTCCACTTCCGGCGCGTGTTCGCTGCCCCACTGCTGGCTCTCCTGGCGAACGCCGTTGTTCAGCACCAGCACGCGGTTGCTGTGCAGGCCGTGGATCACCGGCTTGGCGATCGAGTTGCCGGTGTTCAGGCTCGTCACCCCGCTGATGCTCTTCAGCGACTCGCCCAGCGAGAGGCCGCGGCTGCGGTCGAGCTCCTGTTCGCTGAGGCTGTTGGCGGCCTGGGTCGGACGATCCGCGATGCGCGTCGAGGAGATCCGCACCGCGCGCAGCTCTTCGGTATGGTGCTCCGGGTGGAAGTCGACCCGCGTAGCGCCCGCCACGCGCACGACCTGCAGCAGGTCGTCGCAGCCCACGTGTGTGACCCGTACCGTATAGGAGCCGTCGCACAGCCCGTCGATGCGATAACGGCCGCTGCTGTCGGAGAGGGCGCTTTGCCCGGTCTCTTTGATATAGATCGCGGCATATTCCAGCCGCGTGCGGTCGTGGTCGTCGAGCACGCTGCCCGAGAGCGAGCCGGTACAGGCTTGCGCGAACAGGAACGCGGGGCGCATCAGCAGAAAACTGCCAATGAGCAAAAGGTGCAGTCGTTTCACGATTGCAGGTTAAGGCGATGCACGTTCGCTATGAAGTGAACGCATCGGTGGTGATGAAAGAAGAAGGGAAGGATCCGCCGCAGGCGGAAAAGCGATCAGGCCAGGGGAGGCGCCCGAAGCTGGAAAAAGTACGGTGGTTCAACGAGGACCGAAGTCGTCAGCGGAGGAATGCCGATCGTGGACGCGACCACACACAGGCACTGCAACGGAATCGCGGAAAACTCGGCGGTGCCCGTCAGCGTGAAATCACAGACTTCGCAGTGATGTTCCTCCTCGTGTAAGTGATACTGGGAAACCGTGTTACAATGAACATCGCCGGCATGCGAAAGCTCATGCAGGGTCTTCTCCGCTAGCGGGTACAGGAATACCAGCAGGAAAAAAACACTCAGAACCGACCGACCGAAGCGCTTCATGGGAAGGTTGCAAAGATACAAAGCGGCGGTTAGTAAAGTATGAAGGGGATTTGGAGTAGGAAACGGTTTGTATTTGGTTGCAAGTTGAAGGTTGCAGGTTGCAGGTTGAAAGAAGGAAGTTGAAAGATGAAAGTTGGAAATTGAATGTTTTTCGGCTTTCGTTTAAAATCAGGCGGTTTCGCAAATTGAGCCGCGTCCCGTCGCCAGTCAGCGGTTTTCTCTCCAGAATAGTCGCCCCACTACCAGTCAAACGATCAGCCTGCAACCTTCAACTTTCAACTTTCAACCTTCACGTTACAACGTTTAAACGAAAAAATCAGCTTCCCGGCGGCGCATAATCCGGCACGCGGTTCTTCACCGGCTTGGTCGACTTCAGGAAGGCGAAGATCGCCTGCAGGTCGTCCTCGTGCAGGTTGCGGAAGTTCGGCCAGGGCATCGGTGGCATGAGCGGTCGGGTGTTGTCCATGCCTTTGTATTTGCCTTCGGTCATCGCCTTCTTGAACTGCTCGTAGCTCCAGTTGCCGATACCGGTTTCGTCGGAAGTCAGGTTCGCGGCGTAGGTCTTACCCCAGGGGCCGTGCGTAGTCGTGAGTTGCATGGACATCAGCACCCAGCCGTTGGCGAACACGTTCGTATCGGAGGGGCCAAGCGGCATATCGGCCGGGTGGCCCGACAGGCGGCGCGAAGTGTCGGGTTCGGGACCCATCGGGCCCATCACTTTGGGGCTGTGGCAGTCGTCGCAGCCCATGATGCCGACGAGGTAGCGTCCGCGTTCCACCTTGGCGTTCTCGTCGACGGTTTCCGTGGTTTTCTTGTCGCCCTCGGGAGCAGGCGAGGAGCAGGCGATCGCGCCGGCCAGCGCGGCGGCGATGCCCAGCAGGCTCAGGGTTTTGTGGGAGGTCATAAAGGGGATTTGGTTTGCGGGCGAATGTAAAATATTTCATTCACCTCGCCCATACGACAAAAGGCTCAACCGGCAGAATCAACCGATGAAACGTATCAGCGGCGGGATGAAAATATTCTGGTGTACTGTACATGAGTGGACGGGTGGTGGTGGAGTGACCGCCGTTAGTGCCTTATTCGTGATGGCACGCGGATCCCGCGGATAACTGTCCGCGCAAATCCGCAACATCCGCGTGATCCGCGTGCCATCGAACAGTAGCTGCCACCACCACCGTCCATGTCCTCCCCAACCTCGGCGCCGACTGCTGCGTGCCATGGGATTTAATTCAATTGATCAGGAGCGGAACATTCCTCTCCGTATCACCACCCGTCCCGTGTTCGCTCGTCATGTCGGCGTATGACTGCTTAGAAACGATAGTGCTTGCCGAACTCACCCGGGGCTAGCCTGGAGCGTTGGTGTTTCATGCAGCCAAGTCGTGGAACGTCTCATTGCTGACGATACCGCAAGCCTCCATGTCAATAGACGCCCGATTGTTCTGACTCTTTGCCAGTTCGGAATATTCGTTAACCCCTTCGAATAAGGTGTTAATCAAATTTCTAATTGACCAAATCGTTTTTTTTTCGCAATTTTTAGATTTTATTAATGCTTTATGTATTGGAAAAAGGCCTTGTTCGAATTCACGCAGAATCAACTTGATTATTCCATTGCATTGGAATTGTCAGAGAGTAGCTTGCTGTCCTATTACCGGCGGAAGGGCGAATCACCGGATCTCATCGGGACATTGGCTAATGCCTGTAAAATTGCCTGCGAAAATGTAGGATTTAAGGGTTTTCAAATTTCATTATGGGATGGTACCAATTGGTATCAAGTGCAATTACGAGATAATCGAAATGCGGGATCGGATAGGTTCGACGCTGCAAGCAATCTGTGCATGCAACGAACTGCCGCAATGGAAAGAGTAAACCAATTGACCAAAAAGGAATATTGGCTTTTGAAAGCAATTGCGAACGGTAAAAGTATCCGAAGTATCTGCCAGGAGGGCGCCATTGCTCTAAATACCTTTAAAGTCCATCGGAAAAGCCTGTTCAGAAAACTGGGAATCAAAAGCAGCGCCCAGCTACGCGAATGGGTCGCCAGGTATCTTTTGGAATAGAAAAGTTATGAACATAACCCCTTGGGGTTATTGACTTTGTTTCTTTTTTACTTCATGTTCGTTGAAAATATATCACCATGTTAAATTTTTATTCCCACAAATTTTGCTTTGGCAGAGCTCATGTCAGTTTGCAGACAGAAATAGTTGAACTGTCAATTGCTTGTTTTAAACTAAAAATCGGAAGTTGCGTGCGATTTCTTCTGATATTCTTCTCGTTTTTAAGTTTCGAATCCAGGGGACAGGCCACCCTCTCGATTAAGATAAATGTCGTGCAGCCTCCTGCTTTTCAGGTTTGTGAAATGAACGGCTCAAATGTTTTTCAGTTTACGATTGAGAATAATTCAGGATTAACCATACCATCCGGTGCACATTTAGGGGTTGATCTGTCGGCTTCGGTGAGTATTCCTAACGCTACTATTAGCGGTCCGACATCACTTTTTCCGATTGGCAATACTTCGCCGATAACGAGTGGGAGCACTTATACCGGCGAGTTTACCATGAATGTTTCCTGTGGATATCTTGATGGCGGAACAAATGCGTCATTCCCAGCGACATTTAGCGGGATATATCAAAATAATACGCTTTCGTCACATATCGGAGGAACTGTTTACGAGTATCTATTTAGTACCACCGGGACTTATACAATTAACGGTACCGCGACTTTTACACCTGCTGTATTCCATTTTGATGAAGTGGGAGGTGGAAGTGGACTCGGATCAATCCGAGTTGATTTCATGGATTTTATTGACAATCCAAATTGTGGCGTGAGCAGAGTGTTAGTTTATCAAAATACCGGTTCAGCCACATTTGAGGGGAATATTGTATATACTGAGACGCAGCCTTATTGTCCGACCTATTTTATTCAGAGCGTGACAATTGATTATTTCGACATGCAAGGTGCTGCGATTCAAAGTATATTCTCCGGCTTTACCCCTTGTAGTTTAGTTACCTGTTCAGTACAAGCGAATGTCCAAGGTGGGTCGCAAATTCAGGTTACGGTATGCTATGGCAAAATTGACCCGGACGCAGCAGGCTGTCCAATTGATTTTCCAAATAATACGCAAATAGATTATAGTTTTCAGGCGCAGTGCGTTACTGGTGCATGCACTGCTATAGCGGGCCAGGTGAGTTTTATTGATGGCCTCAGGAGGCCACAACTAGTCCTAAGCAGAATCAATCCGCAAAACAACATTACTACTGGTCATCCTTGCTTCTGGGATATTCAGCCTGCAGTTGCAGGAACGACAAGATGGCGGTTTGCTGTTGCCAATGACGGAGATGATGCTGCCCGGGATATCAGTTTCAGATTGTTCAACCCATATCCTACTTCAACCTATTTCATTGAAAGAGCGGATATTGCAATTGATCAGAATTTTAACGATGGGACACCGGTCAATGCGACTCTGGTGAACGAACAACCACTTGCAGCACTTTTTCCGGTGACTGCCCCTTTTCCCGAATGCGTATACAGTCTTACAGACCCGATCCGCGAAATTACGTTTCAGGTTCCACAAATGCTACCAGGCCAGCGTTTCGAATTCACTTTGGACATAACGGAATGCTGCCCCAGCAACAATGCTCTTTTCCCGAATTTCTACTTTGACAATCCGGTTTTTTTCAATCGGTGGTCGTTTGTAGACAGAGAGTATCGTGATGATTGCATTGGATCGACTCCACTTACTATTCAAACCGTTGGATTGGAACATGATAAACATCTAACTACCGCAGGATTGAATGGCAATCCTGATATCGAGTTGGAACAGTCCTATTACCCTGCTCATGCTGACATGGATATGGCGCAAGGGACGGGTTGCAGTTCACCTGGAAACTATGAATTTGTAATAAACAATCTGAATTTTAACAAGGCGGCAAATTATATACCCTCTTTCAATTTATGGGGAGCCCAGTCTCTTCTCGACGAAATTGACGAATCTGCAAATTGGGGAACCCTTCAATATGCTGCGCAGGGAATTGTAGTAAGGTTCTTCATGGATGCGGGGCTTTTTATTGGAAGCGGAATGCCAAGTCATAATGATGTGTTCTTCTCAACACCAATGGGTGTTAATTGGAATTTTGATTTGTCGCAGGTAGTTTATAATAATGGTTGCCCTGGTAATGAATCTAATTATGAATTGTTTTTTAGATTTTCCGACCTCGCTCCAGTCCCGCAAACTGTTACTGAATTATTGGATATATTGAGTGTCGTTCAGTTTCACTTTTTCTTGCAAGGATGCTGCAGTTGTTTGGTGCCACTACCTATTGGCACTAACGGCATGAATGCCAACCCGAGTTATGATGTCCAGTTCTTTCTAAGAAAAGGCGCAGGACAATGCGACATACCACTTGAACGGCAGAATAACTTCGTTCAACTGCATTGTCCGGGATGCGAGTTACCCGGACCGATTATAACAAGTGATAGTGAGATTTTGGAGCGGACAACCTTTGGTTGGCTGGACTCAAATAATGATGGCCGGGCAGATATTGGGTTGATACCTGCAAATGGCAATACGAATGGCATTGCTGTAAACCGTTCGATGCAAGGAGATATACTACGCTCCACAATTAATTTCCGTATCTCACCTGCAAGTTCACCCACATACACTATACAGTCATTGGCTCAGGCAAATCCACCTGTTAATTTGAATAGATTGTATGTCGAGTTTTTGGTTCCTTTTTCTGAAGCTAATAACTTCGACCTGGAGGTTCGGAGTATTACCTTTACTATGACCCGTTCGGGAGTTTCCAGAACGTTTACCCATATTCCGCCACAAGCGCCTGCAATTTCACCTTTTTTCTCTGACCAGCGGAACTTAAATGGCCTCCTTGCCTTCGATTTTCAAATTAGTAAGATTGATGCGGAGTTTAGTGGTCTTGGCTTGGGAACATTTAACGAGTTCATGGACAATGATCAATTTAATGTAACGTTGGAGTTTTGCGTTCGAGGAAATGGTCCGCAATCTGGATCCGCAGATCCGGACGATAATAGGTTTGAAAGTTTGGTTCAGGCAAGCGCTTATCTGACCGGAGTGGATCTTTGGAGTCAGGGGCTTTTTAATGCTTACTTCGGCGCGCATCGCTCAGTTGCCTCCGATCAGTGGGGCGGTGCGCCTAATCCAGTTGACGAGAACTGGCTCTATGTATGTGAAACCAGGTCAGCTTATCACTATTTCTTCAGGAAGTTCACCACCATGAGCACCACTTATCATGATGTTGATGTTCGAGGTGGGTCATCAGCTCCTAAGAGGTGCGTAAAGATTCTTGATTTCAGAATTGTTTCGAGGATTGGTGGAAATTTAAGAAACTCATTTCCTAATGAGTTTCGACCGGTTCCGTTCCCCACGAACCTTACCTTTGATCTGGCTCCGTTTGACGCTGCTGGTGGTGCGAATATAACCTTTGAGCGTGCAAGTCTCACGTCAAGAATTGAAACATTTGACCAGTTGTGCAGCCCTTCTGTCCTTCATCAGGTAGATTATGATGATCAGGCTCCTATGATATCACCCTCTTTCATTCCCTCCTCCCTCTCGACGTTTGAATACGACTTAGCCAGTCTAATTCAGCAGGTAGAAGAGGGCAGTATCTTGCCGCCGAGTGGTTGCACACCGGGCTCTGTAGAGTCCAGTCACCTGCTTAGCGGCGATGAAAATGGAGTCTGGGAGATTGGTCAACCTTTTACGGTAAATGCTTGCAATGTCCTTCCTGATGAATTTAATTTAGCACAGCATTTCAGTATTGTGGATCTTGAGGAAGATGCCAGCTTGATGAGTTGCGCGCTAACTACTCCACTTCAGCTACAGGGAGTAAATACCAATATTCCAATCCTCCGACTTTCAAGACCTGATTTGAATATTCAAGGCCCTGTGAATAGTGATCTGGAAACTGATGAGCTGATAGGTGTTTACACGTTAACTAATCGTGATGAACCTTGGCTTAATGACATTAGATATGTGGTTGAGCATCCTTTTATCTTTATACCTACGTTGTTTTGGATGTCGCAAGGAGGCATCAGTCTGGAGGTTAATGGATCGCTTATATCCGGAAACGCTGTAACATGGGGTACTGCTCCAGGCTCGCCTCCGGGCATACTGTTTGAGTTACCTTCCATGCTTTCGGGTTCGAATGTACAATGCACTGTTCGAGTTGCTGTTGCTCAGTGCAATGACAATTTGTTTGGATTTAACGAGATTATTCAAACAATCGTAGGATGGGATTGCAGCACGCTGCCAATAGCCGGAAGTGTGGATCCTTCAACTATCTGTTTCATGGAACCGGTCGATTGGCAATTCTTTTGGACTGGAAGTAATGTAAGTATTGATGTTGATGATAATATCAGTATACCAAGTTGCTCACCCGGGCAGTTTGATATCCAAATTAGTGTCTTGCAGGGAAGCTATCGGTTGGAGAGTATCTTATTGGCGACAGCATCTTATCCGGATTTGTTGAATTTATTGAATGTCGATGTCAGTTCAATTAGCTTTACTGGTGATGGGAATCCGGTACCGACACTCTCCGCAACCATTTCATCGGATTGCAGTACCTTGAATATAGTTGACAACGGCACGACTCCTACCGTACTTGGGCTCAATCCTGGCGAAATCGAAGTGCTTGTAATTACTATTCCTGTTGTAAACTATTGCTTAGGCACCTTTACGATGAATGTTACACCTTCGTTATTGCGCTATTGTAACTCCCCGCAGGTATTGAATTCAAAGGCGGTAGTTGTTGATGCGAGCCCGAATTGTGACTTGTCCACAATTCAGTTATGCAATACGGACGGTCTGTTTGATTTAACTACTATAAATAACGGCACAATTGATCCCACTCAAGTTGGTGTGCAAGGAATATACTTTGACCCTTCATCTGTCTTGCCGAATCAGGATTATACGGTTTCCTTTGGACATCAGATTCAGCCCTGTAGCCTTGGCGTCGGTGGTTGCACTTACTATAGCGACTTGATAATACATGTGGAGAATTGTGCGTTTATGACCCTGAATGCCAGCTTGATCTGCGATGGAGAAAGTACCACTTTGTCCCCGTCAAATATCAATCTAACGGCTCCATATTCCTATGTTTGGTCAGCAAATGGCACAACCTTGAGTACCTTATCTTCCATAACAGTTTCACCATCTTCCACTACCGTTTATACTGTTGTAGTTACTGGCAATAATGGCACGGCTACCGCCTCCGCCACCACCACCGTCCAAGTCATACCCAACCTCGGCGCCGACTGCTGCGTGCCTTCGGATTTTGTCCCCGGCACGGATTTCTCCCTGGCCAATACCACCATCTCCTCTTTTGCCGCTACGGCGGGATGGGGCAGTTCGGTATCGACGGCGAACAAGATCTTGATCAATGGGACTTTGACGATTGATGTTGATTTTGTCTTTAACAATTGCGAACACATCATACTTGGGCCCAATGCAGTCATTCACATCAACCCGGGTGTGCGCCTGGATATCCTTACCTCCCACTTGTACTCCTGCGGGCCCATGTGGCAAAGCATTGAGGTGCCTCCGACCGCTCGACTCAAAGTCAGTGATTCCTTTATCGAAGACGGACTGGCTGCCATACGCTCATGGGGTGCACCGGCCCTGGTAGAGGTGCTGGGCAATTACTTTGATGCCAACAAGACAGCCGTTGAGTTGTTTGACGGATCGTTCCAGAATGCATCCTTTTATGGCAACCACTTCCTGTGTACTCGTTACATAAAGCCCGCTTCCAACCTGGAGTGGGCAGCCCATCACATTTACCTGCATGATGCCGAAAATGTACAAGTCGGCGGATTGGGGAAATCGGCTAATCATTTCTACGACGCCATTCGAGGAGTTTATGCTGTACGGTCGCACCTTTCGGTGCAGAACAATGTGTTCGGGCGGGATGTTAATCCAACCGCCAAATTTGGGGTCTATGCCACCGGGTATCCCACCGGATCCCTCCCCCTGCCATACAACCTCTCAGTTGGAAATGCCGCTTCCAATAGCTTTTCCGATCTTCATGTTGGGGTATATGCCGCCAACCACTACGACCTGAATGTTTTTGGAAATACCTTCCAGAACAATCGAATTGGCGTCTCGGTCTTTCGCTGTGATGAACGCACGATCGACATACGGGAAAACACCATAACTTTAAGCAAAAACCCGGGATACGGCATCCAATTGCAGAACAACCACCAGGCGATGCTTCAGATAAGGAAGAACCAGGTCAACGATATATCCGCGCCCTTTAATCCGGCAACGGAAGGCGGCGTGGGTATTCTGGTGAACAACTCCGTACAATCGCTCAGTTCGCTCTACCTGGTGGAAAATGAGATCGCCCATTGCGCTACGGGCATTCGTGTCATGAACCAAAATGGCGGGGTGGTGGCATCCAACCAGGTAAGCTACGCCGTTCCGGATGCCTGGATCGACCTGGGCTATGGCTATCGAAACGGCCTGCAGGCTCAGGCATGCAACAACCTTGACATCAGCTACAACACCGTCTTGCGGGATTGCCAGACCTGCAGCGACGTGATCGGGCAACCGGAATTTTTCCGGGGCATCACCAGCGACCTGACCACCGCCGCCCACATCCACGACAACTACCTCATAAAAGCTCCTCAGGGAGTACTCGTACGCCGCGAATCAGCCGGCGGGTACTATAACTGCAACTACTTCAACGGTGGAAATGTAGGCTTCAACTTCGATCTGGCGCAGATTGATCCGCAAGGAGGGCCCACTAACGCTACCGATAACCAGTGGGTCAATTACGATAATGTGAGACTGAGAATTGCTGGGGAATTGGATCCCCCTGGGTTTACAGTGGATTGGTATTTTGATCTCAGTCAAAACGCAAGCTATAATCCAAGCCCATATAGTACACTTGTAGTAAACTTCAACAATGGGAATACGAATAACGACTGCGCTCAACTTCCTTCTATCCTTGATCCTCAAATTTCAATACTTAGGCTGATAAATGACAGTGCATACACAGAGCATCTTTTTGAAAAGAAGCTTTTTGACCGAAAAGTTGCCTATGGTATATTGAAGGACAGCCTTCAATTGCTGTATCAGGGCAGCACATACGATGTTGAACTACAGAATTTCTTTAATGTCTATGCACTATCAAATCAAGGATACCTAAAAGAAATTGAAGACTTGTTGATAAACAATGAACTTGCGCAGGCTGCCATCCTCAACCTGGGACTGGTTCCTGCAAATCTCCATGAATCCAACAGCGTCAAGGTAAACCAGGTTGTTATTGAATCCTCTGGCGATTCCATTGCATATACCTCTGTTCAACGGCAGGAGCTGCTTGCTATCGCTTACCAGAACCCGGTAATTGGTGGCGAGGCAGTTTATAGGGCTCGAGCGATACTACGTTTGGATCTGGAAGATATGCCAATCGGTTTTAGAAGTAGCAGTAACAATGCTCAAGATATGCCTTTCAGACTATGGCCTAACCCTACAACCGGTCAACTCTACTGCACCTCATCCATACTTAATGACGAAGGGTATGCTATCAGTATTTATTCATCCATCGGAGAAGAGGTGTATAATGGCCGTATCTTAACGGGTGTGACTGCCGATCAGCTTGACCTAGATAACCTGCCAAATGGAATTTACTTAGTGCAAGTGCATAGCCACAATCTACGACACTTTGAACGCATCCTACTTATCCGATGAAACTCCGCATCATACTCGTCTGCATCCTTGTATGGAACCACGCCCAAAGTCAATTCACCGACCGGTTCTGGGCTTTTGGAGATAGTGCGGCAATTGATTTTTCCAACTTATCGAACCCTGTCTCTGGTGAATCTATCCTGCGATCCCGAGGTACATGCGTGAGCATTTGCGATAGTTTAGGTGGTCTGCTTTTTTATGCTGGATCTCCGAACACCAACCTTTGGCCAATGACTACGGTAAATTTCTTGGGATACGTTGTCAATAAGGATCATCAGTTGATGGAAGATGGTGACACTATAGTTTCGAACCAAAACTATCAGGAAATGGCAATCGTACCTAATCCGGGAAATGAGAAACAGTTTTACTTATTTTCAGGAGGAGTTACACCAACAACTAATCCCGGATTTTATTGGTCGCTGATTGACTTGGGTTACAACAATGGCTTGGGTAAGGTAATTCAGAAAAACGTTCAATTGCAGAACTTCCCGGTTAATGATGGTCTAGCTGCAGTTAAGCATGGAAATGGTAGAGACTGGTGGGTAATTCACAAGAGGTATGAGCCCAATGTCTTTACGGATGAGTTTTACTTGTATTTAGTAACTGCGGCAGGAGTTCAGCCACAGCCGATCCAATTTACCGGAAGGCCTTCAAAGAATAACAATTTAAGAATTAAGTTTAGTCCCAGTGGGAATAAGATGGCGGTTCATGAAGCAGGCAACAATCTTGATGTTTACGATTTCGACCGTTGTACAGGAGTTATTTCAAATCAAACAATAGTGCATGACACAAGTACTATCAATGTAAATTGCTTGTACTGGAGTACTGAGTTTTCGCCGGATGAAACAAAACTTTATCTTACCACTATTCCCTACGGCAACAACGATTCCATTTCCTGTCTAATCCAATTTGATTTAGAGGCACCGGATATTCAGGCCTCCATGGATACTATTCAGGTTTTTCCAGAGCCCTTCATATGTGGATTTGTTAAGCTGGCTCCTGACAGTCAGATTTACCTGTCGCACATGACCATTGAAGAAGATTGCGAATTCTTCTACCTCTACTGCGACACCACCTACTACCCCGAGATCATGAACCTGAGCGTGATCCACCAGCCCAATGAGTTGAGGGCGCTGTGCGATTTTCGGCCGTATAGTTTTTATCTGGGTGGTCATCGCTCTTACCACGGCCTGCCCAACAACCCCAACTACGAGCTGGGGCCGCTGGCGGGGAGTGTGTGCGATACACTGATCACGAGCGTGAGTCAGGTGCCCGTGTTTGAGCCTGCGCAGTTGAAGCTGTTCTTCCATACCGGCTGGCGGCAGTTGTTTGTGAACGGGCAGCAGCTCAAAGGCAAGCAGGGCAGCCTCGCGCTCTACTCGGTCACCGGCCAACTCCTCCGCCGCGAGGAGTTCAGCATCCAACCGCCCTACTACACCCGCCAATGGGACCTCACCGGCACGGCCGCCGGGCTGTACATCGTAGTCCTGGAAACGGAGAAGGAACGGGTGAGTGGACGGGTGGTGGTGGAGTGAGGTTGTTGCCTGTGTGCTTCGTGGTTTTTTGCACACGGACTACACGGACAAAACGGATGCTCACGGAAAAGTCCGTGCAAATCCGCAACATCCGCGGGATCCGCGTGCCATCAATTTGTGACCACTTTCGGTAGGCATAGGATTAGTAGCACAGAGTAACCCGGAGGACACACAGCGTCCCACAGAGATCGAACTCTGTGGGACTCTGTGTGTCCTCAGTGCGACTCCGTGTAACTTAGACCTACGAAGAATGCTGGCAAAACAAGCCGTGAGAGGAATTACACACGTAAAGAATCCGTGCAAATCCGCTTTGTCCGTGTAGTCCGTGTGCCATGCACAATGAACCACCGAACCACCGAACCTAAACCTTCCGCCCCACGAAGCGCACCACATGCGCTTGCCCTTCGTGATGAACGCCTTCCTGTAATGTTACTTCCGATTCGCTGATGCGGATGGTCTCGAACTCCCGGAAATCATTTCGCACTTCGTCGCCCCAATACAAGAGCGACGCGTCACCCGGCCCTCCCGAACGGTATTTTTGCTGGTACTGCAACTGCTTCTTTGAAAACGCTTCCACGAGCACCAGTCCGCCCGGCTTCACCAGCCGCCCCAGCAGCTCGTGCCAACTGCGCCGTTGCGTCTCGGGGAAATGCGCATAGATCAAGGCCAACACATCGAACGATCCTGCCGGATAGGGGAGGTCGGGCATCGACAACACGCGGAAGTCGATCGTCGCGCCGGATTCCCGGGCCAGCAACTCGGCTTTTTGTTTGCCCACGCTGCTCTGATCAAAGGCTGACACTTCCCAACCGTGCCGTGCCGCCCATACCGCGTTCCGTCCTTCCCCTTCGCAAGGCAGGAGCAGCTTACCCGGTTTGAGTCGTTTCATTTCCTGCTCGAAGAAGCGATTCGGCTCCCGGCCATAGACGAACTCGTCGCCGGCATAGCGTTCATTCCAGAAATCGGCGGGGTATTGCATCCCGAAAGATAACACCAGCCCGACAAAACAGGAAGCGCCCCCCGGCTGTTGCAGGTTGCAACCCGCTATCTTTGTAACACGATGAATACCTTATTCCTGCGCACGGCCGTCCTGGCCGCCTTCCTGCTGCTGATCCTCCCCGTTTCCCAGGCTCAGCCCTTCCTGGTAAATCCCGCCAACGCTCCGCTTAGCTTTTCTGCTATGCAACGGCAGTTCCATGACTGGTCTTCCTGGCACCGCCTCGACCGGGAAAAGAACTGGAAATACTACAAACGCTGGGAAGCCGAGATGCTCCTGCATACCGACGGACACGGCGAACCCGTTGCGCCCGAGCTGCTGGCCCGTGAACACCTGCGGGTGCACACCGCCCGGCAGCAAGCCAACGCCCGCACCACTGCCGCTTCCTGGTATCCGCTCGGTCCTGCCGCCGTACCCGACAACCTGACGGGCTACCTCGAAGTCGGTATCGGCCGGATCAACTGCATCGCGTTCCACCCGAACGATCCGTCTACCTACTTCGTCGGCGTCGCCCAGGGTGGCGTGTGGAAGACGACCGACAACGGTCAGTCCTGGACGCCCCTCACCGACGAACTGCCCATCCTGCGCATCTCCGATATCGCCATCGATCCTAACAACACGGATGTGCTTTACATCTCGGTCGGCGACTACGCGTACATCGGCTTCGGACTCGACCTCAACGGCCGCAAGCGCAATACGCACTATGGACTCGGCGTCTATAAATCCACCGACGGCGGACAAACCTGGGCGCCGACCGGCCTCGGCTTCGACCAGACACAGCGCGACGCGTCCCTCATCCGCAAGGTGCTGGTGCGTCCCTCCGACAGCAACCAGCTCGTCGCCTGCGGCGCCAGTGGGATGTACACCAGCGACGATGCCGGAGCGAACTGGACGCAGGTATCCGACTCGCTCTTTTGGGATTTGCAGCAGGACCCCGGTGCCCCGGATGTACTCTATGCTGCCACCGGCTGGGTGCAGAATAGCAATACCGGTTCGGCAGGCGTTTACAAATCAACCGACTTCGGTCGCAACTGGACCCTGCTCAATACCGGTATGCCGCCACGCGGCGATATACAGCGCGTCAAACTGGCCATCGCGCCCTCCGACCCGCAACGGATCTACGCAGTGACGGTTGATACCCAGAGCGGCTTGTATGGATTTTACGTCACCAACGACGGCGGAACCAACTGGCAATACCGCAACCCGGGAGTGAACGTACTGAGCGGAGGCGACGGCACCAATCCCGGCGGGCAAGGCACCTACGACCTCGCCTTGCTCGTCAACGCTACCGATCCTGATGTGGTTTATGTTGGCGGCGTCAACATTTGGGGCTCCTCCGATGCCGCGCGGAATTTTGATCCCCTGGCATACTGGACACTGGAATATGGCCCTTCCGTGCACGCCGATCAGCACTTCTTCGCACGCCAGCCGCTGACGGGAAACATCTTCGTCTGCAACGACGGCGGTCTGTATCGTACGGCCGATATGATCATCCACTCCTGGGACGATGCCATCAACGGAATTCCCTGGCCCACGCTCTGGACCAACCTCAGCGACGGCATGGCGACGACTTCGTTCTATCGCATCTCCAGTTCGAGGAATGCCACCGGTCGTCTCATCGCCGGTGCGCAGGATAATTCGACTTCCTATTACGACGGCGGACAATGGTACTCCGTCTTCGGTGGCGATGGCATGGACAATTACCTCGATCCGGCCGACGATTTCCGCTTGATCGGTTCCAGCCAGTTCGGTAATTTCTATGAATCACTGGACGGCGGATTCTCAGCCAACTTCGTCAACACCAACCCGAACAACGAAGACGGTGAATGGACCACGCCTTTTGTCGCGGACTACAATAACCCCGGAGTGTTCTATACGGGCTATTACAACGTCAACCGGTCCGACGATAACGGTTTCAACTGGAATCCGATCAGCAGCTTTCCGCCGAACGGTGTGGCGCAAACGGAGATCTGTGCCCTGGCCGTTGCGCCGAACGATCCGGATGTACTGGTCGCGGCCCGGCGTGTGCGCTACGAGTTTGGCGTCAACGGCGATGTGTTCCGCACCACCAATCAGGGCGGCAGTTGGACCAACATTACCGCCGGCTTACCCGATAGCTTGTATTACACCTCGGTCGACATCCATCCTGCGAATGCCGGCGACATCGCGATCTCGCTCGCGGGTTTTGCGGCCGGACAAAAAGTTTACCGCAGTACCAACGGCGGTCAGAGCTGGCAGAACGTTTCGTTCAACCTGCCCAACCTGCCGGTGAACTGCGTGAAGTACGTTCCGCGCAGCGGACAGCTCATGATCGCCTCCGACGTAGGTGTCTGGACCCTCGACAGTGGATCGGTTACCTGGAACGACCAGAGCCTCGGCCTTCCCAACGTGATCGTATCCGACATCGAATTCAACGAAGTCCTGAACAAGGTGTACGTCTGCACCTTCGGCCGCGGTATCTGGGGGAGCGATCTGGGATTGGTGACAGGTTCTTCCGGCCTTCCTGCCACTGCAATCGATTTTGGCGTTTACCCTTCACTTAACAACGGCCGCTTTACACTCCGGTTGACCGAATCGCTCCTACAACCTGCTGCCAAGGTGATCATCACCGACATCCAGGGCCGACAGGTATGGCAGGAAGAGTTGAACGAAACGATCCATGAATTCAACCTCGGTCTTGCTCCGGGCAAGTATTATATCCAAGTGCGTACGGGCGACCGGGTCGGCGTTCGATCGTTCATCGTAGGTTGAATGCCATAAAAAAAGAGCGGCCGCAATAGTGCGGCCGCTCTTTTCATTTACCATAACTCAATCAATGCTGGACGGTGAGCTTGCCCTCAAAGGACTTGCTTCCGCAAACGATCCGATAGACGTAAACACCCGGAACAATGTCCGCAGCATCCCAGGTGACGCGATAGAGATGCTTGCTCATCGCTTCGTCGTTGTACAACTCGGTGACCAGGCTGCCATCCAGTGTGTAGATGGATACAACGGCCTTGTCGCTGAGACCTTCGTTGGTGAACTCGATCGTCGCCCGTTCTGAAACCGGGTTCGGATAGGCGCTAACCGACAGGAGGTCAAGCAGGACGTCGGCGGTTGCCTTGACAACCGAGCCTTCAGCATCCGTGACGGTCACTTCGACCGTTCCGGAATGTTTCACCGTGGTATGATCAGAGCTTTCGGTTGCGTCGTTGCTCCAGGCGAACGTGTACGGCGGGATACCGCCGGTAACCTCAGCCGTTACGCCACCGGTCTTCGGATCGACGACGGTACGGCAGTGGTGACGCTGGTACCAGGTTACGCAAATGCTGCTGGTGCTGCTGCATCCCGCGGCGTTCGTTACGGTTACCGAGTAGGTGCCTGCGCAATTCACCGTGATGCAGCGCGTGGTGGCACCGGTATTCCAGCGGTAGCTCGCACCGCCCGAAGGCGCGCAGAGGGAAATCGGACAACCCTGACGAATGACCGTCGGGCCGGTGATCGTACTCGAAGGACGCGGAGCAACCGTTACCGTTGCCGTGCAGGTACTGCTGCAACCGCCGCTGTTCGTGACGGTCAGCGTGTAGGTGCCTGCGGTGGAAACGTTGATGCAACGGGTGGTCGCGCCGGTGCTCCAGCGGTAGCTGGCGCAGCTCGAAGGTCCGCAGAGACTCGTGCTTGAACCCTGGCAGATCGTGGTGTTACCGGTGATGTTACACGAGATGCCCGGACTGCTGGTGACGCAAACCGTACTCGACCGGGTACAACCGGCCGCGTTGGTTACCGTGACGGTATAGTTGCCCGGCGTACCGACCGTGATGCAGCGTGATGTGGATCCTGTGTTCCAGCGGTAGGTGTAACCCGTGCCCGAAGGAGCGCAGAGGCTGGTCGTTTGACCGCCGCAGATACGCAGGTTGCCGGTGATCGTTGCCGAAGGAGCGGACGATACGGTTACCGTGACACTGCAGGTGCTGCTGCAACTGCCGTTCGAAACGGTGAGCGTATAGGTGCCGGCGCAATTCACCGTGATGCAGCGATTGCGGGAACCGTTGCTCCAGTAGTAGCTGTAATTGCCGGAAGGACCACACAGTGTCGTGCTGCTACCCTGGCAAATGGTCGTGTTGCCGCTGATGTTGCAGCTCGGGGCGGAACCGACGGTTACCGTCGTGCTGGCGCTGGCGGTACAACCGCTGCCGTTCGTCACGACTACCGAATAGGTTCCGGGAGCGCTGACGTTGATGCAACGTGTGGTAGCACCATTGCTCCACTGATAGGAAGAATAGCCGCTCGAAGCGCAAAGGCTGGTGGTTTGACCCTGGCAAATACGCGTGCAACCGGTAATGCAAACCGAAGGACGCGGACGCACCGTCACACATACTGAACAACTGCTGGTACAGCTTCCATTGGAAACCGTCACCGAGTAGTTGCCGCTGCAATTGACGGTGATACACTGTGTGGTCGCGCCATTGCTCCAGAGATAGGAGCTGTATCCGGCAGGAGCACACAATTGTGTCGTCTGACCCTGGCAGATGTTGAGGTTGCCGCTGATCAGGCAATTGGTGCTGCCCGTGACCGTCACCGTCTTGCTGCAGCTACTGGTGCAACCATCGCTGTTCGTTACCGTGACCGTATAAGTGCCGGCCTGGGAAACGCTGATGCAGGAAGTAGTCGCGCCGGTCGACCATTGGTAAGAGGCGTAGCCGCCGCCTACACAGAGGTTGGTCGACTGACCCTGACAGATCGTTTCATTTCCGGAAATGTTGCAGTTCGGCAATTGGGTCTCGGTCACGATCATGAAATCGGAGGCGGTACAACCGTTCGTCGGGTTCGTCACGACAACCGTATAGGTGCCGGCTTCATCCACCAGCGGAGAGGCGGAGCCGCCGCCACTCACGATATGTCCGCCATTGGACGCGGTCCAGGAGAAATCAACACCTGCGGTCGTCGAAGAACCTTGCAGGGTAACGGTTCCGGAGCCGCAGCCGACCGTCAGATCAGGTCCGGCATTGGCGTTCGGGACGTTGTTGTTTAATCCGATCACCACTTCATCGGAAGCGGTGCAGCCGTTGGCCGGATCAGTGGCGACCACTGTGTAGGTGCCGGCAGCCGTTACGGTCTTGCTGGCACCGCTCGGTCCGCCTACCCAGGCGAAGGTCGCGCCTGCAGTGGAGGAGGTAGCAGTAAGTGTAATGCTCGTGGTGGTACAGGTCAAGGATTGATCCACGCCGGCGTTGACGATCGGTGTGTTGATGTCCTGTCCGATTACCACTTCATCCGAAGCAGTACAACCGTTGGCAGGATTGGTGGCGACAACCGTGTACGTACCGGCAGCCGTAACGGTCTTGCTGGCGCCACTCGGTCCGCCTACCCATGCGAAGGTCGCACCGGCGGTGGAAGAGGTGGCGGTCAGCGTGATGCTGGTCGTCGTACAGGACAGCGACTGATCAGCGCCTGCATTCACGTCCGGTAAGTTGCCGTCTTGCCCGATGACCACCTCGTCGGAAGCGGTACAACCATTGGCAGGATTCGTGGCGATCACCGTGTAGGTTCCGGCAGCGCTGACGGTCTTCGTAGCTCCACTCGGACCACCAACCCATTCGAAGGTAGCGCCTGCAGTGGAAGAGGTCGCCGTCAGGGTGATGCTGGTCGTCGTACAGGTCAGCGTCTGGTCTGCACCTGCATTTACATTCGGCAGGTTGGCATCTTGCGATACGGTGACTTCGTCGGAAGCGGTGCAACCGTTGGCAGGATTGGTAGCCACAACCGTATAGGTTCCGGCTGCGCTAACGGTCTTGCCGGCGCCGCTCGGTCCGCCGACCCATTCAAAGGTAGCGCCGGATGTGGAAGACGTTGCTGTGAGTGTGATGCTGGTGGTGGAGCAGGTCAGGGTCTGGTCCGCGCCTGCATTCACGTCGGGCTGAGTGTTATCCTGACCGACGGAGAAGGTAAAGGAAGCAGTACAACCATTCGCCGGATTTGTGGCGACAACCGTGTAAGTACCGGCAGCGGTAACCGTCTTACTCTCACCGCTCGGACCGCCAACCCATTCGAAGGTGGCGTCTGCGATGTTGGAAAGAGCTATGAGCGTGATGCTGGTGGTGGTACACGTCAGGGTCTCGTCGGAGCCTACTACAGAGCCCCCAGGTGCAACAATATCCTGGTCGACTACCACTTCATCGGAAGCGGTACAGCCGTTGGCCGGATTGGTGGCTACAACCGTATAGGTGCCCGCCGCGGTTACCGTCTTACTTGCGCCGCTCGGTCCGCCGACCCATTCGAAAGTCGCGCCGGCAGTGGAAGAGGTGGCTGTCAGCGTAATGCTGGTAGTGGTACAGGTGAGGGTCTGGTCTGCGCCTGCATTTACATTCGGCAGGTTGGCGTCTTGCGACACGGTGACTTCGTCGGAAGCGGTGCAACCATTGGCGGGATTGGTTGCTACAACGGTATAGGTTCCGGCTGCGCTAACGGTCTTGCCGGCGCCGCTCGGTCCGCCGACCCATTCGAAGGTAGCGCCGGATGTGGAAGACGTTGCTGTGAGTGTGATGCTGGTGGTGGAACAGGTCAGGGTCTGGTCCGCGCCTGCATTCACGTCGGGCTGAGTGATATCCTGACCGACGGAGAAGGTAAAGGAAGCAGTACAACCGTTCGCGGGATTTGTGGCAACAACCGTGTAAGTACCGGCAGCGGTAACCGTCTTGCTCTCACCACTCGGACCGCCGACCCATTCGAAGGTGGCGTCTGCGATGTTGGAAAGAGCTATGAGCGTGATGCTGGTGGTGGTACACGTCAGGGTCTCGTCGGAGCCTACTACAGAGCCCCCAGGAGCAACGATATCCTGGTCGACTACCACTTCATCGGAAGCGGTACAGCCGTTGGCCGGATTGGTGGCTACAACCGTATAGGTGCCCGCCGCGGTTACCGTCTTGCTTGCGCCGCTCGGTCCGCCGACCCATTCGAAAGTCGCGCCGGCAGTGGAAGAGGAGGCCGTAAGGGTAATGCTGGTGAGCGTACAGGTGAGGGTTTGGTCCGCACCGGCATTGACGTTCGGTACGGCATTGTCCTGGTTGATCGTTACTTCATCGGATGCCGTGCAGCCGTTTGCCGGATTCGTGGCGACAACCGTGTAGGTTCCGGCAGCAGTAACGGTTTTGCTTGCTCCGCTCGGTCCGCCGGCCCATTCAAAGGTGGCGCCGGCAGTGGAAGAGGTGGCGGTCAAAGTGATGCTGGTGTTGCCGCAGGTCAACGTCTGATCAGCTCCGGCATTGACGTTCGGGGTGCTGATGTCCTGGCTGACCGAAACGATGTCGGATGCGGTGCAGCCGTTGTCCGGATTCGTGGCGATTACCGTATAGACACCGGCTGCGGTCACGGTCTTGGATGCTCCGCTCGGGCCACCGACCCAGTCAAACGTAACGCCGGGTGTGCTGGAAGTTGCTGTTAAAGTGGCGCTGGTGATCGTACAGCTGAGCGATTGGTCAGTGCCGGCATCCACATTCGGTGTGGCGATGTCCTGGCTGATGATGACTTCGTCAGATGCAGTACATCCGCTGGCAGGATCCGTGGCGGTTACAGAATAAGTACCGGCAGCAGTGACCGTCTTGGACGCGCCGTTCGGTCCGCCGGTCCAGGCAAAGGTTGCGCCCGGAGTAGAGGATGTCGCGGTCAGTGTGATGGATGCGTTGCTGCAGGTGAGTGTTTGGTCAAGCCCCGCATTCACATCGGGAATGCTGGTAGTCGGAATGGTCACCGGCAGGGTGAAGGTACAACTGTTCGCGTCGGTGATGGTTACCGAGTAACTGCCGCCTGCTACGTTGGAAATCGAAGATCCCGAAGCGCCATTGCTCCAGAGGTACGAGTACGGTTGCGTTCCGCCGGTTACCGTCACGCTCGCCCCACCGGTATTGCTGCTGCAATTTGCAGTCGTGGTTGATGCCGTTGCATCGAGTGCATCCGGTTCGCCGACCGTGAAGGAGGTTGTTGCCGTACAGTTGCCGTTATCGGTGATGGTCACCGTGTAGGTGCCTGCTGCGAGGTTGATCGCGGTCTGGCTGGACTGACCATTGCTCCATGCATAGGTGAAAGGTGATTCACCATCCGATGTAGCAGAGATCGAACCGGTGGCGGTACCGTTACAGGCCGCATCGGTTACAGTACCGGAAGCGGTAACGATTTTCACCGTCACGACCTGGTCGGCAGCGCCGGCGAGAATACAGGCGTCACCACCGATGATGCGACGGAAGAAGGTCTTCTGATACAGCGCCCCAATGGTGGTGCCCGGAAGATCACGTGAAGTCGCACCCGGAATATCTGACCAATTGGTACTATCCGTACTGATCTGCCACTGGTAGGTGGTGGCTGCGCCAAGTGAAGGATAGCTGGAGGTGCTTCCGGCACGCGTAATGGTCGGAAGTACGTAGGCGGGTTCGGAGCCAGTCAGGTCGCCCGGAATCGTTCCTGCGCAGATCGTTTGGTTACCGGTAATGGAATTGCCCAACAGATCGGGGGGATTGGCCCAGATGACCATGCCCGGTTCGTAGATCGAAGTTGTGCTGGTTTTCGTTGTGTTGAGCGCGCCGACGGTCAGCGGAATATTGTTCGAACGTGCCGTTACGATGGTGTAGATACGACAGTTCGAGAATTTGATACCCCGCTCGCCAACCGGATCATAGTCGTTCGAAGTTCCGCCATAGTAGGTGCTGAAGAGCAAGGTCGACAGGGAAGAGCTGATCTTCGAAAAGGTCTTGTCGCTGCTTCCCTGGTTGGTCGACTGCAACGGTACGTTCGGCGAAGAGCTGACCGGGAAATTCGTAGAGCTGGAATAACCGAAGATATAAACGTCATTGTTCAGGTCGGTGTTCAGACCCATCATGTTCTCCTCTGTACCGGATCCACCGAGGTAGGTTCCGGCGACGAACGTCTGGTTGGTGTCCATGCGACAAACAAAAAAGTCGTTTCCGCCGTTCACACTGTTGTCGATGACACCGGATGCCGAGATGTTGGCTGCGTTCAGACCGGTGGTAAGACCGCCGAAGTACAGTTGGTTCTTTGAGGTGTTGAACTCCATGCAAAGGATGGAGGCGCTCTGGCTGGTGGCGGAGGAGAAATAGGATGCCCATTGAAGATTACCCACTGCGTTCATCTTCTGAATGAAGCCTGCGCTGCTGCCACCGCGCGTGCTCTGGCGCGGGTTCAGGGTCGGGAAATTGGTAGATGCGGTTGAGCCGCCGATGAAGAGATCGCCGTTGGCAACGTTCTGCACCATGATCGTCGCGATGTCGGAACCGCTGCCACCGTTGTTCTTCATCCACGCCAAAGCGGAAAGGTCCTGGTTGATCTTGAAGACCAGCCAGTCATTGCTGCCGTTGTTCGTATTGCTGGCGCCAAGGCCATACAAGGTCGAGAGGTTAGTGCTGGTGGTTTGTCCGCAAATCACCACGTCGCCCGCTTCATTGATGCGTAGGTCATAGGAACCTTCGTCGCCGTTTCCGCCCAGTACCGATGCCTTGATTCCGGTGCCATCGCGGTTGATCTTCAGAATGAAAATGTCGTTACCGCTTTGGCTTTGATTGTCGATGCTCGATCCGCTGAATCCGGTACCGCCAAGAAGCGGAAAGTTCGTACTGCCGGTATAGCCGGTGATGTAGAGGTTGCCGTCCGGGCCCTGCTCCATCGCGTAGGGGTTGTCGTCGTTGTTACCGCCGATGTAGGTCTGCCATACCCGTGTGCCTGCCTCGCCAATGTTGACGGGTTCGAGGTATTTGCCTACGATCATTTCCAGGTTACCATTCGCTAGCTCGTCGAACGCTCCGATCGTGATCTGATCAGTTGTGCCCACAACACGAGCGACCATATAGATCGCGCCGTCGGAAGGATCCACCCAGATACAGTGACCGTGGTTATCGCCGGAGGAGGCTGTGTTCACCCAGGTTGCCCAACGCAAGGCGATCGGGTCGATGATCATGGGTGCATTTACGTCGTATTCGCCAAGTTCGAAGGACAGCATGTTGTTTTCGCGTACGCGATACGCGGCTGCGATGGTTTTACGGGCCCCGTTGATCTGCTGGTACACGACTGGTGCGGGGAATTCTACCGAACCGACTGATGTCTCGAACAGGAGGCCACCGTCTTCTTTCACCTTGAGACGATCAATGCCGTCGAATCGGATGCGGATGTCCGTCGGGCGGAAGCCCGGTTTACACACGATATCGTATTCGAGCGTGCCGTCTTCGGCCGGGTAATAGCGTACGTCTACGTTATTGTAGACGTTGTTGTACCAGACTTCCTGATAATTGGCTACGCCGGTCGCATGACGCGAGGTGTTGCCCGTAAAGTAATTGTAGAAATCGCCGTGACGTTCGGCGCCGGAAGTTGTCATTCCGGCTGAGCGACCGACGAAGTTCATCAACCAGGTATGGCCTTTCAAACGTCCATTAAGGGGACGGATGCGCTGCCCGTTCTGGATCTCGCGCTCCAGCAATTCACCGTCATCCATGCGTGCCTGTACGGAAGCCGGATCATAGGTGGAGATGTACATGCCTTCAGCAGTTGCCGCAGCCTGGCCGTAGGGAAAGTCGGCCCGGTAGAGCACGCGCTCTTTGAATTGTCCGCGGTTTTCCGTGAAGTAGATCTTGTGCTCATACGTATTGAGCAACTCCTTGATCGACGGATCGATCGGGCCACCGGCTGTTTGTCCAAGCGCGGATGAAACCGAAATCAGCAGGAAGAAGCCGAAGAGCAATGCGCAACTGACACTTCGGGTCAGGCGAACAATGCGATTCAAACTCGTCCCGGCATGGGCGTGTAAGGGTGTGTGTGTCATGGTATGAATAGTTAGCGGGTAGACAAACTGGATGAGTTTCGGTGGGAGATCCGAAAATGTTTCAACTAAAATTTCTCAATTTTCAAAAATATCGCACTTCATTTTAGCGATAGATTTATTCGTGTTAATTCTGATGGAAAGTCGTAAGAATTTTGGCCAACCCCCGGAAAAGCTTGGTAAATGCGGGTTTCAGAAGATCTCGTGTTGCTTCGAGTGCTTAAGAATTGTTCATTTACTGTTAATTAAATTCCATAAAATCATCCATAAATATTACTACCTGCAAAAAAGCCCGGTCATTGGATGGCCGGGTTGAAAGAGGTTGAATGATTTGTCCTTAAGTCCGTTTCAAGAGCCAGGCACCGACGAGGCTTACCACGAATCCCGCCGGAACCAGGGTGAAGAATACGACACCGGCCTGGAATGCGCTGTTCTTATAGCGTTCTCCGCTCTGTTTCCATTCCTCTTCGAATTGTTCTAGTCGTGAGGCGGCTGCCTCAGGCGTAGGAGCACCGGATCGGATAAGTTGAACCTGGTGAGCGTAGTATTTTTTCAACCAGGCATCACCTCGGATCTCGAAAAAGGCCCAGTTCATGAAAAAGAACAGGATGCCGGCAGCCAGCGTGATGGTGGCGCCTGTGCGGAATGCCTGTCCAAATGTGATCTTTCCGCCTTGCTCATTATTTCGTTTATGAAGAATGCCCAGCACGAGGAGGATCATCGAGACAAATAAACCGATATAGCCCAGCCAAACACTGAGGTGTTGATTCGATCCTTCCACCCAGAGCAGGGAAGTTCCCAGGAAGGTGAAGAGCAGGACTATGCTGATCCAGATACCGTATCGTAAAGCTGCGTTTTTCATTCTTTCATTCGTTAAAGTTGAAAGGTAACTAACCCTTTATCGGCTTCAAAATTCGCTTATTTTCTTATTTTCGGCATTCACAATCGACCATGAACCTGAACCAACTGATTCTCCTGGTGTGTGCGCTCTTGCAGAGCGTTCATGTCCAGGCTCAAGCACAAGCGATCTATCCGGCTACACCTGCCAAAGAGCGTCTGGAAGGCATTGCAAGGCGTACCCGCCTGACCGATGAATCCCTTTTTAAAAACCTGCCCCTTCGCAACATCGGCCCCACCATCATGAGCGGCCGTGCTGTCGATCTGGAGGTCAACCCGGAAGATCCGAATGAATTCTATGTCGCCTATGCTTCCGGCGGCCTCTGGCATACGAGTAACAACGGACAGTCGTTCGAGCCTTTGTTCGACCAGGAAGACGTGATGACGATCGGCGACTTCGCGGTCGATTGGAAGACGCGTCACATCTGGCTGGGAACCGGTGAGGTGAACAGCAGCCGGAGCTCGTACTCAGGAGTAGGGATGTTTTTCAGCGCCGACAGCGGCAAGACCTGGCAGCAGCGTGGTTTGCCGGAATCGCACCACATCGGCAAGGTCTTGTTACATCCGAACGATCCGAAGACCGTCTGGGTTGCTGCACTGGGTCATTTGTATTCTCCCAATGCGGAACGAGGTGTTTATAAGACCACCGATGGCGGGACGAATTGGCAGCGCGTGCTCTCGGGGGATGATACCACCGGCGCGGTCGATCTGGTGATGGATCCCTTCAACCCTTCCATTCTCTATGCTACTCTATGGCACCGGGATCGTCGCGCCTGGAATTTTGTGGAGTCGGGTGCGACTTCCGCGATCTATAAAAGTGTGGATGAAGGAGAACACTGGAACAGGATATCCGGAGGTGAGAGCGGTTTTCCTTCGGGCCCCGGTGTTGGGCGCATTGGACTGGCGATCTCGCAACAACATCCGAATGTCTTGTACGCAGTCCTCGATAACCAGGAACGCAGCAAGGAAGAAGAACCGCGCGATACCGCGAAGATCGAAGCCCGGGACCTCCGGGAGATTTCCAAAGAACGGTTTCTCGCGCTCAACGATACGAAGCTGGAAAAATTCCTGCGCAACAACGGATTCCCGGAAAAGTATACCGCTGCGGTAGTCAAAGAACTGGTGAAGTCGGATTCGATCAAGACCTCGGCGATCACCGATTACCTGAACGACGCCAACAACTCGCTCTTCGATACACCGATCATCGGCCTCGAGATCTACCGAAGTGAAGATGCAGGCAAGACGTGGAAGAAGACGCATACCACGCGCCTGAAGAATGTCGTTTACACCTATGGTTACTACTTCGGTCGGATAGCCGTTTCTCCGATCGATGATAACCGCATTGCGGTATGCGGCCTGCCGTTGATCTTCTCGACGGACGGCGGCAAGTCGTTCAAGCCGATCGACGGTGACAATGTGCACGGCGACCATCACGCGGTCTGGATGAGCGCCAAACGCCCCGGACACATGATCATCTGCAACGACGGAGGATTGAACATCACCTACGATGAAGGCAAACACTGGTTCAAGGCCAATACGCCGCCGGTCGGACAGTTCTATCATGTCACGGTGGACATGGAGACGCCTTACAATGTGTATGGTGGGTTACAGGATAATGGTGTTTGGACGGGCTCTTCATCGACAACGCCTTCCACCGAATGGCACGCCAGTGGAAGCTATCCGTACAAGTTTCTGATGGGCGGCGACGGGATGCAAACGCAGGTCGACTACCGCGACAATACCACCCTCTACACCGGTTTTCAATTTGGATATTACTACAAGCTGAACAAGAATCAACCGGATGGCGCACAGTCGATCCAGCCGCAGAACGACCTGGGAGAACCCAACTTCCGTTTCAACTGGCAAACGCCGATCTGCCTGTCCCGCCATAATCAGGACATTCTCTACTTCGGATCCAACCGCTTCCATCGCTCGATGAATCCTACGGAGCCACTGAAGACCTTGTCCGGCGACCTTACCCGAAATGACAGGAAGGGAGATGTTCCCTACAACACGATTACTACGATTGCTGAATCTTCGAAACGATTCGGTTTGTTGTACCTCGGCACGGACGATGGCCTCTGCTGGATCAGCAAGGACGATGGTTATACCTGGTCGAAAATTTCGGACGGACTTCCGCAGCAGTTGTGGGTGAGCCGGGTGGAACCTTCGTCGCACCAGGAAGGCAGGGTGTACGTCAGCCTCAACGGTTATCGTTTCGATCACTTCCTGCCTTACGTTTACGTCAGCGAGGATTTTGGTGCCTCCTGGAAAGCGATCGCCAATGGCCTTCCTGCTGAGCCGGTCAACGTGGTGCGGGAGGATCCCAGCGATGAGAATATCCTCTATGTCGGAACGGATAATGGAGTGTATGTTTCCCTCGACCGCGGAGCCAACTGGATGAACCTGACTCCCGGCCTCCCGCGCACCGCCGTACACGACCTGGTCGTGCATCCACGCGATCCGGAACTGGTGATCGGTACCCACGGCCGCAGCATCTTCATTCTGCCTTTGACCGATGTACGTGCGTTGACCGACAGCCTCCGGAAATCACCGATCGCTTTCCTGCACGCGGAGCCGGTCAACTACCAGGCAAGTTGGGGCAGGCGTCCTGACGAGTTCTCGGATCCTTCCGCGCCTTCCGCCGCCTGGGCTTACTTTGCGCAGTCTTCCGGTACGACCAGGATCCGACTCATCAGTAAGGCGGGTGTTTTGTTGAAGGAAGTCAGCGATTCCGCTGAAGCGGGTGTTAATTATGTCACGAATGATCTTAGTCTGGACGGAGCGACAGCCAAGAAACTGGAAGCGGAATGCCGGAAGTCGAAGAAGGATGCTGCCTTCCGGATCCTGCCCGGAAAAGATGACGGTAAGTATTACCTGGTTCCGGGTGAGTATAAACTGACTTTTACCGATGCAAACGGACACTCGGTGGAAGGCAAGTTCGAAGTAAAGGATCCGTCAGCGAAAAAGGAATCCGGTGTTCCGGATCCCGAATCCGTCGGACCTCCTGGAAAATGAGCTTGAGTGAAGCTCTGTGATGTGAGAAAAATCAAAAGCGGGAAGTGATCGAAAGATCGCTTCCCGCTTTTGATTGATGCGGTATTGGAAAGCGCGAATCGTTACTTTCCTTTTTTCGCCTTCCGGTCGTTTTCAATGAAGTCGCGCAGCTTGGGAACATCCAGGCGTTTGGCGATGATGCGCTTTTCTGAATCCAGCAGGTAGATGACGGGCGTGGAGTAGATGTCGTAGAAATCCCGGAAGCGGGTGTTGTTGTAGAGATCCGATACGTTGATCCACTTCAACTTGTGATCGCGGATGAACTGCTTCCAAAGCTCTATGTCGGATTCGATACCGACGGAAAACACCTCGACACCGGACGTCTTCACAGAATCGTAGTAGGCGCCAAGTTCCGGGATTTCCTTTTTGCAATGACTGCAGGTCGGATCCCAGAAAACGAGTACGGTATATTCCGCCTTGATGTCATACAGCCGATGCATCTTGAAAGATGTGTCGGGCATGACCAGGTCCTTCGCGGGAGTGCCGAGAATATTCGGCTTGATCTTCATGACCCGCTCGTGGATCTTGGCCTTGAGGGTGCTGTCGGCCCAATAGGCTTCGTTGGTGAGGTAGTAGTGCTCCGCGATGTGCACGAAGACTTTGTCGTACCCCATGATGTTCGAGGTCTCGTAATAGTTGGCGAGTGTCGCAACGCAGTACTTGAAGACTTCCTTGTTGGCGCGGGAACGGATGATGATCGTGTCGACGGCCGGAATGATGGAGTCGGGCAGGGGAACGGTCAATTGTTGCGTATAGGTCTTGATCTTGGTTTGCAACAAGGGTGTGCGCAACAGCCGGTCGTCGCTGAAATCGACATTTTCGAGGTAGTGCCCCTTGTAATAACGCAACTGAAAGGTCGAATCGGTGATCACGCCGTTCGCGTCCTTCGGCGGTTCGGGCGGCTCGGGCTCCTGCATGGTCCGGATGATCTTTGCCATGAGGCTTTTCGGATGGTCCGCGGCCAGTTTGAGGCGGTACTCTTTCACCTCTTTGTCCATGTCGGTGATCAGCTTCCGCAAGTACGTCGTGCTGTCCTTGTTATCCTTGTTGGCGTCGAGTCGGGCTTTGACAGCCTGCGACTCCATTGACTTCTGGATGATGAAACGCTGGTGCCCGTTGAAGATCTCATTCTCCGGCGAGCCGGTCACTTTCATGTGCGAGATGTAATCCAGGGTGTCCGTCTCGATCGTAAAGTGCTGGTCGTTCTTGTCGACCAGGACCTCAAAGTAAGTCTTGTTCGGAAGGACGATGAGGTAAATGCCACCCTCGAGCGGATCTTTGCCTTTGAAGGTCATCCAGCCGTTCGCGTCGGTGCGCACCGTGTCTTTTACATACTGCTTGTCTCCAAAGTGATTGCCCAAATAACAGACCGTATCGCGTAGTCCGTTGATGTGGACCTTGATCTCGTAACCGCTGCCGGCTGCCAGGGTGTGCAGCGGGGATAAAAGCGCCGTCAGGAGCGTCAGTAAAAGGAGTCGTTTCATACCGAAGGAGTTGTACGTAATTGGATCAGGGAGTTGCAGACCGGCAAAAATAAGGCCGGAAGATGAAAAAAGAGGGTAGATTTCAGTGGGCAGTAGGCAATGGGCGGTGGCAGTAGGCAGTAGGCGGTTGGCAGTTGCAGTTGCAGTAAGAGGGAATTTTGTTTATCCTATTGTATTGAAAAACAAATATTTGCAAATATTTTACAATCTGCAATTCCGCCTGACAGATGGTGGGCAATGAAACAAATGCTAAAGTTCACCCGACGGACTAAGAAATGGCCTTACAGCATCCACTAAGCAAAAAGGATAGCGTCAAGACGGAGTGCCCAAACTCGAATCCGGGAGGTGATGGGGTTAGCGGAAAAAAGAACTGGTAAGTGGTAACTAGTAACTGGTAACTAGTAATTGGTAACTAGTAACTAGTAACTAGTAACTGGTAACTAGTTACCCGATGCCCAAATCTATTCGCTAATTATTATTCACTATTCACTCTTTGCTATTCGCTATTCGCTATTCACTATTCACTCTTTACTATTCGCTATTCGCTATTCGCTATTCACTATTCACTATTCACTGTTTACTGTTTACTGTTTACTGTTCACTGTTCACTGTTCACTGTTCACTATTCCACTCCCCTCACAAATTCCCCCGCAACGCCTGCTCCCGTTCGATCGCTTCGAAGAGTGCTTTGAAGTTGCCTTTGCCGAACGACTTGGCGCCTTTGCGCTGAATGATCTCGTAGAAAAGCGTCGGGCGGTCTTCGACCGGCTTGGTGAAGATCTGCAGGAGGTAACCTTCGTCATCGCGATCCACCAGGATGCCAAGGCGCTTGAGGTCGTCGATGTTCTCGTCGATCTTACCGACGCGAGCCTGGAGCTCGTCGTAGTAGGTGGTAGGCACCGTCAGGAAATTCACGCCGCGGCGTTGTAGCTCAGTCACGGTCTTGACGATATCGTGCGTGATGATCGCGATATGCTGGACGCCTGCGCCGTGGTAAAATTCGAGGTACTCGTCGATCTGCGATTTCTTCTTGCCTTCCGCCGGTTCGTTGATCGGGAACTTGACATAGCCATTCCCGTTGGAAACCACTTTACTCATCAGGGCGGAATACTCCGTGGAGATATCGCTATCATCGAAGGTGATGATCATCTTGAAGCCCATCACGTCTTCATAGAATTTCACCCAGTCGTTCATCTTGCCGAGTTCCACGTTGCCGACGCAATGGTCGACATAATCGAGTCCCACCGGCTCGACCGGTAGGGAAGAGGTAGCCGGTTGATAGCCCGGCATGAATACGCCTTTGTAGTTCTTCCGTTCAACGAACGTGTGGATGGTCTCCCCGTAGGTGTGGATCGACGCGATCTTGACTTCACCCTGATCGTCCGTGAGTGTGGTCGGTGGCGTATGGGCTTTCGCCCCGCGCGACATGGTTTCGTAAAACGACTTTTCCGCGTCATCGACCCACAAGGCCAGTACTTTCACACCGTCGCTGTGCTTGTGTACGTGCCTGGCGATCTCCGAATCGGGATGCATGGCAGTAGTCAGCACCAGACGGATCTTGCCTTGCTGGAGCACATACGAAGCCCTGTCGCGCACCCCGGTCTCCGGACCGGCATAGGCAACGAGTTTGAACCCAAAGGCCATCTGGTAGTAATAGGCAGCCTGCTTGGCGTTTCCTACCCAGAACTCAATGTGATCGGTACCCAGAAGCGGAAGGAAGTCGGTAGACATGGGGAGGTGATTTTAGGGGAGGTCTTGATTGATTGCCTGAAATTTAGCTAAAAATCAGCTTTTCAGGCTACTCGAATACAGTTGCAAATATCTAAAAATCAGAAGATTGAATCAAAAAAAACGTTTAACGTTCGAACGTTGTAACGTTTGAACATTCAAACGTTACAACGAAATCATTTCTTCTTCGCAGCCTGCTGCCGTTGCGCTTCTTTCGCCATGGCTTCAAGACGCGCCTGGAAACCGGACTTTTTCGCAGGCTTCTTCTTGTTCTCCTGGATCTTGGCGTGGATGGCGTCTTCGTCGATGAAGGCTTTGAAAAGATACTGCTGCGCGAAGCCGAAGATGTTGCTCAGGAAGTAATAATAGCTCAGACCGGCCGAGTAATTATTGAAGAACCCGAGGAAGAAAATCGGCATCAGGTACATCATCCATTTCATCGACGGATTCGTCGCTGCGGTCATCTGCATATTCATCTTCGTGTAGATGATCGTAGAGATGGTCATCAGCAGCGTGAAGAGCGAGACGTGATCGCCGTAAAAAGGGATCTTGAAGCCGAGGTCAAGGATCGAGTCGTAGGTCGACAGGTCGTGCGCCCACAGGAAACTTTCCTGCCGCAATTCGATCGAGGCAGGGAAGAAGCGGAACATCGCGATCAGGATCGGCAACTGCAATAAACCCGGAATACAACCACCGAGCGGATTCACTCCGGCTCTTCGGTACAGGTTCATCGTTTCCTGTTGCTTCTTCATCGGATCATCGCCGTACTTTTCATTGAGCTCCAGCATTTCAGGCTGTAAGACCCGGATCTTCGCCTGTGATTTGAATGAGCCGTATGTCAGGGGTAAGAGGATGATCCGGACCAGAATGGTCAGGATAAGAATGATGATTCCGAAATTCAGGTTGAAGCCGTTGAGATAGTTGAAGGTCGGAATGACCAGGTAACGGTTCACCCAACCGAAGATACCCCAACCGAGCGGAATGAGTTTTTCCAGGTGCAGGTCGTCGATCTGCTTCAAAGACTGGTAATGGTTCGGCCCGAAATAGAAGCGAAGGCGGATGTCCTGTTCGGGCTTGTTCTCCAGCGGCAGCGACATGGAGGCGGTCATGTTTTTTACATACCGTTCCTGGTTCTTGTCGGTGAAGGTCTCCACCACCGGTGCATCGAAGGAAATGCCATCCGCGATGAGGACGGAAGAGAAGAAGTGTTGCTTGAAGGCGATCCACTGGACTTTGGTCTTCAGCGACTGTTTTTCATCTGAGGTTTCGGAGATGTAGTCCACCTCTTCTCCGGTGAAGCGATAATAGAGAGTAGTGGCAGTTCGCTCGTTTTCTACGCTCTGTTCCTGCCGGTTGAGCTGGTCTTTCCAGTCGAGGTTCAGGTAGGTCGTATTCGCCGGCAACAGATCATGCAATCCGACAACTTTGAGGTCCAGCTCTACCAGGTATGAGCCAGGTTCCAGGCTATAGTTGTATTGCAGATATTTTCCATCACCTGCATTCAGACGAAGGCTGGCTTTGCCGGTCGTCCCGCCTTCTACGATCTGGAAATTCAGTTGACCCGTATTGATGATCCGGTTCTGTGCAGGAAAGGTGATGTCGAACCTGCTCGAATCGGAACTCATCAACTCAACAGCGCGTCCGTCCCAGGTCTTGTAGTCCTTCAACTCGACGCGTTTTACTTTGCCACCGAGAGAGGAAAGTGTCAAACGGATCTTGTCGTTTTCCAGGGTGACCAACTGTTCTTTGCCATCAGCGGCTGCGGCGAATGCTCCCCATTGCTCCTGCAGCTGTTGGGCCTTCGCGGAATCAGATACTGCGCCTGTAGTGTCTGCTGTTGCTGCCACTTGCTCAGCAGCTTGTTGCTGTGCAAGCGCTTTACTGGCAGCCTCCTGCTTTCGGGCAAGTAGTTCCAGCGAATCTTTGCGGTGTTTTTCGGCTGCAAGTTGTTCAGCCGATGGCTGTGTATAGATCGAATAGCCGAGCACCAGCAAGCCGATCAAAAAAAGGCCGATTATTGAATTACGATCCATTCAGGGGCGGTAAAAAGGAGCGCAAATATAGCAATTTGAAGGTTTCGGGTTTCCTGCCTTCGCTAAAGCTTCGGCAGGCAGGCATGTTCCGGTTTCCGAGTTGATCTTTCTAAATTCCTCGTCCCTCGTACTTCTTTTCCTCTGTCAGGGACACGTTCCTCGTTTCCGCCCACCACGGCTGCCTGCCGTAGCTTTAGCGAAGGCAGGCAGGTTTCCGGTTGGTTGTCGTTCACTCGAAAACCACGTACCTAGTCCCCTCGTTCCTCGGTCTCGGTCTCGTTCCTCCTTTCCACACACCTCGCCCCTCTTCCCTAAAAAAAACGCCCTGAAGATGCTATCTCCAGGGCGTCGGCTTATGACGGGGGCCGCACTTATTTCTTCATGAACCGCACCATACGGGGAGCCTCGGTTTCACCGTCAGGACGGATAAGCTTGAGGTAATAAACGCCCGTGGACAGGTTGTTGACGGAAGACTCGATGGTGTTGTATCCGCGTTTTACATCATGCGTTTCCTGCAATACGATCTTACCGACCATGTCGAGGACTTCCATCGTTACGTTACCGTCCGTTTCCTCGAAGAAGGTATAGGTGATCGAGAAGTTGGCCGGGTTCGGATATACCGCGACATCGGTATTCGACTTGTTGCAGTTGACGGCGATCACATCCGAGTAGCTGAAGTGACCGTCGATATCGACCTGCTTCAATCGATAGTATACGATGCCCTTGCAGACCTCGCCGTCGAGGTAGCTGTAGTAGCGGGTCTCGGTTGTAGATCCGACACCAAAGCCTTCCACGCGTTGGATGCTCTTGAAGACATCACCGTCGGTGCTACGCTCAAGGTCGAAGTAGTCGTTGTTGGTCTCGGAAGCGGTAGCCCAGCGGCAGAGGTTGCCGACGGCTTCCGGCTCCACGGTGAAGCTGAGCAGTTCGATCGGCAGCGGATCCTGTGACTGTGCCGTCGCGAAGGTTGCGTTGAAACTGCTCATACCGGTGCGGCGGGTATCCGCTGCTGTACTCGGGATGTAGCAGGCTCCCTGCAGCGACCAGGCCGCCGGTGGGTTGGCGCTCTTCATGACCGTCCAGCCGGAGCCACTGTTGTTCGTGACGTTGTTGTTGAACAAACGCATGGTGTAGGTACCCGTTCCAGCGCCAATCGACGCGGTGAAAGTCCAGTAACCGTTATCAAACGCGTTCAGGATATCATAGGTATTGATCACACATTCATTCGCAACAGGTCCCACCGGAGGAACCCAACCCGTGAAGAAGGCGGTCAGGTCATAGGCCGTCACCGGGCTGGCAGTATATTGTACTTGCGCCCGCTGATAACCTTTGGTGGAAATACCTACCGGGAAATCCCAGCTATTAACGCCGGTCGACAAGGCTCGACGCAGGTTACCTTCTACATAGGATGTATTGTTGCCGGCTGTGCTGGCAGCGACGTTTGCCCGACGGACATAAACCTGACGAGCGCCGGTCACGATCTTTCCTTGTGTAAGAACCAGGTTACCATTGGTTGGCGAGACACCGGAAACATAGGCGCCGACGCCGATATTCAAATCATTGAACGCGCCTGCGCCAAGTGTCAGCGAGAACGCTCCAGACTGATTCATGAGCACGGAATCAAGTTCCAGGGCGCTGACGAGGTTGGTGAAGTTCTGGTTGGCGGAACCGTTGAATTCATAGCAGGAGCCCAGCGCAGTGCCGTGGGAGGCTGCGCCATTGTTATTCACGAAGTCGCCGCCGACGCGAATGTGCTTGGCGTTCGGCAGCCAGGTGCCGCCGGCATTGAGTGTAAGGTTACCACGGATGTCGATGTTGCTGCCCAGGGTGACGTTTCCAGCTGCTTTCGCCATGGTGCAATGCCAGAGCGCATTACCCGCGGTCAGGTTGCCGGTGACAGCCTGATTGGCACTACCGATGAACTGAATCGTCGAACCGTTGCCGCAACTGATGTTACCGTTGATGGTAAAGTCGCCGCATACGGAGAGCGTGACACCCGGATTGATGGTCAGGGTCGCGCCGGCATTAACGATCAGATTCTTGACACTCGTATTGGCGGTGATGATCGGTTGGTTAGGGCCTGCCTGGATCACGATGGTCGAAGGACCACCGGCACAGGTTCCCATGGTCGTAAGACAGTTCGGATCCCAGTTGCTTCCCAGCGGCGCGGGTGCCCAGGTCGATGAAACAGCATCCGCCTTCCAATACTGGGTGGTGGGTGAGCCAATGTTGAGCGGAGTTGTACCGGGGAAAGTCAGGTTGAATCCGGCCGTCGAACCACCGGCGTAATTACCGAAGTGCGAAACGAGCAGGATGAACTGCTGCGTAGCACCGTTGGTCAGGTTGAATGCGCTATTCCAACCGCCGGAAACAGCATTTGCTTGTGAAGTGGAAGTGGTGCCTGCCACGATGTTCATCCCGGTCGTTCCAACTGCGGAATAGTTACAGGAACGGAAGGGGAAGGTGCCGGAGGTAGGGTTGGAGGTAATGAGCGCACAGGGGTTGCTCACACCGGTCACTTCCCACAACTGGAAGTCGTAGTCGGAGGTGCCGTTGTTCGGTGTTACCGTCCACTGCAGGGTTTGTCCAGGCGCGGTGGCAGTAGTAGAGAAGGAATACCAAACACCAGAAGCTTCGGTTGACGACAAACAGGTCCCGCCCTGAAGGTCACATACGTTGCCGGAACCGGTGTAGCCCGGATCGGCGATGGTGGTGGTGGCAGCACAGATCGCGGTGGCCATTTCGCAATCCTGGTCCGGGATCGGCGGGAAACTGGCGGAGCCGTCGATCGCCATGATGTCGAATGTACCGGTAGCGGCATTTCGGCCATCCACACGGATGTAATAAGTATTGCCGGGCGTGAGACCGGTAACAGTGACGTCGGAGTTACGACCACCGCCGCTGGAGCAGAGGGTGAAGTTGTCGTTGCAGCCGATCTGCGCCAGGCTACCGCATGCGCCGGAATAGACGGCGATCTGCGAGTCGCTCAGTGAACGAAGACGGGTGCGGATCTTGATGCTGGTGCTGGAAGCTACCACCGTGTACCAGACCGTGTTCAGGGCACCCGCGTCCCAGCATCCGGCTACGGTGCCATCGCTCGGGCCTGCACCGGAGGCGCAAACGTTGGTCTGATAGGTCGCACTGACACCCAGTACCAGCGGGGTTGCTCCGGAGCAAAGATCATTGGTAGGGGTACAGCCGGAGATGGCGCAAATGCGGAACGTACCGGGAGAACCGGCGGAATTGGACCATACGCGGATGTAGTAAACAGTTCCTGCTGCAGGAGGTACGATGGTCAGCGCGGGCATGTTGGATCCGGCGGAGTTGTCATCACAGGATACTAAAGAAAAACTTCCGCAGGTACCTGTATAAACCGCCATACCAAGATCCGTCGCAGATGTGCCGGTTGATCCCGGTTGTATGGATATCGAGTGTGGATTATTGCTTACGCTGGTCAGGGAGAACCAAACATCACCGGTGGCGCCGTCAACGAAACCGGCACACCCAGGGTTCGGATAACCGGGCGCTACCGGTGATGGCGTTGCGCAGGATACGGAGTAATTGATGGCGCCTGTACAAGAACTTCCTACAACAGGTGTGACCGTAGCAGGGCTGGCGCAGGCGTCATTGGGAGGAGCAGGTGAAACGGCATTCTGAATCGAGAAGGAGAAATTGGTGGACGGCGCTACACTCGTATCGTTATCCACGACGATGTAGTACGTGCCGGTTCCCAGCGTCAGGTTGGTAATGTTCAGGGCGCTGCCACCGGCTCCAAGTGCATAGCTGATCAGGTTGGTTGTCCCGGGGCATCCCAGATAAACGAAAATGCCGGGGTTGGTGTTGGTATTGGTATTGAAAAGCGAAAGGTCGAAGCAACCCGCGGCAGGAGGCGTGAAAGTGAAGATGTAGTCCTGTCCGCTCAGGTTTCGCGTAGGGGGAACAACGGCTGGCGTATCGATTTCATCACCGAAGCCGGCATTGTTCATGGTCCACGATAGCGGAGCGATGGCGGTATTGTAACTGCCGTTGGCGGTGTACCAACAGGTGATGTCGTTGGCATTCGAGCAGGTTGCACCTGGAGGCATCAAAGTCAGGTTGAAGTTACCTACCAGAGCATCCTGGTCACTTTCCACGCGAACCAAGTATTGAACGGTCGAAGTACATGGCTGACCGGTAATCGTCACTTTCGGGTTGCCACCGCCGTTGCTGGCTTCATCGGCGGCCAGCAGGGTGAGTGCGCCGCAACCACCGGTGTAAACCGCTATTGCGGTAGAGAATCCGGTAGGACAGGTATTGTCGATGAATAACTGGAAAGATGTCAGACCGATCGGTTTGGTCAAGGTGTACCAGGTCTCGTTTGATTGCGTTTGGGCGGTCCATGCAGCCGGCTTTCCTGGAACTGCGGCAGCCATGGTGATCTGCCGGGTCATGACCAGCGTCTGGTCAGTCAGCACAGTTGGTGCACCCGGGTTGAAAGGAATGTTAACCGCGTTGATACAGGTGTCGTTAGCAGGAGTAGGGAAGGCCGATGGTGCCCAGGTGAAGGTCTGGTTGGTCGTCGGCTTGGTGGAAATCGTATTGAATAAAACGGCTTTACCCCAAGTTGTGCCGGCAGTCTGGACCGAACTGGCGGTTTGTGAGTAGTAATCGCCGTCGCAATAGCCCGTCAAGCCAATGGAAGCTCCACCCGATACACTCACATCAACAGCACCTGCCAATTGCTGATAGGTAAAGACAATGTTTCCGGTACCAGTAACGAGTTTAGCTTGGAAGTTGATGGCCGGAGCTGCAGCATTCTTGGCCCAAAGCATGTTGTTCCACTCCACGGTCAGCGTTCCGAGTGAATAAACGTAGGAGACGCGTCCTGCAGCTCCTGTCTGAAGATCGTCCCACAGTGGAGCGATGATCGTACGTGGTCCGGTCGACAGGTTGTTGGTAGGTAGTGAACCTCCGGGGTTGGCCAATGCGATGAAGCCGTTCGAGGAGACATAGAAACTGGTATACGCTACACCGCCATAGTTAAACCTGAAACCTGCAGGAGCGAAAGGACCCGCTAACTGATCGTCAATGTTTGCATTGACGACCGTCGTGGCGGCACCAATCGAGGCAAATGCCGCGGAGGCTGCCGTCAGGTTGTACGTGATCCCATTCAACGCGAAACTGACACGGCTGAGCAGGAGCATCACGGTCAGTGCGGAGAAGATTTTTCGGGTATAGTTCACATTCATGGTTCGGGTGTTATCTGAATGGTCTTTGGTTTCTTGGTCGCAGTCTTTGAAAACCGCATGGGTAGCGGCTTTCAGGGTGTTCGGGTTAATATCCGGGTAACAATGATGAGCGGTTCCGGCATTTGATCGGAAATCCCCCCGTTTTCATGGTTCTTGGATGGTCAAATTTAATCATTTATTATCTGTTTTTCAATGCGTTTACCCGGTTTTTATTAATAATTGGCAAGTCGCCCAAATTGTTTTGGCAATGGTCGGATTATGGGGGTGAATGATAAGGCTCACGGAAAAGCCGGTTCTTTTTTGCGACTTGGCGCAGACCGCCTATCTTGGCAGCCTTATTACGTAGAAATGATGAAAAAAGATATCTACTCCATCGTTATTTTGCTGTTTTTGAGCGTTTTGGCTGCTAAAGGGCAGCCGACCTTGAATTCCAACAACAATCCTGTCGCCGGTGAAAGCTATTACTACCGGGTAACCGACACGATCGCGCAACCGGGCCCCGGCGGTTCGGGTCAGACCTGGAATTACACCGGCGTTCAGGTTACCTTGAATACGGTTATCGTCCACTATGTGACTCCCGCTTCCACCCCTTACGGAAGTTCATTTCCCCAGGCGAATCTGGCCTCCTATGTGTTGCCGGGTGATTATAACTACTATGCCAGCAGTTCGGGTGGTTTTGCCTACAAGGGTCGCGGAACGGGCAGCGATATCGCTACCATTACCGGCTCCAGCTACCTGCTCCTGAGTTATCCGCTTTCGTTCGGCGCCAATATTACCAACACCATTTCAGGTTCCACTTCCGTGGGCACGATCTCCGGTACGGTGAACATTCAGGGCGATGGCACGGGCACGTTGCGGCTTCCTTCCATCACGTACAACAACGTGCTGCGCGTAAAAGTCACGGAAGACATTACCTTCTCCTTCGGACCCGGTGTCGATGAGATCGTACACACCGAAAGCTACTACTGGTACAATGCCACTTTCCGTGGACCGCTGATGCGCATCATCACGTCCACCACTTCCGGAATTTCCAGCGCTTATTCCAAGTCGGTGGGTGTAGCCGATTTCGGTCTGGGTGTCGATGACCTTGTTCGACCTTCCCTCGGAGCACTGCGTGTTTTCCCGTCTCCTGCAACCACCAGCGCGAACATTGAACTCGAAGTATTGAAAGCGGGCAACACCGAATTCGCGATCCTCGACCTGACAGGCAAAGAAGTTCAACGCTGGAATGCCGATCTAACTCCCGGCACCTATACCCATCGTTTCGATGTCGCTTCCCTCCCTCGCGGCATCTACCTGCTCTCCGTCCGCGGAGAAGGCATGACCCGCGAACAGCGGCTGATCCTCGAATAAGAGAGCCAATTCCCCACAACAAAAAAGCCGACGTAAGTCGGCTTTTTTGTTGTGGGTCATAAAACGAATGGCTGGAAAAGTAACTAGTAACTAGTAACTAGTAATTAGTAATTAGTTCTGTTATTAGTTCTTAGTTACTATACGCTCCTGCCTACGCTAAAGCTTCGGCAGGCAAGATTCACTATTCACTATTCACTGTTCACTGTTCACTGTTCACTATTCACTATTCACTATTCACTATTCAAGCCCTCACCGCCACCTCCACCTTCGCTTTCTCCATCGCCGCTTTCACGAAGCGAACGAAAAGGGGATGCGGATTCTCGACGGTGCTCTTGTATTCGGGGTGGAACTGTACGCCTACGAACCAGGAGTGGTTCTTCGCTTCCACGATCTCGACCAGCCCGTTGTCGGGATTGGTGCCGGAGGGGATGAGCCCCGCTTCGGTGAAGTCTTTCAGAAACTTGTTGTTGAATTCGTACCGGTGACGGTGGCGTTCGCCTATCCGACTCTTGCCGTACACCTGGTAGGCCTTGCTGCCTTTCTCCAGCTGACATCCGTATTCGCCCAGTCGCATGGTGCCGCCTTTTGCCGTGATCTTCTTTTGTGACTCCATGAAGTCGATCACCGGATGCTTCGTGTTCGGATTCATTTCCGTCGAATGGGCGTCTTTCCAACCCAACACGTTGCGGGCGAATTCGATCACGGCGCATTGCATGCCGAGGCAGATGCCGAGGAACGGAATATTGTTTTCCCGTACGAAGCGGATGGCCGTGATCTTGCCTTCGATCCCGCGATCCCCGAAGCCGGGCGCGACCAGAACCCCTTGCAGGTGCCCCAGTTTGGACGCCACATTGTCCTCGTCGATCTTCTCCGAATGGATCCATTCGAGCCGCACTTTGCATTCGTTCGCCACACCGGCATGGATGAAGGCTTCCGCAATGGATTTATACGCGTCTTTCAGTTCCACGTATTTTCCTACGAGCCCGATCCTTACTTCGTGGATCGGGTTCTTGAGTTTTCCCAGGAAGGCTTTCCAGAGTTCCAACTCCGGCTCCTGCTTGAGTGGCAGCTTCAGTTTGTTCAGCACGACTTTGTCGAGCTGCTCTTTGTACATCATCAGCGGAACGTCGTAAATCGTTTCCGCGTCGATCGATTCGATGACGGCATTGACGTTCACGTTGCAGAACAAGGCCACTTTGCGGCGGAGGTCTGCGCTGAGGGAGCGTTCGGTGCGGCATACGAGCACGTCGGGTTGCACACCGAGTTCGAGCATGGTCTTGACCGAATGCTGGGTGGGCTTGGTCTTCAGTTCGCCCGCCGCGCTGAGGTAAGGAATGAGCGTGAGGTGGATGACCAGCGCTGAACTGCCGAGTTCCCACTTCAGCTGACGCACCGTTTCGATGTACGGCAGCGATTCGATATCACCCACCGTACCGCCGATCTCGGTGATGACGATCTCAAACTCGCCGCTTTCACCCAGCAGCATCATGCGCCGCTTGATCTCGTCGGTCACATGGGGGATGATCTGAACGGTTTTTCCGAGGTACGCGCCTTCGCGTTCCTTGTTGATCACCGTCTGGTAGATGCGGCCGGTCGTTACGTTGTTGGCCTGGGAGGTCGGAACGTTGAGAAAACGTTCGTAGTGTCCGAGGTCCAGGTCGGTCTCCGCTCCATCGTTCGTCACATAACATTCCCCGTGTTCGTAGGGATTCAGGGTTCCGGGATCGACGTTGATGTACGGGTCGAACTTCTGGATCGTAACAGAATAGCCGCGGCCTTGAAGCAATTTGGCCAGGGATGCGGAGATGATGCCTTTTCCCAGGGAAGAGGTAACACCACCGGTAACGAAGATGTATTTTGCTGCCACCGTGTTGAGCGTGAGTAGTTGGAAAATTATGTTGAGAAACGGAAAAAAGATTCCGTCAACACGGGATACAAAAGTATCATTTTGCCGACAATATCCGATGAGATTTGTCCCGAACCGTGTGATTATTTTATGCGCGTTCCTGCTGCATGCGGGAATAGCCGCTGCGCAGCAACGACCTTCTCTTGGCGCATTTCTTAAAGAAGAGCGGATCTTTTCCTTCAGAAGCCCCAAAGGTTATGTGCCCATGCTGATGCACAACTTTGGGAGACAAGCGGTTTCGCCCCTTCACCTGAACGAGCAGAGCTTCCTGATTCTTGCCGGTGCCGGCGGCGCGACGGCAGCGCTGTATTATTATGACGAAGACATTGACGCCTGGATTCGTCCCTGGCGGGACCGGCATCCTTTTTTGCGAGAATTCAGTCCGCATTTCACACAACTGGGCGACTATTATGGCTACGCCCTGGTTGCCGGCTATGGTCTCACCGCGATGGCGCTGCGGGATCATCGTCACTTCCGGACCGCGATTCTGGCCAGTCAAGCGGCCATTACGGCCGGTGTTTGGCTGCGGCTTGTCAAAGTTCTGACCGGTCGCATGCGGCCGTTGGCGACCTATACGGACGACGTGTATCCCTACGACCATTGGTTCGGACCGTTCGCGGTCTTCGATAAGAAACTGAAACAGGGAAGAAGTGTAGCGGCGTTCGATGCCTTCCCGTCAGGGCATACCGCGGCCGCCTTTTCGATTGCAACCGTATTTGCCGGTCGTTTTTCCGAGCATCGTGCGGTACCGGTTGTGGCTTATGGAACGGCTTCGCTGGTCGCGTTCAGCCGAATGATCGAACACGAGCACTGGGCCTCCGACCTGATCTTCGGCGCGTTGGCTGGCTATGCCTGTGGTCGACAAGTACTCCGGCGTGAGCAGGAAGTTTTCGGAGAAGAAAAACCACAAGGCCGTCGCCGGGTGGAAGTGGAATACGGACTGGCGCCAATTCCTTCGGGTGGCGGCTTGCAAGTCTTGCTCAGGTTCTGACGCGCCTCAGAAGGAGAGCGCTGCGCCCAGGCTTGGCAATATCGGGAGCTGGTATACTTTGGTTCCGGAGAGGCGGTCAAAGTAGAAAATGTTGTTCCGGTCGTACAGGTTGGTGGCCGATGCCTGAACTTCGAGTTTGGTGTTTTTGGCCAGCTTAAAGGTGCGTTGAACGGAAACATCCAGCCGGTGGAAGTACGACAAGCGGCCCTCGTTGATGCCCGCGTAGTAGATCGCTATCTGTCCGTTTTGCTGCAGGATATCGGTTCCCAATCCGTTGTTCAGATTGAGCTGCTCGTAATAGCCCTGGGATTGGGTGAAGGGAAAGGGTGAACCGAAGTTCCAGCGCACACTCGTCATCCAGGCTTTGTCTTTTCCGAAGGTGTAGGAACCGACCAGGTTGAGGTTGTGGCGACGATCGAAACTGGGCCAATAGGTTCTTACCCCGTCATACCGTTTCACATAGCCGAGCGAGTAAGTGGCCCAGAGGTATAATCCGCGGTAATCGTATTTGAGCAGGAAGTCGATTCCGCGCGCCGTTCCGCTTTCGATGATGAAGTCCTTCTTCAGATAATCGGGCTTCTCGCTGTTTTCGCTGTTGTCATCATAGACTTTGTCGCGGTTCAGGTTTTGCAATTGGGAAAAGTTCTTGAAGTACCCTTCAACGTTCAGGTTGAGGTGGAATGGCAGATCGAGCTCGAAGCCGGCGATGGCGTGTTGCGCCTTTTGGAGGCGGGAGGTGACATCTTCGCCGTCGAAGGTTTCAGGAATGTTGTCGCTGCCGGAGAGAAAGCCGTAAAACAGGTTGACGACATCACGGTCCGAGGTGCCGCTGAGCAGGTTCTGGGAATAATAACCGCCGGCGGCTTTGAAACGAAGTTTGTCCGTCGCATTGAATTTAAGACCCAGGCGAGGCTCTGCCGTCAGTTCGGACAGCGAGGAGTAGTAGTTGATCCGAATGCCCGGTTCGGCGATCAGTTTGCCGGCGATCTTCTTGTACTTGAAATATCCCGCCAGTTGTGTGGTGTTCTCCGTTTGACCGATGGATTTCGAATAGGCGTTGGAGAACTGGAAGTCGGTCCGGAAACCGACGATCTCGAGGCCGTAGCGCAATTCATCCTTCTTGATGAAGTACGAAAAATTCAGGCTGGTGTTGAAGCCGCTGATCTCCGAAAAGCGTGATTGCTCATCGCGTTCATCCAGGTTGATGCGGTAATTGCTGTAAGCGAAGTTACCGTCGATCAGGACCGAACTGCCGGAGGGAACCAACACGAAATTGGTTCCCAGCCCGAATGATTTCCAGTCGAGGTCGGCAATTTCCTTGTAGTTCACCCGATCGGTGAAATTGAAACCGAAGAAATTGACTTTACTGCCGGAAGAGGAGTTGAGCGAGATCTTGCCGTACAGGTCGTTGAAGGCGAAGGGCAGCCCTGCCGTATCCACGTAGCTGTAAAGGCTTTTCGACGTTTTGTCGAGATACGAATTCCGGCTGGTGATGATGAACGACGAACTGCCTTCCTGGTTCTCTTTTTCCTTCTTTAGCGGACCTTCGAGCAGGAACTTGGCCGTAAACGGATTCACCGAAGCGCGGCCGGCGATTCTTTTCTTGTTGCCGTCGCGGGTGGTGATGTCCATCACCGAGGAGATGCGGTCGCCGTATTCCGCGTTGAAGCCACCGGTATAAACGTCGGCTCCGCGAATAATATCGGCGTCGAATACCGAGTAGAGGCCGATGGAGTGGAACGGATTATAGATGATCATCCCGTCGAGCAGGACTTTGTTCTGGATCGGGGTGCCGCCGCGTATGTACAATTGTCCGCCCTGGTCGCCGGAGAAGATCACACCGGGCAGTACCTGCAGATACTGGGCAAGATCGGGTTCGCCGCCTACGGTCGGAAGCTGCTTGATTTCCTTGGGCGTAACCTTGTTGACGGAAACTTTAACCTCGGTCTTCTTTTCCTCGTTCTCGCCGGAGATCTCGATCTCTTTCATCTGGATCGCCGACTTGCGGAGGTATAGTTTTTTCGTGAGGATATCGCCAGCCTTGATGGTGATGGGCTCCTTGATGGTATCGAAGCCGACCGACGTGACCATCAGCACATAATCGCCCGCGGGGACGCGGGTGATGGAATAGTAGCCGTCCAGGTTGGTCTGGACACCGTGCGTAGTGCCTTTTAAGTAGACACTGGTGTAGATGGCGGGTTCGGATGTTTCCTGTTCATAGACAAAGCCCCGGATGTCGCCGGTCTGAGCGAGCGCGCCTGAGGTGAAGAACGCCAGGATCAGGAGAGGAAGTAGGTGACGCATAATTGAGAGCGCCAAAAATAGTATTGTTTCCCGGAAGTCAGAGTCGTAATGGGTCGCTTTGACATTCGGACGATGAAAGAAACATACTTTAACACTTTGGCCGGGTAATTGTCCTGCCAATGTCATGCGCTACTTCCGCCTGGTCATTCCGATGCTTCCTGTTACCGCGATGGCTTTATTCCCTTTTGTACTATTCGATCGGCATGACCGGGCTTACGACCAGATCCTGCTGCGGCATGAGCAGATACACCTCCGGCAGCAGATTGAATTGTTGGTGTTACCATTTTACCTGATGTACGCTTATTACTATTTGAAAGGGCGTTTCAAAGGGAATTCGGCAAAGGCGGCATATCGGGCAATTCCTTTTGAACGCGAGGCGTACCTCCATGAGGCTTCGTCAGACTATCTGAACAGCCGTTGCCGCTTCGCCTGGATGAAATACAGGAAATAGTCGGGTCAGGATCCCATTTCAACCAGCAAATCGAACGCTGCTTCCGCAACAGGCATCACGGAAAGGCGACCGATCTTCACCAGCGGAAAGTCTGCGAGTTTTTTCTCGGCTTTTATAGTTTTGAGGGTCACCGGTTGTTGCAATGGTTTAAGCGGTACAAGGTCAACACAGATCCAGTCGGGATCATTCGGCTCCGGTTTGGGAGCATTGGCGACCCCGGCAATGGCTACAATAGCCGATTCCTTTCCGCTGTGATAGAAAAGCACCTGATCGCCTTTCTTCATTCCAGATAAATGACGTTTCGCAAGATGATTGCGAACACCGTCCCAGGTGGTTTTCTTATCACGAACAAGATCAGACCAGCCGTAGGTGTCGGGGTCGGATTTTACAAGCCAGTAAGCCATGGGACGAGGGACGAGGGACGAGGGACGAGGGACGAGGGACGAGGGACGAGGGAAATTCAGCCAAACAATTTACGAACCCCCAATCACCCATCACCAATTACTAATTACTAATTACTAATTACTAATCTCCCCCCTCAATGCATCAACTTAAACACCAACTCCTTCAACAAATCATCATCGCCTGTTGATTCGTTACGGACGCCTTTGGCACGCAGGTCGTAGTCGCGGAGGTAGGAAATGTTCCGGATCACGAGCGGATAGGGGTAGGCCTTCGCGGCATGTTCGTATTCAGTCACGAAGTAAGGACTGATGCCCAGTGCAGAAGCAACGGCGTTGCGCGATCGGTCGGTGAGGGAATGATAGGTCAGCAGCTTCATGAAAAAGGTGAAGATGGACGGAATTGTCATCACCAGCGGATTGTTCTTGGGGTTCTTTCCGAAGTACTGGACGATCTGGTTGGCCTTGAAAATATTGCGCTTGCCCAGCGCGTTTTGCAATTCGAAGACATTGAATTCTTTGCTGATGCCAATGTTGTCTTCCACCAATGTTGCGGTGATTTCATCACCCGGCTTCAGGTTGAGGATCAGTTTGTCGATCTCATTCGCGATACGGGAGAGATCGGTGCCGAGGTACTCGGCCATTAGCTGGGTCGCCTTGGGGTTGGTGCGGAAGCCCTTGGAAAGTACATGCCGCGTGATCCAATCAGGGACCTGGTTGTCGTAAAGTTTCTTTGATTCGAAAAGGACGCAACCGTTCTGCAGTGCTTTATACAAGCGCGTCCGCTTATCCAGTGTCTTATACTTGTAGCAGAAAACCAGGATGGTGGTGGGCGTCGGCTTATGTAAATATTCAATAAGCGGGTCGCGACTGTCTTTGCCTTCGGCTTTCGAAACCAGGTTGCGGATATCCTGAGCTTCCTTGACAATGACCACCTGGTAGCTCGACATCATCGGGTACCGCTTGGCCGTGCTGATCAGGGAGAGCAGGTCCGTGTCTTTGCCATACAGCACGGTCTGGTTAAACTCCCGTTCCGATTCATTCAGGACATTCTTTTCCAAAGCATCCGCGATCGCATCGATGTAGAACGCCTCGTCGCCGTGCAGGAAATACACGGGTGCATAGACTTTCTTTCGGATATCGCCGATGATCTGGTCGAAGGTCATGTCAGAAGCGGAGGTGTTTGACCGTCAAGCCGTCGTTGATCAGTTGTTTGAGCGAGTCGATGCCGATGCGGAGATGGTCTTCGACGAAATTGGCAGTGACTTTCTTGTCGCTTTCAGCGGTTTTAACTCCTTCGGAAACCATCGGTTGATCCGATACCAGCAGCAGTGCGCCGGTCGGGATCTTGTTGGCAAAGCCGACGAGGAAGATCGTGGCCGTCTCCATGTCAATCGCCATAGCACGGGTCGATTCCAAATATTCCTTGAAATCCAGATCGTGTTCCCAGACACGGCGGTTGGTGGAGTAGACGGTACCGGTCCAGTAGTCCTTATCGTAATCGCGGATGGTCGTGGAAACAGCTTTTTGAAGACTGAAGGCGGGGAGCGCCGGCACTTCGGGCGGGAGGTAGTCGTCGGAGGTTCCTTCGCCACGCACAGCTGCGATTGGAAGGATCAGGTCACCGACAGCGTTTTTCTTTTTCAGACCGCCGCATTTTCCCAGAAATAGCGCGGCTTTCGGTTTGATCGCGCTCAACAGGTCCATGATGAGGGCCGCGTTCGGACTTCCGATCCCGAAATTGATAATGGTGATGCCGTTGGCCGTTGCGGTAGGCATAGGCTTATCCGCGCCAATGATCGGCACATTGTACCATTCGGAGAAGAGCTTTACGTAATGATGAAAATTGGTCAGGAGGATATATTTACCAAAATCCTCTAGCGCCACCCCGGTATAACGGGGCAACCAGTTGGAAACGATTTCTTCTTTACTTTCCATAGCGTACTTTTCGGGGAAAATCGAACTCCGGTGCGGTTTCCCCGGCTCCACTTTCCAGAGTACAAGTTTACGATACGCCCGGCTGGCAAAGACGGGGATTCTGTAAAAATTTTCGACATCATTCGGGGTCGATACGTCAGTTTAACGCCCGAGGAATGGGTGCGTCAACACCTCCTGCATTTTCTGCTCGTGGACAGATCGTATCCGAAAGGCCTGATCGCCGTCGAAAAATCGTTGAAAGTCGGGACGCTTGATAAGCGATTCGATCTTTTGGTCTATGACCGGGAGCATCACCCCATTCTCCTTGCGGAATGCAAAGCGCCGGAAATTCCGCTGGATCAGCTTGTTTTCGACCAGGCCGCCCGGTATAACCGTACCCTTCAGGTGCCCTATCTCCTCATTACCAATGGTCTGGAAACCAAATTATGTCGTGTCGATCCGGATCTGCAGGTCTTGGTACCCTTGCCGGACCTTCCAGGACATTCGGAATTATGAATATTGGCTGAAGGGCAGGCTGGTAGCGGTAAACTCGGACATTAGCCTGATTGTTAAAATCCATTAAAGGATTATTTTGCGTGGCCTTATTCAGGGCGCATCTCTCCATCCATGAAAAAACTGTCTTTACTGGCACTCGCTGCGTTCATGCAGTTGACGGCTGCCACCCCATCGCTGGCTTCTAATCCTGTCGCCAGTGCCTCAGCTAATGCTGCACATCGCGTTAACGGTGTTCCCTTTAACGGAGCGCAGGCATGGCCCGACCGGCTCGTTGTTCGCGTGCTTCCCGAGTACCGTGACCTGTGTTCTACGACCGGGATTGCAGATCCGAAATTTCAGGAAGCCGTCCAGCACCTCCAGGCAGCATCGGTACAACGTAAATATCCCCATCTGCGCCAGCCTTCCGTCGCGGTGAACCGTTATGGTCGCAAGCCGATCGACATGAGCCTGGTGTACGAAGTCCGGTTCAATCCTTCCTTCACCTTATCGGAGGCGATCCAGTCGCTCCTGTCGACCGGTATCCTGGCATACGCGGAACCCCTCTATCTGCATGAACTGGATTATACGCCCAACGACCCGGATATCGCCACCCAGTATCACATCAGCAAGATCCAGGCGCCTGCCGCCTGGGATATTCAGAAAGGCGACACCAACATCAGTGTTGGCATCGTTGACAGCGGAACGGATTGGGACCATCCTGATCTGGAAGACAACATCAAGTACAATTATGCCGATCCGATTGACGGAATCGACAACGACGCCGACGGCTACGTCGACAACTTCCGCGGATGGGATGTCAGCGAGAATGATAACAACCCGATGGTCGTCAACCAGGACCACGGTTCCCACGTTTCCGGTTGCGCTGCTGCAACGACCGATAATGGAGTAGGTGTTGCCTCTCCCGCCTTCCGTTGCCGTTTCGTTGGCGTAAAATCTTCGCTCGACGGCAGCACCACTTCGATTGACAACGGTTACGATGGGATCGTGTATGCGGCTACCGTGGCCAACTGCGATATCGTGAATTGCTCCTGGGGAAGAGCGGGCGGCCCCAGTTCGTTCGAAAATGACGTGATCGACCTGGTCACCTTCGATTACGACGCGCTGGTTGTTGCGGCTGCCGGAAACAGCAGCTCCGACATGGACCATTATCCAAGTTCCTACCCGCGCGCGTTTTCCGTAGCGTCGACGACGATCACCGATGGTAAATCCGGGTTCTCGAACTACGGTTACAATGTCGATATCGCGGCGCCGGGAAGTAACATCTATTCGACCGTTTACAACAACAATTACGTCTCGTACAGCGGAACCTCGATGGCTTCGCCGGTCGTGGCAGGTTGCGCGGCGCTGGTGAAGTCTCAGTTTCCTGCCATGGGCGCATTGCAGATCGCGGAGCAGTTGCGCATGACATCCGACAACATTTATACCGTGAGCGGTAACGCGGCCTACCGGGACAAACTCGGAAAAGGACGCGTCAACCTCTTCCGTGCGGTCAGCGACAGCCTTTCTCCCGGCGTGATCGTCGAGCAGATCAATACGCGTGACGGTAACGACGGTGTGTTCGTGATCGGCGATACGCTTTCCTTCGTCGCCACCTTCAAGAATATGCTTCGTCCCACCACGGCGCTTACCTGTTCGATGACCACGGGCACCCCGACCTACATGCAGGTCATTCAATCCAACTTCAACATCGGTGCACTGGGTACGCTGGATACGATCTCCAACTTCTCCGTCCCTTTCCAGGCGATCGTAAAAGCCGGTACCCCCACGAACCAATCCGTGACCTTCCGTCTGGTGCTGACCGACGGCAGTTGGACGGACGCGTTTGCCTTCCGCGTAACGGTGAATGTCGATTACATCAATATCGGAATCAACGACGTGGCCACCACGATCACCAGTAAGGGCATGATCGGTTACAATCAGTCCGGACAGATTGAAGGACTTGGTTTCACGTACATGGGCGGACCGACGATTCTGTATGAAATGGGATTGATGATCGGTGCAAGCGGAACCCAGGTTTCCGACAACGTACGGGGCGATGGCGGTAGCTACGATTCCGACTTCAGTTCCTACCTGACCGTCAGCGGCCAGGAGCCGGGCACTGTTTCCGACTTTGACGCGTATGGTCAGTTCGTTGACAATGGCACGACTTCCTCGACTCCGTTACCGGTCCTGGTTTCTCACCGTGCTTATGCCTGGGCGGCTCCGGCTGCTGATCGTAAGTACATCATCGTCGACTATACCATTCGCAACAATGGAGTCAATACGCTGAATAACCTGTATGCAGGCCTGTTCGCCGATTGGGACATTCCGCAATACGGCAACAACAAATCGGATACCGATGCCGGTCGGAAGATGGGTTATACCTGGAGTACCGATGCCGGTGGACTGTGGGCCGGTATGAAACTCCTTACCTCCGGAGGGTTCAATCATTACGCGGTCGACAACGTGACCGGCGGTAATGGCGGCTTGGATCTTTCCGATGGCTTCAGCAACACGGAGAAATATTCCGCCCTGTCTTCTTCCCGCAGCCCTGCAGGAAATACCGCGTCAACGGGTAACGACGTGATCGACGTAGTGTCGAGTGGTCCCTTTACGCTTGCCGCCGGAGATTCCATCCGGGTCGCATTCGCCCTCATCGCCGGCGAAGATCTGACCATGATCCAGGCCTCGGCGGATGCAGCGCAAGTGCGTTGGGACAATACCGTCCTGACGACGGGACTGATCGCGCTTCCGTCAGCCGAAACGTTTGGTTTGTCGACGATCTATCCGAACCCGGCAGGCAGCAATGCCATGTTGCGCTTCACGCTGGACCGTTCTGGCAAAGTGGAACTTTCCATTTACAATGCACTGGGTGAACGCGTACAATCAGTTCTTGCACAGACCCTCGGAGCGGGTTCTTATTCCACGGGTGTTGACCTGAACAAACTCGAGTCAGGAACCTATTTCGTGCGCCTGACCTGCGACGGTCAGTCCGCGACGCGCCCGCTGCAGGTGGTACATTGACGGGAGCGAACTTTTACTTCGACGGGCCGGTGGTTTCACCGGCCCGTTCGCGTTTTGGGAAGGACTAAAACCTTTACCTTTGTTCTAATTCAATCTAATTATGGAATTCAAAGACATTCTTGCCGTTCCGGGAATGCCGGGACTTTACAAAGTCGTCGGTAACAACAAGAACGGTTTTATCGTGGAGTCCATCCTCGATGGTAAGCGCTCCATGGTCAATGGCCAGCAACGCATCATGACCCTGATCGATATCGCCGTCTATACCAGCGGTGAGGAGAAGCCGTTGCGTGAGATCTTCCTGAGTCTTCAGGAGAAAACCAATGGAAAATTGCCGGTCGATTTGAAGGGCGACGACAAGAAGATCCGGGATTACTTCCGGTCCATTGTTCCGGACTTTGACGAGGAGCGGGTGTACAATTCGGACATCAAGAAGATGCTCAACTGGTTTCAGTTGCTGAATGGTAAGGTGGATTTCACCAAGCCTGTAGAAGCTGATGCCGCTGCCGTCAAGAAAGAAGACGATAAACCTGCGGTACCGAAAGTGCACGAAGCACATGGTCCCAAGGCGGAGCAGCACGCCAAGACCTCCACAGCCCGAACCCGGAAAAAGGTATAATGGAAACAGCCTCCACCTACTTCACGGCTCCGGTAAAAGCGCCGCGTCGCTTTCTGCCGGATGCGCTGGAAATCGATTCCTGGGACGCCCTTTCGCCCTATTTCAAGGAGCTGGAGGAACGACTTCTCCATTCGGCAGACGGTCTCAAGCAATGGCTGGAAGACCTGAGTGAATTGGAATCGGTTGTTCAGGAGCACGTAGGTTGGTTGTACATCCGGATGACCTGTAACACGCAGGACGAAGCCCTGGTGAAGGCGTATACATTTTTCATCAATGAGATCAATCCCCACATCGAGCCGTTCGCGGATCGCTTGAACAGGAAATTGCTGGATTGTCCGTTCCGGAATGGTCTGGACAAACGATTTTCGATTCACCTGCGGTCGACGGAGAATGAGATCCGACTATTCCGGGAAGAGAACATTCCCCTGAATGCCGAACTTTCCACCCGTGAGCAGAAGTACGGTGAGATCGCCGGTGCCATGAGCGTTGAGCTCAACGGCAAGACCCTGACGCTCCAACAAGCGGCCAATTTCCTTCGGGAGCCGAATCGTGGCGTGCGTCAATCGGCTTATGAGCAGATCGTCAGCCGTCGCTTGCAGGACCGGGAGAAGCTCGATAGCCTGTTTGATGAACTCCTGAAGCTGCGCCATCAGATCGCCAACAATTCCGGTTTTTCGAATTTCCGTGATTACAAGTTCGTAGCCATGGATCGGTTCGATTACACCGCTGATGATTGTATGCGGTTCCATGATTCGGTGCGGCAGGCGATTGTTCCGGTACTGGACAAGTTAATGGAAGAACGTCAGCGCGACATGGGACTTGAGTCACTGAAGCCCTGGGATATTGACGTTGATTCCAAAGGACGACCGGATCTTAAACCATTTACGGATGGAAGCGATCTGATGCGAAAGACGATTGCCTGCTTCTCGGAGATCGATCCCTATTTCGGATTCGTTGCCCGTACGCTGGATGAAATGCGGTTCATCGATCTGGATTCCCGGATCGGCAAAGCGCCTGGCGGTTATAATTATCCGCTGTATGAGACCGGTGTACCATTCATCTTCATGAATGCAAGCGGCTCTTTCCGCGATGTGGTCACCATGGTACACGAGGGTGGACATGCGATCCACTCGATGCTTACGCGCGATCTCGAATTCGTAGGGTTCAAGGAGCTGACGTCGGAGATCGCGGAACTCGCGTCCATGAGCATGGAGTTGATCTCCATGGAACACTGGCATCACTTTTTCCCGAACGAGGAGGAGTTGCGTCGCGCCAAGCGTGAGCAGTTGGAAAATGTGCTGGAAGCATTGCCCTGGATCGCTTGTGTTGATCGATTCCAGCATTGGTTGTATACTCACCCTGGTCATACGGTTGAAGAACGTACTGCTGCCTGGGATGAGGTTTATCGCGCTTTCAGTCCTTCCAGGGTTGACTGGAGCGGGCATGAGCCGGTTAGGAAATCCTTGTGGCAGAAACAGCTCCATCTCTTTGAAGTGCCTTTCTATTACATCGAGTACGGAATGGCGCAACTGGGTGCCATTGCCCTTTGGAGGAATTACCGGAACGACCCGAAAACGGCTATTGAACAGTACAAACAGGCGCTTTCCCTGGGCTATACCCGCTCGATTCCGGAGGTCTATCAGGCGGCCGGTATCCGGTTTGATTTCTCGGAAAACTACATCCAGGAGCTGGCTGCGTTTGTCCAAGAGGAGCTGGAAAAACTGTAAGGAAAAGCCTGGGTTTTTTTGTTTCAGGGAGCTGATGAGCCGCCCGCGTATGTTTAGCCTGGACTGCTTTGTCGGAATTGCCGCGAATTTCCCGTGTTAATGGCGCTTCTGGTGCGGGGCGCATTTCCCTTTTGATGACACGGTTCCAAATTGTAAGATTCGACTTGAAAACGGAATCGCGTTATCCGTGTAATGCCCGCGGGCATATTACCGGTAACTGATGCTCCTTCGCTACAACCTGGGGCTCCCGATTCCATATAAGGATACACTGATTTTCAGGAACTCCCTGCTTGGGATCGATGCGTCCAATGAACCGACAATCGCGTGCTGAAGAAGGCCGCCGTGTGCTGTACCGCTTGCTGCTCATCGTAGTGGCTGTGGTGTACGGGCTCGTGTTCGTATTGGACTATCTCCTGCAATTGCATTTTACTTTCTTCTTGCTGCTGAGCCTCTTCGGGTTCGTTGTCCTCGTGCTGTTTTACATGTGGTTTCGCGTTTCGACTACGGTTGAATCGCGCGAGCCAGTTACAGAGCCGGATGAGCGCAAGGGGCCCGAGCTGAAGGAGGATGAAACGACCACAGAGGCGGGTTCCTTGATCGACGCCGGCCTCAGCGAATGGCCTGAGCCGATGATTCGTATCAATCCGGTTACCGGTTTGATGGTAGACGTTTCACCCGGAGCTTTGCGGTTGCTGGGCGCTAAAGGGTTTGATGATGTGATCGGAGTCGATTTATATACGCGATTCCGGGATACCTGGACTGCAGAAGAACGCCAGCAATTCCGCCTTCGTTTGGCCGCGGAAAATCGTGCCGCAGCCGCGGTGGAACTGTCGGGATTCGACGGCGTAACGCGTAAAGTACTCCTTCAGGTCAGTCGTTCCGAAATGGCCGGACAGCGCATGCTGCTGGTTCATTTGACGGACCTTTCCTTGTTGCCGGAAGCCAGTGGCATTCGTCCGCAACCTCCTGCCGATGCCTATCAGGCCGTATTCTCCGAAGGATTGCTTCCTATGGCATTCTTCGGCATCGACTACCGGATACAACGCGCGAACAAAGCTTTCTGCGACCTGTTGGGCTACCAGGAAGAAGAACTGCGCGGTATGACCGCCATCGAACTGGTCCACCCTGAAGAACGTGAGCAGGAGCGGCAAATATTATCACGTCTGCTGCGGGGTGAGCTGCCGGTTGCCCGGCGGGAGAAGCGCTTTATCCGTCGGAACCACGATGTGATCTGGGTACAAACATCCGCCTCGGTCAGCCAGGGTATTGGCGGCACGCCGGCCTTCGTCATTACGATGGCGGAAAACATCACCCAACGGAAACGGATCGAGCGGTCCTTGTCGGACAGTCGGCAGCGGCTGAACGCCTTGGTCGAGAATGCCGAGTACGCGATCCTCTCGGTCGACGTTCGGCATACGATCCTGCTGATCAACTCACGCTTGGCCGATCTGCTCTTCGCCCTTACCGGCATCGTAGTAGAGACCGGATACAACGTCCTGGATATTCTTCCGGATCAATTCCGCGACGATTTTCTGGCCTTACATGCACGTGCAATGGCGGGTGAATCGCTCACCATCGAGAAGCAACTGGTGCTGACAGGCAAGAGGATCGATGTGGAGATCATCGCGACGCCGGTTAGGAATGAGCACCGGTTAGTGGTCAGTGTATCCTATTTCGGACGGGATATCTCTGCGCGGAAGCAGGCGGAAGCGGAACTGGTTCGTGCCCGTGAACAAGCCGAACAAGCCACCCAGGCGAAGTCGTCTTTCCTGGCAACGATGAGCCACGAGATCCGCACGCCGCTCAATGGCGTGATCGGCATGGGTAAATTGCTCAATCAAACCGCCCTGTCACCCAAACAGCAAGACTACGTTGACTCCATCCTGCTGAGCGGTGAAGCGCTGCTTTCCGTGATCAACGATATCCTCGATTATTCCAAGATCGAGTCGGCGAAGATGGAGCTGGAGTACAAGCCGTTCGCGCTCAAGCGTTGCATCGAGGAAACGTTTGACCTCATGGCCTCCAAGGCAATTGAAAAGAAGTTGTCGCTGCGGTATTCAGTAGCGAAAGGTACACCTTCCTATATCTATGGGGATCTGACCCGCTTGCGTCAGGTTTTGATGAACCTGGTATCCAACGCCATCAAATTCACCCAACAGGGTGGTATCACCATTCATGTCTCGAAGATGCGGGAAGAGGGCAAGCATGTTGAGTTGTTATTCGAAGTTCAGGATACCGGTCTTGGCATTCCGGCCGATCGGATCGCCCGTTTGTTCCAGTCGTTTTCACAGGCCGATGCTTCTACGGCGCGGACTTACGGCGGTACCGGTCTTGGTCTTGCTATCTGTAAAAATCTTGTCGAGTTGATGCACGGATCCATCTGGGTCGATAGTGTGCCGGGGCAGGGTTCGAACTTTCAGTTCACGATCCGCACCGAGGCGAGTACCGCGACGGAAGCTGTTAAAAGCGGACGGAATGGCTCCAGCAGGTTGGCTAATGCGCATGTGTTGCTGGTGTCCGACGATCGCACGGAAGCTGATCTCTTTGCCAATTACATCCGGCGATGGAATATGCTTCCTCAGGTTTGTGAGGACTCCGCCAAGGCGCTCGACCTGGTCCGTCGTGAAAGCGGACTCAACCTGGTGATCATTGACAGTACGCTTGTGAGCGGAAATGCGATGGAACTGGCGGAAAGCATCCGTCACCTTCGTCCGAAGGATGAACTTCCGATCGTCCTGTTCAACGCGGACCGTACGGACAACATCCTCTTCGATTATACTTCGGATGTGGTTTCGGCCGTTATCCCTAAGAATGTCGACCGCAGTAAGGTGCTGGATATCCTGATCGGAGTATTCTCTGTAGAGGACCATCAGCGCAGCCAGCACGAGGAGGGATTGTCGCGAGTAGGAGCAAGTCTCGCAGAGGAATTTCCGGTGCGCATCCTGATCGCGGAGGATAACCAGATCAACCAGAAACTGGCGCAGAACATCTTTGAAGGCCTGGGCTATCGTCCGGTGATCGTTTCGAATGGACAGGAAGTGATCGATCAGCTTCGCCGACAGGTCTTCGACATCATTTTCATGGATGTACAGATGCCTGAGTTGGATGGATTGGAGGCGACAAGATTCATCATGAACAAGATGAATCTGCAACACCTTCCGGTCATTGTTGCCATGACCGCATTCGCGCTGGAAGGCGATAAGGAAAAATGCCTGGAAGCCGGAATGGACGATTATATCAGCAAGCCCTTCATGATCGAAGAGATCGTAGAGCGGATCCGTAAGTGGAGCAAGGGCCGTGAACAGGCGGCGCATGAAGAACCCTCAGTTCCGGTAGTGGTGGTTTCCTCGGCTACCAGTGCGCTGATCGACCAGACGGTACTCGACAGGCTCCGCGAAATGACGGCTGGCAGTGATCCCGGATTCCTCGTACAGGTTATCGGGATGTTCATCGAGCAGGCTCGGGATATTTACCGGGATCTGGAGCGGGCAGGAGCAAGCAGGGATCATCTTGCGATTTCACGACTATCGCATAAACTCAAAGGTTCGGCTCTGAACATCGGAGCCAAGCGAATTGCGGAAACCTGTCGGGAACTCGAGCTCAGGTCCAAGACTTCCTTTGATGATACGCTTCAGATCCTGATTGACCGATTGGGAAAAGAACTTGTCGAATCGGAAGCGGTACTAAGAGAGGTACGCTGACAACATCAGTTTTCCCGTAGTTCAATTGAACTCAGGATCCGTATCTGGTAATAACCATCCGCCTTGGGTAGAAAGTACTCCGCGTCTTTCCATTTCACGGAAAAGTGTTTGCCCTTGTGACGTTCAGGGTTGACCGTGAAGAGATCGGATCCTGGAAAGTGCTCCGTCCAATAGAATTTCACTTCTTTTCCCTTCTCGTCGAGGAAGTAGAGATGCCGGAGTTCGGTTTCGTCCGCGTGGTCGTAGGCGTATAGTTCTTCGTGTTCGTTCGAAGCAGCCTGTTCTTCCGTAGCGACTTCATCTTTCGCAAGCGCCAGGGAAAACTGGAGGAACGCGGGACAAGTCGAAACGAGGTGTTTGCCCAGTTCCTGCCCGATCATCTGCCCGGCGGATTCATCAAACGTTTTGAGTTTGTAATCCTTCATGAACCCGTCCACGTCCAGCATCGCTTCTTCCATGAAGATGTTCATCATCTCCGTCCGCAGCGAATCGGCGGGCCGTTGCAGGTTGGCTTTTTCCATCCGACGACAAACGCGCTCGGATACCCGTTCCAATGTTTTTTGAGCGCTTACGCTTACCCATAACAAGAGGGCGAACGAGAGGAGGAGCGGTTGATATGGTTTCATGATAGGGCGATAACGAAGATAAGTCATTCTTGCTGCTTAAAGGATATTCACTTCCATTTCCAGAAGTACGCCAAACTGATCCTGAACATGCTGCTGGACCCGCCGGGCATGCTCAATCAGTTCTTTTCCGGTTGCTCCGCCATAATTGACCAATACGAGCGCCTGTTTTTCGTGCATGCCGACGTTTCCGAGACGCTTACCCTTCCATCCCGCTTTTTCTATCAGCCATCCCGCGGCCAGTTTCATTTTTCCGGAAGCGCCGGGGTAGGCGATCAAGTCGGGAAATAGAGCGTGTAATCGGTCATAGTCCTCCTGACTCACTTCCGGGTTCTTGAAAAAGCTGCCGGCATTTCCGATTACCGCCGGATCGGGCAGCTTGCTGCTGCGGATCCGGATCACGGCTTCGCTCACATCCCGGATGCCGGGATTCAGGATACCCATTTTCGATAGCTCTTGTTCGATAGCGCCGTAGTGTGTCCGGACGCGGTGGTGCCGGTCGAGTCGAAGGGTGATCGACGCGATCAGGTACTTTCCTTTTTCACTTCGTTTGAATACGCTGTCGCGGTAACCGAATGCGCAATCTTCTTTGCTGAAGATGCGTACGTCCCCGCTTGTCAGATCAATCGCTTCGAGTTCATGGAAATGATCTTTCAACTCGACGCCGTATGCCCCAATGTTCTGGATGGGCGCAGCGCCGGCTGATCCGGGAATGAGGGAGAGATTCTCGATTCCGCCGCAGGAATGTTCGATGCTGTACTTGACGAGCTCGTGCCAGGTCTCGCCACCACCGGCCGTCACCAGGAAATGATCATCGCCATCCGGCCGCAACGACTTCCCCAGGATCTTGTTGTAGATGACCAATGCATGGACATCACCGGTAAAGAGAACATTGCTTCCCCCTCCCAGGATCATTTTGGGCATCGGCTGGAACTTCGGATCCCGGACCAGCCCGATCAGATCATCCACCGATCGAACTTCCGCGAACCAGTCGGCTCGTACCTCCAGGCCGAACGTATTGTATCCCCGAAGGGAGGTGTTTTGCAGGATTTGCATGGCGGGAAAGGGTACGGACGAAGGTAATCCTGAAGGAGCAAATCAACCCGTAGCGTAACCGGTTTTTTAAACGCGGTTACTCACATTGAAATTCGATTCATTCGCCAAGCCTGTAAGGAAGCATGCCGAATTATCTTGCCGTCCGGCACTACCGGGGATATCTTCGGGACACAGTCTCATGGTTCAGGTCCGCTCAGCGGACCGTGGTTTTTGGTTAAACGACCAGAGGTGTAATTCGAGTTAAGGCACGACAGCGGCCCGCACAGCCGCTGTTCGTGTTTTTATATGATGAACACCAGGGAGAGGCCAAGCGTGACGCCTGTGAGGAAGAGATCATATCGGGTGGAGTCCCCGTTCTTGGCCTTTACCACACCATCCCGATAGATCAGGTTATTGAAGGCCGCGGAGAATTGCAACCCAAAGCGGTTGGAGAAGTACATATTGGCGCCGCTAACCAGGGCGAGGTGCAGGCCTTTTGCCTCGAATTCGTCCAGATCGGTCAGTTCCGTGTACTTGAACTTGGATGGTCCGCCATGAAGTCCCACAAAAACGTTGGTCAGTTGAGTGCGCAGGAAGTGGACATTCGCCCCGATGTTCCATTCGCTGTTTTCGGCATCAACGGAATCGCGGGTGGAGACATAGGTGTCTTTCCTGTAGTGCACACAGATGCCGAGGTAGTCTGTCGCTGCCACTTCGAGTCCGAACGGCAGGACACGGCTGACCGTACCGCCCAGGCGGCGGGTGCCACGGACTTCGTCGCTGGTGACCACCTGATGGATGCCCAACTGGGCGCCGGCTGTGACCATCACATTCCCCTGTACGAACGTCTGGGATTGGGCAAACAACGGCAGCAGAAAGAAAAGAAAGAAGGCTTTGAGCCGTTGCATAAATGCAGTTGAAGGAATGCGTGAATCTCCGGGCAAGATAGTAATTTCCGAGGCCGGTATTCGTTCTCTTTCTACCTTCACGCCGCAGAAACAAGCTGTCTCATGACCAACAACGATCCGATCCGCCAGCACCTGGAAGAAGCAAGGCAGTGCCTGGAAACGTTCCTGAAAAATGAACAGAATCTGGAATGTATCCGGGATGCAGCCAATCTTATGCTCGACGCGATCCGATCCGGGGGAAAGATTCTTTCCTGTGGAAACGGTGGTAGTTTGTGTGACGCCATGCACTTCGCCGAAGAACTGTCCGGCCGATTTCGGGAGGACCGTCGCGCATTACCAGCTATCGCGATCTCGGACCCGTCCCACCTTACGTGTGTGGCAAATGATTTTGGCTATGATGAAGTGTTCGCCCGGTATGTCAGCGCCATCGGCCGTTCGGGGGATGTGCTGTTGGCCATCAGCACGAGTGGCAACTCTGCCAATGTTCTAAAAGCCATTGCGGCCGCGCGACAGCATGGAATGAAGGTCGTAGGGCTGACCGGAAAGGACGGCGGTAAGATGGCCGGGATGTGTGATGTGGAAATACGTGCGCCGCACAGCGCGTATGCCGATCGGGCGCAGGAGATTCACATCAAGGTGATCCACTGCCTCATCGACGCGATCGAACGGGGTATCTGACCCGGTTCCTGTAGTTTAGGATTACCGCCGGAGCTACCGGTTTTGATTCACGCTTTTCAGCGTGCGGAATGATATTGTCTAATCTCAAGGAGTATGCTCGTTAAAACGTATGGGAGTGCCGTCTATGGTATTCATGCCACGACGATCACCGTGGAGGTGAACCTGGGTACCGGAATCAATTTTTACCTCGTAGGGTTGCCCGATAGTGCGGTGAAGGAAAGTCATAAACGCATCGTCGCGGCTTTGCGTAATTGCAAGTTCAACAACCCGCGACACGAGATCACCGTGAACATGGCGCCAGCGGATATCCGCAAGGAAGGTTCTGCTTACGACCTGCCGATCGCGTTGGGGATCCTGGCAGGCTCCGCACAGGTCAACCAGGAGCGTTTGGGCGAATATGTGATCATGGGGGAGCTGTCACTTGATGGAGGTGTCCAGCCGATCAAGGGCGTATTGCCCATTGCCATTCAGGCGCAGAAGGAGGGATTCAAAGGGGTTATTCTTCCGGCGGCCAATGCGCGGGAAGCGGCGATCGTCGGAGGTCTCGAAGTATATGGTGTGGAAACCATCAAGGAGGTAGTGGAGTTTCTGAACGGGGATCGGCAACTCGAACGACAAACGATCGATGTGGAAGCGGAGTTCCGGCAAAGCCAGGAGCGCTATGAGTTCGACTTCGCCGATGTGAAAGGGCAGGAGAACATCAAACGCGCGATGGAAGTGTCGGCCGCTGGGGGACATAATCTCATTCTCATTGGTCCGCCGGGAGCCGGGAAGACGATGCTGGCGAAACGGCTGCCGACTATCCTGCCGCCCTTGACACTCGAAGAGGCGCTGGAAACAACCAAGATCCACTCGGTCGCTGGAAAATTGGGCAAGCATGCCTCGTTGGTTTCCGTGCGACCGTTCCGCTCTCCGCATCATACGATCAGCGATGTGGCCCTGGTGGGCGGTGGGATGTTTCCGCAGCCCGGCGAGATATCCCTGGCGCATCATGGCGTATTGTTCCTCGATGAACTACCCGAATTCAAACGCGGCGTACTGGAAGTGATGCGTCAGCCGCTGGAGGAACGGGTGGTGACCATCTCGCGTGCGCGGTTTTCGATCGAGTATCCCGCGAGCTTCATGCTGATCGCTTCGATGAATCCATGTCCGTGCGGATTTTACAACCATCCGGAAAAGCAGTGTGTCTGTGGACCGGGTGTAGTGCAGAAATATCTGAATAAGATCTCCGGTCCCTTGCTGGACCGGATCGACCTGCACCTGGAAGTCACGCCGGTCCCGTTCAAGGAGTTGTCACAGGAGCGGGTCTCGGAGCGCAGCGAATCGATTCGGGCACGTGTAGTGGCTGCGCGGAAACGGCAGGCTGAACGTTACGCCGCGTACCCGGGTATCTATTGCAATGCGCAAATGAGTTCGCAGTTGTTGCAGGAGATCTGCGTGATTGGGAACGAAGGAAAACAGCTCCTCAAAACAGCCATGGAACGACTGGGCTTATCGGCTCGTGCTTACGACCGTATCCTGAAAGTCTCCCGAACGATTGCCGACCTCGACGGCAGTGAGCAAATCCGGACCGAACACCTCGCCGAAGCCATTCAATACCGCAGCCTGGACAGGGATGGCTGGGCAGGGTAGGTGTTTGACGGTGAGCGGTGTGAGGTATGCGGTTGGCAGTTGGCAGTTGGCGGAAAGCAGGAGTCTTAATGAGTGAAAAGTGAATAGTGAAAAGTGAATAGTGAACAGTGAATAGTGAACAGTGAATAGTTTATTTTGATAGTGGCCTGCTAGCGCTAGCTGCTAGTAGCTTATTTAGAAAAACTAAAAACTAGAAACTGGTAACTAGAAACTGGTAACTAGAAACTGGTAACTAGAAACTGGTAACTAGTAATTAGTTGTACTAGTTAGTATTTAATCTGACAGATAAGGGTTATCTTTAGGATACGAAACATAACAATAACCCCTAAACTGTCAGACAATGAATACAGAAGCTAAGTTAATCAAAACCAAGTTAGGCTTGTTGAAGTTAGCCGAACAATTGGGTAATGTATCCCAGGCGTGCAAAGTGATGGGCTATTCACGGGATAGTTTCTATCGGATCAAAGAGTTGTACGATACCGGTGGGGAGACGGCTCTGCAGGAGATCAGTCGGAAGAAGCCGATACTGGCCAATCGGATGGATATAGCCTGGGAGAACGCCATCGTACAGATGGCCACCGACTATCCGGCCTACGGTCAGCTTCGTGCATCGAACGAGTTGCGTAAGAAGGGGATTTCTGTTTCACCGGCCGGGGTACGGTATATCTGGATGCGGCATGATCTGGAGACCTTTGCCAAGCGTCTGAGCGCTTTGGAGGCGAAAGTGGCTCAAGACGGACTGATTCTCACCGAAGCGCAACTGGTTGCCATGGAAAAGAAACGGGAACAGCAGGAAGCCATTGGCGAGATTGAAACCGAACACCCCGGTTACCTTGGAGCCCAGGACACGTATTATGTGGGCAATATCAAGGGTGTAGGCCGGATTTACCAGCAAACCTTCATCGACACCTACAGCAAAGTAGCCTTTGCCAAATTGTATGACCGTAAGAACGCCTTGACGGCAGCCGATATGCTCAACGACAAGGTGCTACCATTCTTTGAGGAGCATGGCTTGCCGCTGCTTCGGGTACTCACAGACCGGGGTACAGAGTACAACGGCAAGCGGGAGAGTCATGAGTACAGTCTTTATCTGACACTGGAGGATATCGATCATAGCCGTACCAAGGCCCGGCATCCTCAAACCAACGGCATCTGCGAACGCTTCCATCGGACAATCCAGAACGAGTTTTATGCGGTTGCCTTCCGAAAAAAGGTCTTTGGATCGCTGGAGGAATTACAGAAGGATCTGGATCAGTGGATAGAAGAGTACAACTGTGAAAGGACACACACCGGAAAATACTGCTTTGGTAAAACACCAATGGAGACATTCCTGGACAGCATACCCTTGGCGCAAAGTAAAATGCTCGATAAATTAGCAACCGGTTAAAAGTTATTCCGGGCGACGGATCCTTAAAAATCCGTCAGACCGGAAATAACTTTAACCAACCCTGTCTGTCAGGTGAAGTTCTAACTATTACAAATTAGTTACTAATTACTAGTTACTAATTACGAATCTCCAATCCCCAATCACCTCCGCTCCGTCACCTTCTTTTCCCTGTAAGCCATCGCTGCTTTGATTTCATTGAAGGTGTATTGGTTTTGCAGGGATTCCTTCGCTTGCGTCAGCGTTCCGTTGATCAGAGATTCATTGGATTCGAAGTGTTGTAACAATTCTTGAAGTCTTTCTTTGGTGATGAACTTGAGTACGTTGATCTCTCCGGATTTGATGAACTCGATGAGATGACCTTCGATCGTCAACGGCGATAGCTTTCGTTCGGTCGCGATCTCCTGGATGGACTTACCTTCCTGGAATTGGATCAGGGTGCGCTCGCGGGTATTGAGATGGTCTTTGTCGAGCCGGGGACCGGAGGACTTTGATTTTTTCCGAGCCTTTCGTTCCGGTGCGTGCTCGATGCCGTTTGACCCGCAGTACGCGCGTATGACTTCTACAATCGTGGACCCGTAATGATCAACTTTCGCCTGCCCGAAGCCTGAAATCGAGTGTAGCGCTTCCGTGGTTTGCGGCAGGTAGGTGACCAATTCTGCCAGGGAGGCGTCCGAAAAGACCATGTAGGCCGCAACACCTTCCGAATCGGCGATCTGTCGTCGGAGTTGGCGAAGCAATTGGTTCAATTCAGGATGAGGCAGTTCTGGATTGTTGGGCCGGGTAGCGTTGCGCTGCCGGAGTTCTCGATTGGATTTGCGACTGTGTACTCTGACGAGTTGAACCGGATGGTTTTCGTACAGGACTTTGTGGGCTTCCGGAGTAAGCCGGAGCAGGGTGAATTCGCCCTCTGATTGTTTCAGGAATCCCTGGCGGATCAAATCGTTCAGGTACGATCGCCATTCATCGCGGGTATGTTCTGCTCCTTTCCCAAAGGTGGGCAGGTAGCGATGTTCTTCCCATAGTTTGGACGAATTGGACCCTTTTAAAAAATCGATTACATAGCCAATCCCGAATTTCTCCTTCAGCCGTACAACCGCAGACAAGGCAATTTGTGCGATCCTTGTTCCGTCGAAAGTTTCTTCCACTTCGGTGGAAAGGCAACGATCGCAGTTGTTGCAGGGGCCGGTATAGTCTTCGTCGAAGTAGCGGAGCAGGATCTCCCGCCTGCATTTTTTTGACGTGCAATAATCCGCCATCTGTTCCAACTTCCGAAGCATGATCCTCGATTGCGCCGGATTGTTGTCGACCGCCGCGAATTGTTTCAGAATCATCTGATCACCCGGATTGTAAAACAACAGCGCTTCGCTCGCCAGACCGTCGCGACCGGCCCTTCCGGTTTCCTGATAATAACTTTCGATGTTCTTTGGCAAGTTGGCGTGTACGACAAACCGGACGTTCGATTTATCGATCCCCATGCCGAAGGCGATGGTCGCGACGATGATCTTCAAATCATCCTTCTTGAACTGGTCCTGTCGTTCCTGTCGCGTCTTATTGTCCAAGCCCGCATGATATGCGGCCGCACTATACCCGAGGTCCTCCAGGCGTAGTGCGAGTTCTTCGGTTTTGTTTCGTGATAAACAGTAGATCACACCACTTTGCCCTTTTCGGGCATCGAGGAATTCGCGCAGTTTGTATTCAAAGTCATCTTTGTCATCCACCGTATAGCGGATATTCTCCCGGTTAAAACTGCTGACGAAAACCTCTGCGTTGTGCAAACCAAGTTTTTCGAGGATGTCCAGACGGGTTTGACGATCAGCAGTCGCGGTGAGGGCGATGATCGGTGTGTCGGGAAAATTGACCTTCAATACGGAAAGTCCCAAATAATCGGGACGGAAGTCGTGGCCCCAATGGGAAATGCAATGCGCTTCATCGATCGCGAAGAGGGCAACGCCGACCCTGCGAAGCCAGTCTATGTGTTCGCTGCGTCGCGAAGCAAGGCGTTCGGGGGCTATGTAGAGGATTCGAATCTCTCCCGCGTCTACACTCCTGATCACCGCCTGCTGTTCTTCTGCGCTTTGCGATGAATTGAGAAAAGCGGCGTGGATTCCGTTGAGGCGAAGACTGTCGACCTGGTCCTTCATGAGCGCGATCAGCGGGGAAAAAACCACCGTCAGACCGGGTTTCAATAGCGCGGGTAACTGATAACAGATCGACTTGCCGCCGCCAGTCGGCATGATCGCCAACACATCCTTGTTCGCCATCACCCGGCTGATGATCGCTTCCTGTTCATGCCGGAAATGAGAAAAACCGAAGTGCTCGTGTAGGGCAGTGGAGAGATTGTCTGTTGAACTCATGCGAAAGCAAAGGTAAGCCCATCTTATTCTGCGGGAAAGTCCATGGAAAAATATTCGCTTTTATTAGGGCCTTAAAAGAGAAAAGGCTGCACAACAAGGCAGCCTTTTCGGATTAGTGCTAAGATTTCTCAGGGTGTTATCACAAACAGGAATAATAACAGGTTGTTTTCAATCAGGCTATAGTCGGAAGCTTCCACAAGTTGGTCGCCGGTAAGATCTTCCGGCACATACCCGAACGCGAAGTTCACCACGGCATTCTCAGCCAGGGAATAGTCGGTCGCTTCGATCAAGCGGTCCTGATTGACATCCCCCGACCAGATGCCCCAAACGCCCGGTTCAAGTTCCATCTGGTTGGCCCCGTACGCCTTTCCGGATGCGTCGGTGAAGTCGTAGGCCGTGCCGGACTCCAGGAATGGGACGGGAGCAGCCGACCATGTTTCGAGGTGATTCCGATTGCGGAGCACGATGTAGTAGGAGCGTTGTGCAACATTTTGAGGGAAGTGTACATAGGACCATCCGTTCGTGCCAAGCAGGCTGGTGCCCTGATATAGACTGGCGAATGGTGTACTCGTATCCGCAAGTACCACGATGATCGAATCCGCAATGGTGTCCATGTTTATGGGGTCGATGGTGGCCCGCATGTTGTCAGCGCCGGGGTCGTAGAATCCGGATAGCCACGACTTTATCGTAAGGCCGTTGACGAATGCGAGGCAGGCAATGTTGGCGGAGTCGCTCAGCGCGGTCCCCTCCGCATCCAGTACGCTCACGTAGTAGGTGCCGTTGACCGCCCGGATGGAATCGACATTTGCTCCGGTGGACCATTGGATGAAGTATGGAGGTTGTCCGCCACTGATTGCCGCAATGGCCAGTCCGGTTCCGTTACTGTCACAACTTGCCGGTAAAGCGAAGGCATTCAACGTCAGCCTGCCGATGTCTAGCTGGGCTACATTGTCGGTGGAATTAAATTCTATTGGAGTACAGTTTAAAAGTCTTCCAATGATCGTCGTACGTGCTTCGGCGACAAACCAGGGGATGGAGAAATTCGCTGATTCGTTACTATCCAGATTCAAATTTCGCGTTGCAATGAGAACTTCAAAATTTGAATTATCGAGATAATACAGTCCGAATAGTCCGGTACACCGGGTATAGCCGTTGTTCTGTACGATGGCGTTGATATTGATCTGTGCGCCTGGCGAAGGATTCGTATTCGTTGTGGCGAAGAAGGTAAACCGAAGATTGGGTGACCTTCCCACTACGATGGCGCGTGTGGCCTCATTATTTGTTTCGTCGGATTCGCTGAGGACATCATCGTGATCAACGATCGAGCGGATCACATGCACGCCCCGGATCTGAGATGACCAGGTCTGTGCCAGCCGGACTGTGCTGAACGTTCCGTTCGTAAGCGGTGCCACGAGGATGGAGTCCAGATCACTGGTGTCGCCGCGGACGAGAAGTTCCAGGCTATCGGGGCGATAGGCTCCGATATTCTCATAGGTGAGGTCCAGGGTTACTTGCTGCCCGGGCTCCGGGTTCAGGATGTCGGGAGCAATGTACTGCGATAACACACGGTAATCCGGAGAGTTGCTGATGTTAACCGGGATCAGGAGGACATTATCCGCTTCGTTGCATTCCGGGTATTGGTTCGCGGGGTCAATGGTAATGCGTATCGTGTAGGACCCGGTCTGAGGGAAGGAGTAGGGCAATGGCAGTTGTACGTAGATCGGACAGCCGCAGGTGCCGGGCAGGTATTTCGAGATGTTACCGGCCAGTGCCCAGCCTGAGATTCCCGGCCCGCTGACCTCGAATCGTATGGTCGCGTTGCCGGCCTGGTAAAGTCCTGCATTGAAGACGTTCGTGGCGAGCGTAACGGGCGCGTTTACCGGATAGGAACTGTTGATCAGCGCATTCTGCGAAGGCGGACAGTGACTATAGTTGGATAACGAGAAGTTATAGCACAATGGCTGCTTTACCTGGTTGTTCTCGTCCAACTCCGGTACCACTCCCGAATTATCAGCGATCACCGTGAGTGTGTCGCTGCCGTAGGGCGGCACCGTTGCCAGAACAGATACGGTCTTGCTCGAATCGGGTTGGATGTTGCCGTTGTAGGTTCCGTAATAGTGTGTACCGTTGACGTCGAAGTCGACAGTGAACGGTCCGTTCGCTGCCAGTTGTCCGCCGTTATAGATTGACGCGGATATCACCATGTTTCCCCCGGGAGTCGGGTCGGTTGGTGTAATGATCACGCTTCCGCAACTGAGCATTTGCAGATCGGCTTTGCAATCGTCCAGGACGAATTGATCAACTGCATTGTTATTGTTCTCCGATAATTCCGTAATAAAATTAGAAGGATCACAATTCAACTCGAAGCGGTAAGTGCCGGTTCCTGCGAGGGTAGGCGTGAATGTGATATTGCTGCTGGAGATACCGTTGATCGAAGGGAAAGTCTGCGTCTGGGTGCTTTCCAGCGTATCGTTCCGGTAAATGTCCAGTCTGGCCTGATAGGTTCCCGAAGGAACGCCACCGGTATTTTGAATGGAGTAAATCAGCGTGCTCAGCTGACACTTCAACAGGGAGGATTGCCCGCGAAGGTTCATCGCTGTTGGTAGAAGATCGGGTAGCGCAGGAAGGACCGTGATGTTCTTGATCAGGATGTTGTTGAATTCATTGCTTTCCGTCACGGAGTCCGTGGCGTCGCAAATGGATCGGATGTAGGTTTGCCCCGGAGTCGGGAACCGGACGTAGCCAAGGTCAATAGCATAACTTGCTCCCGGAGCCAGTGGCGGCACAGTATCCATGATGCCGGATGGTAATGCTGTCGGAATCTGGATTTGTTGGATAGACTGACGTGTTATACTGTCACAGCCACCATTCTCAACAGAAAAGTAAACATGAAGCGAGTCGCCTGCCACAACGACATCGGTGATGCCCAAGGTCGCATGTAGGGTAATGATTCCGGATCCCTGATGGAGTAAATCACGGATGATGTTGCAGGATGGCTCGATTTCACCTCCTCCGCCAGCCCCACCTCCGGGGTCGTTTTCGTTATTGGTAGGACAGGAGCCGGTAAGCTCAAAGTCGGTGATGGTGTCGCCGGTAAGGGTGAAATCTGTAATGCTGACGTTCACTGTATACGGTCCAGGGGTTGCTGCCGTCGGAAGCGTGATACAATATTCCCCCGATGAATTGGTGTATCCGCTGGCGCTCTGTCCGGTTTCGTTGATCCTACAGGTAACCGTCGCGCCGGCGCAGGAGGAGTCGGTCAGCGGTATCGCCGTATTCCGGTAATAAGCAGTTCCGCAAACGGTAACACTGCCGCAAACACTCGCCACTTCCGGATTGGCGGAAGCGGTGATCATGATGTCGCCGGGTAATTCGTAAACACCATTGGTAAAGGGGCGTATGGCCTGGTTATCGAGCTCATTCGGTTCCGAAAGGGCGTTTGTCGCGTCGACGATCACCTGCATGGGACACCAGGCCGGAACTGCCGGTGTGGTAATGTTCCATACGACATCTACATAAGGGTAGGGGTTGATCGGTGTATAGATAAACTGGTCCGGATAAACGATCGTGGTGTCGAATTGATTTTTTAACCGTATTGTCAATTGAGAAGCATTAGCAGAACCTGGATAGTTGTGAATTCGTGCTGTGATGGTCAACGGACTGCCAGGAGCGGGATTCGGGTCTGAGAAGGTGATGTCGTTCGCGAAAATGCTCAGGTCGGGCGCAAAGGTTACAACAGGGCCTGCATTCGGTCCGTATGAAGTGGTACAACCGGTCGGGTCTTCCACAATGAATGTATGATGGTAGTAGTAGGATTCCGGCAATCCGCTTGTCTCGCAGTAGTAGTTTTTACCATCGGTCACGTCAACGTCCAACGGGTTGCTTTGCAACAACGAGATCGAACGGTCGTTCGGATCAGTGTAAAGTCCATTCCCTTCGAAGTCCAGCAGCAAGCGGGGATAGCCGGGTTGCGGCAAATCACCGTCAAGGTCCGTGTACCGGATTTCAAAGCGGAATCGCTCGGCCGGTTCGCCGCTGGCAGGGTAAACGGCACTGGCAGCAAATGGCACGTTGCCGACATAGGCCAGTACCGGAGCGTTGTTGTTACTGACGTTTACCGTGAGCGTCGAGGAAGCCGTACACCCTCCGGGATTGGTGCCAATGACTGTATAGGTTCCACTTGCGGATGGTTGGATGTTGGACAAGAGGGTGTCGCTGAAAGTGCCGTTGAATCCACCAGGGCCGGTCCATGCATAACTTCCTGCGCCGTTGATTTGAATGCGAAGGTTATTTCCCCGACACACCGGTGAACTGCTGGTGGCGATCAGGGCAGGGTAATTCGAAGAAACGACAACTTCGGACTGGTTGCTTCCTGCGCATCCATAGGAGTCGCTTACCGTCACTGAATAGGTAGCAGATGCATTGACCAAAATCGACTGGGAGGTAGCCCCGTTGGACCAGTTGTAGCTGACATATCCGGAACCCGCATCCAAAGTGACAGATCCGCCAATGCAGAATTGTAAGGGGCCGGAGGCGGAGATGGCAGGTACGGGTTTGGGATGGACGAGCACAGCTGTGACTGTGGAAGACGCGGAACAGTTATTGTTGTCGGTCACGGTGACGCTGTAATTGCCGCTTGTTCCGACGGTAATGGTATTCGTAGTAGCGCCATTGCTCCAATTGTAATTCGCAAAACCGGACGGCGTACTGAGGGTGACGCTGTCGCCTTCACAGAATTCCAGCGGACCACTGATCGTTACCGAGGGTGGAGAAATGCCGATACAATTCGTGTTGGGCAGTGAGTAGACCGCGAAGCTGGTGCGGGCACGACTGCCGACCGAGGTGAAGTTGCCACCGACCAGTAGCTGATTGCCATCAACGACCAGGCGATTCACTCTTCCGTCCAATGTCACATTGAAAGGAACACCGAATCCTGTACTCGTGCTGATCGCACCAATAAAGGGAGCATTGAGCGTGTCGATATAATTGAAATCGCCGCCTGCGAACAACAAATTGCCATAGGATGCAAGTGTTGCCACCCCGCCGTTCAACTGCGGTGCAAAGGGTAGAAGGGTAGAAGTGTTTAGATCGATTGCGGATAAATGGGTTCTGGATTGTCCGTCGAAAGTGTAAAAGTACCCGCCGGTATAAAACGTATTTCCGTTAACGTGGAAGCAGATTGGGCTTCCATTCGGCGCCGGGTTGTAGCTGGTTGGATTGCCGCTATAATCCAATTGTCCAAAATAAGGACGCGAGGTACTCGAAGAAGTGAATTGGGTAAACGCTCCGCCTACGGAAATGGAGTTTGTGGTCGGTTCAATGCAATAGACACCATTATCCGGATCGGGGTTCCAGGTTTGAAGAATTCCCGCCGCGTCGAGTTTAGCCAAATACGAAACCGGTGTGCCATCGACTTGGTTGAAGTCGCCACCCAGGTAAATGTTACCGATAGAATCCAACGCAAGGTCTCGGACACCTGCATTCGGTGCGGCGATCAAGCCCTGATAATTGCCGTAGGTAAAATCAAGATCGGCAAGAAAAGGATGGTAGGCACCTCCTATGTTCGAGAAGAATCCTCCGACATATAATTTCCCGTTCGTGACCAGTAAATCGTTGACATTCGCGTTGGGATTCGGACTGAAGTCTTCCAGTAGAAGACCACTGGCGGAGTCGATAGCAGCAAGATGGGTCCGGGGAGCTCCTTTGAGGAAACGATGCTCGCCGCCCAGAAGCATGGAATTTCCGGATTTGTTGATGTGCCGAATATTCCCGTTTGCTGAAGGATTCCAGGAGAGCGCAGAACCTGTTACCGTGTCAACACAGGCTACTGAGTTACGCTCGGAGATGCCGGCCATATTAAAGGTGCCGCCTGCATAGACTTTATCACCGGAAGCGAAGATGGAGTATAAGGTCCCATTACCGAATGACACATTGAAGTTGGGATCCCAGTTGGAAAGGGTACCGGATGGAAAGTCGTAGGCCGCGGACCCCCAGCGCGGGACACTTTCCACTTCGCTGAAACCGCCTGCCAGGTAAAGTCGATTTCCTGCTACTGACAGGTCATAGACCGCGCTATTGACTGTGGGTTTCCAGTCGAGTACGGATTTCGTACTGTGTCGCAGGCCTGCAATGAAGTAACGTTCCCGGAAGGAACCACGCGTGAAACTTCCTCCCGCGAGAACCTTGCCGGATTGCGCGGCGACACAATAGACCGGCCCGTTCATATCCGGATTCCAGGAGGTCGGTGAGCCATCCGCTTGGCTGACCTCCGCCAGGTTAAGTCGCTTGACTGTGCCGAGACTATCAAACGTTCCCCCGATGATCAGGTTGGAGCCGTTGGTCGTCATATCATTGATCGTCACACTATAATAATTATTCTGATAAAATAATCCGGGATCCCAAGTATCAGCCGTATCGGAAAGTAGGCTGAGATCGAAGCGTGCAATTCCGCTGTGTGGAGTACCGCTGATATCATTAAACTGGCCCCCGACAAATAACCGACTGTTTGTGTGTTCCAGGGCAAGAATGGAACTGTTGACCAATGGGTGCCAATTGAACACACTGCCGGTAGAAGCACGATAGGCCATCAATCGTTGACGTTGGTAATAGTGGGACAAGGAGAAGCACCCACCAACCAGGAGCTCATTGCTTTGACGGGAAATTGTATTGACCGTACAATTGGTCGAAAAATCCCAGTCGTGTACCTGGCCCGATGTGCCATCCAGCCGAACAAGATTGTTTCGTATGGATCCGTTTACACTACTGAAAGTCCCTGCTGCGTAAACCGTATCCTGCTCGACCAACAAGTCCTCAACGGAACTTCCGGTAAATTGAGGATTCCAGGCCGTGAGTGATCCATCGGAGAGTAGCCAGGAAGCAACCAGGTTCCTGTTAATGGGACTGGAGCTGATCTGGACCGAGCTGAAATAGCCGCCGGCAAATATCCGACCCTGATCGATGACGACATCCAACACTTCACCACCCAGATCGGGATTCCATTCATTCAATTTGCCGCTTGACAATTGGATGCAGGCCAGATTGTTTCTCCATCCGAAATTCGTTCTGCCAAACCCCCCGCCCGCCAGCAACTTGCCGCCGGAAAGGCTGAGTGTTGAGACGTAATCGTTCATCAGATAATCCGAAGTCAAGATCGATCCTGTTCCTGTTGTACTGAAGCTGCACAGATGGGCTGCTGTTGCTCCGTCTGCCTGGGTGAAGGAGCCGCCCACGTAGAGCTCAGATCCATTCAACAGGAGTGTGCTGACCCAGTTGTTGACCCCCTTGTCGAAGGGAAGTGCCGTGCTGATTCCATTCGCGGAATCCACGGCAGCCAGACTGGCACGGGAAACGGGAGTACTGTTAGTGAAAATGGTGTTGAAGTTGCCGCCGAAATAGACCTTGCCGCCATCCACAAGTATGGCATTCACATTTCCATTTGGTTCAGGATTCCAGCCTGAGACAGGTGCATTGGTATTATCCGTTGTACTGAGCTTGGCGATGTACTGGCTAGTGGTACTTCCGATGGTTGTAAAGTATCCGCCGGCGAGTAATCGGCTGCTTGAATTCAGGATGGCCAATGACGTAACAGTTGAATTGGCGTGTTTGATCCATGCGTTCAATGTTCCGGAACTACTGAACTTCGCCAACCGTTGTCGAGAAGAAGCGCCTGAGAACGTAAAGCTGCCTCCGGCAAAGACGTTTCCGGATCCATCGACGGCCAAAGCGAAGACAGTCGAGTTGACCGAAGCACTCCAACTGACATTGCTCCCGTTAGACAGATTCACAGCACTGAGGTAAGTTCTGCCGGCACCCGAAACGCCATTAACGGACGTGAAGTCGCCACCGATTATCAACCTTGAACCCGAAATAGCAAGCGCATTTACCGATACAGTACCACAGGTGCAAACCAAGGTCGTATTGAAACCCGTTACAACCTGGCCGGCTGCATTGATTTGTGCAAGCCCTGTTCTGGATATTCCACCGATTTGTGTGAAGCTGCCTCCCACATACCATCCTCCGCTGCCGTCAGGGATGGATGCCAGGATCGGACCATTTGCCTGCGGCCAACTGCTAAGCGGGGTAGATGTCCCGGTGGAATAAAAGGCCAGGTTTTCCCGCATGTATCCGAAATTGTTGAGCGAGCCGCCGACTATGAGACTGTCTCCCGAAATGGCCATGCTTCGAATATATCCGGCACCTGCCAGCCAGCCCGGCTGTGCGACCGCCGTTGAGATGTCCACTTTCGCCAGTGAGCCTGCGGGCTGTCCTCCGGCTGTCATGATGAAGCCACCCAACACCAGGTAGGTGTCCTTCTTCGCAATCGAAAATACTGTCCCGCTGATCTGCGTATTCCAGGGAAGCAGAGCGCCGGTTGTAGCGTCCAAAGCAGCAATACCGTTTCTCGGCAGCGCGTCCGGACCGGAATTGGCGAAGTATCCCGCCACGAACAGCGTGGAGCCTTCCCGATGGAGTGCATAGGGTATAGTGCCCGACCAAACGTCGTATTGCCCGAAGGGTGACTGGAAAACCGGATCAAGAGTTCCATCGGAAAGCAGGTGAGCGAGGAGGAATCGGCTGGAATCGCCGATGCTGCTGAATGTTCCGGCGATGTACCAACCTCCGCTGCCGTCTGCTTCCGTTACATGAACAACTCCATTGGGAATGGCTGTCGGCGCAAAACTAAGCGCGTTGTTCACCGACGAGCGCGTCAGATAAGGACTCGAACTGCCGGTTTCTGTGAAGGAACCTCCAACGAAGACGGAGTCATTCTTCACCACGACTGCAGCGGTGGGTTGGTTGAAGTCGGGTGTGTTATCCAAAGGAAGTCCCGATACTTTACTGATCCGTGCAAAGTACATGTCCTGTTTTCCGCCGATCGAAGTGAATGATCCGGTAATAAAAACAGTACTGTCGTCCACGTCGATGCTGTTGACCGGCCCGTTTGGATTCGGATTCCAGGACAAGGGATTCCCGCTGGTGGCATCCAGGGCCGCGAGATAGTTTCGCTCCAAGTAGGGAGGACCGGCATCGACAAAATTTCCTCCGATATACAAGGTGCCACCGTCCAAGCGAAGGCAGTTCACCGTATTATAGGGAACCGCCGGCGGCGCAAAGGAGGGGTCTGGTAAACCGTTGGAAAGAAGATGGACGAGTTTGGCTCGACTGCTGTCGCCGATCGTACTAAAGTTTCCTGCAACATACCATCCTCCCGAACCATCCGGAATACTGGCAAAGACGGTATTATCAGCGGACGGAAACGGGTCCGAAGGAATGGGGCTTCCATTATCGAACAAAGCAAGGTTGTTCGCCTCATAGCCGAATCCGCTGAACTGCCCTGCAATGAATACCGTGTCGCCACTGGCAATGATCTTTTCTACCGTGCTGTTAACGGACATGATACCGGGCAAGGAAAGCCCTGTCGTCCGGCTTAATGCAGCAAAGCAGAAACGTTTGGTCCCTTGTACTCGATTGAATTGTCCGCCGATGTAAACGGTCGTGTCCCTGACTAAAATGGTATTGACAGCGCCATCACAATTCGGGTTCCAGTTCAAGACTGTCCCGGTGGAGATGCGAATGGCGGCCAGATTGTTTCTGCTGCTGCTTCCAATGCTTGAAAAACTGCCGCCGACGAAAAGGGTATCTCCTGCACGAAACAATGACCGAACCTCGCCGCCGTAACTGGCAGATAAATTGGCAGCCCAGTTAGCATCAATGGATTTATCATTGCGGACATGCGCCAGGCAGGTATTGTTAATGTTATTCAGGTAACTGAAAGTGCCTCCAATGAACCAACCACCATTTCCGTCGGGGACAGATGTAAGTACGTTGCCATTGATGGTCGGAAAGTCCATGTCGGGGTAGTCGTTGGTATCCGTTACCAGCGAAGCGCCGCCGGTCATTAACCCGACATAGTTGAAGTTCCCGCCGATATAGTAAACACCATCATTCTTGACGATGGCATTCACAGCTCCGTCGGTCGAACTCATGTTCCTGATCAGGGATTGGCCAATGGTGTTGTTGGCGATCAGAAAAAAACAACCTGCCCATAGAGCAATGCGTAAAATACTGTTCATATAAATTGGTGTGTAGTCGTTTGTTAAATCGGGACGATCAATGTCCCGTTGTTGAGTGATTGGGGGAATGTTCATCAGCCTAATTCCGAAAAGATTCATCGGGAATTTTGCAGGTGCAATTGGTAGTGTCCTTTCCGTTCGAAATTGACTAAAAGCCGCTTCCAGTAAGGCCTGCGAAAGGAGGGGCAGGTTGAAACGAAACTAGGAATTATCTCCTGATTCCTCAAAAAAATCCACATCTCATTAGCCGACTTTACCTGTTTGATCAGGAGAAAATGCCGGAATAGAGAAAAAACAAAAAAAACGCCTCGTCCAGGACGAGGCGTTTTAATAACAATTTAAGATGCGTTTACAGTTTCACCACTTTACCAGTGCCAACTACGCCATTCTGTTCAGCACGGATGATGTAGGTGCCGGCGGGGAGTTGCGTAGCGTCGAGGTGCTGGATCGTGAGACCCTGGCCAACGTACTGGTTCATGCGGGTGACCACGCGACCCGTCAGGTCCATGATCTCGAGGCGGACATTGCCGGCTTTCTTGGCCTGCAGACGTACACGAATCGTGTTGGCGTCGGACTGGTTAGCAAGAACGCTGAAGTCGTTGCTGTTGAGTTCGGCGACACCGGTACCCAGACAGGCCGGATCGTTCGGGTCGTAAACGGTAACCGGTACCGAGTTGCCGGTGTAGGTACACAGCGGATCCAGGGTGAGGTCGCTCAGGAATACCGGAGCAGTCGAACCGGGGTTGGTAGCATTGGCGAATACGACCGGGGTCCAATAGTACAGGCCATACGGAACCAGGGAGCCATCGATCAGGGTACCATCGTTGATGTAGAGACGGATCGAAGTGGCAGGAGCAGGGAAAGAGAACGTGTAGGTCGCAACCAGGCTCGGGTCGCTCAGCGGGTCCGAAATGCCGGTGATGTCGGCAGAGGAGATAATCCAGCTCACACCGGAGAAATCACCCTCGTTCGGAGCCAATACTCCGGTCGCGGTGAAGGTAGCGGTGTCGCCTTCGCACAGTTCGGTCACATCGGAAGTCGCGGTTCCGGGATTGATGGTCGGATCGTTGCAAAGAACTGGCTCAAGGGTAGCCCACTTGAAAATGCCGTCTTCGGTCGGGCTGACCGTAAAGCCGCCGGTCCACATGTGCATGGAGTCGACAACACCAAGTGCGGTGCGCTGCGCAAGCGTTTCAATGGTATTCCAGGTGAGGCCACCGTCGTCGCTGAAGGAGGAACCAACGAAGCCGGTAGCTGCGCCGGTGGAGATCAGTTTGGACGTGGTGCCGGGAATGTGCTTCACATCAGAACCGAAGAAGGTTCCGGTGATCGTGCCGGCCGACCAGGTAGCACCACCGTCGGTGGTGAATTTAACGGTATTGGCACCGGTGGTTTGGTTGTAGATACGGGCAAGACCGTTGGTCGGTGACCAGAAGCAGATGTCGATGGCACCGTTTGCAGGAACAGCGATTGCCGTCGTGCCTACGTTCCAGGTCTGACCGCGGTCCGTAGAATAGTAAACACGGCCTTTGTTGGTGTCGAACCAGATGTTGTCACCGATCACATTGTAGTGACCAACGATACCATACTCACCGGCAAGCGGGTCGGGGATGTTGGCAGGATCGGTCGGGGTCCAGGTGTCGCCTCCGTCAGCGGTGGTGTAGAGTTCGAACTCGGAAGGGTTCGGATCACCCATGGCCCAGCCGTCACGGGCGTTCCAGAAATGCACTACGTTCGGGAAGGAGGTCGAGTTGAAGATCGAACCTACACCTACTTGGGTCCAGTTGGCACCGCCATCAGCCGTGCGCCAAATGCCACCGCCGGAACCGGCAGTCGCATTGTAGAATACGGCCCATGCAGAATCCGCAGATACTGCATTGATCATCGACCAGTCGTGCGAGGTCGGGCAGGGAACAGTTCCCGCCGTCCAGGTGGCTCCACCGTCAACGGTACGGGAGAAATCCTGACGGCTGGCGCCACCGCCAGAGCCGTCGTAGGAACAGATCCATACAACGTTGGTGTCAACGGCGCTGATGTAGCGTACACCGGAAGATACCGGCGTGAAATTCGTGGCCTGACTGACCCAGATTCCCTGGGCAGTAGCGCCCAGCGTTGCAAGAAGGGCACAGGCTGCAAGTAACAGTCGTTTCATTTTGTTGGTAATTGGTTTTTGGTTAGTCGGTTGCTTTAAAAGAGGAGCCCCAAGTTACGATTTCCCGGCCTGTCGCACTATCAAAACCGGTAAGCCAAGTGTCATAAAACACGTTGAAAAACAGGCAGATGAAGAAAATGCCTCCCGGATGGGGAGGCATTAACATTTTCAAGCGTTATGGAACTTTATTTCTGGGTCCACTTGATGGTACAACCGATGGCTTTGGTTTCCGCGGTGGTGACCGGTTTTCCCGCCACCAATGCATCGACGGCTTCCTCAACGAATTTGGAAGTAACGGCTCCCGGTTCGTCACTGTTGTTGTCGATCGCGCCGATATACCGTACAATGAATTTGTCTTTTTCCCGCTCAAGGACATATACATGAGGCGTGCGTGCTGCGCCGAATGCCGTAGCGATCTCCTGCGTTTCGTCGTGCAGGTAAGGAAATGTGAAGTTCTTTTCTTTCGCACGTTCGATCATATTCTCGTAAGAATCACCCGGCTGGATCTTGGCATCGTTCGGGTTGATGGCAATCACCGGATATCCAAGTGCAGCATACTTCTTGTCCAAGGCCAGGATGCGGTCTTCGTACGCGACGGAGAAGGGACAATGGTTGCAGGTGAAAATGACGATGGCGCCTTTGGTATCACCGGCGAATTTGGAGAGCGAGACGGATGTGCCGTCAACATTTTTCAGCGCGAAGTCACGCGCTTCGTCACCGACTTTATACCCGGCTTGCGCGGCAAGTACGACGAATACCAACACGAGGGTAGTGAGGAGTTGTTTCATGGTTGTTATGGTTTGAGTTATGATGCTGGTTCTGGATGATTATCGGTGTTCGGAAAGGCGTTGGATGATTTGATCCAGTTCAACCTGTGTCAATTGCCCTTCGCGAAAGTCGAGTTTTTTTCCATTGTAATAAAAGGCGGATGCCGGAATGGCGCCACTCCATGCCGGATCAAGGCGGTTGATCCAGGTATTGGGGTCGGTGTCATCCAGGTGCCAAACCTCGGATCGTACTTTTCTTTTGACGACAAAGGGTTCCGCAAGCGAACTGACCCGCGAGTTAAAATCCAGATTGACTAAGATGATCTTGAGGGGTCGATCCGGGTGGCGATCAGGAGCTGAGTCGAAGTACGGCAATTCCTCCACGCAGGGTTTGCACCAGGTCGCCCAGAAATTCAAGACCACCAGACTGTCCGAAATACCATGCAATCGCTGTTCCATCCCGTCAAAGGACATCCGGTGGATCACCTGGGCCTTGACCGAACCCGGTACTTGAAAGTATAGGCTAACCACAAGTAAGAGCGGGAATCGCATGCTATAAAAATAACATTCTGGTTGCTGGATTGTTCCGGCCTTTCTATTTTTAAGCCGTTAAAAAACTGAATCATGGGAAGAGGTGACAAACGTTCCCGTAAAGGGAAAATCTGGCGCGGCACCAGCGGCAAATCCCGCCCGGCGCGCAAGACCAACAAACGGATCTGATACAATCGGTTCGTCGATCTTTACAGCATGCGGTACTGCCGCATGCTGTTTTCGTTTGTACGCCCGGCTGTTTATTTCACGTTGCCCATCAGACGACGGACCATCGGAGAAATGGCGATCAGGACCACGCCGCTGATGACGGCATAGATGGCCAACTGCTGGTAGCCGTCGGTATAGGAGATCAATTTTTCGGATAAGGTCGCGTTTTCATTGGGCGATGCCATACCTGCCCCGAGGATGCCTGCTACGTATTGCCCGTAGGCGCTGGCGAGAAACCACATGCCCATCATCACACCCTGTAAGGGCTGTGGGGAAAGTTTCGTCATGATCGATAGTCCGATCGGCGAGAGGCAAAGCTCGCCAAAGGTGATCACGAAATAGGCCAGGGTAAATACTTCCAGCGAGGTCATGCCATCGGCGCCCGCGAAGAATCGGGTGGAGTAGAAGACGTAAAACGCAAGCGACAAAAAAAGGAATCCGAGTCCGAATTTCACCACCGTGTTCGGTTCCGCTTTCCGGTTGCTCAGCCACAACCAGAAGAGCCCGGACAAGGGCGCGAAGATGATCACGAAGAGTGAATTGGCGGAATTGTTGACGCCGTTCGGGTCAAGCTTTACTCCCAGGAAGGAATCCTTGAGATTGTTGCTGGCGAACAGGTTCAGGGAGCCACCGCTTTGTTCGAAGAAAGCCCAGAAGAGTACCGAAAAGAGAATGAAGACCAGTGCAGCGATCAGCTTCTTACGTTCCTCGGCGCTGTACCGCGTCATCTCGTAGAACATGTAGATCAGTGTGCAGGGCCCGATGATGTACATGAACCAGTCGGTATACTCCGTCTTGGCCACCATGGTCATGATCAGCGGAATGACCGCCAGCGAACCGATGTAGGTCGCGTACTCGTACCACCGCTTTCCACCCTTGCCGGCTTCCATCGGCGAACGACCGATCGGACCGAGGCTGCGTTGGGTGAAAACGAAGGTCAGCAGACTGATGGTCATCACAATGGCGGCCAGACCGAATGCAAGGTTCCACGAATAACTTTTTGCGATCGCTACACAGGCATATCCGCCCAGCAAGGCGCCGATGTTGATGCCTGCGTAGAAGAGCGAAAAGCCCGCGTCCCGCCGATGGTCCCCGTCGTTGTACAACGCCCCGACCATGGTCGATATGTTCGGCTTGAAGAATCCGGTACCGACAATTGTGAAACTGATCCCCAGGAAAAAGAAATCCTTCGGATCGGCTGCAAGGATGCAACTGCCTGAAATCATCAGGAGCCCGCCCCAGAAGAGCGATTTCCGGAATCCGAGGATCTTGTCTGCGAACAGTCCCCCGATAAAAGTGAAAGCGTACACGAACGCTTGCGTTGCACCGTACTGCAAATTGGCGACGTCTTCCCGCATGCTGAGACCGACGATCTTGTCGACCATGAAGACGGTCAACATCCCACGCATTCCGTAGAAGCAAAAACGCTCCCACATTTCGGAAAAGAAAAGATACCAGAGTTGCTTCGGGTACTTTCCTTTGAAGTCCCGGATCTGTTCTAAGCTGTAGCTCATAGCGTGGTGGGGGCGTTAGCGCGTGCCCGACAAGTATAAGCAATTCAATCTTTTGGTTCCATTGTAAAAAGGTCAAAAAAAAGCCCCGGAGGAAGTTCCTTCGGGGCTGTAGTGTTTATTATCCGGCTCAAAGCGTACCTGCGCCGTGGCAGTTTTTGAATTTTTTGCCGCTGCCACAAGGGCATGGATCGTTTCGTCCTACTTTTTGTTCGACGCGAACGGGTTGGGCTTTCGGCGCGGACGGCGGCGGTCCTTGGGGAATGCCGTTGGAACGCTGTGCTTCACTGGCATCGGCCTTGCTGGTCTGTACGTTGCGCAGGTCCTGACGGGGTTGAGGCTTCGCTTCCCGCACCTGGTTCGGGTCCTGTTGCGGAATGACGGCTTTGAAAAGGAAGGAGATGATGTCCCGGTTCGTTTCCGTCACCATGCGCTTGAACAATTCGAACGACTCGAACTTGTAAATGAGCAGCGGGTCCTTCTGTTCGTACACCGCGTTCTGCACGGACGTCTTCAGGTCGTCCATCTCCCGCAAATGCTCTTTCCAGGCGTCGTCGATGAGCGCTGAAATGATGGTGCGTTCAAATGCCGATATGAGTTCCCGCCCGTGCGAGTCGTGCGACTTCCGCAGGTTGGCGATCACCTGGATGCCTTTCATGCCGTCCGAGAACGGCACGACGATATTCTGGATGGTCGCGCTTTGGTTCGTGAAAACGTCGTTGATGAACGGCCAGGTGCGGTCGATCATCAATTGGGATTTGTGACGGTAGTATCGCTGCGCTTCGGCGAATACTTTCTCCGTGATGGCTTCGGATTTTCCGTTGAGGAATTCCTGTTCGCTGACGGGGCACTCGATCGAAAGGATCCGGACAAGGTCGAGTTTCAGACCCTCGTAATCGCGGGATTCCTGAAATTGCTGTACGATCGACTCGCAAGTGTCGTACAACATGTTGTTGATGTCGATGCTGAGCCGCTCCCCGAAAATGGCATGACGCCGACGGGTGTAGATCACCTCCCGCTGCGCGTTCATGACGTCGTCGTATTCGATCAGGCGCTTCCGGATACCGAAGTTGTTCTCTTCGACTTTGCGCTGGGCGCGCTCGATGGAGCTGGTGATCATCGAGTGCTGGATGACTTCCCCTTCCTCGATGCCCATGCGGTCCATCAGCTTCATGATCCGTTCCGAACCGAAGAGTCGCATCAGATCATCCTCAAGCGAAACATAGAACTGCGAGCTTCCGGGATCTCCCTGACGTCCGGAACGACCGCGCAACTGTCGGTCGACGCGACGGGATTCGTGCTTTTCAGTACCGATGATGGCAAGACCGCCCGCTTCGCGAACGCCCGATCCGAGCTTGATATCGGTTCCGCGACCCGCCATGTTCGTGGCGATGGTCACCGTGCCGGACTGTCCCGCTTCGGCAACGATCTGGGCTTCTTTTTGGTGGAGTTTCGCGTTGAGTACGTTGTGGCGGATGTTTCGCAGCTTGAGCATACGGCTCAGCAATTCAGAAGTCTCGACACTGGTCGTACCGACCAATACCGGCCGGCCGGCTTTCACCAATTGTTCGATCTCTTCGATCACCGCGTTGTATTTCTCCCGCTTGGTCTTGTAAACCTTGTCTTCGTGATCCTTACGGGAGATGGGCTTGTTCGTCGGAATGCTGACAACATCCAGTTTATAGATCGACCAGAATTCCTGTGCCTCCGTTTCTGCCGTTCCGGTCATGCCGGCCAGCTTGTGGTACATCCGGAAGTAATTCTGCAGCGTGATGGTGGCGTAGGTCTGCGTCGCGGCTTCGACTTTTACGTTCTCCTTTGCTTCGATGGCCTGGTGCAGTCCGTCGGAATAACGCCGGCCTTCCATGATACGACCGGTCTGTTCATCGACGATCTTGATCTTGCCGTCGGCGATGATGTACTCGACATCTTTCTCGAACAGGGCATAAGCGCGCAGGAGCTGGTTGACGGTATGGATACGCTCCGACTTGACCGCGTAATCCCGCATCAGGTCGTCTTTCCGGGTGATCTTGTCTTCCGGCGTAGCGGTCGATCGTTCGATCTCGGCGATTTCAGCGCCGACGTCCGGTAGTACGAAAAAGTTCTTCTCCGAAACATTGGACGACATCAACTCTACGCCTTTCTCGGTGAGTTCGATGTTGTTGTTCTTTTCGTCGATCACGAAATACAGGGTCGCGTCGGCTTTGTGCATCTCGCGCGACTGGTCCTGCATGTAGTGATTCTCCGTCTTGCGCATGATGGCCATGACGCCTTGTTCGCCCAGCAACTTGATCAGGGATTTCGTTTTGGGCAATCCGCGATGCGCGCGCAACAGGGCAAGGCCCGCTTCGTCTTCTTTCTTCGCTTCGAGTAATTTCCGCGCGTCGGAAATAAGTGTATTCACGTACTCACGCTGAGCACGAACGAGCTGTTCGACTTTGGGCTTATAAACGTCGAATTCGTGATGATCACCTTTGGGCGTCGGTCCGGAGATGATCAGCGGTGTCCGGGCGTCGTCGATGAGTACAGAGTCCACCTCATCCACGATCGCGAAGTGGTGGCCGCGTTGTACCATGTCTTCCGTAGCACGGGCCATGTTATCGCGCAGGTAATCAAAGCCGAATTCGTTGTTGGTGCCGTAGGTGATGTCGGCAAGGTAGGCTTGGCGGCGGGCTGGCGTATTGGGGTCGTGCTTGTCAATGCAGTCGACCGTCAATCCGAGGAATTCGAAAATCGGTCCGTTCCATTCCGAGTCGCGTTTTGCGAGGTAATCGTTCACGGTCACAACGTGAACGCCCTGACTCGCCAGGGCGTTCAGGTAAATGGGCAGGGTGCCGACGAGCGTTTTTCCTTCACCGGTCGCCATCTCCGAAATCTTACCCTGGTGGAGGACCAAACCGCCAATCAACTGCACGTCATAATGAACCATGTTCCAGGTCACCACGTTGCCGGCAGCAGACCAGCTGTTCTTGAAAACCGACCGATCTCCGTCGATGCGCACATAGTCCTTGCGGGTGGCCAGATTGCGGTCCAGTTCCGTGGCGGTCGATACGATCTCTGCCTGTTCACTGAACCTGCGGGCGGTTTCTTTCACCACAGCAAAAGCCTCGGGCAAGAGGTCCATCAGGACTTCCTCCGTTTCCTTGTTCCGTTGCTTCTTAAGTTGATCGATTTCCCGATAGATCTCTTCCTGTCGAACGATATCACCGTCAATCAGTCCGGCCGCTTCAGTCTCCAGGCGTTTGATCTCTTCATTCGTTTCCTTCAGATGATCTTCGATCCGTCTCCGGAAATCGGAAGTCCTGGACCGCAGCTCATCGTTCGAAATGGCGGAAAGCTTACTGAATTCGGCCTTCGCCAAATCCACGATCGGAAGCAGTTCTTTCAGGTCGCGGTCACGCTTGCTGCCGAAGATCTTTCCGATGGTTTTATTGAGAATTCCAAGCATTATACAGGTAGGGTAAAAGGAGGACAAAGGTACTCTTTATTTCCGGCTTTGGCGGAAGGCATTCGATGTCAATCAATTGTCATCTTTGAGCGGAGCCGGCAGCAGGCTGGTGCAGGTGAGGCGGTATTTCTATCTTTGAAAAAATACCGCTTTACATGCGTATCCTGCGCCTATATGTCTGGTCGGCTCTGCTCACCGGATTATTGTTCCCCAAAGAAAATTCCGCACAACCCTGGATGAAGCGTCCGCTGACCAGCGGCGATGAAGTGGTGCGCAAACGTCCCAACCTTCAGGATCTTTCAGCAAGGTTCAACGAGTATTGGAACTCCAGAACCCCTTCCATTGATGAAGGGGAGAATGCGGAAGAAGGGGGCTATCAACAGTTCCGTCGCTGGGAATGGTTCATGAAGCAACGTACCTGGCCTTCCGGTGATCTGCCGGATCCGAATATCCTGTTCCGGGAGTGGAAGCGGACCCGTGATATCCGCCCGGTCAATAACGCGCGGATGCAATCGACGAATTGGACCTATGTCGGACCGGATGTGGTGCCCGCCAATGGCGGAGGAGCAGGTCGCTTGAATGTGTTGCGCTTCAATCCGGTCGATAATAACATCCTTTACCTGGGATCTGCCAGCGGCGGTCTGTGGAAATCCATCGACGGCGGCTCCACCTGGACGGCACTCGACGATTTCCTCACGGCGCTTTCGGTTGCCGATATCGCCATTAATCCCCGTTACCCGGATTCGATTTATGTCGCAACCGGCGACGGTTACGGGTATGAGGTCAACGGCGATTTTTGGGGAGGAACGTACAGTGCCGGCATCCTCGTTTCACCGGATGGAGGCGTTACGTGGAATCCGACCGGAATAGCCTTTACTCAGGATCAAAACAACATCGTCCAGCGGTTAACCATCAATCCGCAGGATCCTTCGATCATGCTGGCTGCCACCCGGTATGGTCTGTTTCGTTCGACCGATGCGGGAGTCAACTGGAACTCCGTCCGTACATCCAAGCATTATGACATTGAATGGGGAGTTGGTAATCCCGCGAAAGTCTTCGCGACTACCAGTTCCATCCTCTACGTCTCGTACAATTATGGCGCTACCTGGTCACCTGTCCAAGGTGGATTGTGTGGTGGCCGCTCCATGATCGGTACTTGCGAAGCGGATTCCAATCGGGTCTATGTGCTCTGCGAGAACGGCAATTTATGGCGATCGGATGATGCGGGGGATTCTTTTACCGCGACCACTGATCCGTCTTCTCTGGTTACTTTTTACGGTTACTACGACGGCGTCCTGGCAGTGTCTCCAACGGATCCGGACGTGGTCATCTGTGCCGGTATGAATATCGGCCGCTCCGACGACGGAGGTCAGACCTGGTACCAGATCGGCAATATGAGCTGGAACGATTATATCCATGTCGACAACCACAGCATGGACTTCGCTCCCGGAAACGGCAATATCATTTTCTCCGGTAACGATGGCGGTTTGTTCCGATCCACCAACGGCGGAGCTACCTGGACGGACCTGAGCGATCAGTTGCACATCAAACAATATTACCGGATGGGGCAGTCGGCTACCAACGCCGGCGTGATCTATGCCGGAGCCCAGGACAATGGAACCGACCGTTTGGCAAACGGCAACTGGACACAGGTATTCGGAGCCGACGGAATGGATTGCATGGTCGATTACACGGATGACGACATTGCCTACGTGTCCTACCAGTACGGTGCCTTGCAACGGTCAACGGACGGAGGCAACAACTTCAACGATATCGCGCCTTCCTCCGGGGAGTGGGTAACGCCGTTTGCCATCGATCCGGTCGACCACAATACCATCTACGCGGGATACGACCAGGTTTACAAGTCAACCAACCGGGGCACCAACTGGAATACCATTGGCCCCGTTGCCATCGGCGGTGGGATTATTGCATTGGCCATAGCGCCTTCCAATCCCAATTACATCTATACCGCAGCGCTCGACCGTATCTACATGACCTCGAACGGCGGAGCTTCCTGGAACAACATTACGACCGGACTACCGGTTGGAAGTACCGGTATCACCTACATCGCGATCTCGAATCAGAATCCGCAACAGGTCTGGGTGACGCTCTCGGGCTATCAGGCAGGCATCAAAGTTTTCTCATCGGTAGACGGTGGATCAACTTGGTCCAATGTGAGCGGTACGCTTCCGAATATTCCGGTGAACTGTATCGTCTATCAGAATGGCTCGAACGACGCACTGTACATCGGAACTGATTTTGGCGTGTATTACCGCGATGCCACTCTGATGGACTGGGTGCCCTATGGCAACGATCTGCCGAACGTTATCGTCAGCGACATGGAGATCTACTATGCCGGACAAAAGCTGCGCGCAGCCACCTACGGCCGAGGCATTTGGGAAGTTGATTTGAATCCGGTTACCGCACTGGCATTGGATGCCGCGGTGATTCAATTCATCGAACCTGCCGCGACGATCTGTTCGAACTCTGTGACTCCGGTCATCGTCGTACGGAACAATGGTAGTGACGCGCTTACGGACCTTAACATCAATTATCGCCTTGACGGAGGGGCTTTACAATCATTCGCCTGGTCAGGCAATATCGCGAGCGGCGATACTGCACATGTTACGCTACCCTTGATCACGGTCACCGGTGGTTCGCATTCGATCTATGCGGCCACCTCCGATCCGAATGGTCAGGCCGATCAGCAGCCTGCGAATGACGGCTATACCTACAATATCTCCGTCAATACGAGCGTTGCCAACGTTCCCCAGGCGGAAGGCTTCGAGGCGTTTTCAATTCCCGCGGATTGGGTGCTCGATGACGCTGCCGGAATGCTCTCCTATACGACAAGTGCAAGCGGATTCGGTCTGTCCGGTGTCTCCCTGAAAGTGAATTATTTCTTTAGCAGCCCGGGAGCGACTTCGTCCATCGAGTTTCCTCACCTTGATTTCAGTGCCGTGACCAATCCGGTTTACCTTGATTTCAATGTCGCCTACGCGGTATTCAACGCTACTTCGCACGATTCGCTGAAAGTGCTCTTGTCCCTTGATTGCGGAGAGACCTTTACAGCGGTATATGCAAAGGGCGACAACAGCCTTGCAACGGCGCCCCAGACCATGAATGAATTCACACCGGATCCGAGCCAATGGCGTGCGGAACGTGTCGACCTCAGTGCTTACGCCGGGAATCCTAACGTGCTCATTCGCTTCCAATACATCAGCGGCTACGGCAACCATCTCTATGTGGACGATATCAACCTGTACGATAACTCTTCCTCTACGCCAGAGGTCACGTCCATCGCTTCAGGTCTTTACCCGAACCCCACCTCCGGTGAAGTGGTATTCTCCTTCCGGGCACCGGATACGGGAGATTACCGCCTGGAGCTCGTGGATGTGTCCGGTCGGGTGGTGAAACTTTTCAGTAACCTGAAGGCGGCTGAACTGTCGGCATATCGCGTGGATCTGAAAGGAGAAACCGCGGGAATCTATTTCTACCGACTGATGCGAAACGATGTGGCTGCAGCCAATGGCCGTTTGGTGAAATTCTAAGTCGTCTAAAACCGATTGAAGGAACGACGCCCGGTGTTCGCCGGGCGTCGTTTTTTATTCCTGCCTGATAAAATGGGCTCGCTGTACACCATCGTCCGAATTGAGCTCGAGCAGATAAACGCCGTTTGCAAGTGTTGACAACCCGATTGTAAGAACCTGCTCTTGTTGTTGCAGCTTCCCTGTCATGAGTTTTTCTCCTGTTAACGAGTAAACCACCCATTCGGTAATATGGTCGAACGAAGATCGGGCTTGTAGCCACGTACTACTTGGGTTCGGGAATATCAGTAACGGCTCTTCCTTCACGTCGGACGTGGAATTGGTGAAGCAAAGCGTGGAAAACTGGTCGACGAACGGTTGTGACGTCCAATTCAAAACCGCGGGGGTGAGGCTAAAGGATTGTGTCGTCAAGAAGCCGACACCGGTTAGCGGCAGACTATCGCCGGTCAGGAGAATAATACTGTCCTGACATACCGGGCTGTTTCCGTTTCGATCGGTACGTACGAGAAGCGCGTCGGCAAAATCGGCTTGACCGGTCAGCAGTAGGCCATTGTCGGTCAATTGAAGGTTCGTGCAAAATGCTTCTGCAAAGACGGCTTGTTGTTTCCTGCTCTGCAGCACTGTGCCGGAGTCGTCGGTGACGAGGATCAAGGGTAATGGACCGCTTCCCGAAGTGGTGATGCTTCCGCAGAGATATACCTCCTGGCGGTTTTGGTCGAATTTCAAATCCATGAATCCTTCGTCGTTCGTTCTGTTATAATGGTGCACCCATTCGGCGTTACCCAGGCTATCCAGCTTGAACAAGACACCGTCATCTTCATTCATCGAGGGACCGGAATTCGTCGTGCCGCAACCGTAGAGACCACCATCGGCTAAGAGCGCCAAAGCATTGACGACATCAAGACCGCTTCCGCCAGCGAGGAATTGCCAAAGCGGTTGGCCGGATGAGTCGAGTTTCAGAACGACGAAGTCTCCGTTCGGATCGTGCAGGCTGTCGATGGCTGTACCTCCGACAAAGAACTCGCCGGTTGAACCGGTCGGTGACAATTCCAGCGAGGTAAAGAGGACGGATCGGTTCAGCTCGAATCGTTTCGTCCAAAGAAGATTGCCCAACGCGTCGATCTTCAAAAGGAGCCCATTCGGCATTGAATCGGGCGAGGAAGTGCTTCCAGCGATGAGGAAATCACCATTCGCAAGCTCGCGAATTGCATTTCCGCTTTCAATCCCCGGGCGATCATAGGACTGGGCCCATTCCGCATTGCCCAGACTGTCGAGTTTAATTACGAAAAGCGCCCCGATGGCGCTGTCAGGATCATTGACGATCGATTGGCCGGTCAGGATAGTGCCCTGATCGTGCGTCAGGATCATGTTGTTCACGTAATCGCTCACGGGTCCACCGGCTTTCACCGACCACAGGAGGTCGCCGTCGGCGTTCATTCGATAAAGCGCGATGTCGGCGGAATCCGTTTGATCAAAGCCGGTAGTGCCGGCTATGACCATACCACCATCCGGCAGTAACTGCAGGGCGCTGCCGTTTTGGTAAGCGTCGTCACCGTAGGTTTTGGAAAATACCGTTTGCGCGCGAACGGAAGCAAACACTTGCAGGCACAGGAAAAGGATGATGAACGGCTTTGACATAACGGAAAAGTAGAAAAGAAAACAGCCGCCCGGAGGCGGCTGCGAAACGTGTTTTCAATACTCGTCTTCGTTGAAGAAGAAATCGTCTTTGGTAGGATAGTCGGGCCAGATTTCTTCAATGCTCTCGTAGGCTTCGCCTTCATCTTCGAGTTCCTGAAGGTTCTCGATCACTTCCAGCGGGGCACCGGAGCGGATGGCGTAGTCAATCAGCTCATCCTTGGTTGCAGGCCAGGGCGCGTCTTCCAAATGCTGCGCCAGTTCAAGGGTCCAGTACATAATAGTCGCCGGGTTAAGGAGTAATCCTGGTTTTTTAAAAGTCCGCAAAAATAAAAATATTCCGTTCAGATGCACCCGATGCATCACTTTTTAGAACTGCTTGAAAAACAAGGCGGGATGGGGGATTGGGCTCAGCCCCGGGGTTTCCAGGGCAATTCCTGAGCGCCAAGGTCTTTGGCCAACTGCCGGGAGAGTACGAAATAGTAATCCGACAATCGGTTCAGGTATTGGAGGATTTCCGGCTTAACGGGAGTGTTTTCGCCAAGGTGCACACACAGGCGTTCCGCTCTGCGGCACACACAGCGCGTTACATGACAGTACGAAACGACCGGATGGCCGCCCGGCAACACGAAGTTGCGCATCTCGGGAAGGTTCGCATCCATGCGGTCCATGGATGATTCCAATGCAAGAATGTCCGATGACAGGATATCCGGCAGTTGCATCCTGGATGCATCGGGGTCCGCTGCCAGTTGAGAGCCGATGGTGAAGAGCCGGTCCTGGACGACTGCCAATTCCTCGCGGATGTGCGGGTCGGTTATGTGATCCCGCAAAAGACCCGTCCAGGAGTTCAGTTCGTCGATCGTACCGTACGCTTCAATGCGGAGGTGGTGCTTCGGTACACGCGTTCCGCCTATGAGGGAGGTTTCGCCCTGGTCGCCTTTCCGGGTGTAGATTTTCATGCGTTTTCAGTAAGCGGCCGGTCGGCCCGGGTGATGTTCGGATTTCGCGCGTCCGACTCGATCATGCCGTCCTTGATGCGAACGATCCGGTGAGCGTACCGGGCAATGTCCTCTTCGTGCGTAACGACGATGATCGTATTACCGCGTGTGTGGATCTCTTCGAATAAGGACATGATCTCCGACGAGGTCTTGGAGTCCAGATTACCGGTCGGTTCATCGGCCAGGATGATGGACGGATCATTGACCAGGGCCCGGGCTACGGCGACCCGTTGTCGCTGACCGCCGGAGAGTTCGTTGGGTTTATGCAACATCCGGTCCGTCAAACCGACATCGTCCAGTGCCTTCTTCGCTTTTTCGTCGCGTTCATCTTTGTTGATGCCCGCATAGACCAACGGAAGCGCGACATTGTCGAGCGCGTTGCTCCTGGGAATGAGGTTAAAGGTCTGGAAGATGAATCCGATCTCCTTGTTCCGGATCTCGGCCAATTCGTCTTCCGTCATCCGGCTGACCTCTTTGCCATTCAACGTGTACGTGCCGCCACTGGGTGTATCGAGACATCCGAGGATATTCATCAGGGTCGACTTCCCGGATCCGGAAGGACCCATGAGCGCGACGTACTCGCCCTTTTCGATCTGAAGGGTGACCGAACGAAGCGCATTTACCGATTCGCTTCCTATGGTGTAGCGTCGGGAGATATCGCGAATGTCGATCAGCGCCATGGTGGATTCGTTTGCAGCAAAAGTAGCCCTTAATGTGTTATCAAAACGTTAGGGATCGCTTCAGTATTGAAGGGTGAAATGTTGTCGTGCCTGACCTTGCCGAAAGAATACGATTCCAAATTGGTAGAGGTCGATGCTGATGGTGACCGCCGGATCTTGTCGGATCACCTCCCAGGCTCTGCGCATCTCCGAACTCCAATGGATGTCGTCGAATACGAGTACGGAATGCTCATGCGTAAAGGGTAGCAGTTGCCGGAAGTAGGCAAGGGTCGCTTCGTAACGGTGGTTGCCATCCAGAAAGGCGAAGTCGACCGTTCCCATTTGCCGGAGCACGTCCGGAAGCGTAGTGCTGAATTCTCCAACGACCGGGTGGATGTTCGGCGCCTGCACCGAGTCGAAATTCTCCTGCGCGATGCGGGCTGTCTCCGGACAACCTTCCAGTGTCCAGACTTCGGTGTTTCCGGAGGGTGCGGCGAGGTAAAGCGTGGTGATCCCAATCGAGGTCCCCAACTCCAGCACCTTGCCCGGCTGAAAGCGGTTGACGAGGCGAAACAGCAGTTGTCCGTGACGACGAGATTGCACAAACCGTCGGGCAATCGCTGAAACACCCAGTCGGCGCTTGCTCCCGGTTGGTCCGCCTCCGGTCCCGAAATCACGCACGTCGATCACTTCATCGCTCAGGATCATGCGGGCGCGTATGGATTCAATCAGGCCGAAGACGTAGTAAGGTGTTTCATCCCGAATCACCGAGTTGTATAACTCGTAGACAAAAGGCGAGTGCAACCCATGTTCGTTCGAGGCACGAACCCGGTAGCGGCAATATTCGAGTGCTGGGTAGAGCGGATTCAACGGGACGAAGGTAAAAAACCGGGTTGGGAGGAAGGCGTCAGGATTCGCCCAAGTGGCCAAATGCCCGGTTTTTTCCGTATTTTTGCGTCGCAAAACCACCATTATGAGCACGATCGCTGAAATTCGCGCCAGACAGATCCTGGACTCCCGCGGCAATCCCACGGTAGAAGTTGACGTAGTTACCGAAAATGGCGTTGTTGGCAGGGCTGCCGTTCCTTCCGGCGCATCAACCGGCGCACATGAAGCGGTAGAACTGCGCGATGGTGATAAGAAAAAGTACCTCGGAAAAGGGGTGTTGCGGGCCGTTCACAATGTGAACAAGACGTTGAACGAAGAGCTTCATGGCTTTCCGGTCTATGAACAACGGCTGATCGACCTGGCGATGATCAAGATCGACGGGACCGAGAATAAAGCCAACCTTGGTGCCAATGCCATCCTGGGGGTTTCACTGGCCTGTGCCAAGGCAGCGGCAATTGAAAGCGGACAGCCCTTGTATCGCTACATCGGTGGCGTGAACGCCAACGTTCTTCCCTTGCCCATGATGAACATCCTGAACGGCGGTGCCCATGCCGACAACGGGATCGACTTCCAGGAATTCATGATCATGCCCGTCGGAGCTGCATCGTTTTCCGAATCCCTCCGGATGGGAACCGAAGTGTTCCATCACCTGAAAGCGGTCCTGAAGAAGAAAGGTCTTTCCACCAACGTAGGCGACGAGGGCGGATTCGCGCCGAACCTGAAATCGAATGAAGAAGCGATTCAGGCGGTCATGGATGCGATCGGAGAGGCCGGTTATGTGGCGGGTAAGGACATTTTCATTGCCATGGATGCCGCTTCGACCGAGTTCTTTGACGCAGCCTCCGGACAGTACATCTTCAAAAAATCTACGGGCGATAAACTCACCCCCGATCAGATGGCGGAGTTCTGGCAAAGCTGGATCGCCAAATACCCAATCGTATCGATCGAGGACGGACTTGCGGAAGACGACTGGGCCGGATGGAAGAAGCTCACCGAACTGGCTGGCAAGAAGGTGCAGCTCGTCGGCGATGACCTCTTCGTCACCAACGTGAAACGACTGGGTGACGGGATCCGCCAGGGTGTCGCCAATTCCATTTTGGTAAAGGTCAACCAGATCGGGACCCTCACCGAGACCATCGAAGCGGTAGACCTGGCCCATCGGAACGGTTATACCTCGGTCATGAGCCATCGTTCCGGGGAGACGGAAGACAGCACCATCGCTGACCTTGCCGTTGCCCTGAATACCGGGCAGATCAAGACCGGATCGGCCTCCCGGTCCGACCGGATTGCCAAATACAACCAATTGCTCCGCATCGAAGAAGCTTTAGGCGAAAATGCCCGATTTGGCGGAAAAGATTTTAAATTTGTAAGTCGCTCCTGAACAACGGGCGGCTTACGATAGTTAGTTAATGGACGAGCGTACGCTGCAGGAAAAATTGGCCTCCGGTGAGTATTCCATCTCACCGCGAAGCGGTCGTCTGCGAAAGCGGGTTCGGGTAAAAACGAAAAAGAATCCGTTGATCTCAAAGCGACGGATGAAAAAGTATGGTCAGATGGCATTGTGGGTATTCCTTATCCTTGCGTTTCTGGTCAGTCTAATCATCGTATTCCCGGAATTGAATATCGAGAGCTCTAATAAGAAGGCAAATCAGGAAAAGTTCCGAAAGACTCAGGAACGATACAACAACCAATAACAAGTCCGACCCTCGCGGCCTTTTAATCTTACTGCAGTGAAAACCGACAAGCTGAAAGAGAAATTCGCAAAAGTGGCGTTGCCAATGGCAGCGGAGCTGAAAGATTTCATCAAGGAAAACGGAAACCATGTCATCGGCTCCTATACGATCGAACAGGTCTATAGCGGAATGAAGGGAATGATCGGGATGGTGACCGAAACAAGTAAACTTGATCCGGAAGAAGGTATCCGTTTTCGCGGTTACAGCATTCCTGAACTGCGGGAAAAACTGCCCAAGGCTCCTGGTGATACGGAACCGTTACCGGAAGGTATCTTCTACCTCATGCTGATCGGTGAGATCCCGACGGATGAAGAAGCGACCTACGTTTCCAACCAGTGGGCGCGCCGGAGCAACGTTCCCAAGCATGTGTTCGACATGCTGGATAAACTCCCGGCTAACACCCATCCGATGACCCAGTTCAGCATGGCCGTCATGGCGCTGCAAACTGAATCGGTATTCGCCAGTGCTTACCGGAAGGGCCTCAGTAAAAAAGAGTATTGGGATCCGATGTACGAGGATGTGATGAATCTCATCGCCCGTTTGCCGCGCGTGGCAGCGTACATCTATCGTCGGGTCTATAAGAATGGCGTTCATATTGAACCGGATCCCAAACTGGATTGGGCTGCGAATTTCGCCCACATGTTGGGGTACGACGATTACAACATGAAACGCCTGATGCGCCTCTACCTCACGATCCATGCCGATCACGAGGGAGGAAACGTCTCCGCCCATTCCACCCACCTCGTCGGTTCGGCTCTGAGTGATGCCTACTTGTCCTTTGCGGCCGGTATGAACGGACTGGCGGGCCCTTTGCACGGACTGGCCAATCAGGAAGTGGTTCGCTGGCTCATCGACCTTCGGAATTATTACGACGGCGCGACGCCTTCCAAAGAACAGATCCACGAATATGTCATGAAGACGATCGAGGATGGGAAAGTGATTCCGGGCTACGGCCATGCCGTACTGCGCAAGACCGATCCGCGCTTCATCGCCCAGATGGAATTCGCCAAGACTTACATGCCCGACGACTCCATGTGTCAGATCGTGCATACCGTCTATGATGTAGTGCCTCCGATTCTGAGCGGAATCAAAAAGATCAAGAACCCCTGGCCGAATGTGGATGCCCACAGTGGCGCATTGCTCATTCACTACGGCATGGAAGAGTATGATTTCTATACGGTGCTCTTCGGCGTCAGCCGCGCCTTGGGGGTACTCGCGTCGCTCTTGTGGGATCGTGCGCTCGGTCATCCGATCGAACGACCGGGCTCCGTCACGACCGAATGGATGAAAGCCCAGGCAATGAAGGCACACGCCTGATCTTGACTTATCTCAAATAAAAAAGCCTCGCTTCAGCGGGGCTTTTTTATTGTGTCGGATCCAGGGCTTGCCTCCAGACTTCTCCGAATTCGCTTAGGATCATCGCCGTAGCACCCCAGACAATACGGTCATCGAAGCGGAAGGCAGGAGTGGTGAGCTGCAAACCACTTTGCAACCGGATGCGCTCCTCGGAAATAGCATTGGGATCTAAGAGCCGGGAAACGGAAACTTCAAAAAGGGACGCGACCTCGGCAGGGTCGATGGCGAATTCAGGCGATCGGCCCAGCCAGCCCACGAAGGGGTGCACCAGGAAACCGCTGGGAGGAATGTAGAGTGGCGTCAAGCGGCCAAGCAGTTCGATCGTATCGGGATGAATGCCGACTTCCTCATGGGTCTCCCGCAGGGCAGTTGCGGATAAACTGCTGTCTTCCGGTTCCTGCTTCCCGCCGGGTAAACCGACCTGTCCACTGTGTACACCCGGATAATCGGGACGAACGATCAGAGGGAAATGGACTTCGGCATCGCCGGGATAGAGCAGCACCAAGACGCTGCTGATTCTCGCGTTGTCCGGAATCTTCAGTTCGCGAACATTCTTGATGCGGTCCGGGTGTGCAAGGCGAAGTTGTGACTCGATACCGGGTAAGGGTTGCTGCAGCCGTGAATAGAGACGATCCCGGATACTGTTCATGCGTGCTGGGGCGCCGGACGTGCGGATCCATTCGATCGTTCTTCATCACGCTTGCGTTCACCGATCTGTTGACGCCACATGGCATAATAAAGTCCTTTGGTTTCGATGAGTTCCTGATGCGTTCCCGTTTCCACCACTTGTCCCTTTTCGAGTACGATGATGCGGTCCGCGTGCAGGATCGTACTCAGCCGGTGAGCGATCATGATCGTGATATGCTCCTGCCGGGCGGAAAGTTGTCGTATCGTACCGGTAATTTCTTCTTCGGTAATGGAGTCCAGCGCCGAGGTGGCTTCATCGAAGATCAGGAGCTTTGGATTGCGCAGCAGCGCTCTTGCAATCGAAAGGCGCTGCTTCTCGCCGCCCGAAACTTTTACGCCTCCCTCGCCAATGACGGTGTCCAGCCCGTTGGAGGCGCGATCCAACAGGGACTGACAGGCGGCCTGGCGTAGAACACGATAGCAGTCTTCATCCGTGGCGCCCGGGCGGACGAACAGCAGGTTCTCCCGGATGGTTCCCGAGAAGAGTTGCGTATCCTGCGATACGAAACCGATCTGTTCGCGCAATTCGTCCTTCTCGATCTGGCTTCCGGGGATGTCGTTGTAATAGATATCACCGGAGTAAGGAGGGTAGAGGCCGAGGAGGAGTTTCACCAGGGTGGTCTTGCCGGAGCCGGAAGGGCCGACGAATGCGACGCTTTGACCTTTGGTCACCTCAAAGGAGATGTTCTCCACCGCGTTGTGCGTCGAGGCCTGATGACGAAACGTGACGCGCTCATAGCGTAGACGTTCGACCGGCCCGATCGTGGCGGGATGTGCCGGTCGCGGTTCCTTCGGTATGTTCAGGATGGTCTGAAAGTTCTGTAAGGAAACTTGTGTCTCACGGTAGATGGCAATCACATTCCCGAGTTCCTGTAACGGTCCGAAGATGAAGAAGCTGAAGAACATCAGGGTCATCAGCTTTCCCGGTGAGATCGTGTCGCGGAAGACAAGATAGTAGAGTAGAAATACGAAGGAGGTTCGCAGGAAGTTGACGGTCGTTCCCTGCACGAAACTCAGACTGCGAATGAAACGCACCTTCTTCAGCTCCAGCTTCAGGATCTTTCCGGTGATCGTATTCAACCGGGTCACCTCCTGGTTCGCCAGCCCGAGGCTTTTTACCAGTTCGATATTCCGTAAGGACTCGGTCGTTGAGCCGGCAAGGGCGGTCGTTTCAGAGACGATCTCCTTCGAAACTTTCTTAATCCGTTTACTGAGCAGGTTGCTGATGACGCCAAGCAAAGGAACGGTAACGAGGAAAACCGGCGCGATGATCCAGTGTACCGTGAAGGCATACCATAAGACGAAGATCAGTCCCACCAGTGTCTGGAAAACTACACTGATGAACGAATTGATCAGTTTCTCACTGTCCAACCGGACTTTCTGGAGCTTGCCCAGCGTTTCTCCGCTGCGCTGGTCTTCAAAGACCTGGTAAGGGAGTTCGAGCGAATGCCGGATCCCGTCGGTGTACATCGCCGCGCCAGTCCGCTGCACGATTACACTGGTAAAGTAGTCCTGGAAGTTCTTCGCTATTCTGGATACCATGGCAACACCCATCGAGGCAAGCAACAACAGCAGGATGTCGCCGACAAACCGGCTGATGGGATCGCCGCGATAATCATTTATGTGCACTCCGAACCGGTCCATCATCTTTCCGGCGATGAGCGGGTCCATTAAGGAGAAAATCTGGTTGACCGCCGCTAACAGCAATGCCAGGAAAACGGTTTTACGATGTTTGCTGAGGTAGGAAAAAAGCAGTTTCATGTCTGGGGAGGAGCGGTAAAGGTAACGATTGCCCTGCCCTCATCATGAAGGCTTCGTTGGAAAATGGGAATAAAAAAACACCCCCGCAGACGCAGGGGTGTTGAATACCGGTAAGGAACGAATTACTGAAGAACGATCCGTTCGGTAACCCGGTCGGAACCGTTTTCTACTACGAGGTTGTAGAGGCCGGCAGGCAGGTAAGAGAAGTCAAGCGTCTGATTGAACAGCCCGGAAACCTGTTGGAAGCTGCGGAAAGCAACTTCGCGACCGGTCATGTCGATCAGGCGAACCAACACATCCTGCTGACGGGCTTTGATCCGGAGGTTGACCAATCCCTGGCTGGGATTCGGGTAGGCGACGAATTCGGCACGCGGGCTGAGATCTTTCGCAGAAAGAATACCCGCGTCCCACTTGTAAACACCATCAGTCAACTGATCAACGGCGAAACCGCCGGCATAACCGGTGTTGATGTCGAGGAAACCGACTTCGGTATAACCATCCATGGTGCCCTGTCCGGAGGTGTCGATTCCAACCCAGCTGGCGCCGTCATCGGTTGAGTAGGAAGAGCCGCGACCAACTGTACTCGCACCGCAGCTTACCCAAACGTTCGTGCCGGGAATATTGTCAACTTCACTGAGGAACATCGGGCCGGCAGGGCTCAGGAGGGTCCAGGTTGCGCCGCCATCCGTTGAGGTATAGACCGTGGCCGTACCACTGGTCGGAGTGCTGATGCAAATGCCGGTGTTCGCGTCGCGGAAACCGATGGCCGAAATCGTGCGGGAAGCACTGGCAGGTACACTCGCTGCGGTCCAGTTCAAGCCGCCGTCGTCGGATTTGAAAACGCGCCCTTTGTTGGTGCCAAACCAGATGGTCTGTCCGACTACGTCAAAGTCGTTTACGATTCCGTATTCACCGGCGAGCGGTGCGGGGATACTGCCTGAAGGCACCCGGTTCCAGCTTGCGCCGAAGTCGTTCGTGGTGTAGATCTCGAAGTAACCGCCGTTCGGGTCGCCCATGGCAAAACCGTTCTGAGCGTCGAAGAAATGTACCACGTTCGGGAATGAGTTGCCATCGAAGATCAGGCCTACGGCGATCTGTGCCCAGTTAGCGCCGCCATCGGTGGTCTTGAAAATGCCACCGCCTGCACCGGCGTCGGCATCGTACATCATGGCATAGGCCGTATCGGCATCGATGGCGCTGATACAGGAGAAGGCGAGGTTGGTACCGGTGGTGACCAGACCCGCGGTCCAGGTAGTACCGCCATCGATCGTGCGGGAGAATTCCTGCAGGTTGGCGGCCGCGCCGGAGCCGTCATAGGCTACGCACCACGCGGAGTTCGCGTCCGGTACGGAAATGTCGAAAGGATATGCGCCGGCGGAGATGAATCCGACATTCTGCATCGTCCAGGTCTGAGCTGAAGCGGCCAGACCTCCAAGTAACATGCTGGTAAGGAGTAGACGTTTGATCATGGAGTTGTGTTTAAATGATTGGGTCAAAAATAGGGATTTATACGCACCGGGCAGGGTTCCCCGGCTGTAGACTTCTCTGTTAAAAACAGCCCGGCTAGTTGCCGGGAAGCGGCTGAACTGAGCCCTACTTTTACCCAATCAGCTCCGGGCCCGGTTATTGTAACCGTTCCGGCATGATTATCCAGAAAACCATGCGAAAAGCAATGATCCTTTCCGCCCTCCTGATGGCGGGAACCCTGGTCCAGGGCCAGCACGTCGTGACGATGAAATCCGGCGAAAAGATGAGCGGTAAAGTGGAGTCCATTCAAAACGAGACCCTCGAGTTCCTCTACAAGGGAAACAAGATGAAGTTCCCGTTGGCGGATCTGTACTCCATCAACTTTGTGGAACAGTCGTCGCTGACGGCGGGCGAATCGACATCATCCGCTCCCCGGGAAGTAGGCGAGAAGCAGGTTACTTCCGGATCCTACCTGGTCCGCTACAAGGTTGCCGACCGAATCGTTGCGAAGCCCCCAAGGATCGACAACCTGACGCAGGAAAAAGGAACGGTCGTGGTGGATGTTACCATTGATAAATACGGCCACGTCATGAAGGCCATTCCGGGTGCTCCCGGAAGCACCACGAATAGTGAATACCTGAAGACAAAGGCCAAGCAGGCCGCGGAGTCCGCGCTGTTCAACAACGTACCCACCGCTCCCTTAGAACAGAAGGGATACATGATCATTTCTTTCTAAGGCGAAGCGGAGTCTGCCAAAAGCCATCTTCGGATGGCTTCTTTTATGGCTCTTGTGTTGCGCGATCCCTTTTTTCTTTTCTTATAGAAAGCAGTTTGGATCGTATGACAACCCCCGTAGGTAGCAGTCGCGGCGCGCGGATCAACCCGAAGAGCAAGTACCTGAAGTCGGAGCTCGTATTCGATCATCCGGAAGGACTGGACGAGGCCTTCGATCCCCTGCATCCTACAACGTATCTTTTAGAATACCCGAAGAAGATCATCAACCGGATCGACAGCCCGGATATCCCAACCGATTTTTCCGTGAACCCTTATCAGGGATGTGAACATGGCTGCACCTATTGCTATGCCCGGAATACACATGCCTATTGGGGGCTGAGTCCCGGCCTTGACTTTGAGCAAAAGATCATCGTTAAACCCGAGGCGCCGCGCTTACTCGAAGCGGAGATGCGCAAACGCAACTGGAAGCCTGCGCCGATCATGCTCTCCGGTAATACGGATTGTTACCAGCCCGCCGAGCGACACTGGAAAATAACCCGGCAGCTCCTGGAGGTCGCATTGAAATTCCGGAACCCGGTCGGCATTATCACAAAAAACAAGCTTGTCCTGCGCGACCTCGATTTGCTAAAGGAGTTGGCATCCTTGAACCTGGTGCATGTGTACCTCTCCATCACTTCTCTCGATGAAAAGATCCGACGCGTACTCGAGCCGCGGACGGTGACCGGACGACAACGTTTGGAAACGGTCCGACGGCTTAGTGAAGCGGGGATTCCGGCCGATGTGATGGTCGCGCCGATCATTCCCGGAATCAATGCACCGGAGATCCCCACCATCATCGAAGCGGCAGCGGCAGCAGGAGCCCTCAACGCGGGGATGACCATCGTCCGCCTCAACGATGCGGTTGCCGACGTATTCAAGTCCTGGCTGCACGAACACTTTCCTGACAGGGCGGAGAAAGTGCTGAACCAAATCGCGGAATGTCATGGAGGTTCTCTGTCCGATAGCCGGTTCGGAACCCGTATGACCGGTGAAGGAAATATCGCTGAGAGCATCAAGCAACTCTTTCGACAATCGGTACGCCGTCATCTGTCCGGCAGATCAGTGCCTGCCTATGATCTGTCTGCCTTTCGGATTCCGGAGGAACGGATGCAATTACAGCTCGATCTGTTTTAATCACGAAGTATCCTTACTGTTAGTGATAGTTTTACTATTGAACTTTTTATAAAAAGCAGGTACTTGAATTTGGCGCTTCGAATGAACGAAGAAACGTGCTTCCCGCGCTGATTGCGACTTTCCTGAGGTTTTGAAAGAACTTCGGTAGGGAAGATGAGTATCACCCGGGACCTGACTTCCATCACTTTCCGGATTCTTTTCCTTCAACTACTTTGCGCCTGCTTCGATGGTGTTTGAAGTTCCCCTCTGATTCGGAACCATTGAATGTGACCAACTGCGACCGGCTAAGTCCGGTGTCCATTCAATTCATCACCTATCTCAACCCTCACCACCATGATCAAAAAATTATTACTGGTACTCGTTCCGGTAATCGCGGTCACACTGCTGACCAGCGAACAAATGAGCGACAACGGCAAAGCAGCTAGAACCGGCGCCCCCGGTGAAGTTGATTGTACGGATTGTCACAGTGACTTCGGCATCAACTCCGGCGGAGGATCGATTTCGATCACCGCTACCGGTATGCCGACCCATGAGTATACACCGGGCCAAACCTATAATATGTCGGTTACCGTCGCCCGGTCGGCCAACAGTTTGTTCGGTGTCGGCATCGAAGCACTGACGGCTTCGAATGCCAACGGCGGCACGCTGAATATCACGGATGCTACGCATACTCAGATCAAATCCGCGACTGTCAGCGGGGTCTCCCGTCGTAACGTGGTGCATACGCTCGACGGCGGTGCCAACCCCAGCTCGATGACCTTTAACTTCAGCTGGACAGCTCCTGCGGCTGGTACTGGTCCGGTCACCTTCTACTTCGCCGGCGTTGCCGCCGACGGTGATGGTAACGAGAGCAACGACTACGTGTACAAATCCAACCAGGTTTTCACGGAAGCTACTTGTACGACACCGGCACAACCGGGCTCGATCAGTGGCGGTGCCACGCAGTGCAGTGGTTCGGCTGTGACCTATTCGGTGGCTACGGTGTCCGGCGCAACTTCTTATACGTGGACGCTTCCTTCCGGATGGACGGGAAGTTCGACCAGCAACAGCATCAACGTTACCTCCGGCAGTACCTCCGGTAATGTTACCGTTACTGCCAATAATGCCTGCGGTAGCAGCACCGCGCAAACACTGGCCGTAACCGCTAACACCACGCCGGCTCAACCGGGTACGATCAGTGGTGGCGCAACCCCCTGCAGCGGAAGTTCGGTTACCTATTCCGTAGCTGCAGTTTCCGGCGCGACCACGTATACCTGGACATTGCCTTCCGGATGGACGGGAACCTCGACCAGCAATAGCATCAACGTTACCACCGGAAGTACCTCCGGCAATATCTCCGTAACGGCGAACAATTCGTGTGGAAACAGTACGGCTCGCACCCTGGCCGTAACGGCTAGCGCTACGCCCTCTCAACCGGGATCTATCAGTGGTAGCACTTCCTTGTGTTCCGGAACCGCTACCACCTATTCGGTAGCAACGGTAGCGGGCGCCACGACCTACGCCTGGACGTTGCCTTCCGGTTGGACCGGTACGTCTACGACGAATTCCATCAACGTCACCTCCAGCACGACTTCCGGTAACATCACGGTGACCGCCAATAATTCCTGCGGAAGCAGTACACCCAGTACCCTGGCCGTTACCGCCGGCACGATGTCCGTCAACAGTTCATCCACCTCACCGGCTTGCAACGGTGGAACCGATGGTTCCGCCACTGTCACGGTTTCCGGTGGTACCGGACCCTACACGTATCAGTGGTCCAACGGTAACACGACTGCCAGCGTGAGCGGCGTCGCTGCCGGTAGTTACAGTGTAACGGTTACCGACCAAACCGGATGTGTCAACAACCTGAGCGTTTCAATCACGGAGCCTTCGGCTATCGTTGCAGACGCGGGTGCCAATGCGGCAGTTTGCTCCGGCGCTGCAGCTACGATCGGTGGAAGTCCGACAGGCCTGGGTGGCACCGGCACGCTTGCTTATCTGTGGTCCCCCGCTACAGGTCTGAGCTCGGCCACTGACCCGAACCCGGTCGCGACTCCCGCGTCGGCTACCGGGTACACGGTTGTAGTCACGGATGCAAACGGATGCAGCTCATCGGCAACCGTACAGGTCGACATTGACGTGACGCCCGCGCCGGTGATTACCATGAGCGGCGATACCTTGTATACGAGTGGTGGTGTAACCTACGAATGGTACCTCAACGGCAATCTCGCAGGTTCAGGTGCTTCTCCGTTCTTCGTCGCCACGCAGAGTGGTAACTATGAAGTGGTGGCATATTCAGCAGCAGGTTGCGCCGGCGTTTCTCCGGTCTTTGCGTTCACCCCAACGGGTATTTATTCATCCGCACTGCTTGCCGGAATCAATGTTTTCCCGAATCCCGCCCGCGATGAGTTCCAGATCACACTTCCGGCCGGAAGTGGTTCGGTAGTCGCACGGCTGATGGACCTCACCGGAAAAGAAGTGTTGCTTACGACTATCGACGAACAACATCGTACGGTCGATGTGCGCATGCTTCAAAGCGGCGTTTACTTCCTCACCCTTGAGCTGAATGGTCAACGAGCCATGAGCCGACTGGTAGTCGAATAACCAGCTGCTAACTTAAAAAGACGAGCGCGCGGATGACTTCTGCGCGCTCGTCTTTTTAATACCAAACTGATCAGATGCCAAGTTCCACCTGGAAACGGAACTGCCAGTTCTTTCCTTCGGTATCGTTGGACAAGTTAAGCGTCTCCTCATAAGTTACATCGGACTGGAGCTTGACGCGGTGCGCTTTGAGATACTTGGTCACGCCCAGCGTATAATTGGTGCGTTCCGGTTCAAGGGATTGAATCGAAGCAGCCGGATGGGTGAGGGCATACCGGGCGGCGATTTCATAGTTGCTTTTGAAAAGGTAAGACGCCTGGGCAAGCATGCCTTCGCCGGCAAATACATAGCGCTTGGCGCCACTGCTGTTTTCCGTCACAGGAGAAAATTCCGGAGTTTCGCGTTGCATGTATTCACCGTAAAGCGCGATGCCCTGGTATTTGAACAGTCCGTCGAAAATGGCTGTTTGAATATCAACAGGACTATAAAGATCTCGCCCGAGTTGTCCGCCGGTACGAACGGAGCGGTCGTTGAAAGACAAGCCACCGGCCAGCGACAGTTTCGGCTTTTTCTCCCGGGCCAGGTCGCCTTCGAAATAATCTCCTCTTCGATCGAACAGGCCGAAGGGGAGTAATTCCAGTCGGCCCGTATAACACAATCCTTTGTCGGAGCCTGCGGAGTTGCGTCCTTCGCCGGAACTCACCGCGCCACGCAGGATGTAGTAAACGTCTCCGGTTTTCTCGGTATAGTTGAACTGAAAACCGAAATCCCGGTCAATGTTCAACGCGGCATTAACAATCGAACGGTCGGCAAACTGCTGGTCTCCGGAAGAAACGACACGCTGACGATTACCGGGTAGCTTTCCCTGCCCCAGGGCGATGTTGAGTTTGTTGCTGACTTTGTAAAACACCATGGCGTCACGCAACACATTCGGCACACCGGAATTGTCCCAGTCCATGTCGCCCCTACTGAAGCTCAGTTGGATCAGGTAGGTGAGCCGGGGATCGTACACCTGTCCTTCAAAGCGGAGGCGCATGCGTCGGACGCGGGCATCTACGGCAGATACATCCCAGGTGTCCTCGTCCTCTTGTGCGACGGTGAATGCAGCCCGGTTCTGGATCCGGAAGCGGATGTTCATGGTGAACGCGCTGTCCGGACTGGCAATGCCCAGGCCGTTCTTGAAGTTGAAGCTTGGAGCGGCGTTGTCCTGTGCGTTGATGCCGCTCTGCAGGAATAGGCTGCCAATAAAGAATAGTAGTAATGCTTTTTTCATTTGAAGGTTGGCTATCGGTCGCAAATTAAACCCAACCAACCCGGGGCTGTGTTAACTCAATATTAAATGTGAACGAAAAGTGAAAGAATAATTAAGTCAACATCGCTAATTCCGTCAATTTCACTGACTGGCAAAGGATCCCAGCCGGTTTAATTCCTCGGAGATCGATTTTTCCCAGTTCGCCTGTTGTTCGGGAATCAGGCCGTGTTCTGTTTCCCGGTCGTAGTCGGCCTGTCGAAGTTGATAGGCCTGCCATTCGGATTCGAAGATGGTTTTCAGAACGGAATCGTAGGTCAATAGACCCGGACTGGATTGGGTGAAGCGATCGCGCATCCGGCGGGCGTACAATTCGCAGATATCGAAATGCAGTTGTTCGTGGGCGAGCAGTCCATCCTGCAACTTGTCGGGTTTAACCCAGGAGGCTGGCTTGATAAAAGCCGGATGCAGCAGCAGCTCCAGAATAAGTGTGTCATCCCGATAGGCGGGCCGCGATGTGAAGGAATAGACGCAGGCACTGTTCGCGGAAAATACGACCTGTTGTTCGGGCTGTCCTTTGAAGTCGGCCCACTTCAGCCGATAGGCGGAACTCCATCGAATCGTATCAGCACTGACCGTGTCCCGAAAAGCGCCATCGTCCTGTAGTTCGATGCGTACGTGTTTGCACAGCGGTGGCTGGTTTCGGTTCTCTTTCGCCCAGCGGTCGAATCCGGATAGGGCTTGTTGCAGGGATCCGCCGATCAGTTTGTCGTAGATTCCGGGATTGGGCCCATGTACCACATAGGAGGGGGTTCCGCCTACCTGGTAGAGTTGAACGCGCTGGCCATCGACATCGCGATAGATGCGCACCTGAAATTCGAATTGGATGTTCCGTCGTGGTCCTGTGCGGTTTTCTTTCAACTGAAATTTCTCGAATGCCAGAACCAGTGCTACCTTACTCGTATCCGCGGCAGTACACGTTTGAACATAAGGCAGCAGATCTTTCGCGAGATCTTGTTTGAAGCGAATCGGTTGGACGGGACCGCCGCCGGATATACTACCGGCATCTCCGGCTTTCTTTCGTTCGTCTTCGACGCGGGCTATGTGGTACACCGACCCTTTCAATCCCCAATCGGTTGCCTGCAGATCCAATTGATTGTTTGGAACCTGGGCGCGCAGGGAAGAACTTCCGGTCAGCAGAAAGAAGGCGATCAGCCATCGATAGGTTCGGTCAATTCGCATTTGGATCCTTTGAAGGGGCGCAAAGTTCGCGATTAACCGCCATTCGACCAGAACAACGAAAAATGCACGAAATCCGCTATCTTTAACCACTTACAAGCGTCTAACGGATGGAATTCGTTTATCTTTTGGTGGGATTGGTAGTCGGTGTACTTCTCGGCTGGTTGCTGGGTAAAGCCGGGGTTCAATCGGTGCGGGAGGAACAGCGTACTGCGGTACAAGCCCTTGAAAGTGAACGGTCGGCCTTGGCTGAACGGGCACGTCAGCTGGAGCAGCAGTTGCAGGAAGGAAGGTCCAGGCAGGAGCAGGACCGACAGCAACAGCTCGAATTGAACGGAAAGCTGAGCGAAGCAGTGACCCTCAATCGCAACCTCCAGGAGAAGCTCCAATCCCAAAAGGCGGAACTCGAAGCGCTGCAGGATCGGTTTACCAAGGAGTTTGAGAATCTGGCGAACAGGATCCTGGAGGAGAAGAGCCAGAAGTTCGTTGAACAGAACCGCAACAACCTGGACGTGATCCTCAATCCGCTCAAAGAAAAGATCCGGGATTTCGAGCAAAAGGTCGATCAGGCATACAAGTCAGAAGCTGCTGAACGAAACAGTCTGAAAGGGGAGATCGGTAAACTGGTTGAACTTAACAAACAGATCAGCGACGAGGCGCACAACCTGGCTCGTGCACTGAAGGGTGATACCAAGAAGCAGGGTAACTGGGGCGAGTTCATCCTGGAGAAAATTCTGGAACACTCCGGATTGGAACGCGACCGCGAATTCAAAGTGCAACACAGCACGAGCAATGAGGAAGGTCGGCGGGTTCAACCCGATGTAGTCGTTTTTCTACCCGACAACAAGCACCTCATCGTCGACAGCAAAGTTTCCCTGGTTGCCTACGAAGCGATGGTGAATGCCGGCAGCGAGGAAGAGCGGGAACAGTATCTGCGAGAGCATGTGCAATCGGTCAAGAATCATGTACGGCAGCTTTCCGAGAAAAAGTACCAGTCGGCCGAAGGCATGAACGCCCCCGACTTTGTACTGCTGTTCATGCCGATCGAACCTTCCTTCAGCGTCGCCATTCAGGGTGATACCGAATTGTTCGCGTACGCCTGGGACCGTAAGATTGTCATCGTCAGTCCGAGTACCCTGCTGGCGACCCTGCGAACCATCGCTTCGCTTTGGAAGCAGGAGCGACAGACACGAAACGCCCTGGAGATCGCCCGCGTCGGCGGCGCCTTGTACGATAAGTTCAAAGGCTTCATCGATGACCTCATCGACGTTGGTAAGAAAATGGATGCCGCCAAGGCCGGCTACAGTGACGCGATGAACAAGCTATCGTCCGGCCCGGGCAACATCATCAAGCGAATTGAAGACTTGCGTAAACTTGGCGCGAAGTCCAGTAAGGAATTACCTCAGGCACTGGTAGAGCGTGCGCTCGAAAGCGGTGATACAGATGCTGCTCCCTGACTATAAGCCTGCACACGGGTACGGGATACGAAGCCTGTTCCTCCTGCTGTTCTTACTGCTGGGTGGGTGTTTCAGTCCCGGCGAACTTGCCAACCGCAACATGGCCGGTAATTATCGGCCAATGGACGGGCAATCCTTATCGGCTGAAGTGACGATCCGTCAAGTCAATGATTCCCTGGCACGTGTACTGATCCGAATCAAACCGGACGAGTACCTCTACGTGCGTCAGGAGGACAATCGATACCTCGCCACGGTTGGCATCCACTTGCAACTGGTCGAAAGCTACGACGTTCCGACTCGCTATGATAGCGCCGTCGCGCGTTATACGATGGACATGACGGAGAAAGGGAAGGCAAGGATTTTCGAAGTGGAACTGCCGGTACACCGGAAGGGTACCATCCTCCTGGAAACCGTGATCACCGATGAAGGCAAGGGCGCTTCCGCAACTTTTTTCATACCGTTTGCTCACCTTACCGCGCAATCCCGCCAGTGCTTCTGGGCTACCTTGCCGGATGGAACGCCGTTCTTTCGTGATCATGTGAAAGCCAACGACAGCTTGCGGATCTATTATCAGGACACGTCGACGGGCTTCCTTTGGTGTCATTACTACAAAAAGGATTTTCCGCTGGCCAACCCGCCGTTTTCATTTGATGCGCGTGAGCCCTTCGACTATCATGCGGATTCCGTCTTCCGATACGATTTGCAGGAGCATCCTGTTCTGACGTTGAATCGACGGGGATTTTATCATTTCCGGATCGATACCACGCGAAAGGAAGGTTTCACGATTTTTCGCTTCGGGGAGGATCATCCACAGGTCTCCGATGTCGACCAGATGCTGGAAGCATTGCGCTACCTGACGACCAGAAAAGAGTATGAGGAACTGAAGTCGAACCCGCATCCACGACAGACAGTGGATGGATTTTGGATAGAGCGGGGCGGCAATGAAGAACGGACACGTATGCTGATCCGGAAGTATTACACCCGGGTACAGGATGCGAATCGCTTTTTTTCCAGTTACACGGAAGGGTGGAGAACCGATCGTGGGATGATTTATGTCGTTCTCGGGGTGCCGAATACCATCTACCGCAGTGCGCAAAGTGAGACCTGGATTTATGGTACCGTCAACAACCCGGTATCTATCAATTTCTTCTTCACAAAAGTGGACAATCCCTTTACCGAAAACGACTACGCCCTTTCAAGGTCGCCGATCTATGAAACCAGTTGGTTCAGGGCGGTGGATGTCTGGCGTTCGGGGAGGGTCTATAACAATATGTACTGATGAGCAGGGAATTTAACCGGGAAGACCGGAAGCGTCCATCACAGGATGACGAGCAGATGATCTACGGGATCCACCCGGTCCTGGAAGCGTTGAATGCCGGTAAGGAGTTTGATCGGGTATTCATTCACCACGGCGCGCGGGGTGACGGCATTCAGCAGGTGAGGAGAATGTTGCGGGAGAAGCAGATCGCGTTTCAGGAGGTGCCGGTCGAGAAGTTGAACCGGCTGACACTTAAGAACCACCAGGATATCATCGCGTTCATTTCACCTATCTCGTATCAACCCCTGGAGGAAGTGGTCACGCGGGTCTTTGAGCAGGGGATGACGCCACTCGTACTGTTGCTGGATCGCATTACCGATGTGCGTAATTTCGGTGCGATTGCCCGTACAGCTGAATGCGCGGGTGTTCACGCGCTGGTCATTCCCAAGCGCGGAGCCGCCGCGGTTTCGGCGGACGCGATCCGCACCTCGGCAGGCGCGCTGCACAACCTTCCGGTTTGTCGTGTCGACCATTTGCGCGATGCCGTCCATTTGCTCAAGGAGTGTGGACTCAAGGTTTTCGCGGCCAGTGAGAAGGGCAAGACCTTTCATTTCAATGCTGACTTTTCCCAGCCGGCGGCCATCATCATGGGTTCGGAAGAGGATGGCGTTTCCTCCGATCTGCTCAAAGTGTGTGATCAATGGCTGCGCATTCCGATGACCGGTAAGGTGAGTTCGTTGAACGTATCAGTGGCCGCGGGTGTCTTGATCTTTGAAGCGCTGCGGCAGCGCATGAGCGGCGCCGGCGAGTCCGTATGAACCAGGATACGCGGCGGAACGAAAGATTGTTGATCGGGCTGATCCTGACGGTTGCGGCGATTTTCCGTTTTTACCCGTTCGGTGAAGTATCTTTTTCGAATGACGAGCTAAGCGCGCTGATCCGGACACGTTACCCTTCTTTTTCTGAAATGATCCGCGGAGGTGTTTATTCCGATTTTCACCCTGCAGGTGTTCAGTCGTTCCTGTACTGCTGGACGAACTTGCTCGGAGAAAATGCATTCCTCCTCCGTCTTCCTTTCATCATGTTCGGCCTTGGTTCAACCTGGTTGATTTACCGATTGGGAAGCCGATGGTTTCATGCCGCGGCAGGTTTATTGGCGGCGGCCATGTTCAGTGTCTTGGAGTACAGTATCATTTATTCTCAGTTGGCGCGACCTTACGCACCGGGTTTGTTCTTCTGCTTATTGTCGACCTGGTACTGGACCAATCTGTATGAAGAGTCCTTAGCAGGGAGGATCCGGCGACAAACCTGGATCGGATGGACGCTCTCCATGGCGGTTTGTACGCACCTCCATTATTTTTCGCTGGTCTATGCAGCAGCACTGGGACTTTGGGGTTTTACTTTCATCAAAGGAAGCTGGAGGCCGATCTATGCACTGACCGGTTTGGTCATCGTGCTCCTGGCGCTCCCGGAATGGACCATCTTTCAGGAGCAACTGAAAACCGGCGACCTCGGCGGTTGGCTGGGTAAACCGGAGCCCACCTGGCTGTTCTCTTTTTTCTTCAATGTATTCAATGCTTCCTGGTTGCTGATTGATTCATTGATCGTCTGCTTCTTCACCGGTTGGTACGTGCAGCGATCCCGACCGGTGTGGAACCGGTTTCACAATGCGGTCGCGTTTCTGTTCCTGTTCTCGTTTGGACTGGCCTTCGGATATTCCCTCTTGCGACACCCGATCATTCAATACTCCACGCTCTTTTTTGTTTTTCCGCTGCTCCTGTTGTTCTTCTTTTCTTTCACCCCGAACGTCTTTCGGCAGGGAACAGGCTTGGTGTTGGTCGTCGTCTTGGTGCTGCTGGGTGGTGGGGTAAGTACGGCCCTGGAGAAAAAGTTCTTCCGAATGCCTGCATATGGTGTCTTCAAAGAGTTGGCGGATCGGACCCGGGTCTGGTCGGTTGATGCGCCAAAACCTGCAGTGGTCGTCTTGAATGTGATCAATCCGGATTATCTCGACTATTATTTCGACCAGGCTGATTGGAAACCGGAACGGGTGATCTATCGACCGGAAACCGCCGGAGAGCTTGCGCGCCTGATGGTGACACTGGACAGCCTTCAACCCCAATCTGTGATCTACGGCTGGACCAATAGCTTTCATCCCGAAGAACTTTACTTCCTCCTGCGCGAGCGATGGCCGATCATGGATCAGGACGAAGCTTTTTTCAACGCACGAATTTCCCGGTTTCGTAAGAGCAAGGACATCTGGCCAGAGCCGGGTTCCCGGGCCTTGGTGTGGGATTTCGAACAGGACGAACAGGCCGTTTACCTTCCTGATTCCTGCTTTGCAAAAGGGAAGGTCGAACGAATGATCAGTGGCCGTGAATTCTCCCATACGCTGGAATGCGATCTCGATAGCCTTCACCCGTCCGGGTACGATGTGCTGCACGCCCGTTGTCGCTTTTTTTCCGGCGCCGTTCCACCGGATGCGCTGCTGGTTGTATCAATAGAAAAGGAAAAGAACAATCTGGCCTACTTCAGCGCCACGTTAAGCGATTGGACGATCAAGACCGGCAAATGGCAGGAGGCGATTATTTCAGGTGTCATCCCGGAAGGTTGTACGGGTGGCAAGGTGAAGGCTTATGTTTGGAACAAGGGAGCAGGGGAGTGGTGGCTCGATGATCTCGCGCTGGCCCTGACACCGGCGCCTTATCCCTATGAGAAACCCTGATTTTCAAGGTCCTTCCGTGTCTTAACTTTTACGACCTTCGCAACCGCATTTTACCCAAGCACCGCATGAAACCTATTCAGGATATCGCCCGCGCCGCAGGCATTCCGACTGATCGACTCATCCAGTACGGAAACTTCAAAGCAAAGCTCGATCATGCCGCGTTGGATCCGTCCCAGCCGACGGGAAAGTTGGTATTGGTGACTTCCATCACACCCACACGGGCCGGCAATGGTAAAACTACTACGAGCATTGGCCTGGCGGACGGACTTCGCTCCATCGGTAAGCGAGCCGTGCTGGCCTTACGCGAGCCTTCCCTGGGCCCGGTGTTCGGGATGAAAGGTGGAGCGACTGGTGGCGGGAAATCGAGTGTGGTGCCTTCGGAGGATATCAACCTGCACTTCAACGGCGACTTTCACGCGATCAGCGCAGCGAACAATACCTTGTCGGCCTTGTTGGACAATTACAATTACAACAAGCAGGGAACCGGTCAACAACTCAGTGAGATCACCTGGAAGCGCGTGCTGGATGTCAACGACCGCAGCCTGCGCCATGTGATCACCGGTTTACGGGGAAGCGCCAACGGTATCCCGGGTGAGACCGGTTTCGATATTACTCCGGCTTCGGAATTGATGGCGATCCTTTGCTTGTCGACAAGTTTGGATGACTTGAAGAATCGTATCGAGCACATCCTGCTTGGCTATCGCGAAGACGGAACCCCCTTTACTGTGCACGAACTGGGAGTTGCCGGCGCCATTACGGCGATCCTCAAGGACGCCCTCAGTCCGAACCTCGTGCAAACGCTCGAAGGTACACCTGCCTTCGTACACGGCGGACCCTTTGCCAACATCGCGCACGGCTGCAATTCCTTGTTGGCCACGCGGGCCGCGTTGCAATTCGGCGAGTTCGCGGTAACGGAAGCCGGATTCGGTTCCGATCTCGGCGCGGAGAAATTCGTTGATATCAAATGCCGCGTGGGAGGACTGACTCCTGCTGTTGCAGTGGTCGTGGTGACGGCCCAGTCGCTCAAGTTACACGGAGGAGTCGCGCAGGTCGACATCAAGAAGCCGAACCGTACCGCGCTCCTGGCCGGCATGAAGAACATGGATCATCACCTCGATATCTTACGGGGCATGGGCATTCCGGTCGTGGTCGCGCTGAACCGATTCGATTCCGACAGCAGCGAAGAGATGCAGGATATGCTCGAAGCCTGCGCATCACGCAACGTTCCGGCGGCCGTGAATGAAGCCTTCGCACGCGGAAGTGCCGGCTCCGCCGATCTTGCCCGGGTGGTGGTGGAAGTAACCGAGAAATCATCGGCTCAATTGAAGCCGGTCTATGATCTCGAAGACAGCATTCCGAAAAAGCTCGAGAAGGTCGCCATGCAGGTTTATGGTGCAAAGGGAATCAAGATGTCCAAGAAGGCTGAGCGCGCCTTGAAGCGGATCGGACAGCTTCAGATGGATAAGTATCCCGTCTGTATCGCGAAGACACAATATTCGTTCAGCGATCGCCCCGAAGACGCTAAAGCCGAGGGTGGATTTTACATCAACGTGGACGAGTTAATCATCAACAGCGGGGCCGGGTTTATCGTGGCCGTTTGCGGAGAGATCATGCGCATGCCCGGTCTGCCGGAGAACCCCAATGCGTTGGGTATCGACGTGAAAGACGGTGTGATCGTCGGCCTGGTCTGAAGGATAGCTTATTCGGCAACGGCTCCTCCGGCATACAACTGCTTCCGGTATTTGTTGGAAGGCGAGGGCAGGAATGTACCCAGCCCGTATTCTTGCCATTTCTGGTCAACCAACGCGATCGTAGCTTCATCGGAAGTCAGGATGTTCGGCCAGTCGCGCTGGAAACCGTCATGTGCAAGTGTCTTGCGTGTACCGTCGAGTACCAGGTGGTTGAACGCGCCGTCGTCTGTTGATTCGATGGTCAGGCAATCCCGTTTCGGATCGACATTATTGGAAAAGCGCCAGACGCTGTCGGCGATGTCCTGCACATCGACGGAGTGTTCCAAAACGATCAGGCCTTTGATCCGACGAAACTCCGGTAAGGCGAAGAGCGCACGCGTCAGTTCCTTCACATGACCGGGCTTGTTTTTTTCGATACTCAGAAACGCAAGGGAAATCCCCTTTTCCAATAAGCTGATATTAAGATCGCGGATCTCCGGGTACTTTACCTTGAGAGCTGGAAGATCAATCGGTGTGGTGTCATTTGTTCCGGTAACGGTCTTGCGCATGCTAAGCTCTTCCGGGCTCTTACTGGTCGCGTCGAGTCCCATTTTGCCTCCGAAGGCCATGACAGAACAACTATGGTCGAGCACGTCAACCGGACCGGCGGTGAAGTAGGTGTCGTGCAGCGGGTCGAAATTCGCGGATACGTAACGGGCCAGCTCGACCGGATCATGGATGTTCACATCCCCGTCGACGATCACCATCCTCTTTGTGAACATCATTTGTCCCGCGCCCCATAGCGAATGCATCACTTTGGAGGCCTGACCCGGATACTCTTTCCGGATCTTCACCACGACGAGATTATGGAATACACCCTCTACCGGCAGCACCATATCCACGATCTCGGGAACCATGGTCATCTTGATCGGAACCAGGAAGATCCGTTCGGTCGCTTTCCCGATCCAGGCGTCTTCCTGCGGGGGGATACCGACAATGGTGGCGGGATAGACGGCATGCTTGCGATGGGTAATGGCGGTCACATGGAACTTCGGGTAGTAATCCGGCAGCGAATAATAGCCGGTATGGTCTCCGAAAGGTCCTTCCAGAATGTAGTCCTCGTTCGGATCCACATAACCTTCAATGATGATATCGGCGTCGGCGGGAACTTGTATGTCCTGGGTGAGGCATTGTACCAACTCAACTTTTTTCTTTCGCAAAAAACCGGCAAGCATGTATTCATCGACCCCATCCGGCAGCGGCGCGGTCGCACAGTAGGTATAAGCCGGGTCGCCACCCAGGGCTACGGCCACCGGCATCTTTTCGCCGCGTTTCTTGTATTCCTGCATATGGCGGGCGCTGACCTTATGCCGGTGCCAATGCATACCGGTCAGTTTGGGTCCGAATACCTGCATCCGGTACATGCCGACATTGCGAATGCCCGTTACCGGATCCTTCGTGTGGATCACCGGCAGGGTGATGAACGGACCACCGTCTTCCGGCCAGCATTTGAGGATCGGAAGTTTGGTCAGGTCGGGATCTTGCATCACCACTTCCTGACAGGCGCCTCTGCCGCCAATAACTTTAGGCATCCAGGATGCAATGGAACCGAGTTTTGGAAGCAACTTCAATTTGTCGAGCAACGACTCTTTGGGCGAGAGCAGTTGCTTGAAGAGTACTTCCATGTCGTGCCCGATGTCGTCCAGCCGGTCAACGCCGAGCGCTTTGGCCATCCGGTCCTCGGTGCCCATGGAATTGATCAGGAGAGGAAAGTCTGTACCGGTGTTCTCGAAAAGCAGGGCAGGGCCGTACACCTTCGAAACGCGGTCAGTGATCTCGGTGATTTCCAGCGAAGGGCTGACCGGGGTCTTGATGCGGACGAGCTCGTTCGCCTTTTCAAGGGTCTCGATCCAGTGCTGAGTGTCGCGGTACATAGGAAAAATGATTACCGCAAAGGTAACAAGATCGAACCGCAATTGTTCCGTATCCTGTCTTACTTGATGATGACTAGCCGTTTCGTGGAGATCAAGCGTCCGGATGTAAAAATTGAAACGAAATAGATTCCAGCCGTCAGTTTTCGTATATCCATATCGGTAGCCTTTGACCGTTCGAGTGCCTGGTGATCAAGTTCCTGACCGGTGAGGGAGTGGATTCTTGCCTCAAGTTGCGGTAGCGGTGTGCCCAAGTCCGATTCAATGGATATGATATCCACGGCTGGGTTTGGATGCAAGGTCCAGTCGTATGCCCGGCCTTGAAGCAGAAGGATAGCCGTGGGGTCTTCCGGTACCGTGATAGTGTCGCACCGGATACAACCTGCAGTATCTGTCAGGCAAATCGTATAGGTTCCACCGGGCATTTGAATGAGACTGTCTCCGGAAAGGGTGCCAAGCTGTGGAGTCCATTGAACATTCCAGTTACTGTTTGTAACTATATTGTTGATAGCGACCGCGCCATCCGTACACCCACTACAACTGGTACCGAGCGCCGACAGCGAGAACGAGGGTGGTTCGGTAGTGTGGATAGTGATCGTATCTGTGAATTGACAACCATTGGCATCGGTGACAAGGATCGGATAGTTTCCCGGCGTACCGGTAAGTCGTGCGGTTCCAAGTGTGTCAAGCGTCCAGGGACTATTAACAGTATATGGCACGACGCCACCTTGAACAACGAGCGCTGCCACGCCATCGTTTCCGGGTTGACACGTAGCGGGGAGGGATTCCGATGCAAGTTCTGTCAAGTTGATCGGAAGGGAGGTGGCGGGGATATCGATGAAGGTAGAAGATGTGCAGCCATTGGCATCCGTAACCGTGACCCAATAACTTCCTGCTACCAGGCTGTCGGCCGTAGCGCCTTGTTGCCCCAGTGGGTCATTCCAGTCGAATTGATATGGACCGGTGCCGCCGCTTGCACTGACAGTCGCCGACCCATTCGGGCTGTTAAAGCAATTGCTACTGGGAAGAATGGAAACCGGTTGAACGCGGATTATTGAATTGCCGGAAGGTACCGTTACTTCATGCCAGAATTCACAACCATTGACATCGCGGACTCGAATTGTATAAATACCCGGAAACAGGTTCGATTGGTCTTGGTTGGCGGGGTGGTGGATTCCATCCGCAGGTATCCCAAACCAAAAGAAACTGAAGGGTGGTTGGCCGCCGGTCAACATGAGTTGTACACTTCCACTGGCAGTATTCGAACAACCGGATGGAATAATCACCTCGCTAATGGATGGCCCGCCAGTCGTAGGTGTTCCAAGTTGAACGGTGTCGTAATACGTGCAGGCGCTTTTCCAGTAACTCATCGAAACGATGTACGTCCCGGGCGGTAGATTCGTGATGGTTTGTGTGGTTTGTCCGGTATTCCATAGATAGGCGGTTTGTCCTAGATAGCTTCCGGGCGACAAGGTTGCGGTCAGCGAGCCATTGGATGAGCAAGCTGATGTTGGCACGCTGTTCACAACGATATTCGGTGTAAACGAATTGCTTGGAGGGGCTGCAACGTAGCAGTCCCGATAAGTACTGCAACCGGAGTAAGGGTCGGTCACCAGGACCCGATAGGTGTTGCTGGATGTGGGCGTAATGGTGATTTGATCGGTGGTCGCGCCCGTATTCCATTTGTAGGTTACTCCGCCGGGTCCGCTCGTGGTGGTAGAGTTGGGGTTGGCGGGACGCATATCGGTTTTAAGTGTAACGGTGCCATCTCCATTGCAAAGCGCATTCACTACAACAACCGGCATTGGCATGACCTGTATGCGTACCGAGTCCGTGGTGCCGGAACAACTTCCTGGCGCCCCTGAGATGACGCATTTATAATAACCGTCTTCTGTGGCTTTCACCCACCATTCGGTTCCTGATTTCACGACGATATTGTCACGTGTCCAGGTGTATTGACTACCACCGGAATTGGTGACCAGGTAGCAGTAGCCACCTGCGCAGAATTCAGGTTCGTTCATCAGGACGATTTGTGGTTGATCGGATACGACTACCGGATATCGGGCTGTGTATCCGGCATTCGAGGCAGAGTCGTAGTCCAATTCCAGCACACTGGTATATGTGCCATGTGCAAGACGAATGCGAGGAAAGAGAAACGTGTCTGAGAAATCAACCGCCATGATCTCGCGACTTCCTCCCACTGAGGGTTCGTAGGGTTGGGTGATTCCCGCCAACGGGTTGCCATTGGTAGGATAAACGATTGTGCTATCGCTGTCTCGGAAGATGTGGAAACGGTATCCGATACCCGGTTCGGTTGGGCCGAAATATTTCATTTCCACTTGCTGAGTATCACTTTGCGTGCAAAAGGGTCCGAGGTTTTGAAGGATCACTGGATGGTCGAGCCAGTCCATCATGTGTGATGAAGCGAACCACATGGCGCCGCCGCGTTGTACATCGTTCTGTCGTGGTTGCCCAAAAGGCGTTGTAGTATAATTCCGCCAGGCGGAGTAGTATCGGGATTCTGCGGTGAAGATGGTAAAGGAAGGGGATTGCGGAAACCAGGCGCCGAGGTAATCCGCGCCACCACCGGTCTGAATGCTTTCCGCATACAGGAGTGGATGGAAGTCGGTGCTATCCTGACTGGTAGGGGCCTCAAAATGACTTTGATCAGCGAGCAGGAAGTAGTTTGGCTGCATGATCTGTTGTGAATAGAGTACACGATCGATCAGGGGTTCATGCGGGTTGTTGCAAGTCGGACACGGGCTGCAATTGGAACAGCCGTCCATGATGGCGACGACATTGGGGAAATTGCAATATGTCAGAAAGGCTACATACGCTTCTGTGATGAGCGGATGTTCGGTATGAAGGGAGTCGTATTGGTCCCGGAAAGCATCCATTGCCTGGATGTACTCCGTAAAGATGGGAAGCTCGGTGGCGCAATTTCCCCAGAATTCATACTCCATGTTCACAACATCAAGATCAACCCCGCAGGGATTGGACTCGTTGAATTGCTGAACCCGCAGCATCAGTTTAAGATGCTCCGCCAAGGGTGTTGTGGGATCTCCTTCAACCAAAGGCTCTTCCAATTTTTTTAGAATGGCCGGAAGTCCGGGGCGGTTTTTCAATGACCCCGGTAGTCGGAGTGGAGCAGTCGGCGGGAATCGATCCATATAGGTGTCGAGGCTGTCGAAGAAAACATCCGATCCGCCGATCAGGCCAATCTGAGTGATTCCGTATTGCTCCTTCGCTTTTTTAATGAACCGGCATAAGTGGTCTTCAAGGTTCTCCATTCGACGCGTGGAACCGTTCCACGCGGTATAGGAACGCCCCAGGATTCGGTAAATGTCATACAGCGCCAGGTAGGTGATATGATTCTCAGCGGCATACCGGAGTAATGCGTCTTCTTTCTCAAAAATACCGTCATGGTCCTCGTCAACCGTGAGGATGGAAAATGTTGGATCAACTTCAGTATTGCTGTTCCACTTCTGTTTCCAAAAGCGATCCACATACATGCCTCGATGTGGGTCGTGTTCCGGACTGAATTGAGCAAGTGCCGATGTGCAAAGAAAAAAAAGAAGGAAGCTGGTAGTTAGTGTCCGCATTGCAACGTCAAAAGAAAATGAAATGTAGCGAATTGACCTTAGCGGTTCGTGTCATATTCAGAAATGTGGTCAATGTGCCGACTTGATGGGCAAATTCATTTCTGCCGTAGGCGAGCAACTTCTTCCAGTTGTTTTAGCATAAGTTTTTTAACAGTTTCCCGCAACCGGGGGACGTCTTGTCCAGTCATCCCACTGGTCTCGATCGGGTGCTCCCAGATACATTCGATCCTGCCAGGCATCAGTGCAATCGGGTGGAGTGGAGAAAGCAGCGTGTCGGAATGGATGATCGTCATGACTGCCAAGGGCACCTGGGCTTCAATGGCTACGCGAAATGCTCCGTCATGAAAATCGAGCAGGGGTCGGTTGGTTTTATTTCGGGTCCCTTCCGGACAAAGAAATACGGAGACTCCGTCTCGCAGGGATTGAACCATCCGGTCCATGCTGCGTAATCGGGCAGCCTTGTCCTTGCGGTCCACGGTGATGTAGAGCTTTCGGATAATCCACCCCATGCCGGGGATTTTGGTCAATTCTTCCTTCGATAAAAAGCGGAACGTGTTGTGGCAGGCGATTGCATACGAAGGTATATCCAACAAGGAGCGATGATTGGCTACGAAGACGTAAGTTTTTTCGGGATCAAGTACCTGGCTGTTTCTTACTTTGACCCGAATGCCAAAGAGGAGGAAGAGCACAGACGCCCAGGAGCGGGAGATGAGCCTGTGGGCCAATCGAGGCGCTCGTTCCTTGCTGGCCAATAGAAATACCAGGAAATAGCCGGGAAGTACAACAAGTACTGAAAGCGTAAAAACGATCAGCGCGTAAATGCCAAAAAGGTTGCGAAAGATCCGGCCCATTTCGTAGAATCTGCACAAACATACGCTCTTTTGAACTCCGCTGTTTTCGACAATCATCCTTATCCCTTTTTTTTCGTTTATTTGATCTGCCAACCATCAACTTTCCCATGCGTTTATCTGTACTGATTGCAGCCCTCGCGCTGGCTATTCCTTGCTTTGCGGGACATCCCGTCGTTCCCGGTAACGAGATCCGACTTGCTTCCGGAACCATTACCACGGTGCAGGATTTCAGTGATGAATCCCTTAGCCGTATTTCATCGCAGGATCTGTTCGACGATCGTTATTATCGGATCATACAGTTCAACAGTATTCCCGATCCGATACAAAAGCGTCAACTTGAAACCGCGGGTCTTCGCTTCGTCTCCTATCTGCCTGCCAATGCCTGGCTGGTCTCGCTGCCGCGTTCAGTGGACAGCCGCTTGCTGACCAGGACGAACGTTCGTACTGTACTCCCGGTCGATGAACGCTACAAATTGAACCGACGGGTCGCGGAAGGCAGTTTTCCGGATCATGCTATCCGTACCGGCGGACGCGTGGAATTGCAGTTGAGCTTTTTCCCGGATGTTTCATTCGAACACGCGACCGCGGTACTGCAACAAAACGGCGCCAGGATAACCGCTGCTCAATCGGGTTTCGGTCTGGTGAACGTGGAATTTCCAAAGGAGGATATCAATCGTCTGGTACGACTTCCTTTCGTGCGATACATTGAGCCGGTTGCTCCCGCTTCTTATCCTGAAGATAGCCGGGGCCGTTCACTGCACCGGAGCAATTATATCAACAGCGACATTCCGTCGGGCTTACATTATAATGGCAACGGTGTCGCCATCTCACTCGCCGACGATGGCGAGGTCGGTCCTCACATCGACTTCCAGGGCCGCATCACGCAATTGATGAACAGCGGTGCCGGCGGAACACACGGCGACATGACCTCGGGAATCGCGGTCGGCGCCGGAAACCTGGACCCCACCATTCGCGGTATGGCCGATGGTGCCCGGATCTACATTCACGATATCGGAGCCGGTTCGGTTGGATACGACCACATCTACCAGGCGCCGCACTATCTCGATTCCCTCGGCGCGATCATCACGTCCACTAGCTACAGCCAGGGTTGCAATGATTACAATGCCATTTCTCAGACGGGTGATCAGATCGTAAACGATAATCCATCCCTCACACTGGTCTTTTCCGCCGGGAACAATGCCCAGGGCGATTGCGGCTACGGCGCCGGTACTCCCTGGGGTACGATCACCGGCGGCTTCAAGATCGGCAAGAACGTGATCGCTGTTGGCAACCTCGATGCCTACGAGGTGATCGATCCCAGCAGTTCCCACGGCCCGGCCGACGATGGTCGTGTCAAACCGGACATCTGCGCCAATGGTCGCGACCAGCTTTCCACCGACGAGAACAATACCTACCAGGTCGGAGGAGGCACCAGCGCTGCCTGTCCTTCCGTTGCCGGAACAACCGCTCAACTGTACCAGGCCTATCGTGAGCTGAACAGTGGAAGTGACCCCGAGTCTCCGCTTATCAAGGCTACCCTCTTGAACACTGCGGAAGATATCGGCAATGACGGACCTGATTACAGTTACGGATATGGCCGTATCAATGCACGTAGGGCGTTACAGACGTTGGCGAACCGGACGTATGTACTCGATTCGGTTGGCCAGGGCTCTTCACGCAACATCTCCATTACGGTGCCTTCCGGTGTCCGCCAGCTTCGCGTGTTACTGTACTGGTTGGATCCGGCTGGAGATCCTTCCGCGGCGTTTCAACTGGTGAATGACCTGGATCTGACCCTGAGCCATGCGTCCATTGGCATTTTGCAACCCTGGATACTCGATCCGACGCCGAATGCTTCAACCATTGGTCTGCCGGCTGTACGCGGAGCCGATCACCTCAATAACGTAGAACAGGTAACGCTCGACAACCCCTCGACCGGAACCTTCACCGCAAGCGTGTCAGGTAACGCTGTCCCGTCCGGAATGCAAAAGTTTTATGTGGTATGGGAATTCCGAACGGATGAGATCGTGTTAACGTACCCGACCGGTGGTGAAGGCTTTGCTATCGGCTCGGAAGAATTGCTGCGCTGGGATGCCTATGGCGTTTCGACACCGTTCACACTCGAGTTTTCGCCGGACAATGGCGCGAACTGGCAACCGATCGCTACCGTTGGCCCAGATATTCGTCAATATGCATGGACACCCATCGCTTCCCAGCGTAGCGGCGAAGCATTGGTTCGGATTACACGTGGTTCGGATTCAGACCTGTCGGATGAGACGTTCACGGTAAGTGGTATACCCCAAAACCTTCACGTGGATTTTGCCTGCCCGGATACCATGCAGATCGGATGGAATGCCGTAACAGGCGCAACGGCGTATGAAGTCAGTGTGCTGGGTTCGCGCTACATGGACTCCGTAATGACCGTTACCGGCACTACCGCCCAACTTGCCATTCCTGCTACCAATGAAGTTTGGTTCAGTGTAAGAGCACTTGTCGGAAATGGCAAGGGACGCAGAGCCAATGCCGTTCAGAAGGCTCCCGGGCTGGTCAGTTGCAGCCTTGCCGACGATATCGGCCTTAGCACGATGATCTTCCCGGTGGAAGGGAACCTCTATCCTTGTTTCCCGCTCAACAGTGTTCCGGTTACGGTCGAAATACGCAACGATGGCTTGAATACTGCCTCAGGCTTCCAGTTGTCATATACGATCAACGGCGGCTCGCCTGTTACCGAGACGTACACGGGTTCACTGATTCATGGCGCTACTACGAACTTTACGTTTGCGGTCCCGGCCGATTTCTCCGCGGGCGGAGCATTCAATCTGGTCGTGACGGTTAACGCCACCCCGGATCTGAACCTCGCCAACAACGAACTGGACATCAACCTCCAGGTAGTAGCAGCCGGAGCCGCGGCGCCTTTGCAGGAAGCGTTTGCTCCAGCATTCCCGCCAGCCGGTTGGGACGTGATCGCATCCGGACCTGATTATGAATGGTCGGTCAAAACCAATATCACCGGATCTGACGGTTCGAATACCGATGCTGCCTGGTTCGATAATTACAGTTACAACAATTCCGGCGCACTCGATTACCTGGTGACCATCCTGGTGGACTTCGCGGCGGTCGCTTATCCGCAGTTGCTGTTCGATGTCGCCTATGCCCAATTCTCCGGTTACGAAGATGGCTTGCGGATTGAGCAATCCGCCGATTGCGGCGCTACCTGGACGGCTACCGGTTATGAGAAGATCGGTGCAGCACTGGCTTCCGTGCCTTCGAGCAATACCGACTGGTCGCCTTCCTCCGGGAACGATTGGAGAAATGACACGGTTGAACTGACTTCCCTGGCCGGAGAACTGGCGCTGATACGCTTTGTCAACATCAACGATTTTGGCAATAACCTTTACATCGACAACATCAATCTCCAGAATAACAATGTGCTTTCTTCGGGAGTTCCGGTCCGTATTCCGGCACTCGCGATTTTCCCGAACCCCGGAACCGGAGTGTACACCGTCGATCTCCGCGATCTGCCGCTTGGTTCGGTACAACTGACCCTTACCGATGTTAGCGGTCGACTGATCGAGTCGCGCAACCTGATGAATAACGGCAGGGTAACGGAGCAATTGAATTTGCTAAACGAGCCCGTCGGCGTCTACATCCTGCAGGTTCGTACGGCTGAAAAGGTCTACAGCATGCGCCTGACGAAAATCTGATCCTGGCTATTCATACTGCAAGGCCCGGCAGGAGCGAAGAGCGCTGCCGGGCCTTGCTGTTTACGCCATTAGGACTGAGTCCGGACCTTATCCCAGCGCTTGACCTGCCAGTGTACTTCGACCGTGCAAAGTGATTCGCCGCTTTCATCGGTTACGGGTACCTGGATGGGTACGAACACCGCGTCAGATGAGTGAAGCGGTTCCTTCACGTGCTGACGCAACCAGGTTTCGTCAAGCCTGCATTCCGCCCGCGCGTCCGATTTGCCCTGACGGTGATAGGTTACCTTGATTTCTTTCATGATCAACCGGTAGTCCATTGATCGAAGCGCATGCAGCAACGACATGCCCGCGGTGAATTCGCCCAATGTCGCCAGTGAGCAGGCATGTAATCCTTTCAGGTGATTGAGGTTCTTGCGCCGGTACGGAAGCGTCGCCTGAATTCCGAAGGGTGTAATACGCTGGATACGGATGCCGTGTGGCGCGTTGAATGGGATGGCGCGTGCAACGATGCGGTTGAGCAGCCACAACCGGATCGGTGAGCGTTCCGCGTCTTGGAGAAGTTGCAACAGCCTTTTCATGGATCAGGGACGGATGGTAGCGGAAAGGGCCTGCCAGGCTTCGTTCAATTCGGATTCATACCGGTCCACAATGGTCCTGACCGGAACGATATCGTGGATCAGCTCGACGCTTTGGCCGGCACACCACAGATTGTTGTAGTTGCCGGGCTTGACCGCTTCTTCGAGCCAGTTGAAACCGCGTTTTTGGACCAGCATCTTGAAGTATTTGCGTGTCCGTGGATTCTTGCCCAGCCATCGTTCGAACCGGTTTTGTTTCAGTCCGATCTTCTCGACGAAGGGCGTGCGAATCACCGTACAGGGTGTCCCGCTGATGCGCTCCGTAAGAACGATCTGATCCATGCCGGATTGGATCACTGCATCTTTGTAGGGCTGTCCGACCGGAGCTTCGGATGTGGCAATGAAACGGGTTCCGCAATAGGCCAGGGAAGCGCCCGATGCGAGGGCGCTCAGGATGCCGCTACCGTCTGCAATGCCACCGGCTGCCAGTACCGGAATGTCGGGAAAGTGCGACTTCAGCGTGCGCACCAGGAGCGAAAGCGGGTAGGGGCCGGCATGTCCGCCGGCACCCTGACCGACGGCAATGAACCCGTCGCATCCGTTTCGGGCACACTTTTCCGCGTGGGTCAGGTTGGTGACGTCGCAAAATACTTTGGCGCCATAAGCATGTGCCGCCTGGATGGTTTCTGTCGGATTACCCAGCGAGGTGATGTATACCGGAACTTTCCGGTCGACACAAACTTTGAGGTGACGTTCAAAGAGGAAGTTGCTCCGCTGAACGATCAGGTTGACTCCATAAGTACCCGGCTGACCCTGGCGCGTTTGCAGGAATTGGTTCAAGCGTTCGAGTACTCCTTCCAGTTCGCCTTCCTTTCGGAAATTCAGGCTGGGAAAGCAGCCCAGAATACCCGCCCCGATGGCCTCCCGGATCATCGCCTCGTTACTAACCAGAAACATGGGTGCCATGACCAACGGAAGTCGCAGGTTGAGCATCCGGGTCAGATCGTTTTCAATTCTCATAGTCGTTCAAATTTCGGCTATTGAAGCCTTGAGGAATGGGATACTGCTGGGTAATTTTCAACGATTTCGGCTGCATGACCGTTCATCACAGTGCAAAGTGCCTGATGGAATCCCGAAATCTCCTTTCCAGCCCTCAACAGTTGACAGAATTACTTGTTAATAATCGGGACAATCCTGCGTTTTTTACGCGCTTTTACCCCCTCTTGAATATGTAAATTCGTAACGCGCATTTTGCATGGAAATTAAACGTCTGTTCGATATTCCACGCCGTCAATTGGATCGTTTTCCCAAGGAGGACGCCCTGACGGCCAAGGAAAACGGGAAGTGGACTCCGTATTCTACCCGGTATTTCGTTGATATGATCGACCGGGTGAGCTACGGTTTACTCGCATCCGGAATCGGTAAAGGCGATAAGATCGCCATCATCTCGGCCAACCGGCCTGAATGGAATTTTGTCGACCACGGCATGATGCAGATCGCCGCGGTCAACGTCCCGATCTATACGACGCTTAGCGAACCGGAGATCAAGTTTATTCTGAACGACTGCGGCGCAAAAATGGTCTTTGCCGGCGACGCGGATCTCTATCAAAAGATCGCGGCCATCCGAAACGAGGTTCCGACCCTCAAACAGGTCTATACCTTTTCACCGGTCACCGGTGCCGATCACTGGACCGAGTTGGTGAAACTGGGCGACCAGCATACCGATGCTTCGCGCCTCGATAGCGTTCGTGCTTCCATTGCTTCCGGCGACCTCGCCACCATCCTGTACACTTCAGGAACGACCGGTACTCCGAAAGGCGTGATGTTATCGCACGCCAACATCATCAGCAACGTCGAAGCGACGGAACACCTTCCGCCGGTCGATCACCGCCACCGTGCGCTGAGCTTCCTTCCGCTCTGCCACAGTTACGAGCGGATGCTGACCTACCTGTACATGTACCTGGGCGTGTCGATCTACTATGCCGAAAGCATGGATAAGATCGCCGACAATCTGAAAGAGGTGAAGCCGGATGTGTTTTCCACCGTGCCACGCCTCCTGGAGAAAGTCTATGACCGCATATTGGCCAAAGGGAAAGAGGCCCCGGCCGTCAAGCGCGCCCTGTTTTTCTGGGCCCTCAACCTTGGACTCCGGTTTGAGTTCGGTGGCAAGAATGGAACGTGGTATGAATCCCAATTGTCGCTTGCCCGGAAGCTGGTGTTCTCCAAATGGCGAGAAGCGCTCGGTGGTAATGTCAAAGCGATTGTCAGCGGCGGGGCCGCCCTCCAACCCCGCCTCGCCCGCGTTTTCTGGGCGGCAGGTATTCCGGTACTCGAAGGATATGGTCTGACCGAAACGAGTCCCGTTATCGCCGTAAACAATTTTGAGCCCGATGGCGCCGCTATCGGTACGGTCGGTCCGGTCATTTTCAATTGTGAAGTCAAGTTCGCGGAAGATGGCGAGATACTGTGTAAAGGCCCCAACGTCATGCTCGGCTATTACAATCGCCCCGATCTGACCGCGGAAGTGATCGATGCAGACGGCTGGTTCCATACCGGCGATATCGGCATGATGCAGGACGGAAAGCACCTCAAGATCACCGATCGCAAGAAAGAGATCTTCAAGACTTCCGGAGGAAAGTACATCGCGCCCCAGGCACTCGAGAATAAGTTCAAGGAATCGCAGTTCATCGAGCAGATCATGGTCATCGGCGAGAACCGGAATTTCCCCTCCGCGCTGATCGTTCCGGCATTCGCTCACCTTCAGAAATGGTGCGAGTTGCACGAGATTCCCTGGACCGACCCGGCCACCATGATCCGCAACCCGCAGGTGATAGATCGGCTTGGTAAAGAAGTGGCAGAACTGAACGCCAGCTTCGCGCAGTACGAGCAGGTCAAGAAATTTGAACTGCTGGCAAAAGAATGGACCATGGACTCCGGTGAACTCACCGCTACCCTCAAGCTCCGCCGCAAGATCATCGCGGAGAAGTACAAGGAACAGATAGAACGCATTTACTCCGTCGCCTGAGGCGACGTTCGATATGAGCAAACGATCGATCAAACAGGTGGCCGTACTCGGCAGCGGAATCATGGGTTCCCGCATCGCCTGTCACTTCGCCAACATCGGACTCAAGGTCCTCTTGTTGGATATCGCCCCCGATAAACTCACCGATGAGGAAGCCAAGGCCGGCAAGTCACTGGAGGATCCCGCCGTTCGGAATCGCATCGTGAACACCAGTTTCCAGAACACACTCAAGGCGAATCCGGCACCGCTCTACCGCAAGTCGTTCGCTGGGCGCATCCGGACAGGCAACTTTACCGATCATCTCAAGGATATCGCGACCTGCGACTGGGTGCTGGAGGCTGTTATCGAGAATATCGATATCAAACGCTCGCTCTTCGAACAGGTGGAGCGCTACCGGAAACCCGGTACACTGATTACCTCCAACACCTCCGGCATTCCCATCCACCTGATGGCTCAGGGGCGTAGCGAGGATTTCCGAAAACACTTCTGCGGAACGCACTTCTTTAACCCGCCCCGCTACCTGCGCCTGCTGGAGATCATTCCGACTCCGGACACCGATCCGGTCATCGTTGATTTCCTGATGGAATACGGCGACCGTTTCCTCGGCAAAACGACCGTGCTTTGTAAGGATACTCCGGCATTCATCGCCAACCGCATCGGCGTCTTCTCGATCATGTCGCTCTTTCACCTGGTCGAACAAATGGGGCTTTCGGTGGATGAGGTGGATAAACTCACCGGCCCGGTACTCGGACGCCCGAAGTCGGCCACCTTCCGGACCTGTGATGTCGTGGGCATCGATACCCTGGTCAAGGTCGCGAAGGACGTGTACGACCGTTGCCCCGAGGACGCTGCACGCGACGCGTTTCAACTGCCTGCCTATGTAAGCAAGCTGGTCGAAAACAAATGGTTCGGTGACAAGACCGTACAGGGTTTCTATAAGAAAGTCAAAGGTGCCGGAGGAAAGAGCGAGATTCTATCACTCGACCTCAAGACGCTCGAGTATATTCCCAAAGCCAAAGTCAAGTTCGCGACGCTGGACCAGACCAAGTCTATCGACAACCTCCGCGACCGTATTCCGGTCTTGCTCAAAGGGACCGATAAGGCGGGAGAGTTCTACCGTCGCTCGTTCGCGTCGCTCTTCCAGTACATCTCCTACCGCATTCCGGAAGTGTCCGACGAGATCTATCGGATCGATCAGGCCGTCGCTGCCGGATTTGGCTGGGAGATGGGACCTTTTGCCATCTGGGAACTGCTCGGTGTGAAAGCATTCACCGATGTGATGAAGTCGCTCGGCCATGCGCCGGCTCCCTGGGTGGAGAAATTCATCGCCTCCGGGAATGAGACTTTTTATCGCTATGCGTCCGGCCGTCGTGAATGTTACGATGTCGCTTCCGGAACCTACCGCCGGGAAGACGGCGGAGCAGGCCTGGTTCTGCTCGATGCGCACCGCTCCAATCTTGTTTGGAAGAATACCGGTTGCTCGCTACTCGATATCGGCGATGGTGTCCTCAACATGGAGTTCCACACCAAGATGAATTCCATCGGCGGAGAAGTGATCGCCGGTGTCAACAAGGCCATCGAGATCGCCGAGAAGGATTATCGCGGTTTGGTCATCGGCAACGAAGGACAGAACTTCAGTGCCGGCGCCAACATCGCCATGATCTTCATGCTGGCTACCGAGCAAGACTGGGACGAGATCGACATGGCCATTCGTGCTTTTCAGAACATGAACATGCGCGTTCGCTACAGCTCGGTCCCCGTGGTCGTAGCGCCGCACGCCCTTACGCTGGGCGGAGGTTGTGAGATGACCTTGCATGCCGATAAGGTCGTTGCTTCTGCGGAATCCTACATCGGACTCGTCGAGTTCGGAGTCGGACTGATTCCCGGCGGCGGCGGGTCCAAGGAATTCGCCCTGCGCGCCTCGGATGCCTACCGCGAGAACACGATTGATGAGCAGATGCTCCGCGAGTATTTCCTCACGATCGGAATGGCGAAAGTGTCCACGTCCGCCCACGAGGCTTTCGATCTCCGCATACTGGTCGATGGCCGTGATGAGGTCGTCGTCAATCCGGACCGCGTCATCGGGGAAGCCAAGCGGGCCGTACTCGAACTGGCCGATGATGGCTATACCCGTCCGGTGGAGCGAACCGACATCAAAGTGCTCGGTCGTTCCGCGCTCGGCATGATCTATGCCGGTGCCAATGCCATGGAGTCGGGACATTTCATCAGCGAACACGATCGGAAGATCTCGCAAAAACTCGCCTGGGTTCTCTCCGGTGGCGATCTTTCAGCCCCGACCCTTGTCTCCGAAAAGTACCTCCTCGACCTGGAGCGCGAAGCATTCCTCTCCCTCTGCGGAGAACGCAAAACGCTCGAGCGCATCCAAAGCATCCTGACCTCCGGCAAACCCTTGCGCAACTAACGACCCATTTCCATCCGCATGAACCGACTAACCCGCAACTTCTTTTTCTTCTGCGTCTTGCTCTTCTGGCTCGCCGCAGGCGCCTGTGGCAGCGCCTTCGCGCAGGTGAAAGAAGAGAAACCCAAGTATGCACCGGGAAAAGAGAAGCACCGCAACAAGACCGACGAGATCGGCCGCAAGCAGGGGCTCTGGATGTTCTACAACACCTTCGGGGAGAAGATCGCCGAAACGGAATTCGTCAACGACATCAAAGAAGGGATCGACCGCAAATTCTACAGCTACGACAAAGTGCGCGAAGAGACCGAGTACCTCGGTGGAGTGAAAGAAGGGGAGTACAACCGTTATTATTTCTCCGGACAGGTGCAGCTCGAAGGAACCTACAAGGACGGAAAGAAAGACGGGAAATGGACCAAGTACTTCGAAGACGGCTCCATCCGCCAGGAAGGCAGTTACAAAGTCGGTCTCCGTGACGGCGTCTGGAAAACCTACAACCGCAAGGGCAACGTCATCAGCGAATCCGCCTACAAGAACGGAATCGACCTGAAGGTCATCGAAGAGAACAAAAAGAAGGAAGACGAAGCCAAGAAAGCCGCCGAGAAGAAGAAGGAAGGCGAGAAGGGAAAACAACCCGCTCCGACAACGCCTCCGCCGGCAACGAAGCCTCCACAACCGAAGAAGTAAAGTAATATGGAGCGGAACCGGATGGCTTCGCTCGGATGCGCTCCCGTGTTCGCTCGTCATTACAACGCCTGGGCCTTGTTCGATGACCGAAGCGTGACGAGCTCACCCTGGGCTGGCTTGCAACGCTTCGGTTCTACAACACGTTTCCCCTGAGCCTGCCCATGGCGAACATTCGCATTCTCCGGTCCGATGTACTGTCCGATAATTGGTACCTCCTCCGGAATTATACCCTCGAATACACCCGAAGCGACGGCAAAGTCGAAGTGCAGAAGCGGGAAGTCTACGATCGCGGCAATGGCGTGGTCGTGCTGCTGTACAATCGGGAACAACGCACCGTTGTCCTGACCAGGCAATTCCGCCTGCCGACTTCACTCAACGGTAACCCCGATGGCAGACTCATCGAAGCCTGTGCCGGACTCCTGGAGGACGAGCACCCCGACGATTGTGTGCGACGTGAAGTGGAGGAGGAGACCGGCTACCAGGTCCGGGATGTACAAAAGCTCATGGAAGTGTACATGTCGCCCGGCGTCGTTACCGAGATCCTGCATTTTTATTTCGCCGAATACCACCCGGAAAGAAAAGTGGGCAAGGGGGGAGGTCACCCGGACGAACAGGAAGATATCGAAGTGCTCGAAATGTCGTTTGAACGGGCCTTGGCGATGATAGACGACGGCCGTATCCGCGATGCGAAGACCATCATCCTGTTGCAACAGGCGTTGATAAAGGGACTCTTTCGGTAATAAAGACGGCCGAATCCAAGGCGGATCCGGCCGTCAACCATCCATTCAAACCATTACTTCTTTTCCATTCCTGCCGGCTTCGCCTCGCCGGCAGCTTTGGACTTAGGAGCCGGCTTCGCAACCACATGTTGCATATGCCTGGCTTCCTTCGTCTCCTGTTTCGCGTCCTTAGCATCGTGCTTCGCCGCTTTCATGTCATGATGGGCTTCTTTGGCGGCCGGAGCCGTGGCCGCTTTCGCCTGAACAGCTTGTGTCGCGGGTTTCGGCGCGGGAGATTGGGCCATGACAGCGGCGCTCGTAAAGAGGACGGCCGCTGCTACCATTACTTTTTTCATGTTTGTTTGGATTGCAGTGACGGGCACCCGGCTGCCCTTGCTTGTTAACGGGATCCGAATCGTTCGGACGGGTCAAAAGTGTCATCTGATAAATGAGCCCTGCCTGAATAATGGCTGAATCTGAGATGAAGTCCCGGAGTTGAGGGCCAGGCTGACGACCCTCGATCCGGTGTTCCGCGTATTTTCCCGAAATTCAATCCATATTTTTTTAGTTGCTGTCAACCATTTGACCACCGCCTGCGTGTTATCCTATGAAGGCCCTTCTATCTCAACCTTGACAACCATCCCATGAAAAGATATCTCCTCGTATTCCTCCTCTGGTTGCTAAGTACAGTCGCCGGCGCCCAGAATTGCCTGTTCGCGCCAATTGATAACGGCAACGGTCTTTACACTTTCAACCCTGATCCGATAACGCTCGGAATGGGTTACCGGCATACCTGGGACTTCGGTGACGGTACCAATTCCGTAGATCCGATACCGGTTCATTTATTTACGGCCGGCACGTTTAACGTTTGTCATGAAGTATTCGACTCGACAGGCCAGCAGTTGTGTATTTACTGCGGCCCGCTATCCGTGGCGCCGACACCTTGCTCGTTCACAGCACAACAGGATTGGATCCAGCCGCAGACGATCAACTTCGAACTCCTGAATGCTTCTTCCGGGCAGGTCGCGACCTGGGATTTCGGTGACGGTGCTTCGGGATACGGCCTTATAGCTCAACATACCTATACGGATTCAGGTACATATACCCCTTGTGTTAGTCTGTACGATTCACTGACAGGTGTACTCATCTGCAACTCCTGCCAGACGATCCAGGTATTCCCGAGTCCGGTCACCTGCGGCTTCATGTGGTATCCGGACCTTACTGATCCCTTGACCCTGCATTTTGTCACCAACCCGCCACCCGGAACCCATGTAGAATGGGATTTTGGTAACGGAATGGTTGGATCCGGTCCCATGGTTGCTCAATCCTATTTCCCGGCCGGCAGCTACCTGGTTTGTGTTCAATACACCGATTCGGTTACCGGAGCCCAAACTTGCACAGCCTGTATGCCGGTCTCGGTCGTTCCCGTTACTTCTTCGTGTTCTTATTCAGCGATTCAGGATCCGTTCACAACCGGCGCGTTCCAGTTCTTCGCTACGGCAGATTCGGGTTCCACCATCCAGTGGGATTTCGGCGACGGTACGCAGGATAGTGGTTCTCAGGTGAATCACGTCTTCCCGTTCGCGGGTCAGTTCAATGTATGCATGACTGCGGTCAACCCGATGGGAACGGTCTGCACATATTGTGATACGATCGTTGTTCAGCAAACCGGCGGTGGTTGCAGCTATACTTACCTCGTCGACTCCGCCAATACATTCAACTATACGTTTGCTTATACCACCACGGCGCCAGCTACTACCGTGCATTGGGACTTTGGCGACGGAACGACGGATACCGGGGCAATCGTGCTTCATACGTTCCCGGCCAGTGGTTTCTACAATGTATGCGCGGTTGAAGCCGATTCGCTCTCACTGCCCGTATGTCAGGCATGCATGCTCATTCCGGTCGTGTCCAACAGTGCTACTTGTAATATCAGTTTCTTTCAGGACAGCCTGAACGATGCACTGGTATATTTTACCTGCAATGTATCATCACCAACGAGTATCGTTACCTGGAATTTCGGCGACGGTTCAACGGGTTCCGGAGCTTTGGCAACTCATGTATACCTGGCGCCCGGAACGTATACGGTGACGGTCAGCGAGATTGATTCCGCGACCGGATTACCCTTGTGCAGCAGCACGACCGCGGTTACCGTGATCGGGACCGGTTTCCGCTGCACCTTCGTTGCCGACCCCGACCCGTTGCAACCTAACCAGATCCAGTTCACGGGGATTCCTTCCTCCCTGATCTCGGTGTTGAACTGGGATTTTGGTGACGGTGCCACCGGTTTCGGAAATCCTGTCAACCACACGTATGCTGCACCCGGTGCTTATACCGTATGTATGAATGAAACCGATCTGCAGGGTATTGTCTTGTGTAGTTGGTGCATGACGGTGTCGGTTACCACCGGACCTTTCCCTGCCTGCAACGCATTTTACACGTCAAGCACCTTGGGCCTGGATGCTTACTTCATCGACCTGTCGGCTGGAACATCCCCGGCGACGAACTATCTCTGGGATTTCGGTGACGGCACTACTTCCACGACGCGATTCCCGCAACATACCTACCCGGCTCCCGGCCTGTACAATGCCTGTCTGACCATCACCGACACCGCCTGCAGCTCGCAGTTTTGCAGCCAGATCCGGGTCGATACAGCCATCGTGTTCCCGACCACCTGTCAGGCATACTACGTGATCCTGCAAATGGCCCCCTACCAGGTCGCGGTGGTCAACCTGAGCAGCGGAGTGAATCTGGGCTTCAACTGGGACTTCGGAGACGGTACATTCTCTACCGATCCCTACCCGTCCCATCTCTATAATGCCGTCGGCGACTACCCCCTCTGTCTTACCGTCACCGAGCCGGGGACAGGCTGTACCAGTACCTATTGCGATACGCTTTCTGTCGATTCACTTGGAAACGTATTCCGTGGTATGCCGGGTTTCATGCTGAATATCATGTCACCGGCCAGCCTGACGGCAGTACCTGATATGACCGCTTCACCATCGTTCGCGGTTTACCCGAATCCGTTTAATGCGGCATGTACGCTACAACGTGCCGCATCGGCGAAAGGTGAAGCGGTCGTGCGGGTACTCGATCTTCGTGGTGCAGTCCTCTTCACGGAGCGCTTTAGCACCGGTGAAGTACGAGTGCCGGCGGATCAATGGTCGCCCGGTATTTACCTGATTGAACTGACCGAAGGAGATGGTTATCGCTCTTTCCGGAAGGTCATCAAAGAATAGTTCCTGTTTCGGTTTTTTGATGCTTCAGGGCGGAGGAGAAATCCTCCGTCCTGTTGTTGCAAACGATGAAACCTGCCACTGAACTGCTGGAACGCTGTAAGCGGGACGACCGGAGAGCGCATTATGAGCTCTACCGGATCTGTTTCCCTTTCCTGGTGTCCGTGTGTCGGCGGTATTATGTGAACCGGGAGGATACTGAAGCGGCCATCAACCAGATCTTTCTCAAAACGATCATCAACCTGGATCGCTACCTGAAAAGAGCGGAGAACCTGCCGTTTGAACTCTGGCTGCGGAAGATCGCGGTCAACTACGTGGTGGACGAGTTTAGAAAGAACAAGCGGTATCGCGAGCACTTCGACCTGCGCGAGATTCACGAAGCAGAAGCCGACCACCCGACCGTCGAGCCTCACCTCGAGGCAGAGCAACTGGAGGCCATTCGGAGCGCTTTGCAGCAGTTATCCGATATGAACCGGACGGTTTTCAACCTGCACGTGGTCGATGGTTATAAACACGAGGAGATCGCGGCGATGCTCAACATCACGACAGGAACTTCCAAGGCGCACTTGCATCGCGCAAAAAAACGCTTGCGCGAATTGATAGACCCTGAACAAGTCGGCTGGCAACAACCGAACGTCAACAAAGCACTCTTGCCATGAAAGACGAGAGAGAAGATTTCAACCTGGATCCCGAAGCATCCTGGGGTAAGGCCGAGCAATTGCTCGACCGGCACTTCCGCAGGAAACGGTGGGGAATGGTGCTGCTCATCCTGCTGATCGCAGGCGTTACGACGCTGGTGACCATCCAACTACTGGAACCGCAACAATCCATTTGGCAGACCGGCCGGGTTGCGCAACAGCCGGTGGCCTCGACCACTATGTCTTCCGGAGTATCGGAAAGCAACACCAAACCCTCGACCAATGCCTTATCGGCGGAAGTTCAAGTCAGGCAACCGGCTGCAGACCCTTTAACGACCGTGGTGCCGCCTTCCCCTTCGACCACGATCGCGGAAACGCGTCCGGGCATCGCACTATCAAAACGATCCAAGTCTGTTGGAGCCATCCTCCTGACGGGTGTTGAACCAAGTAAATCCAATGTAAAGCCTGTAATAATCGAACAAGCGGCAGATCCTACGATCAATTCGCCGGCAGGTGGTTATTCCGAAATGGAGACGGAGTCAGGCGTTGCTACAGCGTTTTGGACGCCAAGAGGCGAACCCATGGCCCTTTTACCCAACCATCAACGGGCATTGTATGCTTCTGGTCAGCCGCTCTTGCAGGAACGGCAAATTGTTAACCGCCAGCCGAAGCAGGAGTTTTCCTGGCACCTCACGGCCACCACAGGCGCTTTCCAGGTATTCAAGAACGTCGAGTCGGATTGGAAGTCTTGGGATGACATTCGAAACAAGCGGGAACAGGAGATCGTCACAGGACAAGTTGGAGTAGCGGTTGGAGTTGGGAAACGATCCTGGGATGCTACCATCGGCGTCGAGTTGACGCAATACGGTGAGCGGAACGAGTATGTGCCACGCAGTTATCAGGACCAATATATCGATGACAGCTACTGGCAAGCCTATACGTATTGGTCGGTGGATACGGACACCGCCTACATCATGGGCAATCCGTGGATGATGAACACGGATGTACAAATGACCGACAGCAACTGGGTGGCCTCCTATGATACGGTGAATCAGCTTTCCTATGACCCTTCCATTGATGCAGCCCGTACCAGGACGAGCATCCGGTATATCGAATTCCCTCTTGATTTTACCTGGCGGCTTTTCAGCAACCGATGGGGATTCGGTATAACTGCCGGTTTTGCACCTGCATGGTTGTCCTCCTCCCGCGGCCGTTACATTTCGCGCTCGCTGCGTGGTTCGGAGTCCATGCAGGAGCTTGGTGAACTTCGTCAGTTCCTGCTCAATGCCCGTTTTGGGCTTGAGGCGGAATATCGGATGCATCCGAACGTTACCCTGCTGGTCCGTCCACAGTACCGGCAGCAATTCGGGTCGGTATTCAAGGAGGGATCCGGCATTTCCCAGCGATATCAGGCTGCCGGTGTGCAGGCAGGAGTTCGTTACCGTTTTCGTTAGTGTGTTTTAGGTGTGTGTAGAAGTGGGGGGCTCCGTATGGGGGCTCCCGCTTCATTTTTTCAACGAATTGCCGATTCTGCTGTGTAATGTTTTGTGGAATTCAATGAAAACTTAGCAGGTCCTGTACTTAAATTTACTATCCTGAAAATGATGCCCGGCTGACCGGTCGGATCTTTCATCATTTCAAATCATTGTCGACTATGGAAGCTTACATCATCGCCGCTTATCGATCCGCCGTTGGGAAGGCGCCCAGGGGTAAATTCAGAACCATGCGTCCCGACGACCTGGGCGTAGCCATCTTGCGTCATCTGGTTGCGTCGGTTCCGCAATTGGATAAGGAACTGATCGAGGATGTGATCGTCGGCAACGCAACACCGGAGGCCGAGCAGGGTTTGAACATGGGTCGTATGATTTCCCTGATGGGACTCGACACCGTCAAGGTGCCGGGCATGACCGTCAATCGCTATTGCGCTTCGGGTTTGGAAACCATTGCCATCGCAGCTGCCAAGATCAAGGCCGGGCTGGCAGATTGCATCGTGGCCGGTGGAGTGGAGTGTATGTCCCCGATTCCCTTCGGAGGCTGGAAGATCGTGCCCAACTACAAGTATGTACAGTCGAACCCCGATTACTATTGGGGTATGGGCCTTACGGCCGAAGCGGTCGCGCGTGATTTCAAGGTGTCGAGAGAAGACCAGGACCTTTTCGGCTTTGAGTCGAACAGGAAAGCCGTGGCAGCCATCAAGGAGGGCCGGTTCAAGGATGACATTGTTCCGGTAACCGTGGAAGAGACCTACCTCGATGAAAATGAAAAGCGAAAGACCCGGAGTTTTGTCGTCGACACCGACGAAGGACCGCGGGCCGATGCGGACGTTTCCAAGATGGCACAATTGAAGCCGGTGTTTGATGCAAAAGGAACCGTAACAGCCGGCAATTCCTCCCAGACCAGCGACGGTGCTGCCTTCGTGCTCGTGGTCAGCGAGCGGATGCTGAAACAACTGGGGGTTCTGCCCATCGCGCGTTTTGTCAGCTACGCAGTCTCGGGCGTCGAACCGCGTGTCATGGGCATTGGACCGGTGGAAGCCATCCCTTCCGTACTCCGGAAAAGCGGATTGAAGCAATCGGACATTGACCTCATTGAACTCAACGAAGCTTTCGCCTCGCAATCCCTGGCGGTAATGCGGACTCTGGATCTGGATCCGGCAAAGGTCAATGTAAACGGCGGAGCTATCGCGCTGGGACATCCGCTGGGCTGTACCGGTTCGAAACTCACCGTCCAGGTCTTGAATGAGCTCAGGCGCAGGAAACAACGCTATGGCATGGTTACCATGTGTGTCGGGACCGGTCAGGGTGCTGCTGGGATTTTCGAGTTGCTCAACTAAGGCCGGGATGTAAGAAATACCGCTGTTTTGTTCGGTATTTCGACTATTTACCGGGCTTCACAGTTGCCATCAGCAGAACACTCCGGGAGGTTTATTCGTTAGAACAGAGGACAGAACAGACTCATTTTTTAAATCATGGAAACAGTAAGCAAGCAAGCGATCAAAGGAGGAGAGTTCCTCATCAAGACAACCCCGGCCGAACAGGTATTCATCCCCGAAGAGTGGTCGGAAGAGCAGAAGATGATCGCGCAGACTTGCCACGACTTCCTGGTCGCGGAAGTGTACCCGAACCTGGATCGAATCGATGCCCAGGAGGAAGGATTGATGCAGAAGATCCTGGACAAGGCCGGCGAGTTGGGACTGTTGGGCATTTCCATCCCGGAAGAATACGGCGGCTTTGGTAAAGACTTTACCACCGGTATGATCGCAACGGAATTTCTCGGCGCGGGACATTCCTTTTCAGTGGCTTACGCCGCGCATACGGGCATCGGTACTTTGCCGATCCTGTTCTATGGAAACGACGCGCAGAAAAAACACTACCTGCCAAAGTTGACCTCCGGCGAGTGGAAAGCAGCCTATTGCCTGACCGAGCCGGGATCCGGATCCGATGCCAACTCCGGTAAAACGAAAGCAACACTCTCGCCCGACGGCAAACACTGGATCATCAACGGTCAGAAGATGTGGATCACCAACGGCGGCTTCGCCGATGTCTATATCGTCTTCGCCAAGATCGATAACGATGAGAACCTGAGCGCGTTCATCGTTGAAAAAGGCACTCCCGGTTTGTCGCTTAATCCGGAAGAACACAAGATGGGCATCAAGGGCAGTTCGACCCGTCAGGTGTTCTTTTCCGACTGCCAGGTGCCGGTCCAAAACCAGCTCGGAGAACGCGGTATCGGTTTCAAGATCGCGGTGAATATCCTGAATCTTGGTCGTATCAAGTTGGCCGGAGCCGCCATCGGCGGTTGCAAACTGACCAGCACAAAATCGATCCAGTACGCCAACGAGCGTACGCAATTCGGACGTCCGATCGCCAAGTATGGCGCCATTCGGCATAAACTCGCCGAACAGGCGATCCGAATCTTCGCTTGTGAATCGGCGATCTACCGTTGCAGTCAGAATATCGAGGATGCCATCGAAGCCCTCATCGCCGGTGGCATGGATCCCGCTAAAGCTAAACTCAAAGCGGTTGAGCAGTTTGCCGTAGAAGCGGCTATCCTGAAAGTGCACGGAAGCGAGGTCCTGGACTACGTCGTCGACGAGGGCGTACAGGTGTATGGTGGAATGGGCTACAGTGCCGATGCGCCCATGGAACGGGCGTACCGGGATTCCCGCATCAACCGCATTTTCGAAGGGACCAACGAGATCAACCGTATGCTGACGGTCGATATGATGCTCAAGCGCGCCATGAAAGGCGAGTTGGACCTGATGGGTCCCGCAACCGCAGTGGCGAATGAACTAATGTCGATCCCCGATTTCAGTGGTGGCGAAGAACAGCTCTTCGACGCGGAAAAGAAGTTGCTGGCGAATTTCAAAAAGGCCGTCCTGATGGTGGCTGGCTCCGCTGTTCAGAAGCTGATGATGGAACTGGCCAAGGAGCAGGAAGTGCTGATGAACATCGCCGATATGATGATCGACGTGTATATCGGAGAATCGCTTCAATTGCGGGTGGAGAAAATGGTCTCCCTCCGTGGCGAAGCGGCCTGTGCCGAAGCGATCGACATCTTGCGGGTCTGGTTGTACGATGCATCGGATCGCATCAACAAAGCCGGCAAGGATGCCATTGGTTCCTTCTCCGAAGGTGATGAGCAGCGATTATTGTTAATGGGTTTGAAGCGATTTACCAAAACTTCGCCCTTGAATGTGAAGGAAGCCCGACGCCGTATTGCCGCGAAATTGCTCTCGGAAAACAAGTATTGCTTCTAAACGAAGTTCTTGTGCGATAAATGAAGGGCCCTTTTACGGGCCCTTTTTGTTGATATCCGGTAGAGAATTCATGGAATCTTCCTGATGGCTTAATGTTCAGGCTCGCAATTAGTTGCTAATTTCGCCCGTATCCGCGTAACGAGTGAATTCTTTTACCCGATTCATCATTTTGTTCTTGGGCCTGCTTGCGGCTTCTGTCGCTAAGGCCGGTTCATTTTTTGAACGCTACTATGGCTCGGGAACTCCGGATCAGGGGGTTCATTTTACACAGGGGATCGACGGTAGTTTTCTGATTGTAGGTAGTTCCTGGGATTCACTCCTGGCCGCCAACCGGTACTACTTGTTGCATCTTGACTCCACCGGGACGCCTTTATTCGACACAACCTTCTCCACCTCCTTTCAAACCCTGGCGCAATCGGTGACGGCCTTGCCCAACGGTGGATTTGCCATGGTAGGTACACGCATCGGATTTTTCTACGATGCGGTAACCGAGGTTCATCTGTTGGACGCTTCGGCACGCCCCCTGAATGCCCAGACGTTCCCGCCGTTCGACGGTTGGGGAACATCCGGCGTGGGAATATTCACCGCCCGCGACAGCAGTATTTGCGTGACGCATTTCACAGATGGTTTTTTGTCCTCCAATTTCTTTTCCATGCTCAACTTGGAAGATGATCTCGGTGTACGCTGGACCGCCTTTCTTGCATACGATGGAGGTGCATTCAACGAACATTCCGCGGTGCAGTGTGAGGATGGAACTTTTTTATCGACTGCTTATTTCCAGGATTACTGGTATTCGTGGCCGGATATTCTCTATGCTACTGAATGGCGCACGATCAACGAGAACGGATCGCAACGAACGGATTCCATCTACTCCTTTGGAATGGAGAGCCGATCAATTGCCTGCGGACCCGGGAAGCGGACCCTGCTGTCCGGAAGAACCGACTCCACCGGTAATGGCGATGGATGCACCGTTCTGCTCGATTCCGTTGGCATGCAGTTACTGCGTCGTACTTGGGGAAGTGACGCGTATGAAAACCCTGTTCAGATCATTGCTCTTCCTGATAGTGGCTGGGCGATCCTCGCGGAAACCGCTTCTCCTCAATTCCCGGGCCGGCAGGATCTTTTACTCTGCAGGTTCAATGCGTCTGGGGATAGTCTATGGTCGCGGAGGTTCGGCGGTCCTGCGAATGACCTTGGCCGACAACTGATGAGTCTTCCCGATGGGGGATTTGCCTTCCTGGGCACCTATGAAGACGCTGGAATTGGTCGAACCTATTTTGTCCGTACCGATGCCAACGGAATTGTCCAGACTCCCTATCGGATCACAGGCGATACTTCCTTCGCCTGCGCAGGCGATACCATCCAACTGGCCATTCAACCATCACCGCCGACGGGGGCACACATAGAGTGGTCGAACGGCGATACTACCGAATCTGTTCAGGTCGTGGTGTCGGGTATTTTCCAGGCTACCATTTACGTGTCCGGTAGTGATCCAGCCATGACCAATAGCTTTCCGGTCTACATTGCACCATTGCCTTCTGCCGATCTGGGTTTGCAGGATACCGTCGCCTTGTGTCGGAAAACGCCATTGGAACTATCCGGAACCACCGATCCGACCTATACTTACGCATGGTACCGGAACGATACCCTCATCGATGGCGAGACCGCGCCATCGTTTACGCCGGAATTCAGCGGGACGTACACCCTTATCGTCAGCAATTATTGTAGCTTGGATACGGATCGCGTCGTTATCGACTCGCTCTACGAATTACCGGCCATACCGTTGGTTACCGCGAGTCGAGCCAATCCGATCTGTCCGGGCGACAGTGTTCAGTTGTTTATTCCTTCCGGAAGCGGAACGCAAGCGTGGTATCAATTCGACGGAAGCGTAATTGACTTTATCGTCGGTGCGACGGATACCAGCTTATTCGCCTTTGAAAATCAGGGATACGGAGTTCGCGTAACCGACAACAATTCCTGTAGTGTTCTGTCGGACCCCTACTGGGTCGAGCTGGATCAAGAGCTTTACTTCGTGAATGCCAATGGTCCGATTAGTTTTTGTGCCGGTGGCCAGGTGCAGTTGACGGCTGGGGCCGGGAGTGAATATGCATGGTCGTCCCTGGATTCGGTTCAGACAATAACCGTCAGTACCACTGGTCTGTACAGTTACACCTGCATCAGTCCGGCCGGATGTCCGAAAAGTTCCGATACCCTGCAGGTCACTATCCTCGACCTGCCGGTGATCAACCTGGGCGCCGATACGGTATTATGTACCGCTGACACGCTGATGCTCGATGCGGGAAGCGGCTTCCTGTTTTATCAATGGTCGGATGGATCGTCGGACCAGTATTTCTCGTTGCCATTCACTTCACCGGACGATACCCTTTACATCGCCGCTTACGTCACCGATACGAACTATTGTTCAAACGGAGACACCGTACGCGTGATCATGACCATCTGTGACGGAATCAATAGCACGGCGTTGCCGGAAGTTTTACAAGTCTTCCCCAACCCTGTTCCGACGGGATGGGATGCGGTCCGTGTCGAATTCGCTGACGCTGATGTAATAGGCGGACTACTGAGTCTCTTCAGTCAGGACGGCAAATGGATCCTCGATTTGGAAATGGTTGCCCCGCCCGGGTTAATCAGATTGCCACGTCTGAGTACCGGGGTGTATTACCTTGTTTTTTCAAAGAATGGGAGGATTTCGGCAACCCGCCGGCTAACCGTTCAGTAGTATAAGTTCTTCATCTTTCGATAATTCCGGTTTTCTACCTTTGCAAAACATGCGACGGATTCTCGCCATCGGATTGGCCTCTATTATCTTCCTGATCACTTCAGGAATGATAGTGACCGTTCATGAATGCCATTCGGAAGGCAAAAAAGATCTGTCCGTTTTTCAGGATAAAGGCTGCTGCAGTAAAAAAACGAATTCGTGTAAATCCGGATCATCGGATCGCATGAAGGCGATCGAATGTTGCGATGTCACGACCACCTGGATCGCAGCACATGTCGAGACGATTTTACTTGATTCCAAGACTGACTTATCACCCAAAGCGTTTTTTTCCGCGTTTTTTGCAAGTTTTTCGCCTTCTTTAGCCAACCCTTTGGCTGTTTTTTCAGTAAATTCAATATCGGATCCTCCGGATCTTGATAAGTCCTACCTGACATTCGGGTTGACTGATTTGGGTGTCTTCAGGATTTGATTTGCCGTTCGTGCAATCGGTTTCCGTTTGGTAAACGGAAGTTGTTTCATCCTTAACGGCATTCATCCATGAATACGAATATCATCCAGCAACTACTGCGTTCTTGTCGGCGGATTCTGACAAGCATAGTCCTGCTACTTTGCTCCGCCACTGTTTACGGCCAGTCTGGCAATCTTCGTGGTACGGTAAGAAGTACGGCCTCGTCCGCTGGTCAGACGCCAGCACCACTTCCGGGAGCTACTGTTTTATGGCTCGGTACCATAGACGCTACCACGACCGACGCCAATGGAAATTTCGAAATCCGTCCGCCTGCCGGGTTCCCTGCCCGGTTAGTCGTCTCCTATGTTGGGTTCTTATCGGATACCGTGAACGTAGAGCAATCGCAATTCCTGGAAATCAGCCTGAAATCTTCCGCCCAATTGAAGGAAGTGGAAGTGACCGGCAAGCAGGATGCGATCAGCATTTCCAGTCTCAGTACCATTCAGGTTGAAAAGATCAACCAGAAAGAATTACTGCGGGCCGCCTGTTGCAATCTCTCGGAAGCCTTTGAAACCAATCCTACCGTAAGTGTTGCCTATACGGATGCGGTCACTGGAGCCCGAGAAGTGCAATTGCTCGGACTTTCCGGTATCTACAGCCAGCTTACGATAGAAAACATTCCCGCGTTCAGAGGACTTGCCGCTCCCTACGGGCTCACCTTTGTTCCCGGCCCCTGGATGGAGTCCATCCAGGTAACGAAAGGAGCCGGTGCTATCGTCAACGGATTCGAGGGGACTTCGGGTCAGATCAACATCGAGTACATCAAACCCGACAACGACGATCAGCCACGTTTTTTCCTCAACGCATTTGCTGAGCCGATGGGGTACTCGGACCTCAATGCCTTTCGTCGGTTCCGGTTGAATGACCATTGGAGCACGCTCCTGATGGTTCATGGAGACAAGATGTTCGGAAGTCAGGACCGCAACAAAGACGGCTGGATGGATATTCCCATGGGTCAGCAGGTCAATCTTTCCAATCGCTGGCAATATCATAGTAGAAAAAAGTTGGAAGCCCAGTTCGGATTCCGGTTCATGCTTGATGATCGCGATGGCGGACAAGTGGCAGGGGAAGGGAGTGGGAATCACCATGGCGGAGACTATATGACTTCTGTGCAGAATGCCCGAACGGAAGTATTCGGAAAACTCGGGATCGTCTTTCCTGAAAAACCCCTGAAGAGCATCGGCAATATTGCCCAAGTCAGCCTTCATCGGCTGCGCTCTTCATTCGGCTTCCGTTCCTACAATGCGGATCAAACCAGCTTTTTCGTTCAGTCGATCTACCAAAATGCGATTAATGCCGGGCAGCATCAGTACAAGATCGGTCTGAACCTGCGCTACGACTTGCTGGAAGAATCCCTGTCAGGTAGCCCGGATACACTGGAGGAGCTAGTCCCGGGCGGATTTCTCGAATACTCCTGGCATTATTTCGACCAACTGACGATCGTAGCGGGATACCGACTGGATTACCACAATCTGTTTGGCGTTTTTTCGACGCCCAGGGTTCATTTGAAATACGATATCAGCGAAGACCTGGTCCTCCGGGCGAGTGCCGGAAAAAGCTACCGGGTACCATACCGGATCGCCGAAAACCTGTCGTTGCTGGTATCCAGCAAGCGGTTTGATTTTCAGGATGAGCTTCGTCCGGAGCAGGCCTGGAGCTATGGATTTAACCTCCTAAAACGATACCGGCTCTTTGGCAAGGATGGTTCAGTCCTGCTGGATCTGTTTCATACCGATTTTATCGACCAGCTTGTTGTGGACCGATATGCAGACTCTTCCCGCGTGGTGTTTTTCAACCTGAAGGGAAGGAGCTACTCGAACAGTGCGCAGTTTACTGTCAACCAGGAGATCCTGTCACAGTTGGAGATCCGACTGGCGCTCAAGATCGATGATGTCCGTACCGATTACCTGAACGGCTTGGCCCGGAAACCACTGGTTCCGTATCAGCGTGCCTTGGGTACACTTCACTATGAATCGACGGATCGGCGCTGGAAGGCCGACTATACCATGGTCTGGACTGGTATGAAAGCGCTACCGGTGACGTTCACCGATCCGGTGACGGGAATCCAGGACAAGGAATCACCTTCCTTCTTCACGACCAATATCCAATTGACCCGCGCTTTTCGGCGATTGGAATTGTATGCCGGTTCTGAAAACCTGTTCGACTTCCGCCAACCCGCTCCGATCATCAATCGCGATGACCCTTATTCCGATCGATTTGATGCAGCGAATGTCTGGGGGCCGATTCTTGGGCGGAGGATCTACGCCGGATTCCGGTTTAAATGGCTCTGATGACCCGGCATTAGGGTATAATTCTTGATACTGTTGATATATAAAAACCTTCCCATGTATAAGTTCACGCTGGCTGCGTTCCTGCTTCTTCTCGTCATAACCGCCGAAACGGTTGCCCAACAAACATCCGATACCGTCAGCGTTTTGACGACGGCGATCTGTTCATCGTGCAAGAATCGAATAGAAAACGACCTGAGCTTCGAAGCCGGAGTTCGAAAAGTAACCATGGACCTTGACACGAAGCGGGTGAGTGTCGTTTACAACCCCCAAAAGACGGACCCGGATAAGATCCGGCTGGCCATCACCCGCATCGGTTATGACGCTGATTCCTTGAAAGCGGATCAGAAAGCGTACAAACGACTTCCGGAATGTTGCCGTAATCACGATGCGGAACATCCGCACTGATCATTCAGCTCCATAAACCAGTTCCCCGTTTACATACGTACTCAGTACACGGGTCTGTGGTATCTGCTCTTCGTCGATCTCCATGATGTTACGGTCAAGCACGATGAAGTCCGCAAAGTAACCGTTGTCGATCAAGCCTTTTTCCTCCTCTTCAAAATTAGCATAGGCCGCCCAGGTGGTCATGGCTTTCAGGACATCTTTACGCTTCATCGCTTCTTCCGCTCGAAAACCATCCGGTGGATTGCCTTCAAGGTCCTTTCGTGACACGGCGGCATAAAAGGTGAGAAGGGGGTTGATGCGTTCGACGGGAAAGTCGGTTCCAAAAGCGATGGTTTCAGCTTCCCGCTCGAGTGAGCGATAAGCGTACGCTCCGGTCATTCGGTCTTTGCCCAAACGTTCTTCGGCCCAGTACATATCACTCGTAGCATGAGTCGGCTGTACGGACGGAATGATCGAGTATCGGCTGAAGTAATCCATGTCGGCGGGATCTACTACCTGGCAATGCTCGATCCTCCAGCGTCGTGGATTTTCTCCCGATAAATTCTCCCGATACAGCATCAGGATCGTTTTTACTGCGGAATCTCCGATGGCGTGGGTGCAAACCTGGAAACCGTTCTCGTGGGCTTCGTCCATGATGTCGTTCATGTATGCAAGGTCATGCAACAGGAATCCATAATGCCCGGGTTGGTCGGCATACGGACGTTTCAGGCAGGCACCCCGGGACCCCAACGCACCGTCGGCGTACACTTTAACGGCTCGTACGTTCAGGCGATCGGTCTTATAGGGACCTTTGGAAAAAAAGTAATCGCGCGTCTCCTTCGAATCCGAGATCATCGCGTAGACACGCAGTTTGAGTTTCCCTTCCTGCTGCAGGCGATCGATCAGGAAGATACTGTCTTTACCCAGGCCGGCATCGTCAACCGTAGTAAGCCCGACGGAAAAGCAGTGCTGCTGTGCTTTCAGGAGCGCTTCGGCGTTGAGAGAATCGGGGAAAGGTGGGATCTTGGCCTTGACCAGGTCGACTGCATTGTCGATCAATAGTCCGGTAGGCTCACCGGATTGATTGAGCAATACCTCGCCGCCGGCAACCCGCGTATCCCCGTTAATACCTGCCAGTTGAAGCGCGACAGCATTGCAGAGCGCCGCATGACCATCAATGCGCATCAGGAAAACCGGGACAGTCGGGTAAAGGCTGTCAAGCCGTTCCCGGGTAGGGAAGGAGTGATCTTCCCAGTCGTTCTGATCCCAGCCTCGGCCCAGGAGCCAACTGAATTTATTCGTCTTAGAAAATGCATTCAAAAGTTCCAATGCAGCTTCATACGAGCGCGAGCCTGTCAGATCGCACTTCAATAGATCACTTGCATACCCGAAAAAGTGGCAGTGAGCGTCGATGAACCCCGGAAGGACGGTACGCCCTTTCAAATCGACTTTTTTAGGGGCATCAAAGCCGTCGAGAATGTCATCATCCGACCCGGTACTGACGATTCGGCCGTCACGCACTGCAAAGGCCTGAAGATTCGAGGAACTGCTTTCGCCGGAATAGATGGTCCCGTTGAAATAAAGAACATCGGCTTTGCGTTTTCCGCAGGAACTTAGCAGGGCCAACAGGAGAACGAATGCAAGAGCGATAATACGAGCCATTCAGGAGGGGGTTGTAGCTGCAAAGTAAACCAATATCTTCGCAGTAAACTCGCTTTGCCAATGGAAACAATTGAAATCATGCGCTTTCCCATCGGGCGATTTTCAACTCCTTCGGAGTGTACGCCGGAATTGCGTAAAGAATGGATCCGGATCATCTCGGTGACGCCGGAACGGTTGCGACTACTGGTGGAAGGCCTGACCGATCAGCAATTGGATACCCCTTATCGTGACGGCGGTTGGACAGTCCGGCAGGTGGTGCATCACCTGGTCGACAGTCATATCAACAGTTACATCAGGTTCAAACTGACGATCACGGAAGATCACCCTACGATCAAGCCATACCAGGAAGAGCGATGGGCGGAATTGGGTGATGGTAAGCAGGCTCCGATCGAGGTTTCGCTTCCTTTGTTGGAAGCGCTTCATCGGCGATGGGTGTATTTCCTCAAGACGATGGCTGAGGATGATTGGAAGCGCAAGTACTATCATCCGGAATCGAAACGCGATTTTGATCTGGAGGAGGCATTGGCGATGTATGCCTGGCATTGCGAACACCATCTCGCGCATATACGGCAACTGAAACAGCGTTTACAATGGGCATGATCATTCGGAACGCGCAACTGATTGTTACATTGTTCGTCGCGTGCTTACTCGTTTCTGAAGCGAACGCGCAACTCAATCAGGTAGACCCGGATAAGGCCGGCGAGCAGTTGAAGACGTATTTTTTCGTCATGCTGGTCAAGGGCCCGAACAGGACCCAGGATTCGGCAACAGTGGTGCAAATGCAACGCGGTCACCTCGAGAACATGGATCGCATGGCCAAAGAGGGTAAACTCGATATCGCAGGTCCCTTTGCCACGGACATCGACTGGCGCGGAATCCTGATCTTCAATATGGATTCAGAGGAGGCGGTCAGGAAAGAACTGGAACTGGACCCCATGATCCAGGCCGGCAGGCTGAGTTACCTGATTCATCCCTGGATGTCCATGAAGGGCGCGGTCTTGCGGTAGGATTTCCCTTAACCTTTTTTAAGAACGGGAGGCCAACTTTTTCCCGTTCTTGCAGTAGAAAACCAGTCGGCCGCCGACCGGCCCGACAATTCCTTTCTTATGCCTATCTGGAAAATCGTCACCATGCGCTGGAAGCGGATCACCCTCATCCTGGTCGTTGTTTCTGCCGGCTTCCTTTCCTTCCGCGCAGCCGAAGACTACTATTTCGAGGTCAGCAAGAACCTCGACATTTTCACCACGCTCTTTCGCGACGTGAATACGTATTACGTGGATAGTGTACAACCCGGGGATTTGATGAAAAAGGGGATCGACGCGATGTTGCGTACACTCGATCCCTATACGGTTTTCATCCCGGAAAGCGATGTGGAAGATTATCGAATGACCCACATCTCGGCTGAATACGGCGGGATCGGTGCGCTGGTACATGAACGCGACGGTGCCATCGAAGTCAGTGAGGTGTATGAAGGTTTCCCGGCGCAAAAAGCCGGCATACAGGTGGGCGATCATATCCTCTCCGTCAATGGCATGTCGACTACCGGTCGGAAGGTGGACGATGTGACCGAAGTGATGAAGGGCCAGAAAGGCACATCGGTCAGGCTTTCACTGCAACGCGAAGGCGTGGCGCAGCCGTTCGAGAAAGTCATTGTGCGCGACGAGATCAAGTTCAAGAACGTGCCTTATTTCGGCAAGATCAGTGATAAAGTCGGTTACATCCGGCTGACCCAGTTCCTTGAAAATTCCGCTGCCGAGGTGCGCGAAGCCCTGGTCACGCTTAAACAAGACTCGGGTTTGCAGGCAGTGGTACTTGACCTGCGCGGCAATGGCGGCGGATTGCTGAAAGAGGCGGTGGACATCGTCAACTTGTTCGTTGACAAAGGACAAAAGATCGTTTCCCAGAAGGGAAAAGTCCGGGAGATGAACATCGAGTATACGGCCAACAAGACTGCTGTCGATACAGTCATCCGCGTGGCGGTACTCGTTGACCGCGGTTCCGCATCGGCTTCGGAGATCGTGACCGGCGCCATTCAGGAACTCGATCGGGGAGTGGTCATCGGGCAACGAAGCTTCGGTAAGGGATTGGTACAGCAAACGTATCCGCTTTCCTACAATTCGTTGTTGAAAGTCACCATCGCGAAATACTACACGCCATCCGGACGTTGCATCCAGGCACTCGACTATAGTCATCGAAGCGCGGAGGGCGTCGTGAACAAGGTGGCGGATACGCTCATCAACGAATTCCGTACGCGGAATGGTCGTTCGGTCTTCGACGGCAGCGGTGTTTATCCGGACGTCTATACGGATCCTACCTATTACAGTCCGCTCGCCGTAGCCCTGATCAACAATTTCGTTTTCTTCGACTACGCGAACAAATACTTCCGCGAGCACGCGTCGATTGCTCCCGCGAAGGAATTTCGTCTGACCGATTCGGAGTACGAGGACTTTGTTCGATTCGTACAGACCCGGAAATACGACTATACCGACAAGAGCGAACGAAAGCTGGAGGAACTCGCCAAGGCTTTAGAGCACGACAAGCACCTGGATGCCGTTCAGGGAGCCTACGATCAACTGAAACGGCAACTGGCGGATTACAAGAAGAACGATCTGAATAACCACAGGACTGAGATCAAGGAGATCCTGGAGGAGGAGATCGCGGCGCGCTACTACTACCAACGTGGCCGGACGGAAGCGGACTTCAAGTACGATCAGGAAATGAAGAAGGCGATCGAGGTGTTGATGAATCCGGTACAGGTGGCCTCCATACTGCGTGGTGACGGGCCTTATAAAGTCATTGGTAAACCCGGTTCGGAAGCCTACGCCAAAGCCGTTCAGGAACGACAGGAGAACGAAGAAGGTGATAACTAAGCCCCTGTAGGCTGCAAAATTTCCGGAAACCCGGCATTGGACAGTGACCCTGCCGGTTGCCGGGTTCCTTTTTTCCGGTAAATTTGCGCCTCTTAAGCAGCTCCTTTATGGGACGTATTTTTGAAAAGCGCAAGCACAAGATGTTTGCACGATACGATAAGATGGCGAAAGCCTTCACCAAGATCGGCCGGGAGATCGCCATCGCCGTCCGGAACGGCGGCCCTGACCCAGAATATAATCCAAGGCTGCGCGTGGCCATTCAGAATGCAAAGGGCGTTAATATGCCCAAGGACCGGATCGATAACGCGATCAAACGTGCCAGTTCCAAAGAAGAAGGCAACTTTGACGAGATCGTGTACGAAGGTTACGGTCCGTATGGGGTGGCCATCGTGGTGGAAACTGCAACCGATAACCCGACCCGTACTGTTGCCAATGTCCGGATGTATTTCAACCGTGCGGAAGGCTCTCTCGGGAAGACCGGGTCCCTGGATTTCATGTTCCAGCGAAAAGGAGTTTTTCGCATCGAGAAATCCGGTTCCATGAACCCGGAGGATCTGGAGTTGGAACTCATCGATTTCGGCCTTGATTCCATGGAAGTGGACGACCAGGAAATCGTAATCTACACGGCCTTCGAAGACTACGGAAAGATGGCGAAAGCCCTGGAAGACCGTAAGGTGGTCGTCAAGAAATCAGCCCTCGAACGCATACCAACGACTTTTTCGGAGATATCCGAAGAGCAGGCCGACGAGATCCTGGAACTGGTGGAAACCATGGAAGAGGACGACGATGTGCAGGCGGTGTATCATAACCTGCGCTGAGGAGGGGAGTGAATAGTGAATAGTGAACAGTTCACTAATTACTAATTACTAATTACTAATTACTAATTACTAATTACTAATTTGTACTAGTTAGTATTTAATCTGACAGATAAGGGTTATCTTTAGGATACGAAACATAACAATAACCCCTAAACTGTCAGACAATGAATACAGAAGCTAAGTTAATCAAAACCAAGTTAGGCTTGTTGAAGTTAGCCGAACAATTGGGTAATGTATCCCAGGCGTGCAAAGTGATGGGCTATTCACGGGATAGTTTCTATCGGATCAAAGAGTTGTACGATACCGGTGGGGAGACGGCTCTGCAGGAGATCAGTCGGAAGAAGCCGATACTGGCCAATCGGATGGATATAGCCTGGGAGAACGCCATCGTACAGATGGCCACCGACTATCCGGCCTACGGTCAGCTTCGTGCATCGAACGAGTTGCGTAAGAAGGGGATTTCTGTTTCACCGGCCGGGGTACGGTATATCTGGATGCGGCATGATCTGGAGACCTTTGCCAAGCGTCTGAGCGCTTTGGAGGCGAAAGTGGCTCAAGACGGACTGATTCTCACCGAAGCGCAACTGGTTGCCATGGAAAAGAAACGGGAACAGCAGGAAGCCATTGGCGAGATTGAAACCGAACACCCCGGTTACCTTGGAGCCCAGGACACGTATTATGTGGGCAATATCAAGGGTGTAGGCCGGATTTACCAGCAAACCTTCATCGACACCTACAGCAAAGTAGCCTTTGCCAAATTGTATGACCGTAAGAACGCCTTGACGGCAGCCGATATGCTCAACGACAAGGTGCTACCATTCTTTGAGGAGCATGGCTTGCCGCTGCTTCGGGTACTCACAGACCGGGGTACAGAGTACAACGGCAAGCGGGAGAGTCATGAGTACAGTCTTTATCTGACACTGGAGGATATCGATCATAGCCGTACCAAGGCCCGGCATCCTCAAACCAACGGCATCTGCGAACGCTTCCATCGGACAATCCAGAACGAGTTTTATGCGGTTGCCTTCCGAAAAAGGTCTTTGGATCGCTGGAGGAATTACAGAAGGATCTGGATCAGTGGATAGAAGAGTACAACTGTGAAAGGACACACACCGGAAAATACTGCTTTGGTAAAACACCAATGGAGACATTCCTGGACAGCATACCCTTGGCGCAAAGTAAAATGCTCGATAAATTAGCAACCGGTTAAAAGTTATTCCGGGCGACGGATCCTTAAAAATCCGTCAGACCGGAAATAACTTTTAACCAACCCTGTCTGTCAGGTGAAGTTCTAACTATTACAACTAATTACTAATTACTAATTACTAATTACTAATTACTAATTACTAATTACTAATTACTAATTGGTGATTGATACTAAAAAAGGGAGGCCGCTTCGTACGAAGCGGCCTCCCTTTTTATACTATTCGCTATTCGCTATTCGCTATACGCTATTCACTGTTCACTGTTCACTGTTCACTCCCATCACCTCATCAAATACATCTTCCCCCAACCCTTCTTAAAGTACTTGTCTGCATCCGTGGCGCGTTTTTCGATCGTTTCACCGTTCAGGTTGGTGATGACGCGGTAGAGGTAGAGGCCGTTGGCGAGTTGGTCGCCGAATTCGTCCTTGCCGTCCCAGGCATAGTCAGTGATGTTTCGACCGATGTGGATATTGCCCAACTCTTCTTTCATGATCTCCCGTACGATCTTACCACTGATGGTCATGATCTGGATCTTCATGTTGGTAGGTATCTCGCTGCCGGTGAGGGTGAACACGAACCGGGTCGAAGTGGAGAACGGGTTCGGGTAGTTCAGGACTTCGGTGATCGTTGAGCGGTTGATAACCTCGAACGAGATCTTGTAGTTATACCGACCCGATTCGTTGTTGGATCGATCGGCCGCCTCGACTTCCAGTTCGTAGATTCCATCGGTTTCGAAAACCGGATTCCAGTCGATCCGGGCGCTGTTCAAAGGCAGCACGGCCGGTGTAAAGCGCATGGCCTGGCCGTAGTTCGGCAGGGTAAACGACAACAATTGGTTGCTGACTGCGCCGGGAGCGCGGAGGTAGACCTTGAATTTCGAAGTGTCGTTCAGCGCAAGGAACCTGTTCTCGTCGTGGAGCCTGACGATGATGTTCGGCTTGCCCGAGACAATGTCGCCGTCGAGGATGTGCACACCATCGAACGTCACGTCGAGAATCGGATTCACGCGGTCGCGCTCGACATTGAACTTCACTTCCGCGATGTTGTTGAAGTGGTATTGCTCCGCCTGGTGGTCCGCATTGTAGGGGTTGGCTTCGATCCAGAGGCTGTTGTTGCCTGCCAGTCCGAAGGTGCTGTCGACAACGATGGAGGCGGTCAGGTATTGATTCTCGCGCAGCGAGTCGAGCTTGACCGTAGCGATGTCCGTTCTCGAGCGATTGGCTCCGTAACGGTAGAAAGCGACGGATAGGCTGTCCATGTCCACGTTGGATAGGTTATCGATCGCCATCTGTAACCGGATCGTATCGCCTTCCTGCAACGGGTTGTTGTAGAAGGTGTACAGGCGATTCGGGTTCAAGGCGCATTCGGGCACCGGCTCGTAGTACACGCGCCAGTAATCCATTTGGGGAGGTGTCCGAAGAGAGTCATCCTGAAGATAAGTCTGCAACTTGAGGTACGGATAGGTCGTTGCGGAGATCCAGTTCATCACCGTGTCTTTTCCGGTCGGCGTATACAGTAATTGGTTGACGAGGGTATCCCATGCGTCCGTAATGCTGTTCAAACCCAGTACGTTCAGATAGACAATATCCTCTGAGCTGCCGGTTTCAACCGGACTTTGATTCCAGTGCAGGGATTCCCAGCTTCGGGCAGGGCCCAAAAGGGAAGAGTTCACATAACCGCGGTTCCAGACTGTCGACAGCAGGGTGGAGAAGGTGATGGTGTCGGTTTGATTGACGCCCAGTACTTCCTGGTTGCTGCCGCTGTAGCCTTTCCTCGTGAAATAAATGAAGGGAGCGTTGTCGCGTAACGCGGCCGTATTGAAGTTCAGGGACGCAAACGCATTGTGGAAGTTCGGATCGACAGTCGAATAGGTGGTGTTGAACCAGGAGTAGGCGATGATGTAGTTTCCATCCGGAACCGAAGCCAGGAAGTTGTTCAGGCTGGTCATCTGGCCGGCATTGCCATATTGGAAAATGAAATAGTTCTCGGCACGCTGACGGCAGTTTCCAAATCCCTGCGCATTGACCGGGTCGTCACACGAGCCGCTGGTCAGGGTAAAGGTGTTGTATTGTCCAACGTTGTAGGCGCAGGTGGTCCAGGGGTCCAGTGTGATAGAGTCAAGCACGGCAACCATGACCGCGGGGAATACCTGGCAACCGTTGTACTCCATCGGAACGTTGTTGAGGGAGTAGCCGATCTCATTCAATTCGGTTTGCGTCAGGCCGGGTTGACCCTTGGTGAGGACACGGAGTGTTTTGTTGTTTTGAATGAAGTCGTAATACCGGTCGAGGGTGTCGTAGCGGACGTTTTGGTAGCCGTCCGCCATGAACTGATGGAAATGCGATTGTGACCAGCCGGATTTACCGGGAATGTACTGGAAGGAACTCTGCTGCCAGCGGTATTTGACCGGATCGTAATCGATCGAGTCGTTGGTGACGCGCCAGTAATAGACCACGCTGTCCTGGAGAATGTAGGAGGGAGGTGACCAGCTCAGCACGCCGCCGCTGTCGGTGATAGCCGTGAAACGGTACAAAGGACTGTTCTGCATGCCCGGGATCGAATCTTTGAGATTCATGTCGATCGTGTCGATCTCGAAACGGTACGTGCGCACATCGGCCAACGGATTGGCTGTGCTGGCCTTGAGGGTTACACTATTGTACGGGTGAATGGCGAATCGGGCAGGGTAGACCGGAATGATGTCGTTGGAGTTGATGAACAACTGCGTGGTCGCGCTATTGTTGGTGAGGTTGTCATATTCGTCGACACTGTCGGGCAGATCGACTTCCACACGGAAAAGATTCAGTCCGGCTGAACTGAACCCGCCGGTGGTCATGGTGATCGAAAACTCATCGTTGTAGAAGCAATTGCCGCGTTGGAAGGTGTAAACGGAATCCGAACCGTCCGGATAGGTACGGGTGACACGAACCGTGAAGGAATCAGAGACCGCCTTGGCGAGGTTGCGGACGTTTACGATGACGGAGAACGTATCCAAATCGGTCGTGACGGCGGCAGGATTGAAACGCAGCGAACTGCCGTCAACCATGTAATCGGGTTTTGTCCAGACATTCAGCCGCAGTGCCGGGTCGCCATTCAGCGACATCTCGTTGCAGACAATCTTGATGTTCTCCATGCCCGGCGCCTGGATGTCCTGGATGGAGTATTTCATCAGTTGTCCGATCGTAGCGCCATAGTGGTTGCGGCTCGTATTCTGGAACAAGGCCGTCGAATAGGCATACAGGTCTTCCGGAATACCCTGGCCGACACTTGCAATGAACGCGATGGCGGCTTTGCTGGGTTCGAGGACGAATTTTTCGGAAACGCTCTTTTGATACGTATGGATATCGCCGGCAAAGCAGGAGTTGGCGACGATCAACGGGTACTTGCCCTGGTTGTTGTACTCGGAGGGTTCGTCCGTACTCTGGTCGAATCCGGAGCCCGAAGCGTGTCCGAAGAAGGTCATGATCGAGACCCCATTGTCAATCTGTGCCTGCAGGGTATCGGATTGATTGATGACGATGGGGTCGTTGCTGTTCTTGAGATAGGTGGTGACATGTCCTCCATAGAGGCTGTCCTCCATGATCTGCTCGTAGGTGCTCAGGTAGCCAGCAAGCTGGTCCTGTTGCCCCTGATTGTTGCCGCCACCGAAATGCAGGATCTCTTTCATCCAGGTTTGCGGCGGGCCGGTTTGTACTTGTTCGAATTCCTGGACCTTGGCAAGGTAATCGAGGATCTCATTTCCGGTTCGGGCGCAAATCCGGCCGATCGGAACCGATGGTTCATACAAGGTGCCGTCAAGTCCGGTCACGAGTAGCATGTCGGACGTGGGTACTCCATAGGAGGGGACCAGGCACAATTCGAAGAGTGTCGGGTTCTGGCGGAAGTCGGCAGGACTCATCGACTTACCCAGTAACAGGATGTGCTGCGGTTTCCCCACTCCGGTCCAGCGTTCCAGTGCAAAGCGAACGAAGTTGCGGATCGACAAGGGATGTTTCTGGATACCGTAGGAGAATTGGTCGTACAATTCGTCGATATCGACCATCACGACCCGGTTTCCGGTGGTGATATCCCGATAGTTCTTATAAGCTAATGCCTGGTTCCAGAGCGCACGATGGGTAATGATGATGTAAGCGGAATCCACAGCGGCGTTCAGGAGGTTGTTGAACTGGCCGAAGGCGCTTTGAACATAATTGATCCCTTTGATCGAAGTGATGTTCTGGATGGAACCGGCTGCCGACAGGAAGCAGCGTTTGGGGGTCGCGCTGCCATCGTTCGGGACCAGTGCTTGCCAGCCCGGGCCATTCGGGCTTACCAGGATCCGGCGATGATTCGTCAGGTCGTATAGGATCGGACTGCCGGTGCCGGCGTTGAAATTGCTGATGTCCATTCGGGTATTGGTCTGGCCGGCATCATCCGGTACAAACAGTTCGAACGTGGAAGCAGCTTCAAGGTCGAAGGTGTGCGGGTAGCGTACCGACAGCCAGTAAAAGGCCGAATATTCCGTAATCGAGAGCGGGGTGCTGACGTTATAGGTGAAGGTGGTACTGGAACTGGTAAAGAGCGCAGGCGATAGCGAGAAATTGTATCGGCGTATCGACTGCATGTAGTAGGTGTCGGAAAAATTGGTTCCGGGAAACACCAGGGTCATGTTGTGCGGGTTGTTATTGACGCCGCCAACGCAGGTATTCACTTCGACGTTGGGCCCGCTGGCATATACATTGGCGGTGTTGACCGCAACGTTGTTCACGAAATTGGTGCCCTGGTAGTTGCCGAATACCCCGCACCAACCTTCGCTCTCGGTATAATCGATCGAGTTTTGGTTCATGCCACGGTTATAGCCGTAGTTCTGCATGACGTAACTCTCCCGGATGAAATACGAAGCCGGTGTGTAAGCGGGATAATTGTTATCGTTCACCGCCGTCAGGCGCCGCCCGTTGGTGGTGGAGCTCCAGGTAATGAAGTAAACGGCCGTGTCGGTATAGAGGCTGTATTGAGGTTGAGGCTGCCAGGTGGAGTCGCTGTAAAGACGGGTATCCATGGAGCCGTCGTTCATGCTGCCGAAGAATTCGATGAAGTCGCTTCCGTTAAAAACGCCGTCCGATTCCCCTTCAAGGTGGATGTATTCTTCCTGACCATTGTGGAAAACCTGGACCTTGCGCGGATCGATACTGCCGATCGGTACGCCGGAGAATTGCAGGTCAGTTCCGGAAATACGGTAAATGCCGTTTTGCCAGACCTTCACTTTGAAATACTGCTGGCCGTAGTTGATCCAGTCGTTTTCGTAAGTCTGGGACTTCGACACCATTGGCCGGAGCGCCAGCAGGAGCAGAAGAAGGAGTAAAGTTTTTTTCATTGTGATCGTTCGTTGCCTCGGTCGTGGGCTGCCGTTGGAAGGAACTTATTTGGGTCGCTTGTTGACGTCGAGTCGAAGCGAGAAGATGTTCGAGTATGGGGTTTCGTTACCGCCGATGTTGGCCAGGGCGTAGTCGAGTGCAAGTCGGCCCAGTTTCACACCGAGTCCGAGGTTGGGTTGTACGATGGTCGTTTCGGTCTTATCGAAATTCTTTACCTTCTGAATATTCAACAGACCCGCGCGCAGGAAGATGAAACGGTTGTAACCGACTTCCAGTCCCATGTGCGGATCAACACTGATGGGTTTGGAACTGATGAGCGTGTTCCGCTGTCCGTCAAAGGTCATGTCGGCATTGATTTCCGCCAGCAAACTGATCTTGGCCGTAATATCTTTCCGGTAACCGGCGCCGTAGATCAATTTGGGCAGGGTGATCTCTGTGGAATTCTTCGGAATCTCGTTTCCGGTTGCACTGAAGGCTTCTTCGAACAACTCGGTGTTGTAACTCCAGGCGTTGTAGGTGCTCGTGATGTCTTTGGCCATCAAACCGAACTGCCAATTGCCTTTCAGGTATTGCGCACCGAGGTCGATACCGAAGCCCCATGCTTTTCCGAAATCTCCTGCCTTACGGTGGATGATCTTCGCGCTACCGCCGTAACGGAGCCCTTCGATCCTGGAGGTCTTGGCATAACTGAATAGAAACGCGTAGTCGGCGATCGAGAAGGATTTCAATTTGGAATAATCGATCACACCGGATGCATCCATGAGGTCCAGGGTGTTGGGGATGTCATCCGTTCCGAATCGGATCACGGAAAAGCCAATGACTCGATTCGTGTCGATGCGTGTAGCGACAGTGCCGTAATCGAATTTTGAAATACCCGCGAAGAGCTCGGCGTGCATGGCCGCGATCTGAATGTCGCTGCCGATCCCGTTCAGGCCGGCCGGATTCCATGCAGCCGAGGTGGCGTCGTCGGTGCTGGCAGCCACGGCACCGGACATGCCCATGGGCCGTGCACCTACGCCGATGGACAGGAATTCATTACTGTACTTCGGAGTCTGGGAATTGACTATCCCGAAGAGGCCAAGCAGGCAATAAGCGGTCAGAAGCGTACGATTCATGGAGCGGAGCAAGTTCATCCGGGCAAAACGCCTTTTGGTAAGGTTTTATTATAGATAATCAACAGGTTACCTATAGTAAAGTTACGATTTATGCAAGCAGATGAAGTCGGTTTTTTGGAAGATTTCAAGCATTTATCAATACTGTTATACCGGGTTTCCAACAAAGGGGTTGACGGAATTCCTTCGACAATCTGACACATTAAAACTGTAAGATGGCCGCATGGATTTATCCCTTTTTATTCAATCATTACTTTTACACGCCCCGCCGGCTTTGTCCCTTGAAAAAGCACTTGCCCAACCTCCTGACTTCCCTCAACCTTTTTTGTGGTTGCATCGCCTCCGTATTGGTTTTCCGAGGCAAGGTAGAGTGGGTGGGTTATGTCGTCCTGCTTGCGGCCGTATTTGATCTCTTCGATGGTTTTCTGGCGCGAAAACTCGGTGTTAGCGGACCCTTCGGAAGGGAACTGGACTCCCTGGCCGATATGGTGACCTTCGGGTTCGTCCCGGGAGCGATCCTCTTTCAACTCCTGCAAGCCTCCGACCTTGCCCTGGCTTTCCCTGATCCTGACCTCCGTCGTGTGATTCAGTTTCTACCGTTCGTCGTAACCGTCTTCTCCGGTCTCCGCCTGGCGAAATTCAACATCGATACCCGGCAATCGACTTCCTTCATCGGGCTCCCGACTCCGGCCAATACACTTTGGATCATTTCGCTTCCGATCATCCTGACCTGGTATCCCGGCCAGTACGAGTTCCTGCGATCCCATTGGGTCATTCTTCTGTTGTCCATCCTGTCTGCCGGACTCCTGGTTGCTGAGTTGCCGCTGTTCTCACTCAAGTTCAAGCATTTTGGCTGGAAGGGAAATGAATATCCGTACATCCTGATCCTGATCGCTTTGCCGCTGGCCCTCTTTTTTTCCTTCGCGGCATTGCCCATGATCGTCGCCACATACGTACTTTTGTCGCTCGTACGAAACCTCACACAACGCACCGCACCATGAAGTTTATTGCCGAAATCGACGTTATGCCATTGAAAGCCTTATTGGATCCGCAGGGAAAAGCGGTGACGCACGGCCTTCAAAATATGGGCTACGCGACCATGGAGAATGTGCGCGTCGGCAAACACATTTCGCTGGAGATCGATGCGGATTCCCGCGAAGCGGCCAATCAGCAGGTGGAAGAGGCGTGTAAAAAACTGCTGGCGAATCCGATCATGGAGAGTTTTCATTTCGTCCTCAACGAGGCGAAGTGATAAACGGCATGCTGCCGAAATAGCCGTTACCTATTTTCGCAGGACAAAATTCTGACCGAGGTAAACCCGGCGGACCTGTTCGTCGGCTGCCAGTTCTTCCGCTGTACCTGCTTTTAGAATTCTTCCCTCAAACAAGAGGTAAGCCCGATCGGTGATCGAAAGTGTTTCGTGAACGTTGTGGTCCGTGATCAACACGCCGATGTTCCGGTCTTTCAGGTGAGCGACGATTCCCTGGATGTCTTCCACGGCGATCGGGTCCACGCCAGCGAAGGGTTCATCGAGCAGGATGAATTTCGGGTCGACCGCCAGGGCGCGTGCGATCTCGGTTCGGCGCCGCTCGCCACCCGATAACAGATCGCCTCGGTTCCCGCGGATACGCTGCAGCCCGAATTCGTCGAGCAGGGATTCAAGCTTTCTGGATTGTTCTTCCTTGCTCAGCCGGGTCATTTCGAGCACGGCTTTGATGTTGTCCTCCACACTCAGTTTCCGGAAAACGGAGGCTTCCTGAGCCAGGTAGCCGATACCCAGTTGGGCGCGCCGGTACATGGGCAAGCCGGTGATCTCCGTCTGATCCAGGAAGATCCGCCCTTCGTTGGGCTGGATCAGACCAACTGTCATGTAAAAAGTAGTCGTTTTCCCGGCGCCATTGGGCCCGAGCAAACCGACGATTTCGCCCTGTTCGACCTGAATGGAAACGCGGTCAACGACAGTGCGTTGTTTATACCGCTTGATGAGTTGGTCGGCGCGTAGGATCATGCTGGACAGTCGCAAAGATGGGGAATCCGTTGCGGATGCCCAACCTCAAAAGCTGATGTGAATGGTACCCAGGATCGCGACCTTGGCAATGTCGGGATGGTCCAGGTAAGAAAGACGCCAGATGTTGTCGATGCGCAGGATGCGGAAGATGTTCGAGATGCCGACTCCGGCTTCGATGTAGGGTTTCCCCAGCGAATAAAAGGCGTCAGGACGCGAAAGAATGTCCCGGTTTCTGTCCGAAACTTTTCCGGTGACTGCGCTGAAGGTTGCCATCTCCCGCCATTTCAGTTTACGCAATGCCGGAATTCGGTCGAGGAAGAAGCCGCCGAAGTTGTGCTCGGCCTTGAAGCTGATGTATTCATCGCTGACGAACTCGTAGAAGTTCATCAGGTTAAATGCGGACCGGTCGTACACGAATGAATTGTTTCCGGGATGAATGTACAGGAGCGGATAGGGCAGGGTGCCCCAGATCTTTCCGGCTTCAGCGGTGAAGTAGAAGGTGCCGAAGTTTCCGGGATACAGATAGTCTTCTACTTTGAACCGAAGCTTGTGGTAAGTGAAATCGCTTTCCAGGAAGTCCTTGAGTCCGGTCTGATACTGCAAGTGAAAGATCGGCCAGTTGGTGCCAAGGGAGATGCGGTCCACTTCCCCCGATACGAAACGTTCGTGGTTGGCGAAGCGGATGTAGAAGGAAAGGTCGGTGTTGTTGATCCGGCTGCTGCTGTCCGTCTTCGCGTCATTGGCGAAGTAAGTGAAGTTGAGTTTGCCCAGCGGAGCGTATTCGGTATGGGTGATGCTGACGCGGTTGGAGAAGCCGGGTTTCCATTCGTGTTCGAAATAGACTTTTTCCATTTCGACATCGTTCAGCAGTAAAGCTTGCTGCCTTCTGAGCAGTGTCGCGAAGACGTTGTCGTTTGCAAACGCGTTGGCGCTCACGCCGAGCTGTTCAACATCCTTCGTGTATTCCACGCCGAAGTACTGGCGAGGGTCCTTGGAGGTGAAGTACCGCAAGGTGCCGCCGTATTTGAATCGTTCGTCCTTGAAGCCGTAAGCGGAATATCCGCTCAACACGAGGCGGGTGCTGAATTTATTGCTGGTCTGGCCGCCGAAGCGGAGGCGAAACCCTTCGATCGGATTGGAGGAAATGAATTTGTAGATAGGGCCGATCTCGAAGAGCCCGACTTCCTTGTATCCGGTGGCGGCTACGCGAACAAGGTCTGCCCAGCGTTTGTAAGCCGGGATCGTTTTGATTGTATCGATCATCGCGTAGATCTTCCGTTCGCTTTCACTCAGGCTTTCCCCTCGGGTGGAATCCCAAAAGGCGGCGCTTTGCTTGTACGCGTCATCCTTTACGATCACCTCGTGTCCTTCGGCAAAGAAACTCTCCGGTTGCGGGTCATTCAGCTTGAAATTCCGGTAAAAGGTGGTCTTACGTCCGATGAAGCCGGTGGTTTCTTTTGATTTGGTTTCCGTTGGCGCCAGGTTGACTACGAGGACTTCCTTTGCCAACAACCAGGTCTGGTCGGCGACAAAGGTGTAGTCGTGAACGATTGCCAGGTCCTCGATGAAGTTGATGTTCGCGTCCCCGCTGATGCGCATGTTCAGCTTCCGGATGGCAAAGGTGGTATCATGCACCCAGAATTCACCGTTGAACGTTAGTTCCTGCTTTCGCCGGGGATGAAAAGTGATCTTGTAACACCACTTGTTGTCCAGGTAGGCGCTGTCGACCAGCATGTACTTGTAATAAAGCTGGGAAATCCCGCTGATGGGGCTGACGAATCCTTTTCCAAAAAGGTAGAGGTACGCGTCGTACACATTGATCTTGGCGTAGAGGTCGCCCAGGTACTGGGAGACCGTTGCGTTCTCCACCCCGGAAATCTTGCTGGCACGAATGATCTCCTTTTTCAGTTTCGGATTCTTGCGCTGATACACATCGGAGACCGATTCGGTCAGGAAGACGGGTAAATAGGGCTTCTTGTTGGTTGAGGTCGTGTCGATGTTGTCGAACACGAATGAGAAGGGTTTGAACAGCCTGCGACGTTTGAATTTGTCAGTGATATTGTTGATGTCGAATTCCAGCTTGTTGTACGTTTCATACTGTAGCGCGGAAAAACGGTCGGGGTCGTTCTTGGGCTTGTTGTCGATGACCTTTCGAAGCAGGATGATGGCGGGATTCTCTCCGGCGACGATGGTGACTTCCGGAAGGTCGAACTTGTTGGCCCGTAGCGCGAAATCGATCTTCTGGGTCTGGCCTCGCTTCACATGGATCGTAGCGGGCAGATAGCCTACGAAAGTGGCTCGAATGCTGTCTACCGGCTGCGTGGTCTCGATCGAGAAGTTGCCGTCGAGGTCGGCATTCTTACCTACGGTTGTCCCGACGAAGAGGATGCTGGCAAAAGGAATGGGTTCGTTCGTGAGCGGGTCATAGACCCGTCCGTTGACGCGGGTGATTTGCGCGGTGGAAGGAATGCTCCCCAGGATCAAAAACTGGGAGAGCAGCAGCCGTACAATCGATCGTAAGCCCGGAAAAGTGGGAATCATGCCCGAAAAATACGTGTTGAAAAGGATCAGGCTGATTGCAGTTGGTCCCAGTATTCAACAGCCCGGCGTAAATGCGGAATGACAATGGTGCCGCCGACAATATTGGCGACAGCAAAGGTTTCAAAGAGTTCCTCCGTTGTTACTCCCTCTTCATGACAGCGGCCAAGGTGATAGCGAATGCAGTCGTCACAGCGGAGCACCATGCTGGCAACGAGACCGAGCAATTCCTTGGTCTTTACAGATAAGGCACCTTCGGCGTAGGTGTTCGTGTCAAGGTTGAACAGCCGTTTCAGAACAAGATTATCCTGCGAAAGGATGCGCTCGTTCATCCGGCTTCGGTACGCGTTGAATTCCTGGACCTGGTCTTTCATGGTGTTTTACTGAACAGCTTGTTTGCCCCGAACCACGTAGGCGCTGACGAAGATGGAAACTTCGTAAAGGATGTAGAGGGGGATGGCGACCATGATCAGCGTCGTGGCGTCCGAGGTTGGCGTGATCACGGCCGACAGGATCAGGATCACCACGATGGCATGTTTCCGGTAGTCGCGCATGAATTTAGGACTCAGGATGCCCACCTTGGAAAGGAAATAGACCACGATCGGGAGTTCGAACACGATGCCGGTAATCAGGGTCATCGTGGTTACGGTGGAAATGAACGAGTCGAGGCTGATCATATTCTGGACTTCCGTACTGACCTGGTAATTACCCAGAAAATTGACAGTCATCGGCGTGATGATGTAATAGCCGAACAATACACCTGTAATGAAGAGAAAGGAGGTGTAAAACACGATCCCGTTGGCGTACCGTCTTTCCTTCTCATGCAGCGCGGGTTTGATGAAGCGCCAGAGTTCCCATACCACATAGGGAAAGCCCGTGACCAGGCCCGCCACGAAAGCGACCCACATATGGGTCGTGAACTGCGAAGAAATATCGGTTGCGATCAGCCGGAAGGGGATCTCGCGGATGCACAGATCTTCCCCCAACTGCAAACGGTCTGACAGATGGCACAGGACACGGTAGGTAAGGAACTGAGGGTTCTTGGGGGCAAGCAGTATTCCGTCAAAGAGGAGCTCCTTCAGGAAAAACCAGGTCAGCGCCAGCACCATGACGACACCGACCGCGCGTACCAGGTGCCAGCGTAAGGCCTCCAGATGCCCGAGAAAAGACATCTCCGCCTGCGGATTGATGTTACTGCGATCGAAAAGAGCCATGAAGGGTCAAAGATAGCCAGTGAATTCAAATCGCCCGGAGGACTGTGTTATCACAGGATGCCTTCCTTGACGAGATCATGCAGGTGCACGAAGCCCGCGAATCGACCCTTATCGGTCACCAACAGTTGTGAAATATTGTACTGCTTCATCAGGTTGAGCGCGTCCACTGCCATGGTGTCCTTGGCAACTTGCTTGGGATTCGTATTCATCACATCGCGGGCCTTGATGCCTTCAATGGATTTTCGGTTGATGAGCATCCGGCGAAGGTCGCCGTCCGTTATCACCCCAACCAATTTGCCCTTTTCAAGCACAGCCGTCGCGCCTAAACGGTTCGATGAGATCTCGAGAATCACATCCTTGATGTCCGTATTGGAGGAAACGGCGGGTTTCGCATTGCCGGGGAATATGTCCTTGACTTTCAGGTAAAGCTTTTTCCCCAAGGCGCCTCCGGGATGGTATTTGGCAAAGTCGCGGCTGGTGAAGCCCCGTTGCTCGAGCAGACAGACTGCCAGCGCGTCCCCCATAGCCATCTGCGCGGTGGAACTGCTGGTTGGAGCCAGGTTGTTAGGACAGGCCTCCTTGGCCACATAGGTATTCAGGACGAGGTCGGCCTGTTTGGCCAGGTACGATTCGGGATTACCGACCATCCCGATCAGGATGTTTCCCCAGGAACGGAGCAAGGGCACCAGCACTTTGATCTCAGGAGTATCACCACTTTTGGAGATGCAGATGATCACATCGTGCTTTTGAATGATGCCAAGGTCGCCGTGGATAGCGTCGGCGGCATGCATGAAAATGGAAGGTGTTCCGGTCGAATTAAGCGTCGCGACGATCTTTTGAGCGATAATCGCACTCTTGCCGATACCGCTGACAATCACGCGTCCTTTGCTTTTTAGAATTGCCTCAACGCAGGCCACAAACTGATCGTCAATGTGTTGCGTGAGATTGGCCACAGCTCCGGCTTCGATTTGGAGCGTCCTTACGGCCAGTTTGCGGATGTTGGATTGATTTTTCAATGATCTAGCTTAAAAATATCGCGCGGGAATAGCCGTTTATTGGGACAAAATTATTTAATTTTAAAGCAGGAACGCGTGATGCCTTGCTCACGCGTAATTGTTTTGTAAAAAGCTGAAAAACAGAATACTATAATGCTAGTGGCGGAAAAACCGTTGAAGACTTACCTCAGAAAGTACTTCGGTTTTGACAAATTTAAGGGGGAACAGGAGAGCATCATTCGAAATGTGCTGTCGGGGAAGGACACCTTCGTCATCATGCCGACAGGTGGTGGGAAATCCATGTGCTATCAGCTTCCTTCCATGATCATGGAGGGAACTGCGATTGTCGTTTCACCCCTCATCGCCCTGATGAAGAACCAGGTCGATGCCATGCGGGGATTCAGTAACGAAGAGGGGATCGCGCATTTTCTGAACTCCTCACTTAATAAATCAGAGATCGCGACGGTCCGCAAGGACATCAAGGAGGGTCGAACCAAGCTCCTGTACGTTGCCCCGGAATCACTGACAAAAGAGGAAAACGTAGAGTTCCTGCGCAGTGTACCCATCTCGTTTTTCGCGATCGATGAGGCGCACTGTATTTCGGAATGGGGGCATGACTTCCGACCCGAATACCGCCGGCTTCGCCCGATTATTGACGCGATCGGTAAAGTTCCCATCATTGCTCTTACAGCCACGGCAACGCCCAAGGTCCAATTGGACATTCAAAAGAACCTGGGTATGACCGATGCGACGGTCTATAAAGCGTCCTTCAATCGCGGAAACCTGTACTATGAGGTTCGCCCGAAGGTTGACGTCATCAAAGAGATCATCAAATTCGTAAAGCAGAACACCGGCAAATCCGGAATCATCTATTGTCTTAGCAGGAAGAAAGTGGAAGAGGTAGCGTCCACGCTTTCCGTCAATGGCATTCGTGCATTACCGTATCATGCCGGCCTCGACGCCGGCGTTCGTGCCGATACCCAGGATAAATTCCTCATGGAAGAAATAGAGGTCATCGTGGCTACGATCGCCTTTGGAATGGGTATCGATAAACCGGACGTCCGTTTTGTCATCCACCACGATATACCCAAGAGCCTGGAAGGGTATTACCAGGAGACCGGACGTTCCGGCAGGGATGGTCGCGAAGGGAAATGCGTTACCTTCTACAGTTACAAGGATATCGAGAAGCTGGAGAAGTTCATGAAGGGAAAACCGGTGGCCGAGCAGGAAGTGGGTAAACAGTTGCTGCTTGAAACCGTCGGCTATGCGGAAACGTCCGTTTGCAGAAGAAAAGTGTTGCTCAATTATTTCGGCGAACAATATGTCGAGGAGAATTGCGGCAATTGTGATAACTGCCTCCACCCGAAGAAAAGCTTCGACGGTAAGGAAGAAGTAAGCACTGTGCTTGAGACCGTTCAGGCGGTGAAGGAGAAATTCCCGATGGAGCACATCGTGAATGTTGTTTGTGGAAAAGCGGAGAACAATGTGAAGCTCCACGGGCACGACCAGCTCGAGATATTCGGCGAGGGGTCGGACCATGAGCCGAGGTTCTGGACAGCCATCATCCGGCAATCGTTGCTGGCCGGGCTGTTGTCGAAGGATATTGAGACCTACGGAACGCTTCGGTTGACGGATAAGGGCAAGGCCTTTCTCAAGAAGCCTGTCAAGATCATGGTGGTCGAAGACAAGGACTACAGCAACACGGAAAGTGATGAGGAAGAGGAGTTCAGCGGAAGTAATGCTGCCGCTGCCGACCCGGTCCTGTTCGCGCAATTAAAAGACCTGCGCAAGCAGATTGCCAAGCAGAAAAGCGTTCCGCCCTTTGTGGTCTTTCAGGACCCTTCGCTGGAGGAAATGGCCATTCAGTATCCGATCACCATGGATGAACTGAAGAACATTTCCGGCGTCGGAGCAGGGAAGGCGACCAAATTCGGGAAGCCATTCGTCGAACTGATCAAGAAGTATGTGGAGGAGAATGAGATCGATCGTCCAATGGATCTCGTGGTCAAATCGATTGTGAACAAGTCGGGCTTGAAAGTCTACCTGATCCAAAACATCGACCGGAAGATTTCACTCAATGATATGGCAACGGCTAAGGGCATGACCCTGGAAAACCTGTTGACTGAGCTTGAAACGATCGTCTCTTCGGGAACCCGGATCGACATCAATTATTACATCAACGAGGTCGTCGACATTGACCGCCAGGCTGAAGTGTTCGAATACTTCAAGTCGGCTGATTCCGACTCCGCCGAAGAAGCGCTGCGGGAACTCGGTGAAAATGATTATTCCATCAACGATATCCGTTTGATGCGTATCAAGTTTCTCTCGGAACTCGGCAACTGATTCCCGACCGGATTACCTTAAATAAAAATGGCTGCCCACCGGCAGCCATTTTTATTTATGTGTTCCGCTATCAGCGCACCAGGGTTACATGCCCAACGTAGCGGTGTCCTTTACCCCGGAAGTCCTTCACACTGACGATGTATTCATATACATCCTGCTGGCAAGGCTGTTCGTTGTTTTGGTAAGAACCGTTCCAGGGTGTTTCCGGACTGGTGGAATGGTAGATGACCAGCCCCCAGCGGTCCATGATCCACATTTCGAAATCTGTCCATCCTACACCCAGTGGCAGGAAGCCGTCGTTCACACCATCTTTATTCGGCGTGAAGGCGTTCGGAATATAGATCGCGAAATCCTGTTCTACCCGGATGGTGCCGAAAATGGTGTCCAGGCAACCGGCCGGATTCATGACGATCAGTTGGATCTGATAGGTGCCGGTGTCCGCGTAATTGTGCGCCGCCGATGATCCGTGTTCAACCGGTGACCCGTCGCCGAAATCCCAGGCGTACCAGCTTGCTCCGCTACTGGTGTTCTCGAACGATACGTTGGCATTCACGAGTGATACCGTATCAGCGGAGGCGGAGAAGCCGGCTACCGGATAGGGATGCACGGTGACCAGATTACTGACGTTCAGATAATCGATACAACCATCCGGTGTTTCTATCAGCAGACTTACGCTGTAGGTTCCTGGTTCGGTATAGGTATGAATCGGTGACGTTTCGCTGCTCGTGGATCCATCGCCCAGGTTCCAGGCATAGGTTGATCCTGCAGGGGTCGTGGATCCATCCAGGAAGTTTACCACCACCGGGCTGCAACCCGCAATTTCCTGAGGGGTGAAAGCGACTTCGGGAGCCGGTCTGACCAGCACGGTAACCTGATCGGTAGCCGTAGTGCCACAGGCATCGGTTACGGTAACGGTGAAGGTGGTGTCCTGAGCTGGGTAAACTGTACTGCCGGGGGTCAAAATCTGACCGCTATTCCAACTATACGTATAGGTTCCCGCACCACCGCTAGCCTGTGATCCGATGGTGGTTGCGCTGCCATCGCATAAGGTGGCATCTCCGGTTGCTACCACCGTCAGCGGGTCGGGGACACTGATGGTGACCGACAAGGGTCCAGAGGAGCATCCGTTCGCATCGGTGACCGTAACGCCGTATTGCGTGGTACCGACGGGCGAAACGGTTTGTGAAGAGTCCGTGCTGCCATCGGTCCAGAGATAAGCGTACGGTTGGGTACCTCCGGAAACGGAAGTCGCCAACACCAAAACAAAGCCAGGACACAGCGCCTGATCAGCCGGTAGAGCAGCCAGCAGAGGAGCTGGTTCTTCGATTTCAAATTGGTTGAGGTTCACACAACCATTGGCATCCGATACGGTAACGGTGTAATTGCCCCCGCTCAGTCCGCTGGCTGTCGCGCCTGAACCAACGGCAGGCAACCAGGAATACGAATAGGGAGCGGCTCCGCCACTAACGCTTACCGCGGCCGAGCCGTTTGCCATACCGTTACAACCGACGTTTGTTGAAGTCGGCGTAAGCACCATCGAGGTATTGGAGTTGACAGCAACGCTTTCACTCTCATTGCATCCGCCGGCATCGGTAATCACAACGGTATAGAGGCCGGCGGCAAGTCCTCCGGCAGTAGGAGTGGACGCTCCGCCCGGCGACCATTGATATTGCCACGGTGGCGTTCCACCCGATGGTGCGACGGTTGCGCTGCCATCCGTTCCGCCATTACAAGAGGCCGGTGTTGAACTGGTCAGTATGCTGATCGGATCAGGTTCTTCGATCAACACTTGAACGGTGGATACACATCCTGTTGCGTCGGTGATTTGGACCTGGTAGCTTCCGGCGGCAAGACCGCTTGCTGAAGCCAGGGTCCCGCCTGTGGGAGACCAGGAATAGGTATACGGTGCTGTCCCGCCCGTTGCGCTGATCGTTGCACTACCGTTGGCACCGCCATTACAACTTACGTCGGTGTATGATTGCAAGGTGGCCGTGGCGCCGCCAATGCTGCTGACCGTCACGTTCGCAGACTGGGTGCAGCCGTTTCCATCGGTTACAACCACGGAGTAGTTGCCGGACGCGAGGTTGGTAAGGTTGGCGTTGTTGCCGGAGCCCGGTGTCCACGCATAAGTGAACGAGCCCGTGCCGCCTGCAGCCAATACACTGGCTGTCCCGTTTGATCCTCCGCAAGTGGTAGGAGTTGAATTGGTCTGAAGTTGGATGGCATCCGGTTCCTGAATTGAAACGTTCACGAAATTGAGACAACCATTCGCATCCGTTACGCTGACTACATAATTGCCACCGCCCAACCCGCTGGCACTCGTCGAGTTGCCGCCATAGGGTGACCACTGGTAGGTGAATGGTCCTGTTCCGCCATTCACATTGATGCTGGCACTTCCATCGGATGCTCCGTTGCAACTCACATTCGAGGTGGCGGCGAGCGAAACGGTCGGACCTCCCTGGTTGGCCACAACGGCGGAGGCGGAGTTGGTGCAACCATTGGCATCCGTCACAATTACCGTATAGGAACCTGCAGGTAAATTGTTGGCAGTCGCATTTACGGAACCACCCGACGACCAGCTATAGGTGTAAGGGGCAGATCCTCCGTTGACATTCACTGTTGCAGAGCCATTCGAAGCGCTGCAGGCCGAAGGCGTGGAAGAGGTGGTCAGTTGAATGGCGACGGGTTGTGTAACAGTGGCCGTTGCGGAGGTCGTGCAACCGTTTGCATCGGTTACCGTCACCGTATAGTTGCCGGCCGATAGTCCGGTGGCGGTACTGCCCGAAGAACCCGAAGGGAACCAGGCGTAGGAATATCCTGCGGTCCCACCGCTTACGCTTACGCTGGCTGTTCCATCGCTTCCGCCATTGCAATCGGTAGCGGTGGCGGTCGCATTAGCCGCCAGGGCCACGGGTTGAGCAACCGTAGCACTCGCGCCAGCGGTACAGCCGTTGGCATCGGTAATGGTCACTGTATAATTTCCGGCGCTGAGATTGATGGCGGAAGCGGAGGAAGCACCACCTGGAGCCCAGGCATAACTATAGGGTCCGGTTCCACCGGCAACTACGACATCCGCTGATCCGGATGGCGATCCGAAGCATAAGGTGGGTTGCGTTGTAGTCTGCAGCGCTAGGGCGGTCGGTTCGGTGATCGTTACCTGGTCATTGGAAATGCAACCATTCGCATCCGTTACGGTAACACTGAAATTGCCGGCAGAAAGTCCCGTTGCAGTTGCGCCCGAACCCCCGGCAGGGGACCATGCAAAGCTGAATGGCGCTGTGCCGGTGCTGACATTCACGGTCGCGCTACCGTCGTTTCCGCCGAAGCAGGAGACTTGTTGCACAACAGCAGTTGCAATGGTCGGGCCGCCGATATTGGAAACGCTGGCATTCGCAGTCTGGGTACACCCGTTGGCGTCGGTGACGATGACGGTGTAGCTGCCTGCTACAAGTCCGCTTGCATTTGCTCCGGTTGCACCGCCAGGGCTCCAGGCGTAAGAATAAGAGCCAGCGCCGCCGCTTACGCTGGCAGTTGCCGATCCGTTAGCCGATCCGCAGGATGCCGGAGTTGAAGAAGTGCTGACATTGATCGCGGCCGGTTGGCCAACGACGGCGGTTGACGTGATGGAACAACCGTTATCATCGGTTACGGTTACGGTATAGGTTCCTGCAGCGACGCCAATCGTCGTACTATTGTTGCCGCCTGTCGGGAACCAGCTATACGTGTAGCCCGGTGTCCCGCCATTCGCGGAAACCGTGGCGCTACCATCGGCGCTGCCGTTACATTGTGTGGCTTGTGTCGAGGTCGAAGCGGTGACGGCGGTCGGCTGAGTGACAGAAGCAGTGGCAGTTGACGTACAGCCGTTTTGGTCGGATACTGTAACCGTATAAGTTCCTGCATTCAGATTGGAAGCGGAGGCGCCCGCAATACTGCCCGGCATCCAGAGATAGGTATAGGGTCCGGTTCCGCCGGCAGCTTGCGCGCTGACCGCGCCGGTTGCTGTGCTGCGACACAATGCTGCTGTCGCACTGGCCTGAGCCTGTACCGGTGAGGGTTCCGTAATGGTCACGTTGTCGGTCGAGATACAACCATTGGCATCCATTACGGTAACCGAATAACTTCCGGCAGGCAAGCCGGTGGCTGTCGCCAGGGTTCCGCCGGCTGGTGCCCAGGTATATGCAAATGGAGCGTTACCGGAGGAAACGGAAACAGTTGCCGATCCATCGGACCCACCATTGCAGGAAACCTGTTGCACGGTGCTGGCGCTGACCGTCGGGCCGCCGATGTTACCCACATTGGCGACGTCGCTCTGCGTACAACCATTGGCATCGGTCACTACGACGGAGTAGGCCCCGGCTGAAAGTCCGGTCGCATTTTGGGTGGTAGCACCGGATGGATTCCAGAGGTAATTGTAGGGTGCGGAACCACCGGATGCATTCACCGAGGCGCTTCCATTCGAAGAGCCGCACTGTGCCGGGGTGGAGTTGGTCGACAGGTTCATCGCAGCAGGCTGACCGACCGTAGCTGAGGCTGTGGTCGTGCATCCGTTCGCATCTGTCACGGTTACCGTATAATTGCCGGGGCTCAGTCCAGCGGCCGTGCCGCCGGATGCTCCGGATGGGAACCAGGAATAAGTATATCCTGCCGTGCCGCCATTGACATTAGCTGTTGCGGTGCCGTCATTCCCGCCGTTACACAAAGTAGGAGTGGAGGAAGCCGAGGCGGTTAGCGCACCCGGAGAGGTAACTGTTCCGCTTGCACTCGAAGTACAACCATTGGCATCCGTTGCAGTAACGGTGTATGTTCCCGCTGCCAGACCACTTGCGGTTGCGCCAACTGCTCCACCCGGTGACCAGGAGAAGGTGTAAGCGCCGGTTCCGCCCGCAGCCTGGGCAGTCATACTGCCGTCTGAGGAGCCGGCACAAAGCGTAGGTGTTGAACTAACCTGAGCTGCTACCGCAGAAGGTTCGGTAATGACAATGTTATCCGATGAAATGCAACCGTTGGCGTCCGTGACGGTGACACTATAATTACCCGCTGGTAAGCTGTTGGCGGTAGCACCGTTTCCGCCGGAAGGCGACCAGGCGTAAGAATAAGGAGCCGTGCCACTCGAAACGGTAACCGTAGCACGACCATCATTTCCACCTGCACAACTGACTTGTTGATTGACGCTGGCGCTGACAGTCGGGCCGCCGGTATTGCCAACGTTCGCGATATCACTTTGTGTACAACCATTTGCATCCGTGACTAACACGGAATATGCTCCGGCACCGACATTGTTGATCGTGCTGCCGGCGCCGCCACCGGGCGACCAGGAATATGAGTAGGGGCCGGTTCCGCCGGCTACTGAAACAGATGCCGAACCGTTCGTTCCACCACAAACCGATGGAGTGGAAGATAAGGAGAGTTGCATCGCTAACGGTTCGGTGACCGTTGCGGCTGCAGTCGTGGTACAGCCGTTGGCATCCGTGATCGTGACACTGTAGGCTCCTGCCGAAAGGCCCGATGCATTCGCCGTGGTGGCACCTCCCGGGAACCACGAATAGGAATAACCTGTTGTACCACCGTTCACATTCACGGTAACCGTGCCATTCGACCCTCCATTGCAGGTAACCGCCACAGGTGTGGCAGAAGCGCTAAGCGCGGCCGGTTGTGCAACGGTCGCTGAGCCGGTAGTTGTACAACCATTGGCATCGGTAATCGTAACGGAATAGTTCCCGGCTCCAACATTGTTAACACCCGCCGTAACAGCTCCACCAGGACTCCAGGTATAACCATAAGGTCCGGTTCCTCCATTGGCAATCGCACTGATACTGCCATCCGTGGATCCGTTACAGCGTGCATCGATGGCGCTGGCTTGTACGGTCAGTTGCGTGGGTTGATTGATCGTGAGCGGAACCTGCGCGGTGCATCCGTTTTGATCGGTGACCGTTACCGTGTAACTACCGGCTGAAAGTCCGTTCGCCGAACTTCCCGTGCCACCAGACGGTGACCAGGCATAACTATAGTTGGCGGTTCCGCCGGTGGGCGTCACCGATCCGGTTCCGTCAGCTCCATTGAAACAACTCACATCCGAGGTCCCTGCGACATTTAAAACCAGGACGGACGGTTCGCTGATGATGGCTGTGGCGGAAGCAGTACAACCGTTTGCATCCGTTACCACGACCTGATAAACACCTGCTCCAAGCCCGGTCGCGTTCGCCCCCGTTCCGCCTGATGGAGTCCAGGAATAGGTATATCCGGGAGTGCCGCCATTGGTAGCGACACTGGCAGTTCCGTTGTTTGCGCCACTGCATAAGGCATCGGTGCTGCTTGCCAGCGGTGACAAGAGCGTCGGTTCGCTGATCAAGAACGTGCTGCTGACGGTGCAGCCATTGGCATCCGTTGCGGTGACTGTATAATTACCAGCGGTGAGACTTGTAGCATTCGCACCGGTACCGCCGGAAGGACTCCAGGCATAAGTATACCCCGGACTTCCGCCGGCGATGGTCACACTGGCGGCGCCATCGTTTCCACCGTTGCAGGCAACGTCGGTTACGGGGTTAGGTGAGAAGGTCAGGAGAGGCGGTTCTGTGATGGTCACGGCCGCCGTACTGGTACAACCATTGGCATCCGTAACTGTGACGGTATAATTACCGGCCTGGAGTCCGGACGCAAGCGTACCGGTTCCGCCGACAGGCGACCAGGAATAGCTATAACCCGGTGTTCCGCCATTTGCATTGACCGTTGCATCTCCATTGTTGCCACCGTTGCACAAGATGTTGGTGCTGGCGGGAATGTTGCTGGTTAGAAGAGTCGGCTCGGTGATCGGTACAGTCACCGTGACAGTACAACCATTGGCATCGGTTACGGTTACGGTATAGTTGCCTGCCGAAAGGCCTGTCGCGTTGGCGGCAGTTCCGCCCGAGGGAGCCCAGTTGTAGGAATAGTTGACGGTTCCACCAGCCGCAGTTATAGCGGCAGTGGCATCATTGCCGCCGTTGCAACTCACCATACTGCTGGTCGTAAGGGCCGCGTTCAGTTGGGTTGGTTCTGCGACCGTGACACTATTGGTGACCGTACAGCCATTTGCGTCGGTAACTGTAACCGTATACGTTCCGGCGCCAAGTCCTGAAGCTGCAGCGCCGCTACCACCGGACGGTGCCCAGTTGTAGGTATAGGCACCGGTTCCTCCGTTGGCAGTGGTGGTAGCTGAACCATCGGAGATACCTAAACAGGAGACATCGCTGGAAGCAGTCGAAGTGGTCAGTACTGGAGGTTCGGCTACCGTAATTGCGGCCGAACTTGTACAGCCGTTTGCATCTGTAACCGTGACAGTATAATTGCCGCCGGTAAGGGAAGCGATACTGTCGGTCGCGGCTCCTCCCGGTGCCCAGGAGTATGAATATCCGGGTGTACCGCCGCTGGCATCAACCGCGGCATAACCCGTCGGTAGACCGCCACAGACAACATCACCTCCGGTGATTGAACTTGTGAGTAGTGGCGGTTCGGTTATGGTAAGATTCTCCGTAGCGGTACAGCCGAGAGCGTCCGTTACGGTCACTGTGTAAAATCCTGCCTGCAAGTTGGACGCGGAACTTCCGGAGCCGCCGGAAGGGCTCCAGGAATAATTGATCGGCGCAGTTCCCTGGCTCACACTTACCGTGGCGGCACCGTTGCTGCCTCCGTTGCAATTGACATTGCTCGTAACGGAGGAACTGGTAACCGGAGGAAGTGAATTCGTCAGCGACACATTGGCCCGTTGGATGCAACCATTGGCATCCGTCACTTCGATGGTGTAGTTTCCGGCATCCAGGCCGGTTGCGGTGATGGCGGTTCCGCCGACAGGTGTCCAATTGTAGCTGTAGGTCGGTGTACCACCATTGACGGAAACAGTCGCGGAGCCATTCAGCATTCCGCAGGTCGCATCCGTGCCATTTACATTTAACTGAATGGCCGGCGGTTCGTTGATGGTGATATTCGATGAACTGGTGCAGCCGTTACCATCTGTAACCAGCACGCTGTAATTGCCACCCGATAATCCTGTGGCGGTGGTACCGGCTCCTCCTGAAGGAGACCAAGTGTAAGCGTACGGAGCAGTGCCGCCGTTGGCCGTTACGGTAGCTGAACCATCGGCACCCGCATTGCAAAGCAGATCCGTTGAGGCAGTTATCGCGGAGGTGAGGACAGGGGGTTCATTGATGGTGACGGCGGCCGTTATCGTACAACCGTTTGCATCGGTTACCGTAACGGTGTAGTTGCCGGCATCCAGCCCGCTTGCAGTAGTTCCGTTTCCGCCGGTTGGGGACCAGGTATAGGACAATGCGCCGGATCCTCCATTCGCAGAGACGGTGGCCGATCCGCTTCCATCCCCGTTGCAAAGCAGAGAGGTGCTATTGGTGATGAGTGCATTGATTTGTGGAGGTTCGGTGATCGCAGCGGTGGCGGAAACCGTACATCCGCTCGCGTCGGTCACGGTTACCGTATAACTGCCTTGTCCAAGGCCGCTGGCCGTAGCCCCACTGCCCCCAGACGGGGACCAACTATAGGCAAGCGGCGCAGTGCCGCCCGCGATAGTCGCGGCTACACTACCATCACTTGCTCCGAAGCAACTCACGTCGGCAGGTGTAAGATTGGCGATCAGAGCGGCAGGTTCTGCGATGTTGGCGGATGCGGTAGCCGTACAACCTGCCGCATCGGTAATTGTAACGGTATACGATCCTGCGCCCAGTCCGCTTGCGGAAGCCCCGCTACCGCCGGATGGCGACCATGTATAAGTGTAAGGGCCAGTGCCGCCACCCGGGGTAGCGTTTGCACTGCCGTTAGCGGCGCCGTTGCAGGTGATATTGGTTGGAGTGACAGCGGCGGTGACCGGCGTCGGTTCGTTAATGGAAACCGTGGTGGAAGAAGTGCAACCGGCTGCGTCGGTGACGGTAACAGTATACGTTCCTCCGGCCAGATTGCTGGCCGTAGTCCCACTGCCTCCTGCCGGAGTCCAGGCATAGCTGTAGCCGGGGGATCCTCCGTTAGCCAGGACAGTGGCGGTACCGGTGGCGTCTCCGGCACACACTACATCCGCAAACGCGGAGATAGCGGAGGTGAGTAAGGGTGGTTCATTGATAGCGATGTTAGCGGTTGCACTGCATCCGTTCACATCGGTGACCGTGACCGTATAGTTCCCGGCCTGCAATCCGTTGGCGGTAGCACCGGCTCCTCCGGAAGGAGACCAGGCATAGGTGAATGGGGCGCTTCCACCGGATATGGTCGCCGTAGCTGTTCCATCACTTCCACCGTTACACGAAACATCGGTCGAGGCATTGATGGCGACTGTGGCGGAGTTGGTGTTGGAGACGCCAACCGCAGCCGTAACAGTACAACCATTGGCATCGGTGATGGTTACATTATAGGCGCCGGCCGGAATGTTGGTAGCCGTTGATCCGCTACCACCGGATGGTGTCCAGGAATAACTATACGGGCCCGTTCCTCCGGCAGGTGTGATGGTAGCCGATCCGTCCGCGGCACCACAAGTGGCCGGGGTCGTGTTGCTGGTATAGGTGATCGCAGAAGGTTCCGTGACTGCTCCTGTCGCGCTACGCGTACAGCCATTAGCGTCTGTAATGGTAACAGTATAAGTGCCGGCTCCAAGTCCGGTTGCCGTAGCAGCGGTTCCACCGGCCGGTAACCAGTTGTAGGAATAGGGCCCCGTTCCACCTCCGGCATTTGCACTCACGCTTCCATCAGTTGCTCCATTACAGTCGGCAGGAGTCGGGGTGACCGATGCGGTAAGCGCCGGCGGTTGTGTAATGTTTGCGGTAGCTGTGCGGGTACAACCACTGGCATCCGTGACCGTAACGGTATACGTGCCTGCGCCGAGTCCGCTGGCAGTCGAACTGTTACCACCGGAAGGGGTCCATGCATACGTATAACCAGGGTTGCCGCCACCGGCATTCACGCCGGCCGAACCATCAGCAGCACCATTGCAAGTGACGTTGGTTACATTTTGAATGGTAGCTGTGATGACGGGCGGTTGTGTGATCGTGATGTTCGCCGTAGCGGTACAACCACGCGTGTCGGTGATCGTGACCGTATAATTACCGGCAGCCAGTCCTGTTCCTGTTGCTCCGCTTCCGCCCGAAGGTGCCCAGGCATAGGTGTAACCGGGAGTTCCTCCGTTGCCTGCTGCCGTGGCGGTACCGTTGCTACCGCCGTTACAGGTTACATTGGTGCTGCTGTTGATTTGGGCAGTAATCTGCGTTGGTTGTGTGATCGTCGTTGAGGCGGTCGTTGTGCAGCCCCGACTATCCGTTACTGTGACTACGTATGAACCCGGAGCGAGACCCGAAGCGGTAGCCCCTGAACCGCCGGTTGGAGACCAACTGTAGGTATACGGTCCGGTTCCGCCACCGGGTGTGACGGTCGCGGATCCATTCGTTCCGTTATAGCAACTGACGGCTGTCGGAGCGATGGAAGCGGTTACCGGAGGAGCTTGTGTAACGGTGAATGTTTGTGTGCCTGTGCAGCCATTGGCATCTGTTACTGTTACGGTGTATGTACCGGCGGCCAGGCCGGTAGGGTTTGCAGTAGTGCCGACATTCGGGTTCCAGGCATACGTGTACGGCCCCGTACCGCCGGAAGGTGTTACGGCAATCGCGCCATTGTTTGCTCCGCTGCAGGATAGGTTGGTGATGTTGCCCGCTGCTGTGACAGGAGTCGCGTTATTGATCGTAAAGGTTGCCGTTGAGGTGCACCCGGCATCATCTGTTACGGTAACGGAATAAGTACCGGGAGACAGATTGCTCAGCGTATTTGATCCGTTGATATTATTTGCCGTCTGAATAACGGTGCCGCCGCCATTTCGCCAGATATAATTCCATGGTGCGACACCCTGGCCGGTAGCGACGGCTGAACCCGTCGAGCCGGGACAAGGAGGTTGAAAATCATTGACAACGGGAGGCGTACAACACGCAAGCTGTGCAAAGAACTGCGTGATCGGATCGCCGCTGCAAGCAAAGGAAGTCCAGGAGCCGGTTTCACCATCACCGTAAGTGTCGATGGCAATGTTGAGTGGAAGTCCGGGTATACATTGTCCTGGTGGTAAGGTCCGAATGGAAAAGCAAAAGGTCCAGTCGCAGGTATTCAGTGCATTGTTATCGCCAAAGTTGTTCCCCGGATTACCATCCATGACACCGCCAGGACTTCCGAGTGCAGATTCGTAGAAGAACCCCGGTCATACGACAAGTCCTGTAGCGGAACTGGTCACAAGGCCGTTGTTCCAGGTCCAGGCACCGGCACCGGAACAGTTGGCCGGCATGGTAGTCGTCAGGGTACTGAGGTCCCAGCCGGCTGAAAAGCTAGGAATAACGGCGTGCAGCCAGTTGACGGAAGTCTGATTATAGTCGGATATCGTGTAGCAGAAATTGACGAGTTGTCCAGCCTGATAAGTTCCATTTACCGGTGGTGGGTTGACGGTCAGGTTGCTGACCATGACGCAACCCGCGCAGTCGAAATTATTCTGTAGTTGAAGATTGAAATTGCACTGATCGTTGAGGTTTCCACCGGATACTTGCAACCAGTAGGTACCGGGCGCAAGTCCGCCGAAAGATGTATTCAACGTTCCGCTCGCGCCAATCGCGCAACCACGCGGTACGAGGTTGTTGCAGTTGCTGCCGGAATACAAACCAACCTCCGGTGTTTGTAGCCCCGTAAGGTTGATGTTCAGCGTCGGTCCTGTGATGCTGAATTGATACCAGACATCGGAGGCAGGACTGGCCATATTGCCGGTAGGCTGACAGCCAAGCATGGAGGTGTAAGGCATTTCCGCCGTAGCGCACAGGTTGGTGGTATTCAGGGAAAGTGGCGTGCCGACTCCGCTGGGACACGAAGCCGGAACCGGCAGTAGGCCAAGGTTCTGCGCTCCACTGCATGCGTCGTTGGCAGGGGCAGGTCCGCCACTGCAGGTCGAACCACAAGGTCCGCCGGGGCAGGTCACGCACGAAACGGTTGCGGCCCATCCTGCATAATTGATCGAACCATCCGAGGTAAACTGAAGTGTTAAACAACCGCTGGTTGCAGTTACGGTTCCAGGGCTGGTTGTTCCGGTATAGGTGCCGAGTAGGGGAGCGCCGGTGGTTGATCCATTGTATATTCTCAGGTAATCAAATCCTGACTCGATGTTGAACGCGGTAAACGTCAGTCGCACACATTGCCCGGGTGTGCTCGAGCAAAAAGTCATCGTGTAGTTCTCGTTGTTATTGTAATTCGCGCCTGCCCCGGCGCCATTGCCACCGCTGTCATAGAAATTTCCACTACAGGTGGAAATCGAAGAATTGCCCATGTTATAGTTCTGGGCGTAGGCTTTACCGGAAAAGAAGAGCAGAAGTACGAGTGTGGAGCGTAAAAGTATCCTCATGCGTCGTGTGTGGTTACGTGCTAAGAGTTAAGGTTTCGAAGAAGATCGGAATCGTCTTCGAGGTAAAATGGCCAGCAAGTTGAGTGCCCGATACTTGGGCGGCTCAGAGAATCGTCTTTTGGGCAAAGACAATCAAACAATGCTGGAATTTTCAATAAAATGTAACTTTTAGTGGCAGAGGGTTGTTAAAACGAAATTTAGTGAAATCCTTCGAAAAAAGCAATTTTTTAGTCCCCACTTATCAACAGTTCACAAAATTCCCCGCAAGTCTAAACACAGCCCTTTTCGCTCAAATTCCACAACCACCCATCGATAGCGGATGATTTTTGCCATTTCGGTATCCTCCCGGAGTTCGTACTTTTGGGCTCCGTTAATCTCAGAAACAACCAATTCGGAAAACCCCATAATCCATGAAAGTAACTGTCGTAGGCGCCGGTAACGTGGGTGCCACTTGTGCTGATGTGATTGCGCAGAAAGATTTCGTGCATGAAGTCGTTCTGCTTGATATCAAAGAAGGCGTGTCAGAAGGGAAGTCGCTTGATATGTGGCAAACAAGTCCCATCAACCTGTACGATACGCGTCTGATCGGCTCCACCAACGATTATTCAAAGACGGCCGACTCGGATGTTGTCGTCATCACCTCCGGTCTGCCCCGCAAGCCCGGTATGAGCCGCGACGATCTGATCGCGACCAATGCCGGCATCGTTCGTTCCGTAACGGAGAACATCATCAAGTATAGCCCCAACACCATCATCATCGTAGTGTCGAATCCGCTCGATGTGATGACGTATTGCGCTTACCTGACGGCCAAGATCGACTCTCGTCGCGTTTTCGGGATGGCAGGTATTTTGGATACAGCCCGCTACCGTGCGTTCCTGGCCGAAGCGTTGAACACTTCGCCCAAAGACATCCAGGCGGTATTGATGGGCGGCCATGGCGATACGATGGTTCCGCTGCCGCGCTATACAACCGTTGCAGGGATTCCCGTGACGGAACTTATTGCAAAGGATAAACTCGACGCCATCGTCGAACGCACCAAGAAGGGCGGAGGCGAATTGGTCAACCTCATGGGTACTTCCGCCTGGTATGCCCCGGGTGCAGCCGCTGCCCAAATGGTGGAGGCGGTCATCAAGGATCAGAAGCGGATCTTCCCTTGCTGCGCATGGCTGAATGGCGAGTACGGCCTGAAGGGCGTATACCTGGGAGTTCCGGTTAAACTGGGACGGAACGGTATTGAGGAGATCATCGAACTCAAACTCACCGAAGAAGAAAAATCGCTCGTGAGCGCATCGGCCAAGGCCGTGAAAGAGGTCATGGACGTGCTCGATAACATGCAGCAACCTGCCGTAAAGTGATCCTTCGACATCAACGAAAGAGCATCCGTGAACGGGTGCTCTTTTTTATTTTCCAAGACTGCTGAACCAAAGAAAAGATGATGAACTTATTTGATCGTGTTCGTGTCCCTTTTCATTTGCAATCCATCGAGGAAGAAGGGTATCATATCCTCGTCGACGCCGTCATCAACAAGCAACCGGCAAGGTTGCTGATCGATACCGGCGCTTCCCGTTCGGTATTCGATACGAACCGCTTCAGCCGATTTGTCGAAGCACACGAGTTTCGGCCGGATGAGAAACTATCCGCCGGCCTGGGCACCAGTTCCATGCAAACCATGAAGGTGACGCTGACAGAGCTGCGGATCGGTGAATGTTCGATACCCGGCTTTGAGACGATCCTGCTCGACATGAGTCATGTCAACAGTTCCTATGAACGGCTGGGCTTACCCCAACTGGATGGGGTCATCGGGAGTGAACTGCTCGTACTGTTGGAAGCGCAGATCGACTACCGGAAGCGGCAATTGATCATAAAGAGAAGGATTGGGAAGTAAGCGCCTCAGGGGCGTTTACGGTAAGCGACAAAATACGGCGCCCGCAACACTTCGTTTTTGTAAGAGCTGGTGGACCCGTCGGGAAACGATCTGCGATATAGTTCAAGCGTCTGTTCGTCAATGATCGTAATGTAGCCGTTCCTCCCGCCACAATCCGACACGTGATGCGGGGCTGGACCCGTATTGTCCACATTTAGATTGGCGACATACACCAGCTTGCGAACCGGATCGAAATCAATTCCATGTGGTTGATATCCGGTATAGATGGAATCGACCAGGTCGAGGGTGTTGTAATTGATCACATACACCAACCCCTTTCGGTTGGCATCCACGACTTCTTCCGTACAGGTGACAAAAAGGTAAGGTTGGTTGGTGGATTCGGCGAATTCCTGCGGCTTGGTGCCGACCGGAATGATCTTCAACAGACTGTCACCCGAAAGACGAAAGACGCGTATCTCGTCACTGGCCTGGCAACTGACAAAATACTTGGTTCCATCCGGCGAAAGGATGGCCTCGTGCGGGTCATAGCGCGAAGTCGTCAGTTTGGGCTCGCCGGGTTGCAGGATGACCGGGTCGAAGGAGAAGCCCGGATCCGTGATGTCAACTTTGTTGATGAAGTTTGATACTTGCGATGTGAGGTAAAGCCAATGCCCGTCGGGTGTGACGAATCCGCCATGGGGCAGTTCCGGTGAAATTTGAGTGATCACCGTATTGTTGACGAGATCGACAACGGCCGTCGTGTTGATGTTCGTTCCATTCACGAAGCCCCTTGATCCGTCGGGTGTAAAAATGATCGTATTCCAGTCGCCAAACCCGATGTTAAAGGTCGCAACGAGGGAGTCGTCACTTGTTCGAAATTTCTGCAAGACACTTCCCGCGTAGAACACCACATACCAGTACTCTCCGTCTGGAGAAACACGCACCTGGTGGGGCGCCTCGATCTGACCGGGATCATTACCGACCGGTATGTAACGCATGATATTCTGCGATGCTGCATCGAAGACCGCTACCTGGTCGCAACCCTGCATGCAGATGTAGACTTTTTCCCGATCCGGATCATCCGAATATTTCACGAAGCCATCCTTGTTCGGAGCACCGTTCGCGATCCAATCGTACAAGGTCTGGTATTCGGCGGTACTCAGCGGTGCAGCTTGATAGGGCATGGTCGGCTCCAGGACAGGCCCACGCGTACTATCGGTGTTGACGAAATAAAGACAATAGCTGTATAAGGTGCTGTAAGGAATGATACTGGAGCCATTGCGGCCGCCACGGAAGGTGACATCCCAGGTTGAAAAATCCAGACCTCCGGCATTCTGATAACTGATATCATTGTGGCAACCGGCTGTTGCGCATTTTCCTGTAATGATTTTGTCTACCGACTCCGGGAAGCCGGTTTCCGCCATTGGTGAGGGAAGTTCATCGTACCGGCAGGCATGCGTGCTGAACACCATTACTAAACCCAATAAGATTAGGAAGCGATGCGAATTATTCACTGACATAGAGGGTCATGGCATTATCGAGTCGAGTAGGGTCCGTGAGCACGACCGGGGCATATCCGATGACCGTATCGCCCCAGTAATAATCCCATCCTTTGGCATATACGAAGTACTTGCCAGGATACAACTTTTCGAATGCTCCCAAGCCTTCATTGTCGGCCTGGATTGCATACTCGTACAGCGCGGGATCATAACCCGGAAATTCCGTCGCGCCTTTCTTGAGATAGATGCGAATACCGGGAACGCCCCAACTATGGTGCACTGCTGAAACCTGAAGCCGGATCGTTCCCTCGACAATCACTTTTCCGTCGGGGTTGACCGCTTCCTTTCTGCAACCGGTTTGAAACAGGAGCAGGAAAAGTATAGCGATAGCGAGAGTGGACCGCACAACCTCGGTTTAATCTTCCGTTACAGGAATATCCAAAACAATTTCGCCGCTTTCCTGATCGGTGGAGAAGGGGATGCCGCCCTTCACCAACTGAACGATCGAGGTGTCCCAACCGGAGGCGTAAAAATAGTAGTCTCCACACTTCAAACCGGATAGATGGACATGGTCTTCGGGAAATTCACCGATGACCCGCATGTCATATCCGCTTGGCGCACCGCCCCAATCCTTTGCGTTGAATTTTATCCAGACGGTATCCGGTTTCAATGAATCATTCGGGATCAGCGTCCCATGGTGGCGAAGCTTGGCGACAATGGTCAGGTTGCCACCGGTACCCGCAATGCACTTGTCTTCCTTTTTACATGAAGAGGAAGAAAGCACAAAAATTACTGCAATTACACTCGCAACGAAGGGGGAGATTGATCGCATTTGAACTTAAGTAGATTTAAACTGAAGCAAAGAAATGCTCCAACAGTTGATACGCAGATCTGCTTAACAATGATTCGCACCCTAAAGTTAACCACAATTTCTTCAACCCTGAATGCAACCCTTGCCTATTCCTGACGTTCTTTCAAACAAATGACACAACGCTGGCGGTATTTCAGCATTTACAAGCCTTACGGGATGTTGTCGCAGTTCACCGATGAGGGAGGCAACCCGGGTTTGGCGCACCTGGATTTCCGTTTTCCGTCGGATTGCTACCCCCTGGGTAGGCTGGATCGCGACAGCGAAGGCTTGTTACTGCTGACCAACGATGCCGCTGTGAATCAAAGCCTGCTCGACCCACGGAACGCACACCCCCGGACCTATTGGTTGCAAGTGGAAGGCAGCATGGGTGTGTCAGACTGCGAAAAGTTCTCCAATGGCGTTATCATCAGTATTGATGGGAAGGAATTTCGAACACGCCCGGCACTGGTCGAGTTGATCGACCCGCCAGCCAATCTTCCTGATCGGACACCGCCGGTGCGTTTTCGTAAATCCATTCCGACATCCTGGATCTCGCTGACGTTAACGGAGGGAAAGAACAGACAGGTTCGAAAGATGACGGCAGCAGTCGGATTCCCGACCCTTCGCCTGATTCGGGTAGCCGTGGGTAAGTTGGCATTGCCGGAATGGAAACCCGGTTCGGTCACCGAATGGTCATCTTCTGATTTCTTTGAAAAAACGGGTATAAAGAAGGCCTGATTCTTAGAGCTTACGGCTAGCTTCACCCACCTTACAAGCCGATTCCGTATATTTGTTAAATACTTGCCAACCATCAACTATTACATGAAAAATCTTGTACTCGCAGGCCTGCTGCTGGCAGGCACTCTTTATGTCGGTTCGTCAAACGGACAAACCGGAAATGCGCACCCCATCCGCTGCAACACAACGGACTATATGAATGCCAAGATGGCCGCTGATCCGGCTTATGCGCGCCAATTCGAAATGGACGAGCAGACATTGCAACGCGCGATTGCCAACCTGGCTAACAATCGATCGTCTTCTTCCAACTCGATTGTGACGATTCCTTGCGTCGTGCACGTTGTTTATCGCACCGTCGGACAGAATATTTCCGATGCGCAGGTTGAATCCCAGATTGATGTGTTGAACGAAGACTTCGCCCGTCTCAACGCCGATACGAATGTCACTCCGGCTCCTTTCCGGGCGGCTGCATCGGGTTCCCAGTTTCGCTTTTGTCTCGCTCAAACCGATCCTAACGGTAATCCAACTACCGGCATCGAGCGCCGTCAGACAACGGTCAATACCTTCTCCACGAATGACCTGGTAAAGGCATACTCGACCGGCGGAATGGATGCTTGGGACACGGATGTGTATTTCAACATCTGGGTTTGTAGCCTCGGTGGTGGTATCCTCGGTTATGCGGAATTTCCGGCTGCTTCACATACCGATACCTATGGCGTCGTGATTACGTATTCTGCTTTCGGACGGGTTGGCTTGGTTGCCGCTCCGTACGATCAGGGACGTACCTGTACCCATGAAGTTGGTCACGCTTTTCGTCTGAACCACATCTGGGGCGACGACGGTGGTAGCTGCGGCGGTACCGATTACGTTGCCGATACTCCCAACCAGGCTGGGGAAACCTATGGTTGCCGCACCTTCCCGCACACGGACGCCTGCACCCCGAGCGGAAACGGGGTTATGTTCATGAACTATATGGATTATTCCGATGACGATTGTCTCAATATGTTCACCACAGGTCAGGTAACCCGCATGACGACCGCCATGAACACGTTCTACAGCTCCTTGCTGGTTTCTACGCGTTGTGAATCCGCTAATTCCATACAGGACGGTCCGGAGAACTTCTCGTTCAGCGTTTACCCCAATCCTACGAATGGTGTGATCAACCTCGACATGTTCCTTACGCGCCCGATCGGAGATCAGGCTGTTGTACGGGTCGTGGATGCGCTGGGAAAGATCGTCTATACACAAGTGCTCAACCAACCTTCCGGCCAGGTGCATTCGCTTGACCTTAGCAGCCTTCCAAACGGAATTTACCTGATGAATGTCGGTAATGCCGAGTTTTCAAAAACGGTACGCGTTAGCGTCTCCCGTTGATTTTCTGAATTACCGTAAATAAGAAAGGCCGCTCCTCTGAGCGGCCTTTCTTATTTAAGAAATCAGACGAGCGAAACCGATTGTCGATGTAGAAATTCAGCCAGGCCCTCCTGGGCGGCTGAATCGAAATTGAACCGGATGGAATGAGTCAGATACTTCCGCAGCGCCTCAGGAGATAGTGCCGTTTCGGTTTCGGCAAGCACTACCTGATCCAGATGGGATAAGCCGAAGGATAATGCAGCGTTGAATGCGGAAGTGAACTCTGCATCCAGCCGGGTGCGACTGGCCCATACGGCAAAGACAAAGGGCTTCCCGGTTAATTCAGTCCATGCTTCCGCCAGATCGTAAACGTATGGATGTGATCTTGCAGCTTTGAAAGCGCGGTCTCCAATGATGACGGCGGCCTGGCTGCCGGCTATTTTCTCTTCGAAGCCGGGCGTGGCTGGCTGCCACTCAGGGGTAATGTGCCACAACTGTTCCGCAAGGATCCTCACGAGCGATACGGAGGTGCGCGATTGGTAATCCAGCATGACGGAGGAAATGGATTCCAGCGGAACGTCGGAAACCAGGAGTACCGATTCAACCGGCCCAAAAGCTCCAATGCAATATTCACTGACGATCTGATAATCCGGTAGCTTTGGCAAAATGGCTGCCGGAACCAATCCGATGTCCACGCTTCCCTGAATAAGTTTGTCGGCGCAGACGGCCGGATTGTCCAGTTGAAGTTCGATGGAGCGCGCAAGGTCGGAATGGCGCAAACCATAGAGGAACGGGCGACTATTCAGGTAGGATACCAGCGATATGCGGACCGGTTTGTTCATGCGGTTACCGGCGAAGGTACGATCTCTCCGTCATGCAGGGTAATGGTGCGATCCGTCTGAGCGGCAAGCTGCATGTCGTGTGTCACAATGCAGATGGTCTGGTTCAAGGACCGTTTGAGGTCTTTAAAGATGTCAATGACAAGTTGCGAGTTCTTCGAGTCCAGGTTGCCCGTGGGCTCGTCGCCAAATACGATCGCCGGATCGTTGATCAGCGCCCGTGCGATAGCGGCACGCTGCTGCTGTCCACCCGATAGCTTATTGGCACGTTTGAGCGCCTGGTCCGCCAACCCCAGCATATCCAGCTTTTTCATCGCATCCGCTTCGATTTGTTCCAGGGATTTCCTGTTCAGCTTCAATGCGGGAAGCATGACGTTTTCCAGTACCGTAAATTCGGGAAGCAGGTAATGAAACTGGAATACGAATCCGATCTTCTCGTTCCGGATTTCCGCCTGCTGATTGGGAGTCAGCTTGTCCAGGTGAACGCCGTCGAGCAGGATCTCGCCGCTGTAGTCGGTATCCAGTGTGCTGATGACGTACAGCAAGGTCGACTTTCCACTCCCACTGGCTCCCACGATTGAAATGAATTCGCCAGGGCGGATGCCCAGGTCGATATTTTTCAAGGCCTGAAACTCTACCGGATCGTGGTACGATTTGCAGAGTCGCCGGGTCTCGAGAATATAGGGAGTTACAGCCAACATCATTTGGAACGTATGATATCGATCGGGTCTACTTTCGACGCTTTCCGGGCGGGAAAATAACCGGCGAGTGAAGTGGCGATCAGCGCGAAGATGAACGCGAATACATAGAATCCGGGGGAATCGTTGAACCGGAGGTATTCCATCGAGACGAATCCCTTGACATCCATCCGGATGCTGCCGACGAAACGGGAGAGCAGGAAGCCCATGATCAATCCCATCAAGCCGCCGATGACGCCAATCACCAGTGATTCGATCAGGAACAATCGGCGTATGTCCCGGTCCTTGTAACCGATGGCTTTCAGGATCGCGATGTCCGGCATCTTCTCGTAAATGATCATCATCAAGATATTAAAGATGCCGAAACCCGATACGATCAGAATGGAGGCGATGATCAGGAAAGTGACCATGTTCTGGATCTTGAATACCGAGAAGATGCTGGCATTCGCGGTTTTCCAGTCTTCCGCCTTGTAGCCGAACTTGCGTTCGAATTCCCGGGCAAGCGCTTCCGCTTTATCGATGTTCTTTAATTTGATGTTGATGTCCGTGATATAGGAATTGTCGACTTCCAGCAACCGTTGTGCATTCCGGATGCTGATATATGCCCGGTTCTTGTCGACTTCCGTGAGTCCGGTGTGGTTGATGCCAACGACTTTCATCTCCAGGGAATTCCCATTCGGCGTCAACACGGTCAGGTTGTCGTTCATCTTTACGCCAAGCTTGTCGGCCAGACCGTCTCCGAGGATGATGCCGTTGTTGGTCGATTTCAAGCGACTTACATCGCCCTGGATCATATAATCGCTGACCCGGAAGTTGATATCCTCTTTTTCAATGTCGACTCCGGCAAGCCTGCCGCCGTACTGCACGATGCCCGCACGTAGGATGGCTTGCGCGCCGAGGAAGGGGGAGACCCCGGATACGTCGGGATGTCGCTCCAATGCTTCGATGATCTGAAACCCATTCCGGATCTTGTTGAGTTCGTCCTTGGGCTTCTGGTTTCGGACGACGATCCATCGTTCCGGATCGGTTCCGTGCACCCGCTGGATGATGCTCGGTCGGTCCTTATCTGGTTCATTGAATATGTGAATGTTGGCGGTCGAGTTGACCGTCTCTTCGATGAATACCGCTTGAAAGCCGGTGATCAGCCCCGCCTGAAAAATGAAGATCATGATCCCGAAGGTCACGCCAAGTGTTGCGACCAACGTTTGGCGCTTTTTCGCAAGCAGGTGCGTGGTAGCGATCTTCCAGATGGGATTTCGCATGTGAGTCAGGATCGTTATTTGACCAGGATATCTTGCTCCGAAAGACCCTCGAGGACTTCGATGAATTGCAGGTCTTCAATCCCCTTGCGGATGGTCCTGGGTTGGTCTTCGCCTTTCAGCCGAATCTGGTTTCCGTTGCGTACGAATTCTTTAGGTATGACCAGTGCATTCTTCTTTTCGGAAATGAGGATGTTGGCTTCCGCCGACATGCCCGTATATAATTGGACCCCCGGTGAAAGATTGAAAGTCGCTTTAACACGGCTGCTCTTCGTCAGCACGTTGACCCGCGGAATGATTTCAGAGATGACACCGTGGAATACGGAATCCCGATAGGCGTCAATGGCATATGCAACCGGTTGCCCGGTATGCAATAACGCGATATCGGTTTCATCAACGGCAAGTTCGACTTCGAAGCGCGAAGAGTCGCCGATCTCCACCAGGGGCGTCTGGGCATTGACCAGGTCGCCGACCTCCGGAATGACATCATATACCTTCCCGTCAAGGACCGACAGGATGCGGTACTCCGATCGATTCGCGGTCAGCGCCTCCAGCTGATTCACGGCGTTTCGGTATTCGACTTCCAGTCGCTCCCGGTTGCTCGTATAATTCTCCTTTGCGCGTTGGAACTGGCTTTTTGAGAGCTCGAATTGTGTCTGTGCCTGGTCCAGTTGCTGCCGACTCGTGGCTTGTTGTTGCCACAAGGATGCTGTGCGTGTGGCATTCGTACTGTCGAGCAGATAGCGTGCCTTTGCCGCACGTACCTCCTGGTCCAGTCCTGAAAGCACCGGGCCATGCTGGCTGGCCTGCAACTTTGCAAGCTCCACCAGGTTGCGGGCGCTCTCCAGGTTCATCTCATTGGTTTCGTTACGAACCGAGACCAATGGATCTCCGCGATGCACCGATTGGCCGGCTGTGACAAATACGCGTTCAACATATCCCGGTATTTTGCTGAAGACTGTGTAGTGACCGATCGGGTAGAGCTTCCCCGAAGCATAAACCGCCTGGGTGATTTCCTTCCGAACCGGTTGTGTCTCCTGTCCGCTTCGATTACACCCTGCCAGCAGAATGATCAGTGTCAGATTGAGCAGTTGTTTCATGGGATGTTGAAGAAACGGCCGGACGCGTGTCGCGACCGGCCGTGTAGGTTTTCATCAGATATGTGCTTCGATCAGCTCTTCAACCGGCTTCGGCGCTACACCGTTGTCGATCGGCTGTTTTCTCCATTTGCGTAACTGGTTTTTCATCCGGATGCTGAGCAGGTACATGACCGGTACCATGATCAGGGTCAGGAAGGTGCCAAAACCGAGTCCGAAGATCATCGTCCACGACAGCGGGCCCCAGAAAGCGGTGTTATCGCCTCCGAAGTAGATGTGAGGATTGAATTCGGAGAACATCCGGGAGAAGTCGATGTTCAAACCGACTGCCAATGGGATCAATCCGAGAATCGTGGCGAAAGCGGTCAGGATAACCGGTGTCATACGGGTTTTGCCGGCTTCCACGATGGCATCAAAGGTCGGAACTCCCATCGACCGGAGCAGGTCGGTGAATTCGACCAGCAGGATGCCGTTTCGGACCACAATACCAGCCAGTGCGATGATCCCCACACCGCTCATGACGATCGAGAATTCCATCTTGAAGATGGAAAATCCGAGAAAGACCCCGATGATACTGAAGAGGATCTCGATGAGGATGATCACCGGCTTGCTGATCGAGTTGAACTGCAACACCAGGATCAGGATGATGAGCAACATCGCGGTCATCATCGCCCATCCCAGGAAGGCGGAGGTTTCGGCTTGCTCCTCCTGGGAGCCGGTCATCTGGATACTGACCCCTTCCGGAGCGGAAAAGTCGCGCATGGCCTTTTGGACATCCTGGACGACCGCGTTTTCGTTGTATCCGGTCAGGACATTCGATGCGATGGTCACTACGCGTTTTTGATTCTTCCGCTTGATCACGCCGTAGGTATCCGAGTATTTCACATCCGCGAACGCCGATACCGGAACATTGCGGATCATACCGCCCATGTTCATGTCCCGATACAGGATCTTCAGGTTACGCAACATGTCGATGTTGTAGCGTTGATTGTCCTGGTACTTGATGACGATGTTGTAGTCGTCGTTGTTGTCCCGGTACTTCGAGATGTCGGTTCCGAGTACGCCAAGATAGATCTCGTTTCCGATCGCATAGGTGGAAATGCCTTCACGGTTCGCCCGTTCCCGGTCGATGCTGAAGACCAATTGCGGCTTCTGGTCCTGCAGGTCGCTGCGCAGTTCTTCCACGCCTTCGATCTTCAACGAATCCAGGTAGCGCTTCAGCGATTTGCTGGAGGTTACGAGATCCTCGTAATTGTCGCCGCTGACTTCAATGTTGATCGGTTTTCCGACCGGAGGGCCGCCTTGTTCCTGGGCAACGGTGATTTCTGCACCAGGAAATCCTTTGATGGCCTCCCGGATCTTGTCAAGATAATCTCGGGTCGATTTTCCATCGCGTTTTCCAAACTCGACAAACGCGACGGAGATCTTGCTCTTGTTCGGGTAATCTCCCTGATCTTCATCCTGCGGGTCGGTGACGGCGACGGTCACGTTACTGATGACCGACTTCACCATCGGGTTCGGCCAGTCGATCGCTTTGTACACCTTTTCTTCAAGGACACGCGTGACTGAGTCTGTATATGCCTGGTCGGTACAGACCGGAAGACTGGTGTAGACATACACGAAGTTCGGATCGGCTACCGGGAAGAAACTGACACCGCCGTTGCGTACGGTCAGGAAAACGATGGACAGGATAAAGAGACCCAGCGTGGAGAACATCATCTGCCACGGGCGGTGGAGGCACCAGGTCAGGAACCGGCGGTAACGCATCTGGAAGCGTGGCCAGGTATTTTCCTGGAACCGGCGGATAACGTGTCGTAACCAGTAGTGGTTGACCAGCCAAAGGATGAGTGCAAGCACCGCGAAGTTGCCGGTGCCGAAGTCGATCATGTATCCGATCAGAATGGCGGCGCCTAAAAGCAGCAAGGAAGACCGCATGCTCTTCTTGTCACGTTCGGCATCGTGTTCCTTATGCGGCTTCATGAATTGTACCGCAAACACGGGGTTGATTATATACGCTACCAGCAGCGAGGCCGTCAGGGTTACGATCAGGGTGACGGGTAGGAAGAACATGAATTTTCCGATCACTCCTTTCCAGAAAAGCAACGGGAAGAAGGGGGCCAGGGTGGTCAGCGTACCCGATAACACGGGTAGGAATACCTCGCCGGCCGCGAGCTTCGCTGCTTCCACGATCGGTCGCTTGCCGTTGGCAAAGATCCGGTGGGTGTTTTCAATCACCACAATGGCGTCGTCCACTACGATTCCCAGCGCCAGTAGGAACGAGAAGAGCACGATCATGTTCAGGGTAAACCCTATGGTCGGCATGACCAGGAAGGCCAGCGCCATGGATAGGGGAACCGAAAGCGCTACGAAGAACGCGTTGGTGGTCCCCATGAAGAACATCAGGATGAGGAACACCAGCACGAATCCGATGATGATGGTGTTGATCAGATCGTGCAGCGTCAGGCGGGTCTGTTCGCTTTGGTCACCCGTCAGGGTGACTTTGAGGTCCTTCGGCCACTCGTTCGCGCGCATCTCATCCATCAGAGCGACGATCTTGTCGGACGTCTCGATCAGGTTTTCACCCTTTCGCTTGACGATATTCAACGTGATCACGTTCTGGTGGTCCAGGCGCGCGTAGCTTTGTTGCTCCTTATAACTGTCCACTACATGGGCTACGTCCTTGAGGTAAACGGACTTTCCCTGAATGGAGTTGATGACCAGGTTGTTGAGCTGATCGACATTCTTGAATTCACCTGAAACGCTGATCGATCGGCGGGTACTGCCGATCCTGGCTGAACCGCCGGGGATCGTCAGGTTCTCCGTTTGAACAGCACGCGCGATATCGCCCATCGTAAGCCCATTGGCTTGCATCTTCATCATGTCGACGTTGATCTGGATCTCGCGTTCCAGTGCGCCGATGATATCCACTTTCTTGATCTCTTTCAGGCTTTCGAGCCGGTCCTTCGCGTCGTCGGCAAAACGCTTCAATTTGGCAAGGTCGTAGTCGCCGCTGATGTTCACCTGCATGACCGGGAGGTCCGCGAAGTTGATGTCCATGATCTCCGGATCGTTCTTGAGATCCTTTGGAAGGTCCTTTTTGGCGCGATCTACAGCGTCCTTGACCTTTTGCTTGGCATCGTCGGTGTTAACGTCGGAGTTGAACTCGATGATGACGTTGCAATAGTCCTGCAGCGAGTTGCTCTTTACTTTCTTTACACCGGCTATACTCTTGCATTCTTTCTCGATCGGGCGGACGATCAGGTTTTCCATGTCCTTGGGAGAAGTGCCGGGATAGATCACGCTGACATAGATGTTGGGTAGCGTGATGTCCGGGAAACTTTCCTTTGGAAGGTTCTGATAGGCGACGAGGCCCGAGATGGCCAGGATCAGCGTGATGATGAAGGTCGCGACCCTGTTATTGATGGCCCAACTGGAGGGCTTGAATTCCTTTTGGATTTCTTCTTTCATTGTCGAAGGGGTAAAAGGGTGGGGAGGAAGTAGGAATTAGTACGATCAGAGTCGGATCGGATCGCCTTCGATGATGCTTTGGAAACCCGCGGTGACAACCTGGTCGCCTTCCGCAAGACCTTCACGTACTTCGATCATGCCGTTATAGATCATGCCGGCGGATACTTTCTTGCGTTTGGCTATTAACCTTCCGCCTTCTTGTACGGCAACGAATACATATTCGCCATCGCTCGACTTCTGGATGGCCGCTATGGGAACGACAAACGTGGAGGAGGCGGTGTAATCGACGATCTTCATGACGGCAACCATGTTCGGATGGAGTTCCCCGTCCTTCGGACTCAGGCGGACTTCTACGTTGAAGGTTCTGTTCAGTGTATTGATCGCGCGTCCGGCATAATCGAGTTTGGTATTGATCTCTTTGCCCATGTCCGGAATCGAAATAATGGTTTCATTACCCCGATTCACCTTGCTGATAAAGGATTCGGCAACTTCACCCGTGACTTTGAGTGCATTCAGATTGACGACCCGGAAAGCCGGCATGCCGGGCGCAACTGCCTGCCCGATCTTGATATCGACCTGGTCGACTGTACCGTTGATGGGCGACTTGATCCGCGTCATCTCGAGTTGTTCCTGAAGACTGGCGACTCGCTTTTCAAGCGCTTCTTTATTTGTCTTGGCTTGCAGGAACTGGATCTCGGATCCGATCTTCTGGTCCCAAAGGTTTTTCTGGCGATTGAAAACCTGGGTGGCCAGGTCCAGTTGCGTCTGGGCTTCGGCAACTCCCTGGCGGATCATGCGATCATCGATGGTAGCGAGTAGCTGACCCTTTACAACACGATCACCTGCTTGTACCTGAAGGCTGGTGATATTCCCCATGCTTTCGGGCGAGACGATTACGTCTTCATCGCCGTCTACCTTGGCCTGGATCTCAATGTAGTGCTTGAACGTTTCGGGCTTCATTTCCTTGATCGCCACCAGCTTCGACTTTTCATCGTTCTTGCTGGTGTCTGATTGCGCGATCTCCGCTTCCAGTGCGGTGATCTTTTCCTTAAGGGTAGCCTGTTCTTTTTTGAGCTTTTCCAGCTCGGCATGCTTATCGCTACCGCTACCACAGGCATAGAGCACGATGGTGAGGGTCGTCAGGATGACAGTTGAATGGAGGGAGGACTTTTTCATATAGGGAATAGGTGAGAGGGATTAGTATTGAAGATTTCCGAGAGCTTTGTCAAGATTGATCTTGGCGACAATGGCGTCATAGATCGCATTGTAATAGTTGGCCTGTGCTTCCTTGAGCGTTGTTTCCGCGTCAATGACCTCCAGGTTGGAACCGACGCCTTGTTCGTACTTCAGACGCGTCGAGCGTACTACATCGTTTGCCAATTGAAGGTTCTTTTCCTGTACCGACAATGCATTTTGTGCGTCGAGGAGAGCGGCCCGGTTGCTGTTCGATTCAAGGCGTACCGCCTGATCGAAGGTTTTGATCTCGTTCTGGATCTTTTGCAGGCTGTATTTCTCCTGCCTGATCTTAGCTCGCTTTTGGAGTCCGTCGAAAATCGGAACGTTCAGCGTTGCGCCGATGATACCGGTAGGATACCACCGGTAATCCGGATTGAAGATGGTGAACTCGGTCCGTAGCGCGGCTGCACTCAGGGATCCGTACGCTACAAGGCTGGGCAGATAGCCGGACTGGTAGCGTTTCACATTGTATTCCTGCAGGCGCATCTGGGTTTGCAGGATGCCGTATTCGATACGCTTTGCCGGGTCGACATTATCATTGACTGCGCCCTGCTTCTTGACTTCTTCAATATCCAGACGGTCGGTCAGCGTGACGGGTTGCTGGATGTCCATCCCCATTTGAAACTTGAGGACCTGCTCCGTCACCACCAGCAGCCGGTTGAATTTTTCCTGCTCACTGGTGAGGTTGTTGTACGTTACTTCGATCCGATCGGCATCCGTTTTCTCTACAAAGCCGTTGTCATAGAGCGCCTTGGTATTGTCCCGCAGGGTACGCACGCGTTCAACATTGGCATCGATCACCTTCTTGCGCTCAAGCATGAGCAGATGGTTGTAGTAGGCCTTGTAAACGGCGACGGCGGTCTCGATCCGTGATCGTTTGACGTTCTTTTGTGAAAGTTCGCTGATGGTCCGGCTGGCCTGGACTCCGATGATATAGGAAGGTTCAAACAGCAGCTGGCTGGCCGAAATGCCGGCATTGGCTTGCCATTGTGTGCCGAATTGTACCGGAATGTAGGTGCCGGCTGGTTCGCCGAAGAATTCGCCGGGGATCACGCTGGTCGGGATCTTGACGAAGTCTTGCACATCGAACTTGCCGTTGATCTGCGGAAGACCGATGCCGATCGTCTCGTTGACCTGCTGTTTCGCGATGGAAGCGTCAAGCTGGGCGTTGAGTACATCTTTTTGATGCGTGAGGGCGTACTCGATCGCCTGGCTCACCGAGAAAGCGGATGAACTGTCGGGTGTTGCCGCCCGAAGGCCGAAGGCCAACAGCAGCAGAAAGAAGGTTGAATAATAGCGTTGCATAAGGTTGGGAGTGAAGGAGGGAGGGGGATTAGTCTTCGTTGATTTGCTTATAACGGTTGATGAGCTTGTAGCCTTTGAGACTGACAATTCCATAAAGGAAATGTTCCATGATCTTGACTTGGACTTCCGGCATGGTGAACAGGTCGGGAGGAAAAATCTGCGGGTTAAAACCGATTTCGACTTCACTCATGCACAAGCGGGAAAGTATCTTGACATTGATGTCTTTACGATAGAGCTCCTGCCGAATACCCCGCCGTAAATTATCCTCCAGGAATCCGATCATCTGCTTGTCTTTGAATTCCTTGAACATCTTCCAACAAGCAGGATGATACTTCTGCAGATCGAAGAAAAAGGTGGGATTGATCCGGGCAAACGTTGCGGCAAACGTATTCATGCCGGTGAGAATTTCGTGGATCGGATTCTCGCTCGATTTCCGGATATCCAGCAGGTCCTTTTCATGGCAGTTCGTTTGTAGACGAACCATCGCCATGATTAGTGCATCCTTATCGGAATAATGCTGGTAAATGGTCTTTTTTGACATGCCCAGTTGCTGGGCTATGTCGTCCATCGTAATGCTCTTCAACCCGTGACGGAAGAACAGCTCACGCGAGACCTCCATGATCCGTGATTCCTGTGGTTCAGTCAGTTGTTCCATTTGCGGGGCAAAACTATGGAAACTATTTTCAGTCCTAAAGTTTCCTGCAAGTTTTTTTAGGCTTGAAAACCAGCGCGAAACTAGGATCGTTCCCGGCGTTTCTGCGGTAATTCCGGTGGAAACGATCATTGGAAACCCCGATCCGTCATTAATCGGGGTTGAAGCGTAAGTTGAAACCTGAATTGTCCGTCGATAGGCCGTTTTGTACCTTCGCGCTTTACCATCCATATGGAAATCAACCCCCTGAACGCGATCTCGCCGATCGATGGTCGGTACCGTAAACAGGTAGACGAACTGTTCCCTTTTTTCTCTGAGCAGGCGCTGATGCGCTACCGGCTGCAAGTGGAGGTTGAGTATTTCATCGCATTGGTGGAATGCGGTTTGCCACAGTTGACCGCGGCCGCTAAACTCGATTTGGACGGACTCCGTTCCATTTATCGGGACTTTGATGAAGCCGGAGCGCGGATCATCAAGGAAAAGGAAGCGATCACGAATCACGATGTTAAAGCCCTGGAATATTATCTGAAGGATCAGCTTGACAAACGGGGATTCACACCCTTTCTCGAGTTCGTTCACTTCGGACTGACCTCCCAGGACGTGAACAATACCGCCTTCCCGATGTCCATCCGGGATGCGCAGCTCCAGGTCTATCAGCCGGCACTGGACAAGATCATCCAACGACTGGCCGATCTTTCGTCCGATTGGGCGGAACTTCCCATGCTTTCCCGTACCCACGGGCAACCCGCATCGCCGACCCGCCTGGGAAAAGAGATCCGCGTATTCGTAGAGCGATTGCAGAACCAGCGTGAACAACTGTTCGCCATCCCGCCTTCGGCCAAGTTCGGCGGAGCTACCGGCAATTTCAACGCGCATTGCGTCGCCTATCCGGAGATCGACTGGCGGGTATTCGCGAACGCGTTCCTCAAGAATCGCCTCGGTCTGGAGCGTCAGCAATACACCACCCAGATCGAGCACTACGATAATCTGTGCGCGCTCTTTGACGGCATGAAGCGGATCAACAACATCCTGATCGATCTGAACCGGGATGTCTGGACCTATATCTCCCTCGATTATTTCAAGCAGCGAATCAAGGAAGGGGAAGTGGGCTCGTCGGCTATGCCGCATAAGGTGAACCCGATCGATTTTGAAAATTCGGAAGGGAACCTGGGCATGGCCAATGCGGTGTTCGAGCATCTCTCAGCTAAGCTCCCGATTTCCCGACTGCAACGCGACCTCACCGATTCCACGGTGTTGCGCAACGTCGGCGTTCCCTTTGCGCATTCCCTCATCGCATTCAAGTCCCTGCTCCGCGGGCTTGATAAATTGCTGGTCAATGAAGCTGCCCTGAAAGCGGACCTGGAAAACAACTGGGCCGTGGTAGCCGAGGCGATTCAGACCGTACTGCGCCGTGAAGGAGTAGCCAACCCGTACGAACAGTTGCGCGACCTGACCCGCAAGAATGAGCGCATCGGAAAGGAGCAGTTGCATGCTTTCATCGACCAGTTACCGGTAAGCGATAACATCCGAAAGGAACTCAAAGCGGTGACCCCCTTTAACTATACGGGAGTCTGACCATGTTTGTCAGCGGTTTCACGTTCATCCGCAACGCGGTCCGCTTCGACTACCCGATCGTGGAGGCGATCCGGTCCATCCTTCCTCTCTGTGACGAGGTGGTAGTGGCAGTCGGTCGCTCCGACGACAATACGCGTGAATTGATCGAACAGATCGGTTCGGATAAGATCCGTATCCTGGATACCGTTTGGGATGATGCTCTCCGCGAAGGAGGTCGGGTACTCGCCGAGGAGACCAACAAGGCTTTTGCTGCCGTCAATCCGAAGGCCGATTGGTGTTTCTATATCCAGGGTGATGAAGTGATCCACGAGCGGGACCATCCGGCGATCCGGCAGGCGATGTTGCAGTGGAAGGACGATCCACGCGTGGAAGGATTGCTTTTCCGGTACTTTCACTTTTATGGGAGCTACGACTATGTAGGCGATTCTACGCGTTGGTATCGTCGCGAAGTCAGGATCGTCCGCCGTGACCCTGCGATCGTTTCGTTTCGCGACGCACAGGGTTTTCGGAAATCCGGCCGGCCGTTATGGGTGAAACCGGTCGATGCCGTAGTGCATCATTACGGCTGGGTGAAGCCACCGGAACAACAACAGGCTAAGCAGCGGAGTTTCCATGCCCTTTGGCATTCCGACGAATGGGTACGCGATCGGGTGGGTACCAATAGCACGTTCGATTACTCCGGGATCGATTCCCTGGCACCGTTCAAAGGGAGCCATCCGGCGGTTATCCGCGAACGTATCCAACGCCAAAACTGGACGTTCGATTTCGATCCCAGCCGTCGCCGGCTATCGATCAAATCAAAATTCAAATTGTGGGTAGAACACCTCACCGGCTGGCTTCCCGGCGAATACCGCAATTACCGACTACTTCGCTAATATGCAGAAGAGCTGAAACTGAGCCAGGAAATAACTTTTTCAAATGAGAATAAAGACTTAAAAATCAATAGATTATATATCGCATCCTTCACCTCAATTCACGCCATCTTTTTCAACCTCTTAATTTCTAACCCCCAGTCTCTAATTACTAATCACTAATTACAAATTACTAATTACCACCCCTCACAACCCACTCGCCAACACATCCGCCAAATGCATAACGCGTATGTTTTTACCCTGCTTTTGTAAATAGCTTCCCAGGTGCATCAAACAGGAAGCATCCGTTGAAATGAGGATGTTGGCTCCCGTCGCATTCGCATTCAGGATTTTTTGTTCGGCCATCCCCACCGCAATGGGTTCGTATTTGACCGAGAAGGTCCCACCGAACCCACAACAGGTTTCCGTGTCGGCCATTTCCCGTAACTCCAATCCGGCTACGTTTTTAAGCAATTCCCGTGGCTCCTGCCGGATGCCAACTTCCCGCAGTCCGCTGCAGGAATCATGGTAGGTAGCGACGCCTTCGAGTTTGGATCCGAGATTCGTCACTTTCAAGACGTTGACCAAAAAGTCACTCAATTCAAAAATGTGGCGTTGAATCCCTTTGTACTCGTTGTGAAGCACCGAGTTATGGAACATTTCGGGATAATAATTCTTGACCATGCCGACACAAGAAGCGGAAGGCGAAACGATGTAACGGTCGGTACGGAAGTCGTGGATGAATTTCTCCCCAACGGCCTTGCATTCATCCCAATGCCCGGCGTTGAAGGCTGGTTGTCCGCAACAAGTTTGCTCCGGATTGTAGTTGACCGTACAGCCGGCCTTTTCAAGCACCTTGATCATGTTCCAGGCTGTCTCCGGAAAGATCTGATCGATAAAGCAGGGAATGAAAATATCTACCACCATAGGCCCGCCAAAGATACAGGAACCCTCGGTTTCATCAACGCCTTGCAAGGGTCCGCTTTCAACAATTAGCCGACAGGTTCTGCAGCCAGTTGACGCTGCGGCCCGACGCGCAGCAACAGGAGAATGCCCAATACGAAGAAGGCGGCCAGCACGATGATGCTGTTGCGCATACTGCCCGTCAGCTCATTGATATATCCGAAAGCGAATGTCCCCAGTACGGTTCCGAATTTGTCGCAGAGGTCGTAGAAACTGAAGTAAGAGGCGTGATCGATCGTTTCAGGTAGGAGTTTCGAGTAGGTTGATCGCGATAACGATTGGATGCCGCCCATCACCAGGCCAACCACGGCTGCCAGACCGATGAACATGTTCTGCTCGTTAACGCCGAATCGCTTGTCGCAAAACCAGGCGCCAATGCAGATGCCGATCCAGGTAACAATCGAGATGGCCAGCGCTTTCAGGTTACCGAATTTTTTGGAAAGCCGTGAAAACAGATAGGCGCCACCAATCGCGACGAATTGGATGATCAGAATAATGGCGATCAAAATCTCGGAAGGCAAATGCAGTTCTCCATCCCCGAAGAGGGTAGCGACATACATGACCGTCTGTACGCCCATATTATAAAAGAAAAAAGAGATCAGAAATGTACGTAGCCGGGCCGTATGTCGTAATTCGTTCCATACTTTTCGTAATTCCTGATAACCGTTGAACAGATAATGCCCGCTGCTGGGTCTTCCATAAACGTTGTCGGGTAATCGGTAAAAAGTGATTTGGGCAAAGCCGAACCACCAGACACCCACCAGGAGAAAAGCCAACCGGATAGCGGTTCCTTTTTCAATACCTCCATATACGTCGGGAAACAGTACCATGGAAAGTGAGAAGATGAGCAAGAGGGAACTGCCGATGTATCCCAGTGCAAAGCCCTTCGCACTCACGCGGTCCTGGTCTTGGGGTTCCGCGATCTCCGGTAAATAAGCGTTGTAAAAAACGATACTGCCCGCGTACCCGATCGCCGCAAAGACCGATCCCAGGATACCGATCCACAGGACCTCGATGGAGTCGAAGAAATAGAGGGAAGCACAGGCTAAGGAACCGAGTGTGCAGAAGAAATACATGAACCGCTTTTTCCGTCCGCTGTAATCGGCGATGGAAGAGAGCAGGGGGTTGATGAAGGCAATGATCAGAAAGGCGGCTGAAAGCGCATACGTTTGCAGCGAGTCGCTGTTGAAGGTGCGGCCCAGGAACCGAACCGTATTGCCCCCGCCTTCGGTGGTGATCGCGTGAAAATAAATGGGAAATAGTGCGGAAGTAATGACCAGCGAATAGGCCGAATTGGCCCAGTCGTACATCGCCCAGGCACGGATGATCTTACGGTCGCCTTTTTTCAGCATATCAGGTAGTGTATGAGGTGATGATCGCGGTTATCGCCAGTCCGGCAACGATGCTAAATCCATAAAGGACGAGAAAGAAGACATACTTGAAAGCCGTCCAAAACCAGTTCTGCCCGTAATTTCTCTTGAATGCAAGGAGCGGGTATAACAGAATCCAGACAAGAAACAGCAGTTCCACCGCCCACACCAATGGGAGAATGGTGTCCAACAAGAGGCCGAACAACATGAATAGGAAGAAGAAGGAGTGAAGGTGGAGTTGAAACACCAGGTGCTCGAGATAGTATTTTCGTTTTCTCCAGTATAGAAATTTGAGAATCAGCGCAGCTACCGGAATCAGAAAGAACATCATCTTCGGAATGCTGTTCAGGAGTTTGTGGTTGAACTCCTTTTCCCAATCGCCGTTCTTCGAATTGATCCGGATCATCTGCCGTAAGACCTGGTCGAAGAAAAAACCGGGTCGGTCATCGGGCGAAAGTTTTGCGAGGGAGTCGTCATAGGCTTCGATCGAAGCCGGTAGTTCATTGCCCGGTAAGGTGAAGTTCAGATTGATGCCGTCATCCTCCTCTTCGGTCCTGGCAAGGGAATACGTAGTTAGCGAGTCCGCATGCAGGGGTTCCGTTTGGCGATGAACGGACGGATCGTCCTGCCGGACAACCGGGTGTCGCAGACTCGACACAAGAGCGCCCAGCAGAAAGTAGAGGATGGAGCAGAAAATATAGAGCCGGAACGGATCAACATAAGTCTTCCGCCTGCCGGCCATGAACTCCCGGGTCAGGCGTCCCGGACGGAAGAGCAGGGGAGGAATCGTGGAAAAGAACTTCCCGTCGGCGTGGAAGTAATCGGCGACCAGATGGCCGAGTGCTGAAAATGCATTGACTTCCGTTCGGACATTTTTCTGTCCGCAGTGGCTGCAATACTTGTCGGATACTTCCGCCCCGCAGTTGAGACAGTTCTTCTCGGATCGTAGCAGGTCGCCCATGCGGGCTCAAGTTACACCTTGAACCGGAAATTCTTAACGGTGTCGATGAATAGTTTCACCTTCCGCGGATCCGTGTCCGGATAAAGACCGTGCCCGAGATTGGCAATGTGGCGGAAGGGCCCGAATGCTTCGAGCATACGGTGGGTTTCGTGTACGATCACGGAGTCTTCCGCGTAGAGCAGACACGGATCCATATTCCCTTGAAGCGTTTTGGCATCACCGATCAGCGCCCTGGATTCCTGAATATCCATGTTCCAGTCAAGCCCGATGACCGAACAGTTGGTCGCGGCGATTTCTTTCCGGGCAAAAAATGCCCCCTTGGCAAAGATCGTAACGGGTACTTCGGTGATAGCCGCTGCAATCGCCTCAAGATAACGCAGGGAGAATTCCCGGTATTGGTCCGGTGACAAGAGCCCGGCCCAGGAATCAAACAGTTGAACAAGATTGGCCCCGGCCGCGATCTGTGCCTTGAGATACTGAATCGTGCTTTCCGTGATCTTCTCCAGCAATGCATGGGCAAGCGCCGGTTCAGTGTAAAGGAATTTCTTAGCAACGGAAAATGTCTTGCTTCCCTTTCCCTCGACCATATAGGCGAGAATGGTCCAGGGTGCGCCGGCAAAACCGATCAGGGGTACTCGATCATGGAGCTCCCGTTTGGTGATTCGGATGGCTTCCAGAACATAGGAAAGATGTTCCGGCCCCGCCACACGTAACTTTTCGATATCGGATTTGCTCCTGACCGTCTGTTCAAAGGTCGGCCCCTTCGCTTCAATGACCTGATACGATAAGCCCATCGCTTCGGGAATGACCAGGATATCGGAAAAGATGATCGCCGCGTCAACACCCAGCAAGTCGACAGGTTGAATCGTGACTTCCGCGGCGAATTCGGGGTGTTCGACCAACTCCTTAAAACCACCCACGCGTTGCCGGACTTCCCGGTATTCTTTCAGGATACGGCCTGCCTGGCGCATCAGCCAAACGGGGGTGCGTTCAGTGGCCTGACCGCGCGCAGCCCGTAGCAGAAGATCGTTTTTCAATGACATAGGGCCGCAAAGTTAGCCAATTGCGGGAATGGACTCTTCAGATGGCGCTGCTTCTGTCATCAGATTCCCATCTTTCCGCATCTATCGGGCTTTCTTTAAAAGTAGTTGACGATGCCGAAGTGCACTTTCCCGTTACGAATCTGGAAAGGGTTTTCTGCTTGTCTTCCGAGCGCGTACGAAACGGACAGGATACCCAGCCGGGTTTCGAAATTGATTCCGGTTCCGAACCCGATAGGCCAATCGTTTCGGTATTCCTGCTTGCGCCTGCGCTCATACCAGGCGGTGTTGCCGAACACGAAGAGAAAGGAGTTCTGTTCAAGCAGGTAACGCAGCTCTGTTTTCCCGATCACAAAGGCAGAGGCGAAGATCGACTCTTCATCGAAGCCGCGTAGTGAGCGCAAGCCTCCGATACGGAACAATTCGTTCGTGAAGGCTTCCGGATTGTATTGGTAGGCTCCGATACTACCAAGATTCAATACCAGTCTTCCGCTCACCGGCAGATATACATCCAGCTTCATTTCGCCGATATACTGCACGGTGCGGAGTTTCAAACTGTCGTATACCAGCGGATTGATGTCGGCGTTCTTGCGAATGTTTCGGTTGCCGGTACTGACGCTTGCTTCGATAGCGAATCCGGTTCGTGGATTCAGGCGGTAATCCAGTCGTTCGAAATGTCCGGTCAGCCCATAGCTGAGCAGGCTGATATCAGCGTAAGGAGGCAATACGGTGATGTTCTCCAGCCCGCTGGTGGATTGAAGATTGCTCTGCTTGTCGTTGAGGAACGCTTTGATGAAATTATTACCTGTAAAGCTGTAGAATACCCCGATGTTCTTCACTACGTCGGTGAAGACGGTATCACGCTTGAAGAGGTTTAGGTTGCCGTCAACTCCCAACGCCGTGTTGAAGAGGAATGGATATTGAAGATGCAATTTCAGGTCCTGTGACCGGGGCGGTAGTTGTTTCCAATTCAGCTCCACGACCTCTCCGCGTTGAAACGAATTCTGTAATCGCAAATGCGCTTCGCCGGTGAGGTTCAGTTTCCCCGGGCGGGATTCGTCCGGAAGAAAACCGATCACTGCATCGAACTGGCTTGCCTTCTTCTCATTCAGGTAAAGGTCAAGCCGGGTGATCTTTTCAGCGAACACAACTTGCGATCCCCTGGCTTCCGTAAGGAACGGCAACTCCTTCATCCGGTTGCTGATCCGGCGGACCAACCGTTCGTCATAGGGATCACCGGGCTGGATCCCGATGTAGTTATGAATGTACACCGGCGCGATCCGGGCGGTACCCTGGATGCGGATGCTGTCGATCCTGACAAAGGGACCCTTCTCCAATCGCAACGCGGCTTCCAATAAGTCACCGGACAACGACAGGCTGTCGAGTCGTACAGTCGCGAACGGATACCCCGCGTTTTCACAATTGCGGATGATGTTTTCCAGGATGCGGTCAAGCTTTTCCGGACTGTAGACCTGTTCCTTCAGCCATCGGTTGCGATATCCGGTTCCGCGCAAGTACGATTCTTCGGCATCCCCGCGGTGAAGTTGCAGCCAGGTATACGATGAGCCCACGTAGAGCTCGCCCATGTAACCCTCGTCGGTACGGCTGAATCCGTCAAGACCGGCACACAAATAACCGTCGGTGCGCAATTGCCGGATGGCCCGATGCAGGATGTTGACACCGGAAGCGGAGTCGGAAATGACACGCTCCGGAACATAGCTCTTCCGCAAGTCCGCTTCGGTTCGTCCTTCCGGTAGTGAATGCCATACGATGGATAACGCGAACTGACTTTTCTTCTGTGCGCATGTTGCCGCGGAAAGAAGAACGCCGGTTGCCAGTAAGATCAGCCGGATGAGCCGTTGGTAAATGTGAAGCGAAAACAAGTTCTATGACGCGCTATCAACGATGAACGTCCGACGGTGAAATTAATTGACCCGGGCTTCAGGGTAACTGCCAGTTGATAGGAGTTTTCCCGTCCCGGATCAATATTTCGTTCGTTCTCGAAAATGGCTTGCTGCCGAAGAACCCCCGGTCCGCCGAGAACGGCGAGGGGTGCGGCGATTTCAGTATGTAGTGCTTGGTGGTGTCGATGAGCACTTCTTTTGCCTGTGCAAATTTCCCCCAAAGGATAAAGACGATGCCGGATTTCTTTTCAGAAATGGTTCGGATAACCGAATCGGTGAAGGTTTCCCAGCCTTTGCCCTGGTGGGATCCGGCTTGCCCGGCCCGCACCGTAAGCGTAGCGTTGAGGAGGAGTACTCCTTGATCGGCCCAGGGGATCAGACTACCCGTTGATGGAATCGGATAGCCCAGATCGGATCGAACCTCCTTGAAGATGTTCAACAATGAAGGAGGGAATGCTGTTCCGGGCGTTACGGAAAAACTCAGCCCGTGCGCCTGTCCGGGTCCATGATACGGGTCCTGACCCAGGATCACGACTTTGATACGGTCAAAGGGAGTGTGTTCGAAAGCGGCAAAGATTTGAGGCCCTGGCGGAAATATCACTTCGCCCGATTTTTTCTCCTTTACCAGAAAGGATCTCAGCTCGCTGAAAGAGTCGGCAGTAAAGGCGTCCTTTAACGCGAATTTCCAACCAGCTTCAATTTTGGGGTCTATCTGGGACATAGGCTGTTAAAATTACCGATTTTAACATGGAATCTGCTCAAAATGATGATTCCCATGTTGATAACTCGGGTAGCATGCATTTAGCAATCTGTTATATTTGCCGATCTTTTGATCGTAGGTTTACGACAACAAAATTCAAGAATCTGCGTTCATAAAACGATACCAACGCCGACATGAAAAAAGTCCTCCGTTTCTCCCTGTTCATCGCCGCTATCGCCGTGCTCTTCGCTTCGTGCAAAGCCCACGAAAAATGCCCGGCTTACGGTCAGCAGACGAAACCCAAGGCAACCAGCGATATCCGCGGTTGATCTTGTCTGACCCCGTTTCAGGCGGCGGATCGGTTTCGGTCCGCCTTTTCTTTTTTCAGGGGTAATTGAATTTCACAGTTTGAATCAGATCAGGGTGCAGGCTTAAGGCCACCGGGCACGTACGAGAGGCGTGTTCGAGGATGGCACGATCCTTTTCCGTGTATGCCCGCTTCGGCATCTGGAATTCCACGACCACTTCACTTACCCGCCTGGGATTGGAGGCCATGATTTTTGTTATGGCGATTTCGGTACCCTCGATCGGAATGTTATGGGTTCGTGCGGCAATACCCATGATGGTGAGCATACAACTTCCCAGTGCCCCCGCCAGGAGATCGGTTGGAGAGAAGGACTCGCCTTTCCCCTGATTGTCCGGAGGGGCGTCCGTGAGGAGGGTAGTCCCCGACAATCGGTGACGGGCTTCGGTTCGCAGTTCTCCGAGATAGCGGGTGTGTATCGTTTCCATTTGTCAAAGTTAAGGCGGCCGCCTTGATTCCCGTAGCCGGAATTCCGTAGTTTTGTAGTGATGATTTCCCGTCTGCTCGTTTTGCTTGTCGTTTCTATGTTGATGGCCGTTCCTGCGGCTTCGGCACAAGATTCGTTGCGCGTGGCGGATGACGAAACCAACATCCTTTTTAAGAACGAAGCTTCCGGTGGAGTCACCTTCCACAGCAGCGGCCTGGGTATCTCTTTCCGCCGCGGCTGGCATTTGACGGGTTACCGCAAACAAATGCTCGACATCGATTTTGTCTCGCTCCGTCACCCGAAGCAATACAAGCAGCCTAATCCGTATTATCAGGATTCGCGTCCTTTCTTTTTCGGCAAGCTGAACTTCGTCTATCTTCTGCGTGGCGGTTATGGTCGCCAACAAATCCTGTTCAGCAAAGGAGAACGGAGCGGAGTAGAGGTTCGGTATAATTATTATGCCGGAGCAAGTCTTGCGCTCACCAAGCCGGTTTACCTGGATGTCCTGGTCGATAACCCGTTTGATACGCTTTACCGGGTGATTGAAACCCGCCGCTATGACCCCAACGATCCCGACCAACAATCCGTGGAAAACATTTATGGACCCGGACCGTTCTTCAAAGGGTTCGATCAATTGAAGCCTTATCCGGGAGTCTATGGAAAATTCGCCATTTCATTTGAGTATGGCGGGTGGCAACAAAAGATCACAGCGCTGGAAACAGGCGTGGTTGTGGATTACTTCCCCAAAGCCGTTCCCATCATGGCTTATAACAAGAATGAAAACCTGTATGTCAACTTCTACATCTGCCTGCATTGGGGAGGGAAATGGTGAAGCACCAGCTGCGGATTCGAGCGAGACAGGATTATGAAAGCAGAAACAGAGACGCACGACGATCAACCCGTTCGAACCGCAAAGCCCAATTGGCTGCGGGTGAAACTACCGATCGGAGAAGAATACCAGAAGGTCCGGGAAATCGTGAGCGAACACAAGCTGCACACGATCTGTCAGAGCGGTAATTGTCCGAATATGGGTGAATGCTGGGGAGCAGGAACCGCGACCTTCATGATCCTGGGAAATGTATGTACCCGCTCCTGCGGATTCTGCAACGTAGCGACCGGTCGGCCCGAGGCGGTAGATCCTTTTGAGCCGCTTCGCGTAGCGAAGTCCGTGAAGCTCATGGGCGTCAGGCATTGTGTCATTACCTCGGTGGATCGGGACGACTTGAAAGACGGGGGCGCTACCATCTGGGCCGAAACGATCCGGAAGATTCGTGAACTCAATCTGGAAACAACTCTGGAGACCCTCATCCCGGATTTTCAGGGTAACTGGGAAAATCTCCAACAAGTGATAGACGTTCGTCCGGAAGTGATTTCTCATAACCTGGAAACTGTCAGACGCTTGACCAAACTCGTGCGGGTGCAGGCGAAATATGATCGCAGCCTGGAAGTGTTACGGCGTATTGCCGAAGCAGGCATAGCCGCCAAATCGGGGATCATGCTCGGCCTCGGGGAAAGCCGCGAGGAGGTAATCGAGTCCATGATGGACCTTCGGACTTCCGGCGTTTCCATCCTGACGCTGGGGCAATACCTTCAGCCGACACGCGAACACCTTCCGGTGACGGAGTTCATTCACCCCGACACGTTTGCCTCCCTGAAAGAGGAGGGCCTTCGGATGGGTTTCCGGTATGTAGAAAGCGGTCCGCTCGTTCGATCAAGTTATCATGCGGAGAAGCATATTCTCTAATGCTCCCGCTTCACGGATACAATTTCAAATGATCAAGATTGCCATCAACGGCTTCGGCCGAATTGGTCGAATGACCACCCGCGTGTTGTTGAATATGACAGGCGTTGAAATCGTCGCCATCAACGACCTGACCGATAACGCTACGCTTGCACATCTGTTTAAGTACGATTCCATTCATCGCCGTTTCAATGGTACGGTTGAATCGGATGAAAATCATTTGATCCTGAATGGCCGAAAGATCGCCGCGCTGGCCGAGAAGGATCCTTCCAAGTTGCCCTGGAAGTCGATGGGTGTGGATGTCGTGCTGGAATGTACCGGCAAGTTCACCGATCGTGCGGGTGGAGAAATGCACCTGGCCGCCGGAGCACGCAAGGTGTTACTTTCTGCTCCGTCCAAAGGAAAAGAGTCGGTCAAGACGATCGTGTTGGGGGTGAATGACGGAGATTTACAGCCGGATGACGCGATCATTTCCAATGCAAGCTGTACGACGAACAACGCGGCTCCCATGCTCAAGATTCTCGACGATCATTTCGGCATTGAATCCGCATTCGTGACCACGGTGCATAGTTACACGGGCGACCAGAACATCCACGACGCTCCCCACAAGGATCTGAGGCGGGCAAGGGCGGCAGCGGTTAGTATCATTCCAACTACGACCGGAGCGGCGAAAGCGCTCGGTGATGTGTTGCCGCATCTGAATGGAAAGCTGGGTGGTGCCGGAGTTCGGGTGCCCGCGCCGGATGGTTCACTTACCGACATCACCTGCATTCTCCGAAAGCAGACCACCGTTGAAGAGATCAACGGCCTGTTCAAGTCGAAGGCGGAAGGCGAACTGAAAGGTATCCTGGAATACACGGAAGACCCGATCGTGTCGATTGATATAGTAGGCAACCCGAACAGTTGCATTTTTGATGCGCAACTGACCACCGTACTCGGGAGTATGGTAAAAGTGGTGGGCTGGTATGATAATGAGATCGGCTACAGCAACCGTTTAGCCGAACTGGCAAGGCGGGTAGGGGTCTGATTGTCGGATAATCGTCCATCAGGACCCTGATTCGCAATCGTCGCCGATACCACCGGATTCCATTTACCAAGTTGCGCGCGGGATTTTAGCGACAAAATGACCGTTCGAAGCTATTATTCTTGATTTTTAGTAAAAAATTGGGCACTGACAGTCTGGCGCGAAACTTTAATAAAAATTAACCAATAAGTTAGAGGAAATAGGCGTTTATTTGGCCTCGAAGGTTCTTTTTAAGTGATTCGGACAGCCTTTTTTAAGGCATGATTCTTGAACTTCAGCTAAAGAACATCTTTCGGTTGTTAATTGTTAAACGAATAATCAATCCTAATTCCCTAACCGTGATGAATCGCTCGAAAAGCAAGGGAAAAGTAATCAAGGCCCCTGTAACGACGACTGGACCGCGAATCAAGGTTCAACTCGACCATAAAACCACCATGGTGGTACATAGTATGGCCGCCTTCAAAATGTGGAAGAAGCGTTACCCCTTGGCGAAAGTTATCGCCTGAAATTCAGGTATTTAACATCCCGAAAGACGCCCTGGCTGCCAAAGCCGGGGCGTCTTTTTTGTATTCCGGCAACTGTTGAAGCGACCTAACTAAAATATTTTCAGCTGAATTTGAAATTTAAATTGCGATTTCTACCTTTGCAGTCCCTTTTTCGAGGGGGAAGTGTTCTTTGAAAATCGCGCAATTTCGCCGGTGTAGCTCAGTTGGTAGAGCTACTGATTTGTAATCAGTAGGTCGGGGGTTCGAGTCCCTTCACCGGCTCGCGAATAGATAATGATTACCAAAGTTGGGGAGATTCCAGAGCGGCCAAATGGGGCAGACTGTAAATCTGTTGTCTTACGACTTCGGAGGTTCGAATCCTCCTCTCCCCACGAAAATTCTTGGACTTCGGAGGGTTTTAGCTTGTGAGAATCAAGCAAAAAGCCGATCTTCGACGCCCCAAAACCACAAGCGGAAGTAGCTCATTTGGTAGAGCATCAGCCTTCCAAGCTGAGGGTGGCGGGTTCGAGCCCCGTCTTCCGCTCCAAGTACGGATCCGGATCCGGGTTCGCAGTAATAGTGAATACCAACGCCAATGTAGCTCAGTTGGTAGAGCACATCCATGGTAAGGATGAGGTCACCAGTTCGATCCTGGTCATTGGCTCCAATAGTTGATCGTCTGTCTGATCACCAGCTTCCGGTGCGAGTCAGTCGGTCTTAATTGTTTGTACCAACCGATCATTAACAACTAATCATTCGCTAAGCAATGGCAAAAGAGAAATTTGAACGGAATAAGCCGCACGTGAACATCGGTACGATCGGTCACGTGGACCACGGTAAAACGACGCTGACTGCAGCGATCACCACCGTATTGGCTGATAAAGGTCTTGCTGAAACCCGCTCCTTCGACTCGATCGACAACGCTCCTGAGGAAAAAGAGCGCGGTATTACCATTAACACCGCACACGTAGAATACCAGACGGAAAACCGTCACTACGCGCACGTTGACTGTCCGGGCCACGCCGACTATGTGAAGAACATGGTAACGGGTGCCGCTCAGATGGACGGTGCTATCCTCGTGGTAGCTGCCACCGACGGTCCGATGCCGCAGACCCGTGAGCACATCCTGCTCGCTCGTCAGGTAGGCGTTCCGAAGATCGTTGTGTTCCTGAATAAAGTGGACATGGTGGACGATCCCGAACTGCTCGATCTCGTTGAGATGGAAGTTCGCGAACTCCTCAGCTTCTACGAATTCGACGGTGCCAATACCCCGATCATCCGTGGTTCCGCTCTCGGCGGTCTGAATAAAGACGCGAAGTGGGTAGAGACCATCATGCAATTGATGGCTGCAGTTGACTCTTACATCCCGGTTCCTCCGCGTGAAGTCGACAAGCCGTTCCTCATGCCGGTGGAAGACGTGTTCTCCATCACCGGTCGTGGTACCGTAGCTACCGGTCGTATCGAGCGCGGTGTCATCAACTCCGGCGACGACGTGGAAATCATCGGAATGCAGGAGAAGACGCTGAAGTCGACCGTGACCGGTGTGGAAATGTTCCGTAAGATCCTGGATCGTGGTGAAGCCGGCGACAACGTTGGTCTGCTGCTCCGCGGTATTGAAAAGACGGATATCCGCCGTGGAATGGTTATCGCCAAGCCGGGCTCTATCACCCCGCACACCCAGTTCAAAGCTGAGATCTACGTATTGAAGAAAGAAGAAGGCGGTCGCCACACTCCTTTCCACAACAAATACCGTCCTCAGTTCTACCTCCGCACCACCGACGTGACGGGTGAAATCACCCTTCCGGAAGGCCGCGAGATGGTCATGCCGGGTGACAACGTAACCATCACGGTCGAACTCATCCAGCCGGTTGCTATGGACAAAGGTCTTCGCTTCGCTATCCGCGAAGGTGGCCGTACCGTAGGCGCTGGTCAGGTGACCGAGATCATCAAGTAATCCTGATTCTTCAGGATCACGTTTCGGCAACGATAGACAGCAGAAATACCCTGCTGTCTATCGTGCCATAAACGGGTGTAGCTCTCCCGATAGCTATCGGGAGGTAGAGTAGCACTGAATGAACTGATTAAAGGAATATGGGTGTAGCTCTCCCGATAGCTATCGGGAGGTAGAGTAGCACTGAATGAACTGATTATAGGAATACGGGTGTAGCTCTCCCGATAGCTATCGGGAGGTAGAGTAGCACTGAATGAACTGATTAAAGGAATACGGGTGTAGCTCTCCCGATAGCTATCGGGAGGCAGAGTAGCACTGAATAAAATGAGTAAAGGAATACGGGTGTAGCTCTCCCGATAGCTATCGGGAGGTAGAGTAGCACTGAATAAAATGAGTAAAGGAATACGGGTGTAGCTCTCCCGATAGCTATCGGGAGGTAGAGTAGCACTGAATAAAATGAGTAAAGGAATACGGGTGTAGCTCAATTGGTAGAGTAGCGGTCTCCAAAACCGTTGGCTGGGAGTTCGAGTCTCTCCACCCGTGCAACTACATCCACCACCACGAAAGGGTTCATCCCATTATAGTACCTGAAGCATGAGTAAGATCACCGGATATATCAAGGACAGCTACCGCGAACTCGTAGAGAAAGTCAGTTGGCCTACCTGGGAAGAACTCCAGAGCAGCGTCATCGTGGTGATGGTCGCAACAGCCATTATTGGCCTGGTCATCTTCCTGATGGACCTTGGCTTCGCTGGCATCATGAACCTGTTCTATAAGATCACCGGATAAGTAAACACGTACCATGACCGAGACCAAGCAAAAAGCCGCGGACAACGCAGCCGGCAAGGAGATCGCCCGGAAGTGGTACGTCGTCCGTGCCATCAGCGGCAAGGAGAAGAAGGTGAAACAGTATATCGAGTCGGAAGTCTCCCGTTTGAAACTGGGTGACTATGTCGCTCAGGTACTGATTCCGACCGAGAAGTTTTACCAGATCAAGAATGGTAAGAAGGTCAGCAAGGAACGGAACATCCTTCCGGGATATGTATTGCTCGAAGCCGCACTGGTGGGGGAGATTCCACACATCATTGAGAATATCAACGGTGTGATCTCTTTCCTGGGTCCCAAAGGCGAAGCCCCGGTTCCGCTGCGTCAGTCGGAAGTGAACCGGATCCTGGGAAAAATGGACGAGATGTCCGATTCCGAAGCGGTGATCACCGTACCGTTCGTGGTTGGCGAGAGTGTGAAAGTCATCGATGGTCCGTTCAACAGTTTCAGCGGCATCATCGAAGAGATCAATGAAGAAAAGAAGAAACTCAAAGTGATGGTCAAGATCTTCGGACGTAAGACCCCGCTTGAGTTGAATTATATGCAAGTAGAGAAAGAGTAAACCGCAGGTGAGCCGATACCGTTCCCCGCTTCCAGGATAACGGTGTCAGGAGTGCTCCTGCACAATGCATACAACGATGGCAAAAGAAATCGCAACATATATCAAGCTCCAGGTGAAAGGCGGAGCCGCTAACCCGGCACCTCCGATCGGTCCCGCACTCGGTGCGAAGGGCGTAAACATCATGGAGTTCTGCAAGCAGTTCAACGCGCGCACGCAGGACCAGCCGGGTAAGGTGCTCCCCGTGATCATCACGGTGTATACCGACAAGTCGTTCGACTTCGTCATCAAGACTCCTCCCGCGGCCGTTCAGATCATGGAAGCAGCCAAGATCAAAGGCGGTTCCAAAGAACCGAACCGGTCCAAAGTCGGCACCATCAACTGGGAACAGGTCCGCAAGATCGCCGAGATCAAGATGCCCGACCTGAACTGCTTCACCATTGAATCTGCCATGAGCATGGTGGCCGGCACGGCCCGCTCCATGGGGGTCACGGTAGAAGGGGATCGCCCGTTCTGATTCCTGCAGACAAGGAGTTTACCCGGATCTGATCCGGTCAATTTATTCAATAACCGAAGGAGGGTGCGATCATCTCAACCCCGCTTGTACTTCAAAAACGTTCATTCATGGCTCGTCTCAGCAAAAAGAGAAAACTTGCTATGTCCAAAGTGGACCAGAGCAAGTCGTACACCCTGGCCGAAGCATCCAAGCTGGTCAAGGAAGTTACTACCACCAAATTCGACGCATCCGTCGACCTGAGCATCCGCCTCGGGGTCGATCCCCGCAAAGCCAACCAGATGGTGCGGGGCGTCGTGACCCTTCCGCATGGAACCGGTAAGACCAAGCGCGTACTCGTGCTCTGCACTCCCGACAAGGAGGCAGAAGCGAAAGAGGCGGGCGCAGACTTCGTAGGACTGGATGAATACATCCAGAAGATCGAGCAGGGCTGGACCGACATCGACGTGGTCATCACCATGCCGAGCGCGATGGGTAAAGTCGGTAAACTCGGTAAGGTGCTGGGTCCGCGTAACCTCATGCCGAACCCGAAGACCGGTACCGTTACCAACGATATCGGCAAGGCCGTGAAAGAAGTAAAAGCCGGTAAGATCGACTTCAAAGTCGACAAGCAGGGCATCATCCATACCTCCGTTGGCAAGGCTTCGTTCGACGCTAAGAAGATCGAAGAGAACGCAAACGAGATCCTTCAGACGATCATCAAGCTGAAGCCGTCCGCGGCCAAAGGCACCTACATGAAGTCGGTGTACATCTCCAGCACGATGAGTCCTTCCGTTCAGATCGATACGAAGACCCTCGCCTGATCCATTCATTAACCGGTTTCAAAAACGAACAATCCAATGAAACGCGAAGAAAAAGACGTGATCATCTCCGAGATCACGGAACTGCTCGATAAATACCCGAACGTTTACGTGGCCGATACGTCCACGCTGACCGTCGACAAGACCAACCAACTGCGCCGTATTTGTTTCAACAAAGGCGTCAAGATGCTGGTGGCGAAGAATACCCTGATCCGCAAGGCCATGGAGAAAAAGAACCAGGAGGCCTATCAGGAGTTGTTCGCTGCTTTAAAAGGCACCAGCGCCCTGATGTTCTGTGAGACGGGCAATGTTCCGGCAAAGGTCATCAAGGAATTCCGTAAAGCGGCCGACCGTCCTGCACTCAAAGGTGCCTGGATCGATACCGCCGTTTTCCTTGGCGATAACCAACTCGATACGCTCGCAGCTATCAAGTCGAAGAACGAACTCATCGGCGAGATCATCGGCCTCCTCCAGTCTCCGGCAAGCAACGTGGTGTCCGCGCTGCAAAGCTCCGGCGGCAAACTGGCCGGTATCGTCAAGACGCTCTCCGAGCGCGCCGCTTAATCCGAATGCTTCCAATCCAAATATCCCATTACCTAACTAACGAAATCTAAAACAATCAAAACCTAATAGTCATGGCAGACCTGAAAGCATTTGCCGAACAGCTCGTAAACCTGTCGGTAAAAGAAGTTAACGAACTCGCAAAGATCCTGAAGGATGAGTACGGTATTGAACCGGCCGCTGCAGCAGTAGCTATTGCCGCTCCCGGAGCCGGTGGTGGTGATGCAGGCGGTGCCGCTGAGAAGACCTCCTTCGATGTGATCCTGAAGAGCCCGGGCGGCGCTAAGCTGAACGTGGTGAAACTCGTAAAAGAGATCACCGGCCTCGGCCTGAAAGAAGCGAAGGACCTCGTTGATGGCGCCCCGAAGCCCCTCAAAGAAGGCGTTTCGAAAGAAGAAGCCAACCAGATCAAGGCACAATTGGAAGAGGCAGGAGCAGAGATTGAGATCAAGTAAGGACTCGGCCTGCCCGCGCCTCTGGATAGACCTCTCCCCGGCATTTCCGGGGAGAGGTCTATAACCATTTTTAGCCGGTGAGCTCCAGACACCGGTTGAAATGTTGAATTCCTTACCTGATCAAACTCCCAGCATCGTGTCCAACACCCCCATCACCCCAACGAAGCGGATCAGCTTCGCGCGCAGCAAGCACCCGGTCGACTATCCGGATTTTCTTGAAATCCAGCTGAAGTCATTCCAGGACTTTTTCCAGCTTGAAACCACGGCGGACAACCGCCAGAAGGAAGGTCTCTTCAAAGTATTCAACGAGAACTTCCCAATCACGGATTCGCGGAACAACTTCGTTCTCGAGTTCCTTGATTACTTCGTAGACCCGCCACGTTACTCGATCGACGAGTGTATCGAGCGTGGTCTCACCTACAGCGTACCGCTGAAGGCAAAACTTAAACTCTACTGCACCGACCCCGAGCACGAGGATTTCGAAACCATCGTGCAGGATGTGTATCTCGGCCAGATCCCGTACATGACCCCCAAAGGGACGTTCGTGATCAACGGCGCCGAGCGCGTCATCGTGTCGCAGCTGCACCGTTCTCCGGGCGTTTTCTTCGGCCAAAGCCGTCACGCCAACGGAACGAAACTCTACTCCGCACGCGTTATTCCGTTCAAGGGTTCGTGGATCGAATTCGCCACGGACATCAACAACGTGATGTACGCCTACATCGACCGGAAGAAGAAATTCCCGGTTACCACCCTGTTGCGTGCGATCGGGTACCAGACTGATAAGGAAATCCTCGAGATCTTCGGCCTGGCCGACGAATTCAAGGTGACCAAATCTGGCATCAAGAGTGTCCTCAACCGCCGTCTGGCTGCCCGGGTACTAAAGTCCTGGGTGGAAGACTTCGTCGACGAGGATACCGGTGAAGTGGTGTCCATCGAGCGGAACGAAGTGATCATCGAGCGCGAAACGGTTCTCGAAGAACACCACCTCGATCAGATCATCGAGTCCGGCGTGAAGTCGATTATTCTCCATAAGGAGGATTCGAACGCGAACGACTATTCGATCATCTACAATACCCTGCAAAAAGATACCTCCAATTCCGAGAAGGAAGCGGTGGAACACATCTACCGCCAGCTTCGGAACGCGGAGCCACCCGATGAGGAAACGGCACGCGGCATCATCGATAAACTCTTCTTCTCCGACAAACGCTACGACCTGGGAGACGTCGGCCGTTACCGGATCAACAAGAAACTCGGGCTGGAGATCCCCGAGGACACGAAGGTGCTGACCAAGGCCGATATCATCGAGATCATCAAGCACCTTATCCAGCTGATCAACTCGAAGGCGGAAGTCGACGATATCGATCACCTTTCGAACCGCCGTGTCCGGACCGTTGGCGAACAGTTGTATTCCCAGTTCGGAGTAGGTCTGGCCCGTATGGCCCGTACCATCCGCGAGCGGATGAACGTACGCGACAACGAAGTGTTCACACCTGCCGACCTGATCAATGCGAAGACACTCTCTTCGGTGATCAATTCGTTCTTCGGTACGAACCAGCTTTCGCAGTTCATGGACCAGACAAATCCGCTGGCCGAAATCACGCACAAACGACGCCTGTCCGCACTCGGACCCGGCGGTCTGTCGCGTGAGCGTGCCGGTTTCGAGGTCCGTGACGTACACTATACGCACTATGGACGCCTCTGTACGATCGAGACGCCGGAAGGACCGAACATCGGTCTTATCTCCTCGCTCTGCGTACACGCAAAAATCAATAACCTCGGTTTCATCGAAACTCCGTATCGCACTGTTTCCAGTGGTAAGGTAGATGTCGAGAAACCGGTACTCTACCTCACCGCCGAGGAAGAGGACGATAAAGTGATCGCAAACGCGAACACCGAGATCGACGAGAAAGGCGACTTCCTGGAAACCCGTATCAAAGCGCGTTACCAGGGTGACTTCCCCGTTCTCGAGAAAGAGCGCCTCGACCTGATCGATATCGCGCCGAACCAGATCGCTTCCATTGCCGCTTCGCTGATCCCGTTCCTCGAACACGATGACGCGAACCGCGCGCTCATGGGATCGAACATGCAACGTCAGGCTGTGCCGCTGCTGCGTCCGGAAGCTCCGGTCGTGGGTACCGGCCTCGAAGGACTGGTGGCACGCGACTCGCGCGTACTGATCAACGCCGAAGGCGACGGTACCGTCGAGTATGTGGATGCGAACGAGATTGTCATTCGCTACACGCGGAAAGAGCATGAGAAAATGGTCAGCTTCGAAGACGATGTGAAGTCCTACAAGCTCACCAAGTTCATGAAGACCAACCAGAGCACCTGTATCAACCTGAAGCCGATCGTCCTCAAAGGACAGAAGGTGAAGAAGGGTCAGGTCCTGTGTGAGGGATATGCTACCCAGAATGGTGAACTCGGCCTGGGTCGTAACCTGAAAGTGGCGTTCATGCCGTGGAAAGGTTACAACTTCGAGGATGCCATCGTGATCTCCGAGCGCGTCATCCGCGAGGACATCTTTACCTCCTTGCACATCGACGAGTATAGCCTGGAAGTCCGCGACACCAAGCGCGGTATGGAAGAACTCACAGCCGATATCCCGAACGTGAGTGAAGAAGCCACCCGCGAGCTCGACGAAAACGGTATCATCCGCATCGGCGCGGAGGTGAACGAAGGGGATATTCTCATCGGTAAAATCACACCGAAAGGGGAGACGGATCCGTCTCCGGAAGAGAAACTCCTGCGCGCAATCTTCGGCGATAAGGCCGGTGATGTGAAGGATGCTTCACTGAAAGTTCCGCCGTCTGTCAAAGGTGTCGTCATTGACAAGCGTTTGTTCTCCCGTGTGATCACGAAGGACAAGGCCGCTAAGAACGACGAGAAAGTCCAGGTCGAGAAACTCGACAAGGAATACAACCAGCAGATCGCCGAATTGCAGGAAAAGCTTGTTGACAAGCTCTTCGTGCTGGTGAGCGGAAAGACCGCCCAGGGTGTGACCGACATCTTCAAAGAAGTCGTGATTCCGAAAGGCGCCAAGTTCACCCAGAAGATGTTGTCCGAGATCAACTACGATACGGTTGATCCGGATAAGTGGACCACCGATAAGGACCGCAACGACCTGATCAAGCAGTTGCTCCACAACTTTAAGATCAAGTTCAATGAAGTGACCGGCCTGTATAAGCGCAAGAAGTTCGCGCTCACGGTCGGTGACGAATTGCCTCCCGGAATCGTGCAGTTGGCCAAAGTTTACATCGCCAAGAAGCGTAAGCTGAAGGTCGGTGATAAGATGGCCGGACGTCACGGTAACAAGGGTATCGTTGCCAAGATCGTTCGCGACGAAGACATGCCGTTCCTGGAAGACGGAACACCGGTCGACATCGTACTCAACCCGCTGGGCGTACCGTCGCGTATGAACCTCGGTCAGATCTACGAAACCATTCTCGGATGGGCAGGGGAGAAGCTGGGCATGAAGTTCGGTACTCCGATCTTCGACGGTGCTACGATCGAACAGATCGACGAGTACGTTTCGAAAGCCGGCCTGCCGAAATTCGGAAGTACCCGCCTGATCGATGGTCTCTCCGGCGTACAGTTCGATCAGCCTGCGACTGTTGGCGTCATCTACATGATGAAGCTGGGTCACATGGTCGACGACAAGATGCACGCCCGCTCGATCGGTCCGTACTCGCTCATCACGCAGCAGCCGCTGGGTGGTAAGGCGCAGTTCGGTGGCCAGCGTTTCGGGGAAATGGAAGTTTGGGCGCTGGAAGCTTTCGGCGCGGCCAACATCCTTCAGGAGATTCTGACGGTCAAGTCCGACGATGTAATCGGCCGGGCGAAGACCTACGAAGCCATCGTGAAGGGCGACAACCTCCCGACGCCGGGTATTCCGGAATCGTTCAACGTATTGTTGCACGAACTCCGCGGCCTTTGCCTGAAAGTCACACTTGACTGATCAGGCCGTCATTAACCTCTCAAGAAACGAACATGGCGACCAGAAAAGAAATAAAGATCAAATCGAATTTCAGCAAGATCATCATCAGCCTTGCTTCTCCGGAACACATCCTGGAGCAGTCGAGCGGTGAGGTGCTCAAGCCGGAGACCATCAACTACCGGACCTACAAGCCGGAGCGTGACGGACTCTTCTGTGAGCGAATCTTCGGTCCGGTAAAGGACTGGGAATGTCACTGCGGCAAGTACAAGCGTATCCGCTACAAGGGGATCGTTTGCGACCGCTGCGGTGTCGAGGTTACGGAAAAGAAAGTGCGCCGCGAGCGCATGGGCCACATCACCCTCACGGTGCCGGTTGCCCATATCTGGTATTTCCGTTCCCTGCCGAATAAAATCGGTTACCTGCTCGGGCTTCCGACCAAGAAGCTCGACATGATCATCTACTACGAACGTTACGTGGTGATCCAGGCCGGTGTCAAGGCTCAGGAAGGATTGAATTATCTCGACTTCCTCACGGAAGAAGAATACCTCCAGCACCTGGAGACCTTGCCGAAAGAGAATCAGCACCTCGACGAGAAGGATCCGAACAAATTCATCGCCAAGATGGGCGCTGAAGCCTTGTACGACCTGCTCAGCCGACTCGATCTGGATGGCCTTTCGTATTCGCTCCGTCACCAGGCCAGCACCGAAACTTCCCAGCAACGGAAGAACGAAGCTCTCAAGCGCCTGAATGTGGTGGAAGCGTTCCGCGAAGCGAACAATCACATCGAGAACCGTCCCGAGTGGATGATCGTGAAAGTCGTGCCGGTGATTCCTCCGGAATTGCGCCCACTCGTTCCGCTGGACGGTGGTCGTTTCGCCACCTCTGACCTCAACGACCTTTATCGTCGTGTCATCATCCGTAACAACCGTCTGAAGCGCCTCATCGAGATCAAAGCTCCGGACGTGATCCTGCGTAACGAGAAACGCATGCTGCAGGAGGCCGTTGACTCGCTCTTTGACAATTCCCGTAAGGTGAATGCGGTCAAGACCGAATCGAACCGCGCCCTCAAGTCGCTTTCGGACTCGCTCAAGGGTAAACAAGGCCGATTCCGTCAGAATCTCCTCGGTAAACGCGTCGATTATTCCGCCCGTTCGGTTATTGTCGTAGGTCCTGAAATGAAGCTGCACGAGTGCGGTCTTCCGAAAGACATGGCTGCCGAACTCTTCAAGCCGTTCATCATCCGTAAGATGATCGAGCGCGGTGTGGTGAAGACGGTTAAGTCGGCCAAGAAAATCGTCGATCGTAAGGACCCGTTGGTATGGGACATTCTGGAAAACGTCCTCAAAGGGCATCCGGTGCTCCTCAACCGCGCACCTACCCTGCACCGCTTGGGTATCCAGGCCTTCCAGCCGAAACTGATCGAGGGAAAGGCTATCCAGTTGCATCCGCTTGTTTGTACCGCCTTCAACGCTGACTTCGACGGTGACCAGATGGCCGTGCACGTTCCGCTCGGAAATGCCGCCATCCTCGAAGCGCAGATGCTGATGCTGGCGTCGCATAACATCCTCAACCCTGCGAACGGAGCTCCTATCGCCGTTCCTTCTCAGGACATGGTACTTGGTCTGTATTATACGACCAAGGAAAGGAAGACGGATGCCAGCTATACCGTGAAAGGGGAGGGAATGAAGTTCTATTCGCCCGAAGAGGTAATCATGGCCTATAACGAAGGCCGAGTGGAACTCCATGCCTCGATCCATGTGAAGGTCCGTGTCCGCAAGGAGGATGATACCCTGGCAATGGAAATGACCCCAACCACGGTCGGTCGTGTCCTGTTCAACCAGGTCGTGCCCGAGGAAATGGGCTACATCAACCAACTGCTCACGAAGAAAGCGCTTCGCGACATCATCGGAAACATCCTGAAGGTGTGCGGAACTGCCAAATCGGCGAAGTTCCTCGATGATATGAAGGACCTCGGATTCCAGATGGCCTTCCGTGGCGGTTTGTCCTTCAACCTGGCCGACGTCAAGATTCCGGACGTCAAGCATACGCTGATCGACAAGGCGCACGCCGAAGTGGAAGAGGTGATGAACAACTACAACATGGGTTTCATCACCTACAACGAACGATACAATCAGATCATCGATATCTGGACCCGCACCAGCTCCCGCATCACCGATACGTTGATGAAGCAATTGACGACCGATCGTCAGGGTTTCAACTCGATCTACATGATGCTCGATTCCGGAGCCCGCGGTTCCAAAGAACAGATCCGTCAGCTCGGCGGTATGCGCGGTCTTATGGCCAAGCCGCAAAAAAGCGGCGCAACCGGCGGAGAGATCATCGAGAACCCGATTCTTTCCAACTTCAAGGAAGGACTGTCGATTCTCGAGTACTTCATCTCCACGCACGGTGCCCGTAAGGGTCTTGCCGATACCGCGTTGAAGACCGCTGACGCCGGCTACCTGACCCGTCGTCTGGTTGACGTGGCGCAGGATGTCATCATCACCGACGAAGACTGCGGTACGCTCCGCGGACTTCCGATGACCGCCCTCAAGAATAACGAGGAAGTGGTTGAGTCGCTGTATGACCGAATCCTGGGTCGCGTATCGGTTCACGACGTGTATCATCCGCATACGGGCGAGCTGATCATGACCGCCGGTACGGAGATCAACGAAGTGATCGCCGCCATCATCGAAGAATCGCCGGTCGAGACCGTCGAGATCCGTTCGGTGCTTACCTGCGAATCCGATCGTGGTGTTTGTGCCAAGTGTTACGGCCGAAACCTCGCCACCGGTCGCATGGTACAGAAAGGCGAAGCAGTCGGCGTTATCGCTGCGCAGTCCATCGGTGAACCGGGTACCCAGCTCACCCTGCGTACCTTCCACGTGGGTGGTGTCGCTCAGAAGGGTGCTTCCGATTCCGAATTGAAAGCCAAGTACGCAGGCCGACTGGAATTCGAAGACATCAAGACCGTTACCTATAAGGATGGTTCGAAGAGCTACGAAGTAGTCATCGGTCGTTCCGGAGAAGTACGGATTGTCGATACCAATACCGGCACCGTCCTTACCACGAATAACATTCCGTACGGTTCCAAACTGTATGTCAAGGACAAGACGGTAGCGGAGAAGGGCACCCTCATCTGCGATTGGGACCCGTACAACGCTGTCATTCTCTCGGAGTTCCCCGGTAAGATCGACTTCGAACACATCGAGGAAGGCGTCACCTTCCGCGAAGAGTCCGACGAACAAACGGGCTATCGTGAGAAAGTGATCATCGAGACCCGCGATAAGACTAAAAACCCGGCAATCAAGATCCTTGACGAGAAGAAGGAAGGCATCAAGTCGTACAACATTCCGGTAGGCGCTCACATCATGGTGAACGTAGGCCAGAAGATCCAGGCTGGTGAGATCCTTGTCAAGATTCCGCGTTCAACCGGACGCATGGGTGATATCACCGGCGGTCTGCCGCGCGTTACGGAACTCTTCGAAGCGCGTAACCCCAGCAACCCGGCAACCGTGTCGGAGATCGACGGTGTCGTTTCTTACGGTGGCATCAAGCGCGGTAATCGCGAGATCATCATCACCTCGCGTGACGGGGAAGTCAAGAAGTACCTCGTAGCGCTGTCCAAGCACATCCTTGTGCAGGATAATGACTTCGTTCGTGCAGGCGATCCGTTGTCGGATGGCAGCATCAGCCCGGGCGATATCCTTTCGATCAAAGGACCTTCGCAGGTTCAGGAGTATCTCGTCAATGAGGTACAGGAAGTATACCGTATGCAGGGTGTGAAGATCAACGACAAGCACTTCGAAGTGATCGTCCGTCAGATGATGCGTAAAGTCGTCATCGAAGATCCGGGCGATACCATGTTCCTCGAGCGTGAATACGTTGACCGGATCGATTTCATGAAAGAGAACGAAGCCATCCGTGACAAGGTTGTGGTATTGGAGCCCGGCGACTCTACCGAAATCAAAGCAGGACAGATCACAACGCTCCGCAAGCTGCGGGAGGAGAATTCGATCCTCAAGCGTAAGGATTTGCGCCAGGTAGAAGCCCGCGACGCCATCCCGGCAACCTCCTCACCGGTACTGCAGGGTATCACCCAGGCTTCCTTACATACGAAGAGCTGGATCTCGGCGGCTTCCTTCCAGGAAACCACCAAGGTGCTCAACGAGGCTGCCGTCAACGGCAAGATCGATGACCTGCTCGGCCTGAAGGAAAACGTGATCGTCGGCCACCTCATCCCGGCCGGTACCGGATTGCGCGAGTACGATAAACTTATCGTCGGTTCCCAGGAGGAGTATGATCTCCTCATGGCATCCAAGGACGAGGAAGAAGTCGGTACCCGCTGATTCCTGACGAATAATTGAACGAAACGCCCCGGAAGACCCGGGGCGTTTTTTTTGAAGGGGAACGACGGTTTTTTAGGATATTTGTATCATACGTACAAGCGCCATACAATGGAAGACCAGCAAAACCAACTCAACATCGAGTTATCGGAAGAGATCGCAGAAGGCATATATTCCAATCTCGCGATCATTACGCACAGCAATTCAGAATTCGTTCTGGATTTTGTAAAAGTGATGCCGGGCGTTCCTAAGGCAAAGGTGAAATCGCGTATTCTGCTGACTCCGCAGCATGCCAAGCGACTCCTGGCAGCCATGCAGGATAATATCGCCAAGTATGAAGCTGTTCACGGCCCGATCAAACAAACGGAAGGCTTCGGGATGCCGATGAATTTCGGTGGGCCGGCCGCGCAAGCTTAAGTGCTTTACTCTTTCCGGACTTTGCTACGTGAAGTCCCCAGTATCTCGATCAGGTAATAATAGCCCATCGACAGCAATCCGGCGACGAAGAAAATAACCGCCGGATGTCGGGTTGTGTCATCCAGGTAAAACTCGCCATACATCCAGATGGAATTGGCGGATATCCAAAAGCAAACCGCCAGGTTGTGGAATAGCTCCGCTCTTTCCGCGCGATTTTTCCAGGTAATATAGATCGCCAGACTCAGGGTCGGCAGGATCATGAACATGCCCGCAAGTCGGGAAACGGTAACCCAACACAGGTCTTTGATCAGCCAGAGGAAGATGTGGAAATTCTCGTACTTACGAATTTGGGCGTTGGAGTGCATGTCCGAAAGTTAATCGATTGTTCGATTAACTTTCGAGGATGATCGGACTATTCGCTTTATTGTCCTAATGCAGCACGTATTTCATCACCCATCGGGTTGACCTTGCTGCGGTACCGGTGAATCAATTTGCCCTGTTCATCCAAGAGGAACTTTTCGAAATTCCAGTTGATATCACCCGTAAAATCCGGATTTGCCTCTGTGGTAAGCCATTGAAACAAGGGATGAATGGATTCGCCTTTCACCACTACCTTTTCCATCATTTGAAAAGTGACCCCGTAGTTTTTACTGCAGAAATCCCGGATCTCCGTATTGCTGCCGGGCTCCTGAGCGCCGAACTCGTTGGCCGGAAAGCCGATCACGACCAGTTTACCCTTGTTGGCCTTCGCTAATTCTTCCAGTTGAGCATATTGAGGTGTGTAACCGCATTGGGAAGCGGTGTTCACGATCAGTACTTTCTTGCCTTTGAATGCGGAAAAATCGACCGGCTTACCATCGATGCCGTTTGCTGTAAAGTCATAGAGGGAGCCGGGTGCAGACGGTAGCATCATAGTGAGGATAAGGAGGAGTGTTTTCATAGTTGTATATCTGCAGTAACAATGGATTCGGCGAAAGGTTCAGTCAAGGGCGGAAGCATGAAAGAGCAGGAATCCGACATGAAACAAGAGTGACAGATTCTCTTCCCGTTGATCATAGTAATTCACTGCCAGACTGATCGGGCCGATCGGTGAATGTAAAACCAGGCCACCGGATCCCAGGAAATAACGTTTGGCCAGCGGTTCGCCAAAGCGGGTTTTCAGATCGTCCGTGCGGATGAGTTCCTGATAAGGTTGAAATACATAGCCGTCGATGCGCAATTCCAGGTTATTCCGGAGCATAATGACGTTTCGAAGCCCGGCTCCGCCGAAAAATTGAGCACGGTAGGCAGGTAGAAACAAGGTTTGGGTTTCCAGTACCGGCTCAAAGGAAGGCGTGTTCAGGATCGTAGCGGTGTAGTTGTTGAAAAAGGTCTGGTTGGTCGCTGCAACTTCCGAATAGAAGCCCAAACGAAGACGTCCGCGCCGTTTATAGTAATTTTCATAGGTCAGTTTTGCCTGCAGCCATTGGTGATGATCGTGCTCGATCGTTCTCGAAGCGGAAGTGGAACCAGGCTTTGTGTCTTCTTCCAGGTCAACACCGCGAATGCGCAACTGTAAAAATGTGCCCTGGTTGGCAAACTGTTTTCTGTTCAGGGTGCTCCGTTCAAAGGTCAACGCGCCCGTGAAGCCCTTGAGAATGGTCTTGTCAGCCGTGTCCTTCTGGAGGAAATTCTGCGTCTGATAATAATTGTCCGCGATGCGTACATAGCCGGCGCTCGCGACGATTTTACCCTTGTTTCGTGCGGGAATTCCACCGTGCAGGCCGAAAAAGTAATCAGACGCAAGGATATAGGCAGGCTTCTGGTCACTGAAAAATGCGTTGCTGCTCCGGAAGAAATCGTACTGGTTGAGTGTCGCGTCAGCTTCCAGAAAAAACGGCTTCCGGAATGGGGCATCCATCCTGATCCTTGCCTGGCCGGAGGTGTATAGTTTGCCGAAATAAAAGTTGGTGTTGAAACTCCAGGCTCTTCGGCTCCAGATGTTGTAGGTCAATCCCGCGAATACTTCGGAAATCGGTCGCGATGAGAGCAGCCCGCCGAATTGCGTGATCAGATCCCGCTCCTGCTGGATCCTCACATTTAGATCGAACATCCCCGTTGACGGATCGAACATCAGCTTGGGTTGAATAGCACGGATATTCGGGTCCGAGACCAATTGAAAATAGGATGCCTTCAGGCGGGATAATGGAATCGGCTGAGAGCCCGCCTTCAGTATCCTGTGTACGTACTCCGATTGCTTGCTGTTGACGCCATCGATGGAGACATTATTGATGACCACTTCCGGAAACCTGGAACGAAATACTTTACGCTGTCGATTGACCTGGTCCGAATTGATCCTCCGGTGTACGTTGAAACGTATCGTATCGATCTTCTCCATCGTCGCCCGGTAGCCTTCCTGGATGATACTGGGCAGATCCGAAAAATCGAATAGACCGAATTCGTCGGTTTTCGCTTCAACCAGAATGCCGTTTTCGCAGATGACGGAGAATTCTGTCGGCGTCGTCATCATCGCCCTTATCTGGGAAATGATATTCCCTTCCGTGGTAGGCGTGATCTTTCCGGATGCATTCACCCCGATGATGATATCGGGTTGAAAATCCTCCAACATCACATCCGCCGGGAAGTTGTTGTAGAGCCCGCCATCGTACAGGATCTTATTTTGAAAGACCATTGGGCGGAAGTAAAATGGATAGGCGGAAGATGCTCTGACCGCCTGACCGAGGTCACCTTCACGGAAGATGATGGTTTGTTTGTTCTCGATGTCCGCTGCAACACAACGAAAGGGGACGAAGAGCGAATCGAAATCATAGCGGGTAGCCGCTGAGGCCGCCGCTGTTTGTTCCAGCAGTGCGAAATCGTATGGCACTGAACTGACCAGGTTGGTCGGGAGACTTGTTTGAAGCAGTGAGTCCAGCGAAAACTTCAGGTTGACCCAAGAGGCATTCTCCGGATTTTTCCGGTAATAGTAGAAGTAGTTCTCGTCGATGATGCCGTTCGCCCAATTGTAGAAATCATCCGTGCGAACAATGGAATCCATTTCGTGCGGCGAGTAACCGAGCGCATACATGCATCCGACAATGGCGCCTGCCGAAGTCCCCGCGATGTAGTCAATCGGAATTCCCGATTCCTCCAACGCACGAATTGCACCGATGTGTGCCATACCCCGCGCACCGCCGCCACTCAGTACAAGGCCGACTTTTTGCGCATGAAGCGAAACAGTCAAGGCCAGGTAGAAAAGGAGGATCAGCCGGAATTTCATGTGCGGAGCGGGGAAGACAAAATTAATCCATAGCCGCGATGACACGGGTTAATTTTCCAAAATAATCGGGTGCCAGCAGCAGGTTGGAGCCGTACCAGGAGAACATTTCGCCGTCAACCAGCGTAACTTTTGAATCGGGAAAGGCGCTTTGAACAGCGGCCATGTGTTTTTCCGCGAAGGGGTAGGGTTCGCTAGACAGCATGACCACCTCGGGCTGAAGGTCGGACCACGCCGCTAAGGGCAGTTCAGGATATCGCTCCAGATGGCCTGCGACATTGAGAAACCCGGCTTGCCGAAGCATGGAATGGATGAAGGTGTTGTTGCCTGCTGCCATCCAGGGCTCCCGCCAGATGAAATACAGCGCACGAACCGGTGGAATCGCTGATGTTTGATAGGAAAACTGACTGAATTTATCCTGAATCTCTGAAGCCATACTCGTGGCTTCGAGATCCTTTCCGGTCATGTTTCCGACACGCGTGATCATGTCCAGCGCGTCTCCCAAAGTTGAAATATCACTCATCCAGACAGGAAAGGAGTTTTCCAGGGCATGAATCGTATCCGCTGAATTTTCCTCCTTATTTCCCAAGATCAAATCGGGCTTTAGTGCGCGAATCTTGTCGAGGTCTGGTGTCTTGGTTCCGCCGACATTTACTTTTTCACTGCGCCAGGATTCCGGACGTGTGCAAAAACGGGTGATTCCAACAACAGTTTGTTCCAGACCCAGCGCATGAAGCAACTCCGTTTGGGACGGTACCAGGGATACGATTCTACGCGGATAGTCCCGCAATCGGATCGTTCGACCCATTTGGTCTGTGATGACCTGCATGTACCTCCTGTTATCCCTGTTTATCGGGCAAGGGCTTCCGCAATGTCGCTCTTGGTGATGATGTAGTTTCGACCTGCCTTGAAATCCTTAACAAGTACAGCCTCGCGTTCACCGCTAACCATCGTGGAAAGATCATGAACGGTGGTCGTGATGTCCACAAACGGCATTGCTTCTTTCATGATGGATTCTACGGTTGCCGATTTACCCGCCGGATTCTTGAGAATGCTGTTGAAAACGGTGTTCTCGTAAATGGTGCCGACGATCCGGTCTTCCGATGTGACCGGGATCTGTGAATAGTTGTTTTCCGTGATCAACTTCAATGCCGCGCTGATCGGCTGGTGTTTGTCAATGGTCACCACTTCGATGCTCTTACGGGATGCCACCAGATCCTGAGCGGTCATGCCGCTGGTATCGAGGTAGCCCATTTTACGCATCCAGTCGTCGTTGAACATCTTCGCCAGATACCGTGAACCATGGTCGTGGAAAATGACTACCACGACATCGGTGGGTTTCAATTGGTCTTTCAGTTGAAGCAATCCGGCTATGGCTGAACCGGCGGAGTTGCCGACCCAGATGCCTTCCTGACGGCAAAGTTCACGTGTCATGAGGGCAGCATCCTTATCCGTGACTTTTTCGAAGTGATCGATGATCTTGAAATCGTAGTTGAGCGGAATGAAATCCTCGCCAATACCTTCTGTTACATAAGGGTAGATCTCGTTTTTATCGAGTACTCCGGTTTCATGGTATTTCTTCAACGCGGAGCCATACGTGTCGATTCCCCAGATCTTGACATTCGGATTTTTCTCTTTCAAATACCGTCCCGTACCAGTGATTGTTCCGCCGGTACCGGCGCCTACCAGTAAATGTGTGATTTTACCTTCGGTCTGTTCCCAGATTTCCGGGCCGGTTTGCTCGTAATGGGCCTGTGAATTGGAAAGGTTGTCGTATTGATTCGGATAAAAGGAATTCGGGATCTCCTTGTTAAGTCGTTTGGCAACTGAATAGTAGGAGCGAGGGTCTTCCGGCTCTACATTCGTCGGACACACGATCACATCGGCCCCGTAAGCCTTAAGGGCGTCGACTTTTTCCTTTGACTGCTTGTCGGTTGTGGTGAATATGCACTTATAGCCTTTTACAATAGCCGCGATGGCAAGTCCCATCCCGGTATTTCCGGATGTGCCCTCGATGATCGTTCCGCCTGGCTTCAGGATGCCCGCCTTTTCGGCATCCTCTACCATCTTGAGGGCCATGCGGTCCTTGATGGAATTACCGGGGTTGAAAGTCTCGACTTTAGCATAGACTGTTGCCGGAACGCCTTTGGTAACGCTGTTGAGCCGTACAAGCGGCGTGTGTCCGATCGCTTCGAGGATATTGTTGCAAACTCGCTTAGAGGGATTGCTGGCCATAATAAGTGGTTTTTACGAAAAAGGCCATTTTTGGCACATTTTCGAGGGCTAAAGGTAGTAAAATTGGAGCGAAAGGAACTCTTTCATCATCGAAACCGGAGGGCGCGAACGGGCCGGATACGGGTCACCAAAAGGGTCGGGACCAGCATCATCATGGTGCAAACCAGCAGGGTGCCAAGGTTCATCCAAAGCAGGTCAAGAGGAAGCAGCCGGATCGGAACATAGGCAATGTAATAGGAGTCCTGATCCAGTCGAATCCAGTGGAAATAGTGTTGAAGTAAACATATTCCGATGCCGACTACGTTACCCCAGAACAAACCGCGACTGATGAGTAGGGCGGCGATTCTTAGAAAGATGTTGCGCACAGAAGCATCGCTTGCGCCAATCGCTTTCAGTGTTCCGATCGTTCCCACCCGTTCCAGTATCAATACCAGGAGCGCAGCGATCATGTTAATGCCCGCTACAATGATCATCAGGATGATGATCACCACCGCATTGATGTCTTGCAGTCCCAGCCAGTCAAATATCTGCGGATACATTTCCCGGATCGTTCGTACATCCAGATCAGAGCCGGTTGTCGCGTAAATGCGCGGAGCCGCTTCATCCAATGCATCGAAATCCGAGAGTTGTACCTCCAAGCCTCCGATGGTAGAATCGTTCCAATCGTTCAGTTTTCGAATTTGTGCCAGGTCGCAGAAGACGAACTTTTCATCGAATTCCTCCAAGCCGGTTTCGTAGATGCCGACGATCTTGAATTTGCGTGCCCGGGGCGGTTGCTGAACGAAGTAGGTGACCAGGCTGTCGCTGACGTTCAGGTTTAATTTTCTTGCAAGAACAGTCGAAATAAGAATGTCGGAGCTTCTGGAGGAATTTGCATACACTGGAATTGCTCCTGCGCGCAAGGATTTCCTGAAAAATGACCAGTCATACCCGGAATCTACGCCCTTGGCTATAACGCCTTCTATCTCGGAGCCTTTCCGTACGATTCCGGCTTTCGTCGCAAAGGCTTGCACGTGTCGCACACCTTCCAGTTTCGCGATTGACGATAAATTCGCTGTGTTGAATTCAATCGGACTTGATTCAAAGGATTGATTGGCATCGAACTTGCTAATCTGCACATGAGCACTGAATCCAATGACCTTTTCCCGGATCTCTTGCTTGAATCCTTTCACGATCGCGACCGAAATAATCATCGCGGAAAATCCAAGCGCGATACCGGAAATGGCCAATCGCACCACCGGTCTGGATACACGCAGGGTGTCCATTCCCGATCGCATGAGGCGCCGTGCAATCCATTGTTCGTAACCCACAGAACTGAAATCCTTTGGAAAGAGAAATCGTTCGAAAGATACCTACTTTTAGGCGTATGCTTTTCCGTTGCTTATGGTTATTTATTCTGCTGACGCAGGTCGATGCCACAGCTGGCAGTCCCGGACGGATAGTAACCGATCAGGATGTCACTGTCGGAGCCGCGCGCTTTGACCAGTACCTGGACCTGTTAAAAAGAAAGAAGATCGCCATAGTGGCGAACCCGACTTCGCGTGTCGGAAACGTTCACCTGGTTGACACGTTTCTTTCATTGGGTGTTCACATCGGTTGCATATTCGCACCCGAACATGGTTACCGGGGCGAGGCGGCCGCTGGAGAACATGTCAAAGGAGGGAAAGATCGTGCTTCCGGCATTCCCGTCATTTCCCTCTACGGGAAGCACAATAAACCAAAGCAGGATGATCTGAAGGGGATCGACCTTGTGGTATTCGATATCCAGGATGTCGGGGCCAGATTCTATACGTACAGCTCCACACTTCAGAATGTGATGGAAGCCTGCGCGGATTTCAATAAGCCGCTTCTCGTGCTGGACCGACCGAATCCGAACGGGCACTATGTCGACGGGCCGGTGTTGGATACTTCGTTCAAATCATTCGTCGGGCAAGTTCCGATTCCGGTCGTGCACGGCGTTACGATGGGGGAGTACGCCCGTATGTTGCAAGGTGAACATTGGCTCAGGACGAAGCGGACGTTGAAGTTGACGATCATTCCGGTGGCGAATTATCGTCATTCCGATCTGTACCAATTGCCCGTAGCCCCCTCACCGAATCTTCCGAATATGACGGCGGTGTATCTGTATCCTTCGCTTTGTTTCTTTGAAGGCACTCCCGTAAGTGTCGGCAGGGGTACGGATGCGCCGTTTCAGGTATACGGTTATCCCGGATTTCCGGAATCGGATTTTACATTCAAGCCAATATCCATACCCGGAAAAGCGACACGGCCTCCCTTCGAAGATACGCTTTGCTCCGGGAGGGATCTTCGACGATCGTTCAGGTTGCCGGAGAGTGTGCCGACCCGCTTGGAATTAAATTATTTGATCCAGTGTTTCGCTTCCTGGAAGTATCGACGTCCCTTTTTTACTCCATTCTTTGACAAACTGGCGGGTAATGAGAGCCTACGTCAGTTGATCTTCAGCGGCTGGAATGAAGCTGACATTCGGAAAACCTGGGAGGCGGACTTGCAGCAGTACAAATCCATCCGGAGTAAATACCTGCTATACCCTGATTGAGGTATTTTTTTGGAGATGGCTTCCGACTTGGTTAAATTCGACCTACCTATACCTACACCATGAAAACACTAACCTGTTTGCTTCTTTTATCCGCATGCAGCAGCCTGGCATTAGCCCAGCGGAATTGCGGTACTATGCAACATCTGGATCATCTCCGTCAGCAAGACCCGACGCTGGATGCCCGGCATGCTGACTACGAACGTCAACTGGATGCCTGGATCCAGGAACACCCGCAATCCGCTCGGCCGAACTTTCCATTGATCCCCGGATTCGTACCTACCGGAGATGCCGATCAGGATCGCGTGGCATATGCCAAAGCCAAGGCTGTCTTGGTTGCGGATCCTGCTACATCCCGCGAATGGCTGCAACCTGCCGCTCCGGCAAAGCGAGATGAAAAGAACGCCCGCCCGGCTCAATTCAAAGTAATCACCCACAACTGAGGAACGAGCCATGAAGAAAAATCTACTGTTCAGCGCACTATTGCTTTTATCAGGCAAGGCGCTACTTGGTCAGTGCCCTAACGACAACACCGCTTACCTGAGTGGCGCTGCGCCCACGGTTGTGGGAAACTCGGTAGTTGCCCAGCAGACCTGGGCGGGTGAGTTCAACCGGGTCACCGGCATGGTAGCCGGGAACACCTACCGAATTTCCACCTGCAGCACCGCTACCTTCGATTCGGAGATCACTATTTACCCTGCCAATGGCGGGTCTCCGGTCGGCTACGACGACGACGGTTGTGGTGTTGCCGGCGGACCATCTTCCATCGATTTTGTGCCTGCGGTGACCGGTGACTATGACATCCTCCTCGATCAGTTTCAATGTCAGAATAATCAGATCGATATGGATGTGACGATCACGCTGATCGCTACCGGTGGTGGTAGTTCCAATCCTCCCGATTTGACCATTCCGGTTGTTGTCCATGTGGTTTACAACACCGCCGGTCAGAACATCAGCGATGCGCAGATCGCCTCTCAGTTAGAAGCCCTGAATGCCGATTACCGAAAGATCAATTCCGATCTCTCGTTGGTTCCTTCTGTGTACCGAAGCCTGGCAGCCGACTATAAGATCGAGTTCTGCCTCGCCGATCGTGATCCATCCGGCGCTGTTACAAACGGCATAACACGGACCCAGACGTCCATCACCGAGTTCGGGCCCGATAACCTGATGAAGTCCGCAGCATCGGGTGGCCATGACCCTTGGAATCCTCAGAAGTATCTGAATCTATGGGTTTGCAATCTCGGAGGTGGATTGTTGGGTTACGCCCAGTTCCCTGCCGATCTTGCTACCTCACCTCAGACCGATGGCGTGGTGATCGGGTACACCTATTTTGGAACGATCGGTACGGCAACTGCTCCATTCAATAAAGGACGTACCGCGACGCACGAAGTCGGCCATTGGCTGAATCTCCGGCATATCTGGGGTGATGATGTTTGTGGTGATGATTTTGTCGGCGATACGCCGACTCAGGAGGCTTCGAATGCGCAATGTCCTTCCTTCCCGCACGTGACGTGTTCAAATGGTCCCAATGGCGACATGTTCATGAATTTCATGGACTATGTGGACGACGCCTGTATGCAGCTATTTACCGAAGGGCAAAAAACCAGGTCCTGGGCCAGTATCAACCTGACCCGTTCCCAGTTGGCCACCTCTCAGGGGTGCAGTACCGTGGGCATAGACGAACAGGTGCTTACTCCCGTGCGGATCTTTCCGAACCCAACGGCTGGAGTTATTCGCATAGATGCATCCGCATTGCCGGGGCGTCGCATCCTGATCGATCTGCTGGACGTTACTGGTCGGCAATTGCTGCCGCAAGTCGAAGTGGATGGAATTGAACAATCGCTGGACCTCAGCTCCTTTTCGAATGGACTCTATCTGCTCCGTCTTTCCGGAGGGGATGGAAGTACGTTGGTGCATCGAATAGCACTGGAGCGATAAACAAAAAGAGCGGAGAACTTTCTCCGCTCTTTTTGTTTTCTCCGGGCTCTGATCAGGCCAGGTTGCCCGCTGCCATCTTCTTTTCTACGCGGCCGGGGTAAACACGTAATGCTTCTTCGAGGCATTTCATGGCATTCTTCAGTGAGTCCAGATTGAGTACGTAAGCGATACGAACTTCGTCTGTACCCAAATCGGGACGAGAGTAGAAGCCGGTGGCAGGCGCCAGCATAACGGTCTGATTCTGCCAGGAAAATGATTCCAGTAACCATTGACAAAACTTGTCTGCGTTGTCGATAGGAAGACGTGCGATGCAGTAAAATGCTCCACTCGGTTTGGGGCAGTATACGCCGTCCATCTGGTTGAGCGCGCTGACTACAAAATCCCGTCGGGCAACGTATTCCTTTTTGACTTTGGTAAAATATTCGTCCGGTGTGTCAATTGCCGCCTCGGCAGCCACTTGTCCAAATGTAGGAGGACTGAGACGTGCCTGGGCGAACCGAAGGGCGGTAGCCTGAAGGTCCTTGTTGCGGGTGATCAGGGCTCCGATTCTGGCACCACAGGCGCTGTAGCGTTTCGAAATGGAATCAAGCATGACCACGTTCTGCTCGATGCCTTTCAGGTGCATGACGGATGTGTATTGTTTGCCGTCGTAACAGAATTCACGGTAGACCTCATCGGAGAACAGCCAGAGGTCGTGCTTTTGCACGATGTCCCGTAGCGATTCGAGTTCTTCCTTCGAGTAGAGGTACCCGGTCGGATTGTTCGGATTGCAGATCATGATTGCCCGTGTTTTCGGGCTGATCAGTTTCTCGAACTCGGCAACTGGAGGAAGGGCGAAGCCGCTTTCGATGGTTGAACGGATGGGTACTACCTTGACATGTGCCTGGGTGGAAAATCCGTTGTAGTTGGCATAGAAGGGTTCCGGAATGATGATCTCATCGCCTTCGTCGAGACAGCTCATCATGGCGATCTCGATGGCCTCCGAACCTCCGGTGGTGATCAGGATGTCGGTGTAGTCGAGTTCAATCTGGTACCGCTTGTAGTAGGTAGTGAGTTTCTTCCGGTAGGACTCAATGCCGGCAGAGTGGCTGTATTCGACGACTTTCGGCGCGAAATGATGAATGGCATCCAACATGGAATCCGGCGTCTCGATGTCCGGTTGACCGATGTTTAGATGATAGACGGTGCGCCCTGCTTTTTTAGCTTGTTCAGCAAAGGGTACCAGTTTCCGGATAGGAGAAGGCGGCATGGATGCGCCTTTCGTTGAGATCTTCGGCATGGAAGCGGGAAATAAAAAAGCCCTCCTTGTGGGAGGGCTTAAAATTAGGAATTTCCCTGATTACTTGGTCTCAGCCGGTTTTTCCGGTGCTTCGACGTTTCCTTTAAGGTGCAACACCTTTTGTCCGCTTTTGGCATTGGAGGTGATGGTAATGGTCTTGTCTTGCATACCCATTTTGCCGGTCGAGTTGAACTCGACATGGATGGTTCCTTTCGCGCTTTTTGCGATCGGCTCTTTCGGATAAGAAGGTACGGTGCAACCACAGGAGCCGTGCGCTTCGGTGATGATCAAAGGATCCTTACCGGTATTGACGAAGTTGAAGTCGTAGGTAACCTTATCTCCTTGCTTGATGGAGCCGAAGTTGTACTCTTCCACGTCGAATTTGAAGTCAGCCGCGTTCTTGTTGTCGACAGCTGCAGCCGAAGATGCCGGAGCTGCCGGAGTTTGTGCTTGAGCAGCCGCCACGAACAGGAACATGCTGACTGCCAGGATCGCTTTTTTCATTGGTTGTTTAATTATGTGGTTGGTTTAGGGTGAACTTATTTCGTTGGTTGTGCGGCCGGTTGTTCTACCGGTTTGTCCACGGTGCCTTTCAAATGCAACACCATCGGATTTTGCTTCGCGTTGGAGGTGATGGTTACCGTGCGATCCTGCACTCCCAACTTACCGGTCGAGTTGAACGTGACCTTGATCGTGCCACTCTGTCCTTTCATGATCGGTTCTTTCGGCCACTGCGGAACCGTACAGCCGCAGGATGCCTGGGCGTTGGTGATGATGAGGGGTTCGTTTCCGGTGTTGGTGAAGGTGAAATCGTAGGAAACGGTTTGGCCCTGCGTGATCGTACCAAAGGCGTATTCGTCCTTCTCAAAGGTGAATTCGGCCTGATTGGATGCGTTACCGATGTTGTCGAGCGTCTTCTTTTCGGTTTGAGCGAAGCTGGAAGTGGTCGACAATGTCAGCAGGAAAGCAAAAATTGCGGTGATCTTTTTCATAGTGGATGAGGAGGGTTGATCGAATTATTTCGAGTTTTCAAGCGGCATACCGCCGGTCTTCTTGAACGGCATTGCCTGATCGGAAGTTTCTTCAGAAGCTTCAACAACTCCTTTTATGGTCAGGACTTTGGTATCCGTTTTTCCGTTCGAGTTGATGGTTACCGTTTTCGTGAAGGCGCCGACGCGTTTGGTGTCGTAATGAACCTTGATCACCCCGGTTTGTCCTTTCATGATCGGCTCTTTCGGGTAGGTAGGTACGGTGCAGCCGCAACTTCCCTTGGCGTTGGAGATGATCAAAGGTTCTTTGCCCGTATTTTTGAACTTGAACTCACAATTGCCGTCCGCTCCCTGTTTGATGGTGCCGTAATCGTGTGTTTCATTTTCAAACGTGATTTCCGGTGCGTTAGGGTTATCGGCTTTGGGGGCTGGAGCTGCATCCTGCGCCTGGCTGGTCAGCGCCAGTAAGAACATGATGCACAGCGAAGTAGTTATTTTTTTCATAGTGATAGCGGGTTTACGCAAAGATACGGATTGAGGCTTTGGCGCGGTCTTATTGCAAATCCTTTGCCAAAAGTAATCAGGCTGCAATGAAGTCAGTATTAACGAGGGAATGGCTAATTTTGTACTGAACAGCGGTGATAGCTCAGTTGGTAGAGCGTCAGCTTCCCAAGCTGAAAGTCGCGGGTTCGAATCCCGTTCGCCGCTCCTACTTCATTTTTCCTCCAAGATCAAAGGCCCGGAAATCGAGGATTTCCGGGCCTTTGCGCAAGTGGAAGCTTGGATCAGGCCTTAGAAGTCAGGACAGCAAATGGGATCACCATTTCCTCCAACGAAATGCCTCCGTGCTGTAAGGTGTTCCGGTAGAAGGAAACGTAGTAATTGTAGTTGTTCGGGTAGGCAAAGAACTGATCACCCCGTGTAAAGACGAATGCCTGGGAGAGGTTAACGCGCGGCAGAAACGCATCGGCCGGGTTTTTTACTTCGAAGACATCTTTCTTATCGTAATTGAGGTTGCGCCCCTGCTTGTAACGGAGGTTTGAATTTACGCTCCGGTCACCTACGATCTTCACCGGTTCCTTCACGCGGATCGTTCCGTGGTCGGTTGTGATGATGAGCCGGACCTTCTTCTCGGCAAGGCGGCGTAAGGCTTCGAGCAGTGGCGAGTGTTCAAACCAGGATTTGGTCAATGACCGGTAGGCTGCTTCGTCGTCTGCAAGCTCACGGATCATCTCCATTTCCGTACGGGCGTGCGAAAGCATATCAACGAAATTGTAGACGATCACATTCAGCTTATTCTGCATTTTATTGGAGAGCGACTCGACCAATTCCTTGCCTTCGTTGTGATTGGTGATCTTGGTATACGAGAACTTGTACTCTTTGCGGAATCTTTTCAGTGTGTCGCCAAGGAAATCCGCTTCGTGCATGTTCTTGCCGCCCTCGTCTTCGTCGTTCTTCCACCATTGTGGGAACCGGGACTCGATTTCTGAAGGCATCAAACCGGCGAAGATGGCGTTTCGGGCATACTGGGTGGCGGTGGGCAGGATACCGCAGTACAATTCGTCGTCCTGAACGCGGTAGAGATCCGCCAGGATCGGTTGTATCGTTTTCCATTGATCGTACCGCAGGTTGTCGATCAGGATCAGGAAGACCGGATCAGCCGAAGCGTCCACCGCAGGGAGGATCCGCTTCTTCATCAATTGGTGCGAAAGCACCGGCGTAGCCTGCTCGTCCGGCGTACGTAACCATTGCAGGTAATTGCGCTCGACGAAGCGGGAGAAAAGGTTGTTGGCTTCATTCTTCTGAGAGGTCAGAATCTCGTACATGCTCTGATCCGAGGATTTTTCCAACTCAAGTTCCCAGAATACGAGTTTCCGGTAGACCTCCTGCCATTCCTGCCAATTCAGTTTATCGCTCAAGGACATACCGATCTGGCGAAAGTCCTGCATGTAGTCGGAGGTGGTCTTTTCGCTGATCAGCCGTTTGTTTTCCAGGTTCTTCTTCAGTGCAAGCAGGATCTGGTTGGGATTGACCGGTTTGATCAGGTAGTCGGCGATCTTGCTGCCGATCGCCTGTTCCATGATGTGCTCTTCTTCGCTTTTCGTGATCATGATTACCGGTACGTCCGCCCGGATGTTCTTGAGTCGGGAAAGGGTTTCGAGGCCTGACAGACCGGGCATGTTCTCATCCAGAAATACGATCGCGAAATCGCTCTTCCTGACCGCCTCCAATGCATCCTCGCCGTTGGTTACTGTGGTAACATCGTAGCCTTTTTCCTGAAGGAAGAGGAGGTGGGGTTTCAGGAGGTCGATTTCATCGTCGGCCCAGAGTATTCGGATCTTGTCCATATTCAGCGGGAGGAAGGGGGCGGTGGTGCCTGCGTCAAAGGTAGCAACTGTGGGTCTCATGAGGGGATTTCAGTATTATCTCGGTTTGGAATCGTCCGGAAAACTTTCCGACTGCTCATCAACGGCAGGTTTCCGCTTTAATTGAATCCGAAGAGAGAAATGAATCCCGTGGAAAGACCGATATTTGCCGCGGTTCACGCAAGAACCATGCAATAGCCTGTGGCCAACCAGTTAAAAATCGTCAATGACCCGATCTATGGATTCATTCGGCTCCCCAGTGAGCGGGTGTTCCTGTTGATCGAGCATCCATATTTCCAGCGGTTGCGCCGGATCCGGCAACTTGGCATGACGCACCTGGTTTATCCTGGCGCATTGCATACACGGTTCCATCATGCGCTGGGCGCCATGCACCTGATGGGAGAGGCTGTCGAGGTACTTCGGTCGAAGGGGCATCTCATTACGCCAGAGGAGGCGGAGGCTGTCACCATCGCGATACTGCTCCACGATATCGGGCACGGTCCGTTTTCACATGCGCTCGAAGACAGCATCGTTCCGGGGATCCGGCATGAGGAATTGTCCTCCTTGTTCATGGATCGCCTGAACCGGGATTTCGACGGATCGCTGCAATTGGCGCTTACCATTTTCAGAGATCAATATCCCAAACGATTTCTGCACCAATTGGTATCCAGTCAACTTGATATGGATCGCCTCGATTACCTGAGCAGGGATAGTTTTTTTACCGGTGTAAGCGAGGGGGTTATCAGCCATGACCGAATCATCAAGATGCTGGAAGTGCAAGACGACCAACTGGCCATTGAAGAGAAGGGCATCTACAGCATCGAAAAGTTCATCGTTGCCCGTCGGCTGATGTACTGGCAGGTTTATCTACACAAGACCGTAGTAGGAGCGGAAAGATTGCTGATCAGTATTCTGAAACGGGCAGGGGAATTGGTGCGCTCCGGGCAGCATTTGTTCGCCACACCCGCCTTGGATCTCTTTCTGCGAAATTCGTTTACGCTGGATGATTTCCGCGAACGTCCCGACTTGCTGGATGCTTTCGCGGAGTTGGATGACAGTGATATCACAACAGCTGTCAAGATCTGGAGCAAAGGCCCGGATTACATTCTGCGTGAATTGTGTTTCCGACTGGTCAACCGGCGACTGTTCAAGATCGTATTGAGAAAGGATCCATTCTCCGAGTCTGAAATCCGGGAAATCAGTGAACGGATCCGGGACCGGTTTTCAGTCGATGAGCGGGATATGCACTATTTTCTGGAGACCGGCAGCATCGTCAATAATGCCTATAATTCCAGCAGCGATAAGATCAATATCATCCTGAAGGACGGTACCGTGAAAGATATTGCGGAAGCGGCGGACACCCTGAATATTAAGGAACTCAGCACAACCGTGGAAAAGCATTACCTCTTGTTCCCGAAGTGATCCGATAGCCTTTCCCGTCGGTTCATCGTCATTTTATTTTTTCACGCCAATATCCCTGTTTTTCGCTCGTTTTTAGGTGGTTAGCTAAACAGCAATTGACTGCTATTGTACTTTAGCCGTACCTTAGAACCTCAATTCGGACCATGGAATTTACCGCAAAACAGATCTGTGAGTTGCTGAACGGGACGCTGGAAGGTGATCCCGGCATCAAGGTAAATCAGCTGAGCAAGATCGAGGAAGGTGTTCCGGGTTCTCTTACTTTTTTAGCTAACCCGAAGTACGAATCCTTCCTCTACACCACGAAGGCTTCACTGGCGATCGTCAATCAGGATTTTCGACCCGTACAACCGGTTATCCCTGCCCTTTTGCGCGTACCGGATGCCTACCAGGCATTTGTCAAATTGCTGGAGATCTACAATCAGCTCCAACGCGATAAGAAAGGCATCGAACAACCTTCGTTCCTTGCACCAACCGCATCGATCGGTGAAGGATGTTATGTCGGTGCATTCGCCTATGTGGGGAACAATGCCCGTATTGGAAAGAACGTCAAGATTTATCCGCAGGTCTACATCGGTGATAATGTGGTAATCGGCGACAATACCACCCTTTTTGCCGGTGCCCGTGTCTATTCCGACTGTGTAATCGGGAAGGATTGTACGTTGCATACAGGAGTGGTCGTAGGAGCCGATGGTTTCGGATTTACACCGAACCGGGAAAACCAATACCAGAAAGTTGCCCAGATCGGCAATGTGATCATCGAAGACCACGTGGAGATCGGGGCTAACAGTACGGTCGATCGTGCGACCCTGGGATCAACGATCATCCGCAAGGGCGCAAAGTTGGATAACCTTATTCAGATCGCCCACAATGTGGAGATAGGAGAGAATACTGTTATTGCTGCACAAACCGGAGTTGCCGGGTCAACCAAGATTGGACGCGATTGTATGATCGGTGGCCAGGTTGGAATCGTTGGACATATCACAATCGCGGATCAGGTCAAGATCGCTGCCCAGTCGGGTATCGGTTCCAGTATCGTAACCCCGGGTGAGATTGTTCAGGGTTCTCCCGCTTTTAACATCGGCGACTACAAGCGAACCTATGTGGTCTTCCGAAAGCTTCCTCAGTTGGAACGCAGGATCCAGGAGTTGGAGCAAATGCTGGTGGATCTAAAACAGCTGATGGGTTAAGCTGTTTTTGGCCCGAATTCGGGCTTTTTACTGTGGATTTATTTTTTAATTTTGGCGACCCCCAACTTTGTCCGCCTACCCGGACATGGGGCCAATCATTTTTCAGATGCCTGAAAATCAGATTATTGCAGAGGCTACGCCGAAGACTGCAGTAGCCAAGCCTGCTGCGGGTGTTCCGGTTTTTCAAACGACGATCAAAGACTCCATTACCATTTCCGGAGTGGGATTGCATACGGGTGCAAGCGTCAACCTGACATTTCGCCCGGCTCCGGAGCATCATGGCTACAAGTTCTGTCGTGTTGATCTTCCCGGGAAACCGGTCATCGATGCGGATGTCGATTTTGTCGGGGATACCGAACGCGGGACCACGCTCGTCAAGGACGGGGCCCGGGTCAGTACGATCGAACACGTGCTTGCAGCGCTGGTGGGAATGGAGATCGATAACGCTCTCATGGAAGTTGACGGGCCGGAGATTCCGATCCTGGACGGAAGTTCGCTCCCGTTCATCGAACTGCTGGAGCGGGTCGGTATTGTGGAGCAGTCGGCCGAACGGAAGTACTTTGTATTGCAGGAGAACCTGACCTACGAAGATCCTTCCCGCAAAACGGAGATGCTGGCTGTTCCGAGTGATGAGTATCGCATCACGGTGATGGTGGATTATAACAGTGATCTCCTCGGCACACAGCATGCTTCGCTTTATAATGTCCGCGAATTCAAGTCAGAGATCGCAGGATGCCGTACGTTTGTTTTTCTCCATGAGTTGGAGATGCTGCTGCAGCACAACCTGATCAAAGGCGGCGACATCAATAACGCGATCGTGGTGGTGGACAAGCCCATCCCGCAGGAGAAGCTTGATTATCTCGCCGGCGTCTTTCACAAGCAAAACGTAAAAGCCGAACGTGGTTTTCTGGATAACGTGAAATTGCGTTATATCAACGAACCGGCACGACATAAACTGTTGGATATTGTTGGTGACCTCGCGCTCGTCGGAGCACCGATCAAGGGACACATCCTGGCTGCACGTCCGGGGCACGTCGCGAACGTCGCCTTTGCCCGACAGATCAAGGAAATCATGAAGCGGGAGCGTTTCAAGGAGCGTCCGCCCAAGTATGACCCGAATGTCCCGCCGATGTTTGACGTGAACGGCATCATGAAATTCCTGCCTCACCGTGCGCCGTTCCTCTTCATCGACAAGATCCTTGAACTTTCCGACCGTCATGTAGTCGGGGTGAAGAGCGTTACGATGAACGAATGGTTCTTTCCCGGACATTTTCCCGGTGCGCCGGTCATGCCGGGCGTGATCCAGATCGAAGCGATGGCCCAGGTGGGAGGCATTTTAGTGCTGAATACGGTCCCGGATCCGGAGAACTACCTCACGTATTTCATCAAGATCGATAACACCAAGTTCCGCGATATGGTGGTGCCGGGTGATACGTTACTTTTTCACCTTGAATTGATCAGCCCGATCCGGCGCGGCATCTGTCATATGCGCGGAAAGGCCTTTGTCGGCGACAAAGTGGTGATGGAGTCTGAGATGATGGCGCAAATCGTGCGCCGAGACAAGAAAAAATGAACCGGCCAACTAACGAAGCCACTGCCATCGAGCCGAAGCCTATGCAAGCACTGAATTGGATCCACCCGGAGGCGAAGATCGGCAAGGATGTTAAGATCGATCCGTTCACCGTCATCCACGAGGATGTCGAGATCGGTGAGGGCACCTGGATCGGAAGCAACGTCACCATTTTCCCTGGTGCACGGATCGGAAAGCATGTTCGAATATTCCCAGGCGCTGTTATTTCCGCGGTCCCGCAGGACCTGAAGTTCGCAGGCGAAAAGACCACTGCTGAGATTGGCGATCATACGACCATCCGGGAGTATGTCACGATCAATCGTGGTACCACCGCGGCGGGAAAAACGGTGGTCGGTGCGCACAATCTGCTGATGGCTTACGTCCACATCGCGCACGACTGCTTTGTCGGCGATCATTGTATCCTGGCCAACGGCGTCACGCTGGCTGGACATATCGAGATTCATGATTATGCCATTATCGGCGGACTGTCGGCGATCCATCAATTCGTACAGATCGGATCGCATGTGATGATTTCCGGTGGATCCCTGGTGCGAAAAGATGTGCCGCCGTTCGTGAAAGCTGCTCACGAACCCCTGGCATATGTCGGGGTGAATGCCTTGGGCCTGCGGCGGCGTGGCTTCTCCAACGATCAGATCGCACAGATACAGGAGATCTACCGCAAGGTGTTCGTCAGCGGATTAAACATTACACACGCCATCGAGGCAGTTGAACAAGACATTCCCGCATCCGCCGAGCGAAAACTGATTCTTGATTTTATCCGTAAGTCCAGCCGTGGTCTGATGAAAGGGTATGCCGCGCAGAGTGATGAGTGATGAGCGCGTACAAGATCAGTTTAGAAAAGGCAGGTAAGCGGTATTTACGTGAATGGATTTTTCGGGGTGTAGAACTCTCGCTAAGTTCAGGAGACCGCATTGCGGTGATGGGACCCAATGGTTCCGGTAAATCCACCCTCTTACAACTGATAGCCGGATATGTTCTCCCGACCGAAGGTGCTGTCCGGCATTTCCAACACGACCAGTTGGTGGATCCTGATTTGGTCTATCCGAGTATCTCCATGGCGGCCCCTTACCTGGAATTGATCGAAGAGTTTACGCTTCGCGAGTCGGTTGCTTTTCATTGTTCCTTTAAACAGCTCCGAAATGGTTTGATGCCGGAAGATGTGATCCGGATCGCGAATTTGTCGGATTCTGCCGATAAGGTGGTGAAGTACTTTTCTTCGGGCATGAAGCAGCGGGTCCGGCTCGCACTGGCGGTATTGAGTGATACGGATGTTTTGCTGCTCGACGAGCCTTGTTCGAATCTTGATCGGGAAGGTATCCGATGGTACCAACAGCTGATCGAGGAGCATGGAGCAGGGCGGATCCTGGTGGTTTGTTCCAATAACATTGCCGAGGAATATTCCTTTTGTGACAGGGTGTTGCAAGTGACGGATTGGAAACGAATCATAAAGGGATAGAAGCATGGTGTTGGAAGGCATAAGCCTGGACCGCCTGGGAGAAGTCGCCGATGCATTGATCCGCTATGCCGGTGATGTTCGGGTGCTTGCTTTTTACGGTGAAATGGGAGCCGGGAAGACGACCTTTATTAAAAGTCTTTGCACGGGTTTGGGAGTTCATGGACCCGTGACCAGTCCGACCTTTTCCATCGTCAACGAGTACCCCGGACCTTCCGGGAATAGGATCTATCATTTCGATTTCTACCGTCTGAAGCAGGAGCGAGAAGCAGTCGAGATCGGTTTGGAGGAATACCTTGATAGTGGCCAATGGTGTCTGCTGGAATGGCCGGAAAAAGTGCTAAATTTATTGCCAAATCCAAGGATCGACGTCCGAATCACGGTTGTCGACGGTTATCGACGATTCGAGTTTTCCCATGTCTGAACATTCACGTTCCGGAATATCGCGTCTTGCAGCCTCCGCGCTGATGCCCCAGGAGGCGATGGTGGAGGTGCACAAGCAGGAGAAGAAACTGCTCATCGGCATTCCAAAAGAAACTTCCTTTCAGGAGAATCGCATTCCGCTGGTGCCCGAAGCCGTTGCTCAGCTAACCGCGAACGGACACGAGATCATCATCGAAGCCGGAGCGGGCGCCGCATCCAATTTCCAGGATTCCGACTTTAGCGAAGCAGGCGCGCGCATTGTTTACTCCGTGGAAGAGGTCTTCCAGTGCGACGTCGTTTTGAAAGTCGCTCCGCCATCTGAAAAGGAATTGGATCTTCTCAAAACGCGTCAGACGCTCGTATCCATTCTTCAGATGAGCATGCAGAACGAACAATATGTTCGCAAGCTTTCTTCGAAAAAGATCACGGCCATCGGTTATGAGTTCATGCACGACGATTCCGGAGTTTACCCGATCATCCAGGCGATGAGCGAAATCGTCGGCAGTGCCTGCATCCTGATCGCAGCCGAATACATGAGCAACGCTTTCAATGGGAAGGGCGAATTGCTGGGTGGCGTGGCCGGTATCCCGCCTACCGAAGTGGTCATCATCGGTGCGGGAACCGTTGGCGAATATGCTGCCAGGGCCGCCTTGGGTCTTGGAGCAACCGTAAAAGTGTTTGACAACAGTGTGCAGCGACTCCGGCGGATCCAGAATCACCTCGGGAATCGCATCTTCACATCGACCATCGTGCCCAGCATCCTGCTCAAAGAGCTGAAGCATGCCGACGTCGCCATTGGCGCATTACGCAGCAGCGAAGGGCGTACTCCCGTGGTAGTGACCGATGAAATGGTCAGCGAAATGCAGGTGGGTTCCGTGATTGTCGACGTGAGCATCGACCAGGGCGGTTGTTTTGAAACTTCCGAAGTGACGAACCATTCGCAGCCTGTTTTCCGGAAATATGGTGTCGTCCACTATTGCGTACCGAACATAGCTTCCCGTGTCAGCAGAACTGCTTCCACCGCATTGTCCAACATTTTCACGCCCATGCTGATCAATGCCGGCGAAGTTGGAGGCCTGGATGAATTACTGTGGAAAGACAAACTCGTTCGACGGGGAGTGTATATGTTCCGCGGATCGATCACCAATCGCTACGTTGCTGATGCGTCCAAGCTGCCGTACAAGGATCTCGACCTGTTACAGGCTGCCCGAATCTGATCGCCGCATCAGGTTCTTCTGCGTTTCCGTTCCTGGATGATGAGTGAAAGTTCCCGGCCTGTTTGTCCGGCAACCGAAGTGTTTTCCTGCGCTCTGCGAATGAGGTAGGGAAGTACAGCGGTCAATGGTCCGTATGGAACGTACTTGCAGACGTTGTAGCCGGCTTTCGCAAGATTAAAGCTGATGTGGTCGCTCATTCCGTAAAGTTGCGAGAACCAGACGTGCGGGTGATCAGTGGCCAGGCCTTTCGACTGCATGAGTTCAGTCAACAACAAGCTGCTGGCTTCATTGTGCGTTCCGGCGCAGATCGCCACATCCTCGATACGTTCCATACACAGGCGAAGCGCGGCATCATAATCACGGTCGGTTGCGGTCTTGTCGGGTTGGATCGGAGAGGGGTACCCCATTTTTTCGGCACGTTCCCGTTCCTTTTCCATATACGCGCCACGTACCAGTTTGAAGCCGGCTTTATATCCATTCACTTTGGCGTGTTCAAGCGATTGACGGAGATAGTCGATCCTGTCGTGCCGGTACATCTGGAGGGTATTGAAGATCATGACACGCTCCTTATTGAAGCGCATCATCATTTCCCGTACCAGTTGGTCCACAACATCCTGGATCCAACTCTCTTCGGCATCAACGAAAATGGGTACACCGTTCGCTGCTCCCAGTTCACAGATCGTTTCCACACGTTTCCGGAAACGCGTGAATTCCAGCTGCTCCGCTTCGGAGAGTGTCTGTCCCGCATTCAACTTTTCAAGTAAGGCGAACCGGGCAAAGCCGCTGGGCTTGAAAACCGAGAAAGGAATATGGGGATCACCTTTCGCGCGACGGATCGTAGCCAGCGTTTGTTCTAGACCGTGGTCGAAATCCACCTCGCTTTCTTTACCTTCCACAGAATAGTCGAGAATGGTGCCGATCCTGAATTGTGCCAGGGAGCGGATGGTACCGTCGCAGGCTTCAATCGTTTCACCACCACAGAAATGGCGGAAGATCGTACTGCGAATGATGCCTTTGACAGGCAAGTGTAAGGCAAGGGCCGCATTCACGAACGGCGGACTGATCCTGACCAACCAGTTGTAGCTGATGAGGCGAAACAGTCCGTAAGCCCGTCGGAGGTCCGCATCCGACTTGGCTGAAAATGCCGTTTGGGTATCGTCGAAAGAAACGATGAAATTCTTCATAAGCGAGTGGCAAACCTACACGATTCCCGCTGATTCTTCAATGCGGCAAATCATGCAACCAAATACCGACTTGTTTGTTTTTCTGGCAGGTAAAATGCTTACGGCCTGATTGTTATCTTTGATCCGGCAATGGCTGCAATTATGCAACTTCCTGATATTGAGCACTGGAGACTTGGTCTGGCACAGCCGCTTTTGATCGGAGGCCCATGTGGGGTTGAATCACCCACTCAGATCAACGCGATTGCCCGGGCATTAGCCGGCTCGGGTGTAGGGATGCTTCGCGGAGGCATTTGGAAACCGCGTACCCGTCCGGGCAGTTTTCAGGGAATCGGATCGGAAGCGCTTACCTGGTTGAAGGATGCCGGGGTCTCGGTAGGGATGCCGGTGATGGTGGAGGTTGCCAGTCCATTTCACGTTGGTGAGGCCTTGACGGCCGGAATCGATGTGTTATGGATCGGTGCACGAACGACGGTGAATCCATTTCTGGTGCAGGAAATCTGTGAGGCTTTGCGAGGCGTCGACATACCGGTGATGGTAAAGAATCCGGTTCATCCTGACCTGGAATTGTGGATCGGTGCGCTGGAGCGATTGGATCAGGCCGGCATCCATCGGCTTGCTACTATCCACCGGGGATTCCATACGTATGAAAAATCCCGTTATCGGAATGCGCCACTCTGGTCTTTGCCATTGGAATTGAAACGGCGTATACCGACTTTGCCCATCCTGAACGATCCCAGCCATATATGCGGAGATCGTGCATTGATTGCGGGTGTTGCGCAGACGGCCATTGACCTCGGATTCAACGGACTGATGGTGGAGGTTCATCCTGATCCGGCGAATGCCCTGAGTGACCCTGAACAGCAGTTGACTCCCGACGGCTTCAGGACATTGATAGCCGGGCTTGTTTTCCGCAAACCGACCACCGATGATGCGGTGGTACGTCATGTTCTCGATGATCTGCGGAAGCGAATCGACCGGATCGATGATGAATTGTTGGAGTTACTGGCCGTTCGGATGCAAGCCGTGCGGGAGATTGGGGAATACAAGCGGGAGCATAACATGACCATTTTTCAGTTGGAGCGTTGGAATGAGATCTTGAGAACGCGTCCGGCAACAGGTGCAGGCCTGGATCTGAATAAGCAGTTCGTTGTTCGTTTGATGGAACTCATCCACGAAGATTCGATTCACCAACAGAGCCAGATCCTCTACCGTCATCCCACGTCGGACGGCAAGGATGCTGCCCCTACTTCCTGATGATGGACCGGATCAATGCAGGATCCTATTCGATACAGATCGGCGCGGATGCGCTGGGTCGATTGGAAGATTTCGCACGAACTGTCAACAAGTTAAAGAAGTTCATCCTCGTCGATGCGAATACCCGTATCCATTGCCTCCCGCATTTGATCCGACATTGCCCTTCACTGAGTCAGTCGGTTGTAATCGAAGTACCCGCCGGCGAAGCTTGCAAGTCCGTTGAAACGCTTTCGTATGTCTGGCAATGCATGCTTGAACAGGGAGTCGACCGACAAAGCTGTCTGTTCATTTGCGGTGGAGGGGCCGTTTGCGATCTTGGTGGCTTCGCTGCCGCCACGTATCATCGCGGAATTCCCTGCCACCTGATTCCGACAAGTTTGCTCGCAATGGTCGACGCGTCCGTAGGAGGGAAGACGGCGATCAATCTGGGTCATGTAAAGAACCCGGTCGGAATATTCTCCATGCCAGCCGGTGTTCATATTGATCCCGCCTTCCTGAGCACCTTGCCAACGCGCGAGCTGCGCTCGGGTTTGGCGGAAATTTTCAAACATGCGTGTCTGTCTTCCGGACTTTCGTTTCCAAACAACCGTGATCTCCGCTCTCTTAATGTCACTGAATGGAGTGAATGGATCGGTTTATCCGTAGCATACAAGCAATCGATTGTTGCAGCCGATCCGGAAGACAGGGATGTTCGGCAGTTGTTGAACTTCGGTCATACGCTTGGTCATGCTATCGAAGCGGTTTCGCTTTCAACCGAGGATGATCACTTGCTGCATGGCGAGGCGATTGCCCTGGGCATGATAGGAGAAATCTATCTTTCCACCCTGTTATGCGGTTTGCCGCAGGATCAGGCCGGGGAAATGGTTGACTGGTTATGTACGACGTTTCATGGACTTCATTGGAAGTGGTCTGTGGATGAATTGATCCGGCACCTTCAGCACGACAAGAAGCGCTCGGAGGAGACCGTTCGTTTCAGTCTTCTCAAGAAGCGGGGTGAGGGCCGAGTCGGCGTATCGGTTGGTCTCGAACTGGTGCCGGAGGCCGTTGATTATATCCGGCAGTCGCTGGCACGAACCCGAACGGTCGCATGATTGCCTGTGTGCGATTCCATCAACAGCGAGTAGCGGGTACGGTCTTGCTGCCTGCGTCCAAGAGCATATCGAACCGGTATTTACTCCTGCGATCACTGACCGGCAGCGATGCTGCGATCGCGAATTTGTCTGAAGCGCGTGATACGCGTTTACTGCAGGAGTTGTTGAACTCCACTACTACCGTGTTGGATGCACAGGATGCCGGTACGGTTTACCGCTTTCTTACGGCTATGCTGGCCTATAAACCGGGCAAATGGCAGTTGACGGGAACGCTCAGGATGCAAGAACGTCCGGTGGGTGCGTTGGTGGAAGCACTACGAACCCTGGGCGCCGACATCCGATATACCGGTAAGGATGGGTACCCGCCTCTGGAGATACAAGGAGGAAAGTTGGTCAGCGGATCGATTACGGTGGACGGTTCCGTTTCCAGTCAGTTCATCAGCGCTCTCTTGTTGGTGGCTCCTTTTCTGCCACAGGGTCTGCGAGTTCGAACGAACGGGGAACTGGTATCGGCGCCTTATATAGCAATGACGGTGGCGATTCTCCGAAAATGCGGCATACCGGTGGATGTTAATGGTCAGGATATTCATATCTCCGCTGCACCTGTTCGTCTTGAAAACGCAGTCGTTGAATCGGACTGGAGTTCCGCGGCTTTTTTCTTTGAAGCGGCCTGTCTTTCGCCCGAAGCTTCCATCCTTTTTCCCGGACTTGAAGAAACTTCCGTTCAGGGAGACGCGCGCCTGGCAACCCTTGGAAGTCATTTCGGATTGATCTCCGGATTTGATGAAAGCGGGTGGCGGCTCGAAGGAACGGGAAGACATCCCAATTCGGTCGAGTTGGATTTGCGCGGGGAGCCAGACCTTTTTCCGGCGCTTTGTGCTGCTGCTGCGGGAATGGGAATGACCGGCAGCTTTTCAGGCCTTGGGCATTTGCGCAACAAAGAAAGCGACCGTCTGTTGGCCATGGAGGAGAACCTGCTGTTATTGGGAGCGGATTGCAGTTTAGTCGATGACGGTTTGGTGCTGCATTCCGCTCAGCCATTACGGACTGATGGGATCTTGCTAAACGGATTCGCGGATCACCGCATCGTAATGGCCATGGCGCTGCTGGCAACCCGATGCGGGTACATTCGTGTAACGGATGCGGAGCAGGTTGCTAAATCCTTTCCCGGATTTTGGAAAGCGCTGGGTAAGCTGGGCTACGAAGTTCAGTTGGAACCTTGATTCCAGCGTAATTGAACCGAGAGATCGCTTTTTATCGTCCCATCCGGATGATTCAGTTTACTATCTTGCCCGGATCGTGTCCATCCGTTTTTGACAGCAATGTCCAGCGATCGTGCTACGCGCCATTTGATTACGGCGACGATTCTTGTCAGGTTCCCATAGTAACCGGGCATCGAAAAACCATATAACACATCTGGCTCCTGGCTATAGATCGCGGCGGCATAGGAAGTGGTTTCGGCGAGGGCGAAGCGGATGGTCCCTTGTATCGGAGACTTTAGCGGCCTTATAGACCAGTCGGTAAAGGCCAGCCATCCTTTTTCGTCTCCATCGTGCAGATGCTCAAACCGCGTTTCCAACGAGAGGAAAGGAGGGAGGCTGGTTGTCATGGAGAATCGTATGCTTTCCCTCGACTGTGAAAATGTGGTTCGTTCATATGCATTATTGGATCCGACCGGATAAGACCTTCTGCGATAGCGTAAGCGGAATTGTGTCTTCCGGTTAGGATTATAGAATACCTGTAGTTGCTGTTCATCCAGCATGCTGGGGCTGTCGATGCGGTAACGAAGCCAATCAAAGGTGGTTTTTTGCAGCAACACCTGAAGCGTACACACAGGTAAAAGACGCGACTGGAGAGAAAACACAAATCCATTTTCGTTTTCGTTGCGCATGTTTTCACCGGGTGCATCGCTCAGGAGCGTTACTGGTCCTCTGCCAAAATTCCGGTATTGGATTCCGGCGTTCAGCTTTTTTCCCAACGCAGCCTGAATTCCACCGATGAGACTATGGCTGCCATTTCGATAGGCTGATTCGAAGAAGCATGTTGTGTTTTGCCAGTGCCAGGTTCCGTCGATGGATCCGGCGACAACTTTTTCCGGAAAGATTCGATATTGAGCATAGGCATTGTCGTTCGGTGATAGATTTTTCGGTAGATGCTGAAAGAGGGCGGTTGCTCCAAGCGATTTACTTTTTCCGCTGAATGATCCGTGGCAACCAAGTATGGTCACCGGGAACGTGGCTTTCCCGGCGATTTCCTGTTGGGTACTATGGATACCGGAAGTTTGAAGCGAAGAGAATTGGGCCAACGAATCGTCGGAAATTCCCGCGTCACGTTTCCGGGAGCTGACGAACAGTTCCATCGTAAAGGACTTTCTTCCAAGTGAGATTGCGGCCCCGCGCAAACCAGCATTTTCATCGGAAGATGTATAGGGAAGTATGCCACGCGCTTGTCGACGCAACAATGCGGGGTCAGCCGTGAAGCCTGTTCCGAAGCCGAGCCATGCCAAACTTCCTTGACCAAACTGTACCGCATAGTCGCCTACGATTAATTTGCGGAGCAAACCTCTGCCATTATAGCTGATAAAGCCAGCGATATAATCCGGTCGGCGTTTATCGTCCAACCAGGCTTCGCCGGGATCCTTCTCCATCCGTAATCCCATTGTCCACTGGTCCCTGATTCGCATACGATAGCGCAGGAGGCTTCGAAATCCGTTCCCGGCGGTATTCTTGTACTCTTGTTCTGTTCCATTCCAAACCGTTCCTGCTCCTCCAAGGCGAACGATCAATTCCTGCCGTAGCTGGGCTTTCTTGATGGCAAAGGTTTGCCGATCCGTGATTCTGATATAGGGCGCGATCCGCCGGATGTCATCGGGTGACAGGCTGGCAATTACCTGGAGTTCTTCCATACGAAGAATTGGTCCGAAACGCTCACGATGGCCGATCATTCGTTCCACTTGCTCATTCGTCAGACCCGGTAGTTCTTTCAAGTGTTCCAGGGACGCGGTATTCAGATCGATGCGCTGACTCATCCTCAGGCTGATCTCTTCCATCGCGTCCGCGCCATCACGGTCGGTTCCGTCTTCGCGCCAGACTATTGCTTCAATCGGCTTCATTTCCTGCAGACTATCCTGTGCCCGAACGCTGTAGATCGCGGCAAGCATCAGTAAAGTCAGCAATCCTTCAGGCCTTCTCATGACCGTTTGTGGAGAAAGAACAGCAGCGCTGCACCGGTACGCGTTCCCAGTTGACGATGTTGTTCGAAGTAGAAATCCAATCTCCAGGTTGAAAACGAAACGCTGCTACCCATGCTCAGTAGCATGCGATCCGATCTCCAGCCGCAGGAAAACCCCAGCATACTCGTGGCCTGATACCGTATACCGGATGCGACTACAATAGGCGTTCCCGAGCGTTGGACAGCTTCCAGAGACCAGTTGATAGCCCGCAAAGGGCTCCAGGACAATCCGCAGCGAATACTTGGCTGCTCGACATTGGTGGAGATCGTTCGTGTCATGGATTCAGGGTGATCGATGACCAGGCCAAGGCTCGTCTTTGGAAATGGCTGAATCCACCACCCCAGGGACGAGCCCCACGTCAGGATCGACGTGGTCTGCTGCTGCTCACGCACAGATCGGTGGTAAGCTCTGAGCGAGATGCCGAAGCGGGACTTGTTGAAAAGTGTGATTCCGGCGGAAAGGTTAACCTGGTTGTTGCGATAAGGTGCTTTCCCGGTCTGGGTGACTTCCATTCCTATGCGGCGATTTCCTGCTGCGGTAGCGAAAGCCAGCCCACAATTCCGCAGCAGGCCGATCCCATAGCGATCTTCCACATACGCCTGCACGGTTGAAACGCTGGTATCTCCCGGAGAAGCGGGATTCGTGAGAATGGCAATCTCGTCACTCAACGAAACGCCGCTCGTCGCCATTCCCCAGGAGCGGATGTTCGATGCAAGAACACCGTTGGCAAGGGCGAGACACGCTGCGAGAAGGATCAACCGATAGGACATTCGACCGCGAAACTATCGGGGTCGTTTGTCGGAAAGAAACTGTAAATGCGGTTGATTATATGCGGAGGTGCCCCGGCACTTAGGAGGACCCTTTTTTCAAGGCATCATTGGCATTCATCACCTTTTCACGGAGTGAATTCTTGAATTCCAGAACCTTTTTTCTGACTTCGGGATCAGCAGCTCCCAATATCTGCGCGGCCAGTATACCCGCATTTTGTGCCGCGTTGATCGCTACCGTTGCAACCGGAACTCCATTGGGCATTTGGAGGATGGAAAGGATCGAGTCCCAGCCGTCGATGGAATTGCTTGATCGCACCGGAACTCCAATTACCGGCAGGGGTGTAATCGAAGCTACCATGCCCGGAAGATGGGCGGCGCCACCGGCACCCGCGATGATAACCCTGAGGCCCCGGTCGGCCGCTGTCTTAGCATAATCCATCATCCACTCCGGTGTCCGATGAGCGGAAACTATCCTGACCTCATGGGCAATGCCGAATTCAGTCAACAGTTGAGCCGCGTCTTGCATGACGGAGAGGTCGGACTGGCTTCCCATGATGATACCTACAAGTGGATTGGACATTGCGTTGGGTGGATATATGGAGGTTATGCTTTTACTTTCAGTGTATCGCGTATGGTTCTGGCAATACGCCGTGCTTCTTCCAGGTCCGGATGACAGACTGTAACATGCCCCATTTTTCGGAATGGCTTCGTCAGCAGTTTGCCGTATAAATGTACATGCACACCCGGAATAGACAGGGCTTCTTCGAGACCCTCGTAGCGAGCCGGGCCTTCGAATCCTTTTTCACCCAACAGATTCACCATCACTGCAGGTTGTATGATGGACGTATCACCCAGGGGCAGTCCGAGGATGGCGCGCAGGTGTTGCTCGTACTGGGAGGTCTGGTTGGCTTCGATGGTGTGATGGCCGCTGTTGTGCGGACGTGGAGCCAGTTCGTTGACCAGCAGTTCCCCGGTTGTAGTGAGGAACATTTCAACTGCCAGCACGCCTACCATATCAAGGGCTTCGGCAACTTGTCGTGCGATGCGTTCGGCTTCAGCCGCAACGGCCGGGGATAGACTGGAAGGGGAGAACAGGAATTCGACCAGGTTGGCTTCCTTGTTGAAATCCATCTCGACCGGAGGGAATGCCTTGCAGTGACCACGACTGTTCCGTGCGACGATAACGGCGACTTCCCGTTCGAAGGGTACCCAGGCTTCGAGCACGCTCGGAGCATCGAAGGCCATATCGAGGTCAGCAGTGCTCCGCAAAGGTTGAACACCTTTGCCGTCGTAGCCTCCACGACGTAGTTTCTGCATGACCGGCAGTTCAGTACCGCCGGACAGGATTTCACTTTTATTGTTGACCAGCGTGAATGGAGCAGTCGGTATTCCGTGTTCACGGAAGAACGATTTTTGAGCTCCCTTATCCTGAATCAGCCGGATGACGCGCGGTTGTGGGAAGATCTTTCTTCCTTCCTGTTCCAGCCGTTCCAGTGCGGTGGTGTTGACGTGTTCAATTTCGATAGTCAGGACCTCAAGCTCCTTGCCGAATTCGTATACTGCAGCTTCGTCATTAAAATGGCCGATGGTAAAGGAACTCGCGATGTCTTTGCAAGGCGCGTTCGGGTCTGGATCCAATACATGTGTAACCAGATTCCAGTCGGCCGCTTTCTGGAGTAGCATGCGCCCCAATTGGCCTCCGCCCAGGATGCCGATTTTAGCAGAAACTGAGGGATTGCCCGCCATTTCGAGGACGAAAATACTCAATCCCGGAGTACCGTTGAACATTGCACAAGGGCGAGTTTCGGCTTACTTTTGCGCCTTAGCCGGCCGGCCTATGTCCACCATCGTTGTACGCGATAAGCGTTTCGAGATTTCCATTCCCAGCAGTACGATCACAACGCGGATTGACGAGATGGCCGCGGAGATCAACCGGCGATATTCGGGCAAACGACCTGTATTCGTCGTGGTCTTGAACGGTGCCTTTCTTTTTGGGGCAGAAGTGTTCAGGCGATATGAGGGCGATTGCGAAATCGCCTTTATCCGACTGGCTTCTTATTCGGGGACGCAATCGACCGGGAATGTCCGGAACCTTGTGGGTTTGACGATGGAAATCCGGGACCGGCATGTCATCATTCTTGAAGATATCGTCGATACCGGAGAAACCGCCGTTCACCTTCTGGATGAGTTGAATGCACGACAGCCGGCATCGATTTCTTTTGCCAGTCTGTTATTCAAGCCGGCCGCATTGAAACGGGAAGTCAAACTCGACTATGTCGGATTCGAAGTTCCTAACGACTTCTTACTGGGCTTTGGCCTGGATTACGACGGCCTGGGTCGAAACCTTAACGATATCTATAAGCTTGCCAATTCCTGATCATCGCCATGTTGAACCTCGTACTCTTCGGACCGCCGGGAGCCGGTAAAGGCACCCAATCGGAGAAACTGATCGCCCGTTATAGCCTCGTTCATCTATCGACCGGGGATATTCTTCGGAGCGAAGTGGCGAATCAGACCACCCTTGGAATAGAGGCGAAGAAGTTGATGGATCAGGGTTTGCTGGTTCCCGACGCGGTCGTGATTGGTATGATCGAGTCGAGGCTGGAGCAGCATAAGGATGGTAAAGGCTTCATCTTCGATGGTTTCCCCAGAACCACTGCGCAGGCGGAAGCGCTCGATGCCTTGTTGAAGCGTCATAACACAGCCATAACCTGCATGCTTGCATTGGAAGTTCCGGATGAAGAATTGATTCGTCGGTTACTGAACCGGGGAAAGGAGTCCGGCAGAGCGGATGATCAGGACGAAAAGGTGATTGCGAAGCGGATTGTAGAATACAATGCGAAGACCGCGCCCCTTAAGCAGTACTATTCTCAGCAACAGAAGTTTCATGGGATCCAGGGTTTGGGAACCATTGATGAGATCTTCCAGTCACTTACTACGCAGATTGACCGATACCCGGCCTGAATATTCAGTCCGGCACTAAAAATATTAATTGAGCAGCAGGGCCAGCGCAGATGTCTTCCAACTTTGTCGATTACGTAAAGATCTGTTGTCGCAGCGGTGCTGGCGGCCCTGGATCCGTTCATTTTCACCGAGACAAGCATACGGCCAAGGGTGGGCCCGACGGCGGTGACGGTGGAGAAGGCGGCAGCATTATTCTACGGGGTAACAAGCAACTGTGGACACTTTTACACCTGAAATACCGGAAGCACGTAATCGCAGAGCCAGGTGAGAAAGGGTCGAATGCACTGAAGACGGGTGCTTCCGGCAAAGATGAGATCCTCGATGTTCCCATCGGAACGGTGGCAAAGGACGCGGAGACGAATGAAGTCCTGTTCGAGATCACGGAAGACGGACAGGAGCAAGTACTGGTTCCCGGCGGACGGGGAGGGAAGGGGAATAATTTCTTCAAGACCTCCACGCTTCAGACTCCACGCTTCGCACAGCCAGGCGAACCGGGTCGTGAAGAATGGAAGATACTGGAGCTTAAGATCCTTGCCGACGTAGGGTTGGTGGGATTCCCGAACGCAGGGAAGAGTACGTTGCTGTCGGTTGTCAGTGCCGCCAAGCCAGAGATTGCCGATTATCCGTTCACGACATTGGTGCCGAATCTGGGTATCGTATCCTATCGGGATGGTCGTTCATTCGTAATGGCTGACATACCGGGAATTATCGAAGGCGCCCATGCTGGTAAGGGATTGGGTTTGCGTTTTCTGCGACACATTGAACGCAACTCGGTATTGCTTTTCATGGTTCCCTGCGACTCCAAAGACATCCGCAGGGAATATGCGATTCTTGTTAACGAGTTGGAACAGTATAACCCGGAGTTGTTGCATAAGGACCGGGTGCTCGCTGTTACCAAGTGCGATCTGTTGGATCAGGAATTACTGCAAGCCATGCAGTCGGAAGTGCCAAAGGGTGTACAGGCCGTATTCATTTCTTCTGCTACCGGCATGGGGATCGATCGGTTGAAGGATGCACTTTGGGCGACCTTGAACAAACCGGAGCAGCCTTGAGATGTGGGAGCGACTCGACGCGATTGACACGCAACTGCTGTTAGCCCTCAACGGGATACATGCCCCCTGGCTCGATTCCGTTTTTACCTTCATCAGCGCTCGGTTTGTCTGGTTGCCGCTCTACGCGTATTTTGCGTGGAAGCTATACAAGGCATTGCCCGGACGATTTCTCGTCCGCCTGGTCGTGATCGCTTTATTGATCACTGCCAGTGACCAATTGGCATCCGGCGTGATCAAGCCGTTGGTACAACGTCCGCGTCCCTGTCATGTTCCGGAGCTGGAAGGAAAACTGCATTTGGTTGACGGTAATTGCGGAGGCCCGTATGGATTCGTGTCTTCACACGCCGCTAATACCTTCGCACTCGCAACGTTCTTGTGGTTGTTATTCTCGCGCAGACACGGTCGTGCCGGTTGGTACCCGATGTTTGCCTGGGCAGCGGTAGTTTCCTATAGCCGCATTTATCTTGGCGTACATTATCCCGGGGATATCCTATGCGCAGCCTTGCTGGGAACCGTCCTTGGCGTATTGGCTTATCTTGTCATCGTTAGAATAGAAAAGCACCCCATCGCTCATGCAACGTAAATTTTCATTCCTGAGACTTACCCTCCTTTGCAGTTTGCTCGCCAGTTTCACGACTGGCCGGGCACAGAAATCAAAAGTCAATCCCGGGGGAAGCACAGGACCCGACCGGCCTCGTCTGGTGGTCGGTATTGTGGTAGACCAGATGCGTTATGATTATCTCTATCGGTATTGGAATCAATATGGAGAAACGGGCTTCAAGCGATTACTGCGGGAAGGATTTTCCTGCCAGGACGCTCATTTCGATTACGTGCCGACCTATACGGCTCCCGGTCATGCCTGTATTTATACCGGGACTACGCCCTCGGTAAACGGTATCATTTCGAATGAATGGTTCGATCGCGAGAGCAGGAAAGGGGTGTATTGTGTCAACGATACGACCGTAAAACCGGTCGGGACAACCTCCATCTCCGGGAAAATGTCACCACATCGCCTGCTGACGACCACGATCACGGATGAACTTCGATTCGCCACCAACGATCGCTCCAAGGTCATTGCGTTAGCCCTCAAGGATCGTGGCGCGATATTGCCCGGCGGGCACCGGGCCAATGCCGCATATTGGCACGACCCGTATCTCGACAACTGGGTGACCAGTACGTATTACATGAACGCCTTACCGGATTGGGTGACGCGTTTCAACGAACGGAAGGTTGCCGACTCGTTGCTGCAATATTCGTGGGAAACCTTATTGCCCATTCGCGAATACACCCAAAGTACAGCAGACGATTCTCCGTACGAAGGGAAGTTCAAGGGAGAAACTGCTCCGGTTTTCCCACACAAACTGGCTGAATTGAAAAAGACCGATGGAGAATTGATCCGTCGCACGCCATTCGGAAATACGTACACGTTCATGTTCGCGAAGGCCGCTTTGGCGGGTGAGCAATTGGGAAAAGGAGAGGAGACTGATTTTTTAGCAGTCAGTTTATCTTCTCCTGATTATATCGGGCATCAATTTGGTATCAATTCGATTGAAGTACAGGATACCTATTTGCGACTGGACCGCGAACTGGGAGATTTCCTGAGCGCGCTTGACCGTCAGGTCGGCACCGGAAACTATCTCGTGTTCCTGACCGCTGATCATGGCGCGGTGGCGAATCCCCAGTACAACGACGATCATCATGTGCCGGCGGGATTTTTCGAAGAAGATCTGCTCGGGGATACGCTTAAGAAATTTCTTGCCAGGACTTATTTGTCCGATACACTCTTGCTGAATGTAAACTCGAACGCGATCTATCTGAACCGTGCGGAAATTGCCGCTAAGAAATTGTCGCTCGAGGAAGTGCAGTCACGGGTCGTCCAATTGGTTTCGTCTTTCCCCGGGGTTGCGGTGGCGCTATCGGGCAGCGAATTGGGGCGCTATCTGCAACGTGACGGCATTGCCTCTCTGATGCAGCGAGGGTTCAATGTGCAACGTTCAGCCGATGTATCTGTACAGTTGAAGCCCGGTTGGCTGGACTGGTATGTAAAGACCGGAACATCTCATGGCGCTGCCTACAGTTACGACACCCATGTTCCGATCGTCTTCATGGGTTATGGCATTCGGCCTGGTGCTACGGCTGCTCCCGTATCGGTCAAAGACATTGCACCGACCCTCGCGGTTTTATTGTCTGTTGAAAACCCCAACGGCACCACGGGAAAGGCCATTCAGTCCATCGTTGAGCGGCCGTAATTTCTCATTTTACCATTGCAAACACCCCATTCACCCAAGCCTGGTGTGGATTGACCAGCCATAAGGGCCTATTCGGCCAAATTTGAAGGGTTGTTGATAAAAACTCCCTTACTTTTAACTACCTGTAATGTGCTGATTTACGGCGAATTGGTTATTTTTAGTTCCGGATAAATCAGGTGACAATATTACCTGGTCAACTCCTCTAATACTAGTTTCTATGAAAAGGAAGAATCTACTCCTTGCATTCCTTACCGCTTTCTCTTTTGGCTTTCTCGGAATACGGCAAGACGTTCGCGCAAGTCATGCCATGGGTGCCGACCTCACGTATGAATGCCTCGGAGGGAATCAATACAGACTTCGTTTTTCCTTTTATCGAGACTGTGCGGGTATCCCTGCTCCCGCGTCGATTCTGACTGAATATTATTCGACTTGTTTCCCGGGCCCTTTCAACGTAACGCTCAATCCGGTAAGTCCTATACCCAACCAGATATCGCCGGTTTGTCCGACCGCGGCCAGCCCGTGTAATGGAGGAACCTTCACCGGGATCGAAGAATGGATTTATGAAGCAACGGTCACCCTGCCCGGCCCCTGTGCCGACTGGATCTTTACCCATAGCGAGTGCTGCCGAAATTCCGCTATCACGACCATCGCGAATCCCGGATCAGAGAACCTCGTCGTGTATTCGCAACTTGACAATACCAACGGCCTTTGCAATAACTCGCCGACCTTCTCCAACAATCCCGTTCCGTTCGCCTGCGTAGGTCAGCGTTTTTGTTTCAATCACGGCGCGTTTGATGTCGACGGAGATTCACTGTCCTATCAGCTTATCAACCCGCTCACCAGCATCTCACTTGGCGGTGCGAGCACCACGGTATCGTACAATGGCGGCTATTCAAGTACCCAGCCTGTCATCTCGACACCACCGGCACCTCCCGCGTCCTTCAACACAAGTACCGGTGACTTCTGCATTACGCCAACACAACAGGATGTAACCGTTTTCGCAGTTTTGGTCAACGAGTATCGTAATGGTGTACTGATCGGGCAGGTTGAACGCGATATCCAGTTGACAGTGCTTAACTGCAACAACTTCTTACCCACTTTGACGGGTATTAACGGAACGCCTTCGTTCTCACGAAATTTGTGTGCGGATCAGCCTTTCAGTTTCTACATCGCATCCATCGATGCTGATGCACCCAATACCACGACCATCACCTGGGACTTCGGTATTCCGGGTGCTACGCTCACCATGACCGGTGGTCAGCGTGATTCCGCCTTCTTCAGTTGGACGCCTACACAGGCCGACATCGGCGGGCCCTATTGCTTTACGGCAACCGTGGCAGACGATAACTGCCCCTACATCGGAACACAGATCTATTCATATTGCTTCACCGTTCGCGGAGTGGAAGCGGATGCGGGACCGGACCAGGCCATTTCCTGTGGTGCCACAGCCAACCTCAGTGGAAGCGCGTCCGGCGGCAGTGGTATCTACTCCTATGCGTGGAATCCGGGAAACATCCCGGGCCAAAACCTCAATGGAGTTGGTATCGGACAATTTGTGCTGACAGTAAACGACGGACAGTGTACCAACACCGATACCGTTAACATCACGCCCGGATCCGGCGTTCCGGTGGCCAACTTCAGTTTCACCAACAACTGCAGTGGCGCACCGATTCAATTCACGGATCAGACCGCAGTCGGCAGTGGTTCGATTTCCACCTGGAGCTGGAATTTCGGGGATGGTAACACATCCGCTCAACAAAATCCTCAGCATCAGTATGCCGCCAACGGAACCTATCAGGTTACGTTGATCGTGGAGACGCCTACGGGATGTTCCGATACCATCCAGCAACAGATTACCGTGAACACCAACATCCCGACTGCGCAATTCACATCTGCCAGTGTTTGTCAGGGTGCGCCGATGTCGTTCACCGATCAGTCGCTAGGTACGCCTAACGCGTGGTCCTGGAATTTCGGAGACCCGGCTTCCGGAAGCAACACCTCCGCATCACAAAATCCCTCGCATACGTTCAGCGGTTCGGGAAATTATACCGTTACGCTCACAGTCACTAACGCAGCGGGCTGTACCAGTACGGTTCAGAGCAACGTCACCGTTAATGCGAATCCAACCGTCACCGTCAACAACGCCCAGATCTGCGAAGGACAACAAGCCGTGATCTCCGGGCCAGCGGGATTCTCGAGCTATTCCTGGAATACGGGATCAACCCAATCATCCATTACGGTGAGTCCTACTGTTACCACGACCTATACACTTACTGTAACTGATGGAAACGGATGTACAGCGAGTGATCCTGCCACCCTTACCGTCAATCCGCTTCCGGTTGCAAATGCCGGCAATCCGCAAACGATCTGCGAAGGTCAACAGGCGACGTTGAATGGAGGAGGGGGAGCGAGTTACGAATGGAATCCGGGTGCACTCGCCGGACAGAGTGTCAACGTTACCCCGACATCGACATCTACTTACACCGTTACCGTCACCAGCGGAGCCGGTTGCACTTCCACCGCCAGCGTTACCATCAACGTCAATCAGATGCCTTCGGTCAATGCCGGTGATGATCTGGCCATTTGCAAAGGCGGCAGTATCACCATTACGGCTGTCTCGCCGATTGGCTCTTTTACCTGGCAACCTGGTAACCTCAACGGATCCAGCATTACAGTGTCACCGACGGTGACCACGGATTATACGGTACAGGTCAGCGACGCGATCGGTTGCTCCGGTTCCGACATTGTTCGGGTGACGGTGAATCCCTTACCGGTAGCGGCGTTTTCTTCTACCGCCCCTGCCTGCAGGAATTCGACGATCGATTTTACGGATGCTTCGCAGATACCGTCCGGGTCAGTGACAGCCTGGAGTTGGACGTTTGACAATGGCCAGACGTCCGCTGCACAAGATCCGAACAGTACTTACCCGCTGGATGGGAATTATCAGGTCCAATTGATCGTGGCGTCCGATGCGGGCTGCCGCGATACGGTCGTGAATGCCATTACCATTCATCCGTTACCGACCGCGGTTGCCGGACTGGATCAGGATATCTGCCCCGGTTTCAATGCTACACTGACAGGTTCAGGTGGTGCTGCTTACGAATGGTCACCCGGCGGCTTGTTGGGCGCATCGATCGTTGTTTCGCCTGCCGCTACCACGGACTATCAAGTCCTTGTTACGGATGCCAATGGGTGCACGGGTACCGACATTGTTCGGGTGAATGTACGGCCTGTTCCGGTGGCCAATGCCGGTACTGACCAGTCGATCTGTTTCGGTGAATCCGCTACGCTCTATGCGACTGGAGGTGATACGTACCTGTGGTTGAACTCGGGAGGTGTGACGACGCAGAACTGGAATGTGGCCCCCCAGGGAACCCGTACCTACGATGTGATCGTGACGAACAGTTTCGGGTGTAAGGATACGGACCAGGTGGAAGTTCGGGTTAACCCCTTACCGGTAGCCGCTTTCGGAAATACTGCACCTGTATGCCAATTTAATTCCATCAGTTTCGACGATCAGTCTTCCGTCGCCAGTGGAAACGTTAGCGCCTGGGCCTGGGATTTTGGGAACGGAGTCAACAGTTCCAATCAGAATGCGCAGGTGCCTTATCAGACTGCCGGCGATTTTCCGGTTACGCTGATTATCACCACCGATGCCGGTTGCCGCGATACCGTCAGCCAGACGGTACGGGTCAATGCAAAACCTGTTGCCGGCTTCAACCATTCGGATGTTTGCGCAGGGGTTCCGATCCTCTTTGAAAGCACTTCGTCGATCAGCGACGCTACGCCGCTCTCGTTGAGCTGGAATCTGGGCGACAATACCGCCTCGGCCAATCCGTCTTTCAATCATCTGTACGCCAGTTACGGTTCCTACCCGGTTACCTTGCTGGTAACCTCAACAGCGGGATGTACCGATTCGATTCGTCGTGTCGCCAATGTATTCGCCTTGCCCGACGCGGCCTTCACTGTGCCCTACGTTTGTGAAGATGATGCAGTGGCATTCACGGACGGTTCCACGATACCGGATGGTTTCGTAAGCGATTGGTATTGGACACTTGGTGATGGCTCCGTTGCCGCGGAATCGAACCCGACGCATACTTATCAGGAGCAGGGGAATTATCCGATTCACTTACTCATCACAAGCAATCACGGTTGCCAGGACAGTACCGACGGTCTGATCCGGGTAATTCCACGACCGTTGGCGGATTTCAGCACCCAGAATGTGTGTCTTGGTTTTGAGACCAACCTCACGAGTCTGGCGCAGCCTTCCACCGGTCCGATCACTTCGTATCTCTGGGATTTCGGTGACGGTACATCCTCGGAAGAGGAGAACCCGGTTCACATCTATAGTAATTCGGGTTGGTACACCGTAAGTCTGACGGTACGGTCCGACAGCGGATGTGCCACTACGATGATTCGTCCGAACGCCCTGAACATCTTCGCGCCGCCCGTGGCTGATTTCAGCACCAACTCCTCCCAGGCCAGTGACATTTACCCCATGGTCAATTTCACGAACCAGACGAGCAGCCCGGGATTCTTCTTCTGGGATTTCGGTGATAGTACTACTTCCACCGATTACAGCCCGCTCCATATCTACCCGGAGATCGGAATCTATGATATCCGGCTCGTGGCGATCGATTATAACGGTTGCGTTGATACCACCTATCAGCGTATCGAATTGCGCCCCAGTTCGACACTCTTTGTTCCAAATACCTTTACACCAAATGGTGACTTGAAAAACGACGTTTTCAAGGCGTATTCGTACAATGTCATCCGTTTGGAAGGGGCCATTTATGACCGTTGGGGTTTGAAGATCTTCGAGTGGAACACGCTCGAAGGCGGATGGGACGGTAAGGTTAACGGTTCCCCGGCTCAGGCTGATACCTACGTTTACCGTATCGCGGTCATTGACGTGAACGACAAGCGCGATGTAGTCATCGGACACGTGAACCTGGTTCGATAATTCCAGTTGAAATAGCTCGCAAAGCCGCCCCTGAGGCGGCTTTGTTGCTTTTAGGCCTTGTCATATAAACCATGACAAGGGGTAGTCCCCTATGTTGAAAAGTCCGGCTAAAAAAGGTGATCCTGAACGCAACATGATTTTCGTTCACCGTATACATTTGTTCTTAGAGGAGACTGCGAACCATCCATTAATTGGAGCTAACATCACTACTGGAGCATGAGTGATTTAAAGAGTAAACATGAAATGGTGACGGAGATCGTCAACCAGGTGGCGTCTATTGCCGCCAAATTGGGAATCGTGCATCAGCACACTGAGGATTCGGTCCTCGATGGGCGGCACATCACGATCTCTGGTAAGCGGATGTTGTACTTCGGATCCTGCGGTTACCTGGGACTGGAGCACGATGAGCGGTTAAAGGCCGGGGCGATCGAAGCGATCAACCGGTATGGAACACAGTTTTCTTCCTCGCGAGCCTATGTGTCCTCGTATTATTATGAGGAGTCGGAAGATCTTTTGCGAAAGATGTTCGGGAGACCTTTGTTGTTGTTGCAGTCATTGACCGTCGGTCATATGTCCAATATCCCGATCCTCGTCGGAAATGATGATGCTGTAATCCTCGATTCGCAGGTGCATGATTCGGTGCAAACTGCCGTTCAGTTTCTCCGGAACCGGGATGTGCGGGTGGAAGTCATTCGCCATAACCGGCTCGATATGCTCGAATCACGGATCAAAGCGCTGAAGGACAACTACCGGAAGATCTGGTATATGGCAGACGGTGTTTATTCGATGCAAGGGGATTTCGCACCGGTCAAGGATCTCTTCCGTCTCGCCGACCAGTATGAGCAATTGCACTTGTACCTCGACGACATTCACGGCATGAGCTGGGCCGGTCCGAATGGAACCGGTTGGGTACTGGGACAAGGCGAGTACCATCCTCGATTGTATCTCACAACCGGTTTGACGAAAGCGTTCGGCTCCGCAGGCGGTTTGCTCATATATCCTGACGAGAAGGAATATCAGCTGATCAAGAACACGAGCAAGGCCTTTATTTTCTCTATCCAGATGCCGCCCATGGTGCTTGGCGCCACGGCCGCTTCCGCCCGCATTCATTTGTCGCCGGAAATCTATTCGCTTCAGGAAGAGATGCGAACGAAGGTGGAGTATTTCAACCGCCGCGCGAAAGAGTTGCAGTTACCGCTCATCAACGAATCCATTTCACCGATCGGATTTATCGGGGTCGGGAAGCCGGATACCGGCTATAATATGGTCCGCCGGATGATGAACCAGGGGTATTATTTCAACCTGAGTGTCTTCCCGAGTGTTTCGTACAACAACACCGGCCTGCGCATTCCGCTCAATCGTTTGCACACCTTTGAGGACATCGATGGTCTGTTGACGGAGATCGCAACGCAACTTCCGCAGGCACTGGAGGATTCGCATTCCAGCATGTCGGAGATCTACAAGCACTTCAAGCTGGTGGCGTAATCACAATTGTCATATCAATAAAAAAGGGGCTCAACAGGCCCCTTTTTTATTGATATGCTAAAGCGCCGGTTCAAGGCTGCTCGCAGAGTTGCCAGAAATTATTCAGGATCGATACCGCTGCGACAAAGTTCTCGAAGGAGATCGGCTTGATGATGTAGCCGGCTACATTGTAGTTATAGGCCTCAATCCGGTCTTTGTCGTCATTCGAGGTCGTCATGACGAATACACTGATGTTGTGAAGTTCCTTATCGGCTCGAAGCTCCTTGAGAAACTCAAGGCCGTTCATCTTCGGCATATTGATGTCCAGCAGGATGATCCGGGGGGTAGGGGCAATCTTTTCAGCGCCGTTGGTGCCGCGCAAACGATCCAGCGCTTCGACTCCATTGTGTGCGATGATCAACGGATTCAGAATGTTACTCTTCTTGAATGCCCGCTGAACATTCATACAATCGACTTCGTCGTCGTCGACCATGAGGATGTTGACAATTTGATTCATCGGCATAGCGTTCAGTACTAATCGTTTACGGGAAACTGGTGCGGAGGTTCCGTTTATCACAGGATTACAGGGGGTAAATGTAATGAAAACCGAATTCACGGGTGGTATCGTGGATGGCCGTGAAGCTCAAAACCCGGTCATGGATAGCGTTTCAATCACATTCTGCTGCTGTATCTTACAGTTTGGAATCTCCGGATGATTTGCATCGTAGAGAAGTCTGGCCCAAAAAGTTAACACCGCATGAAGGCGATTTTTCAAAAGCTGGTTCGTAAAGAACTGGCTGACAGTATTCCGCACGATGATCTGATTGAACGTCAGCGTTTTGCGTTGTTCAGGATCTACTCATTCACGAGCTTCCTGGCCAGTTTCATGACGGCAGCCCAGATCCTGGGTGCGTTTTCCACCTCCAGTACCTTGAGCTGGACGCTGTTCGTTTTGAGCGCGATTCTCCTGATCAATTTCTATCAGGTTCGCGACTGGCACAAGTTGCCCGTGAGTTACCTGATATCGGTGGTCATCGGTTTTGCCGTGGTGCATATCCAGGCCTATACTGCCGGCGGAGTACTCAATACCGGAACGATCTACATGTGCGTCATCATCATGACGGCCTTCATGTTACTCGGGACAAAAGCCGGCAAATGGCTCACGGCACTCGCGGTGGCCAGTATCATCTTCCTATTCTACGCCACGGAGTACACGTCCATGACGAGTTACGCATTGTTCAACAACGATTCGTCTCTCATACATCAAGACGCGTTGACAACCTTTATTCTCGGCGTATTCCTGGTTGCCGCTCAAAGTAACAACCTGCATAGCGGAAAGAACGTGATCATTGAACGGATTACGGGTCAGAAGAATGAACTGGAGAGGCAAAACCGGAAATTGGAAGAGTACACCCATCACCTGGAAAAAACGAACAAGGAACTGGACAAATTCGCTTCCATTGTTTCGCACGATCTGAAAGCCCCGCTTCGGGCCATCGGAAACCTGACGGGTTGGATCGAAGAAGATGCCGGAGACAGTCTTGTTCCGGAGGTCCGTGCCAATTTCAACATGATCAAACAACGTGTGCGCAGGATGGAAGATCTCATCAATGCCATTCTTGACTATTCGAGAGCCGATCGCGTGAAAGGGGATGAGGAGCTCATTGATACGCAGGCATTGATTAAGGACAGTTTCGATTTCATCGGAAGTCCGGAGAATTCGGAGCTGGTCATCAAAGGTGAAATGCCACGATTTGTGAGTGATAAGACGAGATTGGTACAGGTGTTCTCCAATCTGCTGGGCAACGCGATCAAATACAACGACAAGCCGGAGATCAAGATCGAAGTCGGATGTGAGGAGCAATCCAATGGTTGGATCTTTTCCATCAAAGACAATGGCCCCGGTATCGAACCGCAATACCACGAGAAGATTTTCGTGATCTTCCAAACGCTGAACCGTCGCGATGACGTGGAAAGCACCGGCGTCGGATTGGCCATCGTCAAGAAGATCATTGAAGACCAGGGTGGCAGGATTTGGGTGGAATCCGAGCTCGGCAAGGGAGCGGATTTCCGTTTTTTCTGGCCTAAAGTCCCAAAACAGAAGGACGCGGCACTGATCGCTGCGGCCATGGTCGTGTAAGATACGCCGGCGAATTGCTTCAACTTCCCCTTCCGTTTCGTGTAAAATTGTATGAAACGAACGGAAGAACATGCGACAAGGAAGAAGCAAACAAAACACCAATACGACCCGGGAACAAGCACCGTTGACCATCGTCAAGACCGGTGAATCCCAGGCGCACCTCGAGCGCGAGATCGATCAACATATCAACAATATCCGTGCGCTGATCCGACAGTTACGACCATCGGAGCGTCAACGCTACTACAACGGATTGTTATCGCACATCCTCTCCGAACCGGTTGAGCCGTCCTTTCATCCGACGCGCATCGACCGACAGGAGGAACAATCTACCAACCTTTCCAAGGAACATCTCGAACTCATCCGCGAAATGGCGGTGAAGATGGAACAGATGTACCGGGTCATGGATGGTTACGATCCCAGCTGATAGTCTGGTTTTTGGTTAGACGAGGGCCGTCCGAAAGGGCGGCTCTTTTTTTTAGTCTATCCGGTAAACCGGATAACGCATGGAACCCGTCTCGAAATTAGGACTATGCCGATAGATGTACAGTAACTGAGCGAAGGCGTCCCCATTCAATTCGGGGTGCTTCGACCTCCATTCGAGAAAATCCCGTTTCAGCGCCGGTTGTGATTCCAGTAGTTCTGCTGCGACATCTTCAAATACGTAATCGGAGAACCATTCCTTTTGTTGCAGTACGGCATCAAAGAAACCCCAATTGAAATAAGAATCGGTAGCGGTTGGCTCCAACGCCTCGAAAACATACCGTGCGGCCGGTTGATCAGTCGATATGATCCAATCGCCACGATAACATTGAACTTTCTCCCGAGCAGCTTTTGTCGATACCTGATAATGCAAATAATGACCCTCGTACGGCCGATCGACCGTGTTGTAGTTGGTGATTCGGTATGCGCTGACGTCGAGACTGGAGTCTTGCGATAGCCTTTTCATTTTCACGTTATTCAGCAATAGCAGTTCCGCGACCTTGTTCCAGGCCTGTGGCAAGATGTAATAACGGGGAATGGAGGTCGAGTCGATGCCTGTATAGTGATCATAAAACGGAACCGGTTTCCGGTAGGGAGCGTCATGGTCATAATATAACCGATCGAGTCCGGTTACCTTGCTTGTACGGTAGCGGGCTTTGTATCCAGAAAACTCCAGTGTACCGACTCGGGTAGTGTCCAAAATCCAGTTGAGCGGAAGCCTTTCGCCGTGGCGGTAGTGGAGAAGGGCGCTCCTTCGCGCATGAGCGATCGCCGTTTGGTTTTCTGCCGCAGTTTTAAGGATGGCCTGGAGGATCCGGTGGGTTGAATTAACCCGTTCCGGGAAAGGCTTCAACATATGCGATTCGGTGATGAATCCGATGCAATGATGCAGGGCTGCCCATCCACTCAGGAAGCGTGGTGTTTCCAGGAACGAAACGATACCGCTGTCGGGAATGCCCGAAGGGTGACGGGTGTCGACATAGGGGCAAATCGTATCGCCGGTGGCCTGCATTCGGGAAAAGATCTCCGGTGTAAGGACATCACGCGTAAGCGTACCGAGCGTCGGCGTTTGCTTGTCGGCAGCACTGCTGATCAGGGTCATGTGCGCCGCGTAATCGGCGCCGTCGCTGACGTGAGTATCGATGAGGATGTCGGGATTCCATTCAATCAACAAGCTGATGAGCGACCGGGTATTGGCAGCGTCCGCTTTCATGAAGTCCCGGTTGAGATCAAGATACTGTGCATTCCCTCTGAACCCGTACGCGTCCGGCCCCTGTTGGTTGGCCCTGCTGTAACATCCGCGCTGGAGTGCGCCATCGATGTTGAAGACGGGTACGATCGCGATTATGAGTTTGTCCAGCAGTGCATGTAACTGAGGGTCCCGCAAGAGGTCTTTAGCGAGCATCAGGCTGGCATCAATTCCGTCCGGTTCACCTGGATGAATGCCGTTATTGATAAAGACCACCAGACGTTGGTCATCCGGTTGCCTGACGGGTGAAAAGGACTTTCTGTTATCGATCAGGAAAAGACGTAGGGGACGCCCGCAATCGGTCGGGCCTGCTTCCAGGAGTTTTGCTTCCGGGTAAAGCTGATCAAGTTCCTGGTAGGCTGCGATACACGCCTCATACGTTAGCGTCTTATTGCCCGAGAATTTCTCCGAGCCGGCAACTGAAAGGGATCTGGTCAGGAACCAGATCATGAGTAGGGATAGGGCGAACCCGTAAGGTGAACGGCGATGCATGCGCTAACTTACTGATTCACTGCTGAACCAGGATTCCCTTAACAGTTTGCTAACAAAACCTAAACCCTTTGAATCGCTATCTTGGGCCTGAACAGAACTAATTCCCATACGATGAAACGTTTCCTTCTTGGATTACTGTCCCTGCTTTGGCTGTCGGGCTATGCCGCCGACGACCTTCAGAAAGCCTTACCACTGGATCCCGCCGTCCGGATCGGGACCCTGCCTAATGGCATGAAGTATTATATCCGGAAGAACAGCAAGCCGGAGAACCGGGCGGAATTGCGGCTTGCGGTCAATGCGGGCTCAACGGCCGAGGACGATGGTCAACGCGGCCTTGCTCACGTCGTGGAGCATATGGCGTTTAACGGGACCAAGAACTTCAAGAAAAGCGAGTTGGTCGACTACCTGGAATCCATCGGAACGAAGTTCGGTCCGCACCTGAATGCGTACACGAGCTTTGATGAGACGGTTTACATGATACAGTTGCCGACGGACAAGCCTGAAATCCTCGACAAAGGACTGCAGATCATGGAAGACTGGTCGCATAACCTCTTATTCGATTCGCTGGAGGTGGAAAAGGAGCGTGGCGTTGTCGTGGAAGAATGGCGACTCGGTCAGGGAGCCGACGAACGGATGCGCCGGGCCTACTGGCCGGTACTTTTTAAGGATTCCCGTTACGCGGAGCGTTTACCCATTGGTAAGAAGGAGATCATTGAAGGTTGTCCGCAATCCGCTCTACGAAACTTCTACAACGACTGGTACCGTCCCGAATTGATGGCCGTGATATTGGTTGGTGATTTCGACCTCGATGCAATGGAAGCGAAAGTGAAAGCGCGTTTCAGCAACGTTCCTTCCAGGCAGAATCCCCGGCCCCTGGTCAAGTGGCCGGTGCCGGCACAGAATAACCTGGCCGTAAGTACGGTCACGGACAAGGAGGCGCGTTATGCCCAGATCCAGTTGATCTACAAGCGACCCGTCGAATCCCGTTCTACGGAAGGCGATTATCGCCGTTCACTCGCGCAGCAATTGTTTACCGGTATGTTGAACAACCGGATGGGCGAATTGCAGCGATTGGCAGAGCCGCCTTTCCTGTTTGCCGGTTCTGATTACGGGAATTTTGTTCGGAATGTGAATGCTTACTACTCCTTTGCCATCAGCAAAGGCGAGGGAATTGAGAAGGCGCTTCAAACCGTGTTGGATGAGAACGAGCGGGTACGTCGTTTCGGCTTTACGGAGTCAGAATTGTCCCGCCAGAAATCCGATATGATGACCGGGATCGAAAAGGCTTTCAACGAACGGGACAAGACCGAATCAAGGAATTTCGCCCGTGAGTATGTCAGCAATTATCTGGAAGACGAGCCGATGCCCGGAATCTCCTTTGAGTATGACTTATACAAGAAGTATGTTCCCGGAATCACGCTGGCGGAGGTAAATGCATTTGCCAAAGAGTGGATGGGACAGTCACAAAATTCGGTGGTGATCATTACTGCACCGGAAAAGGAAACGACCAAGATGCCGACGGAAACGCGCATTCGCGAGATGGTTACCGGCATGGAGAAGCTGGATCTGAAACCCTACGAGGATAAGGTGATTGACAAACCGCTGGTCGAAGGACAACTGAAAGGCAGAACGGTCGTGAACACGAAGGAGATCAAGGAACTCGGCATTACCGAATGGCAATTGGACAATGGCATCAAGGTCGCGTGCAAGACCACCGATTTCAAGAACGATGAAGTGATCTTTACGTCCTTTAGCTGGGGTGGCTGGTCCCAATACGATGAGAAAGACTATCCCTCTGCTGCTTCCTGCGACGAGATCGTGGACCAGGCAGGATTGGGCGCATTTGACGCGAATGCCCTGGAAAAGCTCCTGGCAGGGAAGATCGTTTCTTGCTTGCCATACGTTGGGGAATTGACGGAAGGGTTCAACGGTAGTTGTGCGCCCAAAGACATGGAAACCATGTTCCAGTTGATCTACAAGTACTTCACCGATCCCCGCCGGGACGAAGCGGCCTTCCAGTCGTACGTCACCAAGCAGAAGGGATTCCTGCAAAACCGCGGTTCCGACCCACAGTCGGTCTTCATGGATACGGTCTCCTATGCCATGTCGGGTTACAATGCCCGCTACAAGCCGCGTACTCCGGAGTCTGTAGATGCCATCAACCTCGATCGTGCAATGGCCATCTACAAAGAGCGTTTTGCGGATGCATCCGGCTTCACCTTTTTCTTCGTTGGCAACTTCAAGCCGGAAGAATTGAAGGCCCATTGCCAGAAGTATCTGGGAAGCATACCGGCTACTCGTAAGCGCGAAATGTGGCAGGATATCAACGCGTATCCTCCTAAGGGAAAAGTCGATAAGACGGTCTATAAAGGCTCCGAGCCGCGCAGTACTGTCATGATGCGCTTCAATACTGATTTTGAGTTCAATCGAAAGAACCGGAATGAAGTCAGCGCATTGAACAAACTCCTCAGCATCCGGTTGCGCGAGGTGCTGCGTGAAGACAAGAGCGGTGTATACGGCGTGAGTTGTCAGGCTAACCCGAAGAAGTTCCCGGCCAACGGTCTGGAGTTCATCGTCTATTTCTCCTGCAGTCCGGATAACGTCGAGCCACTGACCAAAGCCGCACTGGACGTGTTCGAAGAAGTGAAGACAAAAGGGTGCGATGAGAAGAATCTGACCAAGATCAAGGAGACCGCGTTGCGTGAGCGCGAAACGAACCTGAAGGAGAACCAGTTCTGGCTTAGCCTGATGAGTTCAAGTGCACAGAACGGTGAGGAAGTCACCGAGATCCTTGGTTACAACGAGTGGGTGAACAAACTCAGCGTTGCCGACATGAATGCATTTGCTGCGAAGTACCTGAAGCTGGACAACTACGCCAGGTTTGTCCTTCGACCCGAGAAGTAATCGGGAACCTGCTGACACTAAAGGGAGCTGAAAGGCTCCCTTTTTTTGGTCTCGAAATTGAGTAGGGGATTGTCCCTTCTCGGTCGCGCTTCAACGCCGTGATCAGGACGCGTTCCGGAAGGACTGTGTCACCGTATCTGCCCATTTCACGATGCTCGCCCTGTCAGACGGATGTATCCAGGTTGCGTTGGGTACTTTCCGGAACCAGGTCATTTGTCGTTTCGCGTAGTTCCGACTGTGTTGTTTGATCAGCGCAACGGCCGATTCGAGCGAAGAATTTCCCTCGAAGTAGGGGAAGAGTTCCTGATAGCCGACGGTGGCCAGGGGATTTCGGTCCTTGTAGGGGAGTAACCCGCGCACTTCTTCCAGTAAACCATGCTGCATCATCTCATCGACCCGTTGGTCAATGCGTGCGTACAGAGCCGTTCGTTCAGGGTTCAGGATGAGTGTGGCGATGGAGAAATTCCTCGGTTTGGCTTTTGATTGCCGAAAAGTGGAAAACGGCAGGCCGGTTTGACGACAGACTTCCAAAGCCCGGATCAACCGGCTGGGATTCTTGAGATCTACCGTCTGGTAGTATTCCGGATCAGCTCTTTCTAACTCGGCTTGCAGTGCTGGAAGTCCCTGTTCCTGCCAGAGTCGGATGACCTCTTCCCGGATAATGGGATCGCCAGGCGGCAATTCGTCCAGACCCTGGCAAACTGCCCGTATATACAGCCCCGATCCGCCAACCAGTATCACGATGCGGTGTTTAAGAAACAACTCATCCAGGCGCTTCAAGGCATCCTGCTCGAATTTACCGATGTTGTAGTCTTCGGTAACCGATAAGAAGTCGATGAAATGGTGGGGGACGGATTTCAGCTCTGCCGCTGTAGGCTTTGCGGTCCCGATTGACATTTCCCGATAGAACTGCCGGGCGTCAGCCGAGAGGATCTCCGTTCCGTATCTGTGTGCCAGGTCAATGGCAAGCGCCGTTTTACCGGAAGCCGTTGGTCCCGCAATACAAAGCAGGAGCGAGTGCTCCGGAGACGGTTTCATCGGCAATTTGAAAGAGTAAGTGTGGGATCAGAATTCGTCGTTGTCCTGGCCGTCTTCTTCCATCATATCCCCGTCTGCCGTCTCGAATTCGTCATCGCTTTCCGAATCTTCCATATCGGATTCGTTTTGGATGTCGCCGATCGTCTTGGCTTCATCTTCCGTAGCGACATCGGTTTCGCTTTCGATATCGTTCGGTTCATCCTCATCCTCATCTAACAGGATGTCGTCGACATCGGGGTCAAAGTCTTCCGGTACGGGAAGGGGACCTGCCTGGTTGATGCCATACTGCTTCGGGGCTTCTCCTGCAGATTTGATACATCGGGGATAATCGGCCCCGGGCTCTTCCGTCTTGCTGATCTTGGTCAGCTCGGTATGGAAAGCCCACTTGGAACTGAAATCGAACAGGTAGTAAATCTTCTGATGCGGGTCCGCGATATAGTCGCAAAGTCTGGCCTTCCGCAAACTGGCGATCTGGGCAGCTTGCTCTTCTGAAAGCTCGCGTGATGTGATTTCCCGTCCCTTCGTCCAGTTATCGTTACTCATGTAGAACGAGGCCGGCTTGGACGCGTCGAATCCGATGGCGCTTTGGATCGCGTGATGGAGGTCCTCGAATGTCTGGTTGGAACGGACCTCAATGTCGCGGTAAACGTCATCGTAATCTTCAAAGGTGACCCGGAAGCGGTAGATGGCCATACGTGGTAATTCAGTACTCAAAAATAAAAAAGAATTCCATTCGCACGACGCTAAAAGTCATGCGTCAGCCGCACCAGTGGCGGTCCTCCGGTCGCTTCCATTCAGGCCCAGTTCCCGACCTTTTCTCAGCATGAATTCGTAGGCTTCGTTGAACTCATTGTGAATGTCGCCTTCCAGGATCGCTTCGCGTATGGCTGTCTTGATGAGTCCGACCTCCCGACCCGGTTGAAGGGTAAAGGCTTCCATGATGTGTTCCCCGGTCACGGGTGGTTGCCAATTCCGGATGCGGTCCTTCTCTTCGACTTCGCGTAACTTTTGCTGAACGATCTCGAAATTCTCCCGGTACTTCCGGATCTTGTAGTCGTTCTTGGTGGTGACGTCTGCCTTGCACAGGATCATCAGCGCGTCGATATCATCCCCTGCATCGAATAGCAAGCGTCGGATCGCCGAGTCGGTGACATGCTCCTGGGCCAGTACGATCGGCCGTAGATGCAACTGCACCAGTTTCTCCACGAATTTCATCTTCTCGTTCAACGGCAGTTTCAACTGACGGAAGATGTGCTTCACCATCCGTGCACCACGGTCTTCGTGTCCGTGAAAGGTCCAGCCATGGTCCGGTTCGAAACGCTTGGTGGCCGGTTTGGCGATGTCGTGGAGAATGGCGGCCCAGCGAAGCCAAAGGTCGTCCGACATTTCCGCCACATTGTCGAGCACCTGCAGGGTATGGTAGAAGTTGTCTTTGTGTCCCTTTCCGTTTACGTATTCCACTCCGTGTAACAGGCAGAGTTGCGGGAAGAATTCCTGTAAAAGGCCGGAGCGGAAGAGCAGGTCGAAGCCGATGGAGGGCTTCTTTGCCTGAATGATCTTGTTGAGCTCATCACTGATCCGTTCCATGGAAACAATCCGGATGCGTTCCTTGTTCCGGCTGATCGCGGAGAACTCATTATCTCCGATTCGAAAACCGAGTTGCGTCGCGAACCGTGCCGCGCGCAGCATGCGCAACGGGTCATCGCTGAACGTAAGGTCGGGATCCACCGGGGTGCGGATCAGCTTATCCTGCAGGTCCTGTATTCCGTTGAAGGGATCGAGCAGTTCGGTAGAGCCGTCCGGCTGCAGCCGCAAGGCCATGGCATTGATGGTGAAATCGCGACGTTTCTGATCGTCCTCCAGCGTGCCCGTCTCGACAGCCGGTTTTCGGGAGTCCCGCGTATAGGATTCTTTCCGGGCGCCGACGAATTCAATTTCCCATTCGCCATTCCGGATCATGGCGGTACCGAAATTCTTGAAGATGTTTACAGGAACATGGTGACCAAGTCGTTTGGCGACGCGTTGTGCCAGATCGATGCCATTTCCAAGGACGACAAAATCAATGTCCTTCGATTCGCGTTGGAGTATCAGGTCGCGAACATATCCGCCGACCACATAGGCTTCGGTACCCATAGCCTGGGCTTCTTCGGCAACGATGCGGAATACAGGCAGTTGGGGAACATTCATGGCGGGAGTCCTTGCAGGGCTGCCGTCGGGCATTATTTCCGGAGGATCCGGATCTGTCCATCGGCTTTGAGACGAATGACCGTACTGGCCACTGGCGGTTTTTTCTCAGCTTGCCGCAAAGGTAGGATATAATCCACGCCCGATTTCAAGCTGTCCGTGATATCTGCAAAGCAAGCGGGAGACGGTCCTCCGGCCAGATTGGCGGAAGTTGAAACCAGGGGTTTGCGAAGTCGTCGTACCAACTCCCGGCAGATCGGATCTTGTGTGACCCTGATCGCGATGGTTGATTCAGGCCCGAGAACCGCGGATGCGACCATCATGCCTTCATCAAGCACGAGGGTGAGCGGTTTTTCCGACAACTCCATCAGATCATAAGCTACTGCTGGAACAGCGCGTGTGTAACGTTCTACGCGGTTGACATCATCGAGTAAGACGATCAGTCCCTGGCCTTCTTCTTTTCCCTTGAGTCGAATGAGCTTTTCTACCGCATCCTCCCGCGAAGCATCACAGCCCAGTCCCCAGATGGTATCAGTCGGGTAGAGGATCAGTCCGCCGCCTTTTAGTACATCGACCGCTTTCCGGAGGATCTGTTCTTCGTCTGGTGAAAATCGATTCGTCATAGGAGTTCCTGTGGATCGATGGTTGTTGCACATTGGAAATGGCCTTTCGGACAAGCGCGGAATCCGTGAATGCCGCAGGGCCGGCAGCTTAACTGCCGGGACGTCTGGATCACGCGCTGTCGGGTGCTCAACGGGCCAAAACCGAATTCCGGGACCGTAGAACAAAATACCGCGGTGACGGGTGCATTCATTGCGCTGGCAAGGTGGAGGGGAGCGGAATCGTTGACGTAATTCATGCCGGCTTTGCTCATCAGCGCCGCCGATTCCAGAAACGAAAGTTCTCCGGCCAGGTTATGCACCTGACCACTTTCACTTGACAGACGAATCGATTCCGCCAGCGTGTGTTCCCCGGGAGCACCCAACAGGAAGACCCGCAGTTCCGGTTCGCGATGGAGGAGTAGTTGGATCAGTTTGATCCATTGCGCGGCCGGCCATGTCTTGGTGAACCAGACCGAACCGGGAGCGATGCAGACAAAAGGCCGTTCGGTAAACCGACGTATGGCGGCGAAATCGGAATCATTCGGATAGAGTCGTGGAAGTGCCGGCTGATCGTCGGTCCATCGGGCGATGAGTTGCTGGTTTCGTTCGCATTCATGACGACCGTCGCCGATCACATGCCGATGACGGTCTGTGTACGTAATGGCGAGCGGATTCTTATCAAATCCGCTACGGTATCTGGCACCTGAATAGGCTGAGATGAACCCGCTACCGGCGAATCGCTGTAAGTTGACCACGAGTTCGTATTTGCGGGAACGTACGGAACGTGCCGTTGCAATCAGGTGTTTTGTCTTGTGTTCGCGTTTGTTCCAGACCAATACCTCCCGGATGTAGGGGTGATGTTCCAGCAATCCCTCGTTACCCTTTCGCACGAGAAAGTCGATCGGCATCCCGGGAAAGGCTGTATGCAGCTTTTCCGCAACCGCTGTCGCGAGGATCACGTCACCGGTGAATGCGGTTTGTATGATCAGACAGGAACGCATATCAGACAGCCACGCTGTGGTCGCGCAGGGCGTCGTTCAGGGATGTTTTCTTATCGGTACTTTCCTTGCGCTGTCCGATGATCAGGGCACAGGGTACCTGGTATTCTCCGGCAGGGAATCGCTTGGTGTAGGACCCTGGAATGACCACCGAGCGGGGAGGAACGTAGCCTTTGTATTCCACCGGTTCGGATCCTGTAACGTCGATGATTTTGGTCGACATGGTCAGTACCACGTTGGCACCGAGGACAGCTTCCTTGCCGACGCGGACACCTTCCACTACGATGCACCGTGATCCGATGAAGCAATTGTCTTCGATGATCACCGGAGCGGCTTGCACTGGCTCAAGAACGCCACCCAACCCGACGCCTCCACTCAGGTGCACGTGTTTCCCAACCTGAGCACAGGAGCCGACAGTCGCCCAGGTATCCACCATGGTACCTTCGTCCACGTAAGCCCCGATGTTGACGTAAGACGGCATTAGAATGACGCCATGTGCCAGGAAGCTACCGTAACGGGCGACACCGTGCGGAACGACACGGACTCCAAGCTCCGCGTAGTAGCGTTTGAGCAACATCTTGTCGTGGAACTCCATCGGCCCGGCATTCCAGGTTTCCATTTTCTGGATCGGGAAGTAGAGGATGACGGCTTTTTTCACCCAGTCGTGTACGATCCAACTGTCGCCCTGCGGTTCTGCGACACGCAGTATCCCTTTATCCAGGTGACCGATAACGGTCCGGATCGCTTCCTGCGTGGCAGGATCCTGTAAGAGCGAGCGGTTTTCCCAGGCCTTTTCGATGAGTTCGTGCATACCGAGCTTGGAATGGCAATAGGCCGATTCCCGGCCTCAAACATACGGCAAAGGGCTATCTTTGCCGAATGGGGCGGATCATTGGCATCGATTACGGAACACGTCGAGTCGGACTGGCGGTCACCGACCCTCTGCAACTCATTGCAACTGACCTTGCCACGGTCGCCGAACAGGAGGCGATTAACTGGTTGAAGGATTACCTGAAGCGGGAAACGGTTGACCGGTTCGTGGTCGGGGAGCCCCGTCAAACGGATGGGAGTCCTTCGGAAACCGGACCGGCGGCTGATGCATTCGCGCAAAGATTGGCAAGAGCATTTCCCGACATACCGATCGACCGCTTCGATGAACGGTTTACTTCCCGGATGGCACAACAGGCAATTATTCAAAGTGGTGTACGCAAGAAGGGCCGACAGGATAAGGGGTTGGTCGACCGGGTAAGTGCTGTCATCTTGTTGCAGTCGTGGATGGAAGCCCGTAATTTCAAGGCCTGAGACATGATACTACCCATTTACGCTTACGGCGATCCTGTATTGAAGAAGAAGGCGAGCCCCATCGAAAAAGACCATCCGGGCCTGAAAGAGTTGATCGCCAATATGTACGAAACGATGTACGCATCCCATGGCGTCGGTTTGGCTGCGCCTCAGATCGGCCTTTCCCTGCGCCTGTTTGTAACCGATGGGTCACCGTTTGAGGAGGATGAGGTAAAGGATTTTAAGCAGGTTTTCATCAATCCGCAGATCGTTGAGGAGGCGGGTGATCCCTGGAAATTCAATGAGGGTTGCCTGAGTATTCCACACGTTCGGGAGGATGTCAGCCGAAAGGAGACCGTGTTGATCGAATATTACGACGAAGACTGGAATTTTCGGAGGGAACTCTTCTCCGGCCTTGCCGCCCGGATCATCCAACACGAATACGACCACATTGAAGGGGTGCTGTTTACCGACCGGATTTCACCGCTTCGACGCAGGTTGCTGAATAAGCGCCTAAGCGACATCAGTAGTGGTAACGTCAAAGTCGATTACAAGATGCGTTTCCCTTCCCAACGATAATTGAAAAAATGCGCGGGTATTCTCTCTTGATTTCTTTCTGCTTCCTGCTGCTGCAGGCTTGTACGTCACCCCAGCAAAAGTTACGGGACGCAATTGCGGCAGGTGAGCAAAGACTGATCAACGATTCGACACGTTTGCCGGATCTGGCCATGGCCGAAAAGGTGTCGCATCTGTATGTTCAATACGCGAACGAGTATAAGGACGATACCCTTTCGGCGGAATACCTCTTCCGGGCTGGAGATCTTGCAAACGGTATGCGTCACTTCGATGATGCGGTGACCTACTATCGGCGACTTCGCACCGAATATCCGCAGCACCGGAAGGTCGCTGCCGCCTTGTTCATGGAGGCGTTCAATTTACAGACGGGCTTGAACCGTAATGAAGAAGCGCGGACCTGCTACCTGGAATTCCTGGCGAAGTATCCGTCGCATCCGATGGCCGAAGCAGCCCGCTTGTCAGTAGATCAGATCAATTCCGGCTTGTCGGATGAGGAGCTCGTGCGCATGTTCGAGGCGAAAAACGACTCGCTGGCTGCAGGGAAATAAGTTCAGGTCTCGGCTCCGAAATCTTCCAGCATCGCTTTTTCGAGTTCCTCCAGGCTCACGTTGATGCGGATCTGACCTTCTTTGGCTATCGAGATTTCCCCGGTTTCTTCAGAGACGACCAGCGCGAGTGCATCGCTATGCTCCGAGATGCCGATCGCCGCGCGATGACGCATTCCCAGATGAGCAGGTAGTTCTACGTTTTCCGTGACCGGTAATACGCATCGAGCGGCTTTGATCTTGTTGTTGACCACGATAATGGCGCCGTCGTGCAGGGGGGAATTTTTGAAAAACACGCTCTCAATCAGGCGTTGGGATATCTCCGCGTCGATGAGGTCGCCGGTGTTCGCATAGTACTTGAGTTCGGAGGACTTCGCCAACACGATGATGGCGCCGGTCCTGTCTTTCGACATCTGCCTGCAGGCCTTGACGATCGCGGAAATGTCGAGGGGCGTCCGTTGGGTTTGCCAGTTCCAGGGCAGCAGTTGCCGGGTAAAAGGCGACTTGGCGAGGATGTTATTCGTGCCGAGGACGACGAGGAAGCGGCGTATCTCCTGTTGGAAGACGATGATCAGCGCGATGAATCCGAGGCTGATGAATTGTCCCAGGATCGTTCCCAACAGTTCCATGTTGAGCACCTTCACACAGATCCAGTACAAGGCATATACCGTCAGCAATCCGATGAAGATGTTGATGGCGACACCGCCGCGCAGCAGATGGTAGAGTTTGTACAGTAAAAAAGTCACGATCCCGATATCGATCAGGTCGATCAGGCGGACGGTCAGAAAGCCGATCTTGAAAAGGTCCATGGCGCTGAACGAATTTCGGAATTATTACGGAATCGGAATTCGACTACCGGAAGTGTTATGAACCGTTCGGTTCAGGCGCCAGCCGGTGAACAGTAGCGCTCGAATAGACGGATCGCTTCAACAGCTTCCCGGACATCGTGCACCCGCAGGATCTTCGCGCCTCCGGTCAATGCCAGCGTATTCAGAACAGTCGTGCCGTTCAGCGCCTGCTCCGCAGTGGTGCCCAGGACCTTGTTTACCATACTTTTTCGGGATAGCCCCACCAGTAAAGGCGCGTCCAGCACGCGAAACGCGTCCAGATTCCGAAGCAAGGTGTAATTATGCGAGAGGTCTTTGCCGAAACCGAAACCCGGGTCAACGATCACATCCGGAACTCCCGATTGCCGGAGCCGGTCGATGCCTTCTGCAAGGTGGCGGATGACTTCTGCTGTAACATCCCGGTATTCGGGTGATCGTTGCATCGACTTCGGTGTGCCTTGCATGTGCATGAGCACATAGGGAACCTTAAGACGACCGATGGTGGAGAACATGGCCGCGTCCAGTTGGCCTCCGGAAACATCGTTGATTATATCGGCTCCCTTAGCAACGGCGCGCTCAGCGACTGAAGCGTAAAAGGTATCGATGGACAGGATCGCTTCGGGGAAATTTCCGCGAATCAGTTCCAGAGCAGGGGAGAGGCGAGACCACTCGGTCTCGGCATCGAGCAGGTCGGCTCCTGGCCGGGTAGATTGCGCGCCAAGGTCCAGGATGGCCGCCCCTTCTCGTAGGTGCCGCCCGACCAAGTCCAGGATCGCTTCCTGTTCACTTACCCGGCTGGCAAGGTGGAAGGAGTCCGGTGTCAGGTTCACAATCCCCATGACCACCGGTGTTGATAATTCTAAAAGCCTTCCGGAGACGTTTAACCGGTACTTCATCGTTTAAGCCTTATCTTCGTATTCACGAGTTAGTTATAAATTATTGATAATCAATACATTGACGAAGGTTGAGTCTTTAGTCCCCAACTCAGTTCACCGAACTACCGGAAAGCCGATGATCACAGAAACCTCCCGGCAGTACGACGCGGTCGTTGCTCGTTGCAAAGATATTTTTCTGAAGAAGATGAAAGACTACGGGACCGCCTGGCGGATCCTGCGGGTTCCATCCATCACGGACCAGATCTTCATCAAGGCGCAACGCATCCGCAGTATCGAGGAAAAAGGTACGCAACGGGTCGATGACGGCATTGACCAGGAGTTCATCGGTATCATCAATTACGCGGTCATCGCGCTGATCCAATTGGAACTGGGGGTCAATGATGAGACCAACATGCTTGAACAGGATGTGGTGAAGCGGTTCGATGAACAGGTACGGACAGCCAAGCGGCTGATGGAAGACAAGAACCACGACTACGGCGAAGCCTGGCGGGGAATGCGAACCAGTTCCATGACCGACCTGATTTTGATGAAGCTCTTGCGCATCAAGCAGATCGAAGACAATCGGGGACAAACCCTCATCTCGGAAGGCATCGCCGCGAATTACCACGACATCATCAACTACGCCGTGTTCGCCATGATCAAACTGGCGGAGCCGGCCTGATCACTGTTGCATATCCATTCATCGATTCAACTATAGCAATCACCGATCATGAAAGTACTGGCCCAGATCTCCCGCGTCTTCGTCGGCATTCTTTTCATCATCTCCGGGTTCATTAAGGCGAATGACCCCTTGGGCTTCTCCTACAAGCTCGACGAGTACTTCCAGGTCTTTCATATGCCCTGGCTGAGCGCGGTTTCGCTGGCGTTGGCCATCGGTATTTGCGCGTTTGAGATCGGTCTGGGTGTCGCGTTGCTGCTAGGCGCGAAAATGCGATTCACCGCATGGTCGCTGCTGCTCATGATCGTCTTCTTTACTTTCCTGACGTTCTATTCCTGGAAATTCGACGTCGTCAAGGACTGCGGTTGTTTCGGTGACGCATTGCACCTCAAGCCGTTCGAGTCGTTCATGAAGGATGTCATTCTCTTCGTCTTGATTCTGTTCATCTTCATCAAACGGAATGAAATCAAGCCCTTGTTTGGTGAGAGCGGTTCTACCTGGCTGGCGTATGCCGGCTTTGTTGCTTCCCTCACTTTTTCCATCTACTGTTACCGGCACCTGCCCATGATCGATTTCCGTCCTTACGCGATCGGGAAGAGCATTCCGGAAGGCATGAAACTCCCGCCCAACGCAGTAACCGATAGCGTGGTCATGGTCTTCATTTATGAGAAGGACGGGAAAAGGATGGAACTGTCCATGGATCAGATCAGCGGAATCGACAGCACCTACAAGTTTGTTGACCGGACCGACAAGGTCATCCGCGAAGGTGACAAGGCGCCGATCCATGATTTCTCCATTGTTTCAGCGGATGGAACCGACGTGACAGCGGATGTGCTGAGCATGGACCGTGTCTTCCTGCTGGTCGCATATGACCTGGAGAAATCCGATGAAGACGCTCAGAGCAGGATCAACGATTTTGTCGCCTTGTCTCAGAAAGCAGGCGTGGAGTTCATCGGGCTCACGTCCAGCGCACCTGCTACGGTTGATGCCTTCAAGAAAAAGCACCATTCGGCTTTCGAATATTATTTCACGGATGGAACTACCCTGAAGACCATGATACGTTCGAACCCCGGCCTACTATTATTGAAAAAGGGTACAGTTGCGGCCATGTGGCATCACAACGATTTGCCGGCATTCGACGAGGTCAATTCGATGTATCTGTCAAAATAATTCAGGCAGCCACGTTCAGCTTTCTTCGCTCAGCGACCTGCTGAAATAATTCCAGACAGCATCGTCGGGCGGCTGAGCCGTCAGGATGATCTCTTCCTTTTTTACCGGGTGCAGGAATACCAACCGGCGGGCATGGAGATGGATCGAGCCGTTCTCATTGGTTCGCTCAGCGCCGTACTTGACGTCACCTTTTATCGGACATCCCATGGTTGAAAGCTGGACTCGGATCTGATGGTGCCTTCCGGTATGCGGTAAAACTTCCAGCAAGTAATAGTGGTCGGATTTTCCGAGTAGCCGGTAATCCAGCCAGGCTCGCGACGAACCCGGAACCTCTTGCGCGTAGGCGCGGCTCTTGTTGTTTTTCTCGTCTTTCTTCAGATAATGGATCAAGGAGCCGGATGCTTGCGGTGGTGCGGTACGAACCACCGCCCAGTAGGTTTTTTGGGTACGGCGTTCCCGGAAGAGTTCATTCATCCTGGCCAGGGCCTTGGAGGTGCGAGCAAAAACCACAACACCACTCACCGGCCTGTCCAGCCGATGCACAACCCCCAGGAAGACCTCTCCGGGCTTCTTGTATTTCTCCTTGATGTAGGCTTTGAGCAGATCGCCCAACGGCGCGTCGCCGGTCTTGTCGCCTTGTACAATGTCGCCGGGGCGTTTGTTGACCGCGATCAGGTGATTGTCTTCGTAGAGGATCTCCGGAAGTCCTGTACGCTCAGTACTGCTCATGCTTGTTCGGGAAATCCTTCGACTTTACATCGCTGATGTAGCGCTCGGTGGCTGCTTTGATATCGTCGTACAGGTTCATGTATCGGCGGAGGAATCGCGGACTGAACTCGTGGGTGATACCCAGCATATCGTGCAAGACCAGGACCTGTCCGTCCACACCGGCTCCGGCACCGATACCGATGATCGGAATTTTCACCTCGGCTGCCACACGCGCCGCGAGTTGAGCAGGTATCTTTTCAAGCACGATGGCAAAGCAGCCCGATTCGGCCAGGATGTGCGCGTCTTCGATGAGCCGTTGAGCCTCGGTATCTTCCTTGGCCCGCACGACGTAGGTGCCGAATTTGTAAATGGACTGTGGGGTCAGTCCCAGGTGGCCCATCACGGGCACACCCGCCGTCAGGATGCGTTCGATGCTTTCTTTCACTTCACGACCGCCTTCCAGCTTCACGGCATGTGCGCCGGATTCCTTCATGATGCGGATCGAAGAGTTGAGGGCTTCCTTCGAATTTCCCTGATAGGATCCGAAGGGGAGGTCGACGACTACCAAAGCCCGGCTGACGGCACGAACCACCGAGGCCGCGTGATAGATCATCTCGTTGAGCGTGATGGGCAGGGTGGTCTCGTAGCCTGCCATGACGTTCGAGGCGGAATCGCCTACCAGCACCACATCGATCCCGGCTGCGTCGATGATGCGCGCCATGGAATAGTCGTAGGCGGTCAGCATGGAGATTTTTTCTCCCCGCCGCTTCATTTCCTGCAGGACGTGTGTAGTGATCTTTTTTTCTTCGGAAGATTGTGCTGAAGACATGGGGGGAGGGTGTTATTCCTGGTGACCGTTGTTGAGCGGTTTCTTGATGACCGGTTTAGCTTGTCGGCAACGCTGAAGGGAGTCGCGCAGCGCCTGGTTCTCCTTTTTCAGGTGTGCCAGCTCTTCCTGCAGTCGGATTGGGTCGTCGGCGGCCACTGGTAAGACGATGATCGGTTCTTCGTTCTGGTCCGGTGTGCGCACATCGATCCAGTCGACGCGACCGCTGGAGTTCGGCCCGATCGCAATTCCAAAATCCCCGCCGAAGTATTGCGGTTCGGAAAACGAGGTAACGAACTGACCGTTAATATAGACATCATAATTGCGGTCTGCCGTGCGTACCTGAATGGTATTCCAGGTGCTTTTCCCGTTTAGCCATTCGCACTTTGTCCATCCCAGGTTGCGGTTATCGCCCGTTAACAACCGATAGCTGACTCCGACCAGTTGTCGGATGCGGTATTCCTTTCGTGCGTTCAATTCGAGGGTGAATCCGCCGTTACCGGAAGGCTGTGCCATAAAGATCAGTCCGATACCCGACTCCGGATCGGTACCGTCATCGATCCGCAGCGATGCGGTCAGGCTGAACGGAGCCTGGATGTTTTTAAGCGATGGGAAAGAAGAGTAGGAGCCACTCGACTTCCGCTGAAGGATGTACTCGCCTTTTTGGAGCAACAGTAAGTTGCTGGCATTCGACAATTCCTTCCAGTGGCCGCTATCCGAGACAAAATCATCGCGGAAGAAGGTCTTGGGAAAATCCAGACGGACCTTTTGGCCATTAACATCCGCGATCGTAAAGCGGTATGTTAATGCGGTAACCGTCATGGCCATGTAAAAGAGCCGGTAGCGCATGCTACAAACCTACGAATTCATTTCCTGTTCCATGAAAAACGGTAGTTTTGCGAAGAATGAAAAAGTCTCTCCTCTTCCTTTTCGCTGCCCTGACACTGGCCTCTTGTTCCGAGGAAATCGACCTGACCGCCGACTACAAGGAAACCATGGTCCTCTACGGCTTATTGGATCCCAACGCGACCAATCAATACGTTCGGATTTCCAAGGCCTTCCTGGGCGAAGGGAATACACTTCAAATGGCCCAGCAGTCCGATTCCATCAACTATGCCAATGTGCTGGATGTTCGATTGGAACGGTTGTCCAATGGCGTGGTGGTCAATACCTATCCGATGACGCGTATTGATACGATCCCGAAGGAGAACGGGGTCTTCGCGGCACCCTATCAGGTGATCTATACGACCAACCAGCGGATACTGACCGATGGTTCGCTTTATCGCATCGTTGCGCGCAATACGGAAACCGGCGTGGAAGCCAGCTCGACCACACGGATCGTTGGCAGCATGCAGGTGTTCAATCCATCTCCCACTGTCCCGGTAGTTGATTTCTCCGCCTTTGGTGAAACAAGGCCGCGCATCAAGGGTGGTGACAATGGGCGATTGTTCGGCCTCATCATGCGCTTTCGTTATATCGAAATAGATTCGTTGGGCGCAGTCACCCGTCATACGGCAGACTGGTTATTCCCGGACCAATTGGCAACCCAAACGGGTGAGCAGGTGGAATTCGTTTACCAGCGTCAGGACTTTTACCGGATCATAGGCTCGCAGATACCGGTGAAGGCCGGCGTCACCCGTAAACTCGATACCCTGACGGTTGGGCTGGGTGCCATTGAGTTCCGTTTTTATTCCGCTACGGAAGACGTCTATACCTACCAGCAATTGGTTAATCCGGCCAATACGGGCGTCGTTCAGGACCGGCCGAGTTTTACGACGGTTGAGAACGGCCTGGGCTTGTTCAGCAGCCGTTTGTTACAGCAGGAGTACCGTAACCTCACGGCCAATTCCCTCGCGGCATTCGATACGAGTGCCTATACGCGCGATTTGAATTTCAGCTTTTAATGCCGCTTTGTCAGGTCATTTTTGACCTAAAAAGCGCCATTTATTCCAGTTCTGCCACTTTTTCGCCAGATTTTTGACTGGCACTATGATTGACTTTCGGGGAGCGCATTACGCACCACATCCTGAAAATCCAATCATCATGAGAAAAGTAATAGGCATTGACCTGGGTACCACCAACTCCTGTGTGGCTGTCATGGAAGGCAACGAGCCGATCGTAATTCCAAACAGCGAAGGGCGCCGGACCACCCCGTCAGTCGTCGCATTCCTCGACAATGGCGAGCGTAAGGTCGGTGATCCCGCCAAACGTCAGGCCATCACCAATCCGCGCAACACCGTTTATTCGATCAAACGTTTCATGGGAGAGACCTTTGACCGGACTACCAAAGAGAAGGAACGTGTTCCCTATGATGTCGTAAAGGGCGATAACAATACCCCGCGCGTCAAGATCACGGACCGACTGTATACACCGCAGGAGATCTCGGCGATCGTACTGCAGAAAATGAAAAAGACGGCGGAAGACTACCTCGGTTACGAGGTGTCCGAAGCGGTCATCACGGTACCCGCGTATTTCAACGATGCGCAACGTCAGGCAACCAAAGAGGCTGGTGAGATCGCCGGATTGAAGGTGCTCCGCATCATCAACGAGCCGACCGCGGCTTCTCTGGCTTATGGCCTCGACAAGCAGGCGAAGGATGAAAAGATCGCCGTCTTCGATTTGGGCGGTGGAACGTTCGATATCTCGATCCTCGAACTGGGTGACGGTGTGTTCGAAGTGAAATCCACCAATGGCGATACCCACCTGGGAGGCGACGATTTCGATCAGAAGATCATCGACTGGCTCGCCGACGAATTCAAAAACGACGAAGGGATCGACCTGCGCAAGGATCCGATGGCGCTCCAGCGCCTGAAGGAAGCTGCGGAAAAGGCCAAGATCGAATTGTCGAGCTCCGCGCAGACGGAGATCAACCTTCCTTACATCATGCCGGTCGACGGTATTCCGAAGCACCTGGTGAAGACCCTTTCGCGCGCCAAGTTCGAGCAACTGTGCGATGACCTGATTCAGCGTACGCTGGCCCCCTGCAAAAAGGCGTTGGAAGATGCCGGCTTGCAGCCATCCCAGATTGATGAGGTCATTCTGGTAGGGGGCTCCACCCGTATCCCGGCCATTCAGCAGATCGTCGAAAAGTTCTTCGGAAAGCAACCGCACAAAGGTGTCAACCCCGATGAGGTGGTCGCGATCGGCGCAGCCATCCAGGGCGCTGTACTCACCGGTGAAGTGAAAGACGTATTGCTCCTGGACGTGACCCCACTGTCGCTCGGTATCGAAACGATGGGCGGTGTGATGACCAAATTGATCGAGTCGAATACGACCATTCCGACCAAGAAAAGCGAAGTCTTCTCAACGGCTTCCGATAATCAACCGTCTGTAGAGATCCACATCCTGCAGGGCGAGCGTCCGATGGCCCGCGACAACCGCACCATCGGCAGGTTCCACCTTGACAGCATTCCTCCGGCTCCCCGCGGTGTTCCGCAGATCGAAGTGACCTTCGATATTGATGCCAACGGCATCCTGCATGTAACCGCAAAAGATAAAGCCACCGGCAAATCGCAGAACATCCGGATCGAAGCTTCTTCCGGTCTCACCGACGATGAGATCAAGAAGATGAAAGCGGAAGCGGAAGCTAACGCGGATGCCGACCGTAAGGTGAAGGAAGAAACGGAGAAAGTCAATCAGGCCGACTCGCTGATCTTCCAGACAGAAAAGCAGCTCAAGGAATACGGCGACAAACTCTCCTCTGGTAACCGCGAAAACATCCAGCGCGCACTCAGTGAACTGAAGGATGCGCACAAGGAACGCGACCTCGGTAAGATCGACACCGCTTTGGCCAACCTCAATAACGCATGGCAGGCTGCCTCTGAAGAGATGTACAAAGCCAGTCAGCAGCAAGGAGCTCCCGGAGCTGACCAGGCAGCCGGCGGACAAGGTAAAGCCGATGGTGAAGTCACCGACGTTGATTTTGAAGAGGTGAAGGACGAGAAGAAGTAATCGACCGATCCGATTTTTCCGAAATGGCCGACCAGGCGTACCTGGCCGGCCATTTTTTTATGCTCTTCGTCATGTCGATCAAGTGGATTCACAGCTACCTTTAATGCCTTATGATGGCCCGAAGTGGTTTCCATTTGATCGTATTTTGGCTGTGTCTCACCGGCAGCTTGTTGGCTCAGCCCGCTGCTCCTTTCGCGCGTTACATAGGATCGCCGGGTAATTACCCTCCGGAATACCGGATCCAATCCGGCCCTGACGGCTATTTCCTGCTGCACAATTTCGTCGATTCCACCTTGTTCGTTCCGCAACTGTCAAAGGTCCGAAACAATGGTGCTGCCGAATGGAGCCGCGATATCGCCCTTTCGGGTGTAGTGTCGCCGAGGGCCAGATTGCTCCTGGCTGATACGACCGGTATGCTGATGGCCGGAACTCTTCAGCAAAATGGTTACAAGACATTTGTTACCCGGTTGGATACTTCCGGTGGTCTGCTGTCGAATCTGGTTATAGACTTCGGTGGTTACAACGAACCGGTCGTTCTTCGGAGAGGTAGGGCAAGTTGTCTGATAGCCGGATATCGGGATTTTCCGGATGGACTTGGTCGCTTCACCTTTGATATGACTATGCTGCGGTTGGATTCGAATGATCAGGTAGTACGTGCTTCGGCCAGTGGAAACGATTCAACTGATTTTACCCTGACTGCAGCAGCCATCTTGCGTGATGGTCGTACAATCTCGGTCGGCGAGGTGGGGAACCGGGCAATGGCACGCTTCCAAAGTCAACTGGCATGGTGGTCGGATCGAGACAGCCTGCTTCGGATGTTGCAGGTGGATGACGGGAGTTTTTACACACGCTTGCGTCCAGTGGAAATCATCCTCTCCGGTGATTCCGCCCTCTTCGTTGCTGCTTCCGGAAGTACGATTGCCGGAAACGAACACGAAGTGGTGGTGTTTAAATTGGATACTGCCGGCCAAATGATCTGGTCGAGACGTTATTATCAGATTGCCTATGACCTGGAGGTCCGAACCATGGCGACCGATCGGTTCGGGCGGATTTGTCTCACCGGCAACTGTTACCGTACGGTAAATGACAACGGGACATTCCTCTTACGGCTGGATCAGGATGGCAATGTGTTGGATGGGGCCTTGTTCAAGGCGCCGGTCTTCACCTTCGGCGGCAACGCGACAACCGACCTTTTGATCGAGCAGGATGGCAGCTGGACGTACCCGGTCTATTATTATGCCGGGAATCTCTATACCCCCGCATTGGTGCATTCCGATACCAGCTTACTGAGCGTATGCGCTGATCTGAATGAACAATTCGTTTTTGCGATGGCCGGGGCGAATCTGATGTTGCTTCACATGACACCGCCGGATCAGGAATTTTTGTCGGTTGCGCCCGATACACTCGGCATCAGTTTTACAAACCGAAGCGTTCACGAGGGTGATTTATGTCTCGCTGTAACGATCGAAAACGATTCCTATACGAATGGCGCGGTGATCAAGGTGTATCCTAATCCGGCCAGTGACCGTGTCTTTTTATCGGGCTTATCGGGTGATCTCGAACTGAGCATCCTCGATGTATCGGGTCGCGCAGTTTATTCAACCCATCAGATCCGTTATGAAGAGGGTGATCCGATCAGATTACCGGAGTTGACTCCGGGTCTTTTTCTGCTAAGGGTTCGCCACGAGGAAGGCAGTTACATCCACCGGTTGTTGATCAGGTAAGGACCTGCCTCACGTTTGCAGCGTCTCCGCCCGGCGTGATTTTCTGTAGCGGTAGATCGTGTGCAATACGACCGTCAGCAGAATGATGACAGCGCCGAAATAAAATCCGCTGTTGAGAATCTTACCTTCATTCGCGAAGAGTACGGCCAGAATGATACCATAGACCGGTTCCAGGTTAAGCGCGAGCGCCATGGTATAGGCCGACACTTTTCGAAGCGCTTTGAGCGAAAGAATCCAGGTCCAGACCGTGCACACCAAGGCCAATATCAAGAGGTAAATCCAGTCCGTCAGCGTCGGAATGAACTGATGCGTTGGTTGTACCAATACGTATACCGGTAATAGCAGCGTCAGAAAGCTGAAACCGGATCCCAATTCAATGAAGCTGATGATCGTAGGGTCATAACGTGACGCGATGCGCCGGTTAAAGACACTAAAAGTTGCGCTGAGCAGAGCGCTGATCAGGCCGACCAGGATACCTGCCGAAGCGGATGCGTCGGACCGGTAGATCGTAAAGATCCCGGTCAGGGCCATGGCGGAAAACAGGATCTCGACATGATCGAATCGCTGCCGGTTGACAAGTGGTTCAATAAACGACGAGAACAGCGCGATGGAAGAAAGGCAGATCATCGCTACTGAAATACTGGAAAGCTTGATCGAGCCGTAAAAGGTCAGCCAATGCAACATCACCAGGATGCCGATACCCGAAATGTTCATCCATTCGGACCGATTCAGTTTCGGCCATCCTTTTCCCGGTAGGACAATGAGCGAAAAGCTGATCCAGCTCAGGAGGATCCGGTACCACACCAGCATGCCTTCATTCAACTGGATCAATTTTCCGAGCAGGCCCGTAAACCCCCATATAAAGATCGCCAGGTGCATCTGGAAGTAAGCGCGCTTCATCGGGACGAGGGTGATGCTGGAAGATTAAGGGTTTAAGCGGTGGGGTCAGGGGAGAAATCGGTCAAGCTCCCGGTATAGTTCAAAAATCGGCAAACCCATCACGTTAAAGTAACTCCCATCGATCGATGAAATGATCGGTACATGTTTGTCGGGATCGGCAGCAAGCGATTCTTCAAAGAGCCGGGGTTTGCCAAGATGATCGAGAAATGCACGTTCTTCTGTTGAACAGGGATTCATGTTTTTCGGAAGACATTCCTGCGCTCCGTAGGCCCCGGCTTTGTCGTAGGGTTGATATTCATCGATGTAGGTTTCGATTTCCGAACTGGAAAGCGGTCGGAAGGTTACGGTCGTTTCTACACTAAAACAATACCGCTTCCCAAGCAGGCTCAGGCATACGCCGGTAAACACCTGGTGCCGGTTACCTTGCAGCCGGTCGAGGATGCGAACCGCATCAGCACGATCGACCGGCTTACCGAGAACATGTCCGTCCTGCCAGACGATCGTATCAGCTGTCAGCAATAATTGACCGGCAGCCAGAGCCTCGTCAAAAGCCATGGCTTTGAACTCGGCCAGGTGAAGGGCTACTTCGGCTCCTTGCAGGTGTCCGGGCGGGACTTCCGGAACGTCCTTTCGGAGGACTTGGATGGGCCATCCGATCCCTTCCAGGAGTTGCCGCCTGCGAGGAGATCCTGAGCCCAACAGCAGTTCTGTATAGCTGGTTAACAGGCGTTTGTGAACACTCCGGGGATCCATATGGCGAAAGTACGAATACGGATCTTCAACCCGCTTCATGCGGCTCACCCTGCGTGAAAAATGTATCTTTGGTTCCGGGCACTCGCTGCGAATTCGTGTTCAACCGTCTGCTTTTCGTTCTGCTGTTATTGCCGCTTGCTACCGCGGCCCAGGATACGCTTGTCATTCGGCTCCTGGAGGATTCCCTGCAACGGGAACGGAATGATAGTCTCCGGATCAAATACCTGAACGACATTTCCTGGCAATACCATTCGTCCGATATCGAGCGGGCAATCAGTTATGCCGATCGTGCAGGCGTCCTGGCACATAAATCCGGTAACCAATGGGGAATCGCGAAATCCTACATTCTCCACGGAGTTTATTTTACCATCCAGGGGCAATACGATTCCGCCATCGCCAACTATGAACGATGTCTGGCATTGCGCCGGTCGCTCGGGGATTCCGCAGGGGTAGCTGCTACGTATCATGATATCGGCAGTGTCCACCTGTTTCGCGGCGATTATGGCCCTGCCTTGGACTTCTTACTGCGGTCATTGCGGCTGGAGCAAACCTATGGTACGCCGCAGAACGTAGCGGAAGGTTTCGTCAATGTCGGCAACGTCTATATGGCCATGAAGCGCTATGATGACGCGCTGACGAATTATTACCAGTACCTGAAGATCATTACGCCGCAAGGCGATGACGTGGCCATGGTGGAGGTGTTGAACAATATCGGGAATGCCTTATTGGTCAAGGAGCGGATAAAGGAAGCCGACTCGTCTTTTCAAGTGGCTATCGAACTCGCTCGAACGAAAGGAAGTCTTGACGGCGAAGCCATGAGCCTCAGCGGAATGGCCAGTGTGCAGTACAAGCGAAAAAACTACACGGCCGCTGAATCTTTGCAGCTTCGCGCCATTCGGATATGGGAAACCTTGGGCAATCCGGCGTCCATGGCGGAGGGATGGAACTTGCTGTCCGAACTGTATTTCACGAACGGACAATTGCGCGAGAGTATACACGCTGCGGACAGCGCATTGGCGCTCGCAGAAGAGATTGAATCGAAGAAACAGATGCGGGATGCCTACGGTCATCTCGCCGATGGTTATGCCGGTTTGAAGATGCACGAGAAAGCGTTCGAGTACCTGGGAAGTTACGTGCGCTATCAGGATAGTCTTCAGGATGAGGACCTGAATGAACGCATCGCGGAAATGCAAACGCGTTTCGATACCGAGCGGAAGGAGGCGGAAAACAGGTTGTTGCAACAGGATAATCGGATCAAAGACCTTCAGTTGGCACGGAGTACCACGGTGCGCTGGATATTGGTCGGTGCATTGTTCGTCGGTTGGGTGATCGCCTATTTGTTGTACAGTCGCTTCAAACAACGGCAGCAATTGCGTATGCGGGAGGCGCTGCTGGAGGAACGCGAGCAGCGTACGCGTGCGGTGGTGGAAGCTGAGGAGCACGAACGCGTCAGGATCGCCCGTGAATTGCACGACGGCGTAGGGCAGCTGCTTGCGGCTGCTCGTTTGAATATTTCCCGACTTGAATCCTCCGGGAGTCATGAAGCACTTCAAACCGGATTGCAATTGTTGGACGAATCAGCACGGGAAGTCAGGTCGATTTCACATGCCATGATGCCGTCGGCCCTTTCCTCCAAGGGGCTTGTAGAGGCGATCACCGGTTTTGTACAAAAGATCTCCAAAGGTGGCCTGCATGGAAGTGTCGATGCATCAGCTATGGAAGGCCGATTGACGAGCGAGCAGGAAGCGATTCTCTTCCGGGTGATCCAGGAATTGATCGGAAACATTCTGCGCCATGCGAAAGCCACCGTCTTTTCGGTCCAGTTCGTCCGGCATGAGCATACGCTTAGTATCCTCGTGGAAGACGACGGCCGGGGTATGCCAGGAGACATGGCCGGGAATGCTGAAGGCATTGGAATGAAAAATGTCCGCACCCGTGTGCACTATCTTGGTGGCGAGGTTTATTGGGATAGCCAGACAGGGAAGGGGACAACCGTCAATATTGAAATTCCACTGGGTAATGGATAGGATCATACGAGTGTTTCTGGTGGATGATCACCAGGTCCTGCTGGAGGGTATCCGTTCGCTGCTGATGCAGGCGCCCGGCATTGAAGTGGCAGGCATTGCTGTTTCCGCTAATGCTGCCCTGGAAGCGTTCCAATCCTCGCAACCCGATGTGTTGCTGACAGACGTTCAATTACCCGGAATGGACGGCGCGGCCCTGACCAGGGAGGTGAAGCGCTTGTACCCATCGGTCATGGTTTGCGCCCTCAGCATGTCAGGCGACCGTGAGACGATTGGAAAACTGCTGGATGCCGGAGCAACCGGATATATCCTCAAGAATACCGGACAGGAAGAACTGCTTCAGGCGATCCGGACGGTAGCCCGGGGTGAGTTGTATTTTTCCGACGAGGTGTCTGCCGAAATGATGCGCGCCCTCGCCTCGCGTAAAGAGCAGCCCGTCGCACCTCAACCAGTACTGACCTCACGGGAAATTGAGATTGTCCGCCTGATCGCAAAGGAATTTTCAAACGCCCGGATCGCGGAAGCACTGTTCATCTCTGAACGGACGGTGGAAACCCATCGGAAGAACATTTTCCGAAAGACCGGAACCAAGTCGGTCGTCGGCTTGCTCAAGTTCGCGATGGAGCAGAATTTACTTTGATATTTTACTGATTTCAACATTATCCGGCCGCTATCCGTGCTGGTGGGTATGCGATTTACCCGGAGGACGGGATTGATAGGACCTGTTCGCAGATACATTTTTGCAACGGGAAATATCAGTTGTCTATGAATCGTATCTTCTTGATGGTGCTTTGTTGTACCCTGTTTTTTGCGGGGCTTTATGCTCAGCCGATAGCAGACCCTAAATTGATCGAGCAGCGTGTGCACGCGGAGTTGGACGCCTGGCAACAGGACCCGGCTCAATTGTCGTTCGTAGCCCGACATTTTCCGGAGGTGCGTGGAACGGTGGTCGCCGACATCACCCTTTCCGGAAAGGGACGCATCGAGACCTTTTTTCTAAGCGAGACGGATATCAAGGAACCCCGCTTCCTGGAGTACCTGCAGAAGCAGGTGAAGAAACACAAATTAAAGACGGTATTGCACAAGGGCGCTCGACAGAAAGTGCGTCACCGCTTTGTCTGGAATTAACCCCTAACACAAATACGTACGAAAATGAAAAAGCAATTACTCGCGCTGGTCACAGTCGCGCTGCTCGGAACGGGATATGTCCGCGCTCAAGACGATGAATTCCCGCAAGTATGGGAAGCAGAATTCACCAATAAGGCCAAAGTGCTCTCGGTCGTGAATTCCGACGGATCCATGATCGTCGGATCCGACGAAAATGAAGTCAGTGTACTCGATGGTCAAGGGAAACAACTTTGGTATAGCCGGTTCAAGGACCTGACCGACAAGGAAGGTGTGAAGAACGGAGAGCTTCAGAATATCTACTTTGATGCCGGCATGCTTTTTCTGTTTGAAAAGAAAATGGGAAAGGACAAACTGACGGTCGTTGATATCAAGGCAGGAAAAGCCTTGTGGACGACTGATCGTTATTCGGATCTCACGGAGGATAACATCGAATACATCCCGCAGTTGGGCGCATTCTTCTTTTCATTGAAGAATACTACGGTCCTGGTGGATGCCAAGACAGGCCAGCAGCGCTGGGAAACCGACAAGTTCAAAGGCTCGGTCGGGGCCTTCCTCTATGACGATTCGCGCAATGAGTTGCTGATGATCAATTACAAGCCCTCTCAGCTGGCTGCCTTGTTCAGCGGATTCAAGAACCAGTTGATACGCATCAATGCCGCCAACGGGGAAGTAAAGTGGAGCACGAGTTTCTTTGGCTTCGTGGAACGAAAGGTCCTGACGCGTGAAGCTTTGGCCAGCCTCACCCTGAAAGGCGGCAAGGTATTCCTGGAGCTGGACGGTATCCAGGTGTTTGATCACGAGACGGGTCAAATGCTCTGGAGCGCGGTCTATGAATCCGACGAGGAAACGCGAAGGGGTCTTTTCAACCGAGGCCCCCATGGCGGACGGGTGATCAAAGGTGGTATCTACGGCGCAATTGCCGAGCCATTGTATACCAACGACGGTGTATATGTTGTGCTGGGTAGCGGAAAGCTCCGCACCAAGTTCATCGCCAAGTACGATCTGGAGTCCGGTAAGAAACTCTGGGAATCAGAAAAGATCACCGGTGCCGGCGCTATGCCCAATCTGCACCTGGAAGATGGCCGCCTGGTGGCACAGATCGGCGGTATTGTGAATAAGCAAACGATCGAAAACAAGGTGGAGACCGGTCCTAACGGCACTGTTACGACCATCTACTACAACAACGAGTGGGACTTCATGGGCGGATACGGCATTATCGCCCTTGATCCGGCTTCTGGAGCCAAGGTTTGGCGGTCCGAGAAATTCGACAAACGCATCACCGACCTCGTCTTCGGGGACGGAATGGTCTTCGCGGGTTCGGGGGACGAATTCTACGGGTTTGATGTGAAATCGGGCGAGATGAAGATTAACGTCGATCACTCCAAGGGTGCAGTTGGGAAATCCATGTGGGCCTTCGATAACGGTGAAAGTGTCGCATTGGTTTGTGATAAGGGTCTTGCTGCCTACAACAAGAAAGACGGTGCAAAGCTCTATACGACCGATAAATTCCGGGGTGTCAGTGCATACCACCACGTAGGCGGTAATTTCTTTCTTCGTCGCGACAACGGTAGCAGTAACACCATTTGCGCGGTGGATCTAAAAACCGGCGTAATCAAAGGCGAGGTCAAATCGAAAGGCAAGGGTGGTGGCGGACAGTATGGCGATGGAATCGACATTACAACCGACGGAGAATACATTTTCACATTCAAAGGGAAAGATGTCCAAAAATTGAAAGTCAACAAGTAAGAGGATTCTCCCGGGAATGGCCTCATTCCCGGGAGTCATTTTTTGATCATGAGCCACCATCCATTCATCTTCTTTTTTCTTCTTGTTCTGGGCTTGTTTAGAACGGCAGATGGCGCCCAGGTGCAGTATGCATCGGTCATGCAGGAGTATTCCTCTTCTGTGGGAAACAAGCAGTTCGGCCCCCTCCAGGTGTTGGGAAAACCCGATGCCATGCCCCAGGGAGGGAAGAGCCCCTGCGCCTGGATGTCAAGGCTGGCGAATTCGGGAAAGGAGTATCTGGAAGTTTCCTTTGATTCCCTGCAAGTGGTGCGTCAGGTCGCCGTATTCGAGAATTTGAATCCTGGCGGCGTTGTAGCAGTGTCCCTCATCGACGAACAGGGAAAGACGAACCGCATCTACAAAGGACCGGCGGCTGCAACGAGTGAGAAGTCCCGCGTTTTTCGCGTCTTTAATTCAGATGACACCAGGCAATATAAGCGTGTCCGCGTCGACTTCGATTTTTCAAAATTCGGAGGACAGAAGCAGATTGATGCGATCGCGATCTCCGACTCGGAGGAACCGATCCAAGCCGAGATCCATGAGTTGAAAGACCTGGCATGGGCAAGCGGCCCTGAGAACCTGGGGAGAAAGGTTAATTCAGCTTTTTCCGATGTGAATCCCGTGATCTCACCGGATGGCCGGACACTGTACTTCACACGAAAGGATCACCCGGACAACATCAACGGCTCCGACGAGAATGATGATATCTGGTATTCCGAGATCGATGAAAAGGGGAATTGGGGCCCGGCAACGAATATGGATGAACCGTTGAATAACGCTTCCAATAATTTTGTGGAATCAGTTACGCCCGACGGAAATACGCTCTTGTTGGGTAATCACTATTTCCGGACTTCCGAAGAAGCGGATGGACAGGAATTGAATGGCGTTTCGTTCGCTTATCGGGCCCTGGATGGCTGGTCGTTTCCCAGGAATATCCGGATCGAAAATTATCGGAACTACGACCAGTATGTCAATTATTTTTTGTCCAATGACGGTCGGGCATTGTTGATGGGCATTGAACACGATGATACGGAAGGCGCGGCCGATCTGTATGTTAGTTTCCTGCAAGCCGACAGTTCGTGGTCGGCTCCGGTGAATCTGGGTCACGTTATCAATTCGGCTGGCTCGGAAGGGACTCCGTTTCTGGCGGCCGACGGCGTTTCGCTCTACTATACCAGTGATGGATTTGCGGGCTACGGAAGTAGCGATATGTACATGTCGAAGCGACTCGACAATTCCTGGAAGAATTGGTCGGAACCGGTGAATCTTGGAGGGCGACTGAATACTGCCGGCTGGGATGCCTACTTCACACTTCCGGCATCCGGCGAGTACGCCTATTTCGTCAGTTCGGAAAATTCATTGGGTGCAACGGATGTTTTCCGGATCCGTCTTCCCAAGCAAATGAAGCCGGAACCGGTTGTTCTGGTCTCGGGAAGAGTATTGGACGCAAAGTCAAATGCGCCCCTTGAGGCGACCATTCGGTATGAGCGGCTGCCGGAAGGCGCTTCCGCCGGTCTCGCGCGGAGTGAACCGAAAGATGGTCAATACCGGATCGTGCTGCCCCGAGGCGCGCGCTTTGGATTCAGAGCCGAGGCGGCGGGTTATTTTCCAGTCAGCGCCTTTATTAACCTTGATTCATTGTTGGATTACCAGGAGCTTTCACGCGACTTGTCACTTGTGCCCATGGAGGTTGGTCAGGTGGTACGGTTGAACAACATTTTCTTTGATTTCGGAAAGGCCACCTTGCAACCGGAATCCGAACCCGAACTCAGGCGAGTGGTCGAGTTCATGCGCGCAAATTCGGGCATGCGGATCGAAGTCGATGGTCATACCGATGATGTGGGGGCTGATGCGGCCAACCTCCAATTATCGAAGGAAAGAGCCGCTTCTGTTATCAGGTTCCTGATTGAAAACGGAGTAGAGGCGTCCCGCTTGCTTTCGGAGGGATATGGTGAAACCCGTCCCATTGCCGGAAATGACAGCGAGGAAGGACGCAGTCTGAACCGGCGGGTGGAATTCAAGATATTGAAATTGTGACGGTGAAGAAAAGCATGGATAAAGTGAGCAATGCTGCGCTTAAGGTTCCAGTCGGAAGAAAAGCGGTAGTGTCAGTCAGGCGCAAGCCGATTATCCTGGAACGGCCCTCACTTTTTCATGGGTTAAAATCTGCGCAAGCGTTTAACAGGAACGACGGCATGCTTTGAGTCATACGGCCCCGAAGGTCAATTTATTGCAACTGATAACTCCCCCCTGACCGGAGGGGCCGTTCCTTACTTCAGGAAGTAGAAGTAGAAAGGAATCATGCTGAGAATTCCGATGGCGAGGTACGCCTTGGCGAAAACACTGGTGTAATGAAAGTCGCTCTTTTCTTTTGCAGTCAACACCAGATAGAGCAAGCCCGCCAGCGGAATAAGAAAGATGCCTTCCAGTTTGAAGAGGCTGACCACGGTGTTGTCGTTAAAGAAGTGATAGAGGAGATAGGCGATCACTCCGCCGGTTACAAGGATCAGTCCGGTCGCGATTATTCGTGTTGTCGGTAGTCCGTAACGTACAGGAATGCTGTCGCAACCACCCTGGCGATCGCCTTCTAGATCTTCCGCATCCTTTAAAATCTCCCGGACGATGCTGATCAGAAATGCAAACAGCGCGTAGACCAACACGTAGATGATGTTTCGATAGAATTCCGGTTCATATAATGCGACGGTCAGGGGAACCAGTGCCGATAAGAACGCGATGAGGATGTTCCCGATAATGAATTTCCGCTTGTATTGGCTGGCATACATGTAAAGGGAGTAAGCGCAAAATACCTGGATCAAGCCGAGGCCCGGCCGACCGATGCGCAACGCTACGAGGAAGCCGGTCAGACACCCGAATACCGAAAGTGTCATAAACAGTTTGCGGGCAAGTTCCGGACTGATCCTGGACCCTATCGGATTCGTACCCGGCCGGTTCTTTTCGTCAATGTATCGGTCGTAGACGTCATTGATCACATTGCCGCCCGCTGCAATCAAGACCGTCGAGAAGACGAGAAGGCAGAACGTCCACTTGTCTAAGTGCGCAGGGAATTCACCCGTTACATTCTTTTCCGTCTGGAAGGCCGGAAGAATCAGACAATAACGGACCAGAAACTGCGTCAAGGCGATGAGCAGCAGGTTGAGGGGTCGGATGAGCCGGAGGAAATGAAACATGGGTTCAGGCGTTCAGTCCGGGCCAGTTTCCGTGCAAACGCATGACTTGTTCGATCACATCACGCACACAACCGCGTCCTCCGGCCAAGGGCGAAATGTACAAGCTGATTGCCCGAATCTCGGGTGCGGCATCCGCAGGACAACATCGTACGCCCACAATCCGCATCACGTCAAGATCCGGAAGGTCGTCGCCCATATACAACACTTCGGTTGCATTCAAATCGTGCGCTTTCAGGAATTCATTAAGAATGGATGGTTTGTCCTTCACGCCAAGGTGCACCTCGGTGATGCCAAGATTGTTCAGACGGGTACGAACGCTCTCGGATTTTCCTCCGGAGATCACGCAGATCGGATAACCGGCATGGATGGCCGCATGCAAAGCATAACCGTCCCGGATATTCATCATGCGATGCAATTCGTCCTGGAGAACGACCAGCATTCCGTCGGTCATGACCCCATCCACATCGAACACGAATGCTTTTACTCCGGACAAAAGTTCCTTGAAATTCATGCGACCGAAGATAGCGATTTCGACATTTACCTTTTTACAGCGGCGATGCCATTGCTCATCAAACGGTAAAGTGACCTGAGCCGGGGATCGGAAGCGAGCAAGCTTAAATGCTTTTGCATTGTCTTACGATCACCTCTCCGTGCAGGCCCTGTTTGAGCTGCTAAAGGGTGCAGTGCAATGGCTTTTTCTGTCGTCTCACGAATGAGGGGATAAAGCAAGCGGAAGGGCAGTCGATGTCGTTGCAGGAGGGAGGATGACAAATAAAGCAGGTGGTTCGTGAAATTATTGGAAATGACCGCAGCCAGGTGTAACCATTGACGTTGCTCAGACGAGACAGCTACTACTTCTTCGGAAATGGATTTCCCCAGCAGGTTCAGTTTTCGGCGTAGCTGCGGGCTGCGCGCTTCGATCAGGATCGGAATGTGTCGCATTCGAAGTGGCCGATCGGTGGAAAAGCTCTGAAGCGGATAGAAGACCCCGGCATTCGGAAATTTTCGCCCGAATACCGAGAGCGGAACGTTTCCGGCTGTATGGACAATCAGCTGTTTCGTGGCGGGGATTGATTTCAATATTGCCGGAATCGCGTCATCCGGCACAGCAAGGAGAATGATATCGGCAGATGTGTCAAGTTCCCGGATATCCTTGAGGTGATTCGATCCAAGCTTTCGGGCAAGACTCCTGGCCCGGTGCATTCCTTTTCCGTGTACCTGAACGATCCTATGGCCGGCTTTCTTTAAGGCGAGAGCGAGCTGTTGCCCGACGTTTCCGGCGCCGATCAGAACGATGTTCATGTTATTGTGATTCGGAAGATTGGTTCACTCGGATCCGGTGACGTACTGCCAGCACGGTTCCCAGGATCATCATCAGACATCCGATCCACAGGATGTTGATACCCGGGAAAATGATCGCCTTCATGATCACAAAATCGCGCTTGTTGCTTTTCTTCTCCCGAACGAGCAATTCGATCTTTCCGGTGTTGGGGTCGATCTTGTTGAAGTCGAACTGCAGCCCGAGTTCGTCCACCGAAGCAGGTTTCGTATACATCGACATGTCCCGGATCAAAAAGATCGGCTCCGGCGTATAGGTTCGCTTGTTGATGTCCTGCACAATCAGCTTGGCGCCAACCGCGATGTCATGTTCATGCAAATGCTCGGTCTCGGAAGCGGGTTGCTTATCGAGTGCTTCCAGGATGACGAACGAATTGCTGGTAAAGACCGTATCGCCGATCGCCATCATATGCGATTTCGGAGCCTGGTAATCCGAGGTGTCGCCCGAACCTTTTTTCTCTAATTCGGCATAGGTGATGTGCGTGTAAATATCGCGCGTCAGGAAATGCTTGGTGGCGGGTTCTGCCACATTTCCCATGCGCTCATTCAACTGGACGAACGGGCGCAATTCGAAAGCCTGTTGCTTCTGACCGGTTTCATCTTGTGTAAAATAGCCGATCTTATAATAAACGTGAATGCCTTCCTGTTCCTTGCCAGTATAGGTGACATAATAAGGCCCCATCGGTAAAGTGTCCAGGCCCTGTTCCAACATGATGTTCTCGCGGTTGGGAAAATCCTTACCGAGGTCGATGTTCTTCAGGTTTTGTGAGATCACCTGCTTCTTTCCGTTCGAGATCAATGCGCCACAGAGGATCAATCCTATGCCGATGTGCGCGATGGAGGCGCCTGCGTTCCGGAATTTCCCCTTCAGCACCCGGATGAAATAATCGAGGTTGGCCGTCACCGCGAAGAGTGAAGCGAACAGAAGGGCATAATAGTGGTAACGGAAGGATCCCAGCGCCAATACGAGCAGGACCGTTAGGATGGAAGCCGTCAAGAGGGAAAGACTGATCTTGTTCAACCAGGTTTTCCAGTCGCTTTGCTTGTAGCGGAAATATTGGGCGACCGCAATCAGCAGACTGAGCAGGATCGCCACAGGTACTTGCCAGCGGTTGTAATGATCGATCGGGTCGGCCGGAGGAGCCAGCTTGGTTCCGAACAATTTATTGATGACCGGTGTCGAGGTGGTAAAGGTGATCTGAAGGGAACCGATGACGAGTACCAGCATGCCGATGAACATCCAGAATTCCCGTGAAGAGAAATGCTCCTCATCCGGTCCCAAGGGTATTCCTTTGCGGTTTCTGAATAAGAGAAAGGCAGCCAGCACAACGAAGAACAACATGTACACCAAAAGCTGTCCGGACATTCCGAGGTCGGTAAACGCGTGGACGGAGGAATTCCCCAGGATACCGGAACGTGTCAGAAAGGTAGAGTAGAGGATAAAGAAGAATGTAACGACTGCCAGGATGTAGTTCGACCATAAGGCGCGACCACGATGCTTGTAGATCAACATCACATGCCCCAGGCCGGTGAGCGTCATCCAGGGAACCAGGGAGGCGTTTTCAACCGGATCCCAGGCCCAGAAGCCGCCGAAACTAAGCGACTCATAAGCCCACGCAGCACCCATCAGGATACCGGTACCCAGGATCATGATGCTGAAAAAGGTCCACGGCAGTGCAGGACGGATCCATTGATCGTATTGTTTGCGCAGGAGGCCACCGATGGCATAGGCGAACGGGACGATGGTGGTCGCAAAACCGAGGAAAAGGGTAGGAGGATGAATCGTCATCCAGTAATTCTGGAGCAGCGGGTTCAAGCCGCGGCCGTCTTTTAGCCGTTGCAGGTAATCGGGAAAACGAATGAAAGGCAATTGGGCGAAATCCGGGTGCTCTCTTAGCAAGGTGAAAGGATTACTGCCGAGCTTATAGCCAAATACAATAACCCCCAGTATCATTGAAGCAAGGAACACCTGCGCAAGCGATACGATGAACATGACCGAATTCTCCCAAACCCCGCTTCTTCTGATCAGGATCAGGCCCAGCATGACATGCCAGAAGGTCCATAATAGAAAACTGCCTTCCTGCCCTTCCCATAGACAGGAAAGGATGTACCGCATCGGCATTTGGGTATTGCTGTGTTCCCAAACGTAATAGTATTCGAATCGATGTTGTGTGATGAGGAAGAGCAGGAGAACGATGATTCCGATCACCGAGCCTGCGTGCACGAGGAAGGCTCGTCGCCCAAGGCTTTTCCAGCTATCGTCCCCGGATTTGTGACCATACCAATACGCGGTCGCAGCCAACAGCGAAGCGGTAAAGGATAGTATGACGAACAGGTTGCCGATCCAACCCCACCAAAGCTGTTCGCCGATATAAGATATCTCCATAGAAGTTGCGTTCGACGGTCGTGTCTGTCAGCTGATATCAGACACCGTCGGTTTGGGCGCCTTTCATCTCAGGGCTGCCGTTGTTGTATTTCGAAGGACATTTCATCAATACATCGGATGCCGCGAATTCGTCTCCGTTCATCTTTCCGATCACAACGATTTGTTCCGACTTGTCGAAGTCCTGTGGACGTGCTTTATGTAAGATCACTTTTCGCTCTTGCCCGTCGTTATCGACCAGAAAAAAGGTGAACAAGTCGGCATTAGCCTGTGGGTTGTATTCCTGCGGTTTCTCCTTCGCTAACTTCCCGACAACATGGTAGGTCTTGTTGGGATGATCCGCGGCAATACTGAAGGAAGCATACGTGCTCGAGTCCGCTACGGTACTCAGGATAGCGGCAATGGCCACCGCGATAATGACGATGGCGATGATATGGGATTTTTTCATGGGGACAGCCCGAAATCCGCAGCGGGATTCCGAACTGCAAAATTAGCGATAAAAAGGTATAGAGTGTGAGGGCGTAACCTATTGAAAACTAGCTCTTTTTATTCTCCAGGCGGCGTAGTTTCCGGTCTATGCCGATAAGGTAAATGAACAGCCCAAGAAAAATGACTGCCAGTACGGCAATTACGACATTGATTTTTCCATTGGATCGCCAGGTGTCGGCCATGTCGATCTCGGAAGTTGACTGTGCCAGTAAGGTGTAACTGCTTAGCAGGAAAAGTAGCAGGACGGACAGTTGGCGTTTCATCGTGTAAGGTCGGTTGAGCGGGTGGAGACGAAGTTAAGGTTTTTGGATTATCAAGCTGGCTCTGGCAGGTGTTCCATCTGATCCTACCAGCCATACCTGATAGATGCCTGCTGTGAGTGAGGTGAGCGGCAGGGTGGAGTCAATTGAATCGAGTGTTCCTTGAAGGCTGCTTCGCCCTACCTGATCGAAGATGTGATAGCTGCAGGGGAATTTCAAGAGGCCGGGTTCCCGTATGCTGAGTTGTTGAGTAGCCGGCTGTGGATAAAAGGAAAGTGTCTCAAGCGACGTGTTCGTCTGACCGATGTTGGTGAAAGTGTAGCAAGCCGAATCAGTTGTCCAGTTCGGTTGCACCGCCGTCAATTGGCTGTAGTACGCGGTAGGAACTGTCGTGTTGCTTACAGGTGAAAGGTTGATCGCGATCGGGGTAACGGTAGAATCGTGTTCGTTCAAAGCAGTCTCCAGGCAACCACTGATGCCGGATGCATCGGTTGCGATCGTCAGGGCATTCCAGGGGTAGGCAGCGGAAATGCGCCGGCTGCCACCCAGTAATACTCCGCCATCGGCTTGTTGCAACATTGACCCGAAGCGCTGATCGCGGCTGGTGCTGAATGCGTATGAATTGAACCACTCGGTGAGCAGGTTGCCGCTGAATTTTACCAGGAACAGCCAGGGATTCAAGGTCCCGGGCCGAAGTACTTCACCACCGATCAGAAATCCTCCATCCGGTGTGCCCGTCATGCCCAGCGCCGTTTCATTGAGTTGATAGGTCCCGAAACTGAGTTGGTAAATTCGGGCGAAGGAAGGAGTTCCGTTTACATCCGTGCGGAGCAGCAATACATCTTCTCCGGTAGGTCCGCCTTTTCCTGCCAACTGGTAGCTGCCATTGTCAGCCTGGACAAGCGAATAGGCGGCATCGTAGATCCCGGTTGCGTAGCGCGTGAACCAGTAATAATTCCCGGAGGTGTCCAGCTTGCTCAGAAACGCCCCGCTACTGCCATTGGCGTCTTCCGTAGTTCCGGCAATGGCGTACTGATCGTCGCTCGTTCGGATCATCGAATTGCCTGATTCACGCGCCGAGGAACCGATAGATTGTGACCAGAGCAGATTGCCATCCTCGTTACCGCGAATGACCAACATATCCTCGTAGCGGGCAGTGGAGTCGGTCAACACCGTGCCTCCGGCTATGAAGCCCCCGTCGGCCACGGGTAGCAGGCTCGACAAATCACAGCGTAGCCCGATTGAATATCGCCGGTTCCAAAGCATGTTCCCTGCGGTATCCGTACGTATCAATAACAGTTCGGATGTGTTGGCGTTACCGGAATGTACGCTCGCGGCAAACAGGTAGCCTTGATCCCCGTAGGAGCAACCGTCAGTAACATACAATAAGGTATCGGTCAGTTGATAGGAAACTGACCAGACGTAGTTGCGGAATTCATCGTATTTGACAAGATCGAGGTACCCGGTATTCCCCAGGGCTGAATGCCCGGCCAACACGCTGCCCTGGTCCGGTGCCGCTAACAGTATACTTCCCATCGAACCGTTATCGTGTGTACGGGTCGCCTGGAATTGTAAGGGTTGGGATTGGGCGGATAAGTGAAAGAGCAGTGATAGCAAGGTCAGGAAGAAAAGACGTCTCATGTGCTGGTAGTTCATAGTTCTTCCTTTTCACGGATCAGTCGCTTCATGCGAATGCGAACTTCCGTAATCCAGGCCATGAGCAATCCCCATCCTAGTACGGCCGGGTAGAAGATGGTCCGCATGCGTGAATCCAGATCATAGGAACTGAAGCCGGGATTCCCTCCGTTGCCGGGATGCAGGGAATCGGTCATGCGCGGCAGAATCATGATGAAGACGATCATCAGCGAAAAGGCGAAGATGCTGTAAACGGCTGTGATCCTCGCGCGCTTATGCTCATCTTCCATCGAGCCGCGCAGGATGAGATAAGCGAAGTAAACCAACATCGTAGCGGCCGCGCCGTTCAACTTGGCGTCGTTTACCCACCAGGCTCCCCAGGTGTTGCGGGCCCAGATGCTGCCGGTGATCAGGCCCAGTATGCCGACAACCACACCGGTCCGGACACACTCGTCGGCGCGAAGGTCGTCATCAAGATTCCCTTTGCGCAAATAACGGATGCCGAAGATGAGTGCGGCCATCATCAAGCCCATCATCGAAAACCACATGGTCACATGATAGAACAGGTTGCGGATCGTTTCATGCAGGATGGCAAGTCGGGGAACCGGGATGAGCATTCCTCCGACGATCGCGTAGAGTACGAGCAGCAGGGAAAGCCATTTCCACCAGGCGAGTCCGGCAATCTTCATGAGTTGTGGTGTTGATTGGGTTGGTAGTTCACTCTTTCCAAAGATAGGGAAACAGCAGGTATGCGAGGGTGACGACCAGCAGGTTCAAGGCGGCCAGCAGGATGATGTAGTGCGTGCTGACCGACCACGCCAGTCCATCCATGGCGTTCTTCGAAAAACGAATGGTCGTGATCAGAAGCGGGATGAGGATCGGAAAGCCCAGGATGGCAACAAGTGTCGTGTTATTGCCCGCTTTTGAAGCGATGGCGGAAACCATTGACAGAACCGCCGCGAATCCCAGGCTGCCTAGCAGGACGGCAATGGTAAACTGCAAGATGTCCTGAACCGGATTGCCGATGAAAAGCGAGTAACATGCCAGGTTGATGACCGACAAGAGGAACATCAATCCGAGGTTGTAAATCGTCTTGGAAAGGATGACCGCTCGTGGATCGGCCAGCGTGTAATAGTAGAGCATACGACCGCGCGATTCCTGCAGGAAACTCTTTGCAATGGCATTGACCGCGGCAAAAACCTGGATGATCCAGAATAATGCGTTCCAGGTCGGCAGGTCAATGACCTGGCGAAAGGACAAATAAACGATGAATACGGTCGCGATCACATAGAGCAGGATGCCGCCCAGCGCGTACCGTTGCTTCCATTCGAGCCTGACTTCTTTCGCGATCAGCGCGGTGAGTTGTCGCTTCATGCAGGGATCTCCCAGGAACTGTGCATGTCCGGAATTTCAATGTTCCCGAAACCCGCAGCTTCCAGTTTTTGCCGCCAATCGTGTTGTACATCGTAATCACCGTGTACCAGAAATGTATGCTTCACCTTTCGGCTTTCGATGCACGACAGGTACTGCAACATTTCTTCATAATCCGCGTGAGCGGAGTAGGCGTTCAGTTGTTCGACACGGGCGTTGACCGAATAGGGTTTGCCGAAGATCCGAACTTCCTTTGCGCCGGCACCCAGGCGGCCACCCAGACTGTCAGGCGTGCAATAACCGACCAGGAGAATGGTGTTTTGCGCGGATTCGATCGTATTCCGGATGTGATGCTTGATCCTTCCTGCTTCCGCCATTCCGGATGCTGAAAGAATGATCATGGGCTCCTTCATCTCGTTCAACTTCATGGAGTCTTCGGCGCGCTGTATGTAATGCAACTGATCGAATCCGAACGGATCGGGATCGTTCTGTAGCAATTTGCGAAGTTCGTTGTTGAAGCATTCCATGTGCGCCCGCATGATAACGGTCGCATTGACCGACAAGGGGCTGTCGACGTAAACCGGGATGGGCGGCAGGAGGCCGGCATTGTGCAGATTATTCAGTGCATAGACCAATTCCTGTGTTCTTCCCAGACTAAAAGCCGGGATCACCAATTTCCCGCTTCGCTGGATACAGGTCTCAAGAACGATTTCCAGCAACCGCTTTTGAGAGATCTCCCGGTCTTCGTGCTTCCGGTTTCCATAGGTCGATTCGCAGATCAGTACGTCCGGTTGTGGAAATGGGGAAGGCGTACGAAGTAGCAGGTCGTCCGGACGTCCGATATCACCTGTGAAACACAGGCGGGTGACTTTATCTTTCTCCCGAATGATCAGGTTTACCGCCGCTGAACCCAGGATATGTCCTGAATCGGTGAAGCGAAGTTCCAGCCCGTCATCCACTTTGTAGGTCTTCTCGTAGGGGACCGTACAAAACTGCTGCATGACCGCCTCAACATGTTCCATCCGGTAGATCGGCTTCACTCCGGGAAGTCCGTTCTGTTTTCGTTTCCGGTTGATATAAACGGAGTCGTACTCCTGAATATGTGCCGTATCCGCCAGCATGATGGCACAGAGATCCCTCGTAGCGGGCGTGCAGTAAATATTGCCTTCATACCCTTCCTTGGCCAACAAAGGCAGAAGGCCGGAATGGTCAATGTGCGCATGGGAAAGAATGACGTGGGATAGCTCTTTCGGATCGAATCCCAGATGCCGGTTGAGGGGGTCCGTGTCGGCACCATGTCCCTGGAACATGCCACAATCCAACAGGATCTTCCGACCGTCCTCCAATTCCAGCAGGTGTTTAGAGCCGGTCACTGTTCTGGCAGCACCGTGAAAAGTGATCTTCATGGATTTCAATTGGTGCATCGAAATTACGAAGAATTAGGCCGGGGAAGGGGAATATCCCCATTTACTACATTTGAACCATGAAATTAGATGTGCTTGCCTTTGGCGCTCATCCGGACGATGTGGAATTGTCCTGTGCCGGCACCATCCTGCAACTCGTCCGTTCCGGTCGTAAGGTCGGTGTCGTGGATCTGACGAAGGGTGAACTGGGTACCCGTGGAACCCCTGAACTACGGGATCAGGAAGCCCGGGAAGCCTCCCGAATTCTGGGTCTCAGTTGTCGCGAGAACCTGGGTATGCGGGATGGTTTTTTCGAAAATGATCCGGAACATCAACTGCAAGTCGTCCGGATGATCCGGAGGTATCAACCCGAGTTGATCCTCTGCAACGCTGTTTCCGATCGGCATCCGGACCATGGTCGGGGTGCGGCGCTGGTCGCGAAGGCTGCCTTCCTTGCCGGTCTGCTAAAGGTCGAGACGGACGATAACGGAACAAGTCAGGCGCCCTGGAAATGCAGAGCCTTGTATCATTACATCCAGGACCGCTACGACACCCCCGATTTTGTCGTCGACGTGGCTGCTGTCTGGAAAGAGCGGATGGAAGCAGTGCTTGCCTTCAAATCCCAGTTTTATAATCCGGAATCCAATGAACCGGAAACACCCATCTCTTCCCGTGAGTTTCTTGCCTATCTCGAAGCCAAGGCTGCCGTATTCGCCCGCCCTGCCGGCTTGACCTATGCGGAAGGTTACATCGCGTCCCGGACCCCTGCCGTAGAGGACATATTTGATTTGTTGTAAGATTCCTGCTTTAAAATAAAAACGCCCCGTCCTTGGACGGGGCGTTTTTATTTTGGGGAGTTGGTAGTATTCCCTGGGTATTACTTCACGATCATTTGCTTGGTTACAGCGTTGTCGGCCGTGCGTACCGTGTAGGTGTAAACACCATGAGCCCATGAACCGGTGTTCAGGGTAACGGTGTGGATACCTGCAGCAAGGTTGTCGAGTTGCTCGGTGTAAACTACTTTGCCGAGGATGTCAGCAACGGTGAAGTTGATCGACGAAGCCTTTTTCAAGGTGATGTTGATCGAGGTCGATCCGTTCGACGGGTTCGGGTAGTTCTGAGAAACCGAGAAGTTGTTGTTGGCGATCGAATTGTCGGTGCCGACCGTCAGCGCGTCTACCAGGGTGTAAACGATATCGCTGGCGTTACCGAGGTTGTTGGCCTGATCGCAGGTACCTGCAGTTGCAAGCGCGTGACCAGGAGCGCCGTCACGCTGATAAAGTACCACGGCTTCGTTGGTTACGTTACGACCAACAGCAGCGAAGACACACTCTTCGAAGTTGGCATCGTTGCCCGGAACGGTACGACGAATGTCCATCGGGTAGGTCCAGGTGTTACCGCCATCGCTGGAGGTCATCATGTAGACGTGCTTGTGCGACTGGGAATACAAGGTCGTGTCAGACGCTTCGTCGATGGTCTGGTAGGTCATGAAGATCGTACCGGCGGCATTGATACCTGCAGAGGGCTTCTCGGTGATCGGACCACGGTAGAGGCCCCACGGGAAATCGCAGGTGCCGCTTTCCGGAGTATTCAGCACATCGTCGCCGTTGTAATCCACTGCGCTGGCGATGAGGACGTAGTTGGAACCGTCGCCAGGATCAGGACCCATGTCTTCGTTCCAGTAGAACAGACCGTCGGTGCCGGGGAAGTAGGAGAGACCCTGGCCGGTACCGGTACCCGGATCGTCGCAAAGAACGCGGTTAGCCGAGAACCATACGTGGCACTTGTTGTTGTTGTCGATGAGGACACAGGGGTCGCCGCCATTTGACAGCAGGGTATCGGCGATACCGTCACCGTCAACGTCGGTCAGCATGGTAGCGCTGTCGAACAGCGGGATCGGGAAGCGCTGGACAATGGTCTTGGTCCAGGTGTTACCGCCGTCGGTCGACTTCATGAGCACTACATCGGTCGAGAAATCGCCAGCAACGAATGCTACAAGGTCTCCGCGAACGTCGATGTTGTATGCGTCACCACCGAAACCGGTGTACTGGGTGGAGTCGAGTTCAGCAAGAACCGACTTCAGTACAGGCCAGGTAGCTCCGCCGTCGGAAGAACGGGAGTAATAGATCGGGCCGTCCTGTCCTTCGTAAGGCGTGCCGGATACACCGGAACCCTGCCAAAGTGCGTGTACGGTCTCACCGTTGCTTCCGCCAGAGATGGCTTTAGCCCAGGTGTCATCGTTCGGCGTGGTCGGAGCCAGGGCCGTAGCGAACTGCGTCCATGCGCCGGTTCCTTTGGTACCGCGCCAGTTGAGCAGCATGCCACCGGTCGTGGAGCAGTGAGCAATGCTCATTTCCTTGCCGGTCTCGGTGACGATGATGTTCGTGAAACCGGTACGGTTCGCGCCTTCCGTGCGGGTGCTCGGTCCGGGCGTTCCGGTGGTGTTCAACGAACCGTTGATCCACTGGGTACCGTCCCAATAGTTATAACCGGTACCGCGGTTCGGGAAACCGCTGTTAGCGTCCGGCGAGAAGGTCCATGCAACCGAAATGGTACCGTCAGAATTCTGCACGATACGATTGGAGGTGGTACCATTCGTTTGCAAGTCATAATACGTGTATCCAATTACGTCGTCGGACGAGGTGGTCGTCGCGGAACGAAGATTGGATGCAGGAGCTGCGACCCACGGGCGGCTCTGGATGTTGTTGAACGGCACTCCGTTGTCCATGGTCGCACGCTGGGGGACAGGAGCACGGCGGTTCTTCAGCGCTGCAGGTACTTCAGCTTTCTTGAAACCCTGCGGTAGCCGTGAAATCCGCTCTTGCGCCACAACTCCCAGGCTCACGGCCAGCGAGAGGCATACAAGTAAACCTTTTTTCATTTTACGATGGTTTTTGATTTAGACTGTTGGTTAATGTCTCCGACAAATTTAGGTAAAGAAGTGGCGATTCCAAACCCTCAGGAAGGCGATTTTACCTCGCTATGACCGTTTTTGGTCACGTAAGCGTCACGATCAAAGTGTTAAGTAAAATCCTGCTCATGATCCGCGTATCCAACCTTCCGTCAGGGAGGCCAACTGCGCACCAACGGCCTTTCTGGAAAATCGTGCAATCGCATGCTCCCTGATCGTTTCAGGTTGAAATGTTTGGAAGGTTCTGCACATCTGTTCCAGTGCCGCCAACAATTCGTCCGGCGCATCGGGAGCAATCAGGATCCCATCCGAATCGGTGATAAAACTTTCCGGTCCCCCACATCGGGTTGCCACCACGGGCTTTCCGCAACTCATCGCTTCGGCACAAATCAGGGAAAACGTTTCGACCCGGCTGTTCATGACCAGAAAATCGGATTGTGACAGGTGCTGATAAACTTCGTTATTCGGCAGACGCCCAAGAAATCGAATGTGTGCTTCCGGCATCGATTGAGCCGCGGCCAATTTTTCAAGTTCGCCCCGGTCAGGTCCATCGCCAATGATCGTCAGCCGGATGCGTGGATGCAAACGATAAAGTTCCTTCATGCTCCGGATCACGTCACTGATGTTCTTGATGCGGTCGACAAGATCCGCTACCAGGAGTATCTCGATGGTATCGGCGGATTTTCCTGGTCGGGAGCTGACGGGAGGCGATGCTACGATGTTCGGCACGACCGAGTAGCGTCCTTTCAGCCCCTGTCGCTCCATGGCAGTTTGTAAAAAACCGGAAACAACCATCACGCCGGCGGCCTCTGCGCATAATCGTTTCGACAAATGCCGATGCACCCATCCGCGTTTTGCAAAGGCGCCACTGGCATAACCCGACCACTGTTCTGCAACGACAAATGGAATCCCATGTGTTCTGGCCAACCTGCGTGCCATAATGCCGCTGCGATTCAAGATGTAGCCAACGACAAGCGATGGTTTTCCGAAATGCTGCAGGGCCAATGCGACCGCCGACTGTATTGAAAGCGCATAAGCGATCCAACGGGAAAGCCATCCATGGCGTCTGGGGTAATACTGAATGATCTCGAGTAAGTTCCCGTTTTCCCGTATTACAGATCCTGTCTCACCTTGATCCACCGCCATCGCGTAAACCACACACACCCGGTAATGATCCGCCAACGCTTCAGCCTGCTTTTGGATGAAAACACCCAACTGGAGATCCTCACGGTTGGGATACCACCTGCAGATCCACAGAATATGTTTAAGAGGAGGATGCGGGGTCATAGGCTTCGGCTCCCGGGCCGGTGGATCTTTCGGGTACGCAGACGCAGGGAGTTCCCGACAACGATCACATCGGAAAATGCCATCGATAAAGCGCCCAACATCGGGCTAAGATAACCCGCGGCGGCAATCGGTATCGCAACCACATTGTAGAGGAATGCCCAAAAGAGATTTTGTCGGATCGTCCGGTAGGTGAGCCGGCTGACCTCAAGCGCGTCCAGCAGGTTCCGGAGATCATCGGAACGCAGCAAAATGACTTGAGAGGATTGGATCGCGACCTGCGTGGCATCCGACAAACTGATCCCGACACCGGCTTTTGCAAGAGCCGGTGCATCGTTGATGCCGTCGCCCACCATCGCCGTTGGCGCTTTGGCGGAAAGCTTCCCGATGATCTCGAGCTTTTCACGGGGGTGTTGCTCGGCAAAAACTTCTTCAATGCCTAAGAATGCTGCAACAAGCTTGCAAGCGTCAGCTTTGTCGCCACTGACCAGAACTACCCGAACGCCCTTCCTCTTAAGCGTTTGGACGGTTTCATGGGCACCGGTTTTTATCTCGTCAGACAAGTCTGCGGTTGCTAGCAGTTGATTGTTCTTCAGGACATAGATGCTGTGGCCGAGATCGGCATGAAAATGCTGCACCATCCGGAACGATCCGATCGAGTAGAGGTCACCCTGCCGTGTCCAGCCGTTGATACCGATGCCTTTGTCCTCTTCGATTCGTTCCCATTCAAGAGTGTTGCCGGATCGGAATCCTTCCTGCTCCAACGCCCGAACGATCGAACGCCCGATCGGGTGGGAACTGCGAGATTCCAGGGCATGGAGTACTTCCTTTAATTCCTGTAAACTTCCCTGCAGCACGTTGATCTTTTCGATCCGGAAGTTGCCGGTCGTCAGCGTGCCCGTCTTGTCGAAGACAACCGTGCGGATACCGGCCAGGGTTTCCAGGGTCGATCCGCCTTTGATCAGGATACCATTACGTGCTGCCCGTCCGATGCCGACCATCACAGCGGTCGGTGTAGCCAGGCCCATAGCGCAAGGGCAGGAGATGACCAATACGGCAACACTGTGCAGCACCGAAGCCCCGACGCCGATCTGCAACCATAGCCACGAAACTAAAAATGTAATGATCGCAATGGCTACCACCGCCGGAACGAAGATCGCACTGACACGATCCCCAAGGCGTTGGATGGCGGGTTTGTCGCGTTGTGCTTGTTTCACCATGGCGATGATCTTCGACAAGGTGGTGGAAGTCCCGACATGTTCCGCGATCATTTGGAAATTGCCTTTCACGACGATGGAACCACCCGTCACCGATTCATTGATCGTCCGGTCCACCGGCAGGCTCTCACCGGTAAGAAAGGACTCGTCCAGTGAACCCGAACCATACACAATTCGACCATCCACCGGTACCCGATCCCCTTCGTTGACCTGAACCTTATCGCCAATCCGTAGTTCACTCACCAATACCGGCTCGAGTTGTACTGCTCCCGATGCACCGGTCACAACGCGAAGCGCCTGTTCCGGTTGCAAACGGTTGAGTTCACGGATGGCACTGGTTGTTCGTGCAACCGAACGGTGCTCGATCAGGTTGCCAAGGAAGATCAGGGTGATGATGGTGGCGGCCGTTTCAAAGAATAAAAATTCTTGCGCGGCTGCCGAACCAGAGAAGCGGATCAAACCCGCCAACGAATAGAAGTAGGCCGAGCTGGCACCCATTGTGATCAGGACATCCATGTTTGGGAATCCTGCGAGGATGGATTTCCAGGCAGAACGGCCAAAGTGCATCCAGCCGATCAACATGACCGGTGTGGCAAGACCGAACTGAACCCAGGGTGAATGCAGCCAATGAAAGGGCAGGAACATGTGGAGGAAAAGCGGAAGGGTGAATGCAAAGCAGAACCAGAACTTTCGGCTCAGATCGGTCACGGTCTCCAGGCCGTGCGACTCCAGGGAGTCGTCTTGTGTGGTTCGCTGATCCGAACGGGAAGTAACTTTGTAACCGAGGTCGTGGATCGCGTCGACCGCGGCATCGACCTTTTCTGGGCCGACTTGTACAAAGGTCACCTCGCCGGTGGCGAAGTCGACGAACACGTCCTGAAACCCGGATTTTCTGAGTGATCGGGTAATGGTTTGCGCACAGTTCGCGCAGTCCATTCCTTCTACACGGAGTTGCGTATGATCCGTTACTTCCTGCATGGCCGGAATACGTTCAAAGGTACGGAACCTCTACCCAGTGCCGGGCGAAATGGGCAGAAAACAAAAAGGGCTGTCTCATCGACAGCCACTGTTTCGGGTGAAAGACGGGACTCGAACCCGCGGCCTCCAGAGCCACAATCTGGCGCTCTAACCAACTGAGCTACAATCACCATGAACCGCCTGACGGGCAAGCGGGGCCGCAAAAATAGGAAATTTTTAGGATTATCAAACAAAGACGCCCATTGCCGTTAATGCGAAACGGAATCCGGGCCTGACCTCCACTAAAGGGAAGCTCACTTCAGTTCATCCTGCAGATAATCCTCCCAGCGCTTGGTCTTGTAAAGATCCTCCGCGAAATACCGCATCACGATCAGCATCTGCCGGTTGTCCATGTAACCGGGTACAGGGCCGATCGGATTCATCTTGTCATCGAGAAATACGGTAGTAGGATACGACATCTGTCCATTCAGCAGGACGGCAGCAAGTTCGTTCGATCGGTATTCAGGTTTGAAGCCATATGTTTTTCCCTGAAAATGCAGCGAGTCTTTCGTCTCTGCATCCATTTTAACCGCGTAGAAATGTTCGTTGAGATACTTTGCCACTGCCTTATCCCGATAGGTGCTGGCGTCCATTTTTTTACACCATCCGCACCAATTCGTATAAATATCAAGCAGGAGCTTTTTGGGTTTTTCCTGTTGCAGTTTACTGGCCTCTTGCCAGGTATACCATTGCACTTGTTCACCGGATTCCTGGGCTTGCAAATAGCTTGGAATCAGGTAAACGGCGATCCAAACCAAAACAAGACGAAGGATCAGGCGAGGACGAAAAACGAGTGCGGGGCTGACAAACATTCCGTTAAATATAATCGGATCAGGGTAAAAATCCAAATTCGAGCTTTTCCTACAATCTAGCTATCCCGGTGTAGGACCAGCATTTCAAGGTGTTGTACGAGGCTGCCGTCAGCCTGCTCAAAATTGAAATTCCAGCGTATCGAGCGTGATTTTTTCTCCGGATGTTCAATCACTTCGCTGATGACCAGTCGGCAACGGATCGGCTGGTCGGGGTAAACAGGACGTAGGAATTTCCAATTATCCAGCGCCAATCCGCAAAGTACACTGGCACCAAACCGCGGCACCCAGACTTCCTTATAGAACAGATTAAATATATGTGGTCCGCTGGCGACCAGGTCTTTGAACATATGGCGCTTCGCGGTGGATTCATCCAGATGGAATTCCAACGGATCATACGCGCGGGCAAAGTCCCTGATTGCATCACGGCTCAAGGAACGGACACCCAGATCCAGTTCAGTTCCTGCTTTTGGTAGTTGCATTCGGTAAAGGTAAAAATGCAAACGGCGACGCTTTTCTAAAAAAGCGCCGCCGTTTGAAAGATGTAAAACGTTGGATCAGTGAACGCCGTGCATCATTCTGCTCAGCCAACGATACAGTACGAACAGCAACAAGGCAGCGGCCCCGCTCATGACGATGAAGATCATGAAGAAGCTGTACAGATCCGCGATTTGGAATCCCAAAATGGAGGGGATCTCGACTGGTCCCGTAGCAGCAGCGGCATGTTCTCCGGCTCCCGGAGGGATCAGGGCGCTGAGTGATCCTGCCAGTTTGTTGGCGGCGGCATTGGCGAGGAACCAGGTGCCCATCAGCAGGGAAGCGAAGCGGATGGGAGCCAGTTTGGATACCATCGACAAGCCGATTGGTGAAAGACAAAGTTCGCCCATGGTGTGCAATACGTACAAGACGATCAGCCACCACATCGAGATCTTAATCGATGCATCAACGCCTTTTACGCCAATGGCAATCACGATATAACCGACGCAAAGGAGCGCGAGGCCAATCGCCATCTTGAGCGGCGAAGGTGGCTCGGCACCGCGTCTGCCGAGGCTGACCCACAGGCTGCTGAACAAGGGTGCCAGCAGGATGATCCCAAGTGGATTGATGGATTGGAACCAGGAAGCCGGCATCTCCCAACTCCCGATATGCCGGTTGGTCTGCTGGTCGGCGAAGATCGTTAGTGAAGCTCCGGCCTGCTCGAAAGCTGACCAAAAGAATACAACGAAGAATGCCAGAATAAAGATCACCCATATGCGCTCTTTCTCGTTTCCGGAAAGGGAACCGTCGGTGATGATCAAAGCGGGAACAGCAATAGCGGAAGAGAAGATGAGTGCGCCGATGAGATCAAGTCCCATCAACTTGTTAAAGGCCCATACCAATCCGATACCGATGACCAGGATCGCGAGAATCTTGTTCATGTTCGTGGAACCTGCCGCCTTCGCCGCGGCGGGCTCTCCCTTACGGTAGTGCGCCGGAGGCATTCCAACCGGTTTCCCCTCCGGATCGATGAGGTACTTGTGCTTCGTCAGTTCAAAGATGATTACACTGATGATCATCCCGATTCCCGCAGCGAGAAAGCCCCAGCGGAAATCGTGAATATCGCCGGTGTCGCCTAAGCCTCCGCAGACAAGCGGAGAAAAGAATGCGCCCAGGTTAATGCCCATATAGAAGATCGTGAACGCCCCGTCGACCCTTGCGTCACCCTTCGGATAGAGCTGGCCCACCATGGTGGAGATATTCGGTTTGAAGAATCCGTTCCCGATGATCAGAAAGCCCAGTCCTGCAAGCATGGCCGTGTTCGATGTCGCGGTACCAAGCGAGTTGCCGCTCATGAACATCAGGATCTGTCCGATTGCCATCAGGATACCTCCCACGAGGATACTCCGACGGTTTCCCCAATAACGGTCGCTGATGTATCCTCCGATCAATGGTGTCAGGTAAACCAGACCGGTATAACTGCCATAAATGTTCGATGCGTCCTTTTCACTCATCATCAATGCCTTCACCAGGAAGAGCATCAGGATGGCACGCATACCGTAATAGCTGAATCGCTCCCACATCTCGGTGATGAAGAGGATATACAAGCCTTTCGGGTGCCCTTTCGAAGCGGTTTGACTCATATGAATTAGTCTGTTTTTAGAAGGATAAGCCGCAATGTAGCGAAATTTTAATACCCTCCTCAGCGTTGTACGGTTGCTGAAAGCCCGGAAAAAGGTTCGCTCAGCAAACTATCTTTGCTCCATGTTTCGATACCTTCTCCTGGCTTTGCTGCTCGGCAGTCTGGCTGCCCCGGCACAGAAATACTCGGTCTTCAAGGGCGATACCATCAACCGGTCGGACGCGAAAGGACGTAAGCAAGGGGTATGGAAGCGTTACTATGCCAATGATACGTTGTTCTCCGAAGGACAGTACAAGGATGGCAAGGCGATCGGTACATTCCGCACTTTTTACAAGAATGGCAAGCAACAGGCTATCATGACCTATCGCGGCATGACCGAGCGTTGCGATGCCATCGTGTATGCGGAAGCCGGACATCTGATGGCAAAAGGCGTTTACCAAAGTCAGAAGAAAGACAGTGTGTGGAGCTATTTCTCCGAACAGGGAAAGCTTCAGTCTTTGGAACAGTACCAGAAGGGAAAAAAGGAAGGGAAATGGGAGGTCTTTTACCCGGAAGGAAATCCATCGCAGACGCTCTTCTATAAAGCGGATAAGAAGAACGGTTTATACAAGGAGTTCTTTAAAAACGGGAAGACCAAGATCGAAGGTGTTATGAAAAACGATGCCTTTGAAGGAAAGGTCACGGTCTATCACCCCAGCGGAAAGGTGTGGCAACAGGGGGTATATAAGAATGGCGTGAAAGATGGCAAGTGGATCGTACTGGACGAAGCAGGGAAGACGGAACGGGAGGAAATTTATAAGTCCGGCTTTCTCCTGAACCCCGTAGCGGAACCGGAAACCCCGATCGCGGAACCCGAAAAATAAGCTATCTTTGCAGGCTGTTGAAAGCCAAATAATAGCTTGTTTTTGAGCCGTTTATAGGGCTATTCCGGAAATTCATGAGTAAAAAAGGACGTGTCTTAATGGCCATGAGCGGAGGAATCGACTCCTCTGTTTCCGCCGTACTGCTGCACGAGCAGGGGTACGAAGTGGTGGGCATTACCATGAAGACCTGGGACTACGTCAGCTCCGGAAGTTCAAAGAAGGAAACCGGTTGTTGCTCGCTCGATTCCATCAACGACGCGCGCTCCATCGCGGTCTCCATGGGTTTCCCGCATTATATCCTCGACATCCGGGAAGAATTCGGACAGCATGTAATCGACAATTTTGTCGACGAGTACCTGGCCGGCAGAACACCGAATCCCTGTGTCCGCTGCAACACCCACATTAAATGGGAGGCGTTGCTCAAGCGCGCCGACATGCTCGATTGTGAGTATATCGCGACCGGACACTATGCCAAAGTCCGTAGGCACGACAATGGCCGCTACGTAGTCAGCAAAGGCCTGGATGCATGGAAGGATCAAAGCTATGTCCTTTGGGGCGTCAAACAGGAGTGCTTGTCGCGTACCTTATTTCCGGTAGGTGGTTTTGAAAAGCCCGCGATCCGTCGAATGGCGGCTGAAATGGGCTTCCATGAATTGGCCAATAAACCGGAGAGCTACGAGATCTGCTTCATCCCCGACAACGACTACCGTTCGTTCCTCAAGCGTAGGGTGGAAGGGATCGAGGAAAAGCTGGCAGGCGGGAAATTCATCAACCGGAAAGGTGAAGTCCTCGGGCAGCATAAGGGCTATCCATTCTATACGATCGGGCAGCGAAAAGGCTTGGATATCGCTTTGGGTGAACCAGCTTATGTCATTGATATTCAACCATCTGACAATGTTGTAGTGCTGGGTAGCTTCGAGGAGCTCCAAAAGCAAGAAATGCGCGTTCGTGACCTGAACCTTATGAAGTACGCTTCGTTAGAGAATCCATTGGAAACCGTCACGCGCATCCGCTACAAAGACAAGGGGACTCCCAGTACCCTGGTTCCGGATGGTGATCGCCTCAAGGTGCTGTTCCATGCACCCGTGGCTGCTGTCACCCCCGGTCAGAGCGCCGTCTTCTACGAAGGCGATGATGTGGTAGGTGGCGGTTTTATCGCGCCGGCCGATGACCTTCAATCGAACTAACCCTTTCCCGCTTTTTCGTCTGGTCTGTTTCTGCGGCCTGCTGGTGCCGTTCCTGCTTTCGTGTAAAAAGGAAAAACAGGATCCGCTGCCCATCTCCTTCGATTATTTCCCGACCGAGCGCGGCTGTTATGTGATCTTCGAGGTGGATTCCGTCGTGCATGCGGAGAACGACAACAACAACGACGATTCGGTCTATGCCTACCACTACGAGGTTATGGAATTGATCGATTCGTCCTTCATCGATGGCTCCGGCCGCTCCGCACAGGTACTGAAGCGCTATCACAGGTTGACCGATGGGGATCCCTGGAACCTGACCTCTGTATGGACCCAGACCCTGACGGTTTCAGCCGCCTACCGGTTCGAAGACAACATCACCTTTCATAAGCTGGCCTTCCCCATTTCAGAAAACACGACCTGGGACGGTAACGACATGAATACACTGGATGAAGAGTTGTATGCCTACGAAGACTATCATGTCAGCCGTTCGGTGAACGGAATGGCATTCGATTCGACCCTTTCCGTACTCCAACGCGACGACAATAACTTCGTGGAGCGTGTTTATGGGCAGGAGATCTACGCGAACGGTGTGGGGTTGATCCGGCGTCAGCGCGACGACCTGGGTAAGCGAAACGGAATCGTTGTGAAAGGGACGGAATTTACCATGCAGGTAAAGGATTACGGACCGCGATAGGCAGGATGACCGATAAAGAAAAAAGCCGCCCGGAGAATGTCCAGGCGGCTTTTTTTCTTTATCGGTGAGGGATCAATAGTAGCGCAGCCGGATCACGTCGGCCAAATACTTGGCGTAACGGATCACCTGGCGGCTATAACCGTACTCGTTGTCGTACCAGACGTACAGCACGGCGCTCTTGTTGTCCTTGGAAACGATGGTAGCAGGGGAGTCAACAATCGAGGCGCAGGAGTTGCCGACCAAATCCGTCGAGACAAGCTCGTTCGAGACGGAATACTGGATCTGCTCGACCAGGTCTCCCGACAGCGCGGCATTGCGCAAGACTTCGTTGATACCCTCTTTGCTGGTCTCGGACTTCAGGGTGAGGTTGAGGATTGCCAGTGAAACATCGGGGGTAGGGACCCGGACCGCGTTACCGGTGAGCTTGCCCGCCAGTTGCGGCAACACCTTGGCAACCGCTTTGTCGGCACCGGTTTCCGTGATGACCATGTTGAGCGCGGCGGAGCGTCCCCGGCGGTACTTCTTGTGGAAGTTGTCGAGCAGGTTCTGGTCGTTCGTATAGGAGTGGATCGTTTCGATGTGTCCGCGCTCGATACCGAGGTTCTTCTCGATTACGGCCAGCACCGGTACAATGGCGTTCGTCGTGCAGGAGGCTGCCGAGAACACGGTTTCCTTGTGATGATCGAAAGCGTTTTCGTTCACGCCATACACGACGTTCGGCACATCCCCTTTGCCCGGAGCGGTCAGCAACACTTTGCTGACGCCTTTTGCCAGCAGGTGCTTGCCAAGCCCTTCCCGGTCACGCACCACACCGGTATTATCGATCACCAGGGCATCGTGGATGCCATAGCTGGTATAATCGATGGAAGCGGGATCATTCGCGGCGATCATGTGGACGGTGTGGCCGTTCACGATCAGTGCTTTGTTCTTAAAGTCTTCGATCACCGTTCCGGGGAATGCTCCGTGAACGGAGTCGTTGCGCAGCAGGTCACCGCGTTTGGTGATGTCTTCATCCGTGTTGGTTCGGGTCACCACGGCGCGGAGACGTAACTGTTCTCCTTTACCGGCTTGGGAGATGAGCTCGCGGGCCAGCAGACGTCCGATTCGACCGAAGCCATACAAGACGACGTCGCGCGGGATGATGGAACGCTTTTCCTTGCCAATGAATCCTTTCATCTTATCGGCAACGAAATCCTCCGCCCCCTTGTATTTGGCGCGCTCGGCCAGCCATTCGGCAGACAGGCGACCGATATCGATACGGGCCGGCGCCAGATCGAGTTTATTCATTTCCTTGGCCAGCGCCAGGGTGTCCAGTACGTTGATGGGTTTCTTGACGACTTCCTTCGCGTACTGGTGCAGGTTGAGGATCTCGCTCGCGCTGCGGTCGACGAGTTGGTTGCGGAAGAGCACCAGCTCGACCGATTTGTCGAACCAGAGACTGCCCGTCACGTGGATCAGCGCGATTGCCGCTTTCTCCAGTTGGATCCAGTCTGCCAGTTCCGTTTCGTAATTGTCTTTGTGATTCATCACCGTCTTGTTCGCTTCTTCAAGTGCCATGATTGGTAGTTAGGGATGGTTGAGTCTTGCTTTTAAACGCGAACAGCTTTCATGGTGGTGAAAGCTGTTCCTGCGCCCGGGGCGCTATGATTATCCGAGGTAAGCCTTTAACAACCGGCTACGCGACTTATGGCGCAGCCGTCGAATGGCTTTCTCTTTGATTTGTCGTACCCGCTCGCGTGTGAGGTCGAACTTGGCGCCGATCTCTTCGAGGGTAAGGCCGTGCGGCATGCCGATGCCGAAGAACAATTTGATCACTTCGCGTTCGCGCTCGGTGAGTGTGCTCAGGGAACGGTCGATCTCGCGCTGCAGCGATTCATTCATCAGCGAGCCGTCGGCACGCGGAGAATCATGGTTTTCCAGCACGTCCACCAGGCTGTTGTCTTCGCCTTGTACGAACGGAGCATCCATCGACACGTGCTTGCCGCTTACCCGCATGGTGTCGGCGATCTTTTCGGTCGGGATGTCGAGCACCTTGGCGAGTTCTTCCGGAGAAGGCTCGCGCTCGTATTCCTGTTCGAGCTTGCTGTATGCCTTGGCGATCTTGTTGAGCGATCCTACCTGGTTCAGTGGCAAACGCACGATACGCGATTGCTCGGCCAATGCCTGCAGGATGCTTTGACGGATCCACCAGACCGCATACGAGATGAACTTGAAGCCACGCGTCTCGTCAAAGCGCTTGGCTGCTTTGATGAGGCCGAGGTTGCCTTCGTTGATAAGGTCGGGGAGGGACAAGCCCTGATTTTGATATTGCTTGGCAACCGAAACCACGAAACGGAGGTTCGCCTTGGTCAGACGATCCAGCGCGTTCTGGTCTCCCTGCTTGATCAACCGGGCCAGCTTCACTTCCTCTTCGGCCGTGATCAATTCTTCACGTCCGATCTCCTGCAAGTATTTTTCCAGGGACTGGCTTTCCCGGTTGGTAATTGATTTGGTGATTTTTAGCTGACGCATGAGAGAGAAGGCAATCGATTTCGTTAGAAAATTAACAGAAATCGAATAAAAATGTTTGGTTTAGACGTATTGCAAAGATACGACTCCGGCCTAGGCGAAGCAACTTTTTGTTCATAAACGGTGGATAACTCTGCCTTATTTGTTGAAAAAAAAGAAGCCCCGAATCGGCGGATTCAGGGCCTCTTTTTGATCGATTTCAGGCTTATCCCGGCTCAGATGCCAAAGCCATAGTAGGCTTTCATTCCGTTCGGGTAAACCCCTTCGATCAGGATGCCACCTTGTTTTTCTTTTAGAAGCTGGTCGAGTTCCTGGGTGTTCCGGACCGGTTTTTTATCAATGGACGTGATGATGAATCCTTCTTTGATACCGGCACTCCGGAGTTTGCCGGAATACAGTTTGGAGACTTTCACGCCACCCTGCAGGCCAAGCCTGCCACGTTCTTCCGCCGATGCCTGTTCGAACGATGCGCCCAACAGATTCAGCGATTCTTCGGCCTTCACGATGCGCGTATCGCCATCCTTGTTGCGCAAGGTCACGGCCAGCTGTTGTTCCTTGCCTTCGCGCAGAATGCTCAGGCTGACGCGGTCGCCCGGACGGAAGCGGCCGATCTGTTCCTGCAACTGTGGGGTGTTGTTCACGGTGATATCACCGACGCGGGTGATGATGTCGCCTTCCCGCAGTCCGGCTTCTTCGGCCGCGCCGCCCGGCGTCAGACCGGCCACATACACTCCTTGCGTTTCGCGGAGGCCGCGTTCGTCAGCCAGTTTGGAGTCAATGTCGCGGATGCTCACACCGATGAACGCGCGCTGGACACTGCCGAACTCCACCAGGTCGTCCACCACTTTTTTAGCGAGGTTAACCGGAATGGCGAACGAGTATCCCGTATAGCTGCCGGTGTTGGAGGCGATGGCGCTGTTGATGCCCACCAATTCGCCCCGCGTATTGACGAGGGCACCGCCACTGTTACCGGGATTGACCGCGGCATCGGTCTGGATGAACGATTCGATCTTGAACTGATCCGGCAGGATACCGATGTTACGTGCCTTGGCACTGACAATACCGGCCGTCACGGTCGAGGTGAGATTGAATGGATTGCCGACGGCAAGCACCCATTCGCCGACTTTGAGATCGTCAGAGTTCCCGTAAACGATGTACGGCATGTTCTTCTCGTCAACTTTCAGGAGTGCGAGGTCGGTACTCGGGTCGGTGCCGACCACGCGTGCTTTATAGGTCCGGTTGTCGTTGAGCGTCACTTCGACTTTCTCGGCATTCTCCACGACGTGATTGTTGGTGATGATGTACCCATCGTCGGTGATGATGACCCCGCTGCCGGTGGCCTCAGCCTGTTGCGGACTGCGTGGTCGACCCCAGAAATCGAAGGGGTCGAAACTGAACGGATTGTAGGCGACTCGATTGGAAAAAGTAGTCTTGACGTGAACCACTGCATGAACACTGGATTCGGCTGCCTTGGTGAAATCCTGTACACCTTGTTCCGGTGTGGCGCTCAGGCTCACCGGTCGCACGATCCCTCCCCAGGCGTTGCGCTCGCTGGGTGCCTGGGTCGAATCCTGCAAACGGTCGAAGACGAATGCGCCGGCTGCGCCTGAGAGGGCGGCGGCGAGGAAAAGAACGAGGTACTTCCGACTTTGCTTCATCATGGTTTTTCAGATTTGATGGTGCCCTTTTTTCAAAATTTGTGCCAGCAAATTTCCACTGACAGGAATGAAATCAGGGTGAATGGAGCGGTTAAGTTGGGTTAAGGTGTTGGTTAACGACTGTTAATGAAACTGTCAACATTTCAGTTTCCCGGCGGCTTCCGCGACGATCCGGCTGACTGATTTGGCGTAACTTTGCCTTCCCATGAGCGCATTACGGGGCAAGTCAGACGATGCCGTCATCCGCAATATCCGCAACGGTTCCAACGAGCCTTTGTTTGACATCGCGCGACGTTTTTTCTCCACCGCCCGCAGGCTGTTGCGGACACGCGGTGTCAAAGACAGCGAGACGCCGAGGGTCTTTTCAGGGGTCCTGACCGAATTCGCCCGGGATGTCCGGCAAAAGAAGGTCGCGGAGCAGACCGATATTACCAGTTACCTCGTCAACGTCCTTCGGCAGTACGCTAAGGAAAACAGGGAAGCACGACGATCCAGGAACGCGCGTGACCTGAATGAGGTGCTGGAAGAGGATCGGATCGTTGCCGCCCGGTGCATCTCCATCCTCGACGAACGCAGCAAAGCCCTCCTCTTCGCACGGTACGCGGAGAATCTGAACTTCGAACAACTGGCTTCACGATTTCAGTTTTCGAATCCGGTCATCGCCCAAACGGAAGTCGAGAAAGCCGGCAGCCTGATGGAGCGCATCCTGTCAGCCCGTTTACGCAATGATACCTGATCGCATGAACGCTCTGGAACAGGCACGGTGGATGGATCGTTATCTCGAAGGCTCGCTCAGCGGCATCGAGTTGCAGCAGTTCATGGACAAGTTGGAACAGGATGTGGAGTTTCGCCACCGGGTAAGCCTGCGCAATCTGATGATCGAAGGGATCCGACAGGCGGCCGATGAAGAGTTGCAGGCACGAATCGAAGCAAGCATTCGCTACCGAAAGCCAAGAGTTCCGGTCGGCTTGAAACTACTGGCCACCTTCCTGCTGGTTACCACCGCCGGTATTGTTCTCTGGAATTATACGGGTGTTAACAGCGATTCCGACAAAGCATTCCTGCGCCTCGGTTGGCTCAAACAGCGGAAAGCGGAGGAACGAACGATCGTCCCTGCTCCGCCTGTCGCAAAGGCGCCTGCGAACAAACCTTCGACGGAGGTGGAGCCAGCGGAGGAGAAGACGGGCGATGAGTCGGTCCTGCCCATCGATTCCGGGCAGACCGCCGAGGGAAAGGATACCATATACGACGCCGCGGGTGAGATCGTCGTTAGGAAAGACCAGTTGCTCATCTCCATGGATCTCCACGTATCCAGTGATGAGCCCGGGGAGAACGCGCCAACGCTCGAGGATAAGGCGCTGGAACGACTCAACCCTGCTGCGGGTCTCGTAAAAAGCGAAAGCCGTGAACCAACCATTGCTACCGAGTTCTGGATATCACCGGTCAATTACCGCGGTTATCGTCTTCTTGATAATAAGCTGATCCTCTATGGCATCGAATCCCCTGATCGGGTCAGCCTGCTGCGCTCCAATGATCGATTGCTCCTGAAGTACGGGAATGAACTATTCATCTTGTCGGAATCCGAAGCGTTTCAACCATATCCTCGCGCCCAGGAAGCCGCACGCAGCGAAAACCGATGATCCCATCCATTCCGTTCTTGAAGTACCATGGTACCGGTAATGATTTCATCCTCCTGGATGAACGGGAAATCGATTATCAGTTGAATACAGAAGAGATCAGCAAGCTGTGTCATCGGCATTTCGGGATCGGAGCCGACGGACTGATCTCGTTACGTAAAGCACCGGATGCTGACTTCCGTATGGTCTACTATAACGCCGATGGCCGGGAAGGTTCCATGTGCGGAAACGGTGGTCGATGCATTGTCGCCTTCGCCCGCAGCCTGGGGGTCATCGGGGAGCGAACCCGCTTCATCGGAGTGGACGGTTATCACGAAGCGATGTTCCTTCCGGACAAGCCCGGATTCGTGAGCTTGAAAATGTCGGATGTAGCCGCGCCACGGAAACGAGACGGTTACGACTTCATCGATACCGGCTCCCCGCATGTTGTCGTAGCCGTACACGATCTTGCCGGCTACCCGGTCGTGGCGAACGGTCGTTCGATCCGGAACCTGCCGGAGTTCGCACCCGGAGGTACCAACGTCAATTTCGTGGAAGCGGTCAATGACAGCTTTTTCATTCGCACGTACGAGCGGGGAGTGGAAGACGAAACCATGTCGTGTGGAACCGGAGTGACTGCCGTAGTGCTGACCCTTGCCGCGCTGGCTCAGCTGCCGGCCTCCGCACGCGAAGCGCAGGTGATGACACCCGGCGGAGCCTTATCCGTCGCGTTCGACCGTTCGGAGATGGGTTTTTCAAACGTATGGCTGACAGGTCCGGCGCAGCGGGTTTTCGAGGGAACCTATACCCGATAAGGTTCACAACAACCGGTTAAAAAAAGAGCGCGAGCGAAGCGCTACAGGCATTCCCTTCCTTATTTTCGTCGTGTCAAATGCAAGCCCAATTGGGCATCGAAGGAATCCGGTATGTTGCTGATCGGTGAATTGATTCAATTGCGGGCCATGGAGCCTGCCGACCTTAATCTTCTCTACCGTTGGGAGAATGATACGTCCATCTGGAGTGTCAGCGGTACGTTGGCCCCCTTTTCACGCTATGTGCTGGAGGAGTTCGTCAGCCAGGCGCACCAGGATATCTACACGAACAAGCAGTTGCGCCTGATGATCGACCTTCGGTACTACGACGAAGAGGACGGGGTAACGGAAGAGGTCCGCAGCATCGGCTGTGTGGATCTGTTCGATTTCGATCCCAAGAACCGGCGGGCCGGCATCGGGGTCTTGATCGCCAACCGGGCCGATCGCGGAAAAGGTTATGCTACCGAGGCCTTGCACCTGCTCATCGACTACGGATTCGACATGCTGGACCTGCACGGATTCTATTCGAATGTCCGGGTGGACAACGAAAACAGCGTCGCGCTCTTCAAGAAACTCGGCTTTGAGGTTTCCGGATTGAAGCAGGATTGGTTATACGAGCAGGGTAAGTATTACGATGAGTACCTGCTTCAATTGATCCGTAAGGGATGATGTTCCGGACCGCAGCGACTTTGCTTCTGGTAACGCTGCTGTTCTCCTGCACATCACCGGACGAACAAAAGACGGACGCCCCAGCATATGCCGCGCTCTCCGATACGGTGCGTTATGTGGGCATGCAGACCTGTCGCAACTGCCACGCGGACATTTACGAGTCGTTTCTTAAAACCGGTATGGGGAAATCGTTTGATGTTGCCGGTCGGCAGAAGTCATCGGCGCGTTTTCCGGATCAGGCACCGGTGTTCGATCGTTATCGTGACTTGCATTATTTTCCATTTTGGCGAGGAGATTCCCTGCATGTGCTGGAGTTCCGCTTGTCCGGGAAGGATACCGTTTACAGTCGGGATGCGCGCATTGATTTCATCATAGGGTCCGGACAGCATACGAATTCACACTTGCGGCAGGTCAATGGTTATCTCTATCAGGCACCCTTGACTTATTATACACAGAAGGGTCAATGGGATCTCCCGCCGGGTTTTGAAAACGGTCACAACAGCCGGTTCAGCCGGAAGCTGGAGTTTGAGTGCATCTCCTGCCACAATGCCTATCCTACGCTTGTCGAAGGATCGGAAACGAAGTACACGGAGATTCCGAACGGAATTGACTGTGAACGATGCCACGGCCCGGGAGGCGAACACGTCCGGAAGAAGCTCCTGGGTGAATTGGTCGATACATCTGTAGCAATCGACTATTCCATCGTAAATCCGGCGAAGCTGTCGATCGACCGGCAGTTGGACGTCTGCCAGCGATGTCATATCCAGGGAAACGCGGTGTTGCAACCCGGAAAAACTTTTCGTGACTTCCGACCCGGCATGCGATTGTCGGATGTGATGGACATCTACATGCCCGTTTACAAAGGCAATGAAGACGCGCACATCATGGCTTCCCATGCCGAGCGCATGAAGCAAAGCCGGTGTTATATAGTTTCGGCCAAACAGGCTGAAGCAAAGCAGGGAGCGCTGAAGCCCTATCAGGATGCGATGACCTGTGTGACTTGTCACAATCCCCATGTGAGCGTTCGTGAAACGGGCAGCGGAGTGTTCAACGCCGCCTGCAATGGTTGTCATGGTGATCGGGATAAAGTGCAGTGTACCGCCTCGGTGACGGAGCGGAATCGTGAAGCGGATAACTGTGTCGGTTGTCACATGCCGAAGAACGGCACGCTGGATATTCCGCATGTTGTCACGACGGACCACCGCATCCGGAAGCCGGCGCAAAAACGGGAGGTGGAGCGAATACGGGAGTTCGTACGATTAGCCTGTATCAACAATCCGGAACCGGACCGGCGGAGCAGGGCGGTCGCTTACCTGAATCAGTTTGAAAAGTTCACGCGTGACGGTCAGTTCCTGGATAGCGCCCGTGCCTTGTTGGCGGATGCTTCACCTGCGGATGTTCAACGGAATTTTTCCTCGCTTGTGCGATGGGCCTACCTGAAAGAGGATTATCAGCAACTTCTTCGGTGGGCGGAGTTGGATGACGGGAAAGGACAATCGGAGCTGACGGCAGTTAATCGGGCCTGGACCGATTACCGTATCGGGGTGGCTTACCGCGAGACCGGGTTAAAGGAAGCGGCAGCGACCGCTTTCCGTCGCGCGATCCGACTCCTGCCGCTACAGCTGGATTTCAGGAACGAATTGGCATCAGTGTTGATCGACCTTGGAAAGTTCGGAGAGGCCAGGGAGCAGTTGGAGTTCGTGCTGCGCGAAAATCCGGAGCACCTGTCCGCATGGGTGAATCTTGGATTCCTTTCCTTGTCGGCGCTGCATGATCTGAAGGCGGCCGAGCGATGTTATCGGACCGCGCTGGCCCTCGAACCGGACCATGTACAGGCCCTGATCAACCTGGCTGGCACGCAGGTATTGTCGGGCGATGTGCATGCGGCAAAACGCTTATTGCAACGCGCGCTGGTGCTCGAACCATCTAATCAACAAGCTCGGATCAGGATAAAGGCGCTGCAGGAAACCAGTACGCGTTAAGATATCCGCAACGCTGACTTTATCTTTTCTTTACATTCGCTTAACAAGCCGAATGGATGGCCTGAGTACCTTCGGGAAACGAAATTATGAGCGATCATCGGTATAAGATCCTGTTGGTAGACGACGAACCGGACATTCTCGAATTCATGGAATACAACCTGAAAAAAGAGAATTACACGGTCTTTAAGGCGGGAAACGGGCGGGATGCCATTCGGATCGCCAAAACGGAACGTCCCGACCTGATCATTCTCGATATCATGATGCCGGAAATGGATGGCATCGAGACTTGCCGGACGCTCCGGGAAATGCCGGAGTTCCGGAAGACCATGATCGCGTTCCTGACGGCGCGTAACGAAGATTATTCCCAGATCGCAGGCTTTGATGTAGGAGCCGATGATTATATCACCAAGCCGATCAAGCCGCGGGTGTTGATTAGCAGGATCGGCGCGTTGTTTCGTCGTTACGATCCTACCGGCGCGTCTTCGGATGCTAAGGCCCAGGTGTTGACGATTGGCGACCTGCAGATCGATCGCGAACAATACCTCATCCAAAAAGGCGGAGAAAAGATCGAGCTGCCCAGGAAGGAATTCGAATTGCTCGCCTTACTGGCTTCCAAGCCTGGGAAGGTGTTTACGCGCGAAGAGATCTTGGAACGTGTGTGGGGTAATGACGTGATCGTAGGTGACCGGACGATCGACGTTCATGTGCGCAAATTGCGGGAGAAGCTTGGCGAAGAACTGATCCGAACCGTCAAAGGGATTGGCTACAAATTTGATTTCTGAGCAACAAGCCGCTTTTCGTACTTTGGGGGGCAATTGAACGTAGCTTGAAGAACCCCACACCCCGCATACTCGCGTTGATCGCCGCCCTCGCGGCGTCGGTAGTCGTTCTGGCGGCCGAGTACGTCACCACGGTCTCCACGTACTTTCAGAAGAACTGGTTGAGTATGTTGGTGGTATTTGTCATCACCTTTGTCACCACCTTTCTGATCTTCTCCTATTTATTGGAGGTATTCATTTATCGAAAGATCAAACTGATCTATAAGACGATCAGTACATTCAAAGACAGTAAGGAAAAGGCGCTCGAGCGCGTCGATCTGGACGCCGATATCCTTGGGAATGTCAGCAAGGAAGTGATGGGCTGGGAGAAGGACCGTACCGAAGAGATCGAGCAACTGAAACGACAGGAACTTTTTCGACGGGAATTTTTGGGGAACGTCTCGCACGAGCTCAAGACACCGCTCTTCAACATCCAGGGATACATCCATACGCTGTTGGAAGGTGGAATCAACGATCCGGAAGTCAACCTGCACTATCTGCAACGCGCCAGCAAATCAGCGGATCGCTTGTGTCTGATCGTGGAGGATCTGGAAGCCATATCCAAACTCGAAAGTGGTGAACTGGTGCTGGACCAGCGGACCTTCGATCTGCACGAGTTGTGCAAGGATGCCATCGACTCGCTGGAAATGCGTGCGCGGGAACGGAACATCCGCCTTGGTTTCAAAGAAGGCAGCGACCGACCGGTCTATGTCTACGCGGATAAGGACAGGATACGTCAGGTGCTGGTCAACCTGCTGGTCAACTCGATCAAGTACGGCCGGGACGGAGGGAGTACCCTGTTCGGATTTTACGACATGGACGAGAACATCCTGGTCGAAGTGACCGATACCGGCATCGGGATTGAACCGCAACATTTGCCACGGGTGTTTGAACGATTCTACCGGGTGGATAAAAGCAGATCCAGGGAGCAGGGCGGGACGGGCCTGGGATTGGCCATTGTCAAGCATATCCTGGAAGCGCACAAGCAGGTCATTAATGTCCGGAGTACCTATGGTATCGGAACGACCTTTACGTTTACGCTCAAAAAGGCGCGCTGATTTTTTAGACTTGGTATAGTTGCTTCCCCATCTTCCGGTGTGGTATCAGGCCGAAGAGGAGATAGGATGGTCCGAGATCCCGGTATCCCAACTTGAGATAAAATCCTACCACCGGTTCGCGGGCATCCAGTATCAGTTCTTTTAATCCACGTTCAACAGCCAGGGCTTCCAGGTGTTCGATGATGATCCGTCCCCATCCCTGAGCTTGCGCATCCTCCCGCACAGCCATGGACCGGATCTTCGCCTGCGACGCATCGATGATTTCCAGTCTTCCGCACGCTACGGCTTCTTGATCATGGTCGACTATCAGCAAATGAAGCGAACGGTCTTCTCCCGGATCGGTGGTGGATTGGCGTGATTGTCCCCAGGGTTTTCGCAAGATCGAATAACGCAAACCGAGATACCTTTCCCAGTTGGTGGAATCCTCAGGACTGACGAGGTGTGGAGTAAAGGGAAGTAGCTGGCTCATTGTTTCGAAAGATCCCGGTTCTCGTCGCCCGGTTCGTAGTGTAAGAATGTTCCGATCAGTTGGAACATCTCATCGGTCGTCCGCATGCTGCCGTCGCGTTCCGATACTGTCTGCGGTGGGTGGAATGGGTTGAGCGGATTATTTTCCGTATTGTCGAATTCGCCTTCGGCAACCAGGGTGCTGCCGGCCGGAATTACGAGGGGTTTCCTGAAGGTGTAAACATATTGCCACCGGAAGTCCCAACGTGGAATCGAGATGATGCGTAGCGTGTCGCCGCTTGGGGTCAGCGCGTAGGCATTGAACGATTTCCCCAGCAGGTGCATGTGCGGGTTTACGGATAAGAGGGAGATCTTTTCAGGTAGCGTATACCGCGTCGTGTGACGGGTAACCGAATCGGGTGGAATGACGAGTGGCGGGATGATGGGGGATATTCCGCTGGTGCCCAGGATGAAATCACGTGTTGGACGCTTCGAAGGCCGCGGGGCGAAGAACAGGTTGAAGTGACTGAGGTCGCTCGTGTCGACGGGACTGGGACCGTAGTGGATGTTGTCGAGTAGCAGGATGGTCTTTTTCCTCAGTTGATATCCCCCGATGTCATCAGGATACAATACCGGCTCAACGCCGGGCAGGTAATTCGTGACGGACGGGATCAGCAGGGGGTAGGATCCATCGTCGTTTGGAAGGTCCAGCGCCTGGTACGCGCTGTGCTTGTCCATGATTTCCGTATCAACATATTCCTTTCCTCCTTGGATGTCACGTTTTTTACCCGCCTGGTAGACGATGAGGTGACCGTTGATATGGTGCGCGAGTTTCCTGTTACCCGGAACGATCTCGATGGCGCGGACAAAAGTGTCTTGCGGTAATTCGATCGGGATCTTCATCATCATGAACCGGTCCTTGTTATCGCCTGGCAGGGGAAACGGCGCTCGCATGCTGACGACGAGATCGGGCTTTCCATAGGCACTTCCCGCTGTGAATACCGGTGCGGCCGGCAGATCTTTCGGATCTCCTTCCGGCATGTCGGCACCGAGCCAGGCATTGATCGCTTCGATCTCCCGGTCGCTCAGCCATTTTTCTTCTCGGAAATGTGTGTACTCCGGGTCAGCCGGCCAGGGCGGCATGCTGCGGTTACTGACGGTCAACTGGATCGTCCGCGCGTGACGCTTCACATCCTCATAGGACAGCAGACTGAATGGAGCGGCGGAGCCCGGACGATGGCATGGGCTGCAGTTCCTGAAGATGATGGGTGCGATCGAGTCGTTGAAGGTCAGTTCCCGGCTTTCGACTTGCTCCGACCGGTTGCAGGCAAACAGCGCCAGGACGTAAAAGACCAATAGGGGGTAGCGGAAAGCGGTCATTGTTCGATGATGCATCCGATGGGAATCGTGCGTGGTACCCTGACTTTTCTTCCTTCACTGAGCGCTTTCATGGCGTCCCGGAGTTCGTGATTTCGGATCTGCAGTCGTTTTTTCCCGGGTGCGACCATCCAGTCGTCGATCCTTCCCGAATAGACGGAATGACCCTGACGATCGAACAAGAATACTTCCGGCGCGACGGCAGCTCCGACCTTTCTCACTTGCCCCTGGTCCTTGTCAACGAAGAGGGGAAATGCGATCCGGAAGTCGCTTCTGAATACTTCCACTTCGGAAAAGGAGGCGTACTTGCCGGGGAATACACCGATCACTTCAAGTCCCTGCGGCTGAAACTCGCGATAGAGATCGTTCAGTGTTTTGCTGTACGACTGGCACGACGGGCAATCGGGTAATAAAAATACAATAGCTACGCCTTTAGCATCCTGTGCGGGTCGGTAAGTGGCAGGATGATCCTTCAGATCGGAAAGCGACAAAGGAAACACCGACTGTGCCGAAGCCCAAATCGGAAGCCATAGACCGATGATCAACAACAATCTCATTCGTACCTCAATTCGTCCTGATAGATCAGGAGATTTCTGGGCAAGGTGTTCATCAGTTGTTGCCGAAGGATCCGTTGGATGTCCCGGTTGTCGTCGCGCAGGGTGATGACGGATCGAAGGTCGTCGAGTAGCTGCCCCGTCCCTTCATCCGCGTAGCCGAAGCCGCGGTACCGACCGTTCTCCACATGCACCACCGAACGCTCGCCGGTTGTTCTTCCCCGGCCAAACAGGAAAAAGTTAGGATGTTGCAGGCGAAGGCTCGCGATGGCGGATTCGACCCGTTCATTGTATGCCTCGGCCGATTCTTTTCCTACACAGGCGCCGTTGCATTGACCGATGCTGTGCTGGAAGCAGGCGTGTTGGATATCGTACAAGCCGCAGAGTTTCTGGCAAAGCTGGAACTTCCGGCAAAGCCGTTCCAACATGGTGCGCGCTTCTTCCGCCGATCCGCAAACCACCAGGGGCTCGTCCTTCGCATTGACGCGTGCCGGCTTCAGCCGAAAGTAGCCGGCCTCCGTTGTTTCGCTGATGATGCCGAAACGGAAAAAGGTCCGTCGTTGGGCACGATTGAAACGCGGTTGCAGCTTTTTGATCTCATCGGATTCCAACAGGAGCGCGATCAGTTCGTTGCCCGTTTCGGTGAAGGTCACATCGTGGATGGCGTTACGCAATTCAAGGGCTTTCCGGTTCTGCTTGTTCACGAAATGGGAGAGGACTCGCTTCCGAATGTTGTTACTCTTCCCGACGTACAGGATCGACCCGTCTTCGTTGTGGAGGTAATAGACGCCGGGTGATTCCGGCAATTTGTCCAACAGGCTGCGGTCGATGTTGGGAGGGAAGCGCAGGTGCAGGTAATCGTTCTTGACCGATTTGAGAATGTCGCCGTTCCGGTCATTCGCGATGAGCATTTCAAAGAGCCGGACGGTGGCGAGGGCATCCCCGGCGGCGCGGTGACGGTTTTCAATCGTGATGCCGAGTCGCTCGCAGAGGTTGCCCAGGCTGTAGCTGCGGTGTCCGGGCAACAGTTTTCTGCTCAGCCGGACCGTACAGAGGTAATCACGGGAAAAGGTGAAGCCCAGCGAGCGGTACTCTTCCCGGATAAAGGAATAATCGAATTGGGCGTTGTGGGCAACCACTACCGCGCCTTCCGTCATTTTCACGATATCCTTCGCCACTTCGAAAAAGCGTGGCGCTTCCGCGACCATCGAATCGTCGATGCCGGTCAATCGGGAGATGAAAGGAGGAATCCTTCGCTCTGGATTGATCAGGGAAACGAATTCATCCACGACGCGTTCACCGTCGTGCAGGTAGATGGCGATCTCTGTAATCCGGTCGGTGTTGGCGTTTCCACCGGTCGTTTCAATATCTAAAATGGCGTAGCGCACGGTCTTCAGCAGCCCGAAGATACGAAAGTGGCCGCCCTTGTAAATGAAAAGGCACACCGGGCGGTGTGCTTTTTCATTGTTGTGCCGTTTACGGCAGGTATTACCTGACCAGGAATCGCTCGGCATAGACCGGGCGACCATTGTCCGATACCGAAAGTAAATAGTAACCGGCGGTGAGTTGGTCGCGGAGTACGATCACCCGAAGCTGGTTCCCGTTGATCTCCATGTCAGTTTCCAGAGAGCGGACCAGGCGTCCGGACGCGTCGTAGATCTGGACGGCTGGTTGGACGAGCGTTTCACGCGTCTCGAGCTCGAATACGGAGCGGTCCATCATCGGGTTCGGATAGAACGCGTGCGCAACGACCGCATCGGTTTCCGGAACATCGATCGTTTGGGCAGAGATGGCCACGTTGGTGGCGGATACGCCGCCTGCTGTCGTGAAACCGCCACCTGCTACGATCTTTCCATTGAAATTCGTGAAGGCATACACATCTCCGTTGAATCCACTGCCTAAGGCAGTGAACGGGCTGGCGCCATCATACAAGAGGAAGTGCGGAAGTGAAGCACCGGTAGAAGGGGAGGAAGTGAAGGAGCCTCCAGCGAAGATCCGCGTCGGGAGGGCGAGCAGCGACCAGACACGACCGTTGACGGTGTTGAATGCGGTGCCGATGCTGGAACCGTTATAGGTTACGAGGTACTGGTTGAAATTACCACCGATGTAAATGCGGTTGCCAAATACTGCCAGTGCATTGACTTCCGTTCCGGTAACGCCGGAAATGGTGGTCCAGGTGCTGCCGTTCAGCTTTGCGACCAAACCGGCAAAACCACCGCCGATGTATAGCGAACCATTGAACTTGACGATGGTATTCACAAAACCCGTCAAGGCGCTCGGATCGCCGACCTGTACCCAGGTGCCGCCGCTTAACTTGGCGATACGAGATACCGTCGACGAAGGAGTCGTGAAGGCGCCGCCTGCATACAGGTCCGTGCCGTCACTGTAGAGTCCACGTACAAAATTGTTGATCTGCGAACCGACTTGTTCCCATTTGTTGGTGCCGGTATTCAACTTCGCGATGTATTTGACCGTAGTGCCCGTTCCCGATGCAGTGAAAACACCACCTGCATAGAGTACACCACCGTGAACGCAAAGGCTGTTGACCGAATCGGTAGCCGCAGTGCCCAGGCCATCGCCAGCCGTAGACCAGGTGGAGCCATTCCAGACCGCAACGTGACCCGTGAAGGTGCCACCGGCATAAACCTGGTTATTGTACACGACCAGCGAGCGGATGCGGCCGTTTAATCCACTGCCCATAGCGGTCCATTGCGCCTTGGATGGGATCGCCAGGACCAGGAGGAGGAAAGAAAGTAACGTAATGGTTCTTTTCATGATAATAAGTGCGGTTTGGTAAAGCAGGCGCAAAATAAGACAAAGCGGCCGAAGGGCCGGAGGTCGCCCTTATTTTTTGTTATAGGTGAAATTGAGGGAGCTGCAAACCTTCATATCAGAAGAAAGCCTGAAAAAACGGTCGGTTTTCCCATCATTTACCAAAATGGCGGCGGTATTCGGCGGACGGAGGCCCAGATTTTCCGCAAAGAGGATCAGGTAATTGTTGATATCGGGTTCCAGTTGCAAGTGAATGATCCGCTTTTGCTTCACGACCCCGTAGTGGTCCAGGATGCACTTGCCGTTGAAATAGAGTGAAAGGGTGTCACCGTCAATGAATGAGTTGTCGTAAACGGAGATCGTCAGGGTGGGAGAATTCACTTCAATCGAACCTGCACTGATGACCTGCCGGCCCCCCAGCGATTTCGGGATATTGTTATCCGCTACTTCAACGGCTTTCACCTGCTCGTGTTGTGCAACATGAACAGTGTCGATTTCGGGCGGCTTGACTGTAAGCGGCGTAGTATCGACAACAAGGGGCGGCGGAACCGGATTGGTGTCGGGTGGACTGGTCTTGTTTTCTTCACGTGACCAGACACGCACGGACCGGTCGTTGCTCCCGGTGAACAGGATATGATCGTTCTTGCCAAAACAGGTTGCAGTCACCGTTTGCTGGTGACCGAAAAGTTCCTGAAAGATCGCACGTTCCTGGGGTGACCAGACCCTCGCCCAATTGCCTACCATGCCCGTCGCCATGAATTTGCCATCGGAGGAGAAGGCCATCCTGCAGGGTAGTCCGGCTTTCATCCAGGAAGTCGGATTCAGGGCAAGTTGCCCCATCCGGAAACTCCAAAATGCCAGTGTGCCGTCGTCACTCCAGGTGACCAGGGTGGTGTCGTTGAGGAAATTCATGTACCGGATTGGAAAAGGCCCTGGGCTGAATTCCTGTCGTAAGAGATCCGATCGTGTGTTCAGCACGTGGAGGCTATGGCCTTTGGAATAGATGACCGCGCTGCGATCGGCAGCGATCACCGCGTCGTACAAGGTGTCGTCCTCCTGGCGGATCAGATCCACCTTTTGGGTAAGATCGGACCGTGTCTTGTAAAGTCGGCTGTTGCTGTTGAAATAGATGAAACCATCCGCGATGCTGAACAGGACAAACCGGATACCGGCGTAATCCGGAGAGTAAATCGACTGAACGAAATTGTCCTTCTGAAAATCGTAGATGCGGATCTCTCCGTCGAAGGTCGAGCTGATCAGCAGTTGTCCGTTCGAATTGAACGAAAGCGTGTTGACAGGCGACTGATGGGCTTTGATCTTACGAAAGACCTGTCCCGTGCTTGCATCCCGGAAATAGAGGTTGCCATCCCGGTCACCGTTGATCACCATCTTTCCTTCCGGGTGACGCGCCATGACGGTCACACCAGCGGCATTATCCGAAAACCTGGCTTGCGGTCGGAACAACTGCCCGGTGGATCGGGGCAGGCTCAGCAGGCAGCAAGCAAGGTAAACGAGCAGAAACGGTGATCTCATGCAATCCCGTAAAGTTACCGGGGACTATTGCATTCCAGGAGGCAATGTGAACGGAATTATCACAATCGGATGTTCAATTCCCTAATCAAACACAATGGTTCATCGCCCGCCCATCGTCAGCCGGTAGCCCGCATACGCGAACAAGATCCCTACTAAGGTAGAGGAGCCGGCATAAAGCCCGGCCAGTTGCCAGTGACCGTTCCGGATCAGTTGAACGGATTCCAACCCGAATGCGGAGAACGTAGTGAATCCTCCCAGTAAGCCGGTGAAGAGGAACAATCGCGCCGATACCTCAAAAGGATTGCGTTCGTTCATGCCGGCCAACAAGCCAATGACCAGGCAGCCGGTGAGGTTGATGGCAAAGGTTCCCCAGGGGAAGAGTGGTTGCTCAAGCGTCCGGTTGATCCACAAACCGGTACCATAGCGGGCGATAGTGCCCATGGCACCTCCTAGGGCTAACAGCAGGACATTGTTCATGCGATAATCGGGCAAGATGGCAAGGCCAAGGTAATAGTTTGACGAACGATGTTTACCAGTGCCCACATGAGGTTATAAAATGCAAAACCCCGGTGAGTTGCCGGGGTTTTAAAAAGATCAGGGTACTGATTAGAATTTGTAACCGAAGCCTACGCCCAGGATCTGACGGTATTGGGTCCGTTGGATGACGTTGTGGTCGTACACGACGGTTGCGATGAAGGAGGTCGTGAGGAATTTGTTCACTTTCATCAATAAGCCGGTTTCCCAGTTGACGTCGATGTTCTTCCGGTTATTCTCGTCCTCATCGGTGTAGTTGTTGAAGAGTTCGAGACGGGAGGCAAGGGTCACATTCTCGAAGATCTCTTTCTTGAAGTTCATGTTGAGGTAGGCGCCGAACTCGGATCGTACTTTTTCGCCGGTGCCTTTGTTGAGGTTGCCGTTGGCGTCGGTAGTCGCGGCCTTTACGCCATAGGCGCCGAGATCGGCCAGGTCCTGGTCGTTCACGATGACGAATCGGGAGGAAACCGGGGAGAAGAATACCTCAAAATAGTCGACCGGCTTGTAGTTCATACCGAGCGCAAGCGTCAGGTAGGCTGGCGCGAGAAATCGGGAGATGACCACCGAGTCGTTCGGGTAGTTATAACCGTTCGCTACCTGGCTCTTGAAGTTGAGGATGGCACTGTAGAACCATTTGCTCTCCGGCTTGACGCGATAACCGAATTTGGAGGTAAAGTCAATGCGGTCGTCGTTCTTTCGCAAAGGATCGGTGCCGTTCTTCAACAAAGCATAGGCAAGGAGCAGGTTATTGTCCCATTGGGTACGGTTCTTCGCGTAGTTTGCGAAAACGTTGGCATTGGCGGCGATGGAGATGGAATTATCGCCACCCGGTGCCCAGTGGGAAAGGCTGATCTGAGAGAAGTTGATGCCAATGAATCCGCCGGTCTTCCAGGATGTGTCGGAGGCAGCAGCTCCTTTTAAGGTGTCGCCGGTGATGGCCGAGATCTTGTTAACGTCGGTAGCCTGACCGAAGGTGATGATGGTTAATGTGCTGAATATCAGCGTAAAATAGATGTTTCGCAGTTTCATTCTTTCGTTGGTTTTAGCGGGTGCAAAGAAAAGCAAAAAGGAGGCGGTGGACATTCCCAACGCCTCCTTTTCTACTGATGTTGATCACTTTTTAAGCAGGTCCCGGATCTCGGTCAGGAGTACTTCCTCTTTAGTTGGTCCGGGAGGTGGAGCGGGAGCTGGTTCATCGGCCTTGCGCATCCGGTTGACAGCCTTGACGACCATGAAGATCGCAAAGGCGATGATGGTGAATTCGAACAATACCTGGATAAAGTTTCCGATGTTGATGCTGACAGCCGGGATGGCTTTACCGGCGGCGTCCACCGCGGCTTCCTTGATCGTCAGCTTGATCTCCGAAAAATTAACTCCACCGATCAGCAGCCCGATGGGCGGCATGATGATATCCGACACCAACGAGTTGACGATCTTCCCAAAGGCTCCGCCGATCACGACACCGACGGCCAGGTCGATCACGTTTCCTTTGTTGATGAAATCCTTGAATTCTGAAATGAGTCCCATGGTTGTGGTGTTTTGGTCAGGTTGAAAGTAAGAAGTCTTTTTATGCGAGTCAAATCAGCGGCTTGAAGTATCGTTATGCATAACGCCTAAATATTCGGAAATTCGCGGCGTGATTACCCTGCACCAAGTCCGCTTCGCTTTCGGTGGACGTTATTTGCTCGATGGCGCTTCCTGGCAGATCAATCCCGGTGAAAAGATCGGACTCATTGGACGAAACGGGACCGGTAAATCGACCTTGTTACGGATCATCAACGAAGAGTACAGCATTGAATCCGGGACGCTCCAGAAAATGCGGGGACTCCGCATCGCTTTTTTCAACCAGGATCTGCTCAGCTACGACACGGAGAACTCGGTGTTATCAGTCGCGCTGGAAGCGTTTCCCGAGCAACTCGAACTCGACGAGCGGATCCATCGGATTGTCCATCGCCTGGAAACCGAACATGACAACGAAGCCCTGCTGCATGAATTGCACGATGCACAGGAGCGCTTCGCGATGATCGACGGTTACCAGTTCAGGCAAAACGCGGCGACGGTATTGGAGGGCTTGGGTTTCACCACCCGCGATCTGGAACGACCCTTTCGGGAGTTCAGCGGCGGCTGGCGGATGCGCGCCCTGCTGGCGAGAATGATGCTGCGCGATCCGGACATGTTGCTGCTCGATGAGCCGACCAACCACCTGGATCTTCCATCCATCGAATGGCTGGAGAACTACCTGAAGAGTTACCAGGGAACGGTGATCGTGGTTTCCCACGACCGCTGGTTCCTGGATCGCATTGTCAATAAGATCGCCGAAATCGACCAGCGAAAGATCTCGCTCTATTCGGGTAATTTTTCCGAGTACATCGACCAGAAATCGCAACGCCTCGCTTTGCAGGAAGCAGCCTACCGCAATCAGCAGAAGTTCCTCGAAGAGCAGAACAAGTTGATCGACCGATTTCGCGCGAAGGCTTCCAAAGCCAGCATGGCGCAATCGCGTATCAAGATGCTCGAACGGATGGAGAAGGTGGAGGCGGTGGATTCCGAAGCTCCCACCATCCGGATCCGTTTCGATGCCGCCCGACAGCCGGGTAAGATCATTTCGCATTTGATCATCCAGGACAAGCGCTTCGGCGATAATGTCCTCCTGCACGATACCGAGGCCATGATCCGCCGGGGCGATAAGATCGCGCTGATCGGTGCGAACGGGAAAGGGAAGTCCACGCTCCTGCGGATGATCAATGGCAGTGAACCTTACGACGGGAAAGCCGAGACGGTCTATAATGTAGATGCCGCCTTTTATGCGCAGCATCAGTTGGAGTCTTTGCACCTGCAAAACGACCTGTTGACCGAGCTGCAGTCGTTCGCTCCGGAGAAGAAGGAATCCGAATTGCGGGGCATCCTTGGCTCGTTCCTCTTTTCGGGTGACGATGTGTTCAAAAAGATCAGCGTATTGTCGGGTGGAGAGAAGGCGAGGATCGCGTTAGCCAAGGTGTTGTTGTCAAAGGCGAACTTTCTCCTGCTCGACGAACCGACCAACCACCTCGACATGGCGACGGTTTCCATGCTGGTGGATGTCTTGAACGATTACGAAGGGTCGTTCCTCGTCGTTTCCCACGATCGCCATTTCCTCAGTTGCGTAGCCAACAGGATCTGGTGGATCGAGGACCAGCATTTGCGTACCTACGAGGGGTCCTACGAGGAGTACGAAGAGTGGAAGACGCGGCAGTTGAAGGCCGAAGCGGTTGCGGCAAAAAAGCAGCCGGTTCAGCAAAAGGTCGAAAAACCGAAGCTGGAGCGGAGTGACGAGGAAAAGAAGCAGCGTCAGCGAACACAGAAGAAATTCGACAAACTGGAAGAGGAGCTCGAACAACTCCGGCAGTCGCGTCATGAACTGGAGAACCTTTTGGCCCGCCCGGAAGTATACAGCGATCCCGGCAAGTTCCAGGATCACCTCGACCGTTTTAACCGTATCGACGCCGATTTTCAGGCAAAGACGCGGGAGTGGGAGGAACTCTTCGAGCAGTTGTCCGGGATGGAATAAATCCTAACTTGCGTGAACCTGCGCATGGTTTTCCAACATCGATCCCGAACTGCCGACTCCGGCAGGGATCCTCAACGAAGCCGAATCCTGCGTTTTACGCGGCTTTCGGCCTTCCTGGAGGCTTTCCTGTTTCTGTGTATCCTGTTTTTCCTGCTCTGCCAGTTCGGGTCATTCTGAGGCCATTCAGCCCTTTTTTTATCGGATGACGCTAGTCCATTGCGTCCCGTCATTCACCCGTTCTCCGGCGACGTTGGTCAAATACATTTCCGGATTTACATGCTGATTTTTACATTTGGTTTGCTTGCCAAGGCGAACCATTATGATCACACAAGTAACCTCCGGAATCAAAGTCAGTGTGGAGACCTTCTACCGGCCGGATCAGAGCAATCCCTTGCTCAACCAGTACGTTTTCGCTTACCGGATTACGATCACCAACAACAGTGATTTTTCGGTGCAGCTCCGGCGCCGCCATTGGTTCATCATCGACTCCAGCGCCACCAACCGCGAAGTGGAAGGCGAGGGCGTGGTCGGCGAACTGCCGATCCTCGGGACGGGTGAATCCTATCAGTACGTGTCGGGTTGCAACCTCGACTCGGAACTCGGCAAGATGTACGGTACGTATCTGATGGAACGGTTGATCGACAAGAAGCAATTCTATGTCCGCATCCCCGAATTCCAGATGATCGTACCGTACAAGCTCAACTGAAATTCCTGATCAACAACACGCCATGGGCTGCTCCGAAAGGGCGGCCTTTTTTCGTCATGTCCGGATGATCTTCGGCAACTTCTTACAGCCGCCATCGGGGGGCGTTTTGGAAATGTTAAACAGGTGTTCGTTGAAATCCGCCCCCAATGCGGCTTTTCAGCCTTCGACCTGTTGAAAAACCTGTCAATAGCGGGTTTCAGCTAACCGGCTTTATTCATTCCGCTCCCAAATTCGGCCCCGTTCATTGTATCGTTATCTGGACACTACAGTAAAAGTTGTTCAGGAAATCGTGAAGATGGATCGTCGTTCATTCCTCTCCCTTTCATTTCAGGACGTGCTGACCGAGCCGGGCTACGGCGAGGGCGCGTCGCTGTCCGCAAGTAGCTTGACTCCGTACAGCGGTCAATGGACCGACAAGGAGGTCAAGCACCTGCTGCGGCGGACACAATTCGGCGCTCCGAAAGCGGAGATCGTCTACTTCCGTTCACTGGGTTGTTCCGCTTCGGTCGACACCTTACTGGAGCGGATCAATCATCCTGCCTATACGCCTCCTGCGCCTCCTGTCAACCATTACTACAACGATGCACAGGATCCGCTGGTCGGACCGGAGCAACCCTGGCCCGGTACCGCGGATACGGAAGGCCCCGGCAACATCAGCATCCGCAGACGCGAGGGCTTGAAAGCCTGGTGGGTCGGACTGATGATCAATCAGCCGCGCAGTTTACGGGAGAAGATGACCTTGTTCTGGTACAACCACTTCGTCATTGAGATGCGGGTAGTTAGCCAGTCCACCTTCTGTTACAACTACCTGCAGATGCTGCGCGCCAACGCGCTGGGCAACTTCAAGACGCTGACGCGGGAAGTCACCATCAGCGCCGCTATGCTGAACTACCTCAACGGCGACAGCAGCACGGCATCGGCTCCGAACGAGAACTATGCGCGCGAACTGCAGGAATTGTTCACCATCGGAAAAGATGCCAATGGACAATCACTCTACACCGAAGACGATGTGGTCGCAGCGGCGCGTGTACTGACCGGCTGGACGAATGACCTGGTGAATGGTGTCTCAGCGAATGGATACCTGTCAGTATTTGATCCCGCCCGGCACGATACCGGCAGCAAGACCTTCAGCTCATTCTACAGCAACCGCGTCATCACCGGACGTGCCGGCGCTTCCGGCGCACAGGAAGTCGACGACCTGCTCGACATGATCTTCGCGCGCAACGATGTCGCCTTGTTCATCTGTCGGAAGCTGTATCGCTTCTTCGTGTATTATAAGATCGACGCTACGACCGAAACGAATGTGATCCAGCCACTGGCCGCCATTCTGCGCCAAAACAATTACGATATCAGCGCCGCTTTGTCGACCCTGTTCAAGAGCGAACACTTTTTCGATATGCTCAGCCAGGGCTGTGTAATCAAGCCGCCGATCGATTTCGTGGTAGGACTTTGCCGGGATTTCAATGCCGATCTACCGGCGACGGCGACGGTTCCTTCGAAGTACGCCTTCTGGAGCAGCATCGTCGACCAGGCCGGGCGCATGCAGCAGGACATCGGTGATCCGCCCTCGGTGGCCGGCTGGCCTATGTACTACCAGGCACCGATGTTCCACGAGATGTGGATCAACACGGACACCTTGCCGCGGCGGAACAAAGTCAGCGATGAGATGGCCGGGAATGCACAGACCACCGGAGGCTTGGGCGTCAACATCGATGTGGTCGGTTACACCGCCACGATGAATAACCCTTCCGATCCGGTAGCGCTCATCGATGAAGTGTTGCGCCTGCACTACTTCTTCGACGCATCACCTTCGGTCATCAATTACCTCCTGAATATTCTGCTGAGCGGACAAACCCAGACGTACTATTGGTCCGATGCCTGGGACAACTACATGAACGACCCGACGAACCCCACGTACTACGGGACTGTCAAGTCGCGTCTGCAGACGTTCTACCGTTATATCATGGACCTTTCCGAATACCAGCTTTCCTGACAGCATGAAGCGTAGAGATTTTCTTCGTACCGCCATCCCCGCGGCCGTTGTGCCCGCCGTACTCAACGGTTTGCCGTTGAAGGCATTCGCCAGTTCTCCACTGGCAGAGGCGATCAGCGCCACCGACAACGACCATGTGCTGGTGATGATCCAGCTCAATGGTGGCAACGACGGCTTGAATACCATCATACCGCTCGATCAGTATGCGAACCTCACGCGGGCCCGGCAGAACATCCTGCCCCTCGCGAACCGCATCCTTCTGTTGAACGGTACCACCCTTACCGGCATGCATCCGTCCATGGTCGGTTTGCAGCAGTTGTACAACGACGGAAAGCTGAACATCATCCAGAGTGTCGGTTACCCGAACCCGGATTTTTCGCACTTCCGCGCGACCGACATCTGGCTTACCGGATCCGATTCCGACCAGGTGCTGACCTCGGGTGTGATGGGCCGTTACCTCAACTACGAGTATCCCAACTTCCCGACCGGATACCCCAACGCCGTAATGCCGGATCCACTGGCCATCCAGATCGGTTCCAGCGTATCGCTTGGGCTCATGGGACCTGCCGCCTACATGGGCATGTCGGTCACCGACCCGGATGATTTCTACCACATCATCAACGGTGTTCAGGATCCGGCACCTAATACGCCGGCAGGCGATGAATTGACCTATGTTCGGGGTATCGCGCGTCAGACCCGTGCCTATCAGTCCGTGATCGAAGCGGCGGCAGCGCGCGTTCCGACCCAGGCGACCGCCTATCCGGCTCCGGGTACCAACTACCTGGCCGATCAATTGAAGATCGTTGCGCGGCTGGTCGCCGGCGGTCTGAAGACCAAGTTGTACATGGTCAGCATCGGCGGGTTTGATACCCATTCAAGTCAGACGGAAGACGGAGACACTTCCATCGGAACCCATGCGGACCTCCTGCGTCAGCTATCGGAAGCGATCCTGGCATTCCAGATCGATTGCGCGTTCCTCAACATCGAAGATCGTGTGGTCGGAATGACCTATTCCGAATTCGGACGTCGCGTCAAGTCGAACGCCAGCTTCGGAACCGACCACGGCGCGGCCGCACCGGTGCTGGTATTCGGCAAGCAGGTGCAAAGCGGCATCGTGGGAGCGAGTCCGGTCATCCCTTACCAGGCAGGATCGAACAACAACCTGCCGATGCAATACGACTTCCGGTCCGTGTACGCGTCCATTCTCCAGGATTGGTTCTGCGTGCCTCCAACTGATCTGCAGACGATCCTGTTCAACAATTACCAGACGTTACCGATCATCAAGTCGTCGGCCTGCCTGGGCATCGGCATACACGAGTTGAATCAGGCGGCAGGGTTGCAACTGATATCCAATTCACCGAATCCCTTCTCGTCCAGTACCTACATCACCTACACCACGCAAGGCGGTCATACCCGCGTGCAGGTGTTTTCGCCGGAAGGTAAGCTGATCAAGAACCTGGTGGATGCGGAGCAATCCGCCGGCACCTACAAGGTGTGGTTCGAGAACGAGCATTTCGCTCCGGGTGTTTACTACGCCTGTTTGCAGAATGGCCCCATCGCCCAGGTGGCGAACATGGTCATTGTGCCCTGATCATTTTTGCGGGAAGAGCTGCTCCAGCACCTTTCTACGGTGCTCGAAAATGCCGTGTATCCTGTTCCGGATGTAGAGTGCGTTGAGCGCATCACCCAGCTTTCCAAGCGGAATCTCGTAGTGCACGATATCGGTCATTTCGGTGCCGCTTTTATGCGCACGAAAATGATGCTGGTGGTGCCACATCCGGTAGGGGCCCTTTCGTTGTTCATCCACGAAGAAGTGCGGCGCCTTGACATGCGTGATCTCCGTGATCCAACCGGCGCGGATACCCGCGACCGGCGTCAGGGTATAGGCGATGATCTGTCCGGCGTACGTTTTGTCCGGCAGGTCGGGCGTGACGATGCGGAAGTTCATTTCCGGCGGTGTGATCCGGGCCAGGTTGCGCGGAGTCGAGAAAAATTCCCAGGCCGCTTCCAGCGAAAGCGGTAGCACTTGGGTGGTGCTGAATCGGTGTACACTCATGTCGGAAACCCTAACAAGCGGCGCCTAAAAAGGTTCCTGGGATGCAGTATCTTGTCCCTGTTACCAAAGCCGATTGAAATCCGCTATGACCGCACGCGCCGAGGCCTTCGAACGACTGGCCACCATCATGGACGAGCTTCGCGCTCAATGTCCCTGGGACAAGAAACAGACGCTGGAATCGCTGCGCCACCTGACCATTGAAGAGACCTATGAACTGGCGGACGCGATCATCGACCGGGACCTTCCGGAGATCAAGAAGGAGCTGGGCGATATCCTCCTGCACATCGTTTTCTATGCCAAGATCGGGGAGGAGTTGGGCGCCTTCGATATTACCTCGGTCATTCACGGGCAATGTGAGAAACTGATCCACCGCCATCCGCATATCTACGGTGATGTCAAGGTTCAGGACGAAGAGGAAGTGAAACGCAACTGGGAAAAGCTGAAACTGAAAGAGGGAAATACCTCTGTACTGGACGGCGTGCCGACCAGCCTTCCAGCGCTGATCAAATCCATGCGTATCCAGGAAAAGGCAAGAGGTGTTGGGTTCGATTGGGAGAAGCCTGAACAAGTGTGGGAAAAGGTCGAAGAGGAACTCGGGGAGTTCAGAACCGAAGCGGATGCCGGTAACACGGCAAAGGCAGAGGAGGAATTCGGCGATATCCTTTTCGCCCTGGTCAACTACGCGCGATTCCGGAATATCAACCCGGAAGAGGCCCTGGAGCGGACCAACCGAAAGTTCATCCGCCGTTTCCAGTATATCGAAGAAGCCGCCCGCACTGCCGGACGGAATCTCAGCGACATGACACTGGCCGAGATGGACGTGTACTGGAACGAAGCCAAGCAATTACCGGATAGCCCTCGCTGATCGGATCATGGCGAAGCGGAACACCCTGCCCTGGAACGGAGACAGCCGGTATCCGCTGTGGGCGTTGGCGTTCCTTGCCTTCTTTTACGCTTCCATCAGCTTCGTTAACCATAGTTGCTTCCGAACCTTCGGACTCGACCTTGGATTGTACACCAATGCGCTGTACGATTACGCGCACTTCCAATTCAACGACAGTTCCAGTTTCCGTTCCGTTCCGGAGAACCTGCTTGGCGATCATTTCGATTTGCTGTTGCCGTTGTTCTCACCGTTCTCCTGGATCTTCGGTTCCTGGACTTTGCTCCTGATACAATGGGCCGTGCTGCTTTTCGGTGCCTGCGGGATCTACCGGTTTTCCATCTTGCGGACCGGGAGAATACTGGATGCCACCCTGCTCATGTTGGTTTTTGGACTTCACTTCGGCATATCGGGCGCTCTGAGTTTCGATTATCACAGCAACGTGGTGGCAGCCGCGCTCTTGCCCTGGTTTTTCGTCGGACTGCAGGAACGTCGTCCGCTGCTGCAGTGGCTCACGTTTACGCTGATTCTATTCGCGCGGGAGAACATGTCGTTGTGGATGGTCTTCGTTGCAACCGGTGCCTGCTGGTATTATCGTGACCCCGCTACACGAAAAGCGCTGTTGCTGAAGTCCCTGATCGCCGGCGGCTGGTTTATGCTCGTAAGCGCCTGGTGGATGCCGCAGCTGCACGAAGGTGGTGTCTTGTCGCAGTTTCGCTACTCGGTCTTGGGAAAGGATATAGCAAGCGCACTCACGACGATCGTAACGGATCCGGCCCTGGTGATCCGGACCCTCTTCACCGACCATCTTCCTGTTCCGGGATTCAAACCCGGGATCAAACAGGAGTTCTGGTTCATATTCCTCTTGTCGGGAGCCTGGATCCTGCTGCGTGTTCCCGGTTTTATCTGGATGGCTGTGCCGATCTTATTACAGAAGTTACTGAACGACCAGGTACAGGTCTGGGGGGTGAACGATCATTACAATGCGGAGTTCGCGCCACTCCTGGCAATCGGCGGAGCGATCGCGGCCGGGACCGTTCAACAAGTGCGACTCCGTACCGTTTTACTCGTCGGGTTGCTGGTGCTGGATATCGCTGCTACGATACGAACCATGGACCGGGTGCAGGCGTTCGTTCGCAGGGAGAATTTGCGGGTGTATCAGGCGCCGCATTGGAAGTCGATAGTTGATAAGAAGGCCTTGAGCGAAGCCCTCGGACGGATACCTGCCGACGTATCCGTTTCCGCCCACACCAACCTGCATCCACGGGTGGCCTGGCGCGACAGCGCGTTGATATTCCCGAAGACGGAGGGATGTCGGTATGTGCTCCTGCTGGAGCAAGGCAATCCGTTTCCGTTCACACAGGAAGATTATCGTCTTCAACTGGACAGCCTGCGCCATTCCGATGCCTATTCGCTCGTATTCGATCAGGATGGGGTGATCTTGCTGCGACGGAAGTGATGTCGCAGTATGGTTATTGGGATCATGAAAGCTTGATCCAGAGTCGGGAGTGAATGAACATTTTGCAGTTGAGCTTGTTTCGTCCATTATAGCTAAATTCGCAGCTGCTAAAAACAAACCTTATGCTTCAAATCGGACAAAAAGCCCCGGATTTCAAACTTATCAATACGAATAAAGAAGAGGTCACCCTGGCCAATTTCAAAGGAAAGAACCTGGTTGTTTTCTTCTTCCCCATGGCCTGGACCGGCGTGTGCACCAAGGAAATGTGCAGCATCCAGGAAGATTACAATGCCTATTCCGGCATGAATGCGGAAACGATCGGCGTTTCGGTCGATAGTTTCTTCGCACTCAAGCGGTTTGGTGAGGACAACAAGATCACTTTCCCGTTGCTTTCGGATTTCAATAAAATTATGATCCGCGACTATGATATGATTCTTCCGGACTTCGCGTTCGGCTATAAGAACGTAGCCAAGCGTGCCACCGTCGTTATCGATAAGGAAGGAATTGTTCGCTACATTGAAGTACTGCCCAATCCCGGCGAAATGCCGAACATGGATGCCATCAAACAAGCCGTTCAGCAACTGGGCTGATCCAACTGATCAAAGCAGGAAGCCGCTCCGACAAGGGCGGCTTTTTTGTTTCAGCTCATCAGGGCAATCGCGGCGCCCAGGAGCATGATGCCCAGCTTGTAGAGGTTAAACCGATGTTCCTCGTAGGACTCGAAAAGGATCGTCGTAGAGATATGCAAAAAGATACCGATCACCACCGCCATCGCCCGGTCGAAGAACAGCGAAAGATCCCCAGTGGTGTATTCGCTCAGTAACAAACTGGCACCCGCGCCCAGCGGCGCCATGGAAGCGAACAGCAACAGGTAGAAGAACGTGGCCGGCTTGCTGATGTGGGATGCGAGCAGCATGCTGGTCAGTGCCAGGGCTACCGGGATATGATGCAGGATGATACCGGCCAGCAGGGAGCGCTGGGTGTTGGCATCGGTGAAATGCTGGATCAGGGGCATGCCTTCCAAGAACGAGTGAATGCACAATCCGAGGATGACGCCTAACGGGAACGCGTGCTTGTGATCGTGTTTGTGGACGTGGATGTGACCGTGCTCGATCCCTTCCGAGAAGATCTCCAGTAAGAGTTGGAGAAAGAAACCGCCAAGGATGAAGATGCCGATGCCGGCGCCGCCGTTACTGTAAACCTCCGGCAGGAGGTGGAGCAGGCTGAGGGCGAACAGGTAGGCGCCACTGAACGACAGCAGTAGTTTGAGTGCGTTCGGAGGAATCCTCTTGATCAGGAAGATCAGGCTTCCACTGGCCAGGATGGAGGCAAAGAGCAGTAGGAATTCGAAGGATGACATGCCGGGCCGACGAAGTTACGATTCCGCCGCTTCTTGAAAAAGCCGTCAGGCAGGCTTGCCGGCCACCAGGATGTAACGGTCGGACCTCGCTTCGTCGAAGGGATTCAACTGATAATCTCCGTATTCCTGCAGGACCAGCAAGCCGGCCTTTTGCGCGAAGCGGTGAAAGTCGTCCCGATTGAAAAGCCGCACCTGCTCGGTAAACGTCCGTTCATCTCCGCCTGCGAAGAAACGCACTTCCTTCCGCACATGGTGCTCCGTAAAGTACTTCCTGCTGGTGAAGGTGATGCCGTCGATTTCCTGCTCAACGGTGTTCCCACCGGCGGCGCAGACTTTTTTGGCATTGAAGAAATCCACGATAATGCTGCCGCCGGGTTTACAGGCGACCGCGTTCGCCCGGAAGGCGTTGTAGTTCTCCCGTTCGCTTTCGAAGTATCCGAAACTGCTGAACAGGTTCAACACGTAATCGAAATAGTTCACCCGAAAGACTTCGCGCATGTCGTGCACGAAGAAGTGCAAACGATCGTTTTCGAATTGGCGATTGTGCGCGATGCTGGCTTTGGAAAGGTCGAAGCCGCATACATCAAATCCTCGTTTGTTCAGGTGGATGGAATGCCGGCCTTTTCCACAGGCTACGTCGAGCACCCGGGCCCCTGATCGCATCGGCAGTTGTCCGATCAAGCGGTCCAGGAACGCGGCCGCTTCCGTACCATCACGGTGATGATACAGGATGTGATAGTAGGGTGAATCGAACCAGGTTTCGTACCAGGGTTTCATGCATCACGAAGTTCGGTTTTTTCGGCCTTGCCAAATGGGCGGGAATGGAGGGCTTTCAACAAACGTGCATGGATTATTTGAGCATGTGACTGGGTTCGAGAAACGAATATTTGTAAATCTTTAACCTCCCGTCATGAAGCGCCCCAGCAGTAAGAAGCGTCACCGCGCCCGTCGCGCGCGACACGCACCGCCCGGTACCCCGCCCGGCAACATCCTGGTAGAGGAAGGCGCGCTCAAGCCCCGGATCACGGGCTTTTTCTATACCCCCGACTTTTTCGACGAACGACCCTTCAACAGTTTGTCCGAAGCTACCGCCGCGATCCAGTCCTATCCGGACCGGGTCGCCTGGATCGATGTGCAGGGTTTTGGCAGCCGTGCCTTCATGGAAGAGCTCGCCACCGCATTCGGTATCCACCGCCTGCAGATAGAAGATGTCGTCAATCAGTACCAGCGGCCCAAGGCCGACGAATATGATCAGCACCTGTTCCTGATCTCCCGCATCTTTCGCGAAATGGAGACGGGTTTGTGCAACGATCAACTGAGTATTTTCCTGGGCAAGAACATGGTGTTGTCGATCCAGGACCGGTACGACAATGTGCTCGATCCGGTGCGCGACCGGATCCGGCATGGAAAAGGGTTCGTGCGCAAGTATGGTGCCGATTACCTGGCCTATGCGCTCATGGATGTCGCGCTGGACAACTTGTATCCGATCCTGGAACACGTAGGCGACCGCCTCGACGAGCTGCAGGATGAATTGCTGCTGCGGCCTACGCGCGAGGCGCTGAACCGTATCCTCCAGATCAAGCGCGAGCTCATCGAGATCCGGCGTAGCATCTGGAGTGAGCGGGATAAGGTGAACGACATCCTTCGGTCGGCTTTCCCGCAAGTGCAGGAAGCCACGAAGATCTTTTTCCGTGACACCTACGACCACAGTATCCAGATCCTCGATCTGGTCGAGAGTTACCGGGAAGTCACGGCATCGCTGGTGGATGTTTATCATTCGTCGGTGAGCCAACGCATGAACCAGGTGATGAAAGTCCTGACCATCATCTCCACGATCTTCATCCCGTTGACCTTCATAGTCGGCCTTTACGGGATGAACTTCACGGACGTGCATCCGGTTACCGGCAAGGTCATGCCGCTCAACATGCCGGAATTGTACATGCCGTACGGTTACGTTACGGTGTTGCTGGTCATGGTCGTGATCGTGATCCTGCAACTCATTTTCTTTTATCGCAAAGGATGGCTATCGAAAGAATGATATGGAAGCACCCCTGGTGATCAAAACCTTCGCCGGACTCGAGTCCCTGTTGGCGGAGGAAGTAACGGCCCTCGGGGCAAGCGGAGCGAAGGCCGGCAAACGCGCGGTCTATGCCAACGGCGATCTGAAGACCGTGTACCGCATCAACCTCTGCAGCCGTTATGCGCTGCGGGTCTTGCAGGAAGTACATCGCTTCTCCGCTCCGGATGAAAAGGCCTTGTATGCGGGCGTACAGGAAGTGGAATGGAACCAGTTCCTGCCGGTGGACGGCTCACTGGCCGTCGACGCGGTGGCGTATCGATCCAACATGGACCATACGCAATACATCGCACTGAAGACCAAGGACGCGATCGTTGACCAGTTCCGCGACGCGTATGGAAAACGGCCGAACGTCGACATTCAACGCCCGACTGTCCGGATCCACGTTCACCTGGTGGAGAACAATGCCACTGTTTCGCTCGACAGTTCCGGGGATTCCCTGCACCGGCGCGGGTATCGCGAGGAACCGGCGGGCGCACCCCTGAGCGAAGTACTCGCGGCGGGCCTGATCGGTCTGACCGGCTGGAAGGGTGATCGCCCGCTGTACGATCCGTTCTGCGGCAGCGGCACCTTGTTGACTGAAGCCGTCTTGTTGGCGCGTCGTATCGCTCCGGGACGATTCCGGGAGGGCTTCGGTTTTCAACGCTGGATGAATTTCGACGCAGGATTATGGAGCGCGGTGCGCGAAGCCGCGCTAGCGCAGGAGTTGCCGGCATCATCGGTACCGGTATTCGGATCAGACCGCAGCTCGGTCGCGCTATCCTCGGCAAAGTCCAATCTGCGTACGGCCGGCATGGAACGCGACATCATCTTGCGCACGGGCGAGTTCGAACAACTGGAGCCTCCGGCCGACGGCTGCCTGCTGGTGATGAACCCACCTTATGGAGAACGCATAGCACATGAGGATATCCAGCGTTTATATAAAGGCATCGGCGATACGCTGAAACGGCAATACGCCGGCAGCGAAGCCTGGATCCTCTCGGCCAATCGCGAGGCGGAAAAGCAGATCGGCTTGCGCCCGTCCAAACGCATCCAGGTCTTCAACGGTCCGATCGAGTGCCGCTTTCTGAAGTTTGAACTCTACCGCGGCAGTCGCCGGGGTGGGGAATAGCGGAACATTGTTTCCGTAGCTTTGTTCTGATTCCAATGATCGCAGCACCCGCAATGAAGAAGATCGCCGTCATGACCACCGGTGGCGACTGTCCCGGACTCAATGCCGGAATCCGCGCCGTCGTCCGCTCAGCCATTCATCACGGACTGGAGGTAACCGGCATCCTGCGCGGGTACGAAGGGATGATCCAAAACCAGTTCATCCCGCTTCCGTCGCATGCCGTGAGTAACATCATCCAGCGTGGCGGTACGATCCTGAAGACGGCGCGTTCCGAACAATTCATGACCGTTGAAGGACGGGCGAAGGCGTATGAGAACCTGCGGACCAACGGAGTCGATGGATTGATCCTCCTCGGTGGCGATGGCTCCATTCGCGGCATTCAACAGTTTTTGCAGGAACACGATCTTCCCGTCGTCGCCGTACCGAAGACGATCGATAACGACATCTACGGAACCGATTACGCGATCGGTTACGATACGGCATTGAACACCGTCGTGCAGGCGATCGACAAGATCCGCGACACGGCCGATTCGCACGACCGGATTTTCTTCGTGGAAGTGATGGGACGTGATGCCGGCATGATCGCCGTGCTCAGCGGCATCGGCTCCGGGGCGGAAGCGATTGCCATTCCGGAAACGCGTACACGCATCGAACAGATCGTCCAGGTCCTGCAACGCGGCTGGCATCGTAAGAAGACATCCATGATCGTGATCGTTGCCGAAGGCGATGATGCCGGCGGAGCATACAAGATCGCGGACGCCGTGCGACAGCGTTTCGATTCCTTCGATACGCGCGTCAGCGTATTGGGACATATGCAACGGGGCGGAAGTCCGACCTGCTTCGACCGGGTGCTCGCCAGCCGGTTGGGAGTAGCCGCGGTCGACGCGCTGGTGCAGGGCCGACGCGACATCATGGTCGGTGTAATCGACAATAAGATCGCGGAAACTCCCTTTGAAACGGTCGTTGCGCGCCGCAAAGAATTCCCCTACGACCTCATGCGGGTCGCGGAGATCCTGTCACTCTGAGGAGAAAGGTTAAGCGCGGGTGATTTTCTCCAGGTATTCCCGGCTATCCGGGCCGAGATGAAAAAGCAGGTCCAGCGAACTAAGGTTAGGCAAAAAGCCGTGACGGTCGGCGAACGACTGGTAGTAGGAAGGAAACGTCCATCCGGTCTCCGCATCAATCTCCGACCATACTAATCGCGGGTCGTTGTCCGTGTATGGCGTGAACGATTCCGTGCGTTCGATCGGGTTATCCGCTTTCAACAGTTTCAGGACGCTACGCAGACAGGCTTCATTGAAATCCAACAGGTGTTCGGGTGAGTCTTTTCGAAAGCAGGCTTCGATCGTCTCTGCATAATACTCGAAGTAAGGCGCCTTGCCGTAAGCCGAACGGATACTCTTCCAGTGCAAGCATTTCCAATCGGTGGCGGTGGAAGTTTTCAGTTCGTCGATCGGGATCCTCCAGCGGTTGGTATGGTCCACCGGGATCACCAACTCGATCGGCCCGTTGCCGCCATAGACCCTGCAACGGTTGCGCCAGGTCTGTTTGGAATAATGCTCTTTCGCTTCGATCAGAATCGCGTTTCCGGACAAGCCTTTCTTCAGCCAGGAAATGGGAGGGAAGTAAGCGGTGGGGAGCAGCATTGCTTTTTAGTTGAAAGTTGAAGGTTCAAGGTTGAAAGTTGAAAGTTGATTGAAATGGGGGTTTGAAAGTGCGAATGATTGCGAAGTGAGTAAGAGAATCTTGAGATTTTGATATAGATGACGAATTATACCATATGATTGTTGGATCACTGACACAGGCCAACTTCAACAGTCTCCATGTACATAAGCAGCGTGATTCCTTCTACCTTCTACCTTCAATTTTCAATCTACAATTAAGAAATCATCGGCGTTCATAAGCCCCCAAATCCGGTCCCAAACCCTGCGGCCTGACAAGGCCTTCGAGATCGGTGTTGAGGATCGGGTCAATGGAAAGAAAAGCGGCGTCACCGGCATCGATGGCGATGCTGGTACTGTCGAGTTTGTAGATATTGTTGTCTACATCCTGGAAGCGCGGACTGTTGCTGCTGCCCGTAGCGCGGATGATCGCGTTGTAGAAGAGCGGGTTGGAAGTGGGGAAGGTGCCTTCGATCTTCAGCAGCGCGTGGTCGAACTTATAGTTGAACAGGCCGGGGGCGGCATTGGGAAAGGAGTCGATGCCCAGTTCCTGGTCGTTGTTGCCGTACACGATGCAGTTGTAATAGTTCGCGTCGATCCGTCGCACGTTGTTGCCGAAGTAGTTGTTCATCAACACGACCGGGTCCTGGCGGGATTCCTCCGACCAGAAGTTTGCAAAGGTACAGTGGTACCAGCGATAGGTGCCGCCGTAGAGCATGTTGGCCACCTGCAGTCCGCAGTTGGCAAAGGCGCAGTTGTACGCATCGATCACCGCCCCGCGCAGCAGGAGCGCGTTGCCGCTCATGTTCCGCACGAAGGTGTTTTCCAGGCGAAGCGTCGTTTCGCCCGCACCGAAGACCGTGTCGACGTGCAGGCCGATGTTGCCGTTCTTGATCACGCAGTTTCGTATGACCGAATTACGAGAACCCGGACCGATCTCGTTCGTGCCGTTGATCAGGTTGCTGCGTGTGATGTTGCTCAGCCAGATGCGGTCCCACTGTCCGGCGATCTCCTGGTAGTCGAAGCCGAGCCGGTCGCCCTGGATGGTGACCGGACTGCCGGTCGTGCCTTCCACCTTGAGTGTCCCGGAGGATAAGACGATGATGCCCGAGCCGGGATGTAAGTGGACATTCGTTCCCGCGTTGATCGTCAGCGTGCAGGCGGAATCGACCAGGGCGTAGCCATAGATGACATGCGGCTTATCGTTGTTCCAGGTGTCGTTACAATCCAGAAAGAAGAGCGGGGGAGAGCCGGCCGGCGGCTTGTGGAAATAAGCATCCTGTCCCCAGGCCACCAGGTCGATGTCCTGCAGGTTGCCGTTGGTCTCAAAGAGAATGGAATCCGTGACAACCAAAGGCGTATTCTGGTTGTTCGGGTCCACCGTTACTTCTACGAAGATGAAGATGCTGTCGTCGGCGCCGATCTCCACATCGCTGAACGATCGTCCGGGCAGGCCATCGACGTTCAGGCGGAACATCGACTGGTCGCCGGTAGCCAGGCGGATGGAACTGACCTTCACCGGCTGGTCGTTGCGGTTGTAAACGACGAAAACCTCCGTGGAACTACCGACCGTGGTGAAGACCGTATCGAAGATGACCGTATCGGTCGAAAACTCCAGCTTCGCGTCGCCGTCGGTGATGAATTCGTCCTTTTTACAGGAAGAAAATCCGATCAGCAATCCGAAAAAAGCCAGTAACAAGGCGTTTTTAAGGCTCATAGGCGGCAAATATACGGGAAAGGTGGGGGTGGGGATGGGTGGTTGGATGCGTAAGAATGTATAGTGTTCCGGGTTCCGGGTTCCGAGTTTCGGGTTGGTTGAAGGTTGAAGGTTGGAAGGTTGAGTGGCGGCGTTTGAGTGATTTGTGACTGGTAACTGGTAACTGGTAATTAGTAACTAGTAATTAGTAACTAGTAATTAGGAGTCTCCAACTAGTTTCTAGTTACTAATTACCAATTACTAATCACCAATCACCAATCACCAATCCTAATACCTCGTCTTGGACGCGTAAGATTTTCCACACTTCGCCTTGTACCTGCGTTGTTGCCCATCTACTTTTGGATCATCGAATCAAACGCATCCATCCAACCCTAAATTCTAGTACCATGAAGTTTACCAATTACTCCTTGCAACGCAGCGGTCCCTGGCTGACCGGCTTGTTGCTGATGTTCTTCCTGGGTATGGGCAGTATTGCCCGTGCACAGGTGCCGTGTTATACCGGTTTCGCTTATACGACCTCCGGTTCTCCTTATCAGCTATCGTTCTACGATTCTTCCTACGACGCCAACGGTGACCGTCCGGTCTCCTGGCAGTGGAGCTTCGGCGACGGTACTGCTTCTACCGCGCAGAATCCTTCGCACCTTTACAACTCCAACGGCACGTATGTGGTCTGCCTGACTGCCACGTTTGCTACTGGTTGCTGGACGACCACCTGCGATTCCATTTACGTAGGACAGACGCTTGCCTGCAACGCTTCGTACACCTTCACGGTCAGCCCGGCGGGTGTGTACGACTTCCAGAACACCAGTATCGGCTCCGGCGGGTTGACGTATTCCTGGGACTTCGGGGATGGCACCACCTCGACAGTGGCCAACCCGTCGCATACGTTCCCGGCTCCGGGTACGTATACCGTTTGCCTGAGTATTGCCGATGGCGCGGGTTGCAGCGATACCTACTGCACAGCCATCACCATCAACGGCACCGGTTCCTGCCAGGCATCGTTCACCACTTCGACCAGCGGCAACACCGCGACCTTCACCGGCAACCCTTCTCCGGCGGGCGCGATCTGTACCTGGGATTTTGGTGATGGTTCCTTTGGCACCTCCATCGGTAATGCGAGCCTCTCGCATACCTACAATGCCAACGGCGCCTATACGGTCTGCATGACGGTGACGGATTCCATGCAAGCCTGCACCGACACCTATTGCGATTCCCTTTACGTGAACGGCGGCGGCGCCATCACCTGTTCTGCGGCCTTCCAGGGCGCGTGGGTGGCAGGAACGATGCTGGTGAATTTCACCGACTACTCCGTCTCCAACGATTCAATCGTGAGCTGGGCCTGGGATTTCGGCGACGGCGCTACGAGTAACCAGAACAACCCTTCGCATGCCTATGCTACGCCGGGCAACTACCAGATCTGCCTGACCATCACCACAGCTTCCGGTTGTTCCTCCACGTTCTGTGACCGTGTTACCGTCGGTGGCGGTGGTACGGGTTGTACAGCCAGCTTCACGGCCAATGTGAGTCCTTCGGGTGCTGTGGTGTTCACCAACACTTCTTCTCCGCTGAACGTGCTTTGCACCTGGGATTTCGGTAACGGCGGTACCGCCACTTCGTACGGCAGCAATCCTGTTACCTGGCAGTACAACGCCAACGGTGTGTATCTGGTTTGTCTGACCATCACCGACTCCATGTGCACCGACACGTACTGCGACAGCATCGTAGTCGGCGGCGCGCTCGGTTGCACGGCGAACTTCCAGTACATTCCGGATAGCGCCGGCACCACCGTTAGCTTCTACGACGGCTCTTCCGGCGGCGCAACGTCCTGGCAGTGGTCGTTCGGCGACGGTACGGCTTCGACCAGCCAGAACCCGGTTCATACCTATGCGGTCACCGGCACCTACACGGTTTGTCTGACCATCACCACCGCTTCGGGTTGCACCGATACCTGGTGTAGCAGCGTCGACGCGCAGAGCCGTTGCATGCCGCAGTTCTTCGCCTATCCGGACTCGACCATGCCGGGCACGCCGACCATGGTGTACCAGATCTACTCACCCTGCGGATTGCCTTCGGCCATCTTCTGGGACTTCGGCGACGGCACCACGGATTCTTCCGGCACCCTGAACCCGACGCATACCTATGCAACCCAGGGCTGGTTCAACGTCTGCGCCTGCGTGGTGATCGGTACCGATACGTTCTGTGATTGCGACAGCGTGTACGCCTTCCGTCTTGGTACGGGCATCGCTGAAGGTCCGGTCCGCAACGGTTCGCTCCAGAATGCTCCGAACCCCTTCGGACAGGCCACCGATATCCAGTACACCCTCGACCGCCAGGCCGATGTGACCCTGGAAGTCATGGACCTGACCGGTCGTCGCGTAGAACTGCTCGACAGCGGTTCCCGTCAGCCGGGTGAGCACCGCCTGCGCTTCGACGCCGCCGCGCTCGCACCGGGTCTCTACATTCTCCACCTCGACGCCGACGGTCAGTCCGTATCGCGCAAAGTGGCGATCCAGCGATGATGCTCCATTAGTTAGTGTTTGTTCCTGTTTCAATGCACCGCCCGGGGGAGTTTTCTCCGGGCGGGTTTTTTTTAGTGAACAGTGAATAGTGAACAGTGAACAGTGAACAGTGAATAGTAAACAGTGAAAAGTGAATAGCGAATAGAGCCTAGTTCGTCTCATTTCCCTCGGTCTCGGTCTCGTCCCTCGTCCCTGCCTTCGCTAAAGCTTCGGCAGGCAGGCCTCGCCCCATTTTCCCTCGGTCTCGGTCTCGTCCCTCGTCCCTCACAACCTACCTCACCACCACCTTCCTCACCAAACTGCGGTCGCCTTCGGTGAGTCTTGCGAGGTAGATGCCGGCGTTGAGGTGTTGGAGGCGGATCGGGGATGGGTTTGGACCGGAGATGCTTGCGCGATGGACCAGGGATCCCTGGGCCGAGAATAGTTCGAAGCAGGCATCGGTGATGCGCTGGTCGAGCCGGATGGTGATTTCTCCTGCCGAGGGATTGGGGTACACCAGAAAAAGCTCCAGCTGTTCGGTGGTGGGAATGCCCGTGGTGAAGTCGACGCAAAATTGTCCCAGACCGGTGGTGTCGGTCGCGAAGACCGGGAAGTAGGGCTGATTCTGTATGACGAACAGATCGAGTGCTGATGCATAGTCAATGCCGGAGTTGGGCGGAAAAAACAGGCCGTGTGCCGGACCGATGCCTTCGACCATGTAGTTGGTGTAGCCGAAATAGAGGTAGTTGATCCTCTTACGGTATTGGCCGGCGATCGGCAGGGAGTCGATGCGGATGACCTGGATGGGATCCACCGGGAAAAGGTCCCTTGCCCAGTATGCGTTCCGGGCATCGATCGTGTCACCGACTTGTAAGTCGAAGTCGAGAAAGATGGTGTCCCGGTTGGTCGCGAAGTCGTAGAGCCAGATTTTCTTGTTCGGAATATCCTGCCGGAGATAATACGTGGCCGTATCGACCTGAACGATCTGGGCGCAAACGCAAAAGCCCCCGCCGTTGCACGACCGCTGGAAGTGTTGCAGCCGACTGTATTGTTGACCGTTGATCTGGGTAGTCCCATTCAGAACATCCGTCGCTTCAATCAAGCCATTGCCCATATTCCCGCAATATTCCGAGCACCAGTAAGCGCTGTCGTTCGGAAAAGGAAAGTAGGTGGAGGTTTGCGCAGGGGCGGCAGCGGAAAGAAACGAGAGTGCAAGGAGGAGGCGGTAGTGGAGGGGCAAGGGGAGATTAGTAATTAGTAATTAGTAATTAGTGATTGGCAACTTTCAACTTTCAACCTTCAACTTTCAACTATTTCTCCGCCGCCTTGGTGAGTACCATTAGCAAACCGTCGGCTGACTCGAGGATGTATTGGTCGTTGTGGATAAAGACGCGGAAGAAATAGTCTTTTTCCGAAAAGCGAAACCGGATGGAAAGGTCGTTGGTGTCGCGGGTGTAGGGCACTGTGGTGAACTTTCCGCGTTGATTCAGGGTCAAGGAGTCGGTTCCGAAGTCGAGTTGTATTTCTGAGATCATCGAAGTGTTGTCGCTTTTGGAAACGCTCACAAAAGGGCATAACTCACAATGTCGAAAACTCGCTTTGTCCATGACTTCCATCGGACATTCCGCCCGATACTTCCCGCGCAGGTAGAGTTGGTTGATGTCCTGGCCGAAGGAGGTAAGCGAGAGCAGGAGTAAGGCGAAGAGGTAGGAAGGGAGTTTCATGTTTGTGGGATGTTGAAAGTTGATTGCCGGTAGTGGGTTGAAGGTTGAAAGTAGAGCGATCAGTTATTTTAGTTTGAGAATCCAGTTACGAATTACTAATTACTGGTTTCCAAATTCCTGCTGTTGCTTTAGCGTAGGTTCATATGAATAGTCTTGTTGATTTCTATTCGCTTTGTTCTTTGGGGTTGGGGCCCCATGAGTTGGTACCGGGTTGTCCGTCTGTGGCCATTAGTACCAGTAGCCAAATAGCGCCGATGATCGGAATCAGGATAATCAGATACATCCATCCGCTCTTACCGACATCGTGTAAACGTCGTACCGTAACTGCCAATGACGGAATGAAGATGGCAAGACTATACAAAATGTAGATCCAGCCAATGTAAGAGCCGTTAAAGCCTATGTCCATAAACTTGTCCAGGATCAAGGCTGCTACCGTAAACAGCACATTGAACAAAGCAAACATCCAGTATTCTTTCCTTCTTGCTCTCCCGCTGAAGTCAGCGAATTGGTTGAGGACTTTAAAATACCATTCCATGGTGTATAGTAGGTTAAAAATGAAATGTGGATTACATGTTTCGAAATCGAATGTAAAGATAAATTTCATCCAGGATCGGTCCAGGCGTCGGAGCATTCGCCGATCTGACCGGGCAGGTTGAGGGTCGAGGGCACGCCACGCGTTCCCAGTACCCGCGCGCCGGGCATGGAGTCGCCGGCCATCCAAGTCCATTCGTTGGTTGGGATGTCGTACTTCCAGACATCCGACATATACCGGAATGGGAAGGAGCCGGTCCGTTGCTTGGCAGACCCGCCGAACATCCAGAGGTTGCCGCTGGTGTCGGTCCAGGCCGGACAACCGAGTCCTCGCGCGCCGGGCGAGTTAGTGGGAGCGGAGACGCCCTTGCTGCCAAAGGTGGGCGGCTGGTCCACCAATCCGCTGTCGCCTTTCATCCAGGTCCACATCCGCGTATCGGGATCGAACCGCCACAGCTCGGAAAGGTAATGCGAAGTGACGTCCTTCCCGCCGTAGATCCAAAACGTGCCGTCCTTACCGGTCCAGAAGACCGGAGCATACACCCCGGCGGGGAGGTTGCTGCTGTCGGCTACACCGCGGATACCGTAGCGGGCGGGCGTGTTATAAGTCGAATCGCCGTGCACCCAGGTCCAGAGACCGGGTTGGCCGGAGGTATCCGTCGGTCGGGCGCAAACAAGACAAAGAAGCGCAAAGCCAGCAAGCAGGAAACGGGTAGGGGACATGGTGGTGGTGGGTCAGTACAATGTAGTGAAAAGGCGGGTAGTGATTAGTGAAGAGTGAACAGTGAACAGTAAACAGTAAACAGTAAATTGCGAATAGCGAATAGCGAATAGAGCCGAGCTTGTCCCACGTCCCACGTCAGTTTAACCCTCGTCCCTCGTCCCACGTCCCTCGCTTATGTTCCTTGCTCTACGTCCCTCGCATCTCTTCCCACCCGGCTCGTTCAATTATTTTAGCGCGTAATAGCAAGTGATGTTCATCCCTGCGTTCCACAGGTAGGCTGTAATCGGTGCGTCAATGATTTCGATTAAGCCATAGCGGAACGTAGGTTCTGCTCTCAGGTTGAGTTTGTTGTTTATGCTGTAATCCAAACCGGCACTTATTGTAGGTGATACATTCAAGGATTTGAAATCGTATTCCTGGTCATAGGTTTCGCGTTTGGTATTTCCATCCTCATATTCTGAAACGCTTGTCAGCGTAGCTTTGAGCAGGATATTGGTTGCCACGCCAACGCTTGCAACAAAGCGAACCTTCTTAGTTCCCAAATAAAAAATGGCTCGAGCAGGCACGTCCAGATAGATGAAATTATAGCGGTATTTTGCTTCGACCGGCACTTGCCCGGTGGGAGTGGAATAAACAATGCCATTACCCGAACCTATCAGATCTCCAAAAGACAAGTCGGACATTTTATACGTGTAACCTTTATTTGAATATTGTACTCCTAATTCAATTCCGAATCTCTCCGAAAAGTTATAACAAGCGTTTAGGCCGGCTGTGTAACCGATCTTGTATTCTTCGCTGCTATTGCGTATGTCAAATACTGTTGAAGCCATAGCATTTCCACCATTGTTTTTCAATGTTCGATAACAATAGTCAGGTGAGCTATTTACGCCGAACATCATTCGCTTGAATTCCGTTGCCCCCTTCGTTTTCAAAGTGTCTTGCCCGATAGCAGTGAGCGAGATGATGGATGCAAGAATGGTAGTCAGTCGTTTCATTTTACTTCAGCAATTTCTGGAAAATAGTATCAGCATAGCTGATGATCCGAGAACATTCCACCCAACATCTGCGGGATTAAACTTTTCGCCGAGCGGGGACGGTGCATCGGGTTGAACTTTCCGCCGAAAGCGATGTCAGTCACGCTGAATACTGCTCATCTAATTGTTGAGGATCATAATCCGTATCAATTTTGATATTTCACCTACTTCATTTTCATAGCGATTGCTTTCAATTTGTGGCCTTTCATGTTTGTAGCAATGATGAAGTATATTCCTGATTTCATTGACGCAAAATCAATTGTTATTGAGTTCTCTACGAAAATAACTAGCTCTCCTATCGAATTGTAGACTTGTACTGAATTAATTTGGCCGAATTCTTCAGAGGATTCAATATAAATTTTATCTGAAGTTGGATTAGGAGAGATATAGATAAAGTTCCTTTTGTCTGATATTTCATCTAGACCAACCGGACTCATGACTTCAATTGAATAACATGCAGCGCAGCCAAAGCTGTCCGTCACACAACCATAAACAGAACCATTCGGCAATCCGGTAAGTGTTGCGGTTGTATCTGAAAAACCTTGCCATGAATAATGGTATAAACCGCTGCCACCGGTAGGGTGTAAGGTCGCTGTGCCATCTGGACAGGACCAGCACGATGCAGGTGTTTGAGTGCCGTAAACCCTCACTGTGTCATTCATAATGTTTTCAGAGCATGCTCCAATCAGCCCCATAGCATCTGTTACAGTGACAGAATAAGTTCCATGGCATAAATTTGAAATTGAGTCTGTTGTTTCTCCGGTGCTCCATAAAAAAGAATAAGGAGGAGTACCGCCGGTCGCATTGATGGTTATAAAACCATTGCATAATGAACAAATTTCTCGCTGTTTGCTCTTTATAATGTTTAGGTCAGATAATTTGACTAACCAAATGTCTTTCCCTCCATGTGCACCAGTAACGTCTCCGCCATTATTGTAAACATTTCCGAGAAATGCATATTTGCCATCATAGGTTTGAATAGCCGTATTACAATATCCTCCGTTTTTATATCCATCACATGAGTGCCACTGAAAATTGTGGGCACTATCAAGTTTAACCAACCAGAAATATTCAATATTTGGATACAAAGTCTGGTCACTGTCATTGGGGGCTACATTTCCCGCAATTAGAAATCCTCCATCTGATGTTTGTACAGCCGTAGATGCTTGTCCTCCCAGGCACTTTTGCCATTGTAGATTCCCGATGCTGTCAATCTTAATAATCCAACCTTCCTCAAATTGAGCATTGTAGCCTATAACATCACCATCATTTGAGGATGTTTGACCTGCAATTATAAAACCACCATCGGATGTGTTACTAATAGAAGATGGTATATCATTCTCTGAACCTCCATAACATTTCTGCCATAAAATGTTCCCTGATGAGTTAAGTTTCACAACCCAGTAATCATATGTATTTCCGGTGGTATCATGATTCCCTGTAACATCGCCATCGTAGGAACGAGCCTCTCCTGCAATTACAAAACCGCTATCATTACTTAATGCAATTGAATGCGCTTCTTCATCAAGATAGCCACCTAAACATTTTTGCCATTGGATATTTCCTGATGTGTCCAATTTTACAATCCAGTAATCGCTATAATACCAACTTGCAACATGAAGTCCTGTAACATCTCCGTTTCCAGAATTGCTTCTCCCTGCTATAATATAGCCACCCTCCAAAGTTTGCCTGATTGAATAGGGGTTATCATAACCTGAAACAGTACCATAACCTCCTCCATAACATTTCTTCCATTGAATATTACCCGCACTATCTAACTTTATCAACCAATAATCTGAATAGCCATGATTGCCAGAAACATCTCCATTATTAGACCCTGTAATACCTGCCACAATATAGCCTCCATCATTTGTTTGTTGAATTGCTGTAGCCCATTCACTGGAAGTGCCACCTAAACATTTTTGCCATTCTATATTTCCCAAACTATCTGTTTTGATAACCCAATAATCAGGACCACTTCCTCCATGAAAACCCGTTACATCTCCATCATTAGAATTTGATGTTCCCGCAATTATATATCCGTGGTCAGCTGTTTGTTGAAACATATCCTTCGCAGGGTTTAGGAATGATGGCTCATCATATCCAGTTCCTCCCAAGCATTTTTGCCATTCAATTGATGGCTGTGAAAACAAAAAAATGTTTTGCAACAATAAAATTAAAATGAATAAAAAATTTCGCATTATACTTAAAAATTACTCCTATCAAAATTAGTTTAATTCAAGCCTTATATCACACTTTTCTTATATTAGTTTTTTATTGTTTGTTTCTTGCAGTCAATTTGGAGTTCGTACTCTCGCCAAATAATGGCAGCTAACATTATAAAATGCGCAACTCCCGCACATCTTTCACCCCCTAAAATAGCCATTTTCGCTTAGAATCAACTGTTAAAATATATCACGCAATGCGCCAATCCTACCTCATAGGGGGAGAATTCATGGGGTCGGGTATTTCGAGAAATCAAAAGGCGGCCCCAATGATCGTGAGGCCGCCTAAAATTTCGATTAACGGGTTATTGATTCTCCGCCGGAGGCTGGACTTCCGAAAACGCTTTGAGCTTCTTTTGGAGTAGTTCCATCTCTTCGCGGGCGCGTTTTAGGTTGTTTTCGACTTCGTCGAGGAGGCCGCCCATGTTTTTGGAGTTGCGGAAGAAGCCGAGGTTGTTCTCGTACTGGTTGATGGTGGCCTGCAGCTTGCCGATCTTTTCGCGGATGTTGTTCTTCTCCCGGCGCAGCAGGTTGCCGGCTTCATCGCTCTGGGCGAGAAGCTCCACGCTGCTGCGGAAGCGGGCGAGATGGGCTTCGCCGGCTTCGAGCTTCATGGAGGCGTACTTCGCGTCGATGGCTTTCTTGTAGCGGTCCCAGATCTTTTCCTTCTCCTTGAAGGGCACGTGCTCGATGGTCTTCCACTCGGCGCTGAAGTCGCGCAGGACTTTGAGGTCCTCGTTCGTATTGCCGGTGGGCGTGAAGGCCTCGATCTTCGCGATCAGGTCTTTCTTCTTCTGCAAATTCGCCAACTGCTCGGCGTCGCGCTGCCCGAAATGACCGCGCTTGGCTTCGAAGAACTTGTCACAAGCTTCCCGGAATTTCTTCCAGAGCTTGTTCTCTTCCCAGCCTTCGACCGGTCCGGCCGCTTTCCATTCCTGCTGCAGGGCGATCACCTGTTTGGTGGGCTCTTCCCAGGTCTCGTGTGTGGCCGCGGCGATGGCTTCGGCCTTTTTGATGAGTTCCTGCTTCTTCTCGCGACCGGCCTTGTGCGACTTTTTCAGTTCGCCGAAGAACTCGCGCTTTTTAGTATAGAAGGTGTTGAGCTCCTTGCGGAACTCGTTCCAGATCTTCTCGTTCTCGGCCTTGGGGCCGAAGCCGGCTTTTTTCCAGTCTTCAAAGATGCCGTTGAGGGTCTCAGTCATCGTCTGCCAGGCCTTGGGGTTGTCGAAGGTTTCGGCCGCGATGCCTTTGGCGCGCTCCAGCAGGGCTTTCTTGGTTTCGAGGTGGACCTGTTCTTCTTTTTGCCGCGACTGGTAGAAATCGCGGATGCGTTGCAGCACCCCGCCGATGAGTTCGCGGTAGCGGGTCCGCAGAGGTTCGATGGTCTCGGGCGCGGTAGGACCGAGCTCCGACCATTCCATGCGGTAAAGGTTGAGCAGGCGCTCAACGCCCTTGACCGATTCCATCTGCCCGAGCGATTCGATCTTTGTGAGCAGTTGGGTGCGGTGTTCGTGGTTGCGCTTGAAGTCGAGGTCGCGCAGGTCCTTGCTCAACTTCATGTTGTAATAGAAGTTGTGGACGTGGCGGTGGTACGCGCTTTGGATGTTTCGGTAGTCGCGGTGGGAGAGGTTACCGATCTCCTTCCAGCGGTTCTGTAACTCGCGGAAGGTGTTGAAGGCTTTGCCGATGTTCGTCTCTTCGCTCACCAGCTTTTCCAGTTCGGCCACGATGGATTCCTTGGCTTTGAGCTGGGTCTGCACCTCGTCGGCTTTCAGCTTCTTCGCTTTCTCGAGCCGGTCCTGCAGGATGTGCATGAGTTCGGCGAAACGGCCATCATCCGGATCCTTGCGCGGTTCGAAGCTGTCGGCTGTGCCGCCTTCTGCGATGAACTGCTCGAGCAACTCCTGGTTGCGGTGTTCGGCAAGCCGTAAGTACTCGTTCTTAAGCTCGTCGGCTTTCTGGGTGACCTCTTCGGTCATCTCCTGCCGGGCAAGCTCCTCGAGCTGGGTCATCAGCTCGTCCTTGGTAACACTCATTGGATAGGGTAAATTAGCGGGATCGATCCCGGGGAGTATCAAATTTAGCGTTTTTCGCGTCCAATCCGCCGGAAGTGGCTGATTTTCGGGACTTCCCGCCTCGGACGGAAGATAGCACCTGAAAAGGCGACAAGTCAAGCAAAGTATTTGGTTTCTTGGGAAAAAGACGTATCTTTGCCGTCCAATTTCGAATATCCATGCAGAAAGAGATTCACCCCAAGAACTATCGAATGGTCGTATTCAAGGACATTTCCTGCGACTACGCTTTTTTGACGCGTTCGACGGTCGAGACGAAAGACACCATCAAATGGACCGATGGCAATGAGTATCCGCTGGTGAAGCTGGAGATCAGCCACATGTCGCATCCGTTCTATACCGGTAAGATGAAGCTGGTCGATACCGCCGGTCGTATCGACAAGTTCCGCAACCGCTACAAGAAATAAAACCACTCGGTTTTCGTTGAAAAAGTCCCTCCGCAAGAGGGACTTTTTCTTTTGTGTTTGGCTAAATTTGACCGGAATCGCCGTCGATGACTAAAGTCCGTGTATTGCTCCTGGCCCTGGTGCTGACCTTTCTGTGTGGTTACATGGAATGGGGCGGGGGACAATCAATCACCCTGGCACAAGCCGAGTACCAGTTGTTCTTTCAAAAGCCGCTGAGCTCGGATACCATAACCCACCCGCTCATCCTGCTGCCCTTTGCCGGACAGGTGTTGCTGTTGGTCAACCTCATCCTGGCGAAACCGCGTCGGCGACTCGGCACCTTTGGCCTTGTGCTGATGGGTTTGCTGGCCCTGATGATCCTGTTAGTCGGCATCCTGAGCCGGAATGTCTGGATGATCCTTTCGATCCTGCCGTTCCTGTCGCTGGCAATTCTTCACTTCCGTAAACCTGACTGGTATTCTGCCTGAGTAGTGTGCTTACAAGCATCGGGCAGTTCAACAACACTATGCACCTCATCTTCTTCGACGACGACAACCGGCAACGCCTGCTGCCGTTGACCTTCACACGGCCGGTGGCCGAGATCCGGCTGGGCATCCTGACGCTGCGCGAAAAATGGGAACGCCGCCTGGGCGCGAGCGGCAGTTCGTTCCGTTCCGCCGACTACCTGCGCGTGAAGTACGGCTTCGCCGCGACCGATGACAACCTCTGGATCAACGGCTCGGTGATCGCCGATGATGCGCTGGTGAGCGCCGTGCAGCAACTGGAAAAAGGCAGTTGCCTGTGTGCCGGCGAAGTGGTGATCGCCGCGCGTACCGATCAAGCGGCCGCCAAAGACGGCGGTAGCGATCCTGATTTTTCCGCCATGAAGCCGGTGGAGTATGGCGGCAGCCTGGAACAGGTACGCTATCCCTGGGATATCTTTTCGAAGAACGGCAAAGGCATCGAAGCCGATTTCGCGTTGCTCACGAAGGGCAGGACGTCCGCGCCGCTGTCGGCATCGAACCGGGTGATCGCGCCGGAGCGCGTCTTCCTGGAGCCCGGCGCGAAAGCCGAGTGCGCGATCCTGAATGCCAGCGCCGGACCAATCTACCTCGGCAAGGACGCCGAAGTGATGGAAGGCGCGATGATCCGCGGGCCGTTCGCCCTCTGCGAACACTCGACGGTGAAGATGGGCGCCAAGATCTACGAAGGCACCACCTTCGGTCCGGAATGCAAGGTCGGCGGCGAGGTGAGCAATTCGGTGATCTTCGGCTATTCGAACAAGGCGCACGACGGCTTCCTGGGGAATTCGGTGCTCGGCGAATGGTGCAACCTCGGCGCCGACTCGAACAACTCCAACCTGAAGAACAACTACTCGGTGGTGAAAGTGTGGAGCTACGAGGAAGAGACTTATGTGAACACCCGGCTGCAGTTCTGCGGACTCATCATGGGCGATCATTCCAAGTGCAGCATCAACACCATGTTCAACACCGGTACGGTAGTGGGCGTGAGCGCGAACATCTTCGGCACCGGCTTCCCGCCCAAGTTCGTGCCTTCCTTCGCCTGGGGCGGCTCCGAAGGTTTTTCGACCTACCGGCTTGAGGAAGCGATCGAGGTGGCCAGCCGCGTCTTCGAACGACGTAAGCTGGCGTTCAACGATGCGGAACAACGCATCTTCCGACACCTGTATGATTCGAGCACGAAGTACCGTGCCTGGTAAATAACAGACGACAATGCAGAACCAACAAGACTGGACCGACGTCCTCCTGTACTTTGTACCCGCCTTCCTCGTGATGGCCGGGATGTTCATGGTGATGAAGCGCTTCCTCGAGACGCAGCAACAGGTGTTGCGGCGGTTTTTGGAAAAAGACATGCAAGCCAAAGCCGTTGACGAACGTATGGCCAAGCAGAAAGACGCCCTGCCGCTGCGCCTGCAGGCCTATGAACGGATGGTGCTGTTCCTCGAACGCATCAACCCCAACAGCATCCTGGTGCGCGTGCACCGGGGCGGGATGACTGCGCAGCAACTGCAAGCCGACCTCGTCGCCACGATCCGCGCCGAGTTCGAACACAACCTCTCGCAGCAGATCTACGTCTCGGAGCAGGCCTGGGACGAAGTCAAGAGCTCGAAGGAAGAGATGATCCGCATCATCAACAACGCCTTCTCGAACGTCGGCAACCATTCCTCCGGCATCCAGATGAGCTCTTCGATCTTCGAACAGGTCCTCAAACTCGAAACACTGCCTACGCAGAAGGCGATTGATTTTTTGAAGTCGGAGGCGAAGAAGCTGTTGAGTTAGTTAGTAGTGAACAGTGAACAGTGAACAGTGAACAGTGAACAGTGAGTGGCGAATAGCGAATAGCCAATAGCGAATAGTAAATAGTGAACCCTGTCTGCCGTAGCTTTAGCGAAAGCAGGAGTAAGCAGTTGGCGGTAGGCTGTTGGCAGTAAGCAGTAAGAAATTAAGTCTAACAATTAGAATAAACCTAAACCCGCCTGCCTGCCGTAGCTTTAGCGAAAGCAGGAGTAAGCAGTAGGCGGTAGGCTGTTGGCGGTAGGCAGTAGGCAGTAGGCAGTAAGCAATTAACGGCAAACAATATTACAATTAACAACTCGGAACCCGAAACCCGGAACTCGGAACCCTCTTTCCCTCGTCTTATGTGTAATAGTTAGAACTTCACCTGACAGACAGGGTTGGTTAAAAGTTATTTCCGGTCTGACGGATTTTTAAGGATCCGTCGCCCGGAATAACTTTTAACCGGTTGCTAATTTATCGAGCATTTTACTTTGCGCCAAGGGTATGCTGTCCAGGAATGTCTCCATTGGTGTTTTACCAAAGCAGTATTTTCCGGTGTGTGTCCTTTCACAGTTGTACTCTTCTATCCACTGATCCAGATCCTTCTGTAATTCCTCCAGCGATCCAAAGACCTTTTTTCGGAAGGCAACCGCATAAAACTCGTTCTGGATTGTCCGATGGAAGCGTTCGCAGATGCCGTTGGTTTGAGGATGCCGGGCCTTGGTACGGCTATGATCGATATCCTCCAGTGTCAGATAAAGACTGTACTCATGACTCTCCCGCTTGCCGTTGTACTCTGTACCCCGGTCTGTGAGTACCCGAAGCAGCGGCAAGCCATGCTCCTCAAAGAATGGTAGCACCTTGTCGTTGAGCATATCGGCTGCCGTCAAGGCGTTCTTACGGTCATACAATTTGGCAAAGGCTACTTTGCTGTAGGTGTCGATGAAGGTTTGCTGGTAAATCCGGCCTACACCCTTGATATTGCCCACATAATACGTGTCCTGGGCTCCAAGGTAACCGGGGTGTTCGGTTTCAATCTCGCCAATGGCTTCCTGCTGTTCCCGTTTCTTTTCCATGGCAACCAGTTGCGCTTCGGTGAGAATCAGTCCGTCTTGAGCCACTTTCGCCTCCAAAGCGCTCAGACGCTTGGCAAAGGTCTCCAGATCATGCCGCATCCAGATATACCGTACCCCGGCCGGTGAAACAGAAATCCCCTTCTTACGCAACTCGTTCGATGCACGAAGCTGACCGTAGGCCGGATAGTCTGTGGCCATCTGTACGATGGCGTTCTCCCAGGCTATATCCATCCGATTGGCCAGTATCGGCTTCTTCCGACTGATCTCTTGCAGAGCCGTCTCCCCACCGGTATCGTACAACTCTTTGATCCGATAGAAACTATCCCGTGAATAGCCCATCACTTTGCACGCCTGGGATACATTACCCAATTGTTCGGCTAACTTCAACAAGCCTAACTTGGTTTTGATTAACTTAGCTTCTGTATTCATTGTTTGACAGTTTAGGGGTTATTGTTATGTTTCGTATCCTAAAGATAACCCTTATCTGTCAGATTAAATACTAACTAGTACATCTTATGAAACAGTCCCCACTAACCTTCGTCACTGATTCCGGCATTGAGATCCGGCAGGTGTATCATCCCGCTTCGGGGCCTGGCGAACAGCCGGGGGAGTTTCCGTTTACGCGGGGTGTGCAGGCGGATATGTACCGGACGAAGCTGTGGACGATGCGGCAGTATGCCGGCTTCTCGACGGCGGAGGAATCGAACAAGCGGTACCATTACCTGTTGTCGCAGGGCACGACGGGCTTGTCGGTGGCCTTCGACCTGCCGACGCAGATCGGCTACGATTCCGACCACGACCTTTCCGACGGCGAGGTCGGCAAGGCCGGTGTGGCGATCGATTCGCTGCGCGACATGGAGATCCTGTTCGACGGGATCAAGCTGGAAGGCATCACCACCTCGATGACCATCAACTCGACGGCGGCGATCCTGTTGTCGATGTACATCGCGCTGGCCAGGAAACAGGGCGCCGACCTGAAGCAGATCTCCGGCACGATCCAGAACGATCTGTTGAAAGAGTACGCGGCCCGGGGTACGTACATCTATCCGCCCAAGGCGTCGATGCGGATCATTACCGACATCTTCGCCTATTGCAGCCGGGAGGTCCCGAAGTGGAACACCATCTCCATTTCCGGTTATCACATCCGCGAAGCCGGCTCGACGGCGGTGCAGGAACTCGCGTTCACCTTGTCGAACGGCAAGGCGTACGTGAAAGCGGCCCTGGAGCAGGGATTGGACATCAACGTGTTCGGAAAACGCTTGTCATTCTTCTTCAACGCGCACAACAACCTTTTCCAGGAAGTGGCCAAGTTCCGGGCGGCACGCCGCATGTGGGCGAAGATCATGAAAGAACTGGGCGCCACCGATCCGCGCGCGATGATGCTGCGTTTCCATACGCAAACCGGCGGCTCGACGCTCACGGCCCAGCAGCCGATGAACAACATCGTGCGGGTGACGCTGCAGGCGCTGTCGGCGGTACTGGGCGGAACGCAGTCGCTGCATACCAACGGTTATGACGAGGCTCTCAGCCTGCCGACGGAAGAAGCCGCACGCATCGCCCTGCGCACGCAACAAGTGATCGCGCACGAAAGCGGAGCCGTGGATACGGTCGATCCGCTGGCGGGATCCTATTTCATCGAAAACCTCACCGACGAAGTGGAACGTCTGGCCTGGGAATACATTCACCGCATCGACGCCATGGGCGGATCGGTGAGCGCGATTGAAGCGGGTTTCATCCAGGACGAGATCGCGCGGGCATCGTACGAGTACCAGCAGTCGGTAGAGCAGGGGCGGCGCATCATCGTCGGGGTGAACAAATTCACCGTCGAGGAACCGCCCTTCGACAAAATCTTCACGGTGGACGACAGCATCCGGCTGGTGCAGATTGAAAAGCTGAAGCAGTTGAAGTCGGAGCGTAATCAGGCTGCCGTGACAAAAGCCATTGCCGCGGTCGAGCAGACCGCCCGTGACGGAGGTAACCTGCTTCCGGTCATCCTGGAAGCGGTGGAGTGTTACTGTACCTTGGGGGAGATCGCCGACGCGATGCGAAGGGTCTTTGGCGAATACAACGCCTGATCGCGTTTACTCTTCGGCCGGTTTGGCGGCATCCACGATCACGTACACGTCTTCGTTGTCGCGTTTCATGAGGTGTTCTTCGCGCGCGTAGCGTTCGAGGTTTTCCGGATCGGTTTCCAACAGTTGCAGACTCGCCTTGTTGTTGCGGATCGCGTCGCGGTAGTAATCGCGTTGCGCTTCGAGCTCGTTCAACTTGCGTCGGTACGACCAGGTTGTGATGAAATCGTTGCGGTCGAAGAAGCTCATCCACACCAAAAAGCCAAAGCCCGTGAGGACGAACTTATTTTTCATCCACGGCCAGTAGTGCTTCTTGAACTTCTTGAATCCCTTCGACATCCTTGTACGGCTTTCGCGGATGTAAAAATGAGCATCCGGAAGCGACCCTGCGCCGGGCCGATTTTCGAGTATGAACAGTGGAATGTTCAATCCCCCTTCGGCGGGTTTTGGGGCAGTTGCCAGAGATTGGCGTCCCGGCTTTGGGTCAGCACAGTTTCGGTGTTGTCGGGGAAAAAAGGCTGGCTGGGGCGGTCGGTTCGGCCGTTTTGCCAGGCCCGGATCATGTCGAGGTTCTTTTCCTGCGTGAGCGCCATTTCCGGATAGAAGAAGAACGTGCGCAGGAGTCCCACCAGGAGGAGGGGCAACAACCATTTTTGCAAAGCACTTTCGGACTTGCTGACCAGCAGTATGGCTGCCAGCAGGGCAACCGACGAAAAGACCCCATACCGGATGTTCAGGGCCCATTCGACTCCGGCGGGGTGACGGAAGAAAGCCGTCATGGCCGCGATACCGATGAGCACCAGCAAGACATCGGCATAGTATCCGGCATTTTTAACGCGCAGGTGCTGAACGCCGATCCAGGTCAGGATCGATCCGCCCAGCAGCGGCAGTGACCAGTGGTAGAGGAACTGCAGGCTGTTGCCCAGGAAGATCGGGATGAACGCCAGGAAGGCGATCGGGAAGAAGCCGTCGAGCGCGTTCAGCCGCTGCGGGTGGTATCCGTAGAAATAGAGTGCGCAGAACAGCGCAGTCCAGGCGGCGATCCAGCGCAGCGACCGTTTAGCGCCTGCCTTCCAGGCCCGATACAACAGCACCGGAAAAACGACGAAGCCCGAGGCAAAGCAAAGCGCTCCAAGTGTAGCAGCCAGTAACACCAGACCGATCGATCGGTTGCGGTGTTGGAGGTGGAGTGCCCAGAGCGAACCCAGCAGACTGCCGTAGTAGCAGGTTCCGGAAAGTCCGCTCAGCGAAGAGAAGAAGAAACCGAAGTGGAGTAATCCACCGAGAATCAGCAGGCTCGTCACCGGTTTTTTCCGGGCTTCGGTATGGAGCAGGAGCAGGTAGCCGACGAGTGCCAGCAGCAGGGTTGTCAGCAGTTTGGCGGCTAAGAAGACCTGGTTGCCGAAACAGGCCGACAGCAGGATGAACAGCAGGCGCGGGATTGGCACGCGGCATTCCCAGTACGTCTGCCACAACCATTCGATCCGGGTTAGCGGATAGTTACCGGACAGGATCAACGAGTAATCGTCGAGGAAGCCGGTGTAGTCGTCGAAGAAGGGCAGGAGGATCGGATGCCGGAACTGGATGATCAGGAAGTATCCGAACCACAGCAGCAACAAGAGCGGGTTAACCCATCGGTAGATGGGGCTGTGTACCGAGGAACGGACCAGCACGAGTGAAGCAGCGAACGTCAGCAACCACCAGCTGGAAGCGATGAAGCCTTCCGACCAGAAGGAAGTGTCGAGCGCGGCGTGTAGCCGGATCACGATCCAGCTCATGAGTTGCGGACCGGCGAATACGCCGGCCAGACCCGCAGCGGCAAGCAACGCGATGCTGAAGGTTCGCAACAGGAAAGGCTGTTGAGGAGAAAAGGACGTGCCGCTCACCCGGTGAAAATAAGAAGGCCGGTGCATTCAGCACCGGCCTTTGTAAAGGTTTGATCACTTCGCGGCTTCCGCCTGTTGGCGGACCGGACTGCCGTTGGCGTTTTCTTCCTGGAGGAAGGGGTAGCGATAATCCGTCGGGGGAACGAAGGTTTCCTTGATGGCGCGGGGCGAAACCCAGCGCAGCAGGTTGAGGATGGAACCCGCCTTGTCGTTCGTACCCGAAGCGCGGCCCCCGCCGAATGGCTGCTGGCCGACCACGGCGCCGGTACATTTGTCGTTGATGTAGAAGTTACCGGCCGCGTGCGTCAGTTTACGCATGGCCAGGTCGATGGCATAGCGATCCTGCGAGAAGATGGCACCGGTGAGGGCATAGGTGCCGGTCTGGTCGACAAGCGAAAGTGTCTGCTCGTACTGCGCGTCTTCGTACACATAGACCGTGAGGACCGGACCAAACAGCTCTTCGCACATGGTCACATACTTCGGGTCTTTCGCGAGCAGCACGGTCGGGTGGATGTACCAGCCCTTGCTCTTGTCGTAGGTGCCGCCGACCACCACTTCAACGTCCGGGCTCTTTTTGGCATCGTCGATGTACTTCGCAAGTTTATCGAACGACTTTTCGTCGATGACCGCGTTGACGAAATTCGAAAAATCTTCGGTCGGTCCGATCTTGAAGGAATTGATATCGTTGACCAGCCCCTTCTTCACTTCGGGCCAGAGGCTCTTCGGGATATAGACACGGGAAGCGGCGGAACATTTTTGTCCCTGGTATTCGAACGCGCCGCGGGTGATGGCGGCTACCAGCGCGGGAACATCGGCTGAGGGGTGGGCCATGATGAAATCCTTGCCACCGGTCTCGCCTACGATGCGCGGATAAGCTTTGTAACGATGAATGTTCGTGCCGATCGTTTTCCAGATATCCTGGAAGACACCGGTAGAGCCGGTGAAGTGGATGCCGGCGAAATCGGGATGCTGGAAGATCACATCACCGGCCACGGGGCCGGAGACATACACCAGGTTGATGACGCCTGGAGGAAGTCCGGCTTCCATGAACACCTGCATGAGGATCGAAGCGGCGTAGACCTGCGTGTTGGCCGGTTTCCACACGACGGTGTTACCCATCATGGCCGGGGAGGTCGGCAGGTTGCCGCTGATGGCGGTGAAGTTGAAGGGGGTGAGCGCGAAGACGAAGCCTTCGAGGCCGCGGTGTTCGAGGCGGTTCCAGATACCTTTGGAAGAGATCGGCTGTTCGGTGTAGATCTGGCGCATGTACTGCACGTTGAAGCGCAGGAAGTCGATCATCTCACACGCGGCGTCGATCTCGGCCTGGTACACGTTCTTGCTCTGACCGATCATGGTCGCGGCGTTGATGATCGCGCGGTAGGGGCCGGCGAGGAGGTCGGCTGCTTTCAGAAAGATCGCGGCGCGTTGTTCCCAGGGAAGGTCGGACCAGGCCTGACGGGCGGCGAGGGCTGCCTCGATCGCCTGTTCGACGTGCTCTTTACCACCGACGTGAAAATTCCCGACGACATGCTGGTGATCGTGCGGCGGGCGAACAGCGGAAGTCTTGCCGGTGCGCACTTCCTTGCCGTTGATGTACATCGGAATGTCGCGCACCTCGCTCCGCATCTTGCGGATGGCGGCTTTGAGGGATTCGCGTTCGGGGCTTCCGGGAGCGTAGTTGAGGACTGGCTCGTTGACGGCTACCGGTACAAGGGAAATGGCGTTCGACATGGGGTCTGAATTTCGGTGCAAAGGTACGGAATTCGACCCGTTAAGGATATGTCCGACGTCAGCTTCGAGCGTTCACTAATTTCGTTTCTGTAGCAGATTCGCCCATTTCCGACCCAGTTCGAGCGCAGGACGTTCTATGAATCGGTGCAGCAGCCAGGCGAAAGCCAGGGTGCCGGTGAAGAAGAGCAACAGTCGAACACCTGAATTCCAACCCGCGAAGCGGTCACTCCAGAGGAAGAACAGCCAGGGTACGTGTACGAGATACAAACTATAGGAAACGCGCCCGTTGGTGATCAGGAGCGAACGGTCGAGCCAGCGTTGCAGGAATCCGATCCGCAACAAGAGCAGGAAGATGATCGCGGCACTCCAGCCTTTGGGATGGATGAACCATGCGCGTGCGAAGTTCTCTCCCGCGACGGGGAAATGTTCGACCGTTAACCAGAAAAAGCCTGCCAGCAATAGCAAACCGATTTCTTTCCAGCCAACACGTTCAACCGGTGATCCCATGCGCGGGTAGTACAAGGCGAGCGTCACGCCCAGGGAGAAGTCGAGCAGGAAGGGATCGAGCCATTGCACTTGTACGAGGAGCCAGGTGAGGAGTGGCAGCAGGATCGGAAACCTGCTAAAGCCCCAGGCCATGAAGGGCAGGATGGCCGAAGCCAAGCACTCGATGGTGAGGGTCCAGTCGTTCGGGAGGAGCCGTAAACCGGGATCGTTCGGGATCCGGATAGCCAGCACAGCCTGACCGGCCAGTTCTGACACGTCGGGTGTGTCTTGCCAATACTGACGAAGCCAGTCGCTGTCGCTCAGGGTGAACGCAGGAGCCGCGACAAAATGCCGGTAGGCGAAGACCAGCAGCAGGCAGCACCAATAAGCAGGGTAGAGCCGCAGGATCCGGCGAACGTAGTAGGCGGCTGCATTCCGAAAACCGGCTTCGGTGTATTCCTGTTGTAAACGGTAGGTTAAGATGAAGCCGCTGTGTACGAAGAAAAACAGGATGGCCAGGTTACCGTCCCACAGCAGGCGAAATGGAAATTTCGCCAATGCGCTGGTGTTGAAGCTGAACCAGCCCGCATACTGCAGGTGAAGGAGAATGGTGAGCCAGACCGCTATACCGCGTGCAGCGTCAAGGTAGTGGAGTCGTCGGGGCTGAAGGGCGTCCATCGGGTCCGGGAAAGAACGAAAATCTTATTAATTTCGCGGCATGCCAAACGTTTTGATCGTCGAGGATGATGCGCTCAGTTTCGAAGTGCTGAAGGATCAGTTGCAGGAGCAACTGTCGGGTTGGACGGTCAGCGGTCCGGCGATTTCGATCCGCGAAGCGGTGAAGACGATCCGGGAGCAGGCGCCCGACCTGGTGTTTCTCGACATCGGATTGAAGGACGGATCCGGATTCGAAGTGTTGAAGCAACTGGGACCGATCGGGTTCGATGTTGTAGTCACGACGGGAAATGATCAACACGCTTTGGAAGCGATCAAACATTCCGCGCTCGATTACCTGGTCAAACCCATCATCGCCGGGGAACTGACCCAGGCTTTGCAAAAAGTGGATCGGCTGCGCAAAGAAAGATTAGCGGCCCGACAGCCTTCGTTTACCGTACTGCTCAACAAACTCGCCGTACCAACCGCGGATGGACTGCTCTTCATCAAAGTCAATGAGATCATCCGCCTGGAGAGCGACAAGAACTACACCGATTTTTATCTCGAGGGCAATCGCAAGATCGTCGTGACGCGGAACCTCAAGGAGTATGAAGAGCAACTCACTCCGTACGGCTTTTTCCGTGTCCACCACTCGCACATGGTCAACCTCAACCACCTGGTGCGCTACGTCAAAGGCGAAGGCGGTTATGTGGTCATGACCGACGGCAGTTCGGTCGACGTCTCCCGCCGGAAGAAGGAGGAGTTTCTTGCGCGGCTTGCAGGGTAGAAAGGGGGTTTGTTGTTCCGGGTTCCCTGCCTTCGCTAAAGCTACGGCAGGCAGGCGAGTTTCGAGTTGATGCCTTCGCTAAAGCTACGGCATGTTGGCGGGTTCCGGGTTGTTAGTGATTTGTTATTTGTTATTAGTGATTCAATTAGAATTTTTTTTGTCTTTTCACCAATCACCAATCACCAATCACCAATCACCAATTACCAATTGCTAATTACTAATTACTAACTACGAGTTACAAAAAAAGCGACTGAGCTAACCCCAGTCGCTTTTCTCATGCTTTGAATTACTGTCAATTCACTGTGAGGCGGTACTGATAGACGGCTCCTTCTTTTTCGAGATGGAGGATGTAGATGCCGCTGGCGAGGTCTTCGATGGAGACCTGGTGGCTCATGCCGCGGAAGGAATCCTGACGGAGCAGTCGGGCGGCAGCGTCGTAGATGCGGACGTTCACGTCACCGGCCTTTTCCGAACGAATGTTCAGGAAGGACGTAGCCGGGTTCGGGAACACACTCAGTCCGCTGTTAGCGGCGAGTTCGCCGACCGCGGTGGTGATGTCGGCCAATACCGGCGTGCGCTCGGAAACGCAAACCAGTCCGGGTTCCTGAACTTCCCAATCGTAGAAGTAGTAGTAGTAATTCTGGCCCTGGTTGGAACCGGTGATGCTGATCACGTTGTTAATGGTATACGGATAAGCGACACCCAGCGAGCTGCGCTTGAGGCGCGGGGTCGTGGTGCCCAGGGTGGATTGGTTGATGGAGGCGTTCGTGGTCAGGCGATAGCCGGTACCGGGGGTGATGCTGAAATTGAGGTTCACGCGGGTGGTGTCGGCCGGCAGGTTGACTTGCATGCTGTTGACGACGTTACCACCGCCATCTAGGAGCTGGAATTCGCGGAGGCCCGGAGTATCGGTGTACACTTTAACGGAAACGACCGTGCAGTTGTCGAGTACGTTGAAATCGACGGTACCGTTGGTGTTGGTACCACTGTACTCAGTGCCCTGGTGGTAGGGCATGCCGGTGTAGGACAACGCGCCCGGATACAGGACGCGGTCTTCCACCCAATAGGTCGTAGGAGCATTGATCACCGGTGTCACGTAGGAGGCACCCTGGCCGAGCAGGTTGCCGCCCGACTCTTGGTCGTACCAATAGAGATCGGAGCCTACGGCATACAAGGTAACCGAAGCGGGACCGCTGGCAGCGGCACCGGATGCGGCAGGAGCAGGAGCCGGGAGTACTTCGACGTGTACCGGATCGCTGGTGAAGCTGCCGCAAACGCCCTGGATCGTCACACTGTAATCGCCGGTCTGATCGACGGAGATGGATTGCCCCGAGTTACCGTTGCTCCAGTTGTAAGCGACCGCGACCGAGCTGGTCAGGGTCACCGCGTTACCCTGGCAGATGTTCAGTTCGCCGGAAGCGGTGACGGAAGGTGTTTCATCAGGGTTCAGTTGTACGGTGAAATTCGGGCTGATGTTGGTGCATCCGGTGTTATCGGTGACCATGACATTGTAGGTACCAGCAGCGGAAACCTGGATGTTCTGGGTGTTGTCGCCCGTGGACCAGTCGTAAGAAGTGAATCCGTTCATGGCATTCAGCGTAGTCGTCTGTCCGGTGCAAAGGACGGAAGAGCCCGTTACGAAGTTGCCGGCGATCACGCAGGAGTTTTCTTTCACGGTGACGAACTGATTCGATTCGAGGTTGTACAGCGTGGTGCTGTAACCGGAAGGGAACCAGATGACAGCGGAGTCGACGCGGGTAACGTTGCCGAGACCGAAGTGGAGTTGCGAAGAATTGCAGGTGCCGTAGCTTTCACCGGCGCGCACTTCGCGCACCTGGACACCGAAGTCGCCATAAATGGTAGCACGACCGCCGATTGCACCTTTGTTCGAGGCAGCGCCTTCGAGCTGGAAGTTGATGAAGCGGTTGCTGTTGCCGTTGTTCAGGTACAGTACATCCGGAATGTTGGTCGGGTTGGTGTAGATGTCGCCATACGAGGCATACACATCCACAAAACCGTCGTGGTTCAGGTCGCCGATGGCGAACGACAGCATGCCGTTGTTGGCCATGAGACCACTGACCTGGGAGAAGGTCTTGTCGCCGTTGTTCTTGTAGTACACCCACTCATCGCCGGTAACGAGGATGTCGATGTAGCCGTCGTTATCGAAGTCTTCGAATACGGATTCGATCGGGGTGATCGTATTCGTGTTGAAGCCGGTACCGGTGAGCTCGGTATAATGACCGGTGCCGTCGTTTTCGAAGATCTGGCTGGTGTGATCGTGGTTGGTCAGCAGGAGATCGAGGTCGCCATCGTTGTCGATGTCGCCGAAGCTCGCGGTCCAGGTCTGCCAGCCGATGTCGATACCGTAGGTGCCGGCCGCTTCGGTGAAGTTGTTGTTGCCATCGTTCACGAAGAGGCGGTTGATGCGGCGGAGGTCGGTCGGGCTGGACGTGCTCTGACGGCAATGCGCGACGTACAAGTCGAGGTCGTGGTCGTTGTCGAAGTCGATCCAGCAACTGCCATAGTTACCCGAATCAGCCGGGTCACCGTTGTAGTTAATGCCGGGGTTGACCGCGAAATTGACGATCGTGCTCGGGAACAGGTTGCCCGACCCGTCGTTGACATAGAGTTTGCTGACGGCATTGTCATCACAGCAGAACAGGTCGATCCAGCCGTCGTTGTTCATATCACAGAACGTGGCGTTCTGGAGGAAGAATCCCGAATTCGGGAGCGTGGTGGTGGTGGAAGTGATGTTACCGCCCGATTCGAAGATCTTGACCAGTTCGATTCCGGAGTTTCCGTCGGCGATCATGTCCTTCCAGCCATTGTGGTCCACGTCGGCGCAGGTCATGGCCCAGGCGCTGCCGGAGCCGATGCTGGTGAGGTAGTGATTGCTGAAACTGCCATCACGGTTCTGCAGTTCCAGGCTCACATTGTGTCCCTGGTCCATGCGCAGGATGTCGTCGAGACCGTCGAAGTTCACGTCGGTCACCGTGACCGCGCAGCCGCTGTACATCGGGCCGGCGATCTTGTTGTTCGCGTTGGTAAAGCTCAGTTGAGCTTTCGTGGCCGGAGCAAGCAGAATGGCACAGGCGGCCAGTAGCGTCCGGATTCGGGTAGAGATGCTCATGCGTTTGAGGTGATGAGGTTGTTAGGGTTGGTTGGTTGGATTATCGGTTCAGGAGGACCTTGCGCACGGTGTCGCCTTGTTCGGTCCTTATTCTTAGGAAGTAATAGCCATTGGATCCGTCCAATTGGATTTCCAGTACAGTGGTTTTGGACGAAGGACGTACCGACTGGATGCGCGTTCCGGAAGCCGAGTAGCAGTCGACTGCCAGAATCTTGTTTCCGTTGATCGCTTTGATCGTAACCGGCATACCGGAGGAGACCGTGGGGTACAGGTCGACCAGGGGTTTGTTCAGGGGGCGTATCGATGTAGTGTTCACCCACTGGCTGTCGCGCAGCATGAGGAACGGGGTCTTGTCGGCATTCTGGAACATGTGCCGGAAACTGTCGATCTCGGCACTGTTGAGCGTAAACATCTCGTCGAGCCACTTCGGCGGCACACTCTGGTAATAGAGGGAAGTGATGACCCGGAAAGGGCCCACGGCGCCGTTCAACGGAACGTGGAAGTGAACGATATCGACACCGGTACCTTCCGTAGCGTTGTCCTTGTTGAAGTCGGGATCTGCCAAGGCATCCGCTGAAATGGTAACGGTGTCGTAGGCATAGTGGCTGGTCGTGAATCCGGCGGGCGGGATCCGGTTGTCCTTGAGCAGGTGAGCGGCACGCTCGAGTACGGAAGTGAAATCGTAGTTCACGTCACCCATCACCATTTCGTAGATCTGGGCCTGGTCCTCCCGTGTAATCACATTGTGGTGACTTTCGAAGCCGGCATCCTCGTCGGTTACGCGCGCATCGCTGTCGTAGCGACCCGAGGCAAAAACGGTATCACCGGCATTGTCCAGGACGATGAACTGCAACACCGCCCGGCGTGATGGATAGCCCGAAGGGAATTTGTGGCCGGTCTTGTTTTCCAATCGAACCTGATAGTAGCTGGTGTCGGAGGCCGTGCTGTCGAAATTGACGGAAAGCGCCACGGAACGTTCCTGCAGGAGTTGCGCGGTGGCGGCCAGGGTACTGTCGAAACGCGCATCCTCGACTTGGACATCCAGTGCCGCTTTGTTGTCGCGAATGAGTTGCAACATGAAGTGATTGGCACCGGCAAAAGTGTGCTGGTTGAACGGATAACGCGGCGTAAGGGCGATGTAGCCGTTGGCGATGACCACCGGATCCGGGAGTTGCGGCATGTGGCAGGTCTGGCACTTGATGTTGTTCGCCGGATAATTGGAGTTCAGGTACTCGTGATAAGTAGCCTGCTCGACAAACTGACCGCCGGTAGCGTTTCCATTGAGGTCGGCGGTGTTGGTGATGAGTGTATGGCAGGAGGAGCAAACGGCCGATCGGTCCATGTGCGGACTGTAAGTCGGCGTGTAGCCTTCGTACAACTGCATTGGCCCGGTCATCGGGAAAGTGAAGGGGCCGTAGATCGTGCGGGTGGTGTCGTATGGAATTTCACCGGAGAAGGTTAGCCCGACTGTCGAATCGATGGTATGACATCCTGCACAGGAGACTCCATCGAGTCCGAGACTGTCGGCATATAGATCGGTCAGACCGTAGTGCGCGTTACCACGAAAACGTGAATTGTACCGTCCCATGGGTGCATGGCAGGACGTGCATTTGTCCTGCAACTCCGCGGCATGTCCGGGGTTGACGAGAATTTCCTGGCTGACCTTCGCCCGCCAGAGCGGATCCTTCGCGCTGAGTGCCATCATGGAACTTTCCCAATGCGAAAAGAGGTTCACGTCTTCGCCGTTCTCGTTGATGTTCGCCAGACCAAGGGTGTCGTGTCCGTGACAACCGCGGCAACTTGCAGACGTCATGTACCATTCACCCGGAACCAAGGGTGAGTGAACGCGTTGTTGTAAGGCTTCGAGTTCAGCCGGTGAATGGAAACGCGGACGCGGCTCGTCGTCCGGAATGGAACTGACAAATAAAATGAATGCCCCGAGGCAAAACAGGGCGATCAGGTAATGGCGCATTGCTGCAGGCTGACTGGCTGGGAAGTCCGACAATTTTAATCAAAAAATCCGTGAAAACCCAATGGTTTCCGGCTGTTGGAGCAGGTCTGTCTGAAAGGCCGTGCATGCAAAATGTCTGGGCAGAAAACCGCCGAAAAACAGGATATGCGGGATAAAAGCACCAAATACTTAATCAAAAATTCATCGAAATCCAGTGATCAAAGGTCAACAACCTTGTTCTCCCGAAGGTAAGCCAGGCTGGCCCTGTCGATCGCATAGCCCATTTGTTTCAACAGGTCGCAGTAGGAGGACAATTGTTGACGATGAGCAGGGCGTTCCGCGCCGGTCTTGAAATCGACGATCCGGATGCGGTTTGCATTGAAGACCACGCGATCCGGGCGTTGACTGCTACCATCGGGCAAGAGAATCTCCTGTTCTGCACGCGCGGTCCAGCCGTCTTCGTAGTAGGCTTCCATGCCGGGCAGTTCCATTCCGGCCCTGACTTGACGTTCGACCTCTTCCGCTTCCTCTTCCCGAAGGAGTCCGTCAAACACCTGTGCTTGTACGGCCCGTCCAATATCGGACGATGCGGTGATCTCGGAAAGCAAGCGGTGGACGATGATGCCGAACCGTTTTCCGCTGGATTTTTCTTCCTCCCACATACCGGTGAGATCGCGTGCCTTGGAAGCGATGCTGATCCGTTCCTGCCAGCGGTGGATGGGATAGGAGCGGAGTACCTCGGTCTTCGTTCCGGCAGGCGATGCTTCCGGCGATGGCATCGGTTCGCCGGCTACCCATTCCTCGCCGGACCGGATCAGTTTATCCATGCTGTCGCAGGTCCTGCTGACCAACTGCGATATTTTGCTCAGTTCGCCGCCGGAATCTTCCGGAAGGAATACGTGCAATTCGTGTTCGGCTCGGGTGAAGGCGACATAAAGCAAGTTGGCGTTGTCGACGAGTTGCTGTTGGATCTCTTCCCGGTACGCGGCTTCATACGCGGTACCAAGAAGTTTCTTTCCGGTATTGAGGGCTACTTTCCCGATCTGATCGAACGGTGGTTCGTCGGTCGTAGCCCAAATCCATTCGTTCGCCTTGGGGAAAAGTGACCAGTCGGTAAAGGGCATGATGACGATCGGGAACTGCAGTCCTTTCGACTTGTGGATCGACATGATGCGCAAGGCGTTCACATCCTCCGGGACCACCACCGATTTGGTAAGACCGATCTCGTTCTCATCCCACCAGCTGATGAAGGCCGTCAGATTGCCAGAATCATTCTGGGTGAATTCAAGTGCCAGGTCCTGGAAGCGCTGGAGGTAGGCATCGGGTTCACGGTTGAGCAGGAAGATCGCGGCGAGTTGTTCGCTGAGCTCATAAACGGGCAGCTTCGAGAGATAGGGCAGGTGCGCGGTGAAAGTTTCGGGAAGTAATTGGTTAAACGCATTGTCGGTATGGACTTCCGAATCGAAGAGCGAAATCGTTGCGGACGGTCGTTTGCGGCTTTTCAGCTGATGGTCGGCAAAAAGCCGATGGAGCGAGACGCCGTCTTGTTCCCGTAACTGGGTGACATAGTAATGCAACAATTGACTCTTGGCGATGCTGTTGCCGGGATCGGCAAGGTAGCGGAATACGTTCAGCAGAAACTGAATCAACGGGTGCGTTCCCAGGAGCAATGAATCCGGAGAAATGATGTCGCGGATGCCCCGCTGAAAAAGTTCGGTGGCGAGCAGGTTGCCGTCGCGGTTGTTGCGCACTAAGAGGGTGATGTCGCGCAACTGATAGCCACGTTTCAATAATTGCCCGATGGTATCGGCAGTCGCTTCAATGGCGGCAGCTTTCCAGGTCCGTTCTTCACCGGTTGCCGGATCGGTGGAGGCGGTGAGCGGGCGAATCCGAACAAAACCGCCGATGTCGTTTTTCTTCGCAACGGCCTGTGCCAGTCCGGCTCCATAGGCCTGCCGCAGCAGCGGCAAAGCTCCGGCTTCTTTCACGTCTTCGAGCAGCGGTGGTACTTTTTCGAAGAAACTGTTGTTGAACAAGACGATCTCGCGTTTACTGCGATAGTTCGTGTCCAGTACATCTTCCATGAAGAGCGAGCCGAACGCCCGCAAGTCTCGCCGGATTCCCTGTAAAAGCAATGACATGTCGCCGCCCCGCCAGCGGTAGATGGATTGCTTGGCATCGCCCACCACGAGCGCCATGAAGCCGCTGCCCAGCGTGTGTTCCAACAAGGGCAGGATGTTTTGCCATTGGATGAGGGAGGTGTCCTGGAATTCATCGATCAGCAGATACTTGTATCGGGTGCCGACCTTTTCATAGATGAACGGGGCGTCCGATTCCTGCATCACGGCTCCCAACAGGCGAGGGGTATCGGAGATGAGGATCTTATTGTTCTCGTTCCGGTAATCGCGGTAGTGCAGGGAAAGGTCGTTGACGATCCCGAAGAGGTACAGGGTCTTGAGCAGTTGGAAACCGGTGGCATAGCGCCGCAGGTCCCGGTCCTGGATCTCGATCGCTTTGCGCAGGAGTGGCAGCAAACGACTTTCAGCCAGGTGCACGATCTCCTGCCGGTGTTCCGACTTTTTCGCGGCCCAGGCTTCCGGATTCTCCGCGGCAGCAAGGGCTCGTTTGGTTGCCGTGACGGCATCGGGATCTCGCGCGTTTTGCAAACGATCCAGGTAGCCCGCGACTCCGCTTTTGCCAAAGCTGAAATCATCCACCTTCAGTCCGGCATTACGGATCACGTCGATCGCTTCGCGGCCGATCTCCTGCAGAGATTTTTCGAAGGATTTCCGAAGCGTAGTCAGGTCGTGGTAAAAGTCGTGAACAGTCTTCCGGTCCAGTACCCGGGTGTTCCCCTGGTCGTCACGAAAGAGCTGTTTGGCCACCACGAAGAGGTCCTGTTCGATGTTCCAGCCACGATCAGCTTCGATCTTGTGCAGGATCAGTTGTTCGAGCCATCTCGTCAGCTCTTCATCTTTGCCGGCTTCCCGCAGCAGGCGGTCCACGACCTCCTTGCAGACATCCTCTTCGTCGAGGTCGATCTCCAGTCGAAGGGGCAGGTGGATCTCGCGTGCCAGGGAACGCAGCAGCCGTTGAAAAAAACTGTCAATGGTGCTGACCGAGAACGAACTGTAATCGTGCAGGATCAGCTTGAGTGTTAGCGCCGCTCGATCCCGAAGGATGACTTCCGGCAGTAGTTGCTGTAATGCTGCTGCGAGGCCGGGATTTGATTCCTGCTGCAGTTCGGTCAGCGCGCGGATGACCCTGGATTTCATTTCATCCGCGGCTTTATTGGTAAAGGTGATGGCCAGAATGTGCCGGTAATCTTCCGGATGCCGCAGAACGAGGTGCAGGTATTCCAGCACCAGCGTGTAGGTCTTGCCTGAGCCTGCGGATGAGCGGTAGATCTTCAGCGCGTTCACCTTTCAAAGATAGCCGCCTTGTGCTGTCCGTAGCGGCGTTCGCGAACTTTTTCCGACAAAGTTTGTTTCCAGTGCAGCGTTTTCTCCCCGCTCTTGGTTAACTTTGGAAGTACAGCATGATCGGTTTTCGCTTCAGTAAATTTAAACCCGGTCCGGAGCAGAGGTCGCCCTTCGATCGGCTCCTGAACCTGTTTTTGCAATTGCTCACCTATACGGCCGGTGATGCCAACGAGGCGTTGCAATGGATGAATGAACTCGACCGGGAGCACGGGTTGACCGACAACGAATATTCGATGGGGGATTTCGTAGAAGACCTAAAGCGGAAAGGCTACCTGCGCGACGATACCAACGGTGGACTCGTGATGACACCCAAAGCGGAGCAGTCGATCCGCAAATCCGCTTTGGAGGAAGTGTTCGGAAAGCTCAGGCGCAGCGCGCCCGGGCGACATTCCACGCGTTTTACCGGAATCGGCGAAGAACCCACGGGTGATCTGCGGGAATACCGCTTCGGCGATACGGCCGATCAGATCAGCATGACCGAATCGATCCGCAACGCGCAGATCAACCACGGACTGCTCGACTTTCACCTGATGGAAGACGACCTGGAGGTTTCGGAGCGGGAGCATCAGTCGCAGACTTCAACCGTCCTGATGATCGACATCAGTCATTCGATGATCCTGTATGGCGAAGACCGTATCACGCCGGCAAAAAAAGTCGCGATGGCACTGGCGGAGCTGATCCGGATACGCTTCCCGAAGGATACGCTGGATGTCATCGTCTTCGGTGACGATGCCTGGCCGATCTCCGTGAAGGACTTGCCCTACCTGCAGGTTGGCCCCTATCATACCAATACGCCCGCCGGACTGGAACTGGCCATGGACCTGCTGCGCCGGCGGAAGAATCCGAACAAACAGATCTTCATGATCACCGACGGCAAGCCCAGTTGCATGCGGGTCGGTGACCGGTTGTACAAGAACAGTTTCGGCCTTGACCGCAGGATCGTCAACAAGTGCCTGACGTTGGCATCCAATTGCAAGCGGTTACGGATTCCGATCACCACCTTCATGGTTGCGGAAGATCCCTACCTGCGTTCGTTTATTCACGAGTTCTCGGAGGCGAATGGGGGCAAGGCCTTTTATACATCGTTGAAAGGGCTGGGACAATTCGTCCTGGAAGATTTTGAACGCAACCGGGTACGCAGGCGCTGATCCATGTTGTAAAAAAAATTGACTGATATGTCACTGACCAAACTGACCACACTTGGCGCCCTGAAAGCGTCCGGATATCAATCCCGCAGTATCAAGGAAGAGCTGAGGGCGAATTTGTTGAAGAAACTGCAGTCAGGTGAAAAAGTGTTCGAAGGCATTCGCGCATTCGATACGACCGTCATACCGGATATCGAGCGAGCGATCCTTTCGCGCCACAACATCCTGTTACTTGGCTTGCGCGGCCAGGCTAAGACCCGGATGGCGCGCATGATGACCCGGCTCCTGGATGAATGGATCCCCGTGGTCAAAGGGTCGGAGATCAACGACGATCCGTTTCATCCGATTTCCCGCTACGCGCGTGACCTGATCGCCGGTCAGGGTGACGATACCGTGATCGAGTGGATGCACCGCGATGAACGTTACACCGAAAAACTGGCGACGCCCGATGTGTCGGTCGCTGATCTGGTGGGTGATGTCGATCCGATCAAAGCCGCCAACCTGAAGCTGCCTTATTCCGACGAACGGGTGATACACTTCGGACTTATTCCCCGGTCACATCGTTGCATCTTCGTCATCAACGAACTACCCGATCTGCAAGCGCGCATCCAGGTGGCCTTGTTCAACATCCTCCAGGAGGGCGACATGCAGATCCGTGGATTCAAGTTGCGCCTGCCGCTCGATATCGAGTTCGTATTTACGGCCAATCCCGAGGACTATACGAACCGTGGTTCGATCGTCACCCCGCTGAAAGACCGCATCGAAAGCCAGATCCTGACGCACTATCCGAAAGACCTGGAGAGCGCGCGGGAGATCACCCGGCAAGAGGCGCACCCAAGCAGGGAGCAGGCGGAAGCCATCCGAATTCCGCCACTCGCGGAAGACCTGTTGGAGCAGATCGCCTTCGAAGCCCGCAGCAGCGAGTACATTGATCCCAAGAGCGGGGTGTCGGCTCGTCTGACGATCTCGGCCAAGGAGAATCTTTACAGTACGGTGGAACGCAGGATCATCCTGAATAAGGAAACGACCGGCTGCGTGCGCATCGCGGATTTCCAGGGTGTCATTCCTTCCATCACCGGAAAGATCGAACTCGTGTACGAAGGCGAGCAGGAGGGAACGCAGATCGTCGCACAGAACCTGGTAGGAAAGGCGGTTCGCACCTTGTTCACCCGGTATTTCCCGAGTCCGGAAAAGAGTAAGAAGAAGAAAGAGCCGAATCCCTATCAGCCCGTGTTGGACTGGTTCAGCAGCGGACATGAATTGGACCTCTTGCACGACATCCCGGCTAAGCAGTACCAAAAGACCTTAAGCGGTGTGCCGGGACTGAAGGAGATCGTTCAGCAATTTCACCCACAGGCCAAAGGCGATGAGCAACTTCTTCTCATGGAATTCCTGTTGCACGGCCTCGCGGAATTCTCGCTGCTAAGTCGTGGTAATCTGCAGACGGGGACACGGTTCAAGGACCTGTTCAGTTCGGTCATGAACAGCGGCGCCGGTGATGAGCAAAGCTGAGCTCAGAGTCGGCCTTGCCAGACCGTAGCGCTCCGGAAGTGCATGTGTACGTCGGTCGGCTGTTCAAAAATTCCGAAGACCGCGGAACCACTTCCACTCATGGAGGCATAAACAGCGCCGAGCTTGTAGAGTTGCTCCTTGATCTTGCGGATGGAAGGATGTTTGATGAAGATCGTTTCTTCGAAATCATTCACGAGTACCTCCCGCCACTGCGCCACCGGTTTCCTGACCAGTACCCGAAGTGATTCCCGGTCCGCCTTGGGCGTAATGCCGCTATAAGCCTCGGCTGTGCTCACATGTGCGCGCGGTTTTACGATCACCAGTTGATAGCCTTTGAGGTCCACTTTCGCCGATTCAAAAACATCGCCTCGACCGGTGGCACGAACCGCTTTGTTCTGGATGAAGAAGGGACAATCGCTTCCGAGCCGGGCCGCATAGTTTTCGAGGCGGGCAACCGGGATCTTCAGGCGGAACAGGTCGTTGATCAAACGTAAGGCGAAGGCTGCGTCGGCTGATCCGCCACCGAGTCCCGCGCCGATGGGCAGGTTCTTGTGGAGGTGCATGCGAATCGGCGGCAGGGGGAAATCGGCGGCCAGCAATTGATACGCGCGAACGCACAGATTCTTGTCGCGCGGTCCATAGATGCGAATGCCACTGTTGCGGAAATCGATGTCGGATTCATTTCCTTCGTCGCGTACGATCTCCAGGATATCCGTCCAGGGAACAGGATAAAAGACCGTATCCAGTTCGTGGAAACCATCTTCACGTCGGGAAAGGACGTGCAAGCCCAGGTTGATCTTGCAATTCGGAAAGCTGATCACGGGGCGATGCGAAACGCCGGAAAGGGGCAGCGGGTAAGGTGTACCGGTTGCGCCATCCTGCCATTATTGTTCTGCTACCACGCCCATCGAACAGAATTTTTCAATCCGTTCGTGGACCAGGGTCGCGCGATCCTTGGCGAGTAAGTCGGCCAGGTGCTTCTTGATTTCAGCTTTGACAATCCGGAACATCTGTTCGGGTTGGGTATGCGCCGCACCGATCGGTTCCCGGATGATTCCGTCGATCAGTTTGTTCTTCAGCATATCCTCCGCGGTGAGTTTCAGGACCTCCGCGGCTTTTTCCTTGTAGTCCCAGCTTCTCCAGAGAATAGAGGAACAGGATTCCGGTGAGATGACCGAGTACCAGGTGTTCTCCAGCATCAGGACGCGGTCGCCGATGCCGATGCCGAGCGCGCCACCGGAAGCCCCCTCGCCGATGATGATGCAAATGACCGGTACCTTGAGTTTGGCCATCTCAAACAGGTTGCGGGCAATGGCTTCGCCCTGGCCCCGTTCTTCGGCTTCCAGACCGGGATATGCTCCCGGCGTATCAATGAAAGTAACGACCGGCTTGTTGAACTTTTCAGCCAGCTTCATGAGTCGAAGCGCTTTCCGGTATCCTTCCGGGTTGGCCATACCGAAGTTTCGGTATTGCCGTTGCTTGGTGGTGGCACCCTTCTGTTGTCCGATGAACATGACAGTCTGTCCGTCAATAGAACCGAAGCCGCCCACGATGGCCTTATCGTCCCGCACGGTTCGATCGCCGAATTGTTCGATGAAATTCTTCTCGGTAATCGACTCGATGTAGGCGAGGGTGTAGGGGCGGTCGGGGTGACGGGACAACTGAACACGTTGCCAGGGTGTGATCTTGCTATAGATGACCTTGCGGGTTTCCTCCAGTTTCAGTTCCAACTGGCGTACGGCTACGCTGACATCCACCTTGCTTTTTTCACCGATCTGCTTCTGCTTGTCGATCTGGTCCAGGAGGTCCGAGATCGGTTTTTCAAAGTCGAGGAAGTTCATAATAAGCTTTTAATCAACGACTTGCAATTCAGTTCGCTTGTCATTGCACTACGAATATACAAAGCGCCGGATTTCAGCGGTTGTACCAGTTGATCACGTTTTTCACGGGCTCGGTGCTGGTGATCGTTCCGGTCACGGAAAGGTCGATGTCGGAAAGAAGTTTCACCTCCAGCGAATCGATCAGGTAGATCAACTGGCTATCACTATCCCGGACCATGCGATCACCGGAAAGGGAGGATTCCTGTTGAAGGGTAAGCGCAGTAGGATCGAAGCGATAGATGCCCTGGTTGGTGAGCAATCGGGCGTTGGCACCGAGCGGGCCCGGCACCACTTCCAGTAATTGTAAACCGGGGTTGGCGATCAGTTCATTCGCGACATTCGTCGTAAAGTAATAGCGCGCGACGCTAAGGGCGCCATCGGTGCGTGTTCCAAAGAGATAGATATCGTTGTTTACACCCGGCAACATGCCGGTGACCCGCATATCCAGTGTGCATTCGGATCGGGATGCACCGGACGGGTAATTGATCACAAACAGTTTTTCCGTGGCGGGTAAGTCCAGGTGCGCATAGGCGTAGATGTAATTCCCCGCGCGCAGCATGTTCCTATAATCATAGTCCAACGGTTGGGAAGCGGAGCGGAATGTCTCGTTCCCGTTGCTGTCGTATCCCCGCAAGGTGGATTGATAGAAGGATAGGAAGTGCGTACCGTCCTGAAAGTCCGCAAAGGAGAAGGAGGGGACCGGAGCTGCCTGTTCGCCGTTGATCGTGCGGAGTACAGTGCCGTCGGAGATTTTAAAAAAAGTCGAGGAAACGGTACGACGGGCGATGAGAAACGTGCCGGTTGCATTTTGTAAGGTGCTGCCAACGTAGTCGCCCGACATTTCCCGGAAATGCGAAAGATTGAGCGACGCGTCAGCCATCCAAAGCCGGGTCCGGCTGCTGTCGGGGCGGGTCAGCAATAGCGTGCCGAGTTTCCGTTTGGGGACCGCAACCAGGTTGATGGGCACACTGGAACTCCCCGAATTGTCGGAAGTGCTCACCTTGACTTCCAACCTGTACGTCCCGCTGCTCAGCAACGTATCGGTTATCCGGTAATTGAATTCGAGGGCGTTCCGGGTATTGATGACATAATTGTAATTCGGCGGAACAACCAGGGCGCCGGAGGATTCGTCTTTGAGAAACAAGTAGACCGAGGCTGGCCCGTCATCCGGCACTTTTGCGGTGACGATGATGCGGATCGTGTCTTCCAATACGCGAAAGGAAGTGCCGGCGGACGGACTTAGTATATTGACGGGTATCGGCGCTTCGTCATCATCGTCTTTCTTACAGCCAAGGCTGAACGAAAGAAATCCAAGAATTAAAGCACCGATTATCCTGACTCTACTCATTGAATTGATTGTCTGTAAACTGTGTGTGGTCAAAGGTAGGAAAGTTATAAACAGACTTGCCCTCCCGATGCTGATTCATTAGCTTCGTCCCCCTTTTGAAAAAGCGCTACCGATAACGGAAGCGGAATCCGAAAGCTTATCTTTGATAGGACCATGATCGAGCCGGGAGAACCCACCCAAAGCGGCGATACGACGATTCGTCGGCGTACCGGAAGCAAGACTTCCGCGGTTACGGCTTTGCAGGCACAGCAATTCGGAAAACTCCCGCCGCAGGCGGTTGAGTTGGAGGAAGCGGTGCTGGGAGCGCTCATGTTGGAGAAGGACGCGTTGACCTCGGTCATCGACATTCTTCATCCGGATTCCTTCTACAAGGACAGCCACAAACTGATCTTCCAGGCGATCCGACGTTTGTTTGAACGTTCGGAGCCGATCGATATCCTGACGGTCAGCAACGAATTGAAGCGAAGCGGCGAACTGGACCTGGTTGGCGGCCCGTACGTCATCACACAACTGACCAACCGTGTCGCTTCCGCAGCCAACATCGAATACCATGCGCGGATCATCCTGCAGAAGCACATTCAGCGTGAACTGATCCGCATTTCTTCCGAGACCATCCGGGATGCCTACGAGGATACCACGGACGTATTCCACTTGCTGGATCGTGCGGAAAAGAACCTGTTCGACATCGCCCAGGGCAACATCCGCCGGAATTTCCAGGAAATGAGCGCCATGGTCAGTGAGGCAACTCGTCTGATCGAAGCTGCTAAAAAGCACGGTACGGGTATCACCGGCGTCGAGAGCGGCTTTACCGATCTGGACCGACTGACATCCGGCTGGCAGAAATCCGATCTGATCATCCTGGCGGCCCGCCCGGCCATGGGTAAGACGGCTTTCGTCTTGTCTCTTGCACGCAACGCGGCCATCCAGTTCAACAAACCGATCGCCGTCTTCTCGCTGGAAATGTCGTCCATCCAGTTGGTCCAGCGGATGATCTCTTCCGAGACCGGTATTCCGTCGGATAAACTCCGAAAGGGTACCCTGGACGAAACGGAGTGGCAAAAGCTCGTATCGATGACCGGCCGGCTGTCCGAATCACCGATCTTCATTGACGATACGCCCGCGCTTTCGGTCTTCGATCTTCGTTCGAAATGTCGTCGTCTCAAAGCGATGCACGATGTGCAGATGATCATCATCGATTACCTGCAGTTGATGCGTGCCGATGTGGAGAACAAAGGCGGCAACCGGGAACAGGAGATCAGCACCATTTCGCGTTCACTCAAGGCGATCGCAAAAGAACTCAACGTACCGATCATCGCGCTCTCGCAGTTGAGTCGTGCGGTGGAGACCCGCGGAGGGTCGAAGCGCCCGCAGCTCAGCGACCTGCGCGAATCGGGCGCTATCGAACAGGACGCCGATATGGTCATGTTCATCTATCGTCCGGAGTACTACGGCTTGACGCACGACGAAGACAACAACCCGACGACGGGGGTGGCGGAGATCATCGTCGCCAAGCACCGAAACGGCGCGACCGATACCGTGAAGCTGCGCTTTGTGGACCGGTTGGCCAAGTTCACCGATCTCGATCAACGCGATTTCGGCGACAGCAGTCCCGCGCCGAGTGGAAGCGTGGTGGATTACCAGAGCAACCGGATCATCGTGGGGTCACGGATGAACGATATGCCGGAAGAGCCGCCCTTCTGATAAATTCTGATTGTTTACCGGACGTCACCCGAACGCCTCTTTTGGCGTGAGGATAATTCAATTCAGGTGCTCTTCCAGCAACTGACTTTCGTAGAGGTCGTAATAGGCTCCGCGTTTTTTCAGCAGGCTTTCGTGCGTCCCTTCTTCCAGGATCTTACCGTTGTCCAGGACCAGGATGTGATCGGCATTCCTTACCGTGCTTACGCGATGGGAGATGAACAGGGTGGTCCGGTCTTTCATCACATCGCGCAGGTTACGGAGGATCCTTTCTTCCGTTTGGGTATCGACCGCGCTGAGGCAATCGTCGAATACGAGGATCTTGGGTTCACGAATGATCGCACGGGCGATGGAGACCCGTTGCTTTTGACCGCCTGACAAGGTGAGGCCGCGTTCGCCGAGCATGGTTTCGAACCGGTCGGGAAACTCCAGGATGTTTTCTTCCACGGCAGCGTTGCGTGCGGCGGTTTCCACACGACGACGTGTTTCGACCGGATCTTCGTTTCCTTCCAATCCGAACGAGATGTTGTTGGCAATCGTGTCGCTGAAAAGAAACACGTCTTGCGGCACGTAGCCGATCTGCCGGCGTAGTGCGTCCAACGGCCATGCGCGCAGGTCGGTATCGTCGATCAGGATGCTCCCCTTCGAAGGATCGTAGAGTCGAGCAAGCAGGTTGGCAATGGTGGACTTACCGCTACCGGTCTTGCCGAGAATAGCCAGCGATCGACCGGGCGCTACGGTGAAACTCACGTCTTGCAAAGCCTGGACGCCGGAATCCGGATAGACGAACGAAACGTTTCTGAACGTGATCGCGCCTTTCATTTCGCGTGGTTCCGTAACCGTACTCACGATCTCCGGTTTTTGCAACATGAATTCGTTGAGTCGGGTCTGTGAAGCCGCAGCGCGTTGCACCAGCGAGGTCACCCATCCCAGTGAAGCCACCGGCCAGGTCAGCATGTTGACGTAGATGATGAATTCGGCAATGTTTCCGGTTGTCGCCCTTCCGGCGATTACCTCGCGACCACCGACGTAAATGACCAATAGCGTGCTCAAGCCCACCAGCAAGAGCATGAGTGGAAAAAACATCGCATTCACCCGCACGAGGTGCATGTTGTGCCGCAGGTATGCGTCACTTTCGTTACGAAAGGTCTCGACGGATGATTTTTCCCGTACGAATGATTTGAGTACCCGAATTCCACTGAACGCTTCCTGCACGAACGTACTCAGCCTGCTTTGTTGTGTCTGTACCTCTTCGCTGCGGCGGTTCATGATGTCGCTGACGAAGTAGATGCTCAGCGAAAGCAGCGGGAGGGGAGCCACGACATAGAGGGTCAGCGTATGATTCACGTGCCACATACTGATGATCACGAGCACGAACATGACAATGAGGTTGATCGCGTACATGACCGCAGGTCCGACATACATACGCACCCGGCTGACATCTTCGCTGATCCGGTTCATCAGGTCACCGGTATTGTTGCGGCGATAGAAGGAGAGCGAGAGCCGTTGATAGTGGTCGAACACTTCGTTCTTCAGGTCGTACTCAATGTGCCTGGACATGACAATGATGGTCTGGCGCATCAGGAACATGAGGGCGCCCCGGAGCAGCGCCACGCCCAGAATCAACAGAAAGAACCGGAAGACCTGACCGGTAACCGTATCCAATACCTCGCTTCTTCCGCTGGCATCCAGGGATTCCACCTGATGAAGCGCTCCCGTCACCTCATCCAGGGTCTTTCGCACCACCTGGGCAGGGTAGATTGCCCCGAAATTTTGCAGAATAACGAATACGATTCCTGCCAGGAGGAACTTCCGGTACTTCCAGAAGTACTTGTTCAGATAGCTTAATGACAACATTATCAGGCAGAAAGGTGTGTCTTGGCGGCCTAAAAAAATAACCCTAACTTTGCGGCGCCGTTTTTCTCGTACGGCTGGACAAAGTTAATTAAGAACGTTTCCCGATGCTTGATGTGAAAGAGGTAAAAGGCACCCAAACGGGTTCTGGTTTGATTTTCGGTCATCCATCCTTTGCCGACCACGAACAAGTCGTTTTTTGCTACGACAAAAACACCGGACTCAAGGCGATCATCGCCATCCACGATACGACCCTCGGACCTGCCCTTGGCGGAACCCGGATGTGGAACTATCAGTCGGAGGCAGAAGCGCTTAACGATGTGCTGCGCCTGTCGCGCGGCATGACCTACAAGGCTGCAATCAGTGGTTTAGGTCTCGGTGGCGGAAAGGCTGTGATCTTTGGTGACAGCAAGACCCAGAAAACGCCGGAACTGTTCCGCAGATACGGGGAGTTCATTGAGACCCTTTCCGGTAAATACATCACCGCGGAAGACGTCGGCACCAGCACCTCGGATATGGTGTTCATCCACGAGCGTACCAAGCACGTGACCGGACTTCCGGAGAATCTTGGTGGTGGCGGTGACCCTTCGCCCGTAACCGCATTTGGCGTTTACATGGGCATGAAAGCTTCCGCCAAGCAGCAGTTCGGATCCGAGCAACTGAACGGTAAGCGCGTAATGGTACAGGGTGTCGGACACGTGGGACAGAACCTCGTGCGACTGCTGACCGAAGAGGGCGCCATCGTTACCGTGAGCGATATCAACCAGGAGAACCTCAACGCCGTAGCCAAGCAATATGGCGCTTCGATCGTCGCGCCGGATAAGGTGTACGAGCAGGCTGTCGATATCTATGCTCCCTGCGCGCTCGGCGCCACCCTGAATACCGAAAACATCGGACGATTGAAGTGTGCCGTAGTAGCCGGTGCGGCCAATAACCAGTTGGCCGACGAGAACGAACATGGCCGGATGCTGTTGGAGAAGGGTATCCTGTATGCCCCCGACTTCCTCATCAATGCCGGGGGACTGATCAACGTCTATTCGGAATTGAAGGGTTACAACCGTGAACAAGCCATGGAGCATACCCGTAAGATCTACGATACCACGTTGGAGATCTTTGCCAAGGCGGAGGCGGAAAGCCTCACCACCATCCAGGCCGCGAAGGCGATTGTCGAGGAGCGCCTGGCTTCCGCCCGCCAGGTTAAAGCCTGATCCCAGTAGTTACCGAGTGCCTTTGCGGATGCAGGTCCGCCAGAACGTTCTTTATCGATCCATGCTCAGCCGACGCCAACTCCGAGTCAAAGTATTACAAGCCTTGTATGCCTACTTCCAGGCCGATAAGAGTGACCTGGCAGTTGCAGGCCGTGAGTTGTTCCGTTCGATCGAGAAGGTGCACGAGTTGTATATCTACCTGCTCTCCCTGTTGCGTGAATTGGCGGATTCCGATCAGGCCGATGCCGACGACCTCCACCTGAAGTTTTTCCCGAAGGCGGAGGAAGTGAATGCCAAGCACCGCTTGTTCAACATCCGGTTCATCCAGGCCATGGTCGCTTCCAGGGATTTTGAGCTGTTTACCCGTCGCTATCATACTTCCTGGCAGAAAGACCTGGACCTTGTCCGCAAGCTTTTCCTGGAGATCAAAAAGTCGGAGGAGTACCGGAACTTTCTGCTCGACGATCAGGCCAACGAGCGGGATTTCCTTCTGCTGATCATGACCCGCTTTCTCGAACCGAACGAGACCCTGGAGCATCATGTGGAGGAGGAGAATATCTTCTGGCAGGAGGACTTCAGTTTCGTTTGCCATATCATTAACCGGACGATCCGCACCTTCTATGATGCAGGGCGCCTGGAGTTGATGCCCGTATACAAAGACGAAGCGGACGACAAGGACTTCGTCCGTCAGTTGTTCGAACAAACCATCCTCAACAATCGCGAGTATGAGGCCGCGGTCAGTAAGCGCACCCAAAACTGGGACGTGGAGCGGATCGCCATGATGGATATCCTCTTGTTGAAAATGGCTCTGGCAGAGTTGGTGCATTTTCCCGGAATTCCGGTGAAAGTGTCGATCAACGAATACATTGAGATCTCGAAGGATTTCAGTACGCCGAAAAGCAAGCAATTCATCAACGGGATCATTGATAAACTCGCTGCCGATTACAAAGCGGATGGAAAAATCGTGAAGACCGGACGCGGGTTGCTGGAGTAACAGGAACAGCCGCTATTTTTGTTGTGTCAATCACTGCTACCATGAGAAAGTTCACCTGCACCTTCGCCATCCTGCTGCTGATCGCCTCGTCCTGCAAACAGGCCGACAACAATCCGGTAAAGCCACCGGATGCGATTTCCACCGAAGTCGTTACGAATCCCGCTTCGGCATCCGGGACGAATTCCAAGAAAGGTGTTCCGGAGTTCAAGTTCGAGCAGGAAACCTGGGACTTCGGTCAGATCACCGAAGGGGAGAAGATCTCGTTTGCCTATCAGTTTACCAATGTCGGAAATGCCGAATTGGTCATCCGGGCGGCGAATGGCAGTTGTGGTTGTACGGTACCCGAATTCCCGAAGGATCCGATCCCGGCCGGCGGTAAAGGGATCATCAATGTGACCTTTGACAGTAACGGAAAAACCGGCATGCAGCATAAGACCGTTACCCTGATTTCCAATACAATTCCCAATACCAAAGTGATTAACGTAACCGGGGAAGTCCTGCCCAAGTGATCAAAGAAACATTCTGACCGAAACAAATTCCTTAAAAGAAACTTCACTCATGAACCTCGTACTCCTCCAATCCCAACAGAACGGCGCGCTGATGCAGATGCTGTTCCTGGTTGGTATCATTGTCGTTTTCTATTTCTTCATGATCCGTCCGCAGATGCGTAAGCAGAAGACGGAGCAGGAATTCCGGAACTCTTTGCAGAAAGGCGCCAAAGTCGTCACCATCGGGGGCATTCATGGTCGTATCGTGGAAGTAGCTGACCGCACCTTTATGGTAGAGATTGACAACAATGTCCGCGTACGGGTAGAGCGATCAGCCATTTCAGCCGAAGCAACGAAGGCACTCGATCAACCGGCTCCTGCCAAGTGATTTCAAGACCGCCGAAAGGCGGTTTTTTTGTTATTTTACGGGAGTAATTTCCATTCGTGAAAGACCCACAACCCGGAACTTCTGTTCGACCTGGCGCGAACAAGCGGATATCGATCATACTGGCATGTTTCGGTATCGCTACTTTGTTTTGGTTGCTGATCGCCTTGTCACACGATTATGCAGCCACCATTACCTTTCCTGTTCGTTATATCAATCTACCCGATCGAAAGGTCGTCATGAACGAATTACCGGAGAAGGTATCGATCACGCTTCGAACCAGTGGCTTTCGGATTCTTTCGTACGAATTCAGCAGTAAACGTTCACCCATTGAAATCGATGTGGCTTCCAAACTCGGAGGCAAGGGAGGAAGAACGGATGCCCTGGCGCTGGCAACGCGTATGTTTCAACCCGATTTCACCCGGCAACTCGGGACGCAGGTCAGCTTGCAGGCCTATGAACCGGATTCGATCGTGTTCTATTTCAGCGACCAGCAAACCGTGCGATTGCCGGTACAGGTACCCTTGACCATCAAGCTGGCCAGGCAGTTCGACACCACAGGATCGCTATCGATCCGCCCCGATTCTGTCACCGTGACGGGTCCACCCAGTCTGATCCGTCACCTGAAGGGTATCAGCACCCTTCCGCTTGACCTGCGCGATCTCAGGAGTCCGGTCAATACCAAACTTCGGTTACAGGAGAATCGATTGTTGACGTTCAGCGATTCAGTCGTTCATGTCCGACTTCCGGTGGAAGAATTGACCGAAGCGAAGCTGGAGGTTCCGGTGCGCACGATCAATACGCCCGCTACCTATATCCTCAAGACCTTTCCGGACAAGATCAACCTCCGGCTTCAGGTTCCGCTCAGTCATTACCGAGAAGTGCAGGCAGCCGATTTCGATGTGGTGGTCGACGGAGCCCGATTACTGACGGATAAGCCCCAGCGCTTATCCGTCAAGGTGATCTCCGCGCCATCCTGGGCACGATCGATCCTGCCGGAGCCCGGCCAGGTAGACTATATACTGCGAAAGGAATGATGATCGTTGGTGTCACCGGTGGAATCGGCAGCGGTAAGACGACTGTTTGCAAAGTGTTTCGCGCACTGGGCATACCCGTCTATGACGCCGACCAGGCGGCGAAGGAACTCTACGACCGTGACCCGGAGCTGATGCGCTCCGTCCGCGACGCGTTTGGAGATACCATCCTCGATCCGGAAGGGAAACTCGACCGGAAGAAGCTGGCTGAACTGGTATTCGCGGATCCGGAGAAATTACAAGTACTCAACTCGCTGGTACATCCCCGTGTACGGGCGGATTTTCGAAAATGGGTCAAACTTCAGACTCATGCGCCCTATGTCATCCGGGAAGCGGCTATCCTGTTCGAAAGCGGTACCCATAAGGACTGCGATAAGGTGATCACGGTGACAGCTCCTGTCGAGCTACGGATGCAACGTGTAAGACAGCGTGACCAACGATCGGAGGAGGAGATCCGGCGCATGATGGAACGGCAATGGAGTGACGAAGAGAAGATACGTCGTTCCGACGCGGTGCTGGTGAACGATGAGCGCGATCTGCTGGTGCCCCGCATCGTCGCCCTGCATCAGGAGTTCCTGCAACTGGCTCAGCCCAACTTGTCCGCACAATAAAGTCGACGATGAACAGGATCGGAGCATTGCTGGAAAAAAGAAAGGAAGGTTGGTATTGTTTACCCGGCGATTTCTTCCTTGACGCTACCCGGGCTGTTCACCGGGCCGTTGTGTCGCATGCCCACAGCGACCATGCGGCTCCGCACAGCCGCGAAGTCTATTGCACCGCACCAACGCGGGATCTGCTGCTGCAACGATTGCCGACCAACCGAAGCGAGTTCCACATTACGGCTTATGGCGAAACACGCAGTTTTGGACCTGTCAGTGTGACCTTTTTCCCGGCTGGTCATATGCTGGGAAGCGCGCAGGTACTGATGGAATGGGAGGGCGAACGCTATTTGTATACCGGCGATTTCAAATTGCAACCCGACCCGACCTGTGAGCCTTTCACGCTGGTTCCCTGCGATCACCTCATCACCGAGACGACCTTCGCCCAGCCGGAGTATGATCATCCGCATCCGGAAGAGGCCCTGGCGCAGTTGCCGCCACTGACGGATACCGCCGTAGTGGGCGCCTACAGTCTCGGCAAGGCTCAACGCGTCACCCGCCTGATACACGATTATTTCCCCGAGCGGAAAGTGTTCGTCCACCCCGAGATCGTTCGGTTCCACAAGGTGTATGAGTCGCATGGAATTGCCTTAGGGGAGTGGCTGCCGTATCAGCGGACAGAGTTCAGGCGTGAAGCCGGAGCGGTATTGATCCTTCCACCGTCGATCTTTGGACGCTTCGATCGCATGCCGGGCGTCCGTCGGTTATTTGCAACCGGCTGGAAACGCGCCTATATGCGGTGCGACGGCGTGCTACCGGTCAGTGATCACGCTGACTGGAACGATCTGCTGCGGTTGATCAACACCTGTGGCGCGCATACGATTCACACCCTGCACGGCGACGGTATCACGCTGCAACGCTACCTGGAAGGCAGCGGTAAGACCGTACTCATCGCGGAACACCACGCACAACCCGCCCCCTGAAACATGATACCGGTCTTAAGCGCTGAACAAACGCGGATCGCCGACAACTGGACGATCGAGCACGAACCCATTGCCTCGCTCGATCTCATGGAGCGGGCCGCCGCGGCCTGCACCGGATGGATCAGCGCGCATTATGGACGCTCCACCAGATTCAGGATCCTCTGCGGCCCCGGGAATAACGGTGGTGACGGACTCGCCATTGCGCGGCAACTCTATCAGTCCGGTTACGATGTGACTGTGGACCGGGTCTCAGAGCAGGATCGTTATAGCACGGATCACCTCGCGAATTTCCATCGGCTGCAGCCCTTGCTCGGCGCGGACCTGCGGGAGATCAGAGCCGAAGCGGACTTCAGTGGCATCGATCCGGAAGTCGTGCTGATCGATGCGTTATTCGGAAGCGGATTAGAACGGCCCTTAAACGGATTGTTCCGGACCGTTGTGGAACGCATCAACGCATCCTCCGCGGAGATCATATCGATCGACCTTCCTTCCGGTCTGCCGGCAGATGGACTCATGAGTGATCTTGTGGCGGTTCATGCGGATTCAACTTTGTGCTTTCAGACACCCAAGCGGACCTTCTTTTTTCCGGAGACCGGCGAGTATGCCGGACGCTGGATCCTGTTGGATATCGGTGTGCGGACGGATCACTTTCCGCCCGGCAGTATACGGGAATACCTGTTTACCAGGAACGATCTGGTGACGCAGATTGGCCGGCGAAGGCGTTTTGCGCACAAAGGTGATTTCGGACACGGCTTGCTCGTCGCCGGTTCCGACGGAAAGATTGGCGCCGCGATACTCGCATCGCGCGCAGCCTTGCGGACAGGCCTGGGATTACTGACAACGCATGTGCCTGAGGTCGGCATCCTGCCCCTGCAAACCGCGGTGCCCGAAGCGATGGTGAGTCGGGGAGGATCAGCCGGCTTCCTGGAGCGCATCCCGGCGGACTTGAGCCGCTTTGACGCGATCGCGGTCGGTCCGGGACTTGGTACGGAAGCGGAGAGTGTGACCGCGTTCGACGGATTGCTCCGGTCCTGTAAGGTTCCCCTGGTCCTGGATGCGGACGGATTGAATATGCTGACAAAGAACCAGAGCCTGCTGGATCATGTACCTGCCGGCGCTATCCTGACTCCGCATCCCGGAGAATTCGATCGGCTCTTCGGCAGTTGCCCGGATACCCCGCAACGCATTGAGCGTGCAAAAGCGTTCACCGCCACAAGCGGATGTATCCTGATTCTGAAAGGCGGTTGTACGGCAGTGGTTCTTCCTTCGGGCGAAGTTCGCTACAACGCGAACGGAAATCCCGGCATGGCAAAAGGCGGAAGTGGCGATGCTTTAACCGGCGTATTGCTGGCCTTGCTATGCAACGGCATGCAGCCCGAAATCGCGGCCAGCGCTGGTGTGTTCCTGCATGCCGCCGCAGGTGATCTCGCGGCTGAGAAATATGGGGAACGGGGCTTGTTGCCCTCGGACCTCATCAAAGCGCTTCCCGTGGTTCTACGTACCCTCGAAAGCGGCGTATAGCCGGTTAGAAAGTAGGAAGCGTTCCTTTTCCTTCCCGGATCACGACCGGCTCGTTGCCGGTACAATCGATCACAGTCGAAGGTGTCAGTTCGGAATTTCCCCCGTCGATGACCAGGTCAACCTGATCTCCAAGGCGTTCTTCAATCGCGTGCGGATCGGTGGTGTATTCCACCAATTCGTCATCGTCGTGGACGGAAGTCACCAGTACCGGCTGGCCCAGTTCGCGGACCAATGCGCGTGCAATCGTATCGTCCGGTACCCGGATACCGATGGTCTTCTTGTTGGATTTGAAAATAGCGGGGACGTTGCTGTTGGCGTTCAGGATAAACGTGAACGGACCTGGCAATACGCTTTTCATCAGCCTGAATATTTCCGTGTTGAACGGACGCGTGAATTCTGAAATGTTACTGAGATCCTGGCAAATGAAGGAGAAGTTCGCCTTGCCGGGTTTAACCTGTTTCATCCGGGCGATCCGTTCGATCGCCGGTGTGGCATGGATGTCACAAGCCAGGGCGTATACAGTGTCTGTGGGGATCACGATCACGCCACCTTTCCGAACGATCTCCACCGCCTGGGCAAGATGGCGGTCGTTGATGTTTCCGGGGTAGATCGTCAGCGGCATGCAGGAAATCGTACAGCGATCACTTCACACTTTCCGTCTGGAATTTCTTCGCGTCGGCGAGGAATTTCGCAAGACCGATATCCGTCAGCGGATGCTTGAGCAGGTCGAGGATCGCGTTGAGCGGACAAGTCGCGACGTCGGCACCGGCTTCGGCACAGCGGACGATGTGGAGCGGATTACGGATACTGGCCGCGAGTACCTGTGTCGGATAGTCGTACATGCGATAGATGTGCACGATCTGGCTTATCAGTTCGACGCCGTCGTAGTTGATGTCGTCTAACCGACCGAGGAACGGTGATACGTAGGTAGCGCCTGCTTTGGCGGCGAGTAATGCCTGCCCTGCGGAAAAGACCAGGGTGCAATTCGTCTTGATGCCTTTGTTGGAAAAGTAGCGGATGGCCTTGATGCCGTCCTTGATCATCGGGACCTTGACAACGATCTGTGGATGCAGTTTGGCCAGGCGCTCGCCCTCGGAAACGATGCCCGCATAATCGGTGGCGATCACTTCGGCGCTTACGTCACCGGTTACGATGTTGCAGATATCGACATAGTGTTTCAGGATGTTCGCTTCGCCGGTGATCCCTTCCTTGGCCATGAGGGAAGGGTTGGTTGTTACGCCGTCGAGGACGCCGAGGTCCTGTGCTTCACGGATCTGATCGAGATTGGCTGTGTCGATGAAGAATTTCATAAGCGGATGGATGATGGAAGGAGGGAACGTTAGGCGTTGGGTTTTCGCCCGAACCGGAAAAACAGTCGGACGAACGATCGCCCGAAGATACCCGCTGCTCCGGCTCGGCGGAGGGGTGTTGAAATAAAAATACGGGTAAGCTTTCTATATCGCACCGCTCAACCGCGTATCCTTGCTCCGTTCCCGGCCTGGGGAGGTTGGCAGGAGCTGGTCGTATAGGACTTACCCGTGCCGCAAAGGTACAAAATCGTTCGTGAATTCAACATCGGTAGTCGAAAACAGGCGCTCGGGCGCTTTGGCCGATTGGCGGAATTAGAGTAGGTTTGTAGGCCTATTTTCCTTAAAATCAATGGAAACTCCCCGTTCACAGACCAAGCTGGCAATGAATTACGGAGCCTTTTATGGCTTGTCGACCATCATTGTCATGCTCGTTTTTTATTTCGCCGGTTCAAATATGCAATCGAAGTGGCCGCAATGGATCGGCTATCTCTTGCTGATCACGTTCATGGTTTTGGGCATCAAGAGTTTTCGGGATGAGGAAGGCGGAGGATTCATCTCCTTCGGCCGCTCGCTGGGTACGGGTATCCTGATCTCGATTTTCGGATCCATCATCACCGGTGCATTCACGGTGGTACTCTTCACCTTCATAGCTCCGGACATGACCCAGCGGATCCTGGAGATGACACAACAGAATCTCACCGAGCAGGGGATGAGCGAAGAACAGATCAACATGTCCATCGAGTGGGCACGGAAATTCATGACCCCCATGTGGTTGTTCGTTTTCTCCGTCGTTGGTGGCGCTTTCATGGGGCTGCTGTTCGGACTGTTCATCTCGATCTTCCTACGCCGCGAGCAGAACAATCCCTTTCAATCCAACGCCTGATCCGTGGACATCAGTGTAGTCATTCCGCTCTTCAACGAAGAAGAGTCGCTCCCCGAGTTGCACGATTGGATCGTACGGGTCATGGACGCGAACAAGTACAGCTATGAGATCCTGTTCATCGACGACGGTAGCAAGGATCGCTCCTGGGAAGTGATCACCGGCCTTTCGAATCGAAACGCCCATGTGCGGGGGATTCGTTTCCGCAGGAATTATGGCAAGTCCGCAGCCCTCAGTGAAGGCTTCGCCGCCACCCGCGGTGATGTCATCATCACCATGGACGCGGACCTGCAAGACAGTCCCGACGAAATACCGGATCTGTATCGCATGATCCGCGAAGAGGGATTCGATTTGGTTTCGGGCTGGAAGAAGAAGCGGTATGACCCGATCTCCAAGACGATTCCGAGCAAGTTCTTCAACTGGACGACCCGGAAAATGTCGGGTATCGACAACCTGCACGATTTCAACTGTGGATTGAAGTCCTACCGGAAAGAGGTGGTCAAGAGTATTGAAGTGTATGGCGAAATGCACCGGTACATTCCCGTCATCGCACGATGGGCCGGCTTCCGCAAGATCGGGGAGAAGGTGGTCGAGCACCGTTCCCGCAAGTACGGCGTGACCAAATTCGGTTGGGAGCGTTTCATCAACGGGTTCCTTGACCTGCTGTCGATCACCTTCGTCAGCAAATTCGGAAAGCGACCCATGCACCTGTTCGGGTTCCTGGGTACGATCATGTTCCTGATCGGCTTTTTCTCTGCGGCTTATCTGGGTATCAGCAAATTGCTGGCGGTCTATCACAATGTCCCGGCCCGACTGATCACTGATCGTCCATCGTTCTATATCGCGCTCACGGCGATGATCATGGGAACCTTCCTGTTCATGGCGGGTTTTCTGGGCGAGCTCATTTCCCGCAATTCACCGGATCGCAATCGCTACCTCGTCGACCAGCGCATTCAACCCTGACCGATCCCTTGTTCCGACGAAGCCAGACTCGCCATGAACATCGTACTGATCGGTCCCGCATTTCCCCTTCGAGGTGGTATCGCCGATTTTAACGAAGCCCTGGCGAATGCCTTGATCGCAGCGGGTCATACAGTGAGGATCCATTCGTTCTATTTGCAATATCCCAGGCTGTTGTTTCCAGGAAAGTCGCAGTACGCGACTGCCGGAACCACTGGCCCCGCACTTGATATTCGCCCCACTATCGGATCGGTTCATCCCTGGAGTTGGTTCAAGACTGCTCGGCAAGTGATGGAATTCAAGCCCGATCTGGTCATCGTTCGTTACTGGCTACCGTTCATGGGGCCCGCCCTGGGAACCATCGCCCGCAGGTTGCGCAAATGCGGCATCCGTGTGATCGCCATTACCGATAATGTACTGCCGCACGAACAGCGCCCTGGAGACGCAGCCTTGACAAAATATTTCGTCCGTTCCTGCGACGCTTTCGTTGCCATGTCACAGTCGGTATTGGACGACCTCAGCCGGTTCACGGACAATCCCTACCGGGCCTTTCTTCCGCATCCGGTCTACGACATCTTCGGCAAGACGCTTTCGAAATCCGAAGCCCGTCAGCGGTTGGGCTTACCGGAAGACCAACGCCTGGTGTTGTTCTTCGGCTTCATCCGAAAATACAAAGGCCTTGACTACCTGCTGGAGGCCATGGGGGAAGCTGAACTCGCCAGGCTGCAGGTTCATCTGTTGGTTGCCGGGGAGTTTTATGAGCCGGAAGCTCCCTATCTCGACATCGTAAGGAATAATGGCGCGCTCAACCGATGCCGGTTCGACAAGGAGTTCATCCCCAAGGAGCGGGTACGGGAGTATTTCTGTGCGGCCGATTTGGTTGTTCAACCCTATCGCCATGCAACCCAAAGCGGTATTACACAAATTGCTTATCATTTCGGCCGTCCCATGCTGGTTACCCGGGTGGGTGGTTTGGCTGAAATCGTTGAAGACGGAAAAACAGGTTATGTTACGGCTCCCGATGCTTCGTCCATTGCTGCCGCCATTCGTGATTTTTATTCGCATGCACGTGAATCAAGCATGTCGGAGGCCGTCGTTGCCGGACGAAGTCGGTTTGACTGGAACACGTTTGTTATGGGATTGATGAAATTGTATGAAAAGATCCGTTAGCATTTATTGGTTAGTCATTGGCTGGTTACTTTGTTTGCCTGCAATCGCGAAGGGTGGAATGATCACCGGTAAGATCACCGATGAGCACGCGCAGCCGTTGCCGTTCGTCAGTGTTTACCTGGAAGGAACAACCCAAGGGACCACCTCCAACATCGAAGGGGACTATAAACTCGAACTTGCCCCCGGTACATATCGTCTGGTTTACCGCATGATCGGTTACCGGCAACAGGTAGAGGAGATCCGTTTGGGACAGGAGACCGTGCGCAGGGATATCCGGCTCTTGCCGGAATCCTATAAGCTCAAGGAGGTCACGATCAATGCCGCTGCGGAAGACCCCGCGTATGCCATCATCCGGCAAGCGCAGGCGAAGCGGTCGTACTATCAGGATGAAGTCAAGGCATTTCGTTGTGAGAGTTATGTGAAATCGACACAGCGGCTGACATCTTATCCGAAAAGATTCTTTGGACAGCCGGTGGATATCGGTCCACTGGTGGATTCCGCCAGCGGGATCATGTACCTCAGCGAGTCGGTATCGAAGATCGCCTATCGGCAGCCCGGCGGAGTCAAGGAGGAGATGTTGTCGAGTATCGTGAGTGGTGACCCGCGCGCGTACAGTTTCAACCGGGGCGCGGATTTACAGCGGATCAATTTTTACTCGGCCTTGCTGGATTTCGGGGGCCTGGTCCCGCGCGGAATCGTGTCGCCGATCGCCCCTTCGGCGATGCTCTTCTATCGCTTCAAACTGGAAGGCACATTCGTGGAGAACGGGCAACTGATCAACAAGATCAGTGTCATCCCGCGCAGGCCGAACGATCCTGTATTTACCGGAGACATTTTCATTGTGGAGAACAGTTGGCGTATTCATTCTGCCGACCTGTACATCACCAGGGCGCAGCAGATGGAGTTCGTGGATACATTCCGGGTCAGGCAGAACTATTTACCCATTGGACAAGACCTGTGGATGCCGTTTAACAATACCATCAATTTCTCCTTTTCCTTTCTGGGCTTTGTGGGGCGCGGACAGATCCTCGGTATCTTTTCCAATTACCAGCTCCAACCGGAGTTTGCGGAGAAGGAGTTCAACAACGAAGTCCTGAAAGTCAATGCCGATGCGAACAAGAAGGATTCGGTTTATTGGGCCGGTACGCGCCCGGTTCCGCTGACGGATGACGAGCGGCACGATTATGTACGGCGCGACAGTGTCCGGCAGGTGGTGGAATCAAAACCCTATCTCGATTCCATTGACCGGAAGAACAACAAATTCAAGTTCAATTCGATTCTGACTTCCTACACGCATAGCAATTCCTGGAAGCACCGTTCCTGGTCCATTCATTCACCAGTCGAGTCGATCTCATTCAATACCGTGGAAGGATGGAATGGAACACTGCGCGCGACGATCAGTAAGGAGAAAAGTAGAGACGATGCCCGGGAGTGGAAGTTGGAAGGAAATCTCCGCTACGGACTTTCCAATACGCATTGGAACCCGTCAATTCATTTCTACAATCTCTATAATACCAAATCACAATCCAGTATCCATGTTTATGGAGGAAGTGAAGTGTTGCAGTTCAATCGGAACAATCCGATCACGCCGCTCACCAACGCCCTGTATTCGCTCTATGCCCGGAAGAATTACATGAAGATCTTCCAGCAGCAATACCTGCGGTTGGAGCACCGTTCCGAACTCACCAATGGCTTTGCGGCCGGGGTATTCCTGGAGTACGCGCATCGGGAACCCCTCCGGAATACCACTGATTACGCCTTTAAGGTTGCGGGAAAGGAACGGAAGTATACTTCCAATGATCCGCTGAACCCCGTTACGGACGAAAACGCTTTTCCTGCTAACGATCTGCTGGAAGTGACGCTCCGGACCCGGTTCATTTTCGGCCAACAATTCATTACGCGACCGGAGGGTAAGTACATCATCGGTTCCGACTTGCCAATCCTTCGCCTCCAGTATCGGAAGGCGATACCGCTGGATGACTTGAGTCCCGACTTCGACGAATGGCGTGCCAGCCTGGAAGACGATATGCGATTCGGCCTGTTGGGTCGATTTGAATACCTCGTGGCGGTCGGAGACTTTTTAAACAGCAAGCGCCTCTATCTGATGGACGCCCGGCATTTCAATGGAAACAAAACCTGGTTTTCTCCATTCCGGATCAGCGATTTCATGAACCTGGAGTACTATGCGTTCAGTACCACCGGATTTTACGTGGAAGGCCATGCCGAGCACCATTTCGGAGGCTTTCTGCTGAATAAGATCCCCTTGATCCGAAAGCTGAAGCTCAACGAAGTTGCCAGTTTCCATTACCTGCACAACGACCTTGTTGATCAATATGTAGAACTGGGGCTGGGCGTGGAAAAGCTCAACCTGTTCCGCTTCCAGGTTTATACGTCCATCGCGGAAGGGAAGCGGGGAAATTTTGGTGTCGTGGTCGGCATCCGAAAGCCCATCCGGTAACTTGGTCGTCCCGTGAAATTCCTTTTCTTTGCGCCGCAATAGCTTGTATATGTCAAAACCCATCCGGTATCTACGTAAGAGCAATAAGAACAAGAAGCGTGTAAAAACACTCGCAACCTTTCTACGCGGTTTATCACGAAGAAAGCTGCGCGGGCTTGATGGTCTGGCCATGGCCCTGCATAAGGAGGCTTTCAAGAAGATCGACTGCCTGGATTGCGCGCATTGCTGCAAGGTCATGACGCCGACCTTCAAACCTGCCGACATCAAGCGCATCTCCAAGCACCTGGGTATGACCTACCAGGAGTACCAGGGCAAGTATCTCTACAAGGATGAAACCGGCGACTGGATGAACACCAAAACCCCTTGCCAACATCTTCGCAAGGATAACAAGTGTGCCATCTATCCGGTGCGTCCGAAAGATTGCAGTGAATTTCCGCATACCCAGAACCGGGAATTCAAGGCCTATATCGCCTCCACGCACATTCAGAATATCGAATACTGTCCGGCAACACTACATGTGGTAGAGCGAATGCATCAGCTCATCATCGAGCAGGGAAAGAAGAATCTCTCCGCTGCCGACGTTAAAGTAAAGCAAGCGGTGCCGGTCGGTTATCCTTACTGATCACCAACCCGATACGAATTTCACGACGCGGCGCTTGCCATGTTGGGACACTTCCAACAGGTAGGCGCCGCTGGTTTTCGGGGCTGGCAGCCTGACCAGTTGCATTCCCCGGGGAAGTCCCTGCATGGAAGACTGATCGATCAGGCGACCTTGCAGATCGAATATCCTGAATTGAACTGTTCCTGTGGTACCCAGGCCGAGTCGGAGTAAAAGTTCATCGCGTACCGGGTTGCCCATCAGTGCAAGCTGGAAGCCCGGTTGCTGCAAAGTTGGATCAATGCCAACAGGTAAGGCTCCAAGACTGACCCGGTAAACACCGTTCCCGTGCGTGAAGGCGAGCAGGCTGTTGTCGGCCGTTGATTTTTTCAGGTCGAATACCATGGCACCGTCGGGTAATCCCTGATTGAACGCATCCCAAGTGCTTCCCGCGTCAGTTGATACGAAAACTCCGAGGTCCGAGCCCGCATAGAGCGTATCCGGATGGTCGATGTCGGGCTGTATGCAATGGAAGGGCACATCGGGTAAGGTCGTACTGATGTCGGTCCAGTTCGCTCCTCCATCCGAAGAGCGGAAGAGGTGGCCCGAACCGAATCCGGAGAAAGCAACATAGACGATGCGGCTGTCGCGGGGGTCCACATCGATATCGCGGGGATATCGATTAGGGAGCCCGGCTGAAACATTCAGCATATTCACCCCTCCATCATCGCTTCGCCAAACGCCACTCGGCAGTACATCCGTGGGGGCGGTGGTGACGTACACCACATCCGGGTCGGTGGATGAAACAGCGATCGCGAGTGAAACGGCATCGGCGTTGATCGGCCGGTTACCCGGAGCATAGAATGAGAAACCGGCATCGTCGGACCGGAAAAGCGTATCAGCCCCGGCATACAGGACATTTGTATTCGAAGGGGCGATGACAAATGGAGCGACGAAGGCAGCCGTGTTACCACCGTAGGCGCTTGCAGGTTTGGATATGATCTGCTCGTTATACGAAAAGCCCTGGTCGTATGATTTGAATACATTCAGGAACTGAAGCGAAGCATATTGGATGAAGTCGTTATCGGGATCGACCGCGTTGAAACTGCCGTCACCACCCACCACCGGTTGCCAATATCCACCGCCAAGCGACCGGATCGTATTGTTGTCCTGCAAGCCGCATTGCACCGCGGTAGGGTCTTGCAGGGATACTGATCCGATGTAGGCTTGTGTGGTCACATAACCACTGTTACAATCCTCGAAGGTTTCGCCGAAGTCGCCGCTGCGGTACAAGCCGCCGTCGGTCAGGATATAGACTTTCTGCGGCTCAAGCGGATTGGAATGGATGCCATGAAGGTCCGGGTGGATGTCATATGTATTGTTGACTAACTGCGGGAAGTCGCCGGCGAGGTCGGAACGATACAGCCAGACGCCGCCGAAGAGGATCGCGTTCGTATCGGCTGCGTTAAAACACAAGCCGGTCGAATACCAACCCTGGTAAGAAAGGATCTCTGTCAAGCCGGCAATGCTGTTCCACGTATTGCCTTTATCATAGGAACGGAAAATTCCGACAGTTTCATACAAGCTTCCCACCACCGCGATGAGGGAGCGATGATTCAGCGGGTTGATCCGAAGCTGGATCCTGCCCGAAGTGGTATCGGGCGGTAGTCCGTTGCTCAGCCGAAGCCAGGTATCTCCACCGTCGGTGCTGCGATAGATGCCGTGTGACGGACTGCCGGCGTTACCGACCGCTGCGTAGACGGTGTTGGTATCGACCGGGTCCAACGCGAGGTCCATCACCATCAATTCGTTCAGGACTGGTTGCCAGGATGCACCGGCATCTCTGGATCGGAAAACTCCTTCGGTCGTGGCAGCATATACCGTTGCGGGTTGCAACGGATTTATTCGAATTTCCCAAACACCGCGTGTTTGTTGGTAAAGCCAGTTGAGGGAATGCGTCCAGGTTGATCCGCCGTCAACGCTTTTCAGGATACCGATGCCGTTGCTACCGCGCGCCGGGCGATAAACGAAGCCGTGGGTGGTCGAGCCGTAGGAATAGGTCTCTCCGGTGCCGATGTACATCTCCAACCGGTTCTGTGGATTGATGGCGATCGTTGATACGCCGCGGACCGGAAAGCCGGTTGGGATGTAGGTCCAGGCATTCTGACCCCGCCCACCGCTTGTCGATTTCCAAAGTCCACCCGAGGCGGCACCCAACCAGATCACGCTTGTATCGACCGGGTCGATGGCAAAGCCGCTGGTCCTGCCACCGATGTTGGTTGGTCCTTCGGAAACCCAATCCGCCACCTGAGTGATGCGAAAATTTCTCCCGGAATAGTTTTCGCGGTAGAATTGATAAGCCTTGGCAAAGGCGTCCGGTGGGATATCAGCGTTAGGATAGGCGGCGCTGTTTCCCAGAAATTGGAGCGCATGCCAGGCCATGCTGAACGATTCCTTTTCGTCTTCTTGTCTTGTATGCAATCGATCGGACGGACTCAAAAACAGCCAGGTCGCGAGGGCAAGCAAGCCAAGGGAAGCGATTCGGTAGAGTGGGATACGCATCGGTAAGGGTTTCTGCAATTCAAAGATAAAAACCAGGGTTGGGTAACTTGCAGGTATTCATTAACTTTCCGATTCAAACCTCAAAGATTACTCTCTCTGCATGAAGAAAGTGATACTCTTGTGCAGCAGCCTGCTGCTGATTTCGGCCGTTTTTGCCCAGGAGCCATCCCAGCGCGTAAAGGCGGGCTTCGGTACTAAAGTTACCCAGGTGAAACCGGAATACCCCGGCGGTCCGGATAGCCTCACATCCTTTCTGACCAATAACCTCGCGTACCCGGCCCAGGCGAAGACGGAGCGGATCCAGGGCAGAGTTTACATCGCGTTCCTAATCGATCGAAATGGGAAACTGCAGAACGTCCGCCTGTTGAGCGGGGTTCATCCACTGCTTGATGAAGAAGCCTTGCGTGTCGTGCGCAGTATGCCGGACTGGAAGCCCGGTACCGTGGCCGGTAAGCCGACCGATGTGCAGTACATTCTTCCCATCGATTTCATTATCCCAAAGCCTGAAAGCAAGGACTGAAATTTGTTCCAATAAAAAAGGTCTCGTTTGCCCAGGCAAACGAGACCTTTTTTATTACTGCTAACGTTAGCGGCTTATCGTTCGATGATCATTTTTTTCACGATACGCTCGTTGCCGTTGGTGAGTTCTACGAAATAAATTCCTTTCGAGAAGTCGGCAACATCGATCGAGAATTTGTTGTCGCCCTGTTCGACAGCGAGGTTGAGCTGACGGGCTACTTTGCCGACCATATCCATGACGCGTACGCTCACCACTTCGTTGACACCGGAATTGAAGGTCAGGTTGACCTGGTCTTTTGCCGGGTTCGGGAAGAGTACGAAATCATTGAAATTGGCCACAGGCTCCAACTGGTCCTCGGCGCTGTCGCCCAGACGGAAGGCCGTACTGCCGACATTCACACGCAGGTTATAGCAAACGGTGGTGCTATTAGCGCCATTGTATCCGTAAACCTGGATGTAATAAGTAGCGGCAGTGGTCGTGTTGCGAATGATCTGTTCGCTGGTGGTGCTGCCGTTCTGCGAGATCGCCAATTGCGTACCCGAACTGTTGTAAAGACGGATATCGAAATCGGCCGGCAGGTTGGTAAGATTAATGCGGATGTAAGTGTTCGGGCTCGTCGTGGTGAACTTGAAATAATCTTTGTCCGTTGTCGAGCTGATCTGTCCGGTGATATCGGTATTGGTCGAGATCGTTTTAGCCGTGCTGATGGTATTGTTGGATTCCCAGATGTCGGTGCAGCCGCTGGTTGCCTGCGTGGTGAACGTAGCGATCGAAGAATAAGAACCACTTACGCCACTGCAGACCGCTTGAACCTGATACTGGTAGGTCGTATTGGCGGTGAGTCCGGTGAGTGATCGCGAGTTCGTGGTGCTCGTCACGGTAGTCCAGGTGGTGGTACCGTTCACACGGTATTGGACATTGTAGCTGGAAGCTCCGCTTACGGCACCCCAGCTAACGGTAGCTGAAGTGGTGGTGACCGACGAAGAAGTCAGGCTGGCTGGCGTGCCGCAGGTGGTAGCCGTTGCCGTTGTGAAGGTGCTGATGCTCGAATAGGTGCCCGATGTACCGGAGCAAACCGCTTGAATCTGGTACTGATAAGTGGTATTAGCGGAAAGGCCGGTGAGTGAGCGCGAGTTGGTCGTGCTGGTTACGGTGGTCCAGGTGGTGGTACCGTTTACACGGTATTGAACGTTATAGCTCGAAGCGCCGCTTACCGCTGCCCAACTTACCGTTGCACTGGTAGTCGTAATGGAAGAGGAAGCAAGTCCGGAAGGCGTGCCGCAGCTACCGCCACCCGAAGGAGGGGTACAACCGAGTGAGGTAAGCAGGCTCACACGAGCTCCGCCGGTAGCAAACAAGGCATTCATGCGGGACGATTGGCCGGCGGTGAACATGTTCATACAGGCGTCGTCCGTGTAGTCCATGTAATTCATGAACATGATACCGGGAGAGGTACTGGTGCAAGCATCGGTAGAAGGATAGGAGGGACAGCCGTATTTCTCGCTGGCCTGGTTTGGCGTATCGCTGACCTGATCAGAACCTGAACAGCCAGAACCGTCATCACCCCAGATGTGGCGCAGGTTGAGCCAGTGACCAACTTCATGGGTAGCTGTACGACCCAGGTTGTAAGGCGAAGCAGTGCCAGGGCTGGCTACGCTACCTACGGATGAGTAGAGGAGCACCACACCGTCGGTTGCTGCGGCACTTCCCGGGAATTGAGCATAGCCAAGAACTCCGCCGCTCAGGTTACACACCCAGATGTTCAGGTAGCTGGAGGAACTCCATGCATCCAAACCACCATTTGCGTACCGCTTCACGTTGTCGTTGGTCGAGAAGGAGGTCACCGTTGTCTGGCGGCGCTCAATACCGGTGGTAGCATTGCCGTTCGGGTCGCGCTGTGCCAGGCAGAACTGAATGCCCGTATTGGCTGCAACACCCTGAAAAGCCGCCGGCGTGCTGGATGCGTCCGCATTCAGGCGGGCATAGTCCAGGTTAAGCTGGTTGAGCTGGGCGATGCACTTCGCGTCCGTAATATTTTGCGCGGTGGTATTGTACACAATGTGGAATACAACCGGGATCGTGATGACCGATTCCGCTTGGTTGTTGTGAGCGTGGGTGCGCACGTATTCGGCAGTCTGATTCTCGACCGCCTGCATTCGCGCGGCCATCCCGGGGTCAGACGCCAGTTGCTGATTCAGGAGATCTATCGTGCCGCAGATACGATGGGGTGTGTTTTGGGCAAACGCGCCAAAAGACATCCATGCACCCATGAACAGGGCGAGTAGTGTTTTCTTCATGCTCTTTAAGCTGATTTGGTTGTTAAGCAGGTCAATTTTAACGAATAAAAGGGTGGGAAAAATGAAAATCCCCGCCTGTTTATCACAAATGCGGGGATTTTCGGTGATTTACCCGAAAAGGGCGGTGATTATTCACTGGCGAACTTATATCCGACCCCGCGTACAGAGAAGAAGAATTTCGGGTCTTTGGGGTCCTTTTCGAAGTATTTCCGGAATGCCAGGATGAAATTGTCTACCGTACGGGTAGACGGGTAGATATCATAACCCCAGACCGTCTCCAGAATCTGTTCACGGGAAACGACTTCGTTTCTGCGTTCGATGAGCAGTTTCAGGAGAGCGATCTCCTTTTTTGTCAGCCTGGTTTTCGTGCCGTCTTTGGTAATGATATCGTAGGTTTTGAAGTTCACCTCGTTCCCACCAAAACGGAAGACCTCGGTCATTTCCTTTTTCTCTTCCTGCGTCAGGCTCCGTTTGACCAATACCTGTACCCGCAGCAGGAATTCTTCGAGGTTGAAGGGCTTGGTCATGTAGTCGTCTGCTCCCCGTTTCAACCCGGTGATTTTATCTTCCGCAGCGTTTTTCGCTGAGAGAAAGAGTATGGGAACGGTCGAATTCGTGAGCCGAATCGATTCACAAACGGCAAATCCGTCGAGTTCCGGGAGCATGACGTCGAGAACGACCAGGTTGAATCGTTCTTGCCGGAAGACCCTTACGGCTTCCGTACCATTCGTGGCCGCAACGACCTTATAGCCCTCCAACTCCAGGTTGAGTTTAATGGCCTCCAGGAGGTGCTCCTCGTCTTCGACTAGCAGGATTCGGATCGGTTGCATGGGTCGTGTAAAGGTAGAAAACGACCGTGAATGGGTGCTGAGGGGTTGGGCGTTTAACATATCCGAAACTAAAGGCTTTTACCGTGGTTAGTGTCAGGGAAGATTCATTTTCCCGCATCCTGACTGACGGCGGTCAGTCGGTGATGCGGAGCCGGAAGCTTACCTTTGCACCACTATGTAAAGTTCCATTGCCGCTTACCTCGAACAACACCCCGTAGCCAGCCCGCTGAAATCAATCGCGGAAAAAGTATTGCGTGGCGAAAGGATTTCCAACGAAGAAGGGTTGTGCCTGTACGATTCCGGGGAGCTGGGTTTTCTCGGCGCCCTGGCCAATCATGTTCGGGAGCAAAAGAATGGTAACACCACTTTTTTCAACCGCAACTTTCACATCGAGCCGACCAATATCTGCGTATTCTCCTGTAACTTTTGTTCTTATTCACGCCTGCTCAAGCACAAGGAAGAAGGTTGGGAGCTCAGCATCGAACAGATGATGGATATCGTGCGGGGATACGACGGACAACCGGTAACGGAGGTGCACATCGTCGGCGGGGTTCATCCGCGCATGGATCTCGATTTCTTTTGTGAGTTGCTCTCCCGCATACGCGCACATCGTCCCGACCTTCACATCAAAGGATTTACAGCCGTTGAACTGGACTATATGTTCCGAAAGGCAAAGATTAGTGTGGAGGAGGGATTGAGGAAAATGCAGGCAGCCGGTTTGCAGTCACTCCCGGGAGGCGGCGCCGAGATCTTCGATGAATCCGTACGGGCAGAGATTTGTGGCGACAAATGTTCCTCCGACGAATGGTTACTGATCCATCGTACCGCTCATCGGCTGGGTATGCATAGCAATGCGACCATGTTATACGGCCATATCGAATCGTTTGCCAACCGGATCGACCACATGGACCGGTTGCGCCGCCTGCAGGATGAAACCGGCGGGTTCAACACCTTCATTCCGCTGAAGTTCCGGAACAAGGACAACGACATGGCGCATGTCCCTGAGGTGAACGTAACGGAAGATCTCCGCAACTATGCCATCGCCCGCATCTTCCTGGATAATTTCAATCATGTGAAGGCTTACTGGCCGATGATCGGTCGCCAGACGGCGCAGTTGTCGCAATCCTTCGGCGTAGATGATCTGGACGGAACGATCGACGATACCACGAAGATCTATTCCATGGCCGGCGCGGAAGAACAATCGCCCGCGTTGACAACCGAACAACTGGTCCAATTGATCCGACAGAGTGGAAGAACACCGGTAGAGCGTGACACGCTCTATAAGGTGGTGAAGTCGTTCGGAGAAGCGCCCGTTATCGTCTAAGGTTCGGTGCCCGGGGCGCTTACGATTCTTTTTCAGCGGAGTACTTTCTCCACTTGTCCAGCAATCGAACAAAGTCTTCAGGAAGGGGACTTTCGAAAAATACCCGTTGACCTGTTCTCGGGTGAAGAAAGCCCAGCGTAGCCGCGTGCAAGGCGTGTCGCGGCAGCAGGTCGAAGCAGTTCATGACGAATTGCTTGTACTTGGAAAAGCTGGTGCCTTTCAGAATTTTATCGCCCCCGTAACTCTCGTCATTGAAAAGCGGATGTCCGATGTACTTCATGTGCGCCCGGATTTGATGCGTGCGCCCGGTTTCCAGCTTGCATTCGACCAGCGTGACGTATCCGAATCGTTCCACCACGGAATAGTGTGTGACGGCATGCTTGCCATGGCTGCCATCGGGGAAAACATCCATGACCTTTCGGTCTTTGAGGCTTCGTCCGATGTTGCCGGTGATGGTACCGGTGGGTTCCTTGGGTTCACCCCAGACCAATGCCAGGTATTTACGATCGATCGTTCGTTCAAAGAATTCTTTCGCCAGGGTGACGAGCGCCCGTTCGGAACGTGCGATGACCATCAGACCCGATGTATTCTTGTCGATGCGATGTACCAGTCCGGGCCGATGCAATTGATCGGGGAAATGGGGGAGATGCTCGAAATGATAGACCAGCGCGTTCATCAACGTTCCGGTCCAGTTGCCGACTCCCGGATGGACCACCATACCCGCTGCCTTATCGAGGATGATCACGTCTTCGTCTTCGAACACGATGTTGAGCGGAATATTTTCGGGAACCAGTTCAAATTCCCTGACCGGCTCCGGTAAGACTACCTGGACCTGGTCCAGCGGTTTTACCTTATAACTCGGCTTGGTTTCCTTTCCATTAACCAGGATGCACCCGGCATCGCAGGCTTGCTGGATCTTATTCCGCGATGCACCGGTAAGCCGGTTCATCAGGTATTTGTCAACACGCAAGGGCGCCTGACCTTTATCGACGACGAATCGATGGTGCTCGTAGAGTTCGTCGTGATCGGCGGCTTCGAGGTCGATCGGTTCCATATGATGCCCCAAGGGGACTTACTGGCTAACGACGATTTTGAAACAGCTTGACACGCCTTTATCGTCCGTTACCCGCAAAAGAAAATAGCCGGCCGGAAGATCTTGCCAGAAAAGTCCCGTCTGTGCGGATTGCTCGGTGCGAAGTACTCGTCCAGTACTCTCCATGAGTTCGTAGCGCCAATTGCCGATGGCGGCGGCTGGTCGCTCCATACGCACGGAGCCAGTGGACGGATTCGGAAAAACACGTAGGATCGGTCCGCGATCGAGCTCCTCAATACCGATCACTTGCCCGCGTGTGATGGTGTCGCCGAATAACGGTCGCATCAACCAGGCGCCTTCGATGGCGGATTGAAACCAGGCGCCGTCGGCATGATAGAATTTTTTGTCACCGGGATCGGTGTTTCGGTCAAGGCCGATGCCGAAGAGTGTTTGCGGATTATTCTGGATAAACCCGATCCATGCCGGTCCGGGTTGTACCACCAACAGGGTGTCGAAGAGGTAGGTCACAAATCCGTTGGTATAGTCGTTGGTGTCGGGCCGTTGATTGATCATCTTGTAAACAAGGCGATGGGTATTGCCCGCCACACTGAGCTGGTCCCAATACGCGATCTGGATCAATTGCGTAGCGATGTTCACCCCGGTAGGATTGAAGTGGATCTGGATGCCGCGAAGGGTGTCCGCTTTCTTTAAATCGAACTGATAGGCCAACCACACATCCGCGTTTCCGGTGACCCCGTATCCCAATTCGGCGGAGCCATCGTCGTATGCATAGTAGTTGCGAAAGCGTTGCTGGTAATAGTTGGTGTCGTTATACGGATTCGACAATTGAGGCTGACCGAACCAGGTTTTGAGCAGGAAGTCGGCGGAATCGCCCGGTTGAGCCGGGAAACTGAAACCGTTCAGGGAAGTGGTGAAGTCCGTGTAGGTATTCGACGTGGAGCTGAGTGAACTTTGCGGGGAGAGAAAAAGCGTGTTACCGAGCGCGTCGCTGATGCTGCTTTGGTAGGTGAAGGAGACGGGGCCGTAGTTCAGGTTGTGAACGGTATCGCTGATGGAGGCGCGCATGGCTGCGGTGCCAGGAGAAATTTCCTTGTAATGTGAGTAGGGCAACGCGCTGAATTCGGAGAGCAGAGAAGTCTGCGGACGAATGAAGGCATTGTCCCGGATGGAATCGTTCGGTTGTGTATTCTTGTTCAGGATCACATAATCCAGGTGCCAGTGGTCCCGGTTTCCGTTGACGGTTGCATAATTGAAAAAGCGAAACTGGAATCCGGAATACAGGTATTGTGCACCGCGTACCTGTACACTGACACGTTGAAATACGGTATCGCTTCTGCCGGCCACGGCCCATTGGTTGTTCCAGGCGCCGGCATTGTTGAGAAACTGCAACACGAGTGAATCTCCGGATTCGGGACGGTCGCCCAATCCCTGCGGCTGATAATAGAAACTCAGCCAGACCGCCGATGTGTCGGGACCAAGTGTTCCAAGTTCGACAGGTTGGGAGGTGAGGTAATCGGATTTCTGACTCGCAGCTGCATTGATGTTGTAAGGGTTGCCCCAGCGGTTCAGGCCGTCGAAGGTAGCGACCCCGATCGTAGGCGGGTTCTCGCCATAGTAAGGATTCACATATACGTTACTATCCTGCCAAAGGCCTTCATACGGGTAATAGCCCTGACGGGAAAAATCATCAGAAAACGGAAGTTGAACCAGGGAACTGGCGCTCCGTCGTTCCGATTGATTTACACGTTTTGAGGAAGCGGCCTGCTGCAATTCAGAATTCCCGAAAAGTGGAAACACGACTTCCTGAGCGAAGGAACTGGAAAATGTCAGAAACAAACAAAGCAGGGCCAGAGGTAACCGCAGTCGCCGGTGCATCATGGGATAAAGGTAGGATTTATGGCTGAATGACGGGTTTAGCGCAAGTATAAGTCTACTGCTTCACCCAATCGCAAGGTCGTGCTGCCGTCGGCTTCCGGGATCTGGCGATAGACTTTCGCGTTATTGGTGTCGCGGGTACCCGGGTCGATGTGCAGTGTCCCGACATTCAGGGAAGAACCTTTGAGCGCAAACAAGGCTTCGCCGCGTGTCAGTCCAACCAGGTCGGGTACCAGCACTTCGGCATTTCCGACGCCATCGCCCAGTACGAGGTCAATGACCGATCCTTTGTCGATCTCGGTGCCGGGTTTGATCGTGCGACCTTTGTAATGCTGTTCGAGGACGGCGTTTTTTGCGAGATCGGGTTGATAGGAAGTCTTGCCGACCTTCAGCCCAAACGACTGGAGGATCGCTTCCGCCTGACGGAATGAAACGTCGACCAGGTTGGGCATTTTCACTTTGGGGGGGCGACTGGCATTGACGGTCAGGTAGATCGTGCGACCTTCCTTGACCTTCGAATCTGCCGCAGGATCCTGTTCCAATACTTCTCCCGGTTTCTTCCCCAGGACGAACATGGAATCGACGACTTTATATTCGAGGTTCTTCTCGTTGAGGAACTTTTCTGTTTTTTTGATCGACATTCCTTTCACATCCGGAACCGAAATACTCTCTCCGTGATGCGTATAGGAGCTGAGCCAACTGTACGTGCCGCCAAGGACCAGCGCGGAAACAAGTACAGCGGCGATCAGGTTGTAAAGCAGAAGTTTGCCGGTAGATTTTTTTGCCACAGCGAATGAGTTGTCAGATTCCGACCGATGCGTGTTTCCTCCGGATGCCGTACGTAAGGATCCGGTCAATGAATTCATACGGTTTGTATCCGGCTAAAGCGGTTTGGTGGAAGATGCAGGTTGCCGGCGTCATGCCCGGCAGGCTGTTGACCTCGATGAAAATCACCTCTACTTTCCCATTCGGGAAAACGCGAACGAACGCATCGATCCGCGCATATCCTTCCACATTGAGGAGTTCCGCGGCTTTTTGCAATTCCCGCTTCACGATCTCTGAAATCCTGTTCCGTTCCTTCGGATCCCTTGCATAGCGCGCCGGGGTGATATTCTGACCTTCACCTGCCAGGAACTTCTCTTCCAGGGAAAGCACGTCGCCTTCCGACAAGGCTTCGGATGCTTCGAAGACTTCGTACACCCTTTTCCCGCGATCATCGAGGCTGGTCATGAGGCCACCGGTGATTTCCAGAAAATGCGCGGCGTCTTTCCTGGTTACCAACTCTTCGAGCAGGAATTGTCGCTTTCTTGGAAACTCCTCCTTTGCTTTCAACTGCAAGACCGATGCCGGCCCGGCCAGCAGGTCTTCTTCGACCCGGAAGATCATTTCCGAGAATGCACGCAAATCATCTTCGTTCCGGATCTTCTTCACCGCGCTGCTGCAACCGTCATCAACGGGTTTTGCGATAAACGGAAAGGGGAAGCGTTGGATGATGGAGCGATAAAACCCTTCCGGATCACGTTTCCATTCCTCCCGGTCGGCCAGCGCGTGACGTGCAACCGAAAATCCATTGCGCATCAGCAGTTCGTTCGTTTCGTATTTATTGATGGTGATGCGCGAAGAATCGGTCCCCGATCCATTGTAGGGCAAGCCAACCGCTTCCAGCCGTTTCTGGATCTCGCCGTCTTCGCCCGGGCGGCCGTGGAGCGCGATGAAGACTACATCGGCGATCTCGGCCAGGTCGTGGTAGGAGATTTTTCTCGGATGAAGGACGTTCCGTTGGTCGGTATACTCGCTGGTAATGCCTTCGCATTCCTCCATGATCTCATGGATGACCGGGTGTACTTTGTGGTGCTGGACGAGGTGCCGGATATCGTCGGCGTTATCCTTGAGCATCAAGTTCACCGGAATCTGCCAAAGTTCATGTTCCTGTTCGTCGCCGGTGAGGAAAACCGGGAAGGGTTCGTAATGGTCAGAACTGGACAGTTTCTCGTACACGTTCCTGCCACTTTCAACGGAGATATGTCGTTCAGAAGAATAGCCGCCCATGATCACGGCTACCCGGGTTTTAGCATTCTCCAATTGGCGTAAACCCGCCAGTCCGGCGTCCATGCGTTTTAACAGGGCCGGTGTCCGGACGATTTCCTTCAGGTCATGATTGCGTTCCCAGAGGGAAGTACGGATGATGTATGTCAGGAACTGTGAGGGGTTTAGTCCGATCTCGGCTGCTTGGTGAAAGAAGAATGATGAGGGCATCATACCCGAGGTGGTATTCGGGTCGTTCAGGAAGACGCGGCCGTCCTGCGTCATGAACCCGTCGATGCGGGCGTAGACGCCGAAATGCAGTTGGAGAAAGAGGCGTTCACATTCTTTCCGAATCTGGCGTATCTGATCATCGGGAAGTTCGATGGGTGTGATCTTTCTCGATAAACCCGGCAGGTACTTGGAGCGATAGTCGAATAACTCGCGGCCTTTGCGAATTTCGGTGGGTGGCAAGGCTACCGGTGTACCGTTTGCATTCCGGATGACGATGCAGGAGAACTCCTTTCCATCGATGAATTGCTCTACCAGCACTTCGGTGTCGGCATCCAGGCCTTCGAGGAGTACCGACTCGGTTCCACTCGCGAAGCGGTTATCCAGGAATCGCAGTAGATCTTCCGGGTGATAGAGTATGGTGCATTCAGTACCCGCGGTACAACGGACGGGCATACCGATCCCTTCGCGGATGTCACAGAGTGAACGGAGTTCAGCAAGCTTGTGGTCGTGGTCCAGCCCTTTCCATTCTTCCTGACTGATCCGTTGTCGGAAGAAAGCGAGTTCGATCGCTTCCGCGAGTCGGGCCGGATCTTCGGCGGAAAGGATCGTGACACCGATGGATGAACCCTGATTAGCCGGCTTTACGACGCAGGGATATCCGATCTCGTCGCGGATCTTCGTGATAATACCACCGGCGGTCATGGGGTCCGCCCACTCCGAACGACGAATGGAAAAATTGGCGGGTCCGGGGAAGCCGGCTTCGTGCATCAGGCTTTTCTGGATCGCCTTGTTGATGCCGATGGCGGAAGAGAGGATGCCCGAGCCTGAATAAGGAATGCCGTAGAATTCCAGGAGACCCTGGATCCGACCGTCTTCTCCGAACGGACCGTGCAGGCAGAGGAAGGCGAAATCAATCAGCTCATTCAGTTGGTCGGGAAGGACTTTCTTGCCGATTTCCCTGATAAGGCGGTCCTGTAGTTCCCGGTCCGGTTTGCCCAGGCTTTCGGCATAGACCTGGAATTCGTTCGGGCTATCGGGTAATTGATCGACCGGCGGATAAAAATCCCGAATGCTTCCTTTGTAGATGAAGTGCCAATCGAGCAGCACGAAATTGTTGAAGCTGTCGACAAAAATGGGAACTGCTTCGAATAGTGATTTGTTCAGATTGTCGTATACGGTTCTCCCGCCGGCGAACGATACTTCGCGTTCGCGGCTGTTGCCACCGAAAAATATACCGATGCGGATCTTCATGGTTGGAATGACGTTCCGGCAGGGAATCGTCCATTTGCAAAGTTAACGAAAACGCCCCCCGTCGGATTGCTCCCGGGAGGCGTTTTCCCCTTGTTTTTGTTCAAAAGTGTCACCAGCTCATGCCGAGATTCTTCATCAGGAAGGTGAAGATATCGCTCTGTTCTTCGATTTGCTTGGCAACGGGTTTGGATGACCCCAGGGCTGTGGTGGAGGCATGTCCGGAGTTGACGTCGACGCGGATCATCACGGGCTGGTCTCCCTTGTATTTTTCCTGCAATGTGGCAGTGAACTTGAAGGAGTGAGCCGGCACCACACGGTCATCATGGTCACCGGTGGTGACCAGGGTGGCCGGGTAATCGACGCCTTCCCGGATGTTATGCAGGGGGGAATAATTCAACAGGTAATGGAACTGCGTGGAGTCTTCGCTGGAACCATAGTCGCCTTTCCAGGCCCAGCCGATCGTAAACTTGTGATAGCGCAACATGTCGAGCACACCGACCGTCGGCAAAGCGACGCCAAATAGATCGGGGCGTTGCAGCATGCAGGCACCGACCAGCAGTCCTCCATTGGATCGCCCGCCAATGCCGATCTTCCTGGGGGCCGTGTATTTTTCCTTCACCAGGTATTCGCCGGCCGCGATGAAGTCATCGAAGACGTTTTGCTTCTTCAATTTGGTGCCGGCTTCATGCCAGGCTTCTCCGTACTCGCCACCACCGCGAATGCAGGGTTGAGCGAAGATGCCGCCTTTTTCCAGGAAAACCAGTCGCTCGATCTTGAACTCCGGGGACTTCGAAACATTGAAACCGCCGTAGCCGAAGAGCAGGACAGGGTTGTTTCCATCGAGTACGAGGCCTTTCTTGTGGACGATGAACATCGGGATTTTTGTGCCGTCCTTACTGGTATAAAATACCTGTTTGGTTTCGTAATCGCCGGCGTTAAAGGCGAGTTGAGGTTGAAAGAAGACCGATTGTTTCCGCTCCTTCAGATCATAACGATAGATCGTGGAAGGCATGGTGAAGGAGGAGAGGGAGTAAAATAAATTGGCGTCTTTCCTGCTGGCGGAAAGCTGATCCACCGTTCCAATGGTAGGCAGCGGAATGTCGTAGAGGAATTTACCAGCTTTGGAATATACCTTCAGGACGCTGTAAGCATCGTGCATATAACGAACGATGATCTGGTTGTTGCCGACCGTGGCTTCCTGCAATACGTCTTCCTGTTCAGAAATGGCATCCTTCCAGGGGACGGTGGGATCCACTGCATTGATCCAAACTAATTTGTATCGTGCAGCGTCTTTGTTTGTTCGTGCCAAGAGCCAGATACTATCATTATCAATGACTTCGACATCGTGATCGAAGTCACGGACCAGCGTCTTGAATCCTGTTTTTGGAAACCTCAGGTCACGGGCCAACAAATTGTTCCCGCTGGTGCCTTCTGAACCAAAGACTAGTAAAAAGCGGCTGTCATCAGTAATGGAAGCACTGAAGTTACGCATCGGGTGCTGTGTATCCTGGTAAATGAGTTTGTCCTTCGACTGGGGCGTTCCCACGAAGTGATAATAGATCTGATGTCCTGCATTTTTACCTTTCAGTTTGTCACTTTCGGAGGGTTCGGGATAACGGGAATAATAAAACCCTTTGTCGCGCCAGGAGATGGAGGAGAATTTGACCCAGCGGATGGTATCCTTCATTTGTGTTCCGGTGAAGACGCTCTTGACGTAGATTTCGTTCCAGTCGCTTCCTGCACGGGCAATGGAATAGGCCAGGAGACTGCCATCTTTGGATGGCACGGCGGCATTGACATTGATCGTGCCATCTGAAGACATGGTGTTCGGATCCAGGAACGGGATACCCGGTTTGTCGAATGCCGGCAGACGTTTGAGGACAAACTGATTCTGCAATCCGTCATTGGTATAAACGAAGTACTGTTTGCCACCCTTGAAAGGAACGGACGACTTCGCGAAATTCCACAGGCTGGTCATTCGTTTTCGGACTTCTTCGCGAAACGGAATGGACGACAGATAGGCTTCCGTCACCTTGTTTTCTTCCGTTACCCAGGCTGCAGTTTCTTCCGAACGGTCATCTTCCAGCCAGCGATACGGATCATCGATGGTGGTTCCGAAGTAGGTGTCTTTTTGGTCGACTTTCCTGGCCGCAGGGTAGTGAAAGGGCTGGGCGTTCAGGGTTTGCGGGAGAATGGTCAACAAGAAGTAGACGGCCGCAATGCGGATAACGGGATGCTTCATAGGTGGTTTAGGTCTTGCGAATTTACGGTTCTTTCCGCCGCTCGGGAAACCCTAACACTCTTTAACGGAAATGGACGATCCGGCTGATTGTGAAGAAGAATAGCGCCGGTTGCCGCACGGTTACCCGTCATTCCGGCTGCAAATCGCATCTTTTCGCCGTTTCACCCGTAATGATGCGCCGTTCACCCGGAATCATTCGCCCCATGCCAACTAAAATTGAATCAGCTTCCAACCAGGTATATTTTGCCATCAGTAAGGACAATCAACTGATGGGATCACACGACTTCTATTCGAACAACTTCGTTCCAAAGACCGAACAGCAGTTGTCGCTCTTCGAGGACTTCAAGCGCCTGCGCATGTTGTTTGGAACTCCTCACCGGTTCGCCTATCTCCGCTCGCTGGCTCGGACGCGTAAGCATGTGCGAACGGTCTATCCTCCGGGCTGGAAGCCCTGAATCAGACAACGTTGCCCGGGAAAAAAGGAAGAACCCCCAATTCCCGAAGGAACCAGGGGTCTTCCCAAACACACCATGAAAAAAACGCACTTGGAAGTCCTATACCGGCAGCAGATTAGTAGATGATACTGACGTGTCCAACCCATTCAGAGTATTTTCCGTCAATGCCCCAGCCTTTGATTTTATATACATATGTATCGGTCTGGCATTTACGTCCTTCGTAGTAGCCGTCCCAGAAGCCGTCGATACCGTCCCAACTGGTCAGCAATTTGCCCCAGCGGTCGAATACCCAGACCTGGATGTTTTCCATGTTGGTGAAGACCGGCTTGAATACTTCGTTGATGCCGTCACCGTTCGGTGTAAAGCAATTCGGAGCAAACAAGGTGGATACCGGACGTACTTCAATTGATTTCAGGATCGTATCCCGGCAACCGTAGGTGTTCACGGTGATCAACAAGGCGGTATAGCTACCCGTATCCCGGTAAGTATGCACCGGGTTGATGTCGGTGGTGTTCACCGTGCCGTCCCCAAACTGCCATTGGAAGGCGGAGTATCCCTGCGATTGGTTCACGAACTGAACCGTCGGAGCGATATCTTCCAGTACTGAAGCATTCATACTGAAATCTGCCAGCGGTTGCGGATACACGCGGATAAGTCCCGGGACCATACGGCTGGCCTGACAGCCATGGTCGGTGACAACGGTCAAAGTGATGTCATACGAACCGCTTCCCGTATACAAGTGGGTCGGATTCCGGTCGGTAGAGACTGCGCCATCGCCGAAATTCCAGAGCCAGCCGGTGATGGAACCGGTAGTGATGGCAGACTGATCGAACAACATAGCGTTGAGCGGCGCACAACCCTGGTAGCCGGAGTTGAGTTGAACGGTCGGATTCGGGTGAACCCGCACCGTACCGGTCGAACTTGCCATACAGCCGTTGTTGGAAACCGCAGTCAATACCACCGGATAAGTACCTGCCGCCTGATACGTATGACTGGCCTGAGGGGTAACGGCAGTTTGTCCGTCACCGAAACTCCAAACGTACTGGCTGACCGATCCGGCCGTTATGGTCGTCGTATTGGCAAAGAGCGTGGTGGATGATTCACAGACATCATTGCCCGTGAACGATACACTCGGATTCGGATATACGTTCACTCGCAGGAGGTCGGTTCCGACACATCCGTGATCGGAAGTGACGGTGAGTGTGACGTCATAGTTACCCGGAGTCAGGTAGGTGAAGTTTACGCTATCCGCGTTCAGGATAACGCCATTGCCGAGGTTCCAACTGTAGCTGACATTGCCACCGGTCTGACTGTTACCTGCATCCGCGAATTGGATCGGGTTGCCTACACAGACGTTGGAGGCCATGATGTCGGGCTGCGGTTTGCGGTAAATCTCCAGGCTATCGAGGTAGTCGCCGTCGCAACCGAATGTCGATACGGTGGTCAGCGTTACGGTATACTGCCCGGGGTTGGTATAGGTGTGGCTCGGATTGCGCTGACTGGAGGTGGTGCCGTCGCCGAAGTTCCAGTTCCAGGAAGCTATGGTGCCGTCTTGCGCAGTCGTCTGATCCGTGAATTGGGTTGTTACTCCGAAGCAATTATCCTGCGTGGAGAAACGTGCTTCCGGACCTACATAAACCGCCATCAGGTCGGAAATGGTCGAACTGCAACCATGCTGCGATGTGACGGTGAGTGCTACCTGGTAACCACCCGGAGCCGGGAAGGTATGGGAAGGATTCGCCAGGTTGCTCGTGGTGCCATCGCTGAACGTCCAGCTCGAATTGACGGACCCACCACCCGGGAGATAGGAAAGATTGGTCAATTGGTTAGCACCGCCGAAGCAGACATTCGTGGATGTGAAGGCCGCGACAGGGTTCGGGAAGATGTTTACGTTCGACGCGAAAACATCCGTGCAACCGTTGTTGGTGGTGACCGTCAACTGTACCGGATACGTACCGGCGCCACCGTAGATGTGGACCGGTGTTCCGAGGGTGGAAGAGGAGTTGTCGCCAAAGGTCCAGTTCCAGTTCAGGATGCTGCCGCTGCTGACCGAGGACTGGTCAAGGAAGTCGGTCTCCGCGCCCTGACAAACGTCGGCGGCTGAGAATTGCGCGATCGGTAACGGGAAGATGGTTACACTCTGATGCGCGGTGTCGCGGCATCCGCGGTCTGAAGTAGCCACCAGCGTTACGGTATAAGTGCCGTCGGCATTATAAGCGTGGTTCGGTTGCTGACTGCTGGATACGGCATTGTCGCCAAACATCCAGTACCAGGACGCGATGGAGCCGCTGCTAACGGTCGTTGTGTTCGTGATCGGAGTGCCCGATTGAGCACAGGCTGGCGGTAATGAGAATTGTGCTTCCGGTATCGGGTACATCGTGAGCGTGCGGTTCAGGGTGTCCGTACATCCGTATTGGGTTGTGACGACCAACTGCGCAGTGAAGTTGCCGTCGCCGGCATAGGCGTGGATCGGAGATGCAAGCGTGCTTGTGTTGCCGTCGCCGAGGTTCCAGGCATAGCCCGTGATCGAACCGTCGCTGCTGGTCGAATTGTTGACGAAGGGAACGGTCGATTGTGCGCAGGCGTTTTGCGTCGAGAAGGCGGCCTGTGGGAGTTCGTGTACCAGTGCCGTGGAGGTTACCGTATCGCGGCAACCGAAATTCGAGGTAACCACGAGCGTAGCGACGTAGGTTCCGGCATTGCTGTAACTGTGGCCGGGGGCAGCAACCGTCGAAGTCTGGTTGTCGCCGAACGACCAGGTCCAACCGGTGATCGTTCCACTGCTCACGGTCGATTGATCGGCGAATTGAGTCTGGTTGCCACGGCATACCGGCGTCGTGCTGAAGGCAGCTTGCGGATTCGGATGAATGGTAACGGGACCTGATACAGATGCACTGCAACCGGTTGCACTGGTAACCGTCAGGGATACCGTATAACTACCGGGGTTCATGTACGTATTGGTCGGCTGCTGCTGGGTTGATCCGGTACCGTTTCCAAACGTCCAGGCGTAGCTGGCAATGCTGCCTGAGCTGATGGTCGACTGGTTGGTGAAATTAAGGCTGGCGCCCGCACAAACCGCCGGAGCCGCGAACTGAGCAACCGGAAGCGGGTTGACAGCCACGTTGTGTACGATGGTCGCAGAACAACCGTTCGGATCCGTGATGGTTACATAGTAGAGCCCTGCGGTACCCGTACTGATCGATTGAGCCGTAGATCCCGTCGACCAGAGATAGGTAGCGCCGGGATTACCGGCATTGAGGATGGTATTCTGACCGGAACAGATCGCGGTGTTGGTCGGCGTTCCGGAGATCGAACCGCCAACGGTCACCTGTGTTGCGGCAAGTGCGGAGCAACCGAACGGACTGGTTACTACCACCGAGAAGGATCCGCTGTCGGAAACCGAAATGGTTTGCGTGGTCTCACCGGTCGACCACATGTAGGTAGCTCCCGGATTACCCGCATCAAGGTCCGTGCTGAATCCGGCGCAGACAAAGGTCGGGTAGAGGACAACCGTAGGAATCGGATTTACCGTAACCCGTACGGTGTCACGTGCCTGACAACCGTTGTTGTCAGTACCCGTCACGACATAGGTGGAGTTCGTGCCCGGGGTGACGATAAGTGTCGATCCACTGGTGCCTGTCGGTTGCCACTGATAATTTTGGGCACCACTGGCAGTCAGCGCGATCGAAGACCCGTTACAGATCGAATAATCCGGACCCGCATTGACAGCAGGTAGATTGTTTACGGTGACCCGTACCGTATCGGTTGCCTGACAACCGTTTCCGTCCGTTGCCGTCAGGATATATTGTGTCGTAGTGTTCGGTTGCACCGTGATCGACGCGCTCGTCTGACCGCCGGGTGACCATTGATAGGTTGTGCCGCCACTCGCAGTCAGCATCGTGGTGGCGCCAATGCAAATCGAAGGGTCTACACCCGCATTGGCAATCGGTTGCGGATAGATGGAGACATTCACCTGATCCGAAGCGCTGCAACCATTTGCATCGGTCACCTGAACGGTGTAGGTGGTATTCGCAGAAGGCGTAACGGTTATGGAAGCGGTTGTTTGTGCACCCGGGGCCCAGAGGTAGCTGGTACCACCGCTGGCGCTGAGGTTCACGGAACCGCCCGGACAGAGCTGACGGTCAGCGCCGGCGGATACGACCGGTAGTGCATTTACGGTTACCGCCTGGGAGATGGTATCAGCACAGCCCTGGTTCGAAACCGCGATCAGGGAAACCTGATAGGTACCCGGTGTGCCGTATGTGTGGGAAGGAGTAGACTGGGTAGATGTGGAAGCGTCGTTGAAATCCCAGGACCAGGAAGTGATTGAACCGGCTCCGATGGTGGAGGAGTTGGCAAAGGTCATCGGACTTCCGATACAGACGGGATTCGCTACGAAGCCTGCGACCGGTATCTCGTGAATCGCGACGGTCTGCGTGCTGCTGCTGGTACAGCCGCCTGCTGTCGTCACGGTGAGATCTACCGTATAGTTTCCAGGGCTGGAATAGCTGTGAACCGGATTGTGCGCGTTGGAATTGTTTCCATCGCCGAAATTCCAGGCATAGGTGACGATGTTGCCGCTGCTGACACTGGAATTGTCGGTAAACGTAGTCGGGGAACCGGCACAGGCGCCGGGCGCCGTGAAAGCGGCGACCGGTAGCGGATTCACCTGAACGGGCTGCGTGATGCTGCTGATACATCCATTGACACTGGTTGCGGTAAGGCTTACCGAATAGGTGCCGGCCGCTGCATACGTTTCGCTGGGATTGCTGGCAAGCGTGGTGTCACCGTTACCGAAATTCCAACTGTAGCTCGAGATCGATCCTGATCCGATGCTGGAGGTATTGGTAAAAATGGTTGCACTGCCAAGACAGGCGGACGTTGCGGAGAAGGATACTACCGGAAGTGGGTTTACGTTCGCGGTGACGGCGATCGATCCGGAACAACCGGAATTGTCCGTTACAATTACACTATAGCTACCCGGAGTATTGACCGAGATGGCCTGTGTCGTAGCGCCTGTGGACCATTGGTAGTTCATACCAGAATAGCCTGCGTCCAGTGTCGCGCTGTCGCCCTGACAGAAACTCACATTACCCAGGTTGATCGTGATGGAGCTGCCAACGTTGATCGTCGCTGAGGCGGTAGTCGTGCAGCCCCAGGCATCGGTCAACGTGACGGCGTAGGTGCCACCTGTACTGACCGATAGCGTGCGTGTCGTATCTCCGGTAGGTGTCCAGTAATAGGATACGCTACCCGGACCCGCATCCAGCGTGGTGACCGAGCCTGCGCAAAGGAAGGAGGATTGCAGGTTTACCGGCGGGAGTGAATGAACATTCACATTTACGCTGGCTGTCGTCGAACAGCCATTGCCGTCGGAGACTTGAACATTATATGTGGTCGAACTACCCGGGTTAACGGTTATGGTGCCGGTCGTTGAACCGGTCGGTGTCCAAGTGTAAGTAGAGCCGCCACCCGCGGTCAGCGTAGCAGATCCGCCCTGGCAGATATCTACATCCGGGCTGATCGTCGCTACCGGCAGGCTGTTTACCGCTACATCCACCGTATCGCTGTTGGTACAACCGAATGCATCGGTTCCCACAACGGTATAGCTGGTGCTGACCGATGGGTCAACAGAAATGGTCGGACCGGTGAATCCGCCCGGATACCATACATAACTATTACCGCCGCTGGCGTTCAGCGTGGCGGCGTTACCTGCGCAGATTACCACGTCGGCGCCGGCGGCGATGCGGGGTAGCGCCGTTACCGAAACACGGATCGTGTCACTGATCGAGCAGCCATTGACATCCGTGCCGATGACCACGTAGGTTGTTCCGGTCGTCGGGCTCACCGTAATGGTGCCACCCGTGTTTCCTCCCGGATTCCAGGTATAGGTCGTGCCACCGGAGGCGCTCAGTGTCGTACTTGCGCCGGCACAAATGGTCTGGTCGGCACCGGCATTGATTGCCGGAAGCGGGAACACCGTTACCGGGTTAACGACCGTGTCGATACAGCCGCCGGCGCTGGTGGATACCAGCGTAACATTGTACGTGCCGGGAGAAGCGTAGGTATGGGTGGGGTTTTGAAGGGTGGAACTTCCGCCATCACCGAATGTCCAGTTCCAGGAAGTGCCGGCAGGACTCGTCTGGTCCGTGAAGCTTACGTTGCTGTTGACGCAGGCGCTGGTCGCGGTAAAGGCAGCTACCGGCGGCGGGGCTATGACGATCGTTTGCGTCACCGTGTCGGTGCATCCCAACGAGTTTTCAATGACCAGGGAGACATCATAGGTACCCGGAGTTGAATATTGGTGGGTTGGATTTTGCTGCGTACTTCCGCTGCCGTCACCGAAATCCCAGATCCAACTGAAGATAATGCCACCGGGAGTGGTGGATTGATCGGTAAATTGAATGGGGGTATTCAGACAGCTCGTGGCGGAATGTGTAAAGTCGGCTACCGGGATGAAGGGCATGGTAACCACCACGGTGTCGGTTGCGGTACAGGTACCATTCGATGCGGTTACCCACCAGGTTCCGGCACCCACGGTAATGGACTGCATCGTCGAACCGTTGTTCCACAAGTAGGTGTAAGGACCGCCGCCGCTTGCATTGGCGGTCAGCGTGGCGAGGTCGGAACAGGCGATCGACTGGTCCGGACCGGCATTCACGGAGATACCGATCACATGGATGGTATAGGCATAGGTCTGTGAACCGTAGTACGGACAAGCGTCATCGCGTACGGTAGCAGTGAACGTATAGCTGTTGCCGATTTCTGCACTGGTAGGTGTCCAGCAGAAAGTGGCGGTAGGCCTTGGGCCGGAGGAGGTGGTAAAAGTCGCACCGGGAATGGCATCGTCCCAGGTGACAGTCAGATTCTGACCGGCGTCGGGATCAGACGAGAAGATGTCGAAGCAGGTCTGTGCATTGGCACAAACGGTGATATCGAAATTATTCGTCCCGTTGATGCCGGATAATGAAGGCAGGTTGTTCGCGCAGTTCATGACCGTGATCTGAATGTCACGTTCCACGGAGCCGATCAGTTGACCGTTACGGTATTCCTGCACGAGCACGGCCATCACCGTAACTTCCAGCGCTTGTGGCGTCATACAGATATCGCCCGTTTGCGCGTCGAAGGAAGTGGTCGGGACCGAGTTCAATGGCTGGTAGGCATTGTACGGAGCGATGTAGTTGACATTCGTAGAGACGGTTTGCTTGGGCGTGATCAGCGAGTAAACCAGCGAATCTCCGTCCGAATCGTAAGCGCCGTGGTTAAAGCAGAATTGCTGACCCAGACACACGAATGGTACCGGTTTGTTGGAGAAGGTAGGGGAGTTGTTACACGGCGTGACCAGGTTGTTGAGCGTCGCGTATATGTAGAAGGTGCTGGACCCCGGTGTGGTGATGTTGGTGATGGCCGCGTTCCGGCAGCAAAGCGAATAGCCGAAGACCCAGTCCGAGCATTGCATCGGAAGGGTCACGATACCGTCGTACACCCATTCCTGGATTCCGGTAAACGTACCGCCCTGACAGGTGGTAACAGAAGAGGAACAGGCTGGTGTCACTTCCTGTCCGGTGCCAGGACGAGGATAGCAGGTCACGCTCAGGCTTTGTCCACAGGATGGAGAATTGATGGTGACCAACGGAGCCGAAGGAGCGTTGATTCCGATACAATCCCGATAAAAGGAAACCGTAACCCGATAGGTGTTTCCACCAAGGCATTGATACGTCAGGTCTGCACCCATGGAATGACTGGCGTACGCTTCCTGCACCGGGAAGGCGAGGATCGTAAGCAGTATCGTGGTTTGCATCCAGCGGAGTAATCCTTTGCTCATGCCGCCTGTTTTTCAGTTTAGGAAGCCTGTCACGGTGCTTCCTGCTTTCACACCTTAAAACTATTGCGGCGCTTTCCCTAAGTATTTTGAATGAGTTGAATACTAGTCAGTTGTAAGGTTTTACCGGAAACGTATGTTTAACCAGACTGAATGGTGTCATTTTGAATTGAAAACTGGAATCGGTTGATTGGCTGAAGGAAGAGTGGTTGCAAGAAATCGTTCGTTAATGCCTGAAACCTCCGAATACGGGCCTGTTTTCCGCATTTATTCTTTTGCGAAACCAGTCCCGGTCCTAAGGGGTCAAACTTTTTGATACATTTGCGACCTGATTTTTCAGCCGCAACCCCATTGCAGGCAGGAAAATGCAGTGAATAGAACGTCAGATGCTCGACGTTCAAAAGGTCCGGGAACCCTGGTTTTCGGCCGGTTTTTCGGGGTGTAGCGTAGCCTGGTAGCGCGCCAGCATGGGGTGCTGGAGGCCGTGGGTTCGAATCCCGCCACCCCGACCAGATTCAGGAATAGGCCAGTTTGTTCTGGCCTATTCCATTTGTTTACTGCTGATGCTGCTATCCCTCTTCACTGCCGAAGGCATGATCGGACTGGTTACCCTGGTCCTGTTGGAGATCGTGCTGGGTATCGATAACATCATTTTCATCGCCATCCTCACCGGCTACCTGCCGAAGAAGGACCAGCAGCGTGCCCGCGCCCTTGGTCTTACCATGGCCATGGTATTTCGAATCGTCTTGTTGTTGGGGATCTCCTGGCTGGTGCACCTGACGGAACCTTTATTCCAGGTAGGACCGCTTTCGCCGAGCGGACGAGATCTGATCTTGTTTGCAGGCGGTGTATTTCTGGTGTTCAAGACACTTAAAGAGATCATTCATAAACTTTCCGCACCGGAGTTGGATGAAAATGGAAAGGTGATCAAGGAAAAGAAGCTGACGGTCACGCAAGCCATTCTGCAGATCGCGTTGATCGATATCGTTTTCTCTTTTGATTCTATCCTCACAGCCGTTGGACTGAGCAGTGACTTGCAGGTCATGATTACCGCGGTAGTGATTTCGATGATCGTGATGTTGTTGTTCGCGCCCTATGTAAGCAACTTCATCAACAAGTATCCTACGATCAAGATGCTGGCCCTCGCGTTCCTGGTTTGTATCGGTGGACTCTTGATCGTTGAGGCGTTTCATCTCCATATCGAGAAGAGCTATGTGTATGTGGCCATGGGATTCTCGCTCATTGTGGAGATGCTCAACATTCGCCTGCGGCAGTTACATCGTGGATCTTCTCATTGAGCCTTGATTTTTCCGTAAACGGGAGATTTCAGGCTTTTCATTCCTTTTTAATGACAATTTGGTCGTGTGAAGTGCGTTAATGTGCTTCATTTTCAGGTAATTTCTGTTAGATTTGTCTGAACCCGTCAATCCGACGACCATGATCAAAGGACGCGCCCCGTTTCCCTTCGAGACCATTGCCCTTGCATTGGCCTTTTCTCCGCGCTTGGAAGCCCTGATCGCTGAAACTGCCCGATTGGCCCAGTTGCATCAGGCGAAGGCGCTATTCATCCACGTCGGGAAGAAAACTCCCGAAAAGCAACGGCAATTGGCTGGTTTCCTGAATCACTATGGTTTCAATGATTCGAACTCCGCTGTGATCTGGGAACAGGGACAGCCGGTGGATGCGATCATCAAGGTTTGCAGGGAAAACGTCGTTGACTTGCTCATCATCGGTGCCCTGCAGAAGGAAAACATGTTGCAGTACTACATGGGCTCGGTTTCCAGGGAAGTCAGCCGGAAAGCGAAGTGCTCCGTCCTCATGATCACCGAACCCCGACTGCATCCGGTTTCGTTTCAACATGTCATCGTCAACGGTCATGAACACGCCAAGACGCTTTCGACCCTCGAAACTGCTTTGTACTTCGTCAAGAAGGAAGGTGCAGCGGAGTTGATGGTCGCTACCGAGGTCGACATTCCGGCCCTTAGCATGAGCCTTGCCAACGGTTCGACCGAAGAGGAGTTGGAGCAAGTCCATCACAATGTCATCCGGGAAGAAGAACTCCGCTGGGATCGAATGAAAGATCAATTGGATCCGGGCGCCGTTCAACTCCGGTTTCAGGCCATACCTGGTAAGAGTGGGCATACCATTCGTTCGTTCGCACTGGCCAGGAAAGCCGATCTGTTGATTGTGAACAGCCCGGACCATCATCTAAGCATCTTCGACCGGATCTTCACGCACGATCTTGAATACCTGCTTTCCGACATGCCTTGCAGTCTGCTGATCGTTCATTCCCGAATGCCGGAACAGCCCCTATGAACCTGACTCATCACGACATCGTCGTGTTGTTTCTTTCCATTGGAATCATCCTGCTGATCTCTCGGATACTGGCCGAGACCGGTCGCCGTTTCGGATTGCCGGTGGTGATGGGTGAGTTGATCGTCGGTATACTGTTGGGGCCAACGGTATTCGGATCGCTGGCTCCTGACCTGCAACAACAACTTTTCCCGACCAGTGGAAGCGGTGCCGTCGCGCTTGACGGGATCGTACAATTGTCGGTGGTCTTTCTGCTCTTTGTGGCAGGACTCGAGGTTCAACTGCCGATCGTACTGCGACAAGGCCGGCTGGCATTATTCACCAGCTTTTTTTCCCTGGTGATACCCTTCGCGCTCGGATTTTGGATCACCTGGCATTTCCCCGAATGGATGGGCTATCACGCGGGACCGTCACGACTCGTCTACGCCTTGTTCATGGGTACCGCTTTGGCCATTTCAGCTCTCCCGGTCATTGCCAGGATCCTGATGGATCTGAACCTTTACAAGACGCGGATCGGTATGCTGATCATGGCGGCTGCCATGTTCAGTGACCTGGCTGGCTGGCTCATCTTTTCCGTGGTACTGGCCCTGCTGGAGAACCGTGGAGTCGGGACCGATTTGGGTTTAACGATCTTATACATCTTCCTGTTCGGCATACTCATGCTGACGGTCGGACGTAAACTGCTCAACCGCTTCGTACCGTTTGCGCAGCACAAACTTTCCTGGCCCGGCGGGATTCTGGCTTTTGCCATGGGGTTTTGTCTGATTTGCGCCGCGTTTACAGCCAGTGTCGGCGTGCATGCGATCCTTGGGGCCTTCATCTTCGGTATCGCGCTGGGTGATTGCGTGCACTTACACGAACGGGCCCGGGAAATCATTCATCAGTTTATTACGAACGTCTTTGCACCCTTGTTTTTTGTCAGCATCGGATTGAAAGTGAATTTTCTCGCGCACTTTGAACCGGTAACGGTACTACTGGTGCTGGTACTCGCTACGGCGGGGAAGTTGGTCGGATCCACAGGCGGTGCCTGGCTGGGCGGAATGGATTTCCGGAGTGCACTGGCTGTAGGCTTTGGCATGAACGCCCGGGGCGCTATGGAGATCATCCTGGGTACGCTTGCGTTTCAGGCCGGCTTGATAACGCCCGAAATTTTCGTCGCCCTGGTCGTTATGGCCTTGCTTACCAGTTTGAGTAGCGGACCGCTGATCAAAGCAACCTTATCCGGAAAGAATTGACATGAGAATCTACCTCCTCGGCTATATGGGAGCCGGTAAGAGCCATTTAGGAAAGATACTCGCGGAGCGCTTGGGTTATTCCTTTGTTGACACGGACGCCATGGTTGAAGCGACAACAGGAAAATCAATTCGGCAGCTATTCGAAGAGCATGGGGAGGGCGCCTTTCGTATCGCGGAGCAGAAAGCATTGCATGCTACCGGGCAACAACCCGACCTGGTGGTAGCCACCGGTGGCGGATTGCCGACTTTCGCCGATAACCTGGCATGGATGAACAATAACGGCATGACCGTTTACCTGCAGCTTTCGCCCGGAACCTTGTTTCATCGACTCGTGCGCGAACGGGAGCATCGACCACTCCTGGCCGGCATTGGAGAGATCGACCTAATGGAAACCATTCACCGCCACCTGATCGAGCGGTCGCCGTATTATCAACAAGCCCGATTGGTGATCGACCCGGAGCAAGTCAGCGCCGGTGAATTAGTGGCGATGATCATGCACCGGCTTGACGGTGGTTAAGAGAGTTCGGCGACAGCGCTCTCGCCCTGGAACGTCACCTGGACATGTTCCTGCAAGGTGGTTGCAAGGGAAAGCCCCACAAAGTCCGCGGCGATCGGGTACCGTCGATGATTACGATCGATCAGCACAACCGTTCGTAGTTTGCGTATGTCGGCACGGAGAAACGGTTTGAGCGCGTAGATCAGGGTCTTCCCGGAGTTCAGTACGTCGTCCACCAGCACAACCACTTTGTCTTGCAGCGCGGGAAGGGAGGGGGCGATCACCGGTTCGCCTACATCCTGGCTGTGTTTATCGATCTTCAGACTGAAGAGGTGCACCTGGAAAGGGGCGATCTTCCGCAGGGCCGCTGCAATGCGTTCTGCCAGCGGGTATCCATTCTGTAAGATGCCGATCAGCAGGATCTCTTTTTCCGTGTAATTGTCTTCGTACAACTGCCAGGCAAGTCGTTGAATGCGTTGCTCCGACTGGGTTGCGTTCAGGATGGTCGTGGCCTGCATGGGGTCAGTTGGTTTTGAGCCGACCGGCTGAATAGAAGTACTTTCGGTAATAGTCCTCCGACAGATCGGAAATGATCACGCCGCGTTGCACGCTGGCATGCGCGAACTTGTTTTGGCCGAGGTAGATCCCGACATGAGAAACGCGGCTTTTCCGGATCTTGAAAAAGACCAGGTCGCCTTCCCGCAATTCATCTTCCCGGATCTTTACCGTGTTTTTATGAATATCGCGGGAACTGCCTGCGAGAATTTTATCGTAAACGTCCTTATATACCTGGCAAACGAATCCGGAGCAGTCGATGCCGTTCATCGTTTCCCCGGAATAACGATACGGCGTTCCCAGCCACTGCTTCACTTTTTCATACAAGCGGGGATTGTTGATGTAATCGATGTTGTAACCCAGACTGTTGGAATAGATGAAACACCATTCCAGTTGCTGCTGTTCGGGATCGGTATCCTGTCCGGGCAACAGCCGGGGCGTTGCAGCCGATAAGGACATGGAAAGCAGAAAAGCGCAGAAAAGGGGTACGCGGTACATGCCTGCTAAGTTAGCCCCTGCGCACCAACAAGGCAACATTTTCCACATGGGTGGTATGGGGGAACATGTCGACGGCTTGCATTTTCACCACAGAATAGGCTTCATCCATCAGTTGGATGTCGCGTGCCTGGGTGGACGGGTTGCAACTTACGTAGACGATCCTTTCGGGATTCAGGCGCAGCAGGGTCGCCACCACGTCTTCGTGCATACCCGAGCGCGGCGGGTCCGTGATCACCACATCCGGCCATCCGTTCTGTTCAATGAACGCCTCGTTCAGGGTCGCTTTGAGGTCTCCGGCCGCAAAGGAAACATTGTCGATACCGTTATTGCGTGCGTTGATGCGCGCGTCTCCGATCGCTTCTTCGACGTAATCGATACCTGCGACCCGGGCAGCCTGCCGTGCAACAAACAGGGCGATGGTGCCGGTGCCGGTATAGAGATCGTAGACATTCTCTTTTCCGGTCAATCCCGCATAGTCGCGTGCCACCTGATAGAGCCGATAGGCTTGTTGCGAATTCGTTTGGTAAAAGGATTTGGGGGAGATCCTGAACCGTAATCCTTCCATTTCTTCTTCAATGAATTCTTTTCCTTTGAAACAGACGAAATCGAGTCCGGTAAAGGTGTCGTTGCGTTTGCCGTTGATTGTGAATTGCAGCGAAGTGATGTATGGGAATTGGTCCGACAGATGCTGCAATAACCCGATCCGTTTCGACTCGTCTTCGTAAGCGAAAACCACCAGCACCATCCACTCGTCAGTCGATGTGTTGCGAATGGTCAGGTTACGGAGAAAACCGGTCTGCAAAAGCGGGTCGAAAAACTCGAATCCGTTCACGGTCGCATAGTGGAGTACGGATTTCCGGATGACATTGGAACGATCGTCCTGCAGATGACAACGATCGATGTCGAGTACCTTATCAAAGCGCTGCGGTGCATGAAATCCGATGACATTGCAGACAGCGCTTGCTCCGTTGTTCAACTCCTCCCGGGTCAGCCAGCGTTTGTTCGCGCAACTGAAGTCGAGACGATTCCGGTACGCGAAGATGTCCGCGGAACCCAGGATAGGCTCCTGAGCGGGAATATCCAATTTTCCGATGCGTTCAAATGCGTCGCGCACGTACGCCTGTTTCGATTCAAGTTGCTTCGCATATGAAAAGTGCTGCCATTTACAGCCGCCACATGAACCGAAATGGCTACAGACAGGATCGATGCGGTCGGGTGAAGGGGTCACGATTCTTTCCACACGACCTTCCGCGAAGTTTTTCTTCTTTCGGTAAATGTGTACATCCGCCCGATCGCCGGGTACTCCGCCTTCCACGAAGACAACGAAATTCTCCAGTCGCGCCAGGGCTCTGCCATCGGAACTGGTATCAGTCAGCGGGAGGTTTTCCAGCAGATCGCCGGGTTTCGGAAGTGTCATAGATTGCGAAAATAGCACGGAAAAACGGTTCACTCGCCCAAAAAGCGAGCGACTTCGCGGAACTTGGGTGGCATCCCGGCAGCCGATTCATTACCTTTGTATTTTATGCCGAATTCCATGAAAACCACCGTGCTGGATAAGACCCGTACCGAACTGGCGATTGAAAAAGAGGACCGGTACGGCGCTCACAATTATCACCCGCTTCCGGTGGTTTTAGAACGCGGTGAAGGCGTTTATGTATGGGACGTCGAAGGGAAACGATACTTTGATTTTCTGTCGGCTTATTCCGCCCTCAACCAGGGACACGGTCATCCACGCATCGTCAAAGCCCTGGTCGAACAGGCTCAGAAGCTTGCCCTGACTTCCCGGGCATTTCACAACAACCTGCTGGGAGAATACGAGGAGTTCATCACCCGTTTTTTCGGCTTCGATAAGGTGTTGCCGATGAATTCCGGTGCAGAAGGTGTTGAAACGGCCATGAAGCTGGCCAGACGTTGGGCTTACGAGAAGAAAGGCATTCCGGAAAACCAGGCCAAGATCATCGTCTGTGAAGGTAACTTCCACGGTCGCACCATCTCGATCATTTCAGCTTCTACGGATCCGGATTCTTACGGACGATTTGGGCCGTTCACGCCCGGCTTCGTAAAGATCCCTTACAACGATGCGGCAGCCCTGCGTAAAGCCCTGGAAGATCCGCTGGTTGCAGCCTTCCTGGTAGAGCCGATCCAGGGAGAAGCTGGTGTCGTGGTGCCCGATGAAGGTTATCTCGCTGCCTGCTCCGCTGCCTGCCGGGAAAAGCAGGTCTTGTTTATCGCCGATGAAATTCAATCCGGCCTGGCCCGTACGGGTAAGATGCTGGCCTGTGATCACGAAGATGTTCGTCCGGATATTTTAATTCTCGGAAAGGCACTGTCCGGAGGCGTATATCCGGTCAGCGCGGTCCTGGCCGACGATCCGATCATGCTCTGTATCCAACCGGGGCAGCATGGCAGTACGTATGGAGGCAATCCCATCGCGGCGCGTGTGGCGATGGAAGCATTATCGGTGTTGAAAGAAGAACGACTTGCGGAGAATTCCGAAAGACTCGGCGCCCTATTACTGAGCGGATTGAAGGCGATCGATCATCCGATGATCCGCCTTGTCCGAGGCAAAGGGCTCTTCTGTGCCATGGTGATCGAGCCGACAGGAGGGAAGGATGCCTGGGACGTTTGCCTGGCATTGAAGGAGAATGGCTTGCTGGCGAAACCGACACACGGCGATATCATCCGGTTCGCGCCGCCGTTGATCATCAACGAATCACAGTTGGAAGAGTGTCTGGAGATCATCCGGAAAACCCTCCGGCAATTCTGACGGCAGGTTGTCCTGCCATTTTCAAATTACTTAGAAAAGGCCTCGCGGATCTGTCGGGCTTGCTCCAGCCAACGCTTGCGATCTGCTTCCGTGGCCTGATCGGCAGGAAGTGATTGCAGTAGTTTCAGCAACTCATCCGTTTTGGACATGATCTCACTGCGGCGCTCCAGTCGGGTACTGAAAATCCCGCGCGAGAGCTTCCCAAGCAAGGCGTTCCGGTGTAGTTCGCGAAGATGCTGCTGACTTGCTTTGAGGTCCTGCTTGTAGCCATTCAGCCGAATGCCAGACCGGACCAGCATGAGTGCTATAAGAGCGGTGAGTGCCACCAATGCGATCGAAAAGAACTGTCGCATGAAGGCGTGCCGGCTGGTTTGCTGATCGATTTCAATTTGGAGATTCTGTACCAGGTTATTGCTTTCAATGACCTGTCCTTCTTCCTGTTTAACACGCCCGCGAATTGCTTCCTGCCTTGCGCGGATCGAATCCCGTCGGGCTTGTCCCAGCATCGTTTCTTTGATACCGAGGTAACGATTGTAGCAATCATATGCCTGGCGGAAGTGATTGTTGATGGCATAGCCGTCGGCTACGAGACGATAAGCGAGGAATAGGCTATCGGGCTGCACGCCATCCTTGCCCGGCTCAAGTGAACGCAGGCGGATCATGAGTTGATCAAGGGCCTCCGGCTTGATGTAAGGATTTCGCGCTGCCTGTAAGATGGAGGTCAGATTTGTGGATCCCTGCCCCCATGCAGCGAGGGCTCCAGAGAGAAGACTTACCGAAAAAAACAACCGAAGGATCAGGCGTCTCATGCGTGGAAGAATTTGATGTAAACATCCGTTCCATTGCCCGGATCACTTTCGATCTTGATTTCGCCTTTGTGGAGTTCAGTAAGGATCCGTTTGCTCTCCGAGAGGCCTAAACCGGTACCTTCACCCAGTGGACGGGTGGTATTGAATTCCTCGAAAAGGGTCTTCTGAAATTCCTCACTGATCCCGATGCCGTTATCTTTCACCCGAACCTGCACGAAGCGAGGAAGCACGCGGGTGCTGATGCTGACCTTCGGTTGATACCCCTTGATGGCCTGGCGCTGCTTGTCCAGTGCCGCCTGAAACGCGTTATCCAGTATGTCGATCAACAAGCCGGTAACCAATCTCCGGTTGACGGAAACCTGAGGCAGGTTCTTTTCAAGGTCGCGACTGACCTGCAGACCGGGAGCTTCGAACTCCGTCGAATGGCCAAGTGTACAGATATCCAGGGCCGTTTCACAAATACGGTTGATGTCGCACTTTTCCTTTTCATCACCATCGGCCTGTCCGAGCAGGTTCAGTGCTTCCTTCACCTGGTAATCACGTTGGATGAGTTGGGCGAGTCCGGTTGAGGATTTAAGCAAGTCGGGGAAGCTGCTCACTTTGCTCCAGGGGTTGGCGGGATCCTGATCGGCTTTGGTAGTTTCCTGTACAAGCGTTCGGCAAGCCAGGGAGGATTGCTCAAATCGCCGGACATTGCTACTGACATCCTGCAAGAGGAGGGCGCCTTCCTGAGCAGCTTTTCGGGTAGCTTCTTCCTGGGCTTTGCAAGCAGCCAGCCGCAAACTCGCCTTGCCCATTAAACGACGGCGAATCTGGATGGCGATCACAACGACCAGCAACCAGATCGCGAAGGCGATACCTGATTTCCGCAGCAAGCCGTGATAGGAGGTGGTTACCTGCTCTTTGACGAGCCGAAGTGAATCGACCTGCTGTTGAAAGCTGCCAAGTTCCTGGTGTCTGCTTGTCGAGTTGCGCTCAAACTGTCGTTCCAGGATGGAGATGGAATCACCGAGTTCCTGCGCACTCAGCGTGTCCAGCCAGGTGTCATACTTCCGAAGCGATTCCAGGCCGAAGCGGTTGAGATTCGACGCCACATGCTTTTCGGCACGCTGACGAAGCTCATCCAGGGTAGAACGATTCTCCGGACGAAGCACGGCGGCCGGTCCTTCAGCCTGAATGGCGGAGGCCCAAAGCCAGCAACTGGCCAGGAGTAAAAATCTGAATGAAGTATGAACCGGCATGTATGAGAAGCAAGTTACCGAGCTGCTAAAAGTCTCTGGAAAAGGTTTGGAAAAATTATTAACGTATTTGTGTGTATGGCTAGAGCTAATTTGTCTCGTTCAAATATCTTCGTAGCGTTACCGGTAACCTCCCCCTGTTGCCGGTAGATGCCATGAAAAGACCTTCCCGACAGCGGTACAGACGACTATTCCTGATTGCCCTGGCAATCCCAGTCATCTGCCTCCTGGTCTTCTTCTCCGCGCGCTCCTGGTTGCTGGAGAAGGCCCTCCAAAAGGTGCAAAGGAAACTGGATGAACGAACCGGGCTGAAACTCGACTGGCGTTCAGATGGTTTTACGGGCTGGAGAACCGTGTGGATCACGGGTGTGTCCCTGGCGCCTCCGGCCGGAGATACTTTATTGACGATCGATTCGGTGTCGGTCGTGCCATCCATTTGGGGAGCCTTGACCGGCACACCGGGTATTTCCGCTATCCACGTCTTAAAATGTACCCTGCAGTTGGTGGAACAAGACGGGCGTTCGAACTATTCCGCTCTTTTGAAGTCAGGGAAAGACAGTACGGTCACCACGCAACCTTCAGCACGAGGAACATCCGACTATGCCACTTTGTTGCACCGCCTGATCGATCAGGCTTTTGCTTTAGCACCGCAACAAGCCCGGCTCGACACGATTCGTTTCATTTGGAAACGCGACACGGCTTTTGCATCCCTGCTGGTGCCGGAGTTCCGGTCGGACCGGGATAACCTGGCGGGCATGCTCGTGGATGTCAGGACCAACGACCGATGGACTCTTCGGGGAAGTTTCTCGCAGAGAAAAGAAGTGTTTGACCTGACGATCGCTCCGGCACAGCAGCAAAAGCGGCTGCCTCTGTCGATCCTCGGCTGGAACCTGACCGCAGGATTTGATACGCTCCACCTGGCCTTGTATGAATCCGATTTCAGTAAACGGACCCTGAAGTTAAAGGGGCATGTTTCGACGGAAGGCTTTTTCCTCCATCACGCCAGGATCTCTGACGATACGATCCGGGTTGAACACGCCCGCTTCGACGGACTGGCATCGGTGAAGGGCTCTACATTCGAATTGGATTCTTCTTCCTCGGCTGAATTGAATCGGATCGTCGTTCGCCTAACTGCCGCTTTTGAAAAATCGCAGAACTGGAAAGCGAGCCTGCGTTTGAAAACGCTTCCGCTCGAAGGCAGTGACTTCTTCCGTTCCCTTCCGGAAGGCATCTTCGAGACCGTGCGGGATATCAAGGCGGACGGGACACTCTCGTTTCATCTGGATATCGGCGTGGACCGTGCCGTTCCGGATTCGGTCAGGTTCGATTGCGGGTTGGACCGCGACAGGTTCCGTATCCGCTCCTATGGTTCCAGTGGCTTGGGTCGTATGAATGGGGAATTCATACACGCGGTATATGAATACGACCGCTTCGTCCGTTCCTTTCCGGTTGGCCCGTCCAATCCTGCCTTCACTCCGCTGGATCAGATATCGCCCTACTTCCGGAACGCTGTACTGACCTCGGAAGACGGGAGTTTCTTCTATCATTCTGGATTCAACGAAGATGCTTTTCGTAAATCGATAGCCACGAACCTGAAGCAAGGTCGTTTCGCCCGCGGCGGCAGCACCATTTCCATGCAATTGATCAAGAACGTCTTCCTCACACGTAAGAAGACCGTCGCGCGTAAGGCGGAGGAAGCGCTCATCGTCTGGCTGATCGAGCGAAATCGGATTACTTCGAAAGACCGTATGTTCGAGGTCTACCTCAATATCATTGAACTTGGTCCGAATGTATATGGAATCGGGGAGGCGGCTCCTTTTTATTTTTCAAAACGCCCAGCAGACCTGTCCCTTAATGAAAGCATCTTTCTCGCAGGACTTCTGCCGCGCCCGAAGGCTTTCCGTTATTCTTTTGACTCCACCGGGGTTTTGAAACCCTACCTGGCAGGCTATTACCGCATCGTTTCGAATTACATGCTCAGGAAAAACCTGATCACCCAACAGGAATTCGATGCCCTCGTCCCCAATGTAATCCTCACCGGACCCGCCCGCGATGCGGTCGTCCCCATCGACACACTCCAGATCGAAGAGCAAGAGGAGCTGCCGTTTGAAAATGGTGAAGTCGGAAATGAATAATGGAAGACGGGAAACGGAAACTGAAAACTGGTAACTAGAAACTAGTAACTAGTAACTAGTAACTAGTAACTAGAAACTAGAAACTGGTAACTGGAAATTAAAAACCAGAGATCGAGTACTAACCAATTACTAATTACTAATTACTAATTACTAGTTACTAGTTACTAATTACTAATTACCAGTCACCTGTCTCAACTTTCTCACTTCACCCTTTTCACCTCCACCACCCAGTCCCACGGATAGGGGGCGCGCAGGGAAGCGGGAGGTTCCGCGAATTCCGTTGACCAGGGGTATTCCAACTTGTCGAGGGATTCAATGCGGGTAGCGCCCCGGTCGAAGAGCGCGAAAAGCTCGGTGAGTTGATAGTGTTTGGTCGGGTTACCATCAATGGAAATAATGCCGTGTTGAACGGCTTTCAGATCGAGTCCGTTCAGGAGCTTCCGGTCTTCCTTCGGGATCCGGTATGCAGGTTTACCTTCCGCCTCGTACAACTTCATCAGGGTCCATTTGGATAGCCCTGCGGACTCGACCGATGGTACCACGATCACCGCGGTTCCGTTTTTCTTGAGGCCTTTCGTTACGTTTTCGAGAATCCGGTAGTTGCGTTCGGGTTGATCACCGATGGCGACGTTGGCACAGAACGCGAAATCAGCAGGAGGGAGGCCGGTGTTTTTTACGGCAAGGTCGGCTTGTTGATACGTGACATTCAAAGCCGGGTAAAGACAAGCGATGGCCAGCAACTCGGTGGAAATATCCACTGCCAGTACGTGGCGGAAGTTAGGAGCCAGCAAGGGAAGCGCCCTGCCAATGCCGCAGCCGAAGTCGATGGCGTCCTTTCTTTTGCCGGCATGCTTTTCGACCAGTTTTTTCAACCGGCCAAATTTGTCGCTTGCAAAGACACTGAATATCTCATCGGCGTAACTGCCGCCGATCTTATCCCAGAATTTTTTTTCGCTCATACGTCCAGTACTTGGGCTCAATGTATCCAAAAGATCAGGATTCCCGACCGCTCGGCCGCAGTGTTTATCTCGATGACTGAACTATTCTGTGTTCGGTTAACGGATCTGCAGTTGGGAGCGAACGATTTCGAATCAATAGCGGTTCCTGAAAATTCAATTGACGGAAACACCGATCAGATGTCCGATGCCGTAGGTCACTGCGGCTGCAGCCAGTCCGAAGATCACCTGCCGCATTCCGGAAAACCATACGGAACGGCCGGTGAAAAGTGTGATGGCTGCACCGATGAGGAAAAGTCCGGCCGCACTGAAGGCGACGCTCAGCAGGACCGAACGCGTACCGGTGAAAAAGAAAAAGGGTAACACCGGAATGATGGCGCCGATGGCAAAGAGCAGGAAGGAACTGAGAGCAGCTTCCATCGCCGAACCTTTCAGTTCCTCCGCGTTGATCCCCAATTCTTCCTTGACCAGCACCTCGTGCGCGTGCGCCGTATCCTGCATCGTTTTTTCCGCCATGGCGCGGGCCTGTTCGTCCGGGATTCCTTTGGCCATGTAGATCAATGCCAGTTCTTTCTTTTCGCCTTCCGGGTTAGCCTGGATCTCTTCCATTTCCAACGCCATCTGTTGTTCGTAGAGTTCCTGCGAGCTCTTCACGGAGATCCATTCGCCCAATGACATCGACAACGCGCCTGCCAATAGTCCGGCAAGTCCGGTAACCAGGACTGTATGCTCGTTCGCGCTGGCACCGGCTATGCCCATGACCAGGCTGAAGTTGGAAACAAGACCATCGTTGCCACCGAGTACGGCTGCCCGTATCGCGTTTCCTCCGACCGTCCGGTGACGCTTCTCAAACCGTGTAAGTTGCGTGCCGCTGACCCGTTCCTCTTTTTCAAGGATGGAGCGCAGGATGCGTACGTGATTGGCTTCGTTGCCGGTGACCGGTTCATTCAATTGTTGCTTGGTACGAACGATCGCGTTCGAGATGCTTTTTTCCGTGTCCATCAAGGCGCCCAGTACCGTGTCGTAACCGAAGATCCGACCGATGCGGTCCAGTACTTTGGCTCGCCACGAAGGGCGGGGCAGTGCGGTCGCGGGCATACCCGCTTTCTGCGCGAAAGCGGCGGCGTGTCCCTGTTCGATCTCACTCATCTGGCGGAAGATGCGTGAAATGACGGGGTCTTTCTCGTGATCAGCCAGACGTCCGTACAGGAACGCGGCATCGATCTCGGTCTGAATGGAAGATTCGGCCATAGGAATAGTTCGTGCTCAGGCAACCGGGCCCGGAAACGAAGTTAAGCAATCAGCCGGTATGCTTAGGCTAGGGAGTTCAACTGCTCGATCTTTCCTTGCAGTACCCGGAACGTCTCGTTGTCCGAATAGCAATTGCGCAGTTGAATGAGGTATTCCTGTGCCTGTTTCAGGAAAAAACTACGGACACGGTTGAACTCGTCAGTATTGGTTTCTCCGCTGTCGATGGCCATCTGTCGCAAGTCATCACCGATCTCGCACAGGAAGATCCGGCAACTCAGGTCCAGCAGGGTGTAAAAGAAAAGCACTTCTTCCAAGTCATACGAGATGACTTCGCCGATCTCATATTGCCAGGTATGTACCTCGAAGTCCTCCAGCCGTGTATCCTCGAACATCTCCAGTCGCATCGCTTCGCGGATGAGGTCGTAATTCGGATGCAGGAGAATGAACTTGCCTGCGGCGATCGTGATGTTCACGAGCTGCTTGAATTCCCGGGTTACGGGAATATTCAAACGGTTGCCGTACAGGACGAAGGGTTGCATGATGCTCTTATTACAAAAATACGGCACAATTGGTTACTATCATCCTTTTCGGAAGACCTCCTTCTGCGAGTATTTTCTTACAGCAGTTGCTTACTTTTACCCCCTGATTTTTCACCCGAATTCGCATGCTTGGACTGAAACTTCCGACGGATCCGCGCTGGGTCAATATCGTGGAAACCAATATCAGTGAAATTCTTACTGACCACGCGTATTGTGAGCAGAAAGCGGCTACCAATGCCATCAATATGGTCATCCAGTTTCCGGAATATCCCGACCTGGTGGATGCCATGCTGGCGCTTGCCCAAGAAGAGCTGCAGCATTTCCGGCAGGTCCACGACAGGATCCAGGCGCGTGGTTTTTCGCTTGGGCGGGAGCGGAAAGACGATTATGTGTGGGAGCTCAACCAGTTTATACGGAAAGGACGGGAGCGTCACATCGTTTTGGTCGACCGTCTACTCTTCGCCGCAATGGTCGAAGCCAGAAGCTGTGAGCGATTCCGGATCCTGTCGGAGCATATTTCTGACCCGGATCTGCGAGCGTTTTATCGGGATCTCATGATCTCCGAAGCCAACCACTATACCTTGTTCATCGGATTCGCCCGGCAGTATGGGCAAGGGGAAGATGTGGATAAGCGCTGGCAGGATTTTCTGGACTACGAAGCGCAATTGATCGCCAAATACGGGAAGAAGGAAACCATGCACGGCTGATCAGCGTGTCGAATCACTGCTGCAGTACGTTCGCTCCTTCGTACTTGATAATGGCCTCCCGCCACGAAGCCGATACTTCAATGGATCGATGTGCCCGGTAGTCGAACGCTACCATGACCGTACAGGCATCCGCTTTCAGGATTTCTTTCCCGTCTTTGAATACGACTAATTGATACTCGAGATCGAAACTTTTCTTGCCCAGCCTTGAACAGCGTGTGTACACGAAGAGCTCTTCCTTGAACAGGATCGGCTGGATGTAATCCACTTCAGCCCGCGCCAGGATGATGCCTTCCTTGGACCAGTCGTAACCCCATTCTACCACCTCGTCGAAGTACTTGACACGAGCCATCTCAATATAGGTCAGGAATCGAGCATTGTTCACATGTCCGAAAGCATCCACATCCGCGAACCGGATCTCGATGGGGGTTTTGTGTTTGAAAATTGACATAGGGGGACGGGTTTACTTCCTTCGATTAAGCTCCTGCGGGCAGGTGGCCAGGTTTCGAGTTTCGAGTTTCCGGTTAATCGTTGTAAATCACCAATCACCAATCACCAATCACCAATCACCAATCACCAATCACGAATCTCCAATCTCCCTACCCATCAAACTTTCCCGTAACCACATCCAGTTTTTCAAACTCCGAATTGGCGGAGACATATTCCGGCACCATTTGTTTCATCTTTCGGACAATGGCATCGTTGCGTTGGGTGGAGAAGAGCGATACGAGTTCTTCAATATCGGATTGAATGACCTTGAAATCGTAAGGTCTCACTTTTGCAACCAGGATCTTCTCGTGGTGAGTCGGAAGCGAAGTTTCTTTGTCGGCGAGTAGTTCTTCCTGCAATTTTTCTCCCGGACGAAGTCCCGTGATCTCGATCCGGATGTCCTTGTCCAGCGTCAATCCTGCCAGTCGGATCATTTTTTTAGCAAGGTCATAGATGCGGACACTCGTTCCCATGTCGAACAGGTAGATCTCTCCGCCTTTCCCCATGGACGCCGCTTCCAGAACCAGCTGGCAGGCTTCCGGAATCGTCATGAAGTAGCGCGTGATGTCCGGATGGGTAACCGTTACCGGTCCGCCGGATTCGATCTGTTTACGGAAGCGTGGAATTACAGAGCCGTTCGAATCGAGTACGTTTCCGAAGCGGGTCGTGATGAATCGGGTCGCAGAGACCGTACCCAACGACTGACAATAGATCTCCGCGATGCGTTTGGTCGCACCCATGATGTTCGTCGGGTTGACCGCTTTATCGGTTGAGATCAGGACGAATTTTTCTACACCGAACTCGTGAGCAAGGTCAGCCGTGACGCGTGTGCCGTGTACGTTGGTCAGGATGGCTTCCGAAGGGTTGTGCTCCATGACCGGTACGTGCTTGTACGCTGCCGCATGGAACACCACCTGCGGATGAAAGGCTTCGAAGACGCGACGCATCCGGTCGATTTGTCGGACATCGGCGATCACGGTTTCAAACTGCCGGAACTTGTAGCGTTCCTGCAATTCCAGTTCCAGATCGTATAAGGCGGACTCTGCCTGGTCGAGTACGATTACCTTTTTCGGATTGAACGGTAACAATTGTCGAACGACTTCGCTGCCGATCGATCCTGCGCCCCCGGTCACCAGAATGACACGACCTTCGAGTTGACGACGGATCTCCTCGGTATCGAGTCGAATGGGTGGGCGCTCGAGCAGGTCCTCGATCCGGATGTTCCGGATCTGGTTGAAGCTGAGCTGGCCGTTGATCCAGGTCGTGACCGGCGGAACATTGAGTACGTTGACACCGAAGGCGAGGCACTTTTCCACGAGCGCCTGCTTGGCGGGAGCCGGTACGTTCTGGATGCTCAGGATCAGGTGGTCGATGACGTTCGCGTGGAGCAATTCTTCCAACTCGGTATCGGCGCGGTAGATCCGAATGCCTTCCAGCGTCTTGCCCGCCTTAGCCGGATTATCATCCACAAAGGCGATGACCTTGTATCGGCTACCTGCGTCGCGGTCGAGGGTGCGCTTGGTGATCACGCCCGATTCACCGGCGCCGTAGATGATGACTTTCTTTCGTTCGCCGGAAGGATTGCGTACTTCCATGTAAACGGTCTTCACCAGTATCCTGAATGCGGTCATCGAGAAAACGGTTGCGAAGTACTCGATGATGACGATGGAATAGGGGACGAGGTAAAAGCCGATGCTGTGATACGACAGGATGTTCGCCACCGCCAGTGCGACGGAACCGGCCGTAATGGTGTAGAAGATCCTTTGCGCGTCCTTGTTGCTCGTATACCGGATGATGCCCTGGTAGACGCGCGATATCAGAAAGCTGATGATCCGAACGCCCAGCACGGTCGGCACGGCATATTTCCATAGGGCGATCTCGTTCTCGGGAACGCGAAAGTTGAAGCGCACCTGATACGCCAGCATCAGGGATAAAAAACAGATCGAGGTATCGATCAGGAAAATGATCCAGCGCGGGGTATTGCGGGTGGAAAGGCGAAACCTCATGGCTGGATGTGGACTAGCTGCCGACTAACCGACGATTTACCAAATTAACCCTCAAATATACTCTAATTTCTGCGTTTTATCTGTTCCTCCGGCTATCTTTGTCGTTTGCATCCTGCGTGAAACGAGTACTCTTTCTGGTCCCCTATCCGCAAGGTGAAGCCGCCAGCCAGCGATTTCGCTTTGAGCAATACCTTCCGGCTTTGCAGGAAACGGGATGGGATGTGCATTTATCTCCCTTTCTGGACTTGCGTGCGTGGAAGGTCTTGTATCAACCCGGGCACCTCGATCGAAAAGCGTTCGCGATCCTGCGCGGCTATCTCCGCAGGCTGGGCGATCTGCTGAAACTCGGTCGCTACGATGCCGTGTTCATCCACCGAGAAGCGAGCCCGTTCGGACCGCCCTGGTTGGAGTGGATCATCACCCGGCTTTTCAAAAAGTACACGGTGTACGACTTCGACGACGCGATCTGGATCCCCAACGCTTCGGAAAGCAACAGCGTCATCACCCGTTGGCTCCGCTCATTCGGAAAAACGGGAAAGATCTGCGGCTGGTCTTCCGTTGTATCGGTGGGTAATGCCTATCTGGGCGACTATGCCCGAAAGTTCAATTCCCGGGTGGTCATTAATCCGACTACGATCGATACCGATGAACATCACAACGAAATTGTCGACCATGATAATCATACGTTCGTAATCGGTTGGACAGGTTCGCATTCGACCGTCCAATACCTGGACGAATTAGTACCGGTGTTTGAAGAACTTGAAAAGCGTTACGATTTCGAATTGCACGTGATCTGTGATACGCCACCCAGATTCAAGCTGAAAAGTCTGCGGTATATCAAGTGGAGCAAGCAAGCGGAGATCGACGACCTGATGAATTTTAACGTCGGGCTCATGCCGCTCCCCGACACCGAATGGGCGAGGGGTAAGTGTGGTTTCAAGGCATTGCAATACATGGCGCTGGGCGTTCCGCCTGTGGTATCCAATGTCGGAGTGAATGCCGAGATCGTCGATCACGATGTGAACGGATGCGTATGTCGAAATCTGGACGAATGGAAATCCAGCCTGGAGCGTTTGTTGAGCGATCCGGTCTTTTTGCGTCGACTCAGCCAAAAGACCCGGGACAAAGTTGTGTCGCGGTATTCCGTACAGTCCAACCGTGACAACTTCCTCCGTCTTTTCCTAAAGGACCGTTGAAATTCGTAGTTTTGCCCCCGTATAGCCGTTCAGGGGATTACTTCATTGTCTCGAACCGGCTTTAGAAAAGCTGAACAACCCATGGAAATCACCACCGATCTCAAACACATTGCACTCAACGACCTGCACGTTCGTCTTGGCGCTAAAATGGTTCCGTTCGCCGGCTACCTGATGCCGGTCTCTTACGAAGGGATCAATGCCGAGCACGAAACAGTGCGCAACCGTGTCGGCGTGTTCGATGTCAGCCACATGGGTGAATTCATTCTGAAAGGACCCCATGCGCTTGATCTGATCCAAAAAGTAACCAGCAATGATGCCGCCAAGTTGTTCGACGGGAAAGTGCAATACAGTTGCCTCCCGAATGATCGGGGTGGAATTGTCGACGACTTGCTCGTGTATCGGATCGATGAGCAGACGTATATGCTCGTCGTAAATGCTTCGAACATCGAAAAGGATTGGAACTGGATCCGGAAGCAGGACGAATGGAATGTGGAGATGCACAACATCTCCGACAAGACATCGCTCCTTGCTGTACAGGGTCCGCTGGCTGCGGATGTGTTGCAGCCATTGACCAACATGGACCTCCGGAACATGGAGTACTATTCCTTTGCGAAGGGTGTATTTGCCGGTATTGAGAACGTACTGGTCAGCGCGACAGGATATACCGGAGCCGGTGGTTTCGAAGTGTATTTCGAGAATGGATCCGCCGGGAAGATCTGGGATGCTATTTTTGAGGCAGGGAAAACACAGGGCATTCGCCCGATCGGATTGGGTGCTCGCGACACCTTGCGGCTGGAGATGGGTTTCTGTCTTTACGGCAATGACATTGATGATACCACTTCCCCCATCGAAGCAGGACTCGGCTGGATCACGAAGTTTACCAAGCCATTCATCAACAGCGATGCACTCAAGCGGCAGAAGGAAGAAGGGGTAAGCAGAAAGTTGGTCGGTTTCGAAATGATCGATCGCGGTATTCCGCGACACGATTATGAGGTGCGGGATGCAGCGGGCATTGCGATTGGTAAAGTGACGAGTGGCACCCAATCTCCAACCTTGAACAAGGCCATCGGGTTGGCGTACGTCCCGCCAGCGTTTGCCAGGGAAGGTTCGGAGATATTCATCCAGGTACGCGACAAAGCGCTGCGCGCGAAAGTGGTCAAGATTCCGTTCATCAAGAAATAAGGGAAATTCTACTGTTTTTACCGTCCCGGTAACCGGACGGCGATCATTCCGGAATTCCTTTATCTTCGTTTTTTAAACCAGAATAGTTGCTGATGAGTGATCAACCGCTCCTGAAAGTCGACGCCTGCTTTTCTCCCTTTCTTTATCCGGTCTATGCGGATGATACCAGCATCGTGGTGATCATTGATATTTTCCGGGCCACCTCAGCCATGTGTACGGCTTTCGAATATGGTGCGGAAAAGATCATTCCCGTGGCTTCTGTCGATGAAGCGAGGGCATATAAGGCGAAGGGTTATCTCACCGGTGCGGAACGGGACGCGATCCAGATCGAAGGATTCGACTTTGGAAATTCCCCTTACCATTATATGGATGAGCGGATCAAAGGTCAAACCCTGGTCCTGACTACCACCAACGGAACGCAGGCGATCGAAGCGGCTCGTAACGCTTATCGCGTGGTGATCGGCTCATTCCTCAATATCGACGCCCTTTGCGAATGGCTGGTGGCCGAGAAGCGGAGTGTGCTCTTGTTGTGTTCCGGTTGGAAGAACAAGTTCAATCTGGAGGATGCGATTTTCGCCGGAGCGGTAACGGAAAAACTCTCAGCCATGTCCGACCAGTTCAAACTGGGTGACGGTTGCCTTGCGTTGAAGTATCTCTATCAGTTGGCCCATCAGGATCCCTATAAGTTCCTGAACTACTCCAGCCACAAGGAACGACTCGCGCGTCTCAACCTGAAGAAGGATATCAAGTATTGCCTGACACCCAACCAGACACGGGTGATTCCGGTGATGAAAGATGGCGCACTGGTTCGCATGGAGGTGCTGGCTGGATCTTTGGATTAGACTTAATCGGTATCGACCGTTTTCATCTCAGCAAATTCATATTAGTTCCCGCATTTATTGGACGACGGATAGTGGTCCGAGCGGTATTCTTGTACGATGAAACGATTCGTACTCGTATTGATCGCCTGCTTTCTCTGGGCACAGGAACTGGATGCATGGGGGTTCTGGGCGCACCGGCGCATCAACGAAATGGCCTGTTATCTCTTGCCCGAAGCCATGTTCGGATTTTACAAGGCTAACATCGGTTACATCACCGAACACGCGACCGATCCGGACCTGCGCCGCTATCGTGACCCCGCGGAAGCTCCCAGGCATTTCATCGACCTCGACCGGTATGGGGAACATCCGATCGACAGCTTGCCGCATCGAAGAAAGGATGCTGCTGCCAAATACTCGGAAGACACGCTGATGGCCCACGGTACGGTGCCGTACACCATTGCGGAGTTTTATCACAAGCTGATCTATGCGTTCCGGGACCGTGATCGCGGTCGTATCCTGCATTACTCCGCCATGCTGGGTCATTACATCGGTGACGCGCATGTACCCTTGCATTGCACACGCAACTACAATGGCCAGCTCACGGGTCAACACGGCATTCATGGGTTCTGGGAATCCCGCTTGCCGGAAATGTTTGGAAACGGTTATGACTACCTGCTCGGACCGGTTGGCGCGTTATCGGATCCCGAAGAGACGGCATGGAAAATCGTGGCGGAGAGCTATGCCGCGCTGGATTCCGTACTGGTGTTCGAGCGTTCCCTTGCAGGCAGCTACCCGGAAGATAAAAAGTATGCGTACGAAAGTCGTGGGACCCAGGTGGTGCGGGTTTACGCGGCCGGCTATTCGGAAAAGTATCACCTCATGCTCGACGGACAAGTGGAACGACGCATGCAACAAGCGATCCGTCGCGTCGCGTCATTCTGGTACACAGCCTGGCTCGAAGCCGGTCAACCCGACCTGCCAATCGACGGAACAGAACTTCCGGCATTGCCAGAGGAAAAAACGGCAGAGGTGATTCCGGTGCGGGGGTGTGAGTAGGAGGAAGGTGACGGGTTATTGGTAATTAGTAATTGGTAAATGGTAACTGGTAACTAGTAATTAGTAACTAATCACTAATCACTAATCACTAATCACCAGTTACCAGTTACCAGTTACTAGTTACTAGTTTCTAGTTTCTAGTTTCCAGTTTCCAGTTTCCAGTTTCCCACTCATTTCCTTCCTCGAAGAATCGTCTGCTTCCGGTCGGGGCCTACGGACACGATACTGACCGGCACATTCAGATTTTCTTCGATCCAGGCGATGTAATCGGAGAGTTCTTTCGGGAATTCCGACTCCCGGGTGACGCCGGTAAGGTCTTTTTTCCATCCGGGGAATTCCTTGTAAACCGGGCGTATATCGGCATGCACGATCTCGTAGGGCATGTAATCGATGCGTTTTCCGTCGATCTCGTAATGCGTACAGACTTTGATCGTTTCAAAACCGCTGAGTACATCCGGTTTCGTCATCGTAAGATCTGTGACGCCGTTTAGTCGGATCGTATAGCGAAGCGCCGGGAGGTCGAGCCAGCCGCAGCGACGGGGACGGCCGGTGGTCGCGCCGAATTCGTGTCCGGCTTTTCGCATGCGCTCGCCGGTTTCGTCGTGCAATTCGGTAGGAAATGGTCCGCTGCCGACCCGGGTGCAATAGGCTTTGAAGATGCCGTACACACGACCGATGTTGCGCGGTGCAACACCCAATCCGGTGCAGGCGCCGGCGGTGATCGTGTTGGAGGAGGTGACAAACGGATACGATCCAAAATCGATATCAAGTAACGATCCCTGCGCGCCTTCTGCGAGTATTCGGCGATGGGCCGCCAGCTGATCGTGGATCAGATGTTCACTGTCGACGAAGGGCAAGTCGCGCAGGAAGGTGATGGCTGCAAAGAAGGGCGCTTCGAGTTCTTCCAGTCGGTAGTCGGTGTACTGCATACCCTGGAGCAACTCCAGGTGCTTGTTCCGAAGTTTTTCGTAGCGCTGTTGAAAGTCGGATGCTTCCGTATCGCCGACCCGCAGGCCATTGCGTCCGGTCTTATCCATGTAGGTAGGGCCAATGCCACGCAAGGTGGATCCGATCTTGTCCTTTCCCTTCAGCGCCTCGGAAGCGGCATCGAGTAACCGATGCGTTGGAAGAATGAGATGCGCTTTGCGGGAAATGAACAGTCGGTCCTTTACCGGAACCTGCAACTGTTGCAAGGCTTCCACTTCACGCCGCAGGGTGACCGGATCGATGACCACACCATTGCCCACGATGTTCATGACACCTTCCCGGAAGATGCCACTGGGAATCGTATGGAGAACGTGTTTGATGCCTTCGAATTCCAGTGTATGTCCCGCATTGGGGCCACCCTGAAAGCGGGCGATTACCTGGTACTCGGGTGTGAGAACGTCAACGATTTTTCCTTTGCCTTCGTCTCCCCATTGGAGGCCGAGCAGAACGTCTACGGACATGTCGGGATGGGCTTTCGCCTGGATATTACCGGTGTGGAAATGAAAACATCCCGTGGAACGGACACGGGATGTAGTTTGCTATCAGTTTTCGCTCCATCAGTTTTGGAATTGCCGGATGGCGGCCGGCAGGTCCTCGGTGATGGTGAATACGGTATTCAGTTTGGTGATGATCAGCAGTTCCTTGATCTTGTCCGAAATACTGCAGATCGTGGTGTCGCCGCCATTCTTGCGGCTTTTCGTGAGAATGTTTACAAGTACATTCAGCCCGTTGCTGTTCAGGTAACGGAAGTGTTCCATCGAGATCACAAAATTGTTGATGCCTTTCTCAATGACGTCCTGTATTTCCTCCAACAAGGGGGTCGCCTGATTCTTATCGATCAGGTTGCCGCTCATTTCTACAATCGCGTAGGTGCCGTGATTGATGATCTTATACGTGAAATCCATGCGGTAAAAGTAAGGATTCTCTCCGGAAAGGCCTTAAGCAGTTGATTTGTAATTTATTAACACATCAACGCTGAGAACCAACGCCGTTCAATGGTTGGGAAGCGACATAGCCGGTTACACAACACCATTAACGGACAATTCAATGTAATTTTTTTCGTCACCAGCCTACCACTCACCGCCTACCGCCTACTGGAAACTGCCATCTTCTGCATTATCACTCACTTCCCGGCACCGCTCAACCTCCGACTACAACTCCCCGTCTCCTTAAGCTCTCTGCACTTACCAAAAAGATTCAAGGCATGATGGTTAACGTCGAAGCGAAGTATCCCGCCCATGGTCGACTGGATCTGCTGGATACGCGGGTCGCAGAACTCAAAGATCTGCTCACAGTCCTGGCAGATCAGGTGGTCGTGCTGCTTGTACGTGTAAGACTTCTCAAAGCGGGCCAGGTTCTTGCCGAACTGATGACGGGTGATCAGCTCCGATTCCAGCAGCAGGTCAATGGTATTATACAAGGTGGCGCGACTGATGCTAAGCCCTTTGTTCTTCATGCGGACAAAAAGCGATTCGACATCGAAGTGTTCGTCCATCGAGTAGATCTCCTCCAGGATGGCGAAGCGCTCCGCGGTTTTTCGATGCCCCTGGGCTTCGAGAAAAGTGGTGAATACCTGGCGGACTTTGTTGATGTCGGGTGTGCTCACGAAGTAGGGGGGATTAAGCCGCGTCGATACGGCCGACGGTGAGAATGCCGTGGATTTCTTTCAATTTCTTGATCAGCTTGTCGAGATGGGCGGTATCATGTACGAAGAGCATGATCTTACCTTCGAAGATGCCGTCGTTCGATTCGATACTGATACTGCGCATGTTCACCTTGAGTTCGCTGGAGATGACTTTCGAGATCTTGTTCACGACCCCGACATCGTCGAGGCCGGTGAGCCGCACGCCTGCGAGGAAGGCGATCTGTTGCTGGTTCGTCCACTTCGCCTTCACAATGCGGTAAGCATAGTTCGACATCAGCCGGATCGCGTTCGGGCAACTCACGCGGTGAATCTTGATGCCTTCGTTCACGGTAATGAAGCCGAATACGTCGTCGCCCGGAATCGGATTGCAGCAAGGCGAAAGCTTGTAATCGATGCGTTCGAGGTTCTCGCCGATCACAAGGTTGTCGCTGGAACCCCGTACGTTCTTGACGAGTTGTTCGAGCGAGACCGGCGCGTCTTGTTTGGCGGGTGTCCGCGCTTTGATGCCGCCTTTTTCAATGGCGAATTCTTTCAGGTCCTGGACATCAATGATGCCTTTCGCGACCCGGTAAAACAATTCGAGGCTGGTGGGGATCTTGTAGTAGGCGAGCAGCTCGTTGAGATTCTCGTGGTTCAGTTCCAGCTTCAGGTGGCGGAACTTTCGTTCCAGGATCTCTTTGCCGTCTTCCGCCAGTTTTTTCTTCTCTTCCTTCAGCGCCGTCTTGATCTTCGACTTTGCTTTGGCCGTCACCACATAAGAGAGCCAGTCTTCTTTCGGCGTTTGTTTGTTGGATGTCAGGATCTCTACCTGGTCGCCGCTCCGGAGCTTGTGACTGAGCGGCACGAGCTTGTGATTCACCTTGGCGCCGATGCACTTGCTGCCGACATCGGAATGGATCTCGAAGGCGAAATCCAACGCGGTGGCGTTTCCCGGCAAGGTCTTCAGTTCACCCTTCGGGGTGAAGACGAACATCTCGTCCGAAAAGAGGTTCAGCTTGAAGTCGTCGATGAAGTCGAGCGCGTTCGAGTCGGGGTTCTCGAGCAACTCCCGGATTTTCTTGATCCATTCGTCGAGTGCGGATTCACCGGAAGATTCCTTGTATTTCCAGTGCGCGGCGTATCCCTTTTCGGCGATCTCGTCCATGCGCTTCGAACGGATCTGTACTTCAACCCACTTCCCGCCCGGACCCATGACGGTCGTATGCAGGGACTCGTAACCGTTCGCCTTGGGCGTACTGATCCAGTCGCGCAAGCGGTCGGGGTTCGGATGGTAAAAGTCGGTAATGATGGAGTAGCAACGCCAGCACATGGCTTTCTCATCGGCATCTTCGGCGTCGATGATGATGCGGATGGCAAAGATGTCGTAGATTTCTTCGAAGCCTACACCCTGGCGGAGCATTTTACTGCGGATCGACTGAATCGATTTGGTCCTCCATTTGATCTCACAACGGAATCCCTGACGGGCCAGTTCGTGTCGGATCGGTTCGATGAACTCGTTGATATACTTGTTACGCTCACGCCGGGTTTGTTGCAGCTTTTCCGAAATGTCGTTGTAGGTTTCCGGCTCGGTGTACTTCAATGCCAGATCTTCCAACTCGGTCTTAATGGAGTACAGACCGAGGCGATGAGCGAGGGGCGCGTACAGGAAGGCCGTTTCACTGGCGATCTTCAACTGCTTTTCGCGTTTCATCGAATCGAGCGTCCGCATGTTGTGCAGGCGGTCGGCCAGTTTGATGAGGATCACGCGGACGTCATCGGAGAGCGTCAACAGCATTTTCCGGAAGTTCTCCGCCTGGATCGAACTGCCGTTCAGGACGACTCCGGAAATCTTGGTCAGCCCGTCTACAATCGACGCGGCCTTTTCACCAAAGGAATTCTTGATGTCATCCAGTGTAAGGTGGGTGTCTTCTACCGTATCGTGTAATAAGGCACAGACGATGGCCAGTGGTCCAAGACCGATCTCTTCGGTACAGATCTGGGCGACAGCGAGCGGGTGCAGGATGTAGGGTTCGCCGGTCTTGCGGCGCATGTCCTTGTGCGCTTCGAGCGCCATATCGAAGGCAAGGCGGATCATCTTCTTATCGCCTTTACCCATCGAGGGTCGCAACGAACGCAGCAACGCCCGGTAAGCCTTCAGGATCGTATCCTTTTCAGCTTCCGAATTCGTTGCACCGTTTGGTGTTGAATCGCGCAGGTCCTGTTCGTTCGCCATGATTCGTCCTCAGGCTTCCTGCGCCTGCTTCTTGATCGCAAACAGCGAGAAATCCGTATTTTCTTTCCGGATGGTGTTGCTCAGTCTGCCGAGTCCGGTGATCTCCATGTCGACCCGGTCGCCGTCCTGCAGCCACTGAACCGGATAGTTCGGGTCCTGCAGCAATCCGGTACCGTTCAATTCCAGAAAACAACCGGTGCCAACCGTGCCGGAGCCGATCACGTCGCCAGGAAGAATATCCACACCGTAAGCACAGCGCTCCACGATCTCGGCAAACGTCCAGTCCATGTCTTTCATGTTCCCACTGCTGACCAACTTATCGTTCACCCAGCATTTCATAGTCAGATCATAGCTGTTGCCTACATGACCCGGCTTGGGGCTGACGCGGTGGCTCTCCAATTCGTCGGGCGTCACCAGCCAGGGGCCGATGACGGTGGAGAAGTCCTTGCCCTTGGCCGGTCCGAGGTTCAATACCATTTCTTCCATTTGAAGTGTCCGCGCGCTCATATCGTTCATGATCAGATAGCCGAAAATATATTGATCGGCTTCCGATGCCCGGATGTTGCGTCCCTTCTTACCAATGACGATCGCCGACTCCAGTTCGAAATCCAGCTTTTGGAAATGGTCAGGCATGCAACGGATCTCCCCGGGTCCCTGGATGGCGTTGTGATTGGTGAAATAGAAGATCGGATACTGATCGAACTCCGGGATCATGGGGACTTTTCGATTCCTTCTGGCCGCTGCTACATGTTGGCGGAACGCATAGCCGTCACGACATGAAGTAGGACGGGGAACAGGTGCCATCAGGGCATTTTCACCAACCGCCTCCGGGCTAAGATCGCTGTTGCCGGATCGGATCTTCGCATTGATCTTCCGTGCGACTTCCCAGGATGCCTCACCGGCCCGGATGAAATCGAGCATATCGTCCGGGAGGGCTGTAAATCCGAGCGATTTGGCAGCATCCGGCAGGTTATAGATGGATCCATCATGCCAAAGGCCGATACGTTCCCGGTTGCCAAGGCGATAGGTGACAAGTTTCATGAGGAATTGGCTTTTCACAAAAATACGAAACGGGGAGGAGACCCCCGAAAAAACCGAAAGGCCCCATAGGGGCCCTCCGGTTGTCTAACCAATCATCCAAACCAAACCATGAAAGGTGTCTTACTGGATCAGCAGTTTCTGCTGAACCGTTTCGATTCCGTCGGTTGCCACGATAAAGTAAAGCGAGCCGGGTTTCATATAGATTTCTGAGAATTCCAGTTGTATATCCCCGTTACCGGTGCGTGACACGGTGGCAGGGATCTCCCGGCCCGTGATATCGCGCACCGTAATGGTGTAGAACTGCATCTGGTCGTCGCCGTAGCTCAGGTGGACCACCCGACTGCTGGCCGGGTTCGGGTACACGGTGAAGCTGCCTTTCCGGATGTTATTGATCACCTGGGATGGGAACGATTCTGATGTGCCATCGTAATCGGTCTGCCGGATGCGGTAGTAAGAGATGCCCGGATACGGGTTGACATCCACATAACCGTAGTTATGGGTCTCGGAGGTGGAACCCGAGCCGTTCACACGGCCAATGCCTTCGAAGTTCACGTTGTCGCGCGAGCGTTCAACCGTGAAGTACGAGTTGTTGATCTCGGCCTGGGTGGTCCATTTGAGCTGGACTTTGCGGTCAACCAGGTTGGCATTGAAGCTGCCCAGTTCGATCGGAAGCGGATTGCCGCCACCGGGAGGATTACCCAAAGCGAAGTAAGTACGGAAAGCATTGAAGGTTCCCGAGGTGATGCTGCCGGTCCAGTTGTTCGTAGCGGTACCGCCGAGGTTGGACCATTGCGAAGTGCCATTGTCGTGCGCCACGAGCAGCGTGTTCTTGTCGGCTACACCGTCGTCGGTATCGTAATACATCGTGATCTTGCCGTTGCTGAAGTTGCTGACTGCCGAGCGGGTGAAGCGTACATAACGAACGTTAGACACGTTGGCGATCGTGGGCGGAAGCGAGTAGGGAAGACCGGAAGCGGACGAGTTGAAGATCTCTCCCCGGTAGCTGACGCTGGATGCGTTCGTATGCGTAAGCTGTAAGGTAACCGGACGGTAAGCGCTTGCTTTTCCGATCGGGAAGATCTTGGTCACCGTAGCCGCGCTGGCCAGGGTGTGTTCCATCGGTCCGTCGACGTACGAAGCCGAAGTGCCGATGTTGGCATTGGCGTTCGCCTGGCAAACAAGGATGTTCGTATTCGTCGTCAGGAGCTTCCCGTTGACCATGGAGAGCAGGTTGCTGACGTTGGCAGGACGGTTGAGCGTGATGTGGCTCGCGTTGTTGATCTGAAGGTTGTAGAAGGTGGTCGTAACCGTACCACCAATGGCTTGTGCGCCGCTGGTGTTGAAGGTAACGGTACTGCTGCGCGCGGTGAAGGTCCCGCTGTTGTACAGGGCATCCACGCCGTTGACGGTACGCATCAGCGTCATGGTCTTGGTATCGGCTGTTGCGCCGGACAGGCTCCTGATGTCGAAGATCTTTCCGGAATCAATGTACAGGCTCAGCAATCGGAAGTTCGTGGTAGAACCGGCGGACGGAGCCAGCGTGATCGTATTCGCGGCCGGGCCGGTGACACGGAAATGCGGCATGGTGACGGTTGCAAAGGTCCGGAAGCCGAAGCGTGCGCCCGCAGCCGTGCTGGCATTGCCGAATTGAATGGTACCGCCGGTGCTGGTGACTGTTCCGGTGCCACACAGGTGGAAATCGACAGTCGTTACGCCCGTGATGTTCGGCTTTTGCAACGTGATCGTTCCTCCGCTCATCACGAAGGAACTGGTCGTTCGGTCGTTGACCATGAAGACCTGACGGTTCGTGCCGGTTGTTCCACTGTTCAATAGGATGGTTCCGCCGGTCATGCGGAAGGAAAACGGCTCCAGACTGGACCCGCTGCCGTAGGTGATACCGCCGTAAACGGTCAGGGTGCCGGAAGAAACTTCGAGGTAAGGGATCTTGGTACCGCTTTGGTCGGAACGAAGACCCTGCAAGCCTGCAGTGGTACCTACACGGACATTGCCACCATTCACATACAATTCGCCTTGGAGGATCAGGTTGTCCGCAGCGGAAGCGAACCACATCGTGCCCATGGGTACTTTAAATACCATGTTCGGTCCGATGGTGAACGTTGCCGTAGTGGGGTTGATGCTGAAGGAACCGGTATTGTTGTGTACATAGGTGCCCTGGGTACCGATGAAATTCCGAAGCCCTGCTTCGAAATTGCTGGTATTGACCGTCAGCGTGGCAGTGGTAGCACCAGTTTTAGTAAGGGACACGTTATTGAGGTCCCAGGTACCGATACCCGTGATACTCGAGTTGGCAGTAGTATTGAATGTCAGGTCTACTACCTGATTCGCGGCAACATAGAAATCAACGCGACCGAAGTTGGCGAAGTTGCCCCCGACGATCATGCGGTGGACGCGGTTGACGGCCGTATTGTAATAGAGGATGGCACCGGTATTGACGGTCACGTTGCCCGTTACGGTCAGCGTGTACGTACTGGTGGAAAGGAACTCCAGGATTCCCGAAGTGCCTTGTCCGATGTTCAGCGTGGCACAGCTGGCGGTGTTGTTGATGGTGATCGTGTGACCGTTGCCGATGTTGACCACATCGCCGGGACCTGGTCTGGTTCCGGTATTGGTCGCGTTGCCATAGCCGACAGTCGACCAGGTGGAATTGACCGACCAGGGTCCTGTTTGCCTTGAATAATACGTAATGGCACTGGCATCCGTTCCGAGCAGGAGCAGCAGGGACATGATCACGAACGTGGTGGTTCGTGTTGCCAGAAGCACCAGGCGCGCAGGGGATACTACCTGAGTGTTCAGATTTTTCATGGGGCAGAATTTTTGGCTCAAAGTGTAAATGCGGACTTTGGCCGCGTTCGTCTAATTTAATCGGATGGGGAGGGGGAGAGTTCCCGCAATAACTACAGGTGATTGCAGCTGTAAGACATTGAAAGAAAAGAGGACAATTGACCGTCGAGGCCCGGTATTTCGACGGATTTGAACGGGCATCCGCATTTCCGGAAAAATAAATCGTATCGGTTTTTGCCGCTGGGCCGGACGAATTCGGATAGTTTGAAAAATACTTACAGCCTTGAACAACCCATTCGTTCGCGTGTTTTACGTAAATTTGAATTCCACTTAGCACGCTATGCCCCAGTATCATCAGTTGGGTCAGTTACCACCCAAGCGCCATACCCAGTTCCGGAAGCCGGATGGCTCCCTGTATGCCGAAGAGCTTGTATCCACCCACGGCTTCTCTAACGTCTATTCACTCATCTACCATTGTCACCCGCCCACGATGATCAAGGAGTTGGGTGAACCTTGGTCGGTAGAACCCAAACTGGCGTTCAAGCGATCCCTCAAACACCAGAGCTTTGAAGGATTTCATGTGGAGCCGAAGGATGATTTCATCGAAAGCCGGGTGCCCGTATTGGTGAACGATGATTTGTACATCACGCTGGCCGCCCCCCGCAAGTCGATGTCCGACTACTTCTATAAGAACGCCGATGCCGACGAAGTGATCTTTATCCACGAAGGAAGCGGTAAGATGAAATCGATCTACGGATCGCTTTCGTTTCGATACGGAGATTATATCGTGATTCCGCGTGGTACCATCTACCAACTGGAATTCGACGGCCCGGATAACCGTTTGTTCATCGTCGAGTCGTTCTCGGCGGTGGAAACTTGTAAACGTTACCGGAACACCTACGGTCAACTCGAGGAACACTCTCCGTATTGCGAGCGGGATATACGGCGACCAGTGGATCTGAAAACCTACGATCTAACAGGAGATTTTAAGATCCTGATCCGGAAGCAGGGACTCATCTACCCCTATATCTATGCCACCCACCCGTTCGATGCGATCGGATGGGACGGTAACCATTATCCCTGGATACTTTCGATCCATGACTTCGAACCGCTGACCGGCCGGGTCCACCTGCCACCTCCCATTCATCAGACGTTCGAGGCGCATAATTATGTGATCTGTTCATTCGTTCCGCGTTTATACGATTATCATCCGCAGGCGATCGTAGTGCCGTATAACCACAGCAATGTGGATTCCGATGAGGTTCTTTATTATGTCGATGGCGATTTCATGAGCCGGAAATCCGTAACGAGAGGCATGATCACACTGCATCCGGCCGGAATTCCGCATGGACCGCATCCCGGAACGGTTGAAAGAAGCATCGGAAAAAAGGAAACCCATGAGTTGGCGGTGATGGTCGACACCTTCCGTCCGTTATGGGTTACCGAAGAGGCGGTTCGGATCATGAACCCGGACTATTTCCGCTCCTGGTTGTCATAGGGAAGTGTAAGATTTCAGCCCTTATTTCGGGCTGTTAAGCATAGTTTTTCCCAACTCACCTCCTCCGGGGACGTATCTTCTGTGGCCGGCAATTGCCGGATCGTGACGATGCGTCGAAGGCTTTTTTATCTTTTATTGCTCTTCGGAGCGACACTCCTGCAATGGACGGAACGCGCAGGTGCTGTTGCCTTACCGTATGCGACCGATTTCACTTCTGATACACTGTGGACAGCGTATTCCGATCAGGGAAGTGCATGGGAACTCGGCACTCCGGCCTATGGTATTACTACCGGTGCTCATTCTCCCGCAGAAGCCTGGGATGTCGCCCTGAATTCAGCGGTTACCGACGGTACGGTTTGCTACCTGTACTCTCCGGCCTTTGACTTCAATCAGGATCTGAATTGCCGCTTGAGTTTTTGGCAGAACCGGTCGTGTGAGGATTATTTCGACGGCTTCCGGATCGACTATTCGCTCGATGGTTCTACCTGGCTGGTCCTCGGTCTATCCGGCGATGCCAACGGCAAGAACTGGTTTACGCGCAACAATATTGAGGCTTCAGGATTGCCCGCCTGGTCAGGGGATTCACACGGATGGCAGAAATCGGAGTATCGGCTGTCGCTGCTCAACAACTACATCGGCAGTGTGCGGTTCCGGTTCGTTTTCACCTCAAACGATTCTGTTCCAAGCGCCGGTTGCTCCATAGATGACTTCTCGATAGAACAAGCTTCCGCGTACGATGTCGAACTGCGGGACCTGTTACGACCTGACCGGTATGTCGTCGCCGGCGTAGCGGATAGCATCCAGGCGATTGTTCGGAATGTCGGGGCTTCTTCGATCAACAATGTCTTAATCGACTTCACGACCGATGGAGTCATGCTCTTCTCAGAGAATATCAATATCACCCTGGGGCCATCAGAGGAAGATACCATCACTTTGCAATGGCACTATACACCGCCGGCTGGAGATTTTTACCTGAGTTGCTTTCTTTCTAATCCTTCCGATGGCGATCGGTCCAATGATACTTTAAATTGTTCGCTTCGGGGACTCGCACGGATGCAATTGCCTTTTGCCGACGAATTCATGGCAAGCCCGGATGACTGGGCTACCGATCCGGGTTCCACCTGGACGTTGGTTCCGGATTCTTCGGGTGCTTCTTCCTTTCATTGGGATGATAGTCCCGGTGGAGATTATCTCACCCATACGGATGCCAGTTTGTATTCCCCCTTTATCCAATGGAACGGAGAGCGAAATGTACGATGTAGCTTTTTGCAGCAATGTGAAACCGAATCTGGATACGACGGATTTCGGCTTGAATATACCCTGGATGGTGGCCTGAACTGGCTGCCGGTCGGTCAGCCCGGCGATGAGAATACCGAAAACTGGTACGATCATGCCGCTTTGTCTGCATTCCAGGCAGGACCGGGATGGTCTGGACTCCTGCCTGAATGGAGGAACAGTCGTTGTCTGCTTTCAGCGCTCGATGGTTGGGTTGGCCTGGTGCAATTCCGGTTTCATTTGTCAACGGATGGAAGTAACGTGGCTTCGGGCGTGCGGATCGATGACTTTCGTTTGGAACCTGCTCCGGGAATAGATTTGTCCATCAATGACGTCTCCGTCAGCCATCGTTTCGCGGCGGCTGCGTTCCCGGATTCCATACACATCCGGATCCGGAATACCGGCTCCACCGATTTGCAGGATCCTGTCGTTCAACTCGAACTCGGTACGTTGGTCAGGAGCTTCCAGTATTCTGGCGTACTGCAACCGGGCGCTGCCGCTGACTGGACGATCGACACGATTGGACTTCCGGAAGGTCCGTCGGAGTTGACGATACAATCCGCTGTGCCCTCCGACGGAGACAACCTGAATGATTCCCGTTCACTTCAACTCTTCGGTATCCCGACCCGCACCTTGCCGTTCACGGACGATTTGGAATCTGCCATCTTGTTTGCCGATACTTCCGAAAACTGGTCTCTGGGTAAGCCGGCTTTTTCCAGTGAGACCAGTGCGGCTTCCGGTATGAATGCCTGGAATCTGCCTGGAAGCGGTTCCTACCCGGATCGAGTGACTGCTGTCTTGTACACACCGTATTTCGATCTGCGGGGATGGTACAATCCACGTTTGAAGTTCAATCATTGGTTCAATACCCAAAGCGGAGCGGACGGCGGTCGGGTAGAGGTTTCGGTGGATAGTGGAATGACCTGGTCCACGCTCGGTCAGCGAAACGACCCGCTCGGGATCAATTGGTACAATACTGCGGCATTGGCTTCCAGCGGACAGCCGGGATGGAGCGGCGGTTCCGGCGCCTGGGGAGAAAGTGTGTATTGGATGCCGGCTTACTCGAATGCCCAGACACTCGTCCAGTTCCGGTTCATCTTTCAATCGGATGACTCAGTGGCAGTCGACGGCTGGTCGATCGATGACATTCGACTCGAGGCATCGCCGGCACATTCCGTTTCACCGGAAGCGGTGAACGGGTTGCCGGATCCGATCAATCCCGTATTGCCGGCTGCTCTGCAATGCCGTGTCCGGAATTCGGGCGCATTGCCGGTAAGTGAATTTGATCTTCGCGTGTTGATCGACGATTCACTCTTCCATCAACAACACTGCACCTTGCCCACACCGATCGGAAACGGGCAGGTGGCTACCATCCAGCTTTCATCGCTCTGGCAAGCCCCTCCCGGTGGGCATGAAGTAACCGTCATTGCATCCGCTACTTCCCCGGCAGAAGCATGGCCCGCCGATGATACCTTGAAGGTTTTCTCGGGCATCCTGGACACCAGTCTCACGTCCGTCGGCTCCACCAATTGGTGCGACGACTTCGACGGAACCCAGGCTGCCTGGTTGAGTTTGGATCCCCTGACGCGTGCCTGGCAATACCAGTGGCAATACGGCTCGCCGGATAAACCAGGCTGGAGCGGAGCCTTCAACGGTAACAATGCCTGGGTGACCGGCCTGCACGATTCGTATGAAGCACAAACGGAATGCGCTCTTTATACGCCGGTATTCCTTGCCGACTCCGGTCGATGTTACCGGTTCAGCTTTCAGCACATGTTGGAAACGGAACAATTCCAGGACGGAGGAACGGTGGAGTACAGTCTTGATCGCGGTTGGACCTGGCAGACCCTGGGCGCCGCCGGTGATCCGGGCTGGTTCAATGCCGGCTATATAACCGGACTTGGATTGCCTCCCGTCGCAGGATTCACTGGTTCAGTTGCGCAATGGACACCGGCCAGTCACGACCTGGTGCTGGATGAACCATCGGAAATCGTCTTCCGTTTCCGTTTCGGTTCTGATGCTTCGATTCAAATGAACGGTTGGGCGATCGATCAGGTTTGTTTCAGCCCCGTTGCTACCTGTACGATCGGTCTCGATGAGCCGAATTTCGATGACATCGTATCAGGACCCTATCCGAATCCTGCAACCACGAGCGCAAGCCTCGTCTTCCGTCAAGGCATCGGACGGTGTTCGGTGCAGTTGACGGATGTTCGCGGTCAGGTTTTGTCGCTTCCGCATGCGCAGGAAAGCCCGGATCGGATCGATCTTCCGCTGACCGGTTTGTCTCCTGGTATTTATATCATTTCCGTGGATGTTGACGGAAGGCGCCTTTACCGCCGTCTGATCGTCCAATAAGCAATCGACCCGACTGACATTGTCAATGGACAAGTTCAATCGGGTCAATGGTTGGTTTTAAGGAAGTGTGTAATCAGTACAACACAAACTTGTCGGTAAGCGTATGCACTTTTTTCAGGACGCTGCCCAGCTTCGTTTCGTTATCATGATTCATCAACGCCTCGTCAATCAATTGTACTATGCGCACGGCGTCTTTTTCTTTGATGCCGCGGGTGGTCATGGCCGGGGTGCCGATCCGGATGCCGGATGTGACAAAGGGTGACTTGTCGTCGAAGGGCACCATGTTCTTGTTAACCGTGATGCTGACTTTGCCAAGTACCTGTTCCGCCAGCTTCCCGGTCAGATCCTTGCTGCGCAGGTCGATCAGCATGCTGTGATTGTCGGTTCCTCCGGAGATCACCTTGTAACCGAGTTCCATGAATGCATGCGACATGGCCTGTGCGTTCTTCACGACTTGCACGCAATACTTCAGGTAATCGTCTTGAAGGTCTTCGCCGAAGGCGACTGCTTTGCCGGCGATAACGTGCTCGAGTGGTCCGCCCTGTGTGCCGGGGAAAACGGCTCCGTCGAGTACCGCACTCATCATTTTGGTCTCGCCTTTGGGAGTCTTCTGGCCCCAGGGGTTTTCGAAATCCTGTCCCATCATGATCATACCGCCCCGTGGGCCGCGCAGGGTCTTGTGCGTAGTGGTAGTAACGATATGACAATGCGGCAACGGATCACGTAACAATCCGCGGGCGATGAGACCGGCGGGGTGAGAGATGTCGGCGAGCAACAAGGCTCCGACTTCATCCGCGAGGCGGCGCATGAATTCATAATCCCAGTCGCGAGAGTAGGAGGATGCGCCTGCGATGATCAGTTTGGGACGTTCGGCCAGCGCGACCTTTTTCATTTCATCGTAATCGACCCGGCCGGTATCGGGATGAACGCCATAGTGTACGGCACGGTAGATCTTGCCGGAAAAGTTCACCGGCGATCCATGCGTCAGGTGACCTCCATGACTTAGATTGAAACCGAGGATGGTATCACCCGGTTGAATAACGCCCAACATGACCGCGGCGTTGGCCTGAGCGCCGGAATGCGGTTGTACATTGACCCATGCCGCGTTGAACAAGGTCTTGGCCCGGTCAATGGCCAGTTGTTCTACCTGGTCGACGACTTCGCAGCCGCCGTAGTAACGGCGGCCGGGATATCCTTCGGCATATTTATTCGTCAGGCACGAACCCATGGCGGCCATGACCTGTTTACTTGTAAAATTTTCGGAGGCGATGAGCTCGATTCCCTGCTGCTGTCGTTTTTTTTCTTTCGCGATTAGGGCGAAGAGTTCTTTGTCTTTTTCCATAAGTGGATCGTCTCGAAGACGATTGCGTAGTTGTCTGGATTATCCGAAATCGATCTCGGTACTGTCGCCGAGGTTGAGCGACTGGCTCAATCCGTGTAGCGATGAATCGCTGCCGATCACCGAATGATGAAGGACCGCATTCCGGATCTCACTGTAAGAGCCAATGATCGATTCCTTTACAATCGAGTAGTGGACGATCGTATGATCGCCGATCGACACGTTGGGTCCGATGATTGAATTGCTGATGCGACAATGTTCCGAGATGCTGACCGGGGGAATGATGATGGTGTTCGGAAATTGATACTGATGGGCCGGTATTACTTTTTTAAGCAACACGGCATTGGTCTCCAGCAGGCTTTCCTTGCTGCCGCAGTCGTACCAGTTCTCGACCGGAAAGGTTCTGATCTTCGCGCCGTTGCGAATCATGACTTCAATACCATCGGTCAGATGATATTCACCCTGCGTCCGCTGGTTGCGGTTGATGATCTCGTCGAGTGCCTGGATGAGTTCCTGCGACTCCCGGATCTTGTACAGCCCGACCAATGCCAGGTTGGATTTCGGGATAGGCGGTTTCTCCTGACATGGCGGATGAATCCGTCTTCATCAAGTTCGGCAACACCAAAGGTCCGCGGATCGTCGACCCGCTTGACTGCAAGGGCAGAGGTTTCTGAGGAAAGCACCTCCCGCAGGTTCACATCGAAGATCGTATCACCAAGTGCAATGACGAGTTCGTCGCCTGGGTTTACCAGGTGACGGGCGAGCCAAACCGCATGGCCGGTTCCTTCCCGGGGTTCCTGGATGATGAAATGCTTGATGATGCCGGGATAATTGGAGTGGATGTATTCTTCCACCTTATCACCCAGATAGCCTACAATGAAAATGAACTCCCGCATACCCGCTTCGATCAGATTGTCGACGATGTGGGAAAGGATCGGCTTGCCGGCTACGGGTACCAGCGCTTTCGGTTGCGTATGCGTATGCGGTCGCAACTTACTTCCGATACCGGCAACGGGAATGAGTACTTTCATTGGTCAATCTTAATCCGAACAGGATGATTCAGGTTCCACCAACAGATTGTTGATGGCTGGGCTGTCGGGGCCTGATTCCGGGGGATAAAAGTAAGTACTTTTGACTCCTTCCTCCCGGGAAAGTTGCCCCGGATGTTAAACCCGTATGTTCAAAAACAGGATTACAGAACTATTTGGAATTCAATATCCCATCATCCAGGCGGGTATGATCTGGTGCAGCGGTTGGCAACTTGCAGCCGCGGTCAGCCAGGCCGGTGGACTCGGGATCATCGGAGCGGGTTCCATGTATCCCGAGATTCTGCGCGAGAACATCCGGAAATGCAAGGCGGCAACGGATCGCCCGTTCGGAGTGAATGTTCCCCTGCTTTACCCGAACATCGAGGAGCACATGAACATTATCCGTGAAGAACGTGTTCCGGTAGTATTCACCTCTGCCGGAAATCCGAAAACCTGGACGACATTCCTGAAAGAAGGGGGTGCCAAGGTGGTACACGTTATCGCCAATACCAAGTTCGCACGGAAGTGCGAAGAAGCAGGTGTCGACGCCCTCGTTGCCGAAGGTTTTGAAGCCGGCGGACACAACGGCAGGGAAGAAACCACCACCCTGGTCCTGATCCCGATGATCCGAAAGGCAACAGCATTGCCCTTGATCGCGGCCGGCGGGATTGCCGATGGTGAAGGCATGATGGCCTGTTTTGCACTGGGCGCTGAAGGTGTTCAAATGGGAACCCGGTTTGTGGCTTCGGTTGAGTCGTCGGGACATGCTGCCTTCAAACAGGCGCTCATTCATTCATCCGAAGGCGACACTAAATTGATGTTGAAACAACTGACCCCTGTTCGTCTGTTGCGCAACAGATTCTCCGAAGCCGTCGAGGCGGCGGAAACACGGGGTGCAACTGCGGAGGAACTGAAAGAATTACTCGGTCGTGCCCGGGCGAAAAAGGGAATGTTCGAGGGTGATATGGAGGAAGGGGAACTGGAGATCGGGCAAGTGGCTGCGGCAGTCCGGTCTATTCAGCCGGCAGGAGATATTGTCCGCCAGGTATGGGAGGAATTTCGGCAGGCGCAGCGACGTATCGCTGCAATGGAAGTTTGATAGAACGACTATGATCCAGTATACACGAAAGACGTTGAATAATGGTCTGACGGTGCTCGTCCACGAGGACCCGGCCACTCCACTCGCAACGGTGAATCTCTTGTACAAAGTCGGGGCAAGGGACGAGGATCCGAACCGGACAGGATTCGCGCACTTGTTCGAGCACCTGATGTTCGGCGGCTCGGTCAACATTCCCGATTACGACAGCCCGCTTCAATTGGCCGGAGGCGACAACAATGCTTTCACGAATAACGATATCACCAACTACTATTGTACGCTACCTGCGAACAACCTCGAAACGGCCTTCTGGCTGGAGAGTGATCGCATGCTCAGCCTGGCCTTTACGCCTAAAAGCCTGGAAGTGCAACGCAGCGTCGTGATCGAGGAATTCAAGCAACGCTACCTCAATCAACCTTATGGTGATGTCTGGCTGCTCCTGCGGCCGCTTGCCTATAAAGTGCATCCGTATCAGTGGGCAACCATCGGAAAAGAGGTGAGCCATATCGAAGAAGCTACCTTGCAGGATGTTCGGGATTTCTTCCAACGCTATTATTCACCTGACAATGCCATCCTGGTCGTTGCCGGTGGAGTAAAAGCCGACGAGGTTTTTTCGCTTGCTGATAAATGGTTTGGAACGATCGATCGGAAAATGGGTGCTCGGCATCCTTATCCTGTCGAACCGGTACAGGATACCACGCGTGAATTGTCCGTCAACCGCAAAGTTCCGTACGATGCTTTGTATATGGCGTTTCATTGTTGCTCGCGACTGGATCCGGAATTCTATGCGCTGGACTTGTTGACCGATATCATGTCGCGTGGTAAATCGTCGCGTCTTTACAATGCGCTCGTCAAGCAACGGAAGCTTTTCAGCGAGGTCCATGCTTATGGTACCGGTGATTTCGATAAAGGCCTTGTTGTCGTCGAGGGCAAACTGGTCAAAGGCGTGAAGATGGAAGATGCGGAAGCCGCGGTTTGGGAAGAACTGAACCGCCTGACGGCCCAGCCGGTAGAGGCAACGGAACTTGAAAAGGTAAAGAACAAGGTGGAAAGTACGCTCGAGTTTTCCGAGATGGACCTCTCCGGTCGTGCGCTCAACCTGGCCATTGCCGAGTACATGGGGGATCCGGAACTGATCAATACGGAACTCGGGCTTTTTCAGGCCGTCAGCGCTGCTCAGGTGCAGCAACAGGCACAGCAGGTATTCAACAAGAAGAACGTATCGGTTCTTCGCTACTTCTCAGAACGAAACTGATCGTATGAATTTGATGACTTCACCCGACCGCACCCTTGCACCTGATTTTCGTCCGATCACCAAACTTGACGTACAGAAAGCCGGACAGGTTAAATTGACCAACGGCATCCCGGTATATACCGTCAATGCCGGTTTTCAGGACCTGGTCAGGATAGAGTGGTTGTTTAGGCTTCGATCGTTCGACCCTCAACGGCCATTACTCCAGAATGCCGCCAATCGCCTGCTCCAGGAAGGTACATCGAAGAAAAGCGCGCAGGAGATTGCGGACCAGATCGATTATTTCGGAGCCTTCCTCGAAACGGAAGAAGGTCCCGACACCGTTTCAATCGTGCTCTACACGCTGAACAAGCATTTGCCCAAGATGCTACCCATCGTTCGGGAACTCTTCGCAGACGCCGTTTACCCTGAGCACGAACTCGGCATCTACAAGCAGAACCAGGTGCAACGGCTCACGGTGGAAAATGAAAAAGTACAGTCACTCGCCCGTCGCCGCTTTTTACAGCTCTTGTTCGGGCAAGCACATCCATACGGATTCTACGTTTCAGCCGAACACTATCTGCAGCTTGATCGGGAGGAACTGGAAGCATATCGGCGCAGACACTATACCAATGACAACTGCACCATCTTCGTAGCCGGAAAACTGCCTGCGGACCTGGAAAAATTGTTGGACCAGCATTTTGGCGATTCCGATTGGAAGACATCGGAATCAATGTCGGAAAGCAGAGGAGTCACCATGCTTGATCCAACTCAAAAGCACTACCAGGAAAAACCTGGCGCCATTCAGTCGGCGATAAGGATCGGAAAACCCCTGTTCCGTCGCTCGGATCCTGAATACCCCGCCATGTCGGTACTCAACACGGTCTTGGGTGGCTATTTCGGATCGCGGCTCATGTCAAACATTCGTGAAGATAAGGGCTATACCTACGGGATCGGTTCCGCGCTGGTTTCCATGAAAGAAGCAGGCTACTTCTTTATCTCTACGGAAGTCGGGGCCGATGTGACCGAAGCGGCTTTGAAAGAGATTTATTTCGAGATCGACCGGCTTTGCAACGATCCTGTTCCTGAATCGGAACTGGCCATGGTACGCAACTTCTTGCTGGGTAATTTCTTGAAAGGAATCGACGGACCGTTCGCACTACTGGATCGAAGTAAGACCCTGGTCGTTAACGGACTCGACTACGACTACTACACGCATTACATCAAGGTGCTGCAGTCGGTAACTCCGGCGGAATTGCTGGAGCTTGCAAGACGCGTTTGGAAGCCGGATTCGTTCACCGAATTGGTGGTTGGTAAACGCTGAAAAGGAGCGTTTTTACCACATCCCCTCGGCCATTCGCCCCCTTTCCGTTGACCCGCGCGACCGGAAAGCGTACCTTTAGGGCTTGTCCTCATGAGGTTGATCCGGCTGTTACTGTTGTTCTTTTTCGGGCTTCCACTAGCCGGGGTCGCACAGCAATTTCATGTGCGTTGCCTCAGTGTCGGTAACACGGGCGACGTAACCGTAACCTGGGACAGGAACGGACTTTCACCGGCGGATTTTCGTTGTTATTATCTGTACCACTCCACGTCTGCTGCAGGTCCTTTTAGCCCGATCGACAGTATTTTCATTTATGGGGACACCAGCGAAGTGCATGCCACTGCATTGGCGAACACCAATCCCGCCTGGTATTATCTCGCATTCAAATCCGCTTCGGGTGCTCCGGATATTCTTTCCGATACCGCTTCGGCGATTTTTCTGAATGTGATCAACCCTAATTCCGGTTTCGCGGTCATGAACTGGAATACGCTTCGAGATCCCCTTATTGCGACCAATTCGGTTTACTACAGACTCTACCGGGAATTTCCTACAGGTATTTTCACCCTTATTGATTCGGTGGATGCCAGCCTGGGCGTTCGCCCGATGACCTATAACGACCTCATCGCCATCTGCAACGACACCGTGCGTTACCGGATTGAAGTGGCGGATCAAGGCGGTTGTACTTCCAGATCCAACCGGGATGGAGAGAATTTCCGCGACTTGTTGCCGCCGGAGATACCACAGTTCGATTCCGTGTCGGTCGATGGTGCCGGTAACATCGTAATGGGTTGGTCGCAGAATACTTCACCGGATACGCGTTATTATGAGATTCAAATTAATACCGGATCCTCATCCGCTCCGGTTTGGACACCCCTGGACACGGCCTTCGGCATCGGAACGACGTATCTGAATTCCGGGATCGATGGCACCGGCGCGCCACGCGACTTTAAAATCGTAGCCGTCGACAGTTGCGGCAATCAGTCGGCGCAAAGTGTGATGCACAGTTCCCTGCAGGTGCAGGTATCGTTCCTGATCTGTGAAAAAGCTATTGAGATCCTCTGCACTTCCTATGGAGGTTGGGGCGTGGCGCCCGTCTATGAATGTTACCGTTCCGCCAACGGTGGCCCGGAAGTCCTGATTGCCACCGGGAACAGCAGTTCGTTCCGGGATACCAACATCGTTTCAGGGACCAACTATTGCTATAAGGTTCGCGCGATCGACCCCTCGAATACGACGCGGACATCCACCAGTTACCGCAAATGCATCACACCGGTCTTTCCGCCGCCGCCCGCGTACTCCTACATTCGAAAGGTGAGCGTGCTGGAGGAGAATACGATCCGGATTGAAGGGTATGTGGATCCGGTCAGCCCCGTCAGTGGATATGAATTACTCCGTGCCGCATCGGCAGCAGGTCCTTTCACCAGCATTGCCTTCAAATCGGACGATGGAACCGATCGGGTGGTGTTCTTCGATAACCCCAGCACGGAGCAGGTATGGTACTACAAGATCGTTACCATCGATTCGTGCGGATTACAAGCCAAAGAGTCGCAGGTCAGCCGATCCATGGTGGCTACCGCTGCGGCAGAAGGTGACTTTACCAATTTCGTTTCGTGGACCGAGTATGGCGACTGGCTTGGCGGGATCGACCGGTTCGATATTTACAGGCGGATCAACGGAACCGTTGAAGCATTTCCAATCGCCACCATTCCTTACGGTGCTACAGCGGAATACCGGGATTCTGTTCTCCGGGATTTTCTGAGCGACGGCGAGTTCTGCTATATCATTGAAGCCATCGAAGGAGCGGGTAATCCGTATTTCTTCCTCGATTCCGTCCGCTCGAACGAAGTGTGCGTTTATCAGGAACCCTTCAGTTTTATTCCAAACGCCTTCCATCCAGGAGGTGGTATCAACGAGACCTTCCGTCCGTTCAACGGCTTTGTCAACCCGGAAGGGTACACGTTTATCGTGTTCAACCGGTGGGGTGAGGAGATATTCGTATCCGATAATCCACAGCAATCCTGGGACGGTGCAAGCAACGGAAAACTCGCGCCACCCGCCGTTTACATTTATCTGATCGAGTACAACAGCCCCGAAGGAGGAAAGCGCCGCAAACTCGGCACCATCACCCTCATCCGCTGATTTCGAAAGACCGTTCAAATCCGATCATCAAACCGGAAAAAGCTATGAAACTGGTAACTAGTAACTAGTAACTAATAACTATTCGCTATTCGCTATTCACTATTCACTATTCCAAAAATTCCCCCACCACATCTCCCCATAAATCCCTACCTTTGCGTGCAACTTTTTTTCAACCCAGACTCCGTCTATGAAAGTTGCAACCGGCCGATTTTTAGGTGAAGCGCTCACCTACGATGATGTACTTCTGATCCCAGCCTACTCGGAAGTCCTTCCAAATCAAGTAGATGTATCAAGCCAGTTGACTCCCGGTATCCGGTTGAATATGCCTATTCTATCCGCCGCTATGGACACGGTCACCGAAGCCGATATGGCGGTTGCCATCGCCCACGAAGGTGGCATCGGGATGTTGCACAAGAATATGACGGCCGAACAGCAGGCCGCTGAGGTTCGACGGGTAAAGCGCAGTGAAAGTGGAATGATCGACGATCCGGTCACACTTTTTGAGGATGCGAAAGTGCACGACGCCCTGCGGATCATGCGCGATTACCGCATCGGGGGTATCCCCGTCATTGACCACGATCGTAAACTGGTCGGTATCTGCACCAGCCGTGACCTCCGGTTTGAAAAAGACGTAGATCGCCCGATCGCCCAGATCATGACCAAGGACAGGCTGGTAACCACCACCGGCGTCAAGGACCTGAAAGAAGCGGAAAGCATCCTGCAGCGATACAAGATTGAGAAGTTACCGGTAGTCGATAAGAAAGGTCGTCTCGTCGGTTTGATCACGTATAAGGACATTCTCAAGTTCAAATCGCGCCCCAATGCCTGCAAGGACGAGTTTGGCCGCTTGCGTGTCGGAGCAGCGATCGGCGTGACGCGCGACAGTCTGGAGCGTGCCGATGCGCTGGTGAAAGCCGGTGTCGACATCATCACGATCGACACGGCACACGGACATACGAAGGGCGTAGTAGAAGTCCTCAAAGCCGTTAAAAAGAAACACCCTAAACTTCCGGTTATCGTCGGAAACATCGCAACGGCGGATGCCGCACGATACCTCGCGAAAGCCGGCGCGGATGCAGTCAAGGTCGGAATCGGTCCCGGATCGATTTGCACGACGCGCGTCATCGCCGGGATCGGCGTACCGCAGTTTACCGCTGTCTATCAGGTCGCGGAAGCCTTGAAGGGAAGCAAGGTGGGTGTCATTGCCGATGGCGGTATCCGATACAGCGGAGACATCGCGAAAGCCATCGCTGCCGGGGCGCATTGCGTAATGCTCGGCAGCCTGTTGGCTGGCACCGAAGAGTCTCCGGGCGAAACGATCATTTACGAAGGAAGAAAGTTCAAGACCTATCGCGGGATGGGTTCCATCGAAGCCATGCGCGAAGGTTCCAAAGACCGTTATTTCCAGGCACAAACGGACGATGTGAAGAAACTGGTACCGGAAGGAATCGTCGGCCGCGTACCTTACAAAGGAACGGTAGGCGAGGAGTTGTACCAGTTGGTGGGCGGCCTCCGGGCTTCCATGGGATACTGCGGAGCACCCAACATCGCGTCGCTTCAAAAGGCCAGCTTCATCCGTATTACCAGCGCCGGCGTTCGCGAAAGCCATCCACACGATGTTTCCATCGTGAAGGAGGCTCCGAATTACCACCGCTGAACGGCTCCGCTACAACCTGACCAGCCTGGCTACACGGGTGGTCGTTCCGGATTGAATGCTTAAGAGGTAAAGTCCGGGTGCCAGATTTCTGCCCGGGATGATCAGGTCTTTTCCAGACGTATCCGTCCATCGCTGCTGTTGGATGACAGCACCTTGAAGGTCGGTCAGTTTCCACTCCAGCGGTTGATCGGGATTGGCCATGTGCAGCGTCCAGTCCGTTGAACTCGGATTCGGGTAAACAGCGAAGCCCTGATCCAGGAGATCGCGAACCTGCGTGGTGGCAGTATCGATAACCACAAACGAGGTCATCATCCCCATATCCTCGTGGGCAAGATTGTGACAATGGTACATGTAGGGTGAGGTCACATCGGCATAATCCAGAAACCGCGTGATGATGGTGATGGAATCGCCCGGAACGATCAGGACCACATCCTTCGCTCCGCTCTCTTCGGGTGGCGGTGCCTGCCCGTTCTTTTCGAGGATGTAGAACTGCACATCGTGCGTATGCATGGGGTGCGCCATGTTTGAGGCGTTGGTCATGTACCACACTTCAATATCGCCCAGGCGCATCGTATCGTTGACAAAATTCATCGAGAACGTATTCCCGTCGAGGTAGAAATTGCCCATGCCCGGCATGCCCATCCCCGTGATAGTCCGGTTGCGGATACGGTTGACATCATTCGGATTCCAAACGTATTGTGGAACCAAGGTAGCGGGAATGCTGGTCACTCCGCCGGTTCCGGGTCCCTGGACGCGCAGTTTCAAGAGTGGGAAATCGACACGCTCGAGCGGGCCGGTACCCCCCATGCCCGCGCTCATGTTGCCGGGAATGGTGGTCGACATTTCCGTCGCATAGCTCATCAATTGCAGGGAGTCGCCCTGGAGACCGTTCAGATCGAGCAGGATCTCCGCGCGTTCGCCGTTGGAAAGCAGCAGTCGGCTGACGGTCACCGGTGCAGCGAGCAAACCTCCATCGTTGCCAATGACCTGAAAGGTTCGGTTGTCCAGGAACCCAAGCTGGTAGACGCGGGCATTGGATCCGTTGAGTACGCGCAGCCGAACGATCCGGCTCGGCACATCCAGATAAGCATTCGGTACTCCGTTGATCATCATGGAGTCACCCAGTGCGGTAACCTCAAATTGTCCGGTTACAGTATTCCATTTACGATCCTGCAATACGACCGGAAAATCATCGACACCATATTCACGCGGCAATGCCAGCGCGGCTTCCGCGGAATCCCGCACGATGATGAATCCGGCCATGCCCATGGTGACCTGCGACTGGGTCATCATGTGCGGATGCGGATGATACCAATAGGTTCCGGCATTGTTGAGCACACGATAGGTCGCGTTCCACATCATACCCGGCATGATCTCCTGATAGGGCCCTCCGTCCATGTCACCCGGCACGTGCATGCCGTGCCAGTGCATCGTGGTCATCTCCTGAAGGTTGTTCATGACATCGATCGAAACGGTATCCCACTTCAGAAATTCCAGGGTCGGACCCAGAAATGATCCGTTTACCCCAAAGGTGCTGGTCCGCATTCCCGGATAGAAGAAGACGGAGGAAGTATCGCAACTGAGACTGAAATTCTTTCCGCTGAGTAGCGGAGGAATCGGCATCGGATTGGACGTTTGAGCGTCCGCCAGCACGGGTAGTAATAGAAGGAGCGTTAAAAGCCGGCGCAGGTCAGCATTCATGGGTGATGGATTAGGGGCGGTAAAGTAATTCAGGAATTCCGCTTTTGACATGACATTTATCTGCTCTTTCCAGGTATTCACCGATTGATTACCAAATGTCGAGTTCATGTGAAATTCATCTGAAAATGACCTTTCTTCATCTTTTGGTACCCGGTAGGGATTGCTAAATTTGCGCCGCTCAATTGTTTAACCAAAATGAACCGTACAACCATCCTGTGTGCAGCCCTGCTGTTCCTTGGCAGCCTTGCCGCCGTAGCGCAGCAGAAGTCGGATGCCATTATTCTCAACATCGCCGGGGAGGATATTCCCAAGAGTGAGTTCGAGCGTGTGTTCAAGAAGAACAACACCAAGGACAATAACTATGACCAGAAAGCGGTCAATGATTACCTCCAGTTGTATATCAATTACAAGCTGAAGGTCCGTGAAGCGCTCGAACTTGGCATGGATACGGTCAAGTCGTTCGTAGATGAACTGGCCGGTTACCGTAAACAGTTGGCGCAACCTTACCTCGTCGACAAGCAGGTAAGCGAACAACTCATCCGCGAAGCCTATGACCGGATGAAGACGGACCTGCGGGCCAGTCACATCCTGATCAAGTGCGACCAGAACGCGCTTCCGAAAGACACGCTTGAAGCCTTCAACAAGGCCAACCGCATTCGTTCCGAGATACAGAAGGGAATGGATTTCACGGCTGCGGCTAAGAAATACTCCGAAGATCCCTCCGTGAAAGACAACGGCGGCGATCTGGGGTACTTTTCCGCGATGCAGATGGTCTATCCGTTCGAATCGGCTGCTTACAGCACCAAGGTAGGAGAGGTGTCTTCCGTTATCCGTACCCGTTTCGGCTATCACATTGTCAAGGTCACCGACTCCCGCAGCGCTCAGGGTGAAGTGCACGTTGCCCACATCATGGTCAAACTTGCCGCCGGTGCCAAGGAAGAAGATTCCCTCAAAGCCACACAGAAGATCAACGAGATTGCCGGCAAGATCAAAGCCGGTGAGAAATTCGAAGACCTCGCGCGTCAGTTCTCCGACGACCAGAGTTCCTCCAAGGCCGGCGGAACGCTGCCCTGGTTTGGAACGGGACGCATGGTACCCGAATTTGAAAAGGCGGCCTTCGCGCTGAAGAATGCCGGTGACGTCTCCGAACCGGTCCGTACTTCCTATGGCTGGCACATCATCAAGATGATGGAGCGCAAACCGCTCGCCTCGTATGAAGAAATGCAGAACGACCTGAAAGGGCGTGTGCAGAAAGATTCCCGCTCCGAACTGAGCAAGTCGTCCATGATCAACCGCGTCAAATCCAAGTACGCTTTCAAGGAGAATCCTAAAACGCGGGACGAATTCAACAAGGTGGTCGACAGTACCCTGACCCAGGGAAAATGGACGGCCGATCGCGCCTCCGCTTTGAAGTCGGTGATGTTCTCCCTGGGCAACAAATCCTATACACAACAGGATTTCGCAACCTACGTGGCCGATCACCAAAGCAAGCGCGGTGGTACCATCGCTCCTCAGGTCATGGTCAGCAATCTTTACAATGAATGGGTAAACGAAAGTGTCCTGGCGTATGAGGAATCGAAATTGGATTCGCTGTATCCCGACTTCCGTAACCTGATGCAGGAATACCGCGATGGTATCCTGCTGTTCGAATTGACCGACAAGAAGGTGTGGTCGAAAGCCGTGAAGGATACCGCGGGTCTTAAGTCGTTCTATGAAGCGAACAAGACCAAATATCCCTGGCCGGACCGGCTCGACGCTACGATCTATACCTGCGCCAATGCCGATATCGCCAAGCAGGTGCACAAGTTGATGAAAACGGTCGATGATGTCGATACGCTTATGTCACGGATCAACAAGACCTCGCAACTCAATCTCCAGGTCAAGACCGGAAAATTCGCCAAAGGCGACAATGATGTTATCGATAAGATCGAGTGGAAGAAGGGCTTGTCGAAGGATATGCCGCACAATAACCAGGTGGTGTTCGTGGACGTTCATAACGTCCTGCCCGCTGGTCCAAAGTCCCTCGACGAAGCTAAGGGCCTCGTAACCGCCGATTACCAGAGCTCGCTGGAAAAGGAATGGATCGAGCAATTGCGCTCGAAGTATGCTGTCAAGATCAACCAGGATGTTGTAGATTCCGTGGCCAACAAGTGATCCGGCCTTCCAATATTACCCGCACGATGGCGTTCCCATTACAGGAGCGCCATCGGCGTTTCTGAATCCACCCGATGTTGTCACCAAAGCTCCGCCTCATCCTGCCGCTTGCAGCTCTCCTGATGCTTCAGGGGACCGGATGCAAGTACTTTTCAGGAAGGAAGTCTGACAACCCGGGTGAAGGGGCCATAGCACGGGCGTTCGACCGCTACCTCTTTCCGGAAGACCTCGAAGGGGTCGTCCCGGTCGGCGCCTCCCGCGACGATAGCACGGCCGCGACGACTGCGTACGTGGAGAACTGGATCCGGCAACAGACCGTCTTGCACCTGGCGGAAGAACACCTGGATGACGAACAGAAGGAAGTCGAGCAGAAACTGGAGGATTATCGACGTTCGCTGCTCATTCATGCCTACGAAGCGGAATTGGTCCGCCAGAAACTCGATACCAACGTGACCGAGGAAGAGATCGAGGCATACTACCAACAGAATAAGAAGAACTTCGAACTGCGCGACAACATCATCAAGGTTGTTTACCTCAAACTCCCCAGGAAGGCGCCGAAAATCGGAAAGGTCCGCGACCTGTTCTCCAGCACTCGTCCGCGCGACCGGGAAGCGCTGGCCGACTACTGCCGGCAATACGCAGTCAACTACTTCCTGGACGACTCGACCTGGCTCTTGTTCGATGACCTGTTGAAAGAGATTCCGATCAAAACCTACGATAAGGAACAGTTCCTGCAGAATAACCGGAACATTGAGATCGAGGACTCCACGAACATCTATCTGGTCTCCATTCGCGGATTCATGATCAAGAACAGTACCTCGCCGCTCAGCTTCGAGCGAAACAACATCCGGACGCTGATCATCAACGAACGGAAACTCAAATTGATCGGAGAAATGGAGCAGCAGGCCTATGAAGAGGCCCGTAAGAATGGGAAGGCCGAAGTCTATTAAAACCCGTATTTTTGCTCCATGACCTGTCGACGAACCGGTATTGCCGCCTGGCTGATACTCTTGACTGTTTTTCTGCATTCCACTTTGAGCCGGGCTCAGACCTTGATCGACCAGGTGGTGGCCACCGTCGGCAATCAGATCATCCTGCGTTCGGATATCGAAAAGCAATACATGCAATACCTCGCCCAGGGCGGGGAAGCGGCTGAAGAAGCCCGCTGCGGGATCTTTGACCAATTGATCCTTTCCAAACTTATGGTGAACCAGGCGGCCATTGACAGCGTCGATGTGCCGGAAGCCCAGGTGGAGAGTGAACTGGACCGCCGGATGCGTTTCTACGTGCGGCAGATCGGTTCCGAACAGAAACTGGAAGAGTATTTTAAGACGACCATCCGTCAGCTCAAAGTCGAATTGCGCGACATGATTCGTGATCAATTGCTGGTGCAGACCATGCAGGGAAAAATCACCAAGGATGTGACCGCCACGCCGAACGATGTTCGGGAGTACTTTAACTCCATTCCTCCCGACAGCCTGCCGTATATCGATGCTGAACTGGAAGTGGCGCAGATCGTGCGCCGTCCTCCGGTCAGCGATGCTGAACGAAAAGCGGTTCGTTCCCGACTCGAAGAATTCCGGAAGAAGATACTGGCCGGCGAAGATTTCGCCGTGTATGCCGCGCTTTACTCACAGGACCCCGGTTCAGCGAAAAAGGGTGGGGAACTCGGCTTCTTCGAGCGCGGTACGATGGTGCCGGAGTTCGAAGCAACGGCCTTTAACCTGAAACCCGGCGAGATAAGCCCGATCATCGAGACCAAGTTCGGTTTTCACGTCCTGCAACTGGTAGAGCGCAGGGGAGACCAGATCAATGTTCGCCACATTCTCCTCGTTCCAAAGACCGGCGATGACGATCTGATCAAGTGTGTCAATACCCTCGATTCGATCCGGCAGCAGATCAACAAAGGATCGATTACCTTCGAAGATGCGGCCTTGAAATTCTCCGACGATGAAGATACCCGCAACAACGGCGGTCTCATGATCAATCCGGAGACCAACACGACCCGCCTTTCTCCCGATAAGATCGATCGCCTGCTGTTCTTCCAGGTAGACACGCTTCCGACCGGCCGCATCTCACCGCCACTCATGATGAACAATGCGGATGGTAAGACGGCTTATCGTATCGTGATGGTCAAGACCCGTACGAAGCCGCACCAGGCGAATCTCCGGGACGATTATCAGAAGATCCAGGAAGTGGCGCTGTCGGAAAAGCAGGCGAAAGTGCTCAGCGACTGGGTGGATAAGAAACGCAAATCCACCTACATCAACATCAACCCCGAATTCTCCTCCTGCCAGGAATTGCAGCACTGGCAGACCGGACAATGATCCCCGCCGCAGCCAACGAGACCCCTGACAACTTATGAAGCAGTATTCAAGCGATGTAGAAGCCGTACAAGACCTGGTTGCCAAATACCGGGAACTTCGGTCGGAGATCGGCAAAGTGATCATCGGTCAAGATGAAGTCGTACGCGATGTCATCATCTCCATCTTCAGCCGCGGCCACTGTCTGCTCGTCGGTGTTCCGGGACTTGCCAAGACGCTGCTGGTAAACACCATCGCCCGCTCACTCGGCCTCACGTACAACCGCATCCAGTTCACACCCGACCTGATGCCTTCCGATATCATTGGTACGGAGGTATTGGACGAGAACCGTCAATTTCGATTTATCAAAGGCCCGTTATTCGCCAACATCATCCTCGCCGACGAGATCAACCGTACGCCTCCAAAAACGCAAAGCGCGTTACTCGAGTCCATGCAGGAGTACGCGGTCACAGCCGCCGGAAAACGCTACCCCTTGGATCAGCCTTTCTTCGTACTCGCTACGCAGAACCCGATCGAACAGGAGGGGACCTATCCGCTCCCCGAAGCGCAACTCGACCGATTCATGTTCAATGTGCTGTTGACGTACCCGGCATTCGAGGAAGAGGTGACCGTTGTGAAGAATACGACCAGTAACTACTCACCGGAGTTGAAACCCGTGCTGAACGGTGAAGAGATTCGTTTCTTTCAGGAGCTCGTTCGGCGGATACCGATCCCGGATAACGTACTCCAGTACGCGGTGACCCTGGCTGCCAAAACCCGACCGAATACACCGGCTGCCACGGCTCAGGTGAACCAATACGTTTCCTGGGGTGCCGGCCCCCGGGCTTCCCAATACCTGGTGATAGGAGCCAAGTGCCATGCGGCGCTTAACGGCAAGTTTTCACCCGATGCGGAAGATGTACGCGCGGTTGCTGTCCCGATCCTGCGCCACCGGATCGTTCGGAACTACCGGGCGGAAGCCGATGGTATTTCCGTCGAAGCGATCATCGAAGGCCTGCTGAAATGATTCTGGTGTAGCGCGATCGGCCCTGCTATGACGGGTCCGTGACCAGTTCCAGGTTCTCCAGACTGACGCTTGCGCGAAGGTTGCCAAAGCTGACGAAGACCACATCCTTCCGGATCTCTTCTACGATCCCTACCTGACGACTTTTCATCATCCGTACGGAGCTCCCGACGCGTATTTCTTTACGCAGTCGATCGAGTAGCGCTGCCTTTCGTTTGGCGACTTTTTCCGGTGTGTGTTCCGCGGCTTTCTTTTTCTTTTCCGCGGTCATGTTGCCTACGAATTTCTTGATGACCTGTTTTTTGTCCTTCGATTTTTCCCATTCTTCCGCGAACGACTGCATCTTGCGGCCAAGTTCCGCAAGCTTGCGGAGTTCTTCGCGTTTGGATTTGTCGCGCTCCATCCGTTCTTCGAGCTGCTGACTGAGTTGCTCAAATCGTTGCCCGGCAACATCGGTTCGTTGCTTGCGACGTTCCAACTCCGCCACTTCCCGCTCAAGAGCGGATTTTTGCCGGTGGAGATCGGCCAGCAGGTTGTTGAGCCGCAATTTCTCCTTCTGGACTTTTTTCTTCGCGCGGTTCAGCACATGTTCCGGTAAACCGATCCGCTCGGCTACTTCAAAGGTGTAACTGCTTCCGGGTTGCCCGACGATCAGTTGGTACCGTGGTTGAAGGGTTTCCGGTTCGAACAACATGGATGCGTTCATCACGCCGTCCAGACGGTCGGCCAGCAGCTTGATGTTGGTGTAGTGCGTCGTAAAGACACCGAATGCCTTGCGTCGGTTGATCTCCTCCAAAACGACTTCCGCGATCGCGCCGCCCAATTCAGGGTCGGTACCCGTGCCGAATTCATCGATCAGGACCAACGAACGGTTGTTGGCCATACGTAAAAAGTGATTCATCCGGATCAACCGGCTGCTATACGTACTCAGCGCGTATTCGATCGACTGACTATCGCCGATATCAGCCAGCAGGTGTCGGAACAGTCCCATTTCAGAACCCTCCTTCACGGGTACCAGCAGGCCGCTTTGCAACATGAGTTGCAGGAGGCCAACGGTTTTCAACGTGATGGACTTCCCGCCTGCATTCGGGCCGCTGATGATCAGAATACGTTTCTCGGCATCCAGCTCCAGGTTGAGCGGAATCACGCTTTTCCCGAGCGCCTTGTTTTTAAGAAACAACAGGGGATGGAGCGCGCCCACCAGCCGGATCGACGGATGATCGGAAATGCCCGGCAGGATCGCGCCGATATCGAGTGCGAAATAGGCCTTAGCCCGCAGCAGATCGAAGCGCGTCAGCAGGTCATGATAAGCCAGGATCAAAGCGGAATGGGGCCTCAGCCGATCCGTCAATTCCCGCAGTAGGCGCAGAACCTCGCTTCGTTCGTCCTGTTCCAGTTCGGCTATCGAATTGTTGAGTTCTACCAGTGCTTCCGGCTCGATGAAGGTGGTCCTTCCCGTATCACTCTTCCCATGGATGATCCCCCGGATGTCACGCTTGTGCTCCGATGGGACGGCCAGTACCCGACGTTCGTTGTAGAAATTCTCTTCATTTTCCCGCAACCATCCGCGCTTCTTCAGATCGTTGATGAATGAACGGAACCGTTTGTCCGCTTCCCGGCGTTGCGAAGACAACAACCCCCGGATTTCCATCAACGTGTCCGACGCATTGCTTTTGACCTGGCCCTGCGCATCAATGATCGCGTCGATCGGATCAACTACCGCTTTCGTCTCCTTGATTGGTGCACACAACTTCAACAGCGCAGGAAAGGACACCTGCCGCTCTTTCAAAAACCGTAACAAACTGTTGACGGTTATAGAGGCCGATCGTATTCTGGAAAATTGCGCTTCGGATAGCACGCTGCCGGCTTTCCCCAACAACTGTGCTTCGGAAATGAAGTCATCGAAATACAGGTCCGGGAAATAACCCTGGTGCGCGAGGGTATGCCGGAACTCCTCAACCTGGCGGAGACTGGCCAGCAAGACTTCCTTGTGTTCGATCGGGTGGATGGAGCGTGCAAGCTGACGGGAGGAGCCATTGCGGCAGCGCTGTTCGACCTGGTCCAGGACCCGGTCGAATTCAAAAAGCTGGGGAGTATCCTCCGGATAGAATTGCACGGTGCAAAAGTCGCGATTTTCAGCGTCAGGCGGTGCCGGATCGCTTGTATTTTCGTTGTCCTTATGCCTTCAGAACAGCCACGGAAGCGGCTCCTGGCAATCATTGGCGGTGGAGCAGCGGGTTTCTTCGCCGCGATCACCGCGGCCCGGCAGGATCCCTCGGCACAGGTGGTGATCCTGGAAAAGTCTTCCAGGGTCCTGGCCAAAGTGCGGATCAGCGGAGGCGGTCGCTGTAATGTCACCCATGCCTGCTTCGATCCAGCCTTACTGACCGGTTTCTACCCGCGTGGCGGTAAGGAACTGCGGCAAGTATTCAGTCGCTTCCAACCGCGGGATACCGTTAGTTGGTTTGAACGGGAAGGTGTGCGGTTGAAGACCGAAGATGATGGTCGTATGTTTCCGGATACGGATCAATCTGAAACGATCGTGCGATGCCTGGAGGAGGCGGCACAACATGCAGGTGTGGTGGTCAGGAAGCAGTCTGCGGTACTGGCTATAAATCCGGATCCAAACGGTGGAATGGTGTTACAGCTTGCTGACGGTTCACTGCGCGCCGACAAGGTCCTGGTCGCAAGTGGCGGGATGCCGAGTGCATCCGGTTTCGCCTGGCTGAAAGACGTTGGCCACGCGATCCAGGATCCGGTGCCCTCCCTGTTTACATTCAATCTTCCGCAAGATCCCCTGACTGGATTGCCGGGACTGGTCGTTGATCCTGCTGAAGTGAAATTGATCGGTACGAAGTTCAAAGAGACCGGACCGGTCTTGGTCACGCATTGGGGATTAAGCGGACCGGCGATCCTGCGGCTCAGCGCCCGGGCCGCCCGTGAACTGGCCGCAGTGCATTACCGTCAGGAAATCCTGATCAACTGGCTGCCGGGTCAGAACGAACAGCAATTACGGGAGATCTTTTCCGCCAATCGCCATCAGTTCGGAACCCGTATGCTTCGATCACATACATTCGAAGGATTGCCGAAACGGATGTGGGAGTATTTACTGGTGTGCTGCGAGATACCCGAACAGGCGACCTGGTCGGAGTTGAAGTCGACCGAAATACAACGACTCTGCGATAAGCTGTTGCGCGATAGACATCTGCTCAACGGGAAGACTACCTTCAAGGATGAATTTGTAACCTGTGGTGGCGTTAAGCTGAAGGAAGTGGATTTTCGAACGATGGAAAGCCGGTTGGTGCCTGGACTTTATTTCGCCGGCGAAGTACTCGATATCGATGGTCTGACCGGAGGATTTAATTTTCAGGCGGCCTGGAGTACCGGTTTCATCGCCGGGAAGTCAATGGCCGAAAGTTCATCCGCACTTCATTAAAACGAAATCTATTTCAGAAGCGCCAATGCGCTCAATCCTTACCTTCGACATCCTGAACCAACAGCATTGCATGACCAACTCCATCCGCGTATTCTGGATTTCCATATTCCTGCTATTCTCCGTGACAGGGCAGGCACAGTACACCCTGAGTGGAATCGTCTCCGACAAGTCCGACAAGACGAAGTTGATTGAAGGCGCAACGCTGTTCATCCCGGAATTCAACCGCATTGATCTATCCAAAGAAGGTGGCACCTACATTTTCCGAAACCTCCACCAGGGGCGAATCAATGTCCAGGTCACCCGCGCCGGGTATCGTAGCCGGCTGGTACAGGTTAGTCTTAAGGATTCCGCTACGGTCGTGAATGTGGAGATGGAACCTGCACTGATTGACTTGCAGGAGGTCACCGTGACCGGAAATCGCGAGCGACTACCGGATATGGTGCCCTACGCGCTCAGTACCATGACTCGTGACGAGTTGGAGCGCCAGGGTGCAGTGCATGTATTATCGGCTTTGGCTTATCAACCTGGAATCGACAAGATCACCCTGGGAAATGGAATACAAAAGCCGGTGATTCGCGGCCTCTCGTTCAACCGACTTTTGATTTACCAATACGGGACACGGATCGAGAACCAGCCGTGGGACGATCGGCATGATATGGGCGTAAACGAGAACGGAGTCGATCAGGTGGAAGTACTGAAAGGCCCCGCGGCTTTGATGGCCGGTCCCGATGCGCTGGCCGGTGCCATCATCTTCACGGATGAAAAACCCGCGGCCTTGGGGACAACTTCCGGCGACGTCGACCTGGGGTTTTTCACCAATACACTGGGAATACGCGGCCGTGCAGGAGTGAAGGGGATGAACAATAACGGCCTTTTCTACAGTTTCCGTGGAGGCTGGCAGTCGCATACGAGTTACATTCAGGGTGAAGGTGAAGAACGCCAGAAGAATGAGATCGATAAGGATTTCGCTCCCAACAGCAAGTTCGGTTCCACCGATGCCAAACTGGTCTTGGGAACGAGCAAGCGCTGGGGCGTTTCCAAACTGACCTACTCCTACCTGCGTCAACAGATCGGTATCGTCGAGCAGGAGGATGAGAGTCAATACCTGGAACCGGAACAGTTTACCGAGGAACAACGGGATCGCGAATTCGAAGCACCGTACCAGGACGTAACCAATCACATTGTCTCAAGTGAGAATTCGATCCTCTTGCCAGGGGGCAGGATCAATGCCAATCTTTCTTTCCAACACAATGACCGAAAGGAGTTTGAACCGACCGCGGATGGCGGGAAAGAGAAGGCAATCGGGCTGCGTCTCAACACCCTCACCTACGATCTGCGCTATGGTTCGGATGGTGAAAAGAGATTCGAATGGTCGGTGGGTACGCAGGGATATATCCAGGGTAACAGGAACAACGGTCTCGAAGGGCTGGTACCCGATGCCGATATCACCAACCTGGGCGTTTACGGAATGATCCATTACGATTGGAAGAACCTCCGGATCATGGCCGGTGGCCGTATCGACAGCCGCAGCATGGACCTGGAATCGTATGAAGGTGGAGAAGAAACCGACTCCACGGAAATTCGTCCGGAGATCGAGTTGGAGAAGGAATACACGCTCCTGAACGGTTCCGTTGGGTTGGTGTGGAAGTTCCACAAGGGTTGGACGCTGAAAGGGAACTTCGGCACCGGTGTAACGGCTCCCAACTATTTGCAGTTGGCTACCTACGGCCCCCATGAGGGAGCCTATCGCTTCGAGATCGGTAACCAGCAATTGGAGCAGGAACAAAGCAGGGAAACCGACCTCGGCCTTTCCTGGGAAGGACGTTGGTTGGCCATCAACGCCCAGGCGTTTTATAACCAGGTGGCGAATTTCATTTACCTCCAAAACACCGGACGGTTTGATAGTGTGACGGTCGCTGGAAAGGATTCGCTGTATCCGGTATACAATTATGTCCAGAACAGCGCTACACTTTCGGGAGGAGAACTCACCCTCAACATCCACCATCCCAAGGCCTCCTGGGTCGATTTGCAGCTTGCCTACGGAATGACCGTCGGGGAACTGGATCGTGGAGGTAATCTACCGTTCATACCGGCCAATAAGACCGTCGCTTCACTCAGCATACACAAGCCCCGGTTGAATTACCTCTATGAACCCTTCGCACGAATCGTCTTGAGTAACTATGCTAAGCAGGATAAGCTGGCGGAATTTGAGCAGGCAACCGACGGTTATCAGCTCATCGACTTGCATCTGGGCGGCTCCTTTCATTGGGGAAGGCAACAATTTGACATTACCGTGTCCGTCAACAACCTCTTGAACGAGGGGTATTTCAATCATCTGTCCCTCATCCGGGCCATCGGATACCGGGAAATGGGCCGGAATGTGGCGATTCGACTCCGCGTTCCCTTTGGGATCCACAACGGCTCCTGATCAACCCCAAACTGCGTAAAACCTCCCGGGACTTAGGATTTCCTTAACGCTCCCGCAAGTATCTTTGTACTACATGAAAAGTGTATCCATCCTCCGACGCTTCCGCTCGCTATTGCCGGTTGCGTTTTCCCTCCTTGCGCTCCAGCCGGTCATGGCTCAGAATGGACAAAGCAAACTGGAGTATGCCTTGCAATTGATTAAGTTCTGGTATGTCGATACGGTCAACGAAAAGCAGTTGTCCGACGAAGCGATCCGCGCCATGCTAAAGGACCTCGATCCGCATTCGGTCTATATTCCGCTCGAAGAGATGCGGGAAATGAACGAGCCGCTGGTCGGTAACTTCGAAGGGGTCGGTATCCAGTTCAACATCAACAACGACACGATCCTGATCACCCAGACCATTCCGGGTGGTCCATCCGAAAAACTCGGACTCCGGGCCGGCGACCGCATCGTTACGATCAATGACTCCACCGTCGCTGGCATCAAGATCACGAACAACGATGTACTCAAGAAACTGCGGGGACCGAAAGGAACCAAAGTGAAAGTGACCATCTTCCGTCGGGGGAGTGCGGACTTGCTCGACTTCATGATCACCCGCGACAAGATTCCGCTCTTCAGTGTGGACGCATCGTATCTCGTAACACCGCAGATCGGTTATATCAAGATCTCCCGTTTTGCCGACTCAACTCCGTCCGAATTCCGGGACGCGCTCGAGAAACTCAAGAAGCAGGGCATAACAGCACTGATTCTCGATCTTCAGGGGAATGGCGGCGGCTACCTGAATAAAGCGGTCGAGCTTTCGGATGAATTCCTGTCGGAAGGAAAAAAGATCGTCTTCACCCGCGGCCGCATGACCCAATCGGAAGATTACATGTCTTCCGTGATGGGTGGTTGGGAAAAGGGTAAACTGGCGATTCTCATCGATGAAACCAGCGCTTCCGCCAGTGAGATCGTTTCAGGCGCCGTGCAGGATTGGGACCGCGGACTGATCGTGGGCCGACGCAGTTTTGGCAAAGGACTCGTGCAGAAGTCGTACGGCCTGCCGGACGGCTCCATGATCCGCCTGACCGTCGCGCATTACTATACGCCTTCAGGTCGCTGTATCCAGAAGCCCTACGAACCCGGGCAGGAGGACGAATACGATATGGATTACGTCAATCGGTTCAAACATGGTGAACTCTTCTATGCTGACAGTATCCGTTTTCAGGATTCCACCGAATATTTCACCAGTGCCAAACGCCTCGTGAGAGGGGGAGGTGGCATCATGCCGGATGTATTTGTCCCACTGGACACCAGCATGAGTAGCACGTACTATACCGACCTGCTGCGTAAGAATATCCTGGGTGATTTCACGCTGAACTATGTGGATCGTAACCGGAATAAACTGTTGTCCGCTTACCCGGACATGGCGGTGTTCAAACGAGATTTCAAACCCGAAGGCGCGTTCTTCGAAGAGTTCCTGGAAGCTGCCAGCAAGGGCGGAGTGCCCATGGACAGTGCAGGATTTCGTACCTCGGAACGCCTGATCCGACTGCAGTTGAAAGCATTGGTCGCGCGCAATCTCTGGGATATTGGCGCCTACTTCCAGGTGATCAACGATATCAATGTCGTTCTGCAACGGGCGATCGAATCGATCAACGATAACAGTTTCGAGCGACTCAAGATATCGGCCCGGTAATAGAAGATGATGGGTAGATCGTTCGCTGGGAAATTCCTGTTGGCAATAGGATGTGTCGGACTGTCGGCGTTAAATGTCTTTGCGCAACCAGCCGGTTCGTTTAGCGTGATGAACTGGAACCTGCTGAACTGGCCCAATACCTCGGATCTGGTCAACGATACAACAACGCGCCTTCCTTATTACCGGACGGTGGTCGAGTATGCTGATCCCGATATCCTCGTCACCGAGGAGAATCAGACCTCGTACAGCACAACCTGGTTCCTGAACTCGGTCCTGAACCTGCGCAGACCGGGTGTATACCGCCAGGGTAATTACATCCAGGGCCCCGACAGCAACAACGGCATTTTCTACAAGGATTCACTTTTCCGTTTTGTGAGCAATGTGCCGATCGAAACGACATTGCGCGACATCAATGTCTTCACCTTGGTATTTAAGCCGACCGGCGACACGCTTCGGGTGTATGCCGTACACCTGAAGGCCAGCACAGGCGTCACCAACGAAGCCCAACGCGCACAGGAGGTGGATTCACTTCGCCGCCGGACGGATCTGCTACCGGCGGGTACCGATTTTCTCGTTTGTGGCGACTTCAATATTTACGGAGACTATGAAGCCGCCTATCAAAAATTGATCGTAGACCGCCCTGTCGATGACGGCAATGTTGTCGACGTCCTGAATCTTACCGGCATCTGGAATGATCCCGCCTACGCGCCATTTCACACCCAATCAACACGACTGAATGCAGTCGGTGGAGGAAGTAACGGCGGGATGGACGATCGTTTTGATATGATACTGATGTCAAACGCGCTGGTGCAGGCAGGTGAATTGTACTACCTGCCCGGCACCTACGAGGCTATCGGTAACGACGGTAATCACTTCAACGAGTCGATCAACTACGGGACCAATACAGCCGTTCCGGCAACTGTTGCTGATGCTTTGTACGGAGCATCCGATCATTTGCCGGTCATCGTTCGGATACAGTCGGGTACCTCGCCCGGAATCAATGAGCCGGAGTTACCCATCACTGCTTTTCGAGTTTTCCCAAACCCGACAAACAGCTATTTTCAACTGGAAGGGGACTTGCGAGATCCGGTCGGAGAACTGTTTTTACACCTGTACGATCTGCAAGGAAGAAGCATTTTTTCCGAAGATTTGAATAGAATGCCTTCCGGGTATTTCAGAATCGAACGTGCTTTGCCGACGGGTCTGGAACCTGGCGCGTATCTGGTTACCTTGAGTGCTCGTAACTGGCTGAAGGGCAGCGTTTTAATTGTTGGCTGGTAAAAAATAAGTGCTCTGTAAGAACGGAGTGTAATGCACCCCCGCTTGGTGTTCAAACCTTTTAATTTTCCTGGTAGTTAAATGATTTGTTTGTGATCGGCTTCCATGAAAAAGAAAGTGGGTACTCCAAGGCCTCAGGTCGGTTCCTTGCTGATCTCTGAGCCTTTCAATCCGGAGCCTTCGTTTAAACGCTCGGTGGTCATCATCAGCCAGCATAACACGAAGGGTACGATCGGGTTTATCATCAACAAACCGACTCCGTTGAAGATCGGGGATGCCCTCGACGACTTTCCGGAGTTCGATGCGCCGGTCTATTGGGGTGGTCCGATCAAACTGGATTCCATCTACTACGTGCACTCGATCCGGAATCTTCCGGGGAGCAAGAAAATCAGCGAGGGCATCTATTGGGGTGGAGATTACGAGCAGTTGAAAGTGATGATCGAATCGGGAGAAGTGACGACGGATCAGATCAAGTTCATTGCTGGTTTTGCATGCTGGGTTCCGCACCAGTTGGAAGATGAGATCCTGCACGATAACTGGTGGATAACGCCCGCGGATACGCACAGCGCGCTGATTGAAGAACCGACAACGGTCTGGGGAAGCGTGCTGCGCAAGATGGGACACGTTTACGGCATCCTGAATGATTTCCCGGAGGATCCCGGCATCAATTGAAATATCAAGAAAATAAAAAGCCCCGAAACATCTGCTTCGGGGCTTTTTCATGCTGATGAAGTTCAGCGCAGGTGTACGATACGCGACTGCCCGTTTACGGTAACCGTTGCTTCGTCGTCGCAGGTCCCGCTGCCGAAATCGATGCTACGGTCTGGACGGTTGGAGCTGCTCACGCTGATGGTTCCGCTTGTGATCCAACGGCAATCATGCTCCCGAACAAGGTCGGTAAGCGTCGCTTGAAAAGTATCCCCGCGATCATTGCTGCCGGTAGCGGTACCATTTACACGATAGACATCATTCACGCAGGTACTGTCACCGAATCCGGCAATCATCTCCCGTGTGCGTTGGCTGTTCCAGGTTTTCCACCGCCCATCGGGCAAGGTGACCCGCATGTTTTGCGCATCGATGTTCCACACCATGTTACCAGCGGCATTGAAACCGGTATTCGTCACCGTCCGTGTGCCTTCAATGAGACGGCCATCAACATGATAATCGGAGAATACGACGGTCCACGCAGCGCCCGGATCGAAGTAGCGACCCGAATAGGTGATCAGGATCTGACCGCTGCGGGTCCTTCCGTCCTGTCCGGTACAACCGGTCCCGAAATCGATCGTGACCGTGTGGTTGATCGAATCACGCAGGATGTTGGCGCAACTTCCGAAGCCGAAGCGACCGGTTTCGGAGGTGCGTTGGTTGGATACACCGCTGGTCATCGCCGCTTCGGCATCCAGATGATCCATGTCCGCGTTGATGTTTTCCGCCTGACCGATCTCCTGGAGAGCGGTCATCGCGTTTTCGCTTTCTGAATTACTGTCTTTCTTGCAACCGGTGTTCAAGAGGAGGGCCAGGGCGGCGACAAGACACACCAGGGCCGTGAAACGTGTTGGTTTCATAGTAAGAGGAATGAAGGTGTTGGGGTAACGTTCGTCCCGAACGCTGGGGTGTTTGCAAACGACAACCCTATGACCGCCGGTAGGCCTTGAGGTTTAAGGACGAGCGAAAAAAGTCAACCCCAGTTGGTGGCGAAGTGGAAGGAAGTAATATTGAATCCCTTTTTCAGATAGAGTCGGTGCGCGTCGTAGCGGGCTGGAATGCTGCCAGAGTCCAGGTGCACGCCATCCAGTCCTTGTTTTCGCGCCGTCTCGAATACGCGCTCGAGCAGCGCGGAAGCGTATCCTTTTCCCCGATAGTTGGGGAGGGTGCCGAGGTCATCCACATAAATCACACGCCCCCAGGCCAGATGCTCGCTGTAACGGTATCCGCAGAAGGCGGTGGCTACACCGTCTTCTTCCGTATAGATAAGATGATAACCCCGCTGCATCATCCCACCGATCAGCGATCGGATATTCTCTTCATTCACGTTCGGTCGCAAAGCGCGAACAACCGGTAGCACTTGCAACAATTCGTCGGGATGCTGGATCGTTTTGATCATGATGGTAGTGGACGTTGAGCGGGACGATTCAGGTGAAGTTTAATCGGACGATCGGACGGGTAGGGGAGCGCCGTGCGACTTCCCGAAAGCCTGCCTTCAAATATCCGCCTAAGGTACCGGTATAGGCGAATACGTCGGGTAGCCCCGCCGGCTGATCAACCGGGTACGCTTCGATCCGTTCCGCGCCCGATTTCCTGGCGAACTGTGCGGCGGCATTGATCAGCGCAGTGGAAAGTCCCTGGCGACGATGATCTTTTCGAATGAAGAGGCAGACGATGCTCCAGGTCGGACTGTCATCCAAAGGCTTCAGGATGCGGGAACCGGAGAGGCGCGGGAAGTCTTCGCGCGGACCCATCGAAATCCAGCCCACAGCTTCCTTTCCGGAGAGGGCCAGAATACCCGGTGGAAATTTCCTCGTAAGGTTCCGCAGCCGCCTTTTATTACCTGCCCCTTTGCCGGCATTGTAGTCGGAAGCTTTTAATCGCCAATGCATGCACCAGCAACCACCGCAAGCACCTTTTTCACCGAAGAGGTCTTCCAATTGTGACCAGTGACCAGCTGTCACCGGCTCAAAACGAATCCTGGCGCTGCTCATTGGATCAGTTTTCTCAAATACTCCAGGTTTTTCCTGTCCATATCGTCCTCCTTATCCGTTTCCAGCACTTTCGGAACGTCGGGAAATTTTTCCAGCATGCGTCGAAAACAATCCCGGCCAAGTTCACCTCGTCCAATGTGTTCGTGCCGATCGAGTCGGCTGCCTAATCCGCCTTTCGAATCATTCAGGTGAATGGCTTTCAGTCGTTCCATGCCGACTTCCTGATCGAATTCCTTCCAACATGCCTGAAACCCCTTTGCATCGCGTAGATCGTAACCTGCGGCGAAAGCATGGCAGGTATCAAAGCAGACGCCGAGCCGGTTGGAGCGCACAGTTTTCAATAATGTACCGAGATGACGGAATTGATACCCCATGCTGGTGCCTTGTCCTGCTGTGTTCTCGATCAGGATATGGGTTCGACAAGCGGCGGTTCGTTGCAGCACTTCCTGCAATCCTTCGGCGATCCGGGCGAGGGTGACTTCATCAGACCGACCTTGTGCGGCACCCGGATGCAGGACGCACCCCGACAAGCCAAGGGCATGACAACGGCGTACCTCACCTTCGAGGGCATCGACAGATTTCGAAAAGAGGGCAGGGTCCGCCGAACCCAGGTTAAGCAGGTACGAACAATGGGAGAAGATACGCTTGACTCCGCTCTTCTTCCAGGCCGATTTGAATGATCGGATGGCTTCGTCCGAAAGCACTTTGTTGACCCACTGGCGCTGATTTTGGGTGAAGATCTGCATCGCGTCGATGCCGAGTGCATCCGCTTCTTCGAATGCCTTTTCCAATCCACCGGCTATCGAACAGTGTACTCCAAGCAACTGCGCTTTCATGCGGTCTTCCATTTGATATTGCAGCCGATGCTGGGTCGCTGAAATTCCGGTGCGGGGCCGCCACGCAGCAATTCATCGAGCGCATGCCGAAGATCGTGCCCGGTAACCGGAAGATCCGACTTAGGACGCGCGTCATCCAATTGACCGCGATAGTAAAGGCGACCCGAGGTATCATACACGAAAAAGTCCGGGGTGCAGGCTGCATCGAACGCGCGCGCAACCTCTTGGGTGGCGTCAAAGAGATACGGGAACGGATAACCCATTTCAACCGCGTGTTTCCTCATTTCCTCCGGGCTGTCTTGAGGATATTGCACCGGATCGTTGGAGCTGATCGCCAGGAAGGAGATACCACGTGCGCCATACGAACGCGCGATGTTCATGAGTTCTGCTTCGATCAATTGAACATACGGACAGTGATTGCAGATAAAGGCCACTACCAGTGGCTTTCCCAGGAATTGGGAATCCTGATAGGTGCGATGGGTGACCGTATCCGGAAGTGAAAAAGCGGGGAGTGGTGTCCCCAACTCGACCATGGTGGACGGTGTGCGCGCCATAAACTATTGTTAATCAGCTAATGTACCTCAGCATGAGGCAAGTGAGAAAACGAAAAAATTTTTTCCTGAAGGTCGTTTGATTTAAAAAACTGCTATTTTTGCAGCCTCTTTAAGGCGATTTCGTAGCTCAGTTGGTAGAGCAATACACTTTTAATGTATGGGTCCTGGGTTCGAGTCCCAGCGAAATCACAAAAAAGGCCTCCCTCCGGAGGCCTTTTTGCTTTTACAAGATCGGGTGTCGTTGGAATGGTTTGGTCCGATCGAACAGGTAGCGATACGTGATCAGAACCCGGCTGCGGTAGGTTCCAAGGCTTTCTGCGATCGCGACCATCTTCGGATTGAAATCTCCGATCCATTGCATCTCGAAGTCTTCATAGAGTTTCTTGCCCTGGATCACACTCGCTCCTTCCACGATCATGAAGGAGTCGACACCTTTACCCTGGTGTTCCGGTACGATCCCGAATACGAGGCCGATGAATTTGTTCGTCTTCCTGCGCTTGAGCATCCAGACGAAACGTAGTTTTTCCAGTAACCCGAATTTGCCTTTGAACCGGCCGAAGAGCTGGTTGATGTCGGGAAGGTTTACCCACATCGCCACCGGTTCGTTCTTATAATAGACATACCAGATGGCCAGTTCATCGATGACGGGTTTCATCTTTCGGAAAAAGCCCTGGACCTGCCGGGATTCCAGTTCTTTCCCAGCGCCGTGCTTGACCCAGGCCTTGTTATAGACTGTTCTAAAATCCTCCGCATACTTTTCCAGCCGGCTCTTCCGCAGGTGCTCGGCACGATAGTCCGGATTCTCCCTGATCGCGGCATGCCTGGCATAGAATTTTTCCTGCAGCCGGTTGGCCACCTTGAGAGAGTAGCACCATTGCTGGAAGTAGATCTGGAAGCCGTACGACTCGAATAATTCCCGGTAATACGGCGGGTTGTAGTTCATCTTGTAAGGTGGCGGATCGAATCCTTCCACGATGAGGCCCCACCAGGCATCCCGTTCGCCGAAATTGATGGGTCCGTCCATGGCCTCCATACCGCGAGCTGCCAGCCAGTCACGTGCGGTATCGAACAGCAGGTTCGCGGCTACCTGGTCGTGGATGCATTCGAAGAATCCACATCCACCGGTGGGCTGGCTTTCTTTCTTTGCCAACCGGTCGTTGATGAAGGCGGCGATCCTGCCTATGACCTGGCCGTCGTTGTCGCGCAACAAGAACCGGGTACACTGACCATGTCGGAAAAACTTGTTCTCCTTCGGATCAAAGACGGCTTTGATGTCCTTGTCCAACGGCTGCAAGTAGTTCGGATCGCCCCGGTAAAGACGTATGGGAAAGCGGATGAACGCTTCAGCCTCCGCTGGCGTGGTGACTTCACTGATCTTCATCGGGTGCGAATGTAGGAAATGGAGGGGAGCGGTGTAAAAACGAACCGCCCCGGAATAAATCCCGGGGCGGCCGCTGGTCGTTGGTTAAACGAGGATCATTTTGCGTTGATGGCAATCTTCTTTTGAAGTTCCATTACGCTGGCTTTGAATTTCTTGTCGGTTTCGATGAGGTTGTTGACTGTACGGCAGGCGTGCAGGACCGTGGCGTGGTCCTTTCCGCCACAGTGGGCGCCGATGCTGCTCAGGGACGATTTCGTCATGTTCTTGGCAAAGTACATGGCGATCTGGCGGGCCTGAACGACCTGGCGCTTGCGGGTCTTCGACTTGAGCATCTCGATGGGCAGGTCGAAATAATCGCAGACGATCTTCTGGATGTAGTCGATCGAGACTTCGTGCGTGGTGTTCTTGACGAACTTGTCGATCATCTGCTTGGCGAGCTCCAGCGTAACCGACTTCTTGTTAAGCGAAGCCTGGGCGAGGATCGAGATCAGGGCGCCTTCCAATTCGCGTACGTTCGAGGTGATGCTGTAAGCGATGTACTCGACAATCTCTTTCGGCAATTCAATGCCGTCCTGGTACATCTTCCGGTTGAGGATGGAAATCCGGGTTTCCAGGTCAGGCATCTGCAGATCGGCCGCAAGACCCCACTTGAACCGGCTCAGCAGGCGCTGCTCCATTCCCTGGAGATCGACCGGCGCCTTGTCCGATGTGAGGATGATTTGCTTCCCGGTTTGGTGCAAATGATTGAAGATGTGGAAGAAGACATCCTGGGTTTTTTCCTTGCCGGCAAGGAACTGGATATCGTCGATGATCAGTACATCCATCATCTGGTAGAAATGGACGAAATCGTTCTGTTCGTTGTTGCGGACGGCGTCGATGAACTGCAGGGTGAACTTCTCACTTGTCACATACAGTACGGTCTTCCCGGGATGGCTGTTCTTGATCTCGATACCGATGGCGTGCGCCAGGTGGGTCTTGCCCATTCCGACGCCACCATATATAAGGAGTGGGTTGAAAGCGGTTCCGCCGGGTTTGCCGGCAACCGCGTATCCGGCCGAACGGGCCAGACGGTTGCAATCGCCCTCGACGAAATTCTCAAAGGTGTAATTCGGATTGAGTTGGGACTCCACATTCACCTTCTTCAATCCGGGGATGATGAAGGGATTGCGGATCGTGCTGCTCACGTTCACCGGAACACTGACCGGAGAATTCTTCAGGTCACCGGAGGTCTTGGTCGGGATGCGCACGGTGTAAGGCTTTTCAGCCACGGCGTGTTCCATCACAATGCTGTACTCCAGTCGACCCTCGGGTCCAAGTTGCTGGCGGATGACTTTCTTGATCAGGGTGATATAGTGCTCTTCAAGCCATTCGTAGAAAAACTGGCTCGGAACTTCAATGGTCAGAACCTTGCCGTCCAGACGGATCGGCTTGATCGGTTCGAACCACGTCTTGAAGCTTTGCGGGCTGACGTTGTCCTTAATGATCTGCAGGCATTTTTTCCAAACACTCTCGCAGGTTTTCTCCATAGTGGTCTCCTCTAAGAAAAGTGGTTTTTGTGTGGTGCGTAAAATCGAATCCGTCGTGATGTGCCGCCGTTAAGCGGGTAATGCGTTTCGTGTGTTCTTGTCCCGTTCGTTTCGTTCTCTGTTTCCCGTGACGAAAATAACGTAACAAAGGTTTGTAGAAAAACTATTTAAAAAAAATTTATGCTCCTATTGTGTAATCAGAAAGTTTTACTTGTCCGCCGAGGAGCGAACTTTTCTTTCGATCACGATCAAAGAAGTAGTCGATTCTCCCGAGACGAATGCCGGCCCATCCGACTTGTGCTACATGCACGGTCTTCCCGGCTTTGTTCGACAATTGTACCGGCTCGTCGAGGAATGTATGCGTGTGTCCGCCGATGATCAGGTCAATGCTCGAGGTTTCTTCGGCCAGTATGATATCGGAGACTTTCTTTTCCTTGTAACGGTAACCCAAATGCGACAACGCGATCACGAGGTCGCATTTTTCATCGTGTTTTAATCGCCGGGCTGTTTGCTCGGCAATCGACACTGGATCCAGGTAGCGTGCGTTCCCATACATCCGCGCGTCAACCAGTCCCTGCAGTTCGATGCCGATACCCAGTACGCCGATCTTTAATCCTCCGCGCCTGAAAATTTTGTAGGGGAGTACCCGTCCGTTCAACGGCGTGTCCTGTAGCTCGTAATTCGCGTTCAGGAACGGAAACCTGGCATCCTGTTCGATGCGTTCCCGCAAATTGTCGATGCCGCCATCGAAATCGTGATTGCCGATCGTGACGGCATCATACCCCATTTCACTCATGAGTTGCAGTTCAAGTGCTCCTTTATATAGGTTGAAATAGGGCGTACCCTGAAAAATATCGCCGGCATCCAGCAGCAGTACGTACGATTCCTCTGAACGGATCTGCCGCAACAATGCTGACCTGCGCGCGAAACCGCCCAACCCCGGATACTTGGGGTCATTGTCCGGAAACGGATCGATCCGGCTATGGACGTCATTGGTGTGCAGGATGGTTAATTTGATCGAATCGGTCCGTGCAAAAGCGGGCACCGGTATCATGCCGGCAGCGATCAACGCGGCCGTTCCGCTGGCATAGCGCAGAAAACTCCGCCTGGAAACCAGGCCGGATGTGTGTCGGGAAGGGTTATTCTGCATGTTGGATCCTTCCATCGAGTGTGACAACAAGCGTTTGGCGCTGCTGTCCGAGTTTTTCCAGGCGCTGTACGATCGCATCTCGTACCCGAAGCCTCAGTTCTTCTTTTCTCAAAGCGTCCGCAAAGGCAGTATAACGATCGCCGCCGTTCGCCAGATAATCGGACGTTAACACCCGGTAGGTTCGGCTGGTGTCCAGGGGTTCGCCGCCGATCCGGACGGAGTCCGCCAGGTTGCTGCTGATCAACATCCGAAGGCCCGAAACCGGAGCGCCACCGGTGGAAGCAACATGGTTTAACAGTTCCAGCAACTTGCTCCCGCGAAGTGTTATGACGACCAATTCATTGTCAAACGGCATGAGCTCGTACACATCTCCGAGCGTTATCGCACCCATCGGAAGCGAACGTCGCAATCCTCCGTGATTGAATAGAGCAAGGTCGATCGTTTCCCGGGTTAGTGCTGCAGCTTCCTGCATACAGGCATCGGCCACGAAATCGCCGAGCTTACCTTCCGGCTGCTTCTTTTCCAACGGTTGGGCCGATTCGGCCAAGACCCGCGCCATCGACCTGTTCAAACTGTCCCGATACGGAGCGATCCGTCCTTCGATCTTCGGATCCTGCGTTGTGTAGGTGCTGTCACTGAAAACATATTCCTGCAACTGCACGTGCTGCAAGGCAGGACGGGAACAGGCCCAACCGCTCAGCAGGAATAACGAAAACAATAACCTTCCGGAACGCAGCATGACGTGAAGCCGGTGATGGGTGGTGAATGGATGAACTGAAAGGAATCTGACGGACGAAAAACGCGAAGAGTAGGAAGGGCGCGCCCGCTGCGGGATTCCGTCATACAAGTATAGGAAAAAATGTAGTCGTTGTTACCTTCGTCGCTCGCTACAGGATTTTCTTTCCGATGTACCAGCACGAAACCAGCTTCCGCGTCCGATATGGTGAGACCGATCGGATGGGATATGTCTATTACGGCAACTATGCCACTTATTACGAAGTCGGGCGTGTGGAGGCCTTGCGCAGCCTGGGTTTCAGCTATCGTTCGCTCGAAGATAGCGGTGTCCTGCTGCCGGTTTCCGACTTTTCAGTCCGGTACCGAAGGCCTGCTTATTATGATGACCTGTTGGTGCTCACGACCCGGATCGTATCGCTTTCTGGTGTCCGGTTGCGCTTTCTATACGAACTGCGGAATGAGGCAGGCGATCTGCTGAATGAGGCGGAAACTACCTTGGTTTTCGTGAGCAAGGCTACGGGTCGACCCTGTCAGCCCCCGGACGCTTTGCTCCTTGCTTTGAAGAAGTTCCTTCCTTAAGACTCACAAGCGATCCATCAGGTATCGGTACAACTCGAGGTTCCCGAGAATGTCCGCTTTGTGCACCTTTTCCTTCGGGCTGTGGACGTTTTCTTCCGGCGGACCGATGAAACACCAGTCGATGGGGTAGGGTTGCTTCTGTAGTTCCGTTCCATCACTTCCGCCGGCTCCTTCGACTTCCCGCTGATAGGGTAGGCCGCTGGCTTCCGCCATCGACAGGATCCTATCGACAAAGCGTCGACGCGGCAGTCCGGAATCCCGAAGAGAGATTACAGGCCCTTTTCCTGCTGGTACGCCTTCCGTTACCCAGGTGACATCCGAAATCAGGGCCTGCCGGATGCCGTAACGTTCCCAGAGAAAACGGGCGAGATATGGAACACTTCCGCCACCGTGTTCTTCCCAGCACGAAAATACCACGGCTCCATGCTCCAGGGTCTCGCATAGCCGAAGTGCATTCCAAACGCCTAAGCGATTATCCATGTAACAGCATTGTACCGATACTTCGTCTTCGATCCATTTCGGTTTGAACGTCAGGTCAGTACCGCGGTCCAGTTCTCGTGTTGCTGCATAGTGCCAGTGACTTTCATCGTCAACCTGAACCGTACAGGTAATCGCTCCCTCCCAATCGTGTCCGACCAATTCTGTTCCGCTTTCAAAATGTGGGCTTCCAATCCTCACCAATTGCCGGTTATATCGGACGGTGAAACCGATCGAATCAATATGGGCAAAGACGGCTGTTCGTGGCTTTCCAAATACCAGTAACAGGCAATCCTGAAAGTCTTCGCCGGCAAAGACCGCCGGCTGATGCTTCCAACGATGCCCGTGCTCGTGGATATAGGCCAGCAGGAATTCGGTCATCGCGCCTTCATTTCCGGAAGGAGCATGGATGGAGCAGAGTTTTTTCAGGAGTGCAAAGGATTCCTGCATACGGTGTCTTTTTTATTTGGGTATCAAAACGGTCAGAAGGTCGTTTCCGATTTGTTCGGTTGACAGCGTCCTGCCCTGAACCGAAACCGCGGGAACGCCCTCGCCAAGATGAACGGGAGACGTAAAGATCCTGGCTTCGTCCCACAGGTTTTCCGAGATAAGGTTATTCAGGGTTACTGATCCGCCTTCAACCAGTACAGACTGCAAACCGAGATCATACAGGCTGGCAAAGGCATCACGATAAAAATGGGATCCTTCCTCCAGCCTGATCTCCTCCATACCCGCGGTCGGTCCCACTATTTTCTGTGAGAAACGGATCGTTCGAACCGATCCGTCGAACAAATGAAGATCACCCTGAACACGCCCGGTTCGGTCAAAGAGTATCCGGACCGGTGATCGCCCCGGCCATTCCCGTACAGTGAGTTGAGGATTGTCGTTAAGCGCAGTGGCACTGCCCACCGCTATGGCACTTTCTTCCGAACGCCATCGGTGGACCAGACGATGTGCCTCCGACCCGGATACACGACGCCCTACCGGATCATTGGTCTTCGCGCCCAGGAATCCATCCAGTGATGCGGCCCACTTGAGCAGGATCCAGGGCCTGTTTGCTACATGGAATTTGAAAAAGCGTCGGTTCAGCCATCGCCCCGCTTCCGCCTCGATACCGACTTGCACTTCCACACCCGCTGCACGTAAGCATTCAATGCCTGTTCCATTAACAGCCGGAAAGGGGTCGGTATTGGCAACCACGACTTTCGGAATTCCATAACGCAGGATGAGGTCCGTACAGGGAGGCGTTTTACCATGATGCGAACAGGGCTCCAGGTTCACGAATAAGGTCGAGGATTTCAATCGCTGTTCGTGACCTCTGCGAAGGGCATCTTCCACGGCCCGTACTTCAGCATGCGGACCGCCGAAGACTTCGTGGTATCCTTCACCCAGGATCATCCCGTCCTGCACCAGGACGGCGCCAACCAAGGGATTCGGCGCGACCCGTCCGAGCCCCAATCGGGCAAGTTCGAGCGCACGCTCCATGAACCGGATATCCAACATGTGGCGAAGTTAGGCAGAAAGCGGTGGTTCCCGTTCATCGCCGTATTTTCGTCGAATGAATTGGGGCGAATTCGTCCGGCTCTCCAGAGAACGACTTCCTTCCGAGTACGAGGAAGAGGAACGTATCGCCGTGATCGAACGATTGATCGAGGGAAGGTGTAGCATGCGCCGCATCGACCTGGTGATCCGACGAGCGGAAGCGATCGAAGCTGAAACAGAAAAGCGTTTAATGGATGACCTTGCACGCCTGGAGCGTGGAGAACCGGTCCAATATGTACTCGGCAGAGCCCCATTCATGGGCATGAACCTGCAAGTATCACCTGCGGTGTTGATCCCTCGCCAGGAGACCGAAGAAGTGGTCCGCCAGGCAATGGATAAGGCAAGAAGTTGGATGGCGCGCTACCCGGGAACCAGACTCCGGATTCTGGATGTTGGCACCGGAAGTGGTTGCATCGCTATCAGCCTGGCAAAAGCCTTCCCTGATGGTGAGGTAATCGGCATTGATATTTCCGACGCGGCCCTGGAAATTGCTAGGCGCAATTCGTCGGAGCAGGACGCAGCTGTGCATTTTCTGCAAGCTGATGTTTTGCAGGAAACGCAACTGTCCGAGATGCCGTTTCATCTGATCGTGAGCAACCCGCCTTACATCCCGCAAGCGGACGAAGCGACGCTACACAGCCGTGTCCGCGACCACGAACCTCCGCAAGCCTTGTTCAGTCCGACGGAAGATCCGCTACTGTATTATCGCGTCATCGCGGGACGTGCATCCAGGTGGATGGTGCCCGGCGGTTGGTTGATTTTTGAAATACACAGCGGAACGGGATCCGAAACGGAGGACCTACTGAAAACCGCCGGACTGGTGGATACCTCACATCTGCGCGATCTGAACGGAAACGAACGCATTGTTCTCGGCCGGCTACCCGATGATGTGGCGGGTCCGGGTAAATAACGCAACTTTGAGATTGAACCATGAACGAAAAAGCAGCCAAAGCGCGGATCGAAGAACTTTCTGCGCTCATTGATAAGCACAACCGGCTCTATTATCAGGATGCCAAACCGGTGATCAGTGATTTCGAGTTCGACCAGCTTTTGGAGGAACTGATCCGCCTGGAGAAGGAGTTTCCGCAGTTCCGCGCATCCGATTCTCCAAGTCTGCGGGTCGGAGGTGAAGTAACGAAAGAGTTCGTCTCCGTTACCCACAGGTATCCCATGCTCTCGCTCGGAAATACCTACAGCGAGGAGGAAGTGCGTGAGTTCGACGAACGGGTGCGTAAAGTGGTAGGAGAGGACGTCGCATACGTCTGTGAATTGAAGTTTGACGGCGTAGCCGTCGGGATGACTTACCGGGATGGCCGGCTCGTACAGGCAGTCACCCGGGGCGATGGCGTAAAGGGTGATGATGTCACGGCCAACATCCGAACGATCCGAACGATTCCACTCCGCCTGCACGGTGACTTCCCGAAGGAGTTTGAGATCCGGGGTGAGGTGTTCATGCCCCGCTCGTCATTCGATCGCATCAACAAGCAACTGGCTTCGCAATTGCGTGAGGACGGATACGATGAAGGGGAGATTGCGGACCGACTCATGAAAAATCCGAGAAATGCCGCTGCAGGTACGGTGAAAATGCAGGACTCGGCCCAGGTCGCGAAACGCGGGCTCGATTGCTACCTGTACTTCGTACTCGGGGAACGTTTGCCTTTCAAAACGCATGTCGAATCGCTGGAGCAGGCCGGTAAATGGGGCTTCAAAATAAATGAGCACTACAAATTGTGTAGTAATCTGAAACAGGTACTCGACTTTATCCATGCCTGGGATACGCGCCGTGCGAAATTACCGTATGATACCGACGGCGTTGTCATCAAGGTCAACGACCTGGGTTTCCAGCGGGAATTGGGATACACCGCGAAGTCACCGCGTTGGGCGATCGCTTACAAGTTCAAGCCGGAGAATGTTTCCACGGCCCTGTTGTCCATCGATTACCAGGTTGGAAGAACGGGAGCGATCACGCCTGTAGCCAACCTGGCACCGGTTCACCTGGCCGGTACCACCGTGCGTCGTGCCACCCTGCACAACGCCGATCAGATCGCTAAACTCGATCTCCACATCGGGGATCATGTTTTTGTGGAAAAAGGTGGCGAGATCATTCCGAAGATCACCGGTGTCGACCTCAAGAAACGCCCGAAGGACGCGACGGCGGTACGTTACATTCGAAAATGTCCGGAATGTGGCGAAGCATTGATTCGTCGTGAAGGGGAGGCCTTGCATTATTGTCCGAACGAGGACGGTTGCCCGCCGCAGATCAAGGGGAAGATCGAGCATTTCATTTCCCGACGGGCGATGGATATCGACAGCCTCGGCGAAGGCAAAGTGGAACTGCTCTTCGATAAGGGACTGATCAAAGAACCGGCAGACCTGTACCGCCTGGAAGCAGGACAGTTACTGGGCTTGGAGAAAACCCTTTCCACGGAGCCGGGAGAAAAGCCGAGAGTCATTCGCTTGCAGGAAAAATCGGTGCAAAAGATCCTGCAGGGAATCGAAGCCTCCCGTGAAGTGCCCTTCGAGCGGGTATTGTACGCCATCGGGATACGGTATGTCGGGGAGACTGTGGCGAAGAAACTGGCCCAACATTTCAAAACCATGGACGCCCTGGCAGCGGCAGGGGCGGAGGAGTTGATACAGGCTGAAGAGATCGGTGAAAAGATCGCGGAAAGTGTACACGAATATTTCCGCGACAAGAAACACCTCCGGCAGATCGATGCCCTCCGGAAGGCCGGGTTGAAAATGACCCTGGATACACGTGGCAAAGGTCCCCTTAGCGATAAACTGGCCGGTATGGCGTTTGTCGTCTCCGGTGTCTTCGAACACTTCGAACGCGATGCACTCAAGGAAGTGATCGAACGCCACGGAGGAAAGGTCCAATCAGGTGTTTCATCCAAGACGACCTACCTGCTGGCAGGCTCGGAGGCCGGTCCCAGTAAGATCGAAAAGGCGGAACGGCTGAAAGTAAAAGTCATCGACGAAGCCACCTTCGAGCGAATGATTCGATGAGTGCTCGCATCGGATGAAAAGCCCTATCTTCGTCTGGCTAGCAGCAGAACCTTGGCCGTACCCAAAAAGATTCGGACGTATCTCGGACAGCGACGCTTCCTGCAGGATGTGCGGAAGCTGAAACTGGTGCACGAGGTTGTTCCATTCGATGACGCCCAGAAGATCGGGATACTTTACGATGCCACCGACGCGCGTGATTACGAAGTGGTGAAGGCATATGTGAAACAGGTGCGTTCCGTCTACAAAAAGGATATCCAGGCTATGGGTTTTGTCGACAAGAAGCAACTGCCCAACGGACAGTTCGCCCAGTATGGTCTCGATTTTTTCACCCGCAAAGACCTCGACTTCCGCCTGATTCCGAAGGACCCGATCGTCGATAACTTCATTCGGGAACCTTTCGATATCCTGATTAACCTGAATAATGGGAAATCATTCCCGCTACGCTATATTGCCGCTGTTTCGCATGCGAAGTTTCGCATCGGCCGATATGACAAACGCAATATCACCTGCTACGAAATGATGTTGCAGTTGCCCCCGGACACCGGTATAAAAACCGTCATCGAAGAGACGGAGCACTACCTGCGCCAAGTAAAACGCTGAACCATGAACCTGAATAAACTCAAAGGGACCGGTGTCGCCCTGGTGACACCCTTCCATAAGGATGGTAGCATTGATTTCAAGGGGTTCAAAAAACTGCTCGACAGGATCATCGACGGAAAAGTGGAATACCTGGTTCCGCTTGGCACCACGGGTGAATCGGTCACCCTCACGAAGGACGAACGTCGTGCTGTGCTGGATTTCGTGCTGGAGATCAACGACGGCCGTTTGCCGGTCGTGCTGGGATTGGGTGGAAATAATACCAACGAGATCCTCGAATGCATGGAAGAAATGGATTTCGACGGTGTCTCCGCGGTGCTGTCCGTATCCCCGTACTACAACCGGCCTTCCCAGCGGGGGATCTACCAGCATTACAAGATGATCGCCAACGCCTGCCCGGTTCCGCTCATACTCTATAATGTTCCTTCCCGCACGGGCTCGAACATGGATGCCGAGACCACCCTGGAACTGGCGCACGATGTACGCAACATCATCGGAATCAAAGAGGCTTCCGGCAATCTGGAAAAGGTCATGCGCATCCTGCACGGTCGTCCGAAGGACTTCCTGGTGATCAGCGGCGACGATCTGCTCACCCTTCCCATGCTTGCCTGCGGAGCCGATGGCGTCATCTCGGTCATCGCCAACGCATTTCCGAAGGATTGGAGCGAAATGGTCCGGGCCGGCTTGGAAGGTAATTTTGACCGATCTCGAAAACTGCACTATAAACTGCAGGAGATCACCCGTGCCATTTTTGTCGACGGAAATCCGTCCGGAGTCAAAGGGTTGCTCAGTTTTCAGAACGTTTGTGCCGAGCATGTCCGGCTTCCATTGGTATCGGTCGGTAAATCCACGATCAACAAGTTCGAGACCATCCTCCGTGGCTGATTTCCGCTGAACTTTTCGCAGCGAAAGGTGTTTCCTCAAGCGAAATCGATGATGCGGATCCGCCTTTTTCTCCTTTTCCTGCTTTTTGGCCAAGTGGCCTTCGCGCAGGCCCCTTCGGCTACGTTGAACGGCCAGGTCGTTGACAAGCTCAGTAACCAGCCCATACCGTTTGCACCGGTACAGATCTCCGGTACTACGATCGGAACGACCACCGACGAACAGGGTCGGTTTGAATTCCGTGGATTGACACCGGGAATCTACAACATCGAAGTCACGTCGGTCGGCTACGACAAGGCGGCTGTTTTCGAGATCGATGTAAGTTCGACCCGTGTACGGCCTGTCCGCGTCGAACTCGTCGCACGTTCAACCGAGCTGGAAGAAGTGACTGTTCGCCCCGATCCGTTTGTGAAACTGGAAGAAGCCCCGGTTTCCGTCTATAATGTCGGTGAAGTGGATATCAAACGTAATCCTGGAGCCAACCGGGATATCTCCAAAGCGCTGCAATCGTTGCCCGGTGTAGCGGCCACCGCCAGTTTCCGCAACGACCTGATCATTCGCGGCGGTTCCTCGAACGAAAATCGATTTTACCTCGACGGTATCGAGGTCCCCAATATCAACCACTTCGCCACACAGGGTTCCACCGGAGGCCCCGTGGGCATGATCAACGTAGACTTCATCCGGGAAGTTGACTTTTACAGCAGTGCTTTCCCGGCAGCTCGCGGTAACACACTCAGCTCGGTCATGGATTTCAAGTTGAAAGAGGGCAGGGCAGAGCGAATGGGTTATACCCTGACGTTGGGAGCATCCGACCTGGCAGCGACCGTGGATGGGCCCTTGTCCGATAAGGTGAATTTCATCGCATCCTGGAGAAGAAGCTACCTGCAATTTCTCTTCAAAGCGATCGGTTTGCCATTCCTGCCGACCTACGATGATTTCCTCGTCAAGACAAAATGGAAGATCGATGATCGTAACGAGATCACCTTCCTGGGTCTTGGTGCCGATGACCGGGTACGACTCAACCTGGAACAGGACGAAACCGATTTGCAGCAATACCTCCTCAATAACCTTCCGGTCAACACGCAGTGGAATTACACCGTCGGAGCCGTTTACCGCCGGTACCGAACGAACGGATATTCCCTGTTTGCACTTTCAAGAAACCAGTTGCAGAATGACGCGGAGAAATTCCAGGACAACGATGCGTCTTCTGAGAACAACCGCTTGCTCGATTATTCCAGCCGGGAAACGGAGAACAAGTTCAGGTACGAACAAGTGGAAAGGATCGGAAGCCAGAAAATAACCTTCGGCATGAACCTGGAATCGGCCGAATATACGAATCGGACCTTCAACAGGGTGCCGTATGTGGGAGAAGTCCGGTATCAATCCGACATCAGCTTCTACAAAGCTGCCCTCTTCGCGCAGTGGAGTATCTCCGCTCTCCGGGAAGATCTTACGCTATCAGCCGGATTTCGTCTGGATGCCAATACGTTCAACGAACGGATGCAACGTCCCCAGGATCAGTTTTCTCCCCGACTGTCGCTCAGCTATCGGCTTTCCGACCGCTTCCGTTTCAATGCCAACGCCGGACGGTACTTCCAACTTCCGGCCTATACCATTCTTGGCTTCCGCGATAATGCAGGAACCTTGGTCAATAAGGTGGATGCCCGCTACATGCAGTGCGATCACCTGGTCGCCGGTTTCGAATACACGGCACCCTCCTTTGTCCGAATTACCCTCGAAGGATTCTACAAGAACTATTCGCAGTATCCCTTCAACCTACGCGATTCCATTTCCATCGCCAACCAGGGCAGCGATTTCGGTACCGTTGGAACTGTACCTGTTCGTTTCGACAATAGGGGGCGTTCCTATGGGGTCGAATTCATGGTACAACAGAAACTGTTCAAGAAAGTATTCGGCATCCTGGCTTACACACTTTTACGCAGTGAGTTCGAAAGTCTGGACGGTGCATTTCTGCCTTCTTCCTGGGATTTCCGGCATGTCGTCAGCCTGACCGGCGGCAAGTACTTTCCCAAGAACTGGCAGGTGGGTTTTCGTTTCCGATTCAACAGTGGTACACCTTATACGCCTTTTGACGTTGCAGCGTCTGTCGAGAAATCCAACTTCGACATCACCGGACAAGGTATCCCGGACCGTACCGCCATCAACGCCTTGCGCACCGATGCGTTTCATCAGCTCGACCTGCGGATCGATAAGAAGTATTACTATAAAAAATGGAGCTTGAACTTTTTCCTGGATGTGCAGAATGTCTATAATCAGGTAACGGAATTTGCACCTTACGTCAGTGTACAACGGAATGCCAACGGGCAGCCGATCGTAGATCCCAATAATACCGACGCCTATTTGCCCTTGCTGATCCCCAATGAAGCGGGGAGCCTTATTCCAAGTATCGGAATCGTGGCTGAATTCTGATCTTTCTGCCCTTCGCCCTCCATATTCCCGCGTTGGCAAAATAAGGTCCGTCCTTTCCTTGCCGGATTACCGCATTCGGTTACATTTGGTAACTAAATTCAAATGCGATGGGAAGATTCCGATTCCTTCATTTAATGGTTTTCCTGACCCTGCTGGCAGGTTCCGGGCCGTTGTATGGACAACACCTCATCCGGTTTTACATGAAAGCCAAAGTCGGCTACCGGGATGACAAGGGTGCTATCGTGGTGCCGGCCACCTACGATGCCGGTTCCGAATTCATCGAAGGAAGGGCCCTGGTGGTCCGCGATAGTCTTCGTGGCTTTCTCGATGTCTTCGGCACGGAGGTTATTCCGCTGCAGTTTTCGGATGCCGGTGTCTTCAACAAAGGGATTGCACGCGTAGCCAGGGATGGTAAGTACGGTTGGATCAGACCGGATGGTTCGTATTCGATCCCCGCGCAGTTCGACCTGGCGGATGAGTTTTGCGACGGACTCGCACGGGTGATGATCGGTGGGAAATTCGGTTACATCAATCGGGATGGACAGACGATCATCGCGTTGCAATATCAGAATGCCCGGAATTTTTCTTCCGGACTTGCACCGGTTTACGACGGAAAGAAGTGGGGATTCATCGATGCTGCCGGTAAATGGATTTTGCCTGCCTCCTTCGACGACGCGCAATCATTCCACAACGGAGAGTCACTCGTTCGAAAAGGGGAGAAGATGTATTTCATCGATACAAAAGGTAAGCGGACACGCGAATTGGAAGTGCCCGAAGAGGAATTCACCAAACGTAAACGCTAATCTTTTGAACCCATGAGAAAGCAATTACTCATTGCCGGATGGATGGTCATCCTCCTGACCGGTATTTCAATATCCACCTCGAACGCGCAAGCCGGTCAATGGGCCTGGATGGGTGGTGATACACTTGGAAACTACGCCGGAAGTTTCGGAGTCCAGGGAGTCCCGTCTCCGACTAATTGGCCGCAAGGCATCTACGAAGGTTCCGAATGGACCGACCGGAACGGAAAGTTCTGGCAGTACGGCGGTGGAACCAGCTTCGGATGGAACGATAACCTCTGGATGTTCGACCCGGCAACAGGCTTGTGGACCTGGATGAGCGGTAACGGTGCCGCTGGTTCCGGTAACCCCGTATATGGCACTCAGGGCGTTGCTGCACCCGGTAACACGCCCGGAGGACGAGGCCGTACCTCTGCCACCTGGGTGGACCTATCCGGTAATCTTTGGCTGTATGGTGGAGTGGGCAATGCCGGCAACATGGGGGATCTGTGGAAATACGACATCAACACCAACCTCTGGGCCTGGATGAAAGGATCCCAGACAGGCATGGCTCCCGCCAACTGGGGCACATTGGGTGTACCGTCTCCGACAAACGATCCCGGTCAACGCATCGAAACGAATGCGGCATGGGTCGATAACGCTGGTAATCTGTGGCTCTTCGGTGGTGATGGTTACAACGATACCTGGAAGTACGATGTCAATACCAATGAATGGACCTGGATGGCTGGACCCAATCTCCAATACCAGAATGGTAACTGGGGAACAAAAGGCGTTGCCGCTTCCACCAACGTGCCTTCCAACCGGATGGTACATGCACATTGGAAAGACAATAACGATAACTTCTGGATGTTTGGCGCCTACTCGACCCAGGGGATTTTTGATGATGTCTGGAAGTACGATCCTTCCATTAACCAATGGACCTGGATGGCCGGTAGCAACGTGCCGGGTGCCGGACAAATCTACGGTACTGCCTGCGTAGAAGATTCCGCTAACACGCCGGGTGCACGATTTGAGAATCGGTCCTGCTGGCGCGACTCCTGCGGGAATCTTTTCGTCTATGGTGGCGGCAACGACCTCGGTCCTTCAGAGGGTTACGGCGACTTTTGGTTCTTCAATGTCTCCACGCTCAAATGGACCTACATCAGCGGTAACCAGACACCGAACTCGGATCCCGTATATGGCACGCTCGGGGTTTTCAATCCGACCAACTATCCTGGTAATCGCTACGGGCCGCTTCCTTATGCCGATCAACAAGGTTACTTCTGGTTGTTGGGAGGCTATGTGAATTACACGGGCTTCCACGCTGATATCTGGAAGTACCAACCCGATCCTTCTTGTCCCGCTGCTGCCTGCCTGGCCAATTTCCCCAGAGCCGATTTCATCGCCAGTGATACGTCCATTTGCATCGGAGAATGCGTGACCTTCACCAACAATTCGGTGAACGCGACGATTTATCAGTGGACATTCCAGGGTGGCATACCTTCCGTTTCCATTAGCGCGAATCCTGCACCGGTATGTTATTACAACCCGGGCAGCTATGCCGTCACGCTTAGTGCCGGCAACAGCAACGGGGTGAGTACCCGGAATGTGGTCGGGTACATCAATGTCTATGCACCCATTCGTCCTACGGTAACTTACATTAACGACACCTTGTATTGCAGTCATGCCTTGAGTTACCAATGGTACCTCAACGGAGCGGCGATTCCCGGCGCGACCGACAGCGCATTCGTCATGACTCAAAGCGGGGTCTATTACGTTCAAGTCACCGATATCCACGGCTGCAATGCCTATTCGATCCAGTACGACATCGTATTGGGTGTTCAGTCGATCGGTTCGCAGAACGGTTCTTTGTCGCTCTTCCCGAACCCCAGCCAGGGTTCATTCCAATTGTCGGCGACAAACCTGAAAACCGGACACCTGCAACTGGAAGTGCTGGACGCGATCGGACAACGGGTTTACCTGGAGGAATGGGATCAGACTTCGCCTGATCTGAATCGAGGTGTCAGTCTGCCTGCCGTAGCCAACGGCTTGTACACGGTCCGGCTACGTCAGTCCGATCAACTGATTCTCCGGAATTTGCTCATCACCCGATAACGATACGAATTACACGAGAAACAGCGGTACCCCAAGGGCCGCTGTTTTTTTGCATCCTGTCGCAAGGGTGAATTTCAGGCGCACTCCGACGACAACCAAACGAGAACGGTATCTTTACCGGAAACTATCACCCAAATGCGTAATCTGTACCACTTGCTTGTGCTGGCTTTCCTGTTGCCTGCGATCGCAGAAGCACAAATCACCATCCAATCCGCCGATCTTCCTTCCGCCGGAGACACCTTCCGGGTCAGTACCGCTGCACCAACTGCGGGAATCGATCTGACCACGACCGGCGCCAATGCCGTATGGGATTTTTCCCAGTTGGTGTCCAATGGACAAACGATCGATACGTTCTTAAGTGTCAATGCGACCGCTTCGGTGTTTTCCGTCGTGTTCAGCGACCTTCCGTTCAATCCGAACCGCGCTAATCAGGCAACCCGGGGCCAGGCGTTTAACCTTGGAACGGTGAATGTCAGCGATGTCTTCAATTTCTTCTACAACAGCAGCACGCAGTATAAGCAACCCGGCTTCGGCGCGACTGTCAACGGCGCCCAACTGCCGATCATCTATTCGTCGCACGATGTCCACTATGAATTCCCGCTCTCGTTCGGGAATACCGCTGCTTCGAACTCCGGCTACGAACTGGACCTGACGAGCACCCTCGGATTCTTCTTCCAGGTGGATCGCAACCGACAGACTGTCGTGGATGGATGGGGGTCAGTCACGACTCCGCACGGAACTTATAATGCCTTGCGGGTTGTCAGTACAATTGTCGAACAGGACAGTGTCTACATCGACTCGCTTGGATTTGGTTTGAACCTCCCGGCGATCACGACCGTCGAATACAAATGGCTGGCAAACGGAGAGGGGATTCCCGTATTGCAGATCAATACCACGGCAACGGGCACGGTTACACAAATCCGTTACAAAGATGCTCCGCTTACAACCGGAGTTCAGTCACTGAATATAATAAGTGATCTGACGGCCTATCCGAATCCGGCCAGCAACATCCTGACCGTACGCTGGAACGCGGCCAATGCAGCACCGGTATCCCTTGAACTGAGGGACCTGCAGGGTCGGATCGTTTTTTCTAACCAGTTGCATGGCGTTGCAGGTACCAATATCCGGGTGGTGGACCTGGCCTCACTTCACCTGGCCGAAGGTCCCTACCTATTGCGACTGAATGATCGTGTTACGAACATTCAAGTGCGCGACTGACCCAGGCAAGAGTTTTAGGGAGGCGGGAAGATGTTCTTTCCGCCTTTTTTATTTGTTGATGGATCGCTTCAGGGCTACCATGCGGATAGCCGTGGTTGCCGCCTCAACACCTTTGTTCCCGTGTTTACCGCCAGCCCGGTCGATGGCTTGCTCCAGGGTATTGGGTGTCAACACGCCGAAAATGAAGGGGAGTCCGTACTCGAGATTCAGGTCCATCAATCCGTTCGCAACGGCATCGCAGATGAAATCAAAGTGCCGGGTTTCTCCCTGGATCACACAGCCCAGGCAAAGGATGGCGTCGTAGCGCTGCTGGTCGGCCATCCAGCGGGCTCCTAAGGGTAACTCATAGCTTCCCGGTACATCGACCCGTTCGATATCCTCCGCCGAACAACCAGCGGCTAAGAGCGCTTCCCGGGCTCCATCGGCGAGTGCGCCGGTGATCTTGTCATTCCAGGAAGAAACGACCAGCGCAAAACGCATTCCCTTCGCGGAAGGAAGTTCGGCCGCGTTGAAATCAGACAGGTTCTTCAGATGGGTAGCCATGGATGCTGCGGATATGAAAAAGGCTGCCGTTCGGGCAGCCTTTTTCATGCGTTCGTTTAGGGTTATTTACCGATCATCGCCTCGGCACGGGAGATGTATTTCTCGGCCTGTGTGCCTTCGGTGCTGGCAGGATAGTCCTTCTTGAGGCGTTCGTATACTTCCTTCGCTTCCTTGAAATTGGATTTACCTTCCAGCGCGCCGGCCAGCTTCATCAGCATGATCGGGGTGGTGAAGTTGTTCGGCTTTTCCTTGGAAGCCTTTTCGTAGAACGAAATGGCTTCGTCGGCGTTGTTCAATTCCATATAGGCATCACCGATTGCACCGTAAGCGAGCGAACCGGTAATCTCGTCTTTCGCATCGTAGCTCTTCAACGACTCTACGGCCTTGTCGAAAGCGCCGGTGCGCAGATAAGCCATGCCGAGGTAGTAGCGAGCCAGGTTGCCGGAGGGGCTGACACTGTATTGGTTCACGATCTCCTCCAGGCCCATGTTGTTGCCATCGCCATTGATAGCAAGACGGAGGGAGTCCTGACGGAAATACGCTTCAGCATGGAAGAGGGCGGTAGATGCTTCTTTCTCCTTACCTGCAACGTATACTTTCTGATAAAACAGGTAACCGCCGACCGCTACGACCAGGGCACCGATGATGATACCCAGGCTCTTGCGATTCTGGTTGATGAAATGCTCCGTGCGCCCGATCGCTTCCTGGACGCTGATTTCCTGTTCTTGTTGAGTTTCAGCCATTTTTGTTCAAATAAACAAGGCTGCAAAAATAACCTTTTTTTGTGGCTATTCCAAGGATTCAGGATGCTGAAATCCGTGTTTTCAACACGTTTTTGAGCAAATCCACAAATCGACTCCCAGGATGTACCTTTGCAGTTATGAAATCCAGAATCACCCTGCTGCTGATAGCCACGGTCCTGACCCTGTCTTTTTCCTGCAAAAATGCCAACCAGCCGACCAGCTATGGCGGACCGGTCGATGAGAAGGTTGCGGTGCCGGCTGCCGAGGCGAAGAACCTGTTGACGGACAAACCGGAAGCCACCGCGACACTTGCCGGTAAGGTGAATGAGGTCTGCCAGGCGGAAGGCTGCTGGTTCAACCTCGATCAGGGAAGCGGTGTCGCACTGCTGGTGCGTATGCCCGAACACAGTTTCACCGTGCCGAAAGACCTTTCAGGAAAGCAAGTGGTCGTAGCCGGTCGTTTGCATTACGACACCACCGATGTGGCTACCCTGCGGGAGTATGCCAAAGAAGACGGAAAGTCGGAGGAGGAGATCAACGCGATCAACGAACCTTTCGTGGAATTGGTCCTCGAGGCGAGCGGAGTGAAGATCCAATAAACCTCCATGCGGCCACTTCTCCTGCTGCTCTTCTGCCTGATCATCGGAGAAGCTCGCGCCCAAACGGATGCGAGCGGATATACCGTTTTGGCTGAAGGGACGATCGCTCCCGACATCAAAGGCATCGATCAGGAGGGAAAGCCCGTTTGCCTTTCAAAGGTCAAGGCGACTTATGTAGCCGTCTTCTTCTATGAGCCCGGTTGCCATTTTTGCGAATACATCTTGCCCGACTTGCAGCGCTTTTACCAGCGTGAGCATGGAGCCAATCTCGAAATCGTCGCGGTGGCCCTGACGACGGATGCAGCCGCCTGGAAGGAACAACTGGCTACCCACACCGCCGGCTGGACAGAACTACTGCCAGCTGACGTAAACAAGGTCAAACAGGACTATCGAATAGAAGTAGCCCCGACCATCTACCTGATCGACCGGAAACACCGGGTTCGTAGTACACGCCTTGTCAGAAGCGACGACCTGGAATTGCGTTGGTTCGAACTCTTCAATGAATTATAATCCGATGACGTCAACGATTCAGCTCACCGAATGTCCGCGGGATGCCATGCAGGGTTGGCCGGAGTTTATTCCGACCGATGTGAAGGCTCGTTACCTGCAAGCCCTGTTGGAAGTCGGTTTTGATACGCTCGATTTTGGCAGCTTCGTTTCGCCCAAAGCCATTCCGCAATTGCGGGATACTTCCGAAGTATTATCGAAACTCGATCTGCGGACTACCACGACCTCCCTGCTGGCCATCGTGGCCAATGTGCGCGGCGCGGAGGATGCCTGTAAGCACGAGCCGATCCGTTACCTGGGTTTTCCTTTTTCGATCAGCGAGGAATTCCAACGCAGGAATACGAATGCGACCATCGCAGAGTCGTTGGAGCGGGTACGGGAGATCCAATCGCTGGCGAAGACGGCAGGGAAAGATGTGCTCATCTACATCTCGATGGGTTTCGGCAATCCGTATGGCGAAGCCTGGAGCCCCGAACTGGCGGTTCAGTGGGTGCAGAGACTGGCCGATGAAGGCATCCGGAGGATCGCCTTGGCTGACACCGTCGGGGTCAGTAATCCGGAAAACATCCGGGCCTTGTTTTCCCACCTGATTCCTTCGGTGCCGGAAGTGACCTTCGGAGCGCATCTTCATTCGCATCCTGCCACCTGGGAAGAGAAAATTACAGCCGCCTATGAAAGCGGCTGCCGTAATTTCGATCTGGCCCTGAAGGGTATCGGCGGCTGCCCGATGGCCAACAATGATCTGGTCGGAAATATTGCCACCGAGCAGGTGGTGACGAAATTCGGCGGGCCTTCAGCCATGGGGCTGAATGCGGAAGCCTGGTCCAGGGCCGTAGCCATGGCCGGTGAGATTTTTCACGCCTGATTACTGAAACTTTCTCGTACAGGTACGGTATTTGAATACCGGAGAAACGTGTGCAAATTTCTCCGGAAAAGTCTGAAATTCATACAATAAACGGGGTTCTACTCCGTACCTTTGTTATACCTTAATTCGAATCAGTCTGCGTGCGTAACATTCAAACGATTCCTGCCTCAGGAAGCCGGTACTTCCGGTTGGTGATTTTATTCCTTCTTTTCTTCGCTTCCATGGGCGTTATGGCCCAACGTACCGGGTACGTGGAGGTCACCGGAAAGGTGCGGAAGGACAATAAGCCCGTCGGCGGCGTTTCGATTGCCGTTAATTGTCCGGGCATTCCCCCACAGACCATCACCTCGCAGGCGAATGGGACCTTCTCCTTCCGCATGGAGTTGCAGCACGATTACACCATCAATTTCTCCCAGTACGGCCTTGTGCCCAAATCCGTTATTTTTAGTACCAAAGTGCCGGCCGATCAGGCCGACATCATTTTTCAGAACGAGTTCAACATCGATATGTTCGAGGATGTAGCGGGAGTTTCTCAGAATGCATCCATGAACAAACCGGTTGCCCGGATTGCCTTTAATCCTACTTATGAGGATTTTGTCCATGACGCCAGTTACACGAAGCAGATCCAGGCCGAACAGGATCTTGCACGCCGGCAGGCGGAAGAACTTCGGCGTCAACAAGAGCGTGCTCGCCTGGATTCTCTGAATAAGGTTTGGAATGACTCGCTGGCCAAGGCCAAGGATCGGGAGGCCCAGTTGATGGCACAACGGGCCGAGCAGGACCGGTTAAAGAAGGAGCAGGAGCGTGCGCGCCTCGATTCGTTGGCCCGTGTCCAGGCGGCTGCGTCGGCAGCTATGCGCGAACAAGCGCGCCTCGACAGTCTTTCCGCCGCCGAAGCAAAGGCGAAAGCGCTCGCAGAGGCAAGAGAAAAAGCCCGACAGGATTCCATCGCCAAAGCCGATGCCGAGCAGGCCCGTTTAGCGGAGCAAGCCCGCTTGCGCGAGCAGGCCCGTCTGGAGGCGGAAGCGAAAGCCGCCGAGAAAGCAAGACAAGATTCAATCGTTGCGGCCGAAGCCGCTGAGCGGGCAAGGCTGAAGGCCGAGGCGGATGCCATTGCAAAAGCCGAGGCGGATGCCAAAGCAAGAGCCATCGCGGAGGAAGCCCGGAAGAAACAAGTAGCGGATTCGCTGGCGAAAGCTGAAGAAGCTCGTCTTCGCGCCGAGGCCGCCGCAAGAGCCAAGGCAGAGGCGGACGCGCGTGCTCAGGCAGAAGCAGCTAAAGCAAAGGAAAAAGCACGTCAGGATTCAATCGTAGCCGCGGAAAATGCTGAACGCGCTCGCCTGAAAGCAGAAGCCGACGCGAAACTCAAAGCCGACGCGGAAGCTAAGCTAAGAGCAGAAGCAGAAGCGAAGGCTCGTGAAAAGGCGCGTCAGGATTCGATCGCCAGAGCCGAGCAGGAAGCACGTGACCGTGTACTGGCCGAAGAGAAGGCGCGGCAAGAGAAGATCCAAAAGGATAAGGAAGCTGCTGAAGCGAAGCGCCTGGCAGAACTCGCCGAGCAAACCCGTCGTGACTCCCTTGCGAAAGCCGAAGCCGACCGAGTCAAGCGGGAAGCGGAAGCCAAGGCCCGTGCAGACGCGGAAGCGAAAGCAAAGGCGGATGCCGACCGACAGGCCGCACTGGCTGCCGAGAAAGCTCGTCAGGATTCAAGTGCCCGGGCACAACGTGCATTGGCCGAGAAGGAAGAGAATGACCGCAAAGCGAAGATGCTGGCGGAGATCGAAGCCAAGAAGCAGTTGCTCAATAAAGCCTCCGCTCAGGATACAACCAAAAAGAGCAGTACAGCTGGTAAGACGACCACCTCCGTTCCGAAGATCGTCGACTCGGATTACCGGGATGGTGTAACGGAAGAAACCGTTACAGAGAGTAACCGGACCATCTATCGTACGGTTGTCAAAAAAGACGGTGCTGCTACGAACTACCAGAAAATCGTTTACAATTGGGGCGGGGTCTTCTTTTTCCGAAACGATAACAACATTACACAGACCACCTTCGATCAGGACATCAAGCAGGCGAAAGCCGCATTCCCGAAATAATTGCTACCGGCAATGAATGAAAAGAGGAGCCTTTCAGCTCCTCTTTTTTTGTGAAATTTTGTCAATCACCGGTCGAGAATAGCGACGAATTGACTTCTTTACCCGCATCGGAAAAGTCAATTTGACATTTATCATGCGGATTGGATCGCACAAAAAGGCTTGGTACGCCTCTTGTCGAATCGGGGTCGTACAACGAAAAATCAATAGCCATGACACTGATTAAATTCCGCAACAATCCGATCGCAGACCGTTACACGGGTTTCCCGACGGTCTTTGGAGACTTCTTCAACGATTTCTTCAACGATGAACTTCTGCCGAAGGACGCTTTCCGTTCGGTTCCGGCAGTCAACATCAGCGAGACTCCGGAGCGCTTTCACATCGAACTCGCCGCACCGGGAATGAACAAGGCTGATTTCAAAGTCGAGGTGGAGAATGGGGTCCTGACCATCCGCGCCGAACGCAAAGAAGAAAAGAAGGAAGAAGGCAGCAAGTTCACGCGTAAGGAGTTTTCCTACTCCTCTTTCCGCCGCAGCTTTACCATGCCCGAGCATGTCGACGCCGAACAGATCCAGGCGGAATACAACAATGGAGTGCTTTCCATCAACCTGCCCAAGCGCGTGGAAGAGAAGAAAAAAGCCGGCCGTGAGATCACGGTGGCCTGAGTGTAAATTTCTGTGTTGAGTAGTGGGTTAGCGTCGCCGGTATGGTCCGGCGGCGCTTCTTTGTTCTGTAGCCCGGCCCTCGCTTTTTACTACCTTTGCGGCATTCAAACGCATTTGCTGTTATGGGTAATGGACGTCCGCTGATCCTGGTCACCAATGACGACGGTATCACCGCTCCCGGTTTGCATGCATTGGTCAACGCCATGAGTGCACTGGGAGATCTGTATGTGGTGGCGCCGGATAGCCCCCAGTCGGGCATGGGCCACGCCATTACGATCCACAACATGCTTCGTTTGGACAAGGTGGAGGTGCACGGCGATCATGACTGGTATCAATGCAGCGGAACGCCGGTGGACTGTGTGAAGATCGCGATGGACAAGATACTTCCCCGGAAACCGGATCTATGCGTCAGCGGTATCAACCACGGAAGCAACTCCTCGATCAATGTAATTTATTCCGGTACCATGTCGGCCGCGATGGAAGGCGCTATCGAAGGCATTCCCTCGGTTGGATTTTCTCTCTTGAACTATTCCCTCGATGCCGATTTCTCCGGCGCCGCTCACGTTGCGCGGATCGTCGCTTCCCGTGTGCTGGAGAAAGGCTTGCCGCAGGGATCTTTGTTGAATGTCAACATTCCGAGTTTGCCGCTTGAGGATTTGAAAGGAATCAAGATCTGCCGGCAGGCAATGGCAAAGTGGGAGGAGGAGTTCGACGAACGGATCGATCCGACCAGGCGCAAGTACTATTGGCTAACCGGAAAGTTTGTCAATCATGACCGGGGAGAGGATACCGATGAATGGGCGCTCGCCAACGGTTATGTGTCGGTGGTTCCCGTACAGTTCGACTTTACCGCCCATCACGCGATTCCTTTCCTGAATGAACAGGGATATGAGCTCAATAAGATTGCCCGCTGATTCGTTCCTGGCGGGAGCTTTATCAGCGCTCATCTTCTTGCCGCTGCTGAATTACCTTCTGGGTCATCTGGGTAGCTGGTTGACGGAGCAGACTGGAAATGATCGCTGGTCGATCGCCCCGCATCCGCAACTCTTTACCTTACTTGTAGCGGCTATCGTCTTTCGACTTCTGGTGATCAATTACAAACGGGAGCACACCGGTCGCGGATGGTTGATGGTTACCTTCCTGACAGCCATGGCTTACGCTTTTTGGTACTACCGATTCCGACATGCAGGCTGAAACGAGAAAACGACTGGATATTTTATACGGCGGACTCCTTGCCGGGCTCGTGTTGCCGTTCCTGGCCTTCGCGTTCTACACTTCGCTGATTCAGAACGCCGGTGTGGTGGAGATGATCCAGCGATACTATGAGCGACACGTATTGTCCCACGTCATAAGTTTGAGCCTGATCGCGAACCTCGGTCTGTTCTTCCTCTGTCTGCGATTCAACCTGGAAAAGACTGCCCGGGGTGTCCTGTTTTCCATGTTCATCTACGGTGGTTTGATCGTCCTCCTGAAATTCGTCCTATGAAGTATTACATCATTTCAGGAGAAGCATCCGGCGATCTGCACGCCGCCAACCTGGTGCGCGAACTGCGAAAGCTGGATGCCGGATCGGATTTTCGTGGATGGGGTGGAGACCTGATGACGGAACAGGGCGTGGATATCGTGAAGCACTACCGTGAACTGGCGTTTATGGGTTTCACTGAAGTGCTCATGAATCTGCGCACAATCATGCGTAACCTGTCCTGGTGCAAGGAAGACATTCTGCGTTTTCAACCGGATGTCTTGATACTGGTGGATTACCCGGGATTCAATCTCCGGATCGCCGAATGGGCGAAGCGACAGGGCATCCGGGTGTTTTATTACATCAGTCCGCAAATTTGGGCCTGGAAACAGTCGCGTGTGCACAAGATCAAACGGGATGTGGAGCGCATGTTCGTGATCCTTCCGTTTGAACAGGAGTTCTACGCGCGTTTCGGCATGGAGGTCGATTTCGTCGGCCACCCCTTGCTGGATGCGATTGCCCATTGGCCCGGAGGAGAAGACGAAATCAGTTGGAGGAAGCAACACGGTTTGGATGATCGGCCGCTCGTGGCGCTCTTGCCCGGGAGTCGCAAACAGGAGATCGGCACGATGCTGCCGTTGATGTTGGAAGCTGCAAAAACTTTTCCCGCGTTTCAATTTGTGATCGCCGCTGCACCTTCACAGCCCCTGGGTTATTACCGGCAATTGATCGGCGAACGGGAAGTCCGCGTGTTGCAAGGAGAAACCTATCCCGTTCTTCGGCATGCGCGTGCTGCTTTGGTGACCTCCGGCACCGCCACCCTCGAGACGGCATTGTTCAAAGTTCCCGAGGTCGTCTGTTACAAGGGCGGACGAATCTCCTACGTAATTGCTCGAGCGTTGGTCAAGATCAAATTCATTTCGTTGGTGAATCTGATCATGGACCGTGAAGTGGTGCGGGAACTCATTCAGCAGGACCTGACCGTTGACAACCTACGGAGGGAGCTGGCTCAGTTGCTTGACGGAGAGCGGCGGCAACAGCAATTGCACGATTTCGAATTATTGGAAACGAAACTTGGAGGAGCCGGAGCATCCGCACTGGCTGCCAGACAGATGTTTCGCTATCTGACGGTTGCCCGATAAGCTTTTCTTTTTCCGCTTACAGGCAGTTGCTTAAAAGCGGTTGAATCATTCAACCCCTTCGCTGGCAGGTTCCGGTGCGGTAGTTTTGTTCCGGTGTGAAAAAGGCGTTTCCGTTTATTCGCCTCTTACCGGTCTTGTTGTTCGGATGGTGGTGGGGGAGTCTCGACCGGTCGTTGCATCCGGCATTGCTGCTCTTAACAGGAATCGCTTGCCTGATCCTGATGGTGCTGGCCTATCATCCGCGCGGATGGCTTGCGTATCGTGAACGTTGGATATATGGTGCCTTGGCATCAGTTTTCTTGTTTTCCGCCGGCTACCAATTGGGAGCCTCACGGGTTAAAGCGCTCCAGTCTCCCTTTCATTTTTCGCATGACGAACAAGCCACCGCGTGGCTGCTGCATTTTTCCGAAGCTCCCAGGATAACAGCTTCCGGGAAGCGATTGATCGCCGAGGTGATGGCGGTAGAGCATGCCGGTGGCTTGTTACGCGCAGAAGGCCGCGTAGTGGTGTATGCTCCCGACAGCCTTCCCGTACGGTTGAACGACCGGTTCTGGGTGTACGACCGTCCGCGAAAGCTGAACAGCCTTCCATTTCCGGGAACCTTCGATTTCACAGCCTGGCTGGCCGACCATGGGATTCATCACGAATTGAGAATCTCGGCGAACAAGCTGGTGGCTGTTGATCCGGACCCCGATCCTTCGCTTGCGCTGCGATTCAGCCTGTATCGTGAGAGGCTGCTTAACATTTTTCGGGAAGCCGGCTTACGCGATGAAGCCTGGGCGGTGATGTCGGCGCTGGTGCTCGGATACGACGATGCCGTGGATGCCGAAGTGATGCAGGCTTTTTCCGCTACCGGGACGTTGCATGTTCTCTCCGTCTCCGGACTGCATGTCGGGCTTGTTTATGCCGCGATCAGGATGCTGCTGGGCTTTCTGAACAGGCGCACATTCGGGAAACGATTGCAACAAGTATTGTCGCTCTTGTTCATCTGGTTGTACGCTTTCCTTACCGGCGCTTCTCCGGCTGTGCTCCGGTCCGCCGCCATGTTAAGCCTGGTGCTCGGAAGCAACCTGGTCAACCGCCCGGCTGCGGTATGGAACTCGCTGGCGGCTTCGATCTTTCTGTTGACCGTAGCGGATCCGTCACTTCCCGCGGATGTCGGATTTCAATTGTCCTACGCAGCCGTGGGAGGCATCTTGGCCCTCTATCCCTGGTTGCGCGAGCGAAGTCCGGTACGAACGAAGTTGGGCCAACGCGTCTGGGAGTTCATGTCAGTGAGCGTGGCCGCACAGTGGTTCACATTTCCGCTCGGGCTGTATTACTTTCATCAGTTTCCGAATTTATTCCTGCTCACGAACGCGATCATTATTCCACTGAGCACACTTGCGATGTTCGCCGGGCTGGTGTTGTTGTTCCTGGGGCCTATCGCCGGTCTTGGCCCCTTGTTAGGCTCGCTGTTGCAACACTTCATGGATGCATTTCTGGCCCTTGTCGAGTGGATGGGCGATTTGCCATGCGCACAAACAACGGGTATTTGGATAAACGTGACCCAGTTAACGGCATTGAGCCTGTTGGTCTTGTGCATACATCGCTGGGTAATTTCAGGAAACGGGAGACTGTTGCTGGCAGGGCTGTTTTCAGTTATGATCTGTCTGGGTGTCCAGGTAAATGTCAGACAACAACAACTTTCCGAAGCGGATATTTCGGTATTGCCTGTTCGAGCATCTGTTTGCCTGCTCAAAACCGGGTCCAAAGCCTTCTTGTTGGTTGATACGGTCGACTTATCGCCGGGAATCCGAAGCCGTATTGACGCGCATTTGAATTTTCGGGGGATCGATCCCAAAGTGTGTCAAACTTACCTGCTCAAGAACAGCATTTCACTGCGGGAAAGTGGTGGGATGTTCTTGAAGGAAGGGGATTGCCTGGTGATCGGAAAGGATGTGTACTGGCTAACCGACGGATCGACACCGATCGGACGGAACGGAACAATCATTCTGAGAAAAGCGGGTCGGCCGCTACGGGTGGTAAGCAACAGCCGAGAGCAGGAGATAATCGCGGATGGGTCTCTCCGCAGATTGCCGGTCAATCGTATTTCCAACGTCTTTCCGGTAAGTGAACGAGGATATTGGTCGAAATCGTTAATCGATCAAACCCACTGATCCAGGTCAAAGGCTTCAGCCTGCCGGATCCCTTTTTCCGTGCGTTGGAGGTTGCAGCATTCGATCACCGGATCGTGCTCGAAGAAGAGTGTCCAATTGCCGTTCATGGCGTCCTCGAGAAAGGCGGCTTTTTCTCCGAGTGACAGCAGGGGCCGTGTATCGTAGGCCATGACGTACGGCACCGGCAAATGAGCGACAGAAGGCATGAGGTCAGCGCAGTAGGCAAGCTTCCTTCCTTTGTAGTCGATTACGGGCAGCATCATGGATTCCGTATGTCCGTGAACCAGGCGGACGGAGAATCCGGGCAGCAGATCTTCGCCTTCTTTCAGGAAGCGAAGGTGTCCGCTTTCCTCGATCGGAAGTATATTCTCTTTCAGAAAGGATGCCTTTTCCCGGGCATTCGGTTGAGTCGCCCATTGCCAGTGCTTTTCATTGCTCCAATAAGTGGCGTTGGGAAACGCAGGTTCGAATTTGGTCCGGTCACTATTCCATCGGATACTGCCGCCGCAATGATCGAAGTGCAGATGGGTGAGAAACACGTCCGTGATATCGGCTTCCTGGAAACCTTTTGACTGGAGCGAACGACTCAGATTACCGCTACCATGCAGGTAGTAATGCCCGAAGAACCTGGCATCCTGCTTATCGCCGATCCCGTTGTCGATCAGGATCAGTCGGTCGCCGGCTTCTACTAACAGACAACGCATGGCCCAACTGCATAGGTTGTTTTCATCGGGCGGATTCAGCTTTTGCCAGATGGTTTTTGGAACAACCCCGAACATGGCGCCGCCGTCGAGTTTGAAATGACCGGTATCGATGGAATGGAGCTTCATAAGTGGTATAGACTACGGCAAAATACGCAAAAGGACTGTGGGAAACGCTGTGCAAATCGCCCGGGTACCGGTTCGGTTCGTTCCCGGCATCCTTACGATCTTTCGCCAAAGAAGCGTTCATGTCGCAACAGCCCACTTCTGTACATTTCATTGCGATCGGCGGAGCCGCGATGCACAACCTCGCGCTGGCCTTGCATCAGTTGGGATTTCGGGTGACGGGATCCGACGATGAGATCAACGAGCCGTCGCGTTCACGGTTACAGGCAGCCGGACTACTCCCGGAAGCGATTGGCTGGTTTCCCGATCGCCTGAATTACCGGCCCGATGCGGTCATCCTCGGCATGCACGCCCGTGAAGACAATCCCGAACTGCAGCGAGCCCGCGAGCTGGGGCTTCGGGTATATTCCTACCCGGAGTACCTGTATGAACATTCTAAGAACAAGACCCGGGTTGTCATCGGCGGTAGTCATGGCAAGACCACCATCACCTCGATGATCCTTTGGGTACTCCAATCGTTGGATCGCGATTTTGACTACCTGGTCGGCGCCAAGCTGGAAGGCTTTGATACCATGGTGCGGATCACCAACGCGCCTTTGATCGTGTTGGAAGGGGATGAATACCTCGCTTCTCCGGTAGATCGTCGTCCCAAGTTCCATTTGTACAAAGCAGATATAGCCTTGTTGAGCGGAATTGCCTGGGACCATATCAATGTGTTTCCGACCTATGAGCAGTACTTTGATCAGTTCCGAATCTATGTGGAGCAAGTGCCACCAGCAGGGAAGGTGATCTACTGCCAGGAAGACCCGGAAGTGAACCGGTTAATGCATATCGCCGAGGTCGGGGCGGAGCGGGTACCATACGGAATCCCCGCCCACCGGATCGAGAACGGGCGCACGATACTGGATACGACGATCGGTCCGGTACCGATCGAAGTGTTCGGAAAACACAACCTCATGAACCTGGAAGGTGCCCGGCTGGTCTGTCATGCCTTGGGTGTCTCGGATGAACAGTTCTACCACGCGATCGCCAGTTTCCGGGGAGCTGCACGGCGATTGGAAATCCTGGCATCGAATGATCAATGCGCGGTTTACAAGGACTTTGCCCATTCACCATCGAAATTGAAGGCCACTACCGAGGCTGTTCGTCAGCAGTTCCCGGATCGGAAGCTGATCGCACTGATGGAACTGCATACGTTCAGCAGCCTGAACGAGAAGTTCCTGGATGAGTACCGTGGCAGCATGGCGGCAGCGGACGAGGCCTGGGTTTATTTCAATCCCCATACGATCGAGCACAAGCGGTTGCCATCCATCTCGAAGGATCGAGTGGCAAAAGCCTTTGACCGCGGCGATCTTCAGGTATTCACCGATTCCGCTGATTGGCTGGACCAGTTGCGCAACCGGGACCTGCGTGGAACCGTTTTGCTATTCATGAGTTCGGGAACTTTTGACGGAATCTCTCTGGAGGAACTTGCACGGGAATTGACTGAAAAATCGTTACTTCCGTCTGCCTAAGCCGATGACCCGTATCTGTTGCCTCCTGCTGGTTCTCTTGTTTCAAGCATATCCATTGGCCGCCCAGCGCAGCCTGGTTGCTTCGGAACCTACCACCAACGACCGGTTTCCGAAAAAAGTGGGAAACCTTCGGTTCTCCGATTCTGTCCTGAAACTAGGAAAGGTGAGGACGAACGAACTGCGCTCGGATACCCTGAAGGTATTGAACACCGCAACGAGCAGCATCCGTTGGGAATTGCCGAAAGATGTTCCGACTCACCTGCGGATCAGCCTTTCTGGCGAAGAACTGGCATCAGGATCGGAAGGATGGATCGCCATTCGCTACGATGCACGAGAAAAGAACGATTTCGGGCAGGTATTTGACCGGCTTATCTTTTCCACTACGGATACCGACCTGCCCCAGAAGGTGATCACCATCTCGGCAAACATCACCGAGTATTTTGCTCCCTTAAGTACCGAAGATTCTGCGGTGGTCCAGCGTTCGAGAATTCCGGAAACCGTTTTTGATTTCGGTACGATTTCCCAGGGCACGAAAGTGGAGCATGCATTTCCTGTTTACAATGACGGACAGCGGGAATTGATCTTGCGACGTACGCGATCCGCTTGTGGTTGTATCAAAACCGTAATCGCCAAACAACTCCTGGCGCCGGGTGATAGTACGGTCATTCAATTGACCTACGATTCTTTCGGCAAAGAGGGTAAGGAGTCACGCAACTTCCAGCTTTTTCAAAACGATCCTGCAGCCCCGGAAATCAGGTTCGAGGTGAAGGGTACTGTCACGAAATAAGTCGACTATTTCGCTTACCGATTTTTCCGGAGCCGGTGGGCAATCGGATTAGCCTGAGGGCTTCGAGCTGCGTCCAGCATTTCCAGAGCGGAATCCCCGAGCAGAAGGAAGAAGGCAGGTTGGTTGGATGCTGGATCCAATCGAATCACGACCGCGAGTGTATCTTCTCCCAAGCCGTACTCGATTTGATAAATGCCGGATCGGGTCATGGTGGAATCTTGTTCGCCGGAAACCGAAAAGTCTTCTGTCAGTCGATACGCCAACGAATCAGGGAAAAGCGTCAGGCTGGTCCGGATGCCGGGACAATCGTTGCAGGGGAGGATTCCGCTGTAGGATTCAGTCTGCGACGGCAGGAAAGGTCCGGGCAAGTCGGATTCCTGCTCTTCAGGAGTTGGATTGGAACAGGCAGTCAGGATTAGCAGAAAAATGAAAACGCGAATAAGCCGCTTCCTTAGGGAGTTTTTATCGTGGTCGTGCTGAAACATCCAACAGGATTCTTAAAGCATCGAACCCTTCAAGAGCAGGTATGCGAACCCGAAGTAAATAACAAGCCCTGTAACGTCGACCAATGTTGCGATGAAGGGTGCGGATGAAACGGCAGGGTCGACGCCGATGCGTTTCAACAGGATCGGGAACATGGAGCCGGTAATGGTTCCCCATAAGACGACCCCTATCAATGTAAATCCGACTACAAGGCCGAGCATTACCCAGTGTGGTCCATAGATATCGGTGAAGAGTGACCAGGTTGCGATGCGCAGGAATCCAATGACGCCCAGGATGCCGCCGAGCGCCAGACCGGACAGGAATTCCCGTCGCAGGACCTGCCACCAGGTTTCGATCGTGACCTCGCCCAGTGCCATGGCACGAATGATCAGGGTGGCCGCCTGGGAACCGCTGTTGCCGCCGGAAGATATGATCAGGGGAATAAAGAGTGCCAATACAACGGCCTTGCTCAGTTCGTCTTCGAAGTACCCCATGGCACTGGCCGTAAGCATCTCACCCAGAAAAAGGATGATCAGCCAACCGGCTCGTTTCCCGATCATTTCCCGTAGCGAGACTTTAAGGTACGGTTCCTCAAGTGCCTCGGTACCACCGAACTTTTGAATATCCTCGGTATCTTCTTCTTCGATAACGTCGACCATATCATCGACGGTCACAATGCCCAATAACAGTCCGTTGAAATCGGTGACCGGAAGGGCCACCCGGTCGGTTTGCTTGAAGGCTTCGATCGCGACTTCCTGGTCATCCCGGGCATCGAGTGAAACATAAGTTCGATCCATCAACCCGGAGATCGGCAGGTCAAGCGGTGCGAGTAGGAAGTCACGGACTTTGATGTCGTCCTGCAGGAATCCCTTTTCGTCGGTGACATAGATGATGTTGAGGGTCTCGGAGTCCTTTCCATACTTCCGGATGTAATCGAGGGCCTGCTGCACGGTCCAGTGCTCCTTGACGGAAATGAAATCCGGCGTCATCAGTCGCCCGATGGAGTCTTCGGGATACTGGAGCAGTTGGTTGGCAGTTTTCCGCTCTTCGGCAGTCAGCAGGGAGAGGTATTTCCGAAGCGTTTCGGTCGGTAGCTTTTCGAACAGTGCCGTCCGGTCGTCAGGGGAAAGGGCATTGAGGGTTGACGAAAGCTGATCCACGCTGAAGGACAGCAGGAGGGCTTCCTGACGCTCAAAATCAAGGTGTTCGAAGGTCTTCACCGCCTTTTCGGCGTCGAGTACCTGAAACACTTTAATTACGTCAATGTGGGGGGATTCGTTGATCAGCTCGGCAAGTTCCTCCGGCTGAACCATAGCAGTGAGATGCTTCAGCTTATAGAGGTTGCCGGTGACGAAACGTTCCGCCAGCAGTTCCTTTTCTTCCGCACTAACCATGGATGGTCGTCCATTTTCGGGTTGACTTTCAAATCCGAAGGCAAGTTAGGGAAAAAGGGGGCGGAATGGAAGCTTTTCGTGGGGGAAAAGTGAACAGTGAATCGTAAAGAGTGAATAGTGAACAGTGAACAGTGAATAGTGAATCTTGCCTGCCGAAGCTTTAGCGAAGGCAGGAGCGAATAGCGAATAGTGAATAGTGAACAGTGAACAGTGAACAGTGAACAGTGAATAGTTTTTTAGGAGATTCCACGTCCCACGTCCCACGTCCCACGTCCCTCGTCCCTCGTCCCTCATTCCTCGTCCCTCGTCCCTTGGTTCTTGTCCCTCCTTCAAACAAAGAGCCGCCGATCCTTTCGAACCGACGGCCCCCCACACGAAAAACATGAACACAAAAACGTAATGAGAACAACGTCCTGTGCATGCTTGTATTGTATGAGACGTTCGAGATGACCTGTTCGTGACAGACATTAACACAACTTAACCTCCGGACTGTTAATACCGATGATTCGGGCTTTGTCAGTGGGCTGCGGGGAAAGGAGTATTTTTGTGAAAAATCGCTCCCATGAAAACCAACTCCCTCGGAATAGGTTCCCGGATCCGGCATCCCCAGTTTGGTGCAGGCGTCATCGTACAGGTCAAACCGGAAGAGTATGTCGTAACTTTCATGGATCACGGGATGCGCGATCTGGACCGTGACGAACAGGGCCTTGAGATCATCGACGCCAACGATCAGGACCAGGACCTGGTGTCACTGGCCGATATCGAGGTGTTGTTGGTTAATGTGATCCGGAAGTACTCCGACATCCAGGAGCGTGTCGAGTTGGGAGGTCGTTGGGTAGGGGGCAAGATGGTGCTACAACCGGCCGATGCCGCGTTGAAACCCAAGGAGGTCCCGATTGAAACGTTCTTCAACAAGATTGTGATGCTGCGGGATCGCCTGCGGGTGCTGGAGCAACGCATCAATGCCCATGAAAAGTTGTCGGATGAGGACAAGGTCAACATCCAGCAGTACATCACCCGTTGTTATGGCAGCCTGACCACGTTCAATGTGCTATTCAAGTATCAGACCGATCAGTTCACCGGTGAGAAAGGCGCGAAGGATTAAGGAATTTGAATTCGGTTGGCGGATTTCATTCGGCGGTATGCGGTGAGCAGTTTGCGGTAGCTGGATGTGAATTCGAAAGAGTATTAATCGACTAATCAGTAGTGCCTTGCGGAAGGAAATTTGAGCAATGAATCTTTTATCGGTTGATCGTGTCAGCAAGGCTTATGGTGACAAACTCCTCTTCCAGGAGTTGAGTTTCGGGATCGCGCGTGGCGAGAAGGTAGCTTTGATCGCGCGGAACGGTACAGGCAAGACCACCCTGTTGCGCATTCTGGCCGGTAAAGACGTGCCGGATTCCGGTGAGGTCACGTATCGGAAGGATGTTCGCGTTGCTTACCTAGAACAGGAGCCCAGTTTCGACGGACATCGAACCGTCGCGGAGCTGATCTTCGGTGACGAGAATCCGGTAGTACAACTCACCCGGCAATACGAACTGGCGCTGGAACAACACTCCCGTGAGAATACGCCGGCAAGCGCGAGGAATCTGGAAGAGATGACACACCGCATGGATGCGGCCAATGCCTGGGACTATGAAGCCCGCATCCGTCAGGTCCTTGGACAACTCGACATTCACGACCTCGACCGAAAGATCCTGGGTTTCTCCGGCGGTCAGCAAAAACGAATCGCACTGGCCAAGGTGCTGGTAGAACCCTCCGATTTGCTCATCCTCGACGAGCCCACGAACCACCTGGATGTTGAAATGGTGGAATGGCTGGAGGGCTATCTCGGCCGGGCCAACCTCAGCCTGTTACTCGTGACCCACGACCGTTACTTCCTGGATAATGTCACCGACCGCATCCTCGAACTTGATCTGGGGAAGATCTTCGCTTATGATGGTAACTACGCGTTCTTCCTGGAGAAGAAGGCCGAACGGGAGGAAGCGGAATCCCGGACCCAGGACAAATTGCGTAACCTCTTCAGGACCGAACTGGAATGGGTCCGCCGGATGCCGAAGGCGCGTGGCACCAAGTCGAAAGCGCGGATCGATGCCTTTCATGATCTGAAAGACCGCATGGGTGGCAAGCGAAAGGAAGACGGTCTTGAGCTTGATGTGAAGATGAACAGGATCGGCGGGAAGATCATCGAGTTGAAAAAAGTCTACAAGGCGTTTGGCGATCGTACCATCCTGAAAGGCTTCGACTATACGTTCCGGACCGGTGAACGGGTCGGCATCGTCGGAAAGAACGGCTGTGGCAAGACCACCTTCCTGAACATCATCTCCGGAAAGGAGCCGCCGGACTCCGGGAAAGTGAATATTGGCGAGACCGTCGTATTCGGTTTCTATTCACAGGCGGGATTGCAGGTGAAGGAGGATAAACGAGTCATAGAAGTCGTTCGGGAACATGCCGACGTGATTCAACTGGCCGATGGCAGCAAGGTATCGGCCGGACAGTTTCTGCAGTTGTTTCAGTTTCCGCCTTCGTTGCAGCAGACCTACGTCTCGAAGCTGAGCGGGGGCGAGCGGCGACGTCTGCATTTGCTCACGGTGCTGATCCGCAATCCGAATTTCCTGATCCTCGACGAACCTACGAACGACCTTGATCTCCTGACCCTGGCCACGCTCGAGGAGTTCCTCCTGCATTATCGTGGTTGTTTGGTGATCGTTTCGCACGATCGCTACTTCATGGATAAGCTGGTGGATCACCTGCTGGTCTTCGAAGGCGAGGGAAAGATCCGGGATTACAACGGGACATATTCCGAACTGAGGATCGACCAGGAGGAACGGGAAAAAGCGGCGGATCAGGCAGCGGTGCTCGAACGGAAAGCGCGGGAACAGGAAGCACCGGTAAAGGAAACCGCCAGGAAGAAGCTCACCTACAAAGAACGGCTGGAGTTCGAGCGATTGGAATCGGAGATCGCCGCCCTGGAAGCAAAGAAGGCCGACCTGACCGGACTGCTCAACGGGGGATCTTCCGACCATGCCGCACTCAGCGGTTGGGCCCATGAACTGGAGTCGGTCATGCAGCAGTTGGACGAGAAATCCATGCGTTGGCTGGAGTTGTCGGAGTTGGCCTGACGATATGGATCAACGTCACCGGCGATCCGGGCTAGCCCCGGGTGATCTCGTCAGGCTAAGGCTGTTCAACCGGGCGATCCCGCTGATCTGACGAGAGAACACGGGACTGGAGGCGAGCAGCGCACGGATCGGTCCGCTCCTCATTTTTCATTGTGTAAAACTGCGGCCAGGGCGACCACTTCCTCTCGCGGGAAAGTGTTTTCTTTATTCCATCGATGGCGAATGACTTTTTTCATCAGCGCGATTCGTTTCTCGCATTTCGCTTGCCGGATTTTCGGAAACTGTTGGCTTCGAAATTCCTGTTGACGCTTGGCCTGCAAATCCAGTTTGTTGTATTGAGCTGGCAGGTGTACGAGATCACCAAGGACCCGCTGTCGTTGGGTTTGCTCGGACTGGCCGAGGCGATTCCGGCTGTCGGACTGGCCTTATACGGGGGCTACGTGGCCGACCGGAACGATCGCCGTGTCCTGCTGGCGCGGATCGGGTTTTTACAGTTGTGTGTGTCGATCGGTCTCTTCCTGTTGTCCCGTCATTACAGCCAGGGCGGGTTCGCCGGTACGGCCATGCCGTTGTATGCGGTGATGTTCCTGCTCGGATTGTTGCGGGGCTTTTATAGTCCGGCGCAGGTCGCATTGGTCGGACAAATCGTGCCTCGGGAAGCCTATGCGAACTCCGCGGCCTGGAACAGTACCTTTTGGCATGTGGCGGTGGTCGTGGGCAGTTCTATCGGCGGTCTGATGCTTGGTTTTTTGGGTAAGCAATTTTCGTACGGGGTCGTCGTAGCCTTGATGCTGCTATCCTTCCTACAGGTCGTGCGCGTACCCCGACAGCCATACGCGCCCGCGACGCGGGATGAAACGATGGGTGCAAGTATCCGCAGCGGATTACGTTTCGTGTTCGGAAATCAGATGATCTTCGGAGCGATGGTGCTGGACCTGGTAGCCGTGCTCTTCGGTGGGGCTACGGCGATGTTACCGGTCTTTGCCAGTGAAGTGCTCGGGGTGGGGGAGAAAGGATTCGGATTCCTGCGTGCGGCGCCATTTGCCGGTTCGGTGATCATGGCGTTGTACATGACCAAGCATCCGCCGCTGCGCAATGCCGGAAAGAAATTGTTGTGGTGTGTGGCCGGATTTTCCGCCTGCATGATTGCATTCGCCTTGTCTAAAAGTTTTTATTTGTCGCTGGCCATTCTCGCGTTGAGCGGAGCCTTCGATAACGTCAGCGTAGTGATCCGCGCTACGATCGTGCAGTTATTCACCCCAAACGACATGCGTGGACGCGTTTCCAGCGTAAGCACCATGTTCATCAGCAGTTCGAACGAGTTGGGGGCATTCGAGTCGGGTTTTGCCGCGAAATTGCTGGGGTTGGTTCCGTCGGTCGTGATTGGCGGCTCGGTTGCCATGGGCTCCGTACTGGCCGCCGGCGTCTGGCTGCCCAAGCTGCGCAAGCTCCAGTTACACGAACCGATACCGCCTGCCTGACGCCCCGAGTTCGTATCTTTGCAGCTCAAGCCGATCATCATGTACGTACCGCTGCAAGAGTTACCGAAAGACGCCCGGATCTGGATATTTCAGTCCCCACGTCCGCTGACACCCGACGAAGAACGCTGGGTTCGGGAGGAAGCAGAACGATTCGTTTCGGAATGGACGGCGCACAACGTCGCGCTGAAGGCCGGCTACGCGATCTTTGACCATCACTTTCTGGTATTGGCAATCGACGAGCGGCAGGCCATGGCCAGTGGATGTTCCATCGACAAGTCGGTGCACCTGGTTCGGCGAGTAAGTGAGCAGCTCGGCGTGGACCTGCTGGATCGGATGAACTTCGCTTTCGGGGAAGGGGAGATGTTGAAAGTGGTTCCCAGAAAAGAATTCGCCCGACTCGTGGAGTCAGGCGAAATCGGTCCGAAGACCGTGGTGTACAATAACCTGATAGACCGGCTGTCTGACCTGGAGTCGGCTTGGAAGGTGCCTTTTGCCGAGAGTTGGCACCGGCAGTTGGTCTGATCGCGCTTACTTCTTCACCGGCACTTCGCGGGTGATTTCACCTTTCTTGTAGTACAGTTTCTTTACGAGCACTTTGTTCTCGTAGACCTTCCATTCACCGTCTTCGTCGCCCGCGATGAAACTACCTTCCTGCTTGAGGTCGCCGTTTTCGTCGTAGAGTTTCGCCGGGCCCGACAATTCACCGTTCACGTAGGTATATTCAATGGAAGGTTTGCCGGCTGAACTGAACCATTTCGAAACCCCGTCGCGCACACCGTTTTTGTAGTTGGCGTCTTCCTGCAATTTGCTGTCGTCGTAGAACGACCTGCGATTGCCTTGCAGAACGCCTTTCACGTAGTGTTCCATGGTCTTGATGCGGCCGTTGTTGCTGTAGGTAAGGCGTGGACCCTGGAGGGTATCGTTCAGGTAGGTTTCGTTCAGGTTGACCTGGCCGACGGCGGAGAAAGCAAGTACGGCACCGTTCTTATGCCCGTCCCTATATTCTTCGACTTTTACCAGCACATTGTTGCTGCTGGCATATTCGCGCCAGACACCGTCGCGCTTGCCGTCGCGCATGAAACCCTGCGCTTTTACGGACCCGTTGGGGTTGAGGATGGTCCACTGGCTGCGACCAGGAGTCAGGGGATCGGGCGTTGCAATGGTATCGATCTTTCCAGAAACCTGTTCTCCACGCAGGATCGGGTTCACCGGTTTGACCGGTTGAGGAGCCTTGACCGGGGCCATTTGATTGTCTTTCTGAGCCGAGACACTCAGGCCGGTTGCGAGCAGGAAGGGGAGCAGGAGTTTTTTCATAGCAGTTAAACCGGCGCAAAGATAGTCCTGCTTCGGGAATTTGTGATGAACATCGGAAGCTGCGTATTTTCACCGCATGGCCTGGACAGTAGAAATTGCCGGAGTTCAAGACACGGAGGTTGTCGCCCGGATCGGTCGGGAGACCTTTTATGAAACATGGCGGGATTACAATACCCCGGAGGATATGGCGCTTTATCTGCAAGATGCCTTTGACCACGATAAAGTCCGGAAGGATCTCGCCAATTCGGAAGTGAACACTTTCTTCCTGGTACGTGATGGTGCGCGGATCGGTGGCTACGCCAAGGTTCGTCGCGACCGGATCTATCCCGCTTTGGAAGGAACACGTCCGTTGGAGATCGAGCGGGTGTACGTCTTCCGGGAGTTGCATGGGGAAGGATTGGCGGCGACGCTCATGGGTGCGATCATTCGTCTTGCGCAAGAGGAGGGCATGGATATGCTTTGGCTAGGGGTCAACATCGACAACGCGCGCGCGATCCGCTTTTACCGGAAATATGGTTTCGAGATCTTTGGCAGTAAACTGTTTCAGCTCGGCAAAGCGTTGGACGAAGATTACCTGATGAAGGCTGCGGTACCAGTGTTGAAGCAACAACAATAAACATCAGCTTATCCGCGTTATTCCCCCAAGATCACAGACCCCATGCATCCTTACTGGTTTCGTTGGATCATCTTCATCACGGCTGCAGGGGCGGCCGCACTGAGTTCTGCAACAAGCTATGCCGGAGAAGGGAGTCTCTTCCGACAGGAAAACTCCGGTTGGTTTTCGCTCGGTACGCGCAACACGCTTAGCCTGTTCAACGAGATGCCGGAAGAAGGCATGGGGGTTGGCATCGGCGGCCAGTTCCGGTTGCAATTAGGTAAGCGTTTGAATACCGAATGGTACTTCGATTATCTGACGTCGGAGGTGGGCGATTTTGCTCAGCGGAACGATTACCACATCGGTTGGTCGGTGATGTATTATCCCGGTAAGCACGTTGATTTTTCCCGCTTGCTACAGCCGTACCTGATTCTGGGGCATTGTTTCGATTACACGGATGTTTTTGAAAAAGACAACCGGAGCAATCATGCCGATCGCCTGAGTATGGCGACGCAAGGCGGTATCGGGACCCACTTCAACATCACGAGAGCGCTGGATGTAAGCCTCTCCGGGCAATACATGGTGCATTTTGGAAAAGAGGTAGCGGCAGACAAGCAGGTCGGTCACACTCACATCGAAGTAGAGGACCATACCCACGCGGGCGGACACGTATTGTTGACCGTTTCGGCGAATTACAAGTTCGTGCGGTTGTGGGGAATGGAGTGAACAGTGAGCAGCCAATAGCGATTAGCGAATAGCGAATAGTGAATTGTGAACAGTGATCCTTCAACTTTCCACTTTCATCTTTCAACTCTCCCCAATCAACAATCACCAATCACAAATTACAAATTACTAATTACTAATTTCTAATCCCCACCCCTACCTGTCAAAAAGCGTCCGTTGCTTCATCATTTTGAGGTCCTGGAGGACGGATGACTTTACGTTGATCTGGAAAAAGTAGCTTTCCTGGTAGCCGAATGGAACCCAGTTGAAACGGAACTCCCAGCAGTGCAGGTCGCGGTTGATATTGAGGTTGAAGTTGGTGAAACGGCCGGCTTCTATATCGTACCAGGAGTTGAAGCCGACTTTCCAGCGGGGTGTCATGCTGAAATCGCCGCTCAGGCTGAGTGCTTGCGAGGTGTTACTGGCAGCATTGCCGAATTTCGAATAACCGTAGTTGTAGCCGACATACAGGTTGTAGGGTACTTCGAAATCGATGTATTCCTCGGGATGACTGTTGATGTAATTGAGTTCGTCCCGACTGAGTTTATTGCTGCTCTTGTCTTTGCGCTTTGCCAGCAGCGAGAAGTTCACGGCAGCGTTCGCATTGGTCAATTGGAAGAGCTTACCATTGACATCCTTGAGGAAACGGTTGTAATACCGGTTGTTCTCATCGTAGGCATAGGGGTTCAGTGATCCGTTAAACGTGATCTGGGCGCGGTCGAGGATCGTGGTGCGACCACTGATCGACAGCGGACTCCAGTTCATGGAATCGGCGATCAGGTTATAATTTGTTCCCAGGCGCAGGCTCTCCAGCAGTTTGATCTTTTTCAGCGCCATGCCGGTGTCGGAGTAGGTCCGCACTTTCATCTCAAAGTTGTTGTCGAGACCGAAATTTACGCTGCCGAATTTCCCGCCGGAGGGACCGCCGTAAACGCTATTCTGGAAAATCGAGTAGGTGAGTGTATTTCCGCTGGTATCGTACTGAACGGTTTTGAAGTAGCCGAAATTCGGCTGGGAGAAATCGGGACGGTAACTGAATCCTACTGAAGGAGTCAGTACATGCCGGAAAGCCGCCACAGGACCTTTGGCGAACTGGAACATGCCGTAAACACGTGTCAGCGCATTGATTCCGGTCGAATATTCCCTGGCGGCTTTGAAGCCATTCACTGTGAGGGTGTCGAGTCCGCCTTTTTCTGCGTTGTAGGCATATTCGGTCGTGCGGAAATACCAGCGCTCGGTATAGTTGAAGGTCGGGGAGACGTTGATGAATTTGAGAACGTTGAAAGCCGTCGAGATCGGGATCTGGTGCTGCAGGCCGTTTTGCATGTCATCCAGCGATTCACGTCGGAAAAGCAGACTATCCTTTTGCTGAATATAGTTGGTGCCGCGCAGGTTGTAGGTAAAGCCGATCTTCTCATACCAGCGTTGCTTGCCGATCTGTTGCTTGCGCTGGAAAGGAAAGATACGGGCCACATTGAAACTGACGTCCGGCGCGGTGATCCGTACATCCCGGGTGAGGTTGTTTTGGGAATGGTTGACGGCTACACTGAGGTTGAAGGGTTGGTCCGGGAACAATTTCGACCAGGTGAGGGAAGACTGGAAGGTATTCGCCAGAAAGTTATTCGTACTGGCGATTGTGTTTTGATAGTAGGCCGAGGAGCCGGCGTGTACACTGGCGTTGAATATGCTGTAAGGATTGGCTTTGGGATCCTGGTTGTGGTTCCAGGTGATCTGAAAATCCTTCCTGGCGTTGAAGTCGGGCAGTTCCTTTTCACTTTGTACCGAGTAGGCATAGCTCACCCGAAAGGAGCCACCATAACGATAACGCTTCCGGTATTGTGAAATCCCGTCGATCGTGTAGCTGCCTTTGGTGTAAAGGTCGGTGGTCAGGGCCAGGTTGAAATAGTCGTTGAAGCCGAAGTAGTATCCCAGATGCTGGAAGAAGAACCCGCGTTGCGCGGATTCGCCGATGCCTGGAAAAATGATACCGGAGCTGCGACCTTTCTTGTTCGGAAAGAAACCGAAGGGAATGAACAAGGGGGTCGGAACCTGTTCAATCGTCAGGTAAGCGGGGCCTGTGACGATCTTATTGTTGCTGATGACCTTCAGCTTGTTGGAAGATATGGAAAAATGAGGTGTATCGAGTTCGCAGGTAGTGTACCGTCCGTTGCGGATGAAAAAGTTGTTTTCCGGGTCTTTTTTGACGACCTCACCGTGGATATAACCGTCTCCTTCTTTGGTGATTACATAATCAATCTTGCCTTTTTTCGTTTGGAAGTTGTACCGCATGGCACGGGACCGGAATTCCTGAGGCCCTTGCGAGAAATGGGGAGTCCCGATCGAGGTTCCCGTACTATCGATCAGGCCTTCGGCATGGACTTCCTTGTCGCCCATGTTGATGCGGATCCTTTCCGCTTCGAGATGTAAATCATCGTAATCGACCGTTGCAGCGCCATATAAATACACCGCTTCGTTTGCTACGTCCACCCGGATCGAGTCTCTGGCGTGATACTTGACCGGAAGGGAGAGTCCTTCCGAGCTTACCAGCGTATCTTCAGGGATGGATATGGAATCGGACGAAACGACGACCGTATCGGAATCCGCCGTAACGGGCAGCGTGTCAACGGGGGTATGAAAGTCGTTCCCGCCAACAGCAACTTGTTGAAAAAGACCGACTCCCAAAAACAGACAAAGGGCTGATATTTTGGAAACTTGCGTAAACAAATCGGGGAAATCCGTGCGGTTGGTTAAGGGTTCAAAGCTAACGAAATTTCGCAGGCGTCAGGTGCTTTACGGGTATCCCGCGATGGCGCTGATATTCCTATTGTTGACGTCCTTCCAGCCGCCGGCACCGCGTTATGCGATTCACCGTGTCGTGATCGATGCTGGGCATGGTGGTAAAGACTCGGGCTGCCTGGGCGGCAAAGTCAAAGAAAAGGATGTGGCCTTGGGTGTCGCTTTGCAACTGGGGCGTTACATCGAAAGCCATTTCCCTGAAGTCAAGGTCATTTATACCCGATCCACCGACGTTTTTGTGGAATTGCACGAGCGGGCAACCATTGCCAATAACGCCCGAGCCGATCTGTTTATTTGTATCCACTGTAACTCCGCCTGCTATTTCGACAAGAAGAAGAAAAAGGAACTCTGCAACGAAGAGACGGAAGGAACGGAAACCTGGGTCATGGGTTTGAATAAGACCGAAGCGAACCTCGAGGTTTCGAAGCGGGAAAACAGTGTCGTGCTGCTTGAAAAGGATTACCTCAAGCAATACGACGGATTCGACCCGAACAGCCCGGAAGCCAACATTATTTTTTCCCTTTACCAGGACGCTTACCTCGACCAGAGTCTGCGGTTGGCTTCGCTCGTTCAGCAGGAAGTCAAGAAGCAGGGCCGGCAAAGCCGCGGAGTGAAACAGGCCGGGTTTATCGTGCTGTTCAAGACGACGATGCCGAGCATTCTGGTGGAGACCGGCTTTCTTTCCAATCCATCGGAGGAGAAGTTTCTCGGATCGGAACGCGGGCAGCGCGATATGGCGGAAGCGATCTTCAATGCATTCAAGCGCTATAAGCAGAGTGTAGAATCGGGTTCGGATACAGGCGATGGACGAGCAATCGAACCCGGTGATTCGGGAAAGACCGCGGACACCGATCGACCCTCCAATGATAAGGGTGAACCGGCATCGGTGGAATCCGCGAAACCTGCCGTTGAAAATGCAAAGCCGGTTGCGGAAGAGAAAGCTGACAACGACATCTACTTCAGTGTCCAGTTTGCTGTTTCACCCACACGCCTGACGTCCTCGAGTTCCAAGTTGAAAAAAGCGGGGGACTGGCGGGAGGAAAAGGATGGGAAGCTCTATAAGTATGTCAGTGGAAAATTCCGTGATCCGGAAGACGCGCTGGACTTACAAACTGCTTTGAGGGCGAAGGGTTATAAGGATGCTTTTGTGGTCGCTTATGAGGGCGTAAAACGCATTCCTTACAAGGAAGCCAAAGCCCGGTTGAAGTAGGGAAGTGCGTCGGCTTTTGTTCATATCCTGTTGAATTTTCGGACTTTCGGATGAGTATCGCGGAAAGCAGGCCGGGCTAAAATGCCTACCTTTCGGTGCTTAATCAATCACGGTTTTGACCGGCAGGATCGTACTTCCGGTCTATTGGGTATGAAAATTTCGAAGGAAGCACGCATCGGACTGATTGTCACGGTAGGGATCGCCGCCCTTTTCTGGGGTATCAATTATTTGAAAGGCAAAGATTTCTTTACCAGTCAGAAACTGGTGTACGCGGTTTATGATCACGTCGATGGCCTGGCGCCCAGCAACACCGTTCAGGTGAATGGGATGAAAGTTGGCATGGTAAAAAGCCTTTCGCTTTTCCCTGACCGCTCCGGCCGTATCCTGGTCAGCATGCATTTGAAGAACGAAGTGGTGGTCCCGCGTAATTCCACCGCCGAGATCTTCGGAACCGACCTGTTGGGAACGAAAGGTATCCGGCTGGTACTGGGCGACGCGACCGAAGAGTTGCAAGACGGCGATACCCTCGTGTCGGCTATTCAGCAAAGTCTCAGCGAATCGGTCAGTGCCCAGGTCGCTCCGATCAAGCAGAAAGCGGAGAACCTCTTGTCTTCCATGGATTCGGTCCTGATCATCGTCCGGACGGTCTTCAACGAAAAAACCAAAGACAATCTCAAGCGTTCATTTGAAAGCATCAGCAATTCGCTGCTCTCGATCGAGCACGTGACCGGCAGCCTGGACACCGGCCTTACCGCCAACGGGAAACTGGCAAGCATGCTTGCTTCCCTGGAATCCATTTTGGCCAATTTCCGGAAGAACAATGACGCGATCACCAACGCCATCAATAATTTCTCGTCGATCAGCGATACCCTGGCCCGCGCCAATCTCGCCATGACCATTGAAAATACCCGGAAGACACTGGAAGAGACCTCCTCGCTCTTGCGAAAGGTCAACACCGGGGAAGGTTCGCTCGGGCAACTGGCTACGAACGACAGCCTCTACCACAACCTGAATTCCACGTCCCGCAGCCTGGATCTGCTCTTGACCGACTTCCGGGAAAACCCCAAGCGGTACTTCAATGTTTCATTGATCTCATTCGGCAAGAAATAATCCGGACGTATGATCGGACAATTGATATTCCTGCTCTTGCTTCTGGCCGCGGTTGCGGTCTTTACGCGCAATATCCGGAAAGTCATCCGCAACATTCGGCTCGGGCGACCGCTCGACCGTTCTGACCGCAGCGCTGACCGCTGGAAGGTGATGACCATGGTCGCTCTGGGTCAGTCGAAGATGGTGACCCGTCCGGTGGCAGGGATCCTGCACATATTCGTTTACGCGGGATTCGTGATCATCAACATTGAAGTGCTGGAGATCGTCATCGACGGACTGTTTGGTACGCATCGGGTGTTTGCATTTCTCGGACCCTTGTATGATCTCCTGATCGGGAGTTTCGAGATCCTCGCGCTGCTGGTACTGGTAGCTTGCGTGATTTTCCTGGTACGCCGGTATGTTATTCGCCTGAAGCGTTTCTGGATGCGGGAAATGACCAGCTGGCCCCGGACCGATGCAACCCTGATCCTGGTGACCGAGATCCTGTTGATGTCGGCCTTCCTGAAGATGAACGCAGTCGATTCCGTGTTACAGGCCCAACATTACGGTCACTATGTTCAGGCCGGTTGGTTCCCCGTCAGCAGTATGTTGACGCCGTTCTTCGAAGGTTGGAACCCTGAAAATCTGGTCATCGTGGAGCGCCTGCTTTGGTGGTTCCACATCATCGGAATTCTCGTTTTTCTCAACTACCTGCCGTATTCCAAACACTTCCACATCCTATTGGCTTTCCCGAATACCTATTATTCCAACCTCGACTACAAAGGGCGTTTCACCAACATGGAAAGTGTTACGCGAGAGGTAAAGTTGATGCTGGATCCGTCCGCCGTGCCACCGGGAGACGCGGCAGCTCCGCCATCGCGGTTCGGCGCCAAGGATGTGTTTGACCTGAGCTGGAAGCAATTGATGGACGCTTACAGTTGTACGGAGTGTGGGCGTTGTTCCTCGAATTGTCCCGCGAACCAGACCGGCAAGTTGCTTTCGCCCCGTAAGATCATGATGGATACGCGCGACCGCTTGGAGGAAGTGGGTAAAAACATTGACCGCAACGGCCCGGAATTCCGTGACGATAAATCACTCCTCAACTATATTTCAGAAGAGGAATTGTGGGCCTGCACCTCCTGCAATGCCTGTACGGAAGCCTGTCCGGTCAACATCGACCCGTTGAGTATCATCGTCGACATGCGCCGTTACCTGGTCATGGAAGAATCGAAGGTGCCGCAGGAACTGGCCGGTATGTTCAACAAAGTGGAGAACAACGGCGCGCCCTGGCAATTCGCTCAGGCCGATCGCTTCAACTGGGCGAACGATTAACTGATTCACACACCCTAATCGAGACGGACGAATGGATTTCAAAGTGGAAACGATGGCCGAGTTTGCCGCCCGGGGTGAGCAACCGGAGGTTCTTTTCTGGGTAGGATGTGCAGGTTCGTTTGATGAGCGTGCGCAAAAAGTTACCCGTGCCGTTGCCAGGATCCTTCATCATTGCAATGTGCGCTTCGCTGTTTTGGGAACGGAAGAGTCCTGCACCGGCGATCCGGCGAAGCGTGCAGGCAACGAGTTCCTCTTCCAGATGCAGGCGATGATGAATATCCAGGTTTTGAACGGATACGGAGTGAGTCGCATCGTCACCGCTTGTCCGCATTGCTTCAACACCCTGCGGAACGAATACCCGGAACTCGGTGGTCGTTATGAAGTGCTGCATCATTCTCAGTTGTTGCAGCAGTTGATCAACGACGGCAGGCTGCGCATCGAAGGCGGGGCATTTTCCGGCAAACGGATCACGTTCCACGATCCTTGTTATCTCGGTCGCGCGAATGAAGTCTACGAAGCGCCGCGCGAGCTCATCCGAAAACTCGACAGCACACTCTCCGAAATGAAGCGTTCACGTGCGAACGGTTTCTGTTGCGGAGCGGGCGGCGCACAGATGTTCAAAGAGCCGGAAAAAGGGGAGAAGGACGTCAACATTGAGCGCAGTGAAGAAGCGCTGGCCCTTCAACCCGATGTGATCGCGGTGGGTTGTCCGTTTTGCATGACGATGATGACGGACGGCGTCAAGCACTTCAACAAGGAAAGTGAAGTGAAGGTCCTGGATGTAGCCGAGCTGATCGCGCAGGCCAAGGACCTTTGATCAGGGCTGGCCCCACATTCGGTTCCATAGACTTTTCAGGGCTTCGGGCGTACTGGCTTCCATTCGTCCGCGTTGGATCACCAGGTCATTGCCATCGGGGCGGTCGAGGTAGAACCTGAATACGAAATTAGCCTTAGGGTCCATCCAGCCTCCGATCTGTCCGAAACGCATATCGCTGAAAACCGTCTGGCCGTCTTCCTGATCAAGCTGGTAAATGCCTTCCGAAAACCGGATGAGTTTACCCACCTCCGGGTCGTCTTTCCAGGGCGTAAGGAGTGCGTCGTTTCGGGGGAAATAGGTAAACGCCATAGGCGTCTTGGGATCGAATACCGACCGATAGCCGATATAATATCCGCTATCGCCTTGGGCGATCACGTACCACAGGAAATTGTTCAGGGGAGTTGGCGTGCTGATGAAGTCATGCACCAGTAGTCGCTGTTTCGCCACATTACTTGTTACCTCCTGGTTGATCCGGTATTTGTTCCAACCGGCGAAGAGCAGATAGAAAACTCCCCAAAGGATGCCGATCCGGTGCCAACTGATGCGCTTGGGAGAACCCCGGCGCAGGATCATCAATGCGATGGCGCCTACAATGAACGGAAGGGTATAAAGCGGATCGGCCACAAAAAACATGTTGAGCGAAACCCGTTCATGCGAAAACGGTTCGAACCATCCTGTGCCATAGGCCGTCAATGCGTCGATGAACAAATGGATGAAAAGATTCGATCCGCTGAGCCACAACCAATCCTGATAGGAAGATGTCGTCTTATAACGACCATGAAGGCCATAGGCCAACAAGGGCGTCATGATCACCATAAACAGGATCGAGTGGGTGAACCCGCGGTGGGCCAATAAGCCGGAAGCCTGGGTCATCCAGAAACTTGTCAGCACGTCGATATCAGGCAGGTTGTTGATCAACGCGCCCCACAACATCGCTTTCTTTCCCAATCTGCGGCCGGCGAAGGCATCCCCCACGACCGCTCCAATCACTGTATGTGTCAGACTATCCATTGAAATCCGCTGAAAATGCAGTTGAAGGCAATTTATACCTTTTCACGGCAGCCGAACCCGGATTCTCCGTATTTTTATCAAAAATCAGAACGAATGAAAATTGATTCCAACAAGGTGGTAACCGTAACCTACCGCCTGCATGCCAACCTTCCGGCCGAAGAACAGAAGCATATCGAGACGGCTGATCAGTCCCGTCCTCTGAAGTTCCTGTACGGTGTCGGTATGATGATCCCGGGATTCGAACGGGGACTGGAAGGTAAGGGGAGTGGTGATTCCTTCAGCTTCACCATCGAAGCCGATGATGCCTATGGTTCAACCGATGCCGCGGCGATCATCGATCTTCCGATTGAAATCTTTAAAGTAGAAGGAGTGATCGATTTCGACATGCTCAAAGTCGGCAATGTACTCCCGATGACCGATCAGGAAGGGAACATGCTGAATGGTAAAGTGGTCTCCTACGACGAACAGAAAGTGAAGATGGATTTCAACCACCCGCTTGCCGGACATATCCTGCATTTCAGCGGGGAAATCGTGGAAGTCCGCGAGGCTACCCCGGAAGAGATGGACCACGGTCACGTGCATTGATCGCTTCTAGCTAAAAAAGAAAAAGCCTGTCCGTTTGGACAGGCTTTCCTTTTTGTATCCTGATCAATTAGAAGGGCAGGTCATCTTTTCCGGAAGGAATGTACTCCGGAATATCCTGCGAGTATTCCTGACCGCCGGCCGGAGCGCCTTGTCCGCGCTCGATGCGCCAGGCTTCCAGGGTGTTGAAATACTTTACCTCACCTTGAGGGCTGGTCCATTCCCGGCCCCGGAGGTTGAAATGGACGACCAGGTTGTCACCTGTCTGGAAACTGTCGAGCAGGTTGCAACGATCCTGGGTAAGGACGAAGCTGATGTGCTGTGGGTACTGGCTGGAATTGTCGGTAATGACAAATTCGCGCTTTTTAAAGCGGTCGCTGACCGTTTGGGTTTCCTTCTTTACTTTGAGAGAGCCGGTAACTTGCATGGACATAAGTGTGCTGTTGAAAATTATTGGGCTAAGATACGAGGATTCCCGTTCAGGATGGAGCCGGTTGATAAGATTGGGGACAAATCGAGGGTTGCCTAAGTGGTTGTATGTTAGGATAAAACACTTAAATTTACCCAAGCAAACGCACCCACATGAAAAAACTGTTACTCCTGCTGGCATTCTTGCCGCTGGGATCATTCGCCCAAAGTTTTACGAATTCAACCGCTACGCCGATTACGGGTGGTGATGTGTTGATTCCGATTCAGGTCAACGGCATCGCCAACCAGATCAATGGCACGTTTGGTCTTGCCTCGGTATGCCTGGATATCAGCCACGAGTTTGTGGAAGACCTGCAGTTACGCCTGCAATCACCGGATGGCAAGATCATCGACCTTTCGATTGGTCATGGCGGGAACGGACCGGGATACCGGAACACCTGTTTCATGATGAATGGAACCGGTGGTCGTATCCAGTATGCACCGGCACCCTTCACCGGCACTTACCTGCCTGAGATGTCGTTGAACGTATTCAACGACGGTTCGGATCCCAACGGTACCTGGTTGTTGAGGATCCGTGACATCTTCCCGACAGCCGATACGGGCACCTTTCATTTCGTCTCGGTCTTCTTCATGATCAATCCGCCGGCAGATCCTACTGCCAACGGTGGTCCGTGCAATACCTCCGATGCCACCGGCTGCGCCTGTCCGGATGGGGTTTCTACCGATTGCGACCTGCTCCCGGACATGACCTCCTCGGTGCTTTGTATCCAACAAGACCACCAGGAATACGCCGGAAACATTACGATGGGCAACGCAACGCCCAACATCGGTTGGGGACCCATGGAAATACATGGTACAGGTTCCTGCTATTGTGATTCGGTCGTTTCCAATTGCAGCACTCCCTGTCCTGACGGATCGTATCCCAAAGAATTGGTAATTCAGCGCATCTACCACAAAGACGGCGGCAGCATGACCTACTTCGACCGTCCGGCCGGCACGATGAGCTATCACCCGACCCACGGGCACGTGCACGTCGACAACTGGGCCGACTTTACGCTTCGGCGCGCTACACCGGATCCTGATTCCCGAAACTGGCCTATCATCGGCACGGGTAACAAACAGAGTTTCTGTCTGGTGAACCTTGGTGATTGTGATGCCAACTACGGCTACTGCGTGGATGACCAGGGCGTGACACTCAACAAATCGGATATCCCGAACTCGGATCTCGGCAGTGTATCGGGTTGTTCACGCGATCAGGGTATCTATGTCGGTAACCTGGATATCTACAGCTCAGGATTGAACGGGATGGGCATCGTACTGCCGTCGACCACCTGTAATGGTGACTATTACATCGTATCAATCACCGATCCGATGAACAATTTCCTTGAGACAAACGACCAGAACAACTGGGTAGCAGTTCCGATCACACTCTTCCAGCAAAGTGCCGGCAGCTTCCCCATCTCCGGTTACACGTACACGGTATTGGCGAACGACGTCGACTTTACCGCATCTGCACTCGGCACGGACTCCCTGGTGTGGCGATTCGGTGATGGATCACCTGCTGTCACCACTACCAACACCGGCATTCAACACACATTCCCGGGTGTAGGCAGCTACATCGTGACCTTGTATGCGTACAATACCTGCGGACCGACGGTGACGATCGACACCGTACAGATCCTGTCGACTACCGGTATCGAGCAGATCAACGACCTGGTCAACTTCACAGCCAGTCCGAATCCTTCGAGCGATGTATTCCGGGTGAACTATACCCTGATCAATCCTTCGTCCGTTCAACTTGATCTTCTGGACATGACCGGTCGTCGGATCGCTTCACTTTATTCCGGCAATCAGCCTGCAGGAAAATTCCAACAGACGCTGGACATTCGTGAACTCGGGCTCGCTTCCGGTATTTACAACTTGCGCCTTCAGACCGGGTCACACCAACAGACGATTCGTCTGGTTGCGTTCTAACCGCCCCGCTTTCTCTTTCAACTCCCCGCTGTGCGACTCCATGCACAGCGGGGAGTTTTTCATTGGCGGGAGCGTTGAAATTTAGAGCAGCCCATAGAATTTGTTAATTTTGCCAACCATGCGTTTTCCCATTTTCCCGACCATTTTGCTGATCATCCTGGTTACCGGAAAGCAAATGACAAGCCGGGCCCAGCAGCCCGTGGTGCACGTAAGACCGTTGTTCAGTGTCGCACTAAAATCCAGTCTTACGACCGTCAACAAGGCCAATGATATGACTGTGGCACCGAACGGCGACTTGTTTGTGTTGGGAACTACGGCCATCCCGGATTCTTTGCGGGATTTCTACGTGACGCGCTTGAGCCCTGATGGAAAAAGGATATGGGAGAGGACCTTCAACAGCGGAATCGGCGGCGATGACCTGGCTGTCGACGGATGCCTGGATCACTTCGGAAATTTCTGGACGGTTGGCGTAGCGAAGATCAGTGAAGCCGATGCCGATATACAAGTCGTGCGATTTTCGGGTGACGGCGGGGCTTTTCCGGGTGACAGGGTTGGAGGTGTCGCGGGATTGTATGATGCTCCCACCTGTATCGGTGCGGACCCAACCGGAGCCATTTACGTGGGCGGATATATCACTTCCCTGGATTCGGGATTGAATGCCGTCGTTTGTCGTTTTGACCTGGAAGGGAAACTGATTTGGAAGCAAACCTGGTCAACACTCCAAATGGACATCTTCAACGACCTGGTCGTCGATGATTCCTGCAATGTCTATCTCTGCGGGAATGCCGACGTCGCGTTGAGGAGCTCTGATCTCCTGGTAACCAAGTTCGATTCCACGGGTCGTCTTGTCTGGCAGCACCGTTATGACGGCATCCTCGGTGAAAGCGATGCGGGTTTTCAGCTTAGCCTTGAAGGAGATTCACTCCTTGCGGTTAGCGGTTGGGTGAATCATGCCAGTGACCGATCCGATATTCCGCTCATCCGGTTCACCCGAAACGGCATGTTGTTGCAGGAGAAATGGTACAACGGAAATCAGACCGACGGAGTCGCCAACAGTTTATCCGTCCGCGACTCCTTCATGGTCATGACCGGTGATATCACCGATTATCCGAGAGGACAGCGCTATGGAGTTCTTTCAGTCTGGACCCCATCGGGTAAGGATACGATCGTACGAACGACCCGGCCGGGGAGTACCATTCTCAACGCGTTCCCCTTTGCGGGGAAGTGGCTGGTGTCGGGTGCTAAGAACCTGGCAGAAGGTGAGGGAATGGTACAACCGTTTATTGCCCTTGCGGATACCGGTTCCTCCTGGGCCTGGCAGTTTACAGACACCACTGTTTTCGGACTTTCCCATGTTCGTTGTGTGCTCGATCGTGGTACGCGGATCTACTACCTCGGTGACGATACCGGAGAGGCTACCGGAACCATTTATGTATTGGGGTACGAACTCGTACCCGTGACGGAAACCAAAAAGAATCATGTCCCGCAAGGCCCCCGAAAAAGCGTACCCCGCTCTCATTGATGCTCATTTGGAAGAGTTGCGTGCAATCGTTGGACGTGAATTCGTGCTCACGGATGAGGACGCATTGCATAACCATTCGCACGATTACACGGAAGACCTGCGCTTTCTTCCGCAGGTGGTTGTCCGTCCCGATACCGCGGAGCAGGTTGCTGCCATCCTAAGATTCTGTAACCGCACCGGCATTCCCGCAACACCGAGAGGTGCGGGGACCGGACTCAGCGGCGGCGCATTGCCGGTTCTGGGCGGGGTGGTGATCGCCATGGATCGCTTCAACCGCATTCTTTCGATCGATGAACGTAATCTGCAGGCAACGGTGGAACCGGGTGTCATCAACCAGGTTTTTCAGGATGCGGTGATGGAGAAGGGGCTGTTCTATCCGCCGGATCCAGCCAGCCGGGGCAGTTGTTTTCTTGGCGGCAATTTGGCCGAATGCGCAGGCGGTCCAAAAGCAGTGAAGTACGGCGTTACAAAGGATTACGTGCTCAATTGCCAGGTGGTCCTTCCTTCCGGAGAAATCATCTGGACAGGCGCAAATGTGCTGAAGAATTCCACCGGGTATAATCTGACACAGTTGTTGATCGGCAGTGAAGGAACGTTGGGGATCATTACCCGTATCGTATTCCGGCTGGTCCCGCTCCCGAAGGAGAACCTCCTCATGCTGGTGCCTTTCCGCAGCGCTGAAAAAGCCTGTGAAGCGGTGAGTGCCATCTTTCGGACCGGCATTACGCCATCCGCACTTGAGTTCATGGAGCGTGACTGCATTGAGTATGTCATGCGATTCGTGGATGTGAAGGTGCCCCTCAAAGACGATATCAACGCCCATTTGCTGATCGAAGTGGATGGCAACGACCGGGACGTTCTTTTCAAGGAATGTGAACGTATCTCGGAAGTGTTGTACGAATTCGAATGTGACGAGATCCTCTTTGCCGATACGACGCAACAGAAGGCGGATCTCTGGAAGGCGCGCCGCAGTGCCGGCGAAGCGGTGAAGTCGCACTCCATTTACAAGGAAGAAGACACCGTCGTTCCACGCGCTGAATTACCTCGCCTCCTGAAAGGAGTAAAAGCGATTGGCACCAAGTATGGTTTCCGTAGTGTCTGTTACGGGCACGCCGGCGACGGTAACCTGCACGTGAACATCATCAAGGAAGAGATGTCGGACGAAGCCTGGCAGCGAGAAGTGCCGAAAGGAATTCGGGAGATTTTTGAATTATGCGTTTCGTTGGGCGGTACGATTTCTGGTGAACACGGAATCGGTTACGTACAGAAACAGTACATGGACATCCCGTTCGATCCGGTGCAATTGGAGCTGATGAAAGGGATCAAACGTCTGTTCGACCCGAACGGAATACTCAACCCGGGAAAGATCTTTCCAGATGCCTGATCGTAATCGTCCTGTTGTCGTGATCACTGGCGCTTCTTCCGGAATCGGGAAGGCGCTCGCGTTTGAATTCGGACGGAATGGTTTCGCCGTTTCAATCAGCGCCCGGCAGGCGGACCGGCTGGGAAAAACCGTTAGCGAATTGCAGGCAGCCGGAATCCCGGTGTACGCGGTTACCGGAGATGTAGCGAAAGAGCAGGATTGTAAAAACCTGATACAAGAGACGGTCAACACCTTTGGCCGGATCGACGTGCTCATCAACAACGCCGGGATGTCGATGCGTGCCTTATTCGAAAAGACGGACCTGTCGGTTATCCGACAATTGATGGATATCAACTTTTGGGGAACCGTTTATTGTTCCAAGTTCGCGTTACCCTACCTGTTGAAGCAAAAGGGCAGCATTGTCGGTATATCATCCATTGCCGGTAAGAAGGGGCTACCCGGCAGGACTGGTTATTCCGCCTCCAAGTTTGCCATGGAAGGATTTCTGGAGACCCTGCGAACAGAGAACTTGAAGAAAGGCCTGCATATACTTGTGGCATGCCCGGGCTTTACGGCCTCCAACATCCGGGTCACCTCGCTGGGAGCCGACGGTAAAGGGCAGGGGGAATCTCCCCGGGAGGAAGGAAAGATGATGCAACCCGAGGAAGTTGCTCGCAGGATTTTCAATGCAGTAAAGCAGCGCAAACGCGACCTGGTCATGACCCGCGAGGGTAAGCTGACGGTCTTCCTGAACAAGTTTTTTCCCGGATGGCTGGATGGGGTGGTTTATAACCACATGGCCAAGGAGCCTGATTCCCCTTTCAAATAAGCTCAGCGGACCTGTAAACGGATGCCGCCGACCGCCAGGAGTTTTTCCTGTTTATCGTAGAAGAAGATCTCGTATTCGCCTTCCTGATAAAAGGTCAGCCGATGGGAGAACCATCGGTAGGACGGAGAGGTCGGGATGTACACCGAACTCTCAAAAACGGATGCGCCTTTCTCGCGACGAAAGAGATCCGCGCGTACCTGGTCGGTATTCACCGCATGTGGAAGCGTCACCAGCACATGCAAAAAACCGCCATCGCGCTTGATGGAAAAATAATCACTGGCATTCACCGGCTTTCCGTCCGAACTCACCTGCTCGCAGAATACGACGCTTTGTCCGTGGGAGGCCGATGGGCCTGCCAGCAGCGAGACGGTCAGAAGTAAACTGGTAAGCAGTGCGCGTGCATCCATCAGAAGCGAGCGTTGATACGGAGGTTGAGTTGCCGTGCTGTCAGGTAATTCGGCACAGCATATTTCCGGGCGTTGCTGACATCGGTGATCCAGGAGTAGGACGCTACATTGGAGACCTGCAGGAGATTGAACACTTCGACACCGATCCATAAGGATTTGAAACCGGAAAAGAACTTTCCTTGCGGTTTGTTTACCACGTCTTCGCCGATGATCTGTTTTGACAGGCCCAGGTCGACGCGTCGGTAGGAGGGTGAACGGTAAACGTCTTTGTAACGATCACGTCCGGGAGGGCCGAAGGGGAGTGCAGTGCCGAAGAGCAAGTTGAGTGACATCTTGAAGGTCGGCGACTTGGGCAGGTAATCCTGGAAGAAGAGACCGAAATTGACGCGTTGATCAGCCGGCCGCGGAATGTAGCCCGGTTCAACTTTTTGGGAATCGACCGCATTCTGGTCGAAGGTGTACCCGGCGATGATCTGTTCGCCCGCCGCGTTATACCGGAGGTAATAAGCATCACCGGTGATGTCCTCTTCCGTTTGGAGGATGGAGAGGCTGGCCCAGGATTCGGTTCCCGGTACGAATTCACCGAACAACCGGAAGTCGATCCCGCGCGCATAACCTTTTGATTGCAAGGTTGGCAGGTAGCGGAGTCGCAGGTTGTCTTCCTTGTACGGGATCAGGTTTTCAAGGAACTTGTAATAGACTTCGGTGGTGAGTTTGAACTCCCGGCCGAGTGCCAGGAAGGTATAATCGCCACCGAGTACCGCATGGATCGATTGCTGTGCTTTCGTTTTTGGGTAGGCGGTTCCATCCAGGTCGCGCAGTTCCCGGTAGAAGGGGGGCTGATAATAGACTCCTCCGGAAGCCCGGAAACTCATGTTGCGTTTCCAGTCAGGCTTATAGGTGATGCTGGCGCGCGGGCTGATCACCAGTTGTTCGTTCAGGTCCCAATAATTGGCACGAATGCCGGTGGTCAGGATGACGCGGTTGGTATCGGAGAGTTGCCAGGTATGTTGCAGGAAGCCCATGACCCGGTTCGATTCCAGCGTGTTCCTGGCAATAACCACGTCGTTCAGCAGAATGCGCGGGTCGGCGGAATCGCGCGGAGAGGGGATTGAAAAGCCTGCCGAATCGTTGTAGTTCCATTCGTGCATCTTGTCTTCGATCCGCTCTGTGCTGACCTTCGCTCCCCATTGCCAGAGCGAGCGCTCGCCCACGCGCTCACCTTTGTGCTCCAGACTGGTTGCCTGACCTTCCAGACGGTTGCGTGCGTGGTTTAGGAAGGAGCCGACACCCAGGTTGAAGGCGACGTCTCCGAAATCGTCTTTGCCAAGGTCCGCTTCCAACTGATCCAGGAAGTATTGTCCGAGAATGTCGAAGTTCTCTTCTTCGCGTGTGGCGAATCCGCTGGCGATCAGTTTAAGCTTGACGCGCTCATTCGGCCTAAAGGCGACGGAGGCTGAAGCCGATCCGGTCTGGTAGCGATCGAATTCCTGTCCTTCAAAGTAGACCGTGAATCGTTTCGCGTCATTGATGGTGCCGAAATTCGTCTCCCGCGTGGAGGGGGTGAGCTGGTAACGGTTCCGGGCATAGTTGGTGAACAATTCAATGGTCCAGCGCGAGCTGGGTTCAAATCCCGTCAGCAATTGAATGTCCGTGAAGGAAGGCCGGTATTCACCTTTTGTCTCGAACGTGTTAAGCAGATATTGATTGGACCGCTGGCGGGCACTCGCCATCCAGTACCATTTGTCGTTTTTGCTTCGGTTCTGAATGGTCAACGAACCGCCCAGCATGCTGGCGCTGGCGCTTATTCCGAATTCCTTCGGTTTCTTGTACCGGATATCGAGTACGCTACTCAGTTTGTCGCCATAGACAGCATCGAATCCGCCGGCAGAGAAGAAGATGGATTCGACCATATCCGGATTGATGATACTGATCCCTTCCTGTTGCCCGGAGCGTACGAGCAAGGGCCGGTATACTTCGAAGTCGTTGATGTAAACAAGGTTCTCGTCGTAATTGCCGCCGCGCACGGAATAGGTGGAACTCAATTCATTGGCAGAACCAACACCGGGCATCGTTTTGATCAGGTCTTCAACGCTCTGATTCGGCGTTGGGAGCACGGATACGACTTTCGGATTGATCGGGGTAACGTTGATCGTCTTGAGCGATCGGTCTTCGATGTTGACCTCTTTGAATTGCACGACACGTGAACGCATCCGGCGGTCCAGCACCCGGGATTCCCCCGGCGTCAGCGTGACCAGAACCGTGTCGGTACGGAGTCCTGTGCTGCTGAAAACGATGCGCAGCGCTTCGTTCGCCGGAAGCGACAATTCATATCGGCCGTCATCCCGTGTCGTCGTTCCCTGAGGTTTTCCAAAGACTGCGACCGTAACACCAAAGAGCGGTTTACCAACACTGTCACGTACCGTCCCGCGTAATACGCCCGTGTTCTGGGCCAGGATGCTGCCCGGGAGTAAAAGCAGGAGGAAACCGAGCAGAATAGCGGCGGAAAGCCGTTTAATTATCGTCGTCATCCGTGGTCTTGCGACTATTCTTGTTCTTGTTTCTAAAATCGCCGTTTTGCCACATCTGGATGAACTTGGACCAGGCGACCGGGTTGAGCAGGTTATTCGGCGGTAGCTGCCCGGCATAGTACAAGCGGCTCGATTGCTGTTCCATCTGGTAGCGGAAGTTCATGGAGCCATCCATCGGCATGGCGGTCGCAAGAATGTTGAGTTGATTACGGTCCAGGTTTCGTTCGGCACGGGCCAGATCGTCGTCCGGTACGCGAAGCTGCAGGAAGGCGTCCTTGAATTGTTCCTTCGTCGGCCAGGGGAAGATCACGACCTCTTTCAGGAGAACCGTATCGCGTCGCAGCAGTTGTATGAGCGAGCACCGGTGGTCACTGATCGTATCCGGGATGATGAAGACCGCTTTCTTGAAGCCGATGGCCGCGAATTCCACGGTGTCTTTCATTTTGGCGACGAACGAAAAGAATCCGTAGTAATCAGAGATGGTTCCCCGGCTGGTATTCTTGATCATGATGCTCGAAAAGGGGATGGGCATCAGGCTGTCGTTGCTGACTACGACTCCGGAAAACTGGACAAGGTCATCGGGCATCAGCCGGTTAGACTGGGCCACTGCGGTCTTTGTGCCAAGCGTGAAGAGTAACAGGGCCAAAATGGCCGGGAAGCCGTATTTTTTAGGCATAGTGGGGTAAAGGTATTAACTAATGGGAAGTTGATTAACGGCAATTCCGGTAAAAAATTGACGGTTTATCAACGCTTTAGCCCCGGTCGTTTTCGTAAATTTGTTGTACATGTTTACTCGCGGGACCCTGCGCAATCTGCGGTATCTCTGGAGCCTTGCGCCCGGACTGGTAACCATTGCCGGAAATGCGTTGGGAGGTGCCTGGTCCTGGGCGAACCTGGTTTTCTCCCTGGGATTGCTGGCAGCCCTCGAGTGGTTCGTCGCCGAGGATCATCACAATGAGTCAGCATCCACCTCCTTTTTACCGGATCTGATCCTGATTTTGCATGCCGTTTTTCAGGTAGTGGCGTTGGGCGCGTTGTTCGATTCCATTGCCGGCGGCAGAATTGCCGGCATCCACCTGATCGGGGCCGCGCTATCTACAGGCGTTCATTCGGGATCTTCTTCGATTGTCATCGCCCATGAATTGGTTCACCGAAAGCACCTGGCCTGGCAGGCCTTGGGGAAGTTCCTGCTTTTCACAGCAGGCAACATCTACTTCTTCGTTGAACACCTGCGGGTGCACCACAAATGGGTCGGAACACCCAGGGACCCTGCTACTGCCCGCTTTGGCGAGAACCTGTACGCATTCTTCTTGCGATCGCTCAGCGGTCAGCTCTCCGGAGCTATTCGATTGGAAAACCAGCGTCTTAGGCATGAAGGTAAATCAACGGTTCATCCTGATCATTATGTCTGGAGAAACTTCACGGGCTTGTTGCTTGTTTCCATCGTGTGCTGGTATTTCCTGGGTTGGCCCGGTCTGGGTGCCTGGGCCTTGCAGATACTAACCGCGAATTTCCTGCTCGAATACACCAACTACATTGAACACTATGGCCTTTCCCGCCGGGAAGACGAGCGGGTTCGGGAAACGCACAGCTGGCAGACGGACAAAGTGGTCAGCCGATTTGTCCTGATCGACCTGAGCCGTCACAGTGATCATCATTTCCATGCATCGAAACCTTATCATACCCTTCAGACGTACGAAAAAAGTCCTGTACTTCCCGGTGGGTATGCATCTGCAGTCCTGATGGCGCTTATTCCTCCCATTTGGTTCAAGATTGTCAACCCACGACTGGAGCAGTATCTTCAGCAAATTCACGCTACCTGAACCATGATCCATTTTGCTCCATTCAAACATTGCCGATGGATCCTGTTGCCGGGACTTTTCCTGATTGGTGCATGCACAGGTTGTAAGGACGATACGGTTGCACCTTCCAGTTTGCCATCTTACCAGGCTTACTTCCCCATTGATAGCGGTACCTGGATCGAGTACGACGCTGATTCGGTTGTTCATCTTCCGGTTGATGATGCAGGCGAGGTCGACACGGCCGTTGAATTTTATCATTTCCAGTTGCGGGAAGTTATCGATTCCGTTTTCATTGATGGAGAAGGGGATACGGCCATTCGCATCAACCGGTATCGGCGTGAAAACGATACGCTTCCCTGGGAATATTTCAACCTGTGGACCGCCAAGCGGACGAGTGAGAACGTGGAACGGACGGAAGACAACGTTCGGTTTGTCAAGCTGGCTTTCCCCATCGATGCCCGGAAGAGTTGGAACGGAAACGCCTACAACTTCTTTCTGGAAGAAGTCTATATCTACCGTGATTTGTTTCAGGCGAAATCGGTCGGGCCGTACGCCTTTGATCAAACGATCACGGTTTTACAAAACGAATTTTCCTCGAACATCAACCGGATCTACAAAGAAGAGATCTATGCACGGGATGTCGGGATGATCCAGAAACAATCGGATAGTGTCAGCGTTCTCATACAGAGTTCCGGTCTGCCGCTGATCCTGAATGGGACCGAATACACTTTAACCGTCCGAGATTATGGGCATTGAACGAATCCGATTCCTGGCAACCTGCCTGTTCCTGATGAGCATGCAGACGGTGACTGCGCAAACCGGCCAGGCAAAATACGTAGTGCGTTTTACGGATAAGAATGGAAGTACTTTTTCTGTCGGCGCGCCGCAGGATTTTCTTTCCCAGCGCGCCATCGACCGGCGATCGCGCCAGAATATCCCGGTGACCCAGGCGGACTTGCCTGTCAACGAATGGTACATCGATAGCGTTGCAACGAAAGGTGCCCGGATCATCAACCGGCTCAAGTGGCAGAATGCCGTAGTGGTGGAGTGCGACTCCCTTACCCGGATCTCCATTGATGCTTTGCCCTTTGTTCTCAGTAGCGACCGTGTGAAGCGGGTTGCCGGCTCTCCGGGCGATGGTTCCCGGAAAAAGAGCCTTCGGCTTCATTCCGGACCTGTGTTGAAGGAGTTGCCTTTCCTGCGTACCGCATCGTATGATTATGGCCCCTCCTTCAATCAATTGCATCTGATGAATGCCGAGTATCTCCACGATCAGGGATACAAAGGGGAAGGTATCGTCATCGCCGTGCTGGACGCAGGCTTCTATCAGGCCGATCATGTACCATCCCTCGACAGCCTCTTCATCGATAATCGCTTGTTATCTACCTGGGACTTCGTCGACGATCAGGCATCCGTTTTTGAAGACGACTCCCACGGATTATCCGTATTATCTACGATTGCCGGCATTTTACCGGGCCAGTTAATCGGAACCGCCCCGCACGCCGCCTTCCATCTGTTGCGTAGCGAAGATGCACCGACGGAGAATATCATCGAAGAATACAATTGGGCTGCCGCTGCCGAATATGCCGATAGCGCGGGCGCGGATATCATCACATCCTCCCTGGGGTATTCTACCTTCGACGATACTTCCGCCAGCCATACCTACGCGGACATGAATGGAAATACCTGTCCGTCTTCGCTTGCAGCCGACTTTGCCGCGAGCCGTGGACTCCTGGTTCTGGCGAGCGCCGGCAATCAGGGAAATTCCGGCTGGCACTACATCAGTGCTCCGTCAGATGGTGACAGTGTGCTGGCAGTAGGCGCGGTGGATTCCTCCGGATTCAAAGCTTCCTTCAGTAGTTTCGGCCCGTCTTCCGATGGCGATGTTAAACCGAATGTCGCGGCGAAGGGTCTTGGAACTATCGTTTCCTATGGCGATGGCAGTAACGGACCGGGCAACGGCACTTCCTTCGCATGTCCGGTACTTGCCGGAGCGGCGGCTTGTCTGTGGCAAGCCCATCCCAACAAATCGAACATGGAGGTTTTTCACGCCATTGAGCAAAGTGCCAGCTATTACAATACTCCCGGCGACTCCCTCGGTTTTGGCATTCCGAACTTTATCCTGGCTGACCTGCTGCTGGGCGGTATCATCGACGGTCTTCCTTATGAAGAAGCGCTGATGAGCGTTTATCCGAATCCGTTCAATGATCGCCTGGAACTGCAGTATTTCTCCCGGAAGGCACAAACCATTCGGCTCTCGCTGACCGATGGCTTGGGACGGGTCGTATGGAACAAGGATGTGGCGGTAAGCGGGAACAGCATCAGTACCCTAAGCCTTCCAGACCTCGGAAATCTCCAGACGGGTTTCTACCTCATCCGGGTAGCTTCAGGAGAAAAGGAATTCGTCCGGAAGGTCGTACGTTCCCGCTGATTCAACCCTTGATTTCGTCCCACACTTTCTCAATGGCATCCGATAGCCGGCGGTCCTTTTCCGTGACCATATGTCCGGCATCGTGCGTTGTCAGACTGATGTGAACCTTGTTCCAGCTATTGCTCCATACCGGGTGGTGATTCATGGCTTCACAAATGAAAGCGACCCTTGTCATGAACGAAAAGGCGTGCGCAAAGTCCTTGAACTCGTAACTGCGCGTTAGTCGGTTGTCCTCTTCTTTCCAAGCCATTGTTTGTGTGGTTGCCATGATGTGGTCCGACAAATGTAACCAAACGACAATCCGGCGCAAGTAAGTGGCATCCACCACAAAGCGTAAACCAGCGAATAATTAAATTAGCATTAAATAGCTGATTATAAGCTATTTAATGCTAATTGGCGAAGTGGTTGATTCGGGTCAGTGGACGCCCTTTGACGCGAGATAGCGTTCGGCATCCAAGGCGGCCATACATCCGCTTCCGGCTGCGGTGACGGCTTGCCGATAGACCTTATCAGCAACATCACCCGCTGCAAAAACACCTTCCCGGGAAGTTTTCGAAGTGCCGGGAATATTCTTGATGTAGCCGGTTTCGTCCATATCAATCCAACCTTTGAAAATGTCGGAATTGGGATGGTGCCCAATGGCAACGAAAAAACCCGTGACATCGATTCTGCGTTCCTGGCCCGTCTTGTGGTCGATCAGGATCGCACCTTCCACACCCTTCTCACCGACGATCTCCTTGGTCTCGTGATTCCAGAGTACTTCAATGTTAGGGGTGTTGAGGACACGGTGTTGCATGGCCTTGCTGGCCCGCATAGCATCCCGGCGGACGATCATGTAGACCTTCTTACAAAGTTTGGCGAGGTAGGTAGCCTCTTCCGCGGCAGTATCACCGGCACCGACAATGGCGACCGTTTGACCTTTAAAGAAGAATCCGTCACAAACCGCGCAAGCGGATACGCCGTAACCGTTCAGGCGTTGTTCCGAGGGCAGGCCGAGCCATTTGGCAGAAGCGCCGGTAGCGATGATAACCGAGTCGGCATGGATGGTCTTCGTTTCGTCGATGACCACCTTGTGAACGGGCCCGGTGAAATCGACGGACGTTGCATAGCCGAAACGGATATCCGTGCCAAAGCGCTCAGCCTGGGCCTTGAAATCCTCCATCATTTGCGGACCGTGTGTTCCCTTCGGGTATCCCGGATAATTCTCGACTTCCGTCGTGATGGTCAATTGTCCGCCTGGCTGAAGTCCCTGGTACATTACAGGCTTCAGATCGGCACGGGCGGCATATATGGCGGCAGTATATCCGGCGGGACCTGATCCGATGATCAGGCACTGTACATGTTCGATGGTCTCACTCATGGCCTAATGAAATAGGCCGCAAAGGTACGGACAAAGAACGAACCCGCCTTACTGAGCAATGACGGTGTCAAATGAAGCGGCATAACCGCCCCAAATGCCCAATCCGCCGCTGATGTTGGACGTGATCGGCGCCGGGGATCCGAACGGGTTCCCGTTGTTCTGGATCTGCGTCTCAGCCGTACGCCAAAATTCAAAATGATCCCTGTCGATGGCAGTGAATTTCACGACGATCGTATCGCCGCGCTTGAAAAAGAACCGCTCTTCATTTTCGTCGTCTTCCTTTTCGGAGTTGGTGGCAATTCCCCGCGGGAAACTGAAATTGAAGCTCCTGCCGTTGATGAACTTGTCCTCGAAGACAGAGCCGAGCGGTGCGATGAATATGGAATCCTTTTGCCTTCCGATGTCATCTCCGAACGTATAGCGGTTCATGCGCTGGGCGAACCAACGGTAGCAGTTGCCCAGGGTGTCAGGCTCCGTCATGCGGGCCCAGACAAAACCAAGCGAGTCCCGTTCGCCATCGACTTTCCACCAGGTGCTGTCGAGTGTCACCACTTCGGGGATCTTGGTCGATGCTGTCAGGACTTTCCCTTCGGCTTCGACCCGGAGCGTATACGTTTTTCCGGCTTCACCGATCAGGCTGGATACATAGACGCCGAATCCCGGCAATTGATCCAGCGTGTCGATCGTCGTGCCATCGGATACGATCACCCGGGCGCCCTGGACAGTGTTCTGGATCACATTGGTGACGTTGATGCTGCCAAAGAAGGGGAGAGTCCTGGACAGGGCGAGTAGGGCAGGCTGCCCATTTTCGATATAGCCTTCCACCACGAGCAATTCTTCAGCTTCGGGGATGTCGACAGTTACGTTCTTCTCACAAGCCGAGAGCGACAGGAGCAGGAGGGAGACAAGGAGTAGTCGGGTCGTTCTCATCGGTTCAAAATTTGAAGTTCCAGGTGACACTTGGAATGATCGGGAAGAGCGAGATCTGCTTGGCTTGGATCTCGATGGTTCCGTTTTCCGACTTGGTGTCGAAGTAAATGATGTACGGATTGTACCGGTTGTAAACATTGAACACCGAAAAGTTCCAGCTGGATTCGTATTTGCGGCCGGGCTTGTTCTTCAGCGTAGCCGAAAAGTCCAGTCGGTGATAAGCAGGCAAACGGTAGTTGTTGCGTTCACCGCCATAGTCCTGCACAATATTGCCGTCTGATAAGAGGTACAGGCGTTGTGGGAAGGTGTTCAGGTTTCCGGTGGAGTATTCCCAGGTCGCACCGAGGATCCATCGTGTTCCCATCTGTCGGGTCAGGACGATGTTGATGTCGTGCCGGCGATCGAACTTGGCAAAGAACTCTTTACCAAGGTTCAGGTCTTCGAATTTCCGTTTGGTCCAGGAGAGCGTATAGCCGATCCAGCCACTGAACTTTCCGGCTGATTTTTTAATGAACCATTCTGTCCCGTAACTCCATCCCCTTCCGAATACGAAGTTATTGTCGATGTTGTCGTTCACCGTTTCTTCCGGCAGGAATCCTTCGCGGTATTCGACCTGGTTTTTCATCTCCTTGTAATACGCCTCCACCGAGGTTTCCCAGGCATTGTCCTTGAAATTCCGGAAGTATCCGATCGCGTATTGTGTTCCGAATTGCGGGCGGACGATATCCGTCGAAGGAATCCAGACGTCCGTAGGCAGCGAGATCGAGGAGAGCGAAGCCAGGTGGATGTACTGGTAATTCTGCGTATAGGCCGCTTTGATCGAGGAGCGGTCGTTCAAGGCAAATCGTACCGAAAGCCGGGGCTCGAGCTTCAGATAGGTCTTGATGTTTTCTCCCGGCGAGTAGTGCAAGGTGTCGGTCACTACGTTCCGGACCGGATCTCGTACATACCGGTCGAACGGCCCGACTTGCTGGAAGCGGGAAAGTCGAAGTCCGCCGTTGACCTTCCAACGGTCGTCGATTTCATATTCGTCGTTGACGTATATCGCTGCATCGTGGGCATAATTGCGCAGCACTTTCCCCAGATCGAATTTGACATCTCCTGATTGCGCGGAAGCGTTGCTTGGTACGAAAACATGGAAGATATACTGAGCACCAAACTTGACCGTATGCAAGACGTTCGGTAGCCAGGTGAAATCGGTCTTTAGGTTGTAGTCGGTGATGCCACTGAATAACTTGAAGTTGAAGGCATCCTGTCCGCCTTCGAATTCGAACTTGTAATTCGTGTAAATGAGCGAGGTGTTCATGAACAGGCGGTCGGTGAACAAGTGATTCCAACGCGCTGTGGCCGTGGCATTACCCCAGGGAACTTTGATATAGAAATCCGATTCCTGGCTTTTGAAGTTGAAAACATCGCGACCGAAATAGCCGCTCAGAAACAAACGATCATTTTCACCAAGACGGTAGTTGACCTTTGCGTTGAGGTCGTAGAAGTAATACTTGTTGCCGGCAATGTCGGAGCTGCTGCTCACAAACGGTTTTCCCATGAACAAGTCGATGAACGTGCGGCGAGCCGACACGATGAACGACCCGGTATCTTTCCGGATCGGCCCCTGAACCGTCAGGCGGCTGGATACGAAACCGATACCACCCTCGGCTCCGAATTTCTGGTTGTTCCCTTCCTTCATTTGAATGTCGAGCACCGATGCCAGTCGACCACCGTAGTTGGCGGGCATGCCTCCCTTGGTAAGGGTGACATTCTGCACCGCGTCAGCATTGAATACACTGAAGAAACCAAACAGGTGAGAAGCGTTGTAAACGACCGCTTCATCCAGGAGAATGAGGTTCTGATCAGGGCCACCTCCGCGTACGTAGAAACCGGAGTTTCCTTCTCCGGCGGATGAAACGCCGGGTAGTAGTTGGATCGTCTTCAGGACATCGACTTCGCCCATGAATGCGGGAAGGGTCTTGATTTTTTCGATCTCGATCTTCTCCTTACCCATGTCGGTTGACTGGACATTCCGGTCAGCTTTTTCGCCGCTGATCGTGACTTCCTTGGTCTCGATCGCCCCCGATTGCAGGGAGATGTTGATGCGTAGGTCCTTATTCAGGTCAACGGACCGCTCCTCACTCTTGAAACCCAGGTAGGAGATGACCAGCGTGTATTGCCCGGCAGGAAGCGTGATGGAATAAAAACCATACTGGTTGGTCGTTACACCTTTCAGGTTCTCTTTGATGTAGACATTCGCTCCGAGGAGTGATTCGCCGGTAGCTGCTTCCCGAATGAAGCCGCTGACGGTATGATTTCCCGGAGTTTGAGCCTGAACCATCGGTTCGATGGAGAACAGGAAGATGAAGCAAAACAGAATAAAACGCATAAAGTAGATAAGGAAGGCCGGATTGGCGCCGCGAAGGTAGAAACAGACCATTGGATAATTGGTTACCGGTTTCTTAAAAATCAGTGATTCTTCGTGTCAACTTGAATGCCCCCGATTTGCGATGTATCTTTGCAGCACGTTCTTATCATCGCCGGTGACCTTGTCGCTCCGTTCAGTCGGGGAGGAAAGTCCGGGCAATATCGGGCAGCCTGCTTCCTAACGGGAAGGGATCCTGAAAGGGATCATAGAAAGTGCCACAGAAACTAAACCGCCAGGAGCGCAAGTTCCGGGTAAGGGTGAAAACGTGAGGTAAGAGCTCACGGCAGCTACCGGCGACGGTACTGCGGGTAAACCTCAGGCATTGAAAGACCAAATAAGCCGTGGAAGGAACTCGTTTCCGGGAGGGTGGCCCATCCGATGCTTTTGCGCCACGGCGGGTAGGTCGATCGAGCGGGCATGTGAATGCACGCCCAGATAAATGACAAGGGTCCCGCTTGCGGGAAACAGAACCCGGCTTACGATCCGGCGATGACCACATGAGCAGCTGCCCCACAACGGGGTGGCTGCTTTCCTTTTGTATGGGCAGCAAAAAAGCGATGTCGGCCCTTAAATCGTATCTTTGAACCCTATGCCGGTAGAGCTGATCACGGAACACTCCCCGCTTTGGCTAGTTGCCTGCCTGCTGCTTGGACTGCTATACGCCTTCGTGCTCTACCGATACCCGGCTGTGGAATCGCTGGGTAAGGTGTTGCATCGGCTGTTGTTCCTGTTCAGGGCGTTGGTTGTTTCATTCCTCGCTTTTTTTCTGCTCTCCCCTTTATTGCGTACCCTTTCAAGGGAAACGGAGAAACCGATTCTATTGCTTGCCGCAGACAATAGCCAGAGTCTTTTACTCAACAAGGACTCCGCTTATTATCGTTCCGACTATTCAACCGACCTGCATCGGTTTGCCGCGAAGCTCGATGATCAGTTTGAAGTCCGCTGGCTGCGCTTCGGAGAAGAAGTCCGGGAATCCGATACCCTCGACCTGAAAGACCGGCAAACAGACCTTTCGAGTTTGTTCTCGGAGTCCGCTATCCGCTATGCAAACCGGAATGTAGGCGCTATCGTAGTGGCGAGCGACGGAATCATCAACAAAGGCATCAATCCTGCCTATGTTTCGACCGGGATACAGGCTCCTGTCTATTCGATCCTGCTGGGCGATACGATTGTCAGGAAGGATCTCTTCATCGCCCGGGTCAATCACAACAAGACGGCTTATCTCGGAAATACCTTTCCCATCAATGTCGTGGTGGAAGCCCGACAATTATCCGGTCAGCAAATGACCTTGACGGTGAAAGAGGATTCCATTGTCCGGTTCAGCCGCAACTTCCCGATCACCGGTAACCGTTTCCGCCAGGAAATCCCGGTCTTGCTGGAAGCGCTCAAGAAAGGCCTGCACCACTACAAGATCGAGTTGAATCAGTTGCAGGGCGAAGTGACCTATACGAATAATGAACGGGATGTCTACATCGAAGTGCTGGAGCAAAAACAACAGATTCTGATACTTGCCGCCGCGCCTCATCCAGACCTCGGAGCCTTTCGGGAGGTACTCGAACGCACCCGGAATTATGAGGTCAAGACCCGACGATTCGAGAAATTCGACGGCAACCTGAGCGGATTGAACCTGCTCGTCTTGCACAACCTGCCTTCCCGCAACCAGAACCCGGAGGCCCTTCTCAAAAAGGCTGCCGATGCCGGTGTCCCGGTCTTGTTTATCCTGGGTACATCGCTCAATGTAAACGCATTTAATGCGCTCCAGTCCGGTTTGGTTATCCAGGGTGGTAGCACGGATCGGACGAATGCCGCCGGACCGGTACTGGACAACAACTTTTCGCTCTTCAGTTTGTCGGATGTACTGCGCGGTTCAATCGCATCCTTTCCGCCACTGCTGGCTCCTTTTGGAAAGTACAAGCCATCCGGTACTCCCTATGTACTGCTGAACCAGCAGATCGGCGCCGTAACCAGCGCGGAACCGTTGTTGTTCTTCACAGAAAACGGACGCAGCCGTAGAGGATTTCTATGCGGCGAAGGCTTTTGGAGATGGCCGATTGCCGATTACAGCCAGAACGGATCCTGGGATGCAAGTCAGGAGTTGTTGCTCAAGACGGTGCAATTCCTGTCGGCATCCGGAAACAGGAGCAACTTCCGTGTACTCGCACGAAACAGCTACGCTGAAAACGAAGCGATCATTCTGGATGCCGAAGTGTATGACCAGAGTTACTCGCTGGTGAATACCCCGGATGTTTCACTTATGTTGCTGCGTCCTGACGGAACCAGGTTTCCATTCACTTTCTCCAAATCGGGCAACGCCTATTCGCTCAATGCGGGATTCCTGGCGCCAGGGGAGTACCGGTATGATGCGAATGTCCTGGTCGGTGACAAGCGCTATAGCGCCACCGGGCGCTTCAGTGTTACGCCCATTCAGGCGGAACGGGAGGAAACCGTAGCCGACCATGCGCTCATGTTCAATCTGGCTGGTAAAAACGGCGGTGCAGCGTTCAGTCGCGATCAATTGGATATGCTAGCCGATACCTTGTTGAAGCGGGAAGACATTCGCACCGTCAGCTATTCCCGTATCCGACTGGAAGACCTGATCCAGGTAAAGTGGATCTTCTTCCTGCTCATGGGGCTCCTGGCTGCCGAATGGTTTATCCGTAAACGTTCGGGGCTTTATTGATCGCCGACGAAAATATAGTAGCGGGCGATGTCCGTCTCCGGATGCAGTGTTCCTTTTCCGCTTAACCAATCAGCAAAGTTCTCTGTCAGCCAGGGTCCCATGAGGACTCCCTTGCTGCCAAATCCATTCAACAGGAAAACATTGGCATGCTTCGGATGACGGCCGATCAGCGGACGACGCCCTTTTACAGCCGGGCGTATACCGGCCTGGTGGTCTATTAACTCAAAGGGCAGGCGTAATACACTTTCCAGTTTGTCTATCAGGTCTTTTTTTGCCTGTTCAGTCGGGATTTGATCCAGTTCATGCCAGGAGTAAGTTGCTCCGGCTCGAAAGCGTTCATTTCCGATCGGCACGAGGAATAGTCCATGGAAAATAATATGCTGTTGCGGCAAACCCGGTACGCGAATCGTGAGGATCTCTCCCTTCACAGGGTCAAATGGTAACCAGGACCATAATGGATTCTTTCTCGCTTGTTCCCCTTCACAGAAGATGATGGACCGCGCGCTGACCTGGTTGAATTGAACGAACTCCTCGGTAAGTTGAAGTGATGTCGGATCAAAGGTGTCCGTCAATAATATCCCTTGGTTACTCCATTTTACCCGGAAGAAGTCAAGAAAACGGGGCAGATCCATCCAACCACAATGCCGCATGACGAATTGCCCCGCCGAAGGTTGTAAGGCAGTTTTATAGTCATCATCCGTATACTGCCCGACGAGCAAGTGATCGAGATCCGGATCGGACATGCGGGCAGTCCAGTCGTTGCATTCCTTTACAGTGGCGGCTACTTCCAGTCCATCGACCGCGTGATAGAACAACTCGCCGGTATCGCGATGCAGGGAATTATAGTAGGATTCATTGAAGGTGAGAAAGGTGTCGGCCATCCAGCTTTTAGCACGCCTGCGACCGGTTACCGGATGGACCAAACCCGCCGCAACGCGTGAAGAGGATACCGGTTTTTCCTGTTCGACAATGCGGAAGGAGATTCCCCGGCGTTCAAAAGCGCGCCCCAGTAGTGTACCTGCCAATCCCTGACCGACGATCAGATAATCTACCACCGCATCCTGATTCATGGACGCGTACCGGTAAATCCGACCAGAGCAAGACGATCCGATGCCGAGTTAACGGCAATCCGATAGAAGTCGCCGATGGATTTGGAAAAGTCGGCGATCTCGGCCCATTCGCTTCCGCTATTCAACTTTCGTCTGTACAACTTGCCTTTGGATCCCATCAACAAACTGCCATCGGATAGAACAGTATAATCTTCGCTGCCGGCCAGCGTGGGGAAAAGCTCCCTTGTTGCATAGGTTTTCGCGTTCATGGCAAGTATTTTCCATTCAAGCTCGTTTGCCTTGACGACAAAATACAGTTCCGAGCGATCCGGATTCATGCGCATGCAACGTCCTATGTCAGAGGCGATGAGAGTACGCTGATGCGTTCGGAGGTTCAGCACTTGCAGCGTATTGGCCGGACCCAGGATGAACATGGCCAGCATGCTGTCATTCATCCAGCAATAGTATCCGATCGAATCGGTGCCGGGTTCAGGACGGGGTATGGAAATGTCATGATGGGCGGTAGGCAGACGGTAGAACCGTTGGCCGGAATCCAGGTCAACGCGTACCATCGACAAGAATTGCATGTTATGCGAATAGGAGGGGGAATATTCGCTTTCGGGCGAATCGGTTATCGCTACATCCTTGCCGGATAATTCGTACTGACGGATATCGGCAGATCCGGAATCCGGAATGCGCACATACAACAGGGTAGAAGTACCCGGTATGAAGCTGGGCTGGTTGTCGTATCCTTTCCGGTTTGTGATGTTCACAGGATTATCGAACGTGAACTTGTCCTGATCCTGCTTGAACCCCACCAGGAAAATATCAGTATCAGGTAATTGAGCCTTTACTCCGGTTGAAACGAGCACCAGCCCGACGAGCAAGCGCAGCTTTTTAGAGATTTCGTTGTATGACATTTTTTCGTGCAGGTTGAAGCGTGATGGTGCGGTCCGTACTGTCGATCTCCGTACTCACATAGGTGTTATGAATACGATAGGCTCGAATGCTGATGGAGTCGTTTCCTGATAGTTCCAGGACGCGGATGGAATCGACCGGTCCGGCAAAGTCGATGTCCCGTGCGATCGTACTGCGATAGATCCCGGTCTTCCGTACGAGTTTGTATCGCAGCGTTGATTTGGAACGCAAGACCGCCTGCTGTTCCTCGATGAAATACCGGTTTCCGAGGTCGAACGTTTTGCCCAATGAGTCGGTGTAACGAAAGGTCAACAGAAAATTGACAAGCATGGAAGGGGAAAATAGGAAGAGCGGAAAGGTGAGTGCAAACAAACCGAAATAGATTTTTACCGGGAAGGCCGTTGGGACGCGCCAGACGAGCCCCGACAACAGGACACCGGAAATGATAAAGGCGAAGAGCAGGTAATGAGGGGCCTCCGGATCAGGATTCTTGACCAGAACGAAGGATAGGATGGCGCCGATTCCCAGTAGCCCGTGGGTAACAGCCAGACGGTTGAATGTCCCCCGGGGTACCCGTCGAATGCTGATCATCAGGATCAGTCCGCCCAGAACGGCTAATATGTAAAGGCTGAGCGTGAGATAAAATGCCATGATCCGGGGTATCTTTCTTAATTTACCACCCAAAGCTATTAAACATGCCTCAATTGCGTGCGATCTTATTGCTGTTGTTACTCAATGGGTTGAAAATGCCTGCCGCTATTGGATCGGTCGGCGATACGACCATGGTCCGTGCATTCGACCATTTTCTCCACCAGAATTGTAATTCCGGTACCGGCAGGTTTTTGTTTCCTTCGGATTCGGCTCGCTTTTATAAAGTAATGCTCCATTACCAGCTGAGTTGTCCGTCTTTCGGATGCGACATCTATGACCGGATTGCAACCTTGAAACTCCTTCGCCCAACCGGAGAGATCGATTCGACTTTGACACTGGCGCCGTCCTTTACCGTGAACGGCAGCCGGGTTGATACCTTGACGTGCGTGCTCGATACGGCCTATGCGTACAGCTATGATACCCTCAGTCAATCGATCGATTCCGTTCCTCTGCCGGGACTGACGGTGTTGTTTTATACCGATTCCCTACAGCCATTCACGCCGACCGATACGCTTACCGTCTGGCCCCTGTATTATTACCAGTATAGTTTCGACGCTTCCGGTAACGCCACCGATTCCACCCTCATTGCCCCGGATTCTACTTTCTACCTGACCTATGATTCGGTTTGGTCGGCTCCTTTTGAGGTGCTGGAACCGGTGGAGATCGCGCGTGCGATCACGCCCTTCGGAGAGGCGGTCGGACTCTGGTTCGATGTCAGCGACTATTCCGATCTCTTGCGGGATTCCGTGAGCCTGTACACAATGGTCTGCGGTTACAGCAACGGTTGGGAAGTGACAACGGATTTCTATTTCATCGAAGGGGAACCTTACCTGGAACCATATAGGCACGTCAACCTCTGGAACGGTACCTGGCAATATGGGAATTCCGGCAATCCGATCGATACGCATCTCCAGCCGCTCACGATAGCTGGTGATACGGCCGCTGGATTCGCACGGATTCGATTGATCACGACCGGACATGGCTTTGGCGGCGACCCCAACCCTGAAGTGGCGGAGTTCTATGATGTCACGCATCATTTGCTCATCAACGGGGATTCCGTATCGCAGCGACTATGGCGCGCCGATTGCGGGCTCAATCCATTGTATCCCCAAGGTGCACCCGGTTATAGCAGTACCTGGTATTATCGGCGTGCGAACTGGTGCCCCGGTTCATTCGTGACCCCGCATGATTACATCGTTACCGATCCTGTGCGATCCGGTAATCCGGTCATTGTTGATTATGAGCTGGAGCCTTATACCGTAACCGGCGGACCTCCGGGATTTTATTTCCCGGAATACTACATTCAATCACAGGCGATCTACTACCAGGCTCCGGGTTACCGCAATAATGCAGCCCTGCTGGAAGTTCTCCGTCCGAATGATGCTTTTGAATATAACAGGATGAATCCCGCCTGCGGTGAACAGCATCCGCTCGTACGGTTCCGAAACCTGGGCAGTGATACGCTGCGCAGTCTGGAATTTCATTACGGTCTCGACGGTGACCATTCCACGGTTCATACATGGACCGGTGCATTGCCTTTCCTTGATACACTAATCATAGAACTGCCAGTGATCACACAAACTGCCGGTTCTCATCTGTTCAGTGTAATGGCCGTCAATCCGAATGGCCAGCCCGACGAGTTCGGGTCCGATGATTCGCTGAATTGCACATTCACCACACCGGCGATGTACAATACCTCGTTTGTCAGGGTGTTGGTGAAAACCGATGGCGCGCCGAATGAAGTATCCACGAGTATTACCGATCCGGCCGGTAATGTGCTGTTCTCCCGAACGAGCTATCCTGCCGCCGGCTCGCTGTATATCGATACGGTGTTCCTGTCAAATGGCTGTTACAGTTTCAATGTATTCGATTCTTTCGGAGACGGTTTGTGCTGCTTCGGTGGAAGCGGTTATTTCCGGGTACTGAAAGGGGGGACGGCAACCGTTATCTGCAATGCCAACGATTTTGGTGAGAACTACAAGAAAGAAGCGATCATCGATTTCAATCCGGGAATTGCGGACGAACCTGAATTGGATAGGGTGCTGGTGTGGCCAAATCCCTCGACCGGGCTGGTGCACCTGAACACCTCGGATGAGCGTGGACTCCTAACGGCCCGGGTTACCGACATCAGCGGTCGTGTGCTGTCTGAAACATTGGAATTGCCAATTGACAGACACGAAGCTATTCTTGACCTAAGCCGACTTCCACGCGGCCTGTATTTCCTGGAACTGTCCGCCAGCGGCTGGCGCCAGGTAGTGCGTTGGGTTCGGGAATAAATCCGAACTCCGATCAGGGCTTCTGGACATTATCGACCAGCCGGAAGCCCTTGCCATGAATGTTGATGATATCCAGGGTGGGATCGTCGCGCAGGTACTTACGCAGTTTGGTGATGAACACGTCCATGCTGCGGGCGTTGAAATAGTTGTCATCACCCCAGATCTCTTTGAGCGCCTTCTGTCTGGGTAACAACTCGTTTTTGTAGATGCACAGCATCCGCAACAAATCGGCCTCCTTTGGAGACAGTTTTTGAGATTCTTCGCCCGAGATGATGGTGCGATGATCGTAATTGAACTGGTATTTGCCCACGGTGAATTCCCGCTGGGTGTGATCGTGCCCTTTTTCGTTGCTCCTTTTCAGGATGGCTTTTAGTTTGTATAGCAGGACTTCGGAATCGAACGGCTTTGTGATGTAGTCATCAGCCCCGACTTTAAATCCTGCAAGCATGTCTTCCTTCATCGTTTTAGCGGTCAGGAAGATGATCGGTACTTGTGGATTCTTTTCCCGGATTTCCCGGGCAAGGGTGAACCCGTCTTTTCTGGGCATCATGACATCGAGGATGCAGATGTCATACTTGCCCGTGACAAACTGGTCATAGCCGGCAAATCCGTCCTGACACAGGTTGACCTGGTAGTCGTTTAATTCCAGATAGTTTTTGAGAACCGAACCGAAGTTGGGATCATCTTCCACCAACAGGATGTGTGGTTTTGAAATGGACATGTTGCAGAGAGGGTATTAGGAATGAGGGATGTAAATTTCAAAGGTACTGCCTTTCCCGGGATCGCTGTCAAGACGGATCCATCCCCGGTGCTTTTCCACGATTGCTTTGACATAACTCAGACCCAAACCGAAGCCTTTGATATCGTGAATGTTGCCGGTCGGTACCCGGTAGAACTTTTCGAAGATTCGCTTTTGCGTTTCCTTGGTCATACCCATGCCCTGGTCGCGTACGGAAATCAATATGCCTCCGGGATGGTCGTTGGAAGCGATCAGAATATCCGGAGCTTCCGGGCTGTACTTATTGGCATTGTCCAGTAAGTTGAGGACCACGTTCATCAAATGAACCGGATCACCGGTAACGGCAGGGTGAAGCGCTTCCATTCGTGTTTCGATCTTACCACCCCGGGATGCAACCTGCATGCCGATGGAATCAACGGCTTGACGGATGGTGTCGTGCAGGTCGACCGTCTCGCGACGAAGGCTAAGCTCTCCCTTTTCCAACTGCGCCATCTGCAGTACGTGTTCCACCTGCTTGTTCATCCTTTTGTTTTCTTCCCGGATGATGCGGGAGAAATATTCCAGCTTCTCCGGTTGGGAGGATACGCGCGGATCCTTGATCGAGTCGACGGCCAGTGAAATTGTCGCGATCGGGGTTTTGAATTCGTGCGTCATGTTGTTGATGAAATCGGTCTTGATGTCCGACAACTTCTTTTGACGCAGGATCACATGGATGGTAAACGCGAATCCAAACACGATGATGAACGTGAACAGGGTTGAACTGCCCAGCATCAGCCACATCGAAGAAAGCACATACCGGATGCTGTTCGGAAACTGCAGGATCAGATAATCCGGTTTGGATACGATGTCGTTCGGGAACAACAAGACCCGGTACTTGGAGTTCATCAGGTCTCCGGCATGCCGGTCGGTCTTCGAGATGACCAGTGAATCCTTTACGCCGTTCAATACGCCAAATTGAAATGGGACGTGGATGCCACGGTTGCCAAGTTCGTGGGAGATCAGGGAGTCGAGCAGCTTTGGGTCAATCCGCTGTCGGATATCCGGTTCCTTTCCGGCGAACTCAACGGCCATTTTCTGCATCACGTCACGGAGCTTCTCGAGTCGGGCTTTTATTTTCTCTTCGTTCTGCCGGATGATCACCTCGGCGGAATCCCCATAAACACGGGTGATCTGGGAAGAACGAATCGTATGCTGTGAAACCGAATCGCGCTGGAAGAGATTCCGCCGCTGGATCCGAAGGAACGTACGGTTCGTACCCGGACGGTGAAACTCGATGTTGATATCCGCATTGTCCAGGTCATGGAAAAAATAGGGGGAATGCTGGAGTGCATGCAGGTCCGTTACCTCGAAGGCGGTATCCGTGACCATTTCGACTTTCTGAGCAGAAGGCACCACCAGGTCTTCCTCATCGGCATCGTCTTCGCTCATCATCATGTGGCTGATGGTCGCCGGATCGATATCGAAAAATCTTCTTTGCAGCACGTCGGCAGCCTCGCTCCGTTCTATGCGGTCGACAATGGCATTCATGGCCTGGTTGACCGTCTGGTCGAATTGCTGCTCCTTCAGGTGGATATCGTGCAAAATCCAGTAAACCTGCAGCCCGATGATCCCGATCAGGGCCGAGCTCATCAGGGCGATGATCCAGCGGATTTGGCGTTTATTCATTTCAACAAAAGTAACCCTCCTTTAACATTTGGCGGGATGATTAACCGGACCTTAACAGAGATTAACGGCTCATTAACCGCAAAGGGCTGCTTCCCGGGCTTTCTTTGTGTCAACCAAGCGACAACACCATGAAACAACGCATCGCCCCCTTGGAAGCCATCTCCTGGACCGTTCTGCTGCTGGCAGCACTGCTCTTTGGAACAGCCATCGCTTATGCCGGTGAGCCTAAAAAGGATCAAAGGAAAAAGAAGGAAGACAAGCACGAAGGGAAAGCTGTGATCTCCATTTGCAAAGAGGACAACGGGAAAGTCATTCGACTCGACACCACCATCAACCTGGCCGATGAAGCCGCCATCGAAGCGGCCTTGAAGAAACTGGAGCTCGGCGACGATTTCCATTTTGACCTGCGAATGCCTGGTGAGCATGGTAAGGAGGATGCCTTCACAATGAAATTCTGGAGTGAAGATCTTAGCCCGGATGACCGGAAACGTATGAAGGACGAGCTAGCAGCCGCTATGCGGGATAGTGAACGGTCTTTGGAAGATGCCCATAAAGCCATGAAGGAATTCCATATGGAGATCAAGGGCATGGACGAAGAAGGCTCAGGTGCCTTATCCATGCATTTCCCGGCTGACTTTGATTTCGAATTCCCTGAGCATTTTCGTTGCGGTGTAGGGGATCCTGAACTGGACAGCCTTCAGTCGGACGATCGTATCCTGATCATCGGAAAACCGGACGAGGCTGCACCGGTTTTCGAGAAGACCGTTACCACCGCTTCCGGAAAACAAGTGTTCGTCTTCCAGCGTCAACTCAGCCAGGAAGCACAGCGCTCCCGGGCTGCCGAGAAGCAGTTGGACATTCGCGATATCGAGATTTTTCCTAATCCGGCCGATGACCGGCTCACCCTCAGCTTTGAAAAGGAAAAGACCGGCGATATCACGATCCGTCTGATGGACCTGCAGGGGAAGGTGGTGTACGATGAAACCCTTCGTGCTTTCTCGGGTGCATACTACAAACGCATCGATATTTCCGGAATTGCCGCAGGTACCTATACGCTCAGCATGGAGCAGGGAGAATCGCGCATCACCCGAAAAGTGATCATACGCTAAACGTTCAATTTCAATTGTACCTGGTTTCGTGATGGTTCCCAGGTTGACCCCGGACGATGATCCGGGGTTTTTTAATTATACCGGGAAGCCGGTTTCGACCAGCAGGCGCTCAGCCTGAGACAAATGTCGCTCTTCATGCCCGGCAAGGATCTCAAGCACATCCGGGAATGGAATGGTAATCAGGCCGGCAACGGGCGATGTGACCACGACTTTGTTTATCGTCTGGACCCGGATAGCTTCCAGTTTGCCGATCAGCGTTTCCTGATGCTTTCGAAAGCGATCGACGATCGCAAGGTCCTTCACTTCTTTCTGTCGCGGCTGAAAGATCTTCGGTGCCTTGAAAGGCCTTCGCACCTCCGGGCCAAGTGTGGCAACCATATTCCGGCCGATGCTCTTGCTGAACGGACTCCAGCGTTCCCAGAAGGTCGCCTGGTATCGGTCGCCGCAGAGCCGGTCCAGTACGGGGAAATAGCACTCGTTGGAAACAATGAGGTGATCCAGGCACTGAGCGATACTCCAGCGATGCGGAGCAGGCTTCCACAACAATTGATCGGGGCGAAGGTCCTTGAGCTTGTCCACGCGAGCAAGGCATACCCGCAGGCGATCGATGGCCGTTCGGATCTCGGGATGTGACATTACCTGGTTCATCCTGATTACTTCCCGAATAGTTTTTTCAGGCGCTGTTGGTCCAACTTTTCGCTGAAGTCGAACGCGATCCGTTTCCGGAAGATGAACTTGCCGATCTTCAAACTACCGACCGCGCGGCCTTCCACCGAACGTTGGCCCGATAAAAGTTCCAATCCTTGCGGTGCCATTTTCAATAATTCCATGTAAGAAGTCTGTATGGACACCGGAACGGCTGTCTCGCTTTTGGCCCGGATTTTCAATCGTTGATCAGCTTTAGCCGTCCCCACCGGTTTGTTGTCGATCAACAACCCGGTTTCCGCCTCCAGCAAGCGGACACCCCAGTTGTTGGGATTTTCCACGCGCAGGTCAAAACGAATGTTCGGTACGTTTCCATTCAGCTCCACCTGCAAGGCATCGATGGAACTGATCTTGACCGATTTCATGGTCAGGCAACCGGTATGAAGAAACGAACAAGCGACCAGGCAGGGAATGCTCAGGATCCGAAAGCGGGGCATGGCAATGGCCTCAGTGCTTTTTGTCGAGATACTGGAAAAAAGTATCGCTGCGAAGTCCGATGCGTAACGATTCGACCGCGATCACTTCATTGGGCGCGATGTTGCCAAGGTTGACGTTCGCGCCCAGCAGTTTGATGAAGTAGGTCTGACCGCCCTTATTCGGGGCTTCCCAGATGATCTTGTCCGCTGATACCTGCGAAATGATCTTGTTGATCAATACTACGTGGGCTTTTCCGGAAGGACGGTAAATACCGACCGTGCCGCTTTCGCGTGCTTCGGCAATGACCTTCCAGGCGCCGGCCTGTAATTCGGAATTGATTAGTTCGATCCACTTGTTCGGGTGGATGATGATACCTTCTTCCTTCGAGCCGACCTCTGTGATCACGGTTACCTGCTTACTCAGACGGCGGATATATTCCAGCTTTTGATCGTGCGCGAGCGTGATACTGCCGTCGCTCACTTCTGCATAGGACAGCTTGTATTTGTCGATCAGCCGGAGGTAATCTTCGAACTTGTTCCGGATGATGAAGGCTTCCAACAAAGTGCCGCCCAGGTAAACAGGCAGGCCGGCATTCCGGTAGACGGCCAGTTTGTCTTCCAGGCGGGGTGTTATATACGAAGAACCGAAACCGAGTTTTACGAGATCGACGAAAGGGCCGGAACTCTCAACAAGATCCTCAGCCTGGCGAACCCCCAGGCCTTTGTCCATTACCATGGTCAAACCGCTCTGACGGGGCTTGACCGTCCGAACGGGGACCTGGTCCAGCGAAAAATTCATAGGCGTTTTTTATAGAGGTCGATCAGCTCGACAATATTTCTGTCCTTTTCGAGTGAAGGAGCATACTCGAATAAGGTGTGGCAAAGGTCGACATTTTTATCGAGAGCGGCTTCTAAAAGCTGGTAAGCTTCCTGGATCCTGCCGGTGCTGTAATGATAACAGACCATTCGATATAAAAGCTCCGCGTCTTCGGGATGATAAACCAGTCCATTCTCCAACAATTCAATCGCTTCGGCCTGCCGGTTGTCGACCATCAGCAAATGGGAATACTCCAGCCAGATGTCCTTGTTCTCCGGCTCTAACTGAACGACCTTCTGATAGGCGGCTTCGGCTGCAGCATAGTTGTCGAGATGGTATTCGGCATCTCCGAGCGCAAACCAGCATTCGGCGCTGTCTTCATCCAGTTCAAGCGCTTTCTTGATATAGTGCAATGCTTCAAACCAGCGTTCTTCATTTTGCAACGTGACGCCGATTCCCAACCAGGCCTGTGATAGGTTGGGATCCAGTTTGGTGGCTTTCCGGTAATATTCCCTGGAGCGCTGCATGTCTTCCAACTGCTCGTAGCATTCACCGATGTTGTAATAGGTAAGCGCGTCGGGGGCCTCGAACTCGAAAGTCTTCTTGTAACATTCAATGGCTTCCTGAAAACGGTTCAGGTTGGCCAGGGAGTTTGCTTTATTGAAATAGGCCGACGAGAAGTCGTCCTTGATGGCCAGGCAGTAGTCGTAGGCATCCAGGGCTTCTTCGAAACGGTCCATGCGATTCAGTACGTTGCCGAGATTATACCAGGCAGCGTAACTGTAAGGTTGCTTGTCGATGAAGCGCTCGTAAAAGGAAATGCTGTCTTCGAGACGGTCCGTGAACTCGTAACAGAACGCGATCTCGTACAAGGCGACATCGTTTTCCGGATTGTCTTCCAGGCTCAACTGCAGGTATTCGATGGCCTTGTTGTAATCGCCCCAGCTCTCGTAAACGTAGGCAAGGTTGAGGTAAAGAATATCCAGTTCATCGGCGAGCGGAATGGCCTGGTTGAAGCAGGCAACTGCCTTTTCAAACTGTTGCAGGGAAGAGTAGATGCTCCCCCGGATCATGTGAAGGTCGGGATCCGCCGGTGTGAGTTGTTCCGCTTTATCCAAAATCGCCAGGGCTTCTTCGGTTCGGTCCACCATGGCAAGCAACTGTGCCTGACGGAGCAGGAAGTCGATGCTGGTGGGGTGTTGCGACTGCGCGAAATCCACCACCTGGAGCGCCTTTACGGGATCGTTCCGTTCGATGTAATAGTCGATGATGTTCAGGAAAGCGTCGACGTCGAAGAAGTACGCTTCTTTATTCCGCACCATCTCCTCATATCGCTCGATCGAATGACGGATGCGGCTGCTTTCCTCGTTCGGGTTGGGGAATTCCTCTTCTTCCATGTATTCTGGAAAAGTCCGTTTCTCTCTTCAAAGATAAGAAATTGGGTCTGCAAGCGCCCAAGGAAAGGGGGAGTTATCCACACGAATGGGTGAATTGGCCTGATTTCGGGGTTGGCGAAGCTCCGGCGGCCACTTCTGCGTATCTTTACACCAATGTACCTGCAGCGACTTTCGCTCATCAATTTCCGTAACTATGAGCAGGCGGATCTGGTTCTGGACCCTTCCTTCAACGCGTTCGTTGGGGACAATGGATCCGGCAAAACCAACCTGCTCGACGCGATCCATTACCTGTCGTTATGCAAGAGCTACTTCAACAGCATCGACAGCCAGCAGATCCGTCACGGTGAAGACTACTTCATGGTGCAGGGCCAGTTCGATCTTGACGGCAGGGAAGACGTGATCGCCTGTACGGTCCGCAAGAACCAGAAGAAGATATTTCGCAGGAACCAGGAAGATTATGAGCGCTTGTCCGATCATATCGGCTTACTGCCCCTGGTGATGATCGCGCCCACCGATACCCAACTCATTACGGAAGGCAGTGAAGAGCGACGTAGGTTCATGGATGCGATCATATCCCAGTATGATCGTCTGTATCTGGATCGGTTGATCCGGTATGAACGTGTGCTTTCGCAACGCAACAGTCTGCTCAAGCAACTCTCGGCGGGCCGCTGGGATGAAACTACGCTCAGTGTGCTGGACGAACAACTCTCGGATCTTGCCGGCCCGATTTACGAAACCCGATGTCGTTTTATCGCCGACCTGGAACCCATTTTCCGGGAGTACTACACCTACATTTCCGGCGGCAAAGAGCAGCCTGGAATACGATACCGATCACGCCTTTCCGAGGCGCCCCTGAACGTGTTGTTGCAAAACAACCGGGAACGGGAACGAGCCCTGCAATACACATCCGTCGGTACCCACAAGGACGACCTGGAGTTTGAGCTCAACGAATTCCCGGTAAAACGCACGGCCTCGCAAGGGCAGCAGAAGTCCTTTCTGCTTGCCCTCAAGCTTGCTCAATTCGATTTCCTCCGGAAGATCAAGGGCGTGAAACCGCTCTTGTTACTCGATGATATTTTCGACAAGCTGGACGATCGTCGCGTGGCGGCCTTGATGCAACTGGTACATGACGACCGCTTTGGTCAGGTGTTCATTACCGATACGCACCCTGAGCGGATACGACAGGTGTTTGCTTCCATCGGAAGTTCGATCCGATGTTTTCCGGTACTGGACGGTAAGGTGACGGATCCACAACCAGAAAATTCACCGGCATGAGTTTCCGAAGAACGGGCGACGGATCGATGAAAGAAGCTCTGGAAGCCTGGATGAAAGAGTTGCGACTTGACCGTAAAGTGGCGGAAGCGCGCATTGTCGGTCAGTGGCCCGTCTTGATGGGCCCGGCGATTGCCAACCGGACGACCGGCCTGTATGTCCGCGATGGAGTGCTTTTTGTTTCCCTGAACTCCGCGGCCCTGCGTCAGGAGTTGCTTCAATCCCGGGAGAAAATAATTCAGCTCCTGAACCGTGAGGCAGGAGCTGAAATCATCAAAGAGATCGTATTACGCTGAGCTTCTATCAGAAGCGTTCGGTGCCGGAAAAGAAGAAGTTGCCTTCGATGGCGGCATTTTCATCACTGTCGCTTCCATGGACGGCATTCGCTTCAATCGACTTCGCAAACAAGTTCCGGATGGTTCCCGGAGCGGCTTTGGCGGGATCCGTAGCGCCGATCAGTTTGCGGAAATCTTCCACGGCATTGTCTTTTTCCAGAATGGCGGCTACGATCGGACCGGAGCTCATGTAGCTGACCAGGTCCTTGTAAAACGGACGTTCGCGGTGCACCGCGTAGAACTGTCCGGCCAGTTCGGCCGACAACTTGGTGTATTTCATCGCAACGATCCGGAAGCCCGCTTCGTTGATCTTGGCTAAAATGGGTCCGATGTAGTTGTTGCCAACCGCATCCGGTTTGATCATGGTGAAGGTCTTGTTCGACATGGTGGTAAGTAAGGTTACTGACTGGGATTTGAAGGGCGCGAAGGTACGGATTAATTACCCGATAACCCGCGATAACACGGGTCAGATCAAAGCGTCTTGAGTTCGTTGACCAGCTTCGTGAGCGCGTCCTTAGCGTCGCCGAACAACATGGAGGTCTTGGGGTTGTAGAAGAGCTCGTTGTCGATGCCCGCATAACCGGCATTCATGCTTCGCTTGTTGACAATGATGTGCTGCGCGTTTTCTACCTCCAGGATCGGCATCCCGTAAATCGGGGAGGAGGGATCCGTCTTGGCAGCAGGGTTCACGACGTCGTTCGCGCCGACCACCAGAACCACATCGGTGCTGCTGAATTCGGGGTTAACTTCTTCCATCTCGGAAAGCTTTCCGTAATCGACATTGCTTTCTGCCAACAATACGTTCATGTGTCCGGGCATCCGGCCGGCAACCGGATGGATCGCATACTTCACTTGTACCCCGCGATCTTCCAGGATGGTTTCCAATTCGTGAATGACGTGCTGCGCCTGCGCTACGGCCAAACCGTAGCCGGGAACGATGATGACTTTCTTGGAATAGTTCATCAGGACAGCGGCATCGGAAACGGAAATGTCTTTGATAGTGCCCTGTACAGACGTGCCGCCACCTGCTGCCGCGCTTTCACCAAAGGCCCCGAACACTACGTTGAAGAGCGGGCGATTCATGGCCGTACACATGGCCAGTGTCAGGAGCGTGCCGGCAGAACCGACGAGGATGCCACCGGTGAGCATGACCTGGTTGTCGTACAGGAACCCGCCAAAAGCCGCTGCCAGACCGGTGAAGGAGTTCAAGAGGGAAATCACCACCGGCATGTCGGCTCCGCCGATCGGCATCACGAAGAGTACCCCGTAGAGCAGGGCCAGCGCGAAGGTGAAGAGCAGCATACCCATGCTATCGGTTCCGCTGGCCGTCAGCCATACCGAAACCGCGATCGTAGCCAGCATCAGGATGGCATTGATGATGTTGTATTTCGGCAGCCGTACGGATTTCCGCATCGTCCCATTGAGTTTCAGGAACGCGATGATGGAACCGGAGAAAGAGACACTGCCGATGACCATACCCGCCATGATGATGCCGATCCGGGAGGGATTGCCGACGTTGTGATGGAATTCGAGCAATGAAATGAGCGCCGCGCAGGCACCACCCATTCCGTTGAAGAGTGAAACCATCTCCGGCATGGCCGTCATCTTGACGCGCTTAGCCGCTACCCAGCCGATGATACTGCCGATCGCGATGGCGCCGAAGATCATACCGTACACCAGGGGCGCGACCTCTCCCTGGTGAAGCAGGATCGTTCCGGCTACGGCGATACCCATGCCAAACGCGGCGACGAGGTTGCCCCGTCGTGCGGTTTGAGGGCCGCTCAGCATCTTCAGTCCGATCACAAACGTGACCGAGGCGATGAGATAAATGATATCCAGGAGGTAGTTGGAAAGCATACGGAAGGTGTCGTGTATGAATTATTTTTTACCCGGCTTTTTCTTGAACATCTCGAGCATCCGGTCGGTGACCACGAAGCCGCCGACAACGTTCAGCGTACCCAGGATGACGGCCACGAAGCCGAGTGAGAGGAGGAGGATATTGTCGGGTTCGGTATTCAACATGACGATGATCGAACCGACGATGACCACGCCGTGAATGGCATTGGCGCCGGACATCAGGGGCGTATGCAGTACCGAGGGCACTTTCGAGATAACCTCTACGCCTACGAACACCGAGAGGATCAGGATGTAGATCATCTCGATATGTTGCCCGAGGAAGGTGATGATTTCGTTCATGTGGCTCAGGGTTTTTCCTGGTATTTGATGACACGCAGGGCGAGTTCCATCACATCGATCATGCTCTTGCCCTGGTTGAGGATCAACTGACTGTTGTTGAGGTTGACTTGCTCGTACTCAAGGGACCGTTCGTACCAGTAGATACAATCCTTCGCTTCCTGGATAAAGACGCACAGCCGGATGTAGAATTCACGCGGCTCGCGGGTGTGGTGCAATTGCTCCGAAGCATGCTGCATGGCCTGAGCGGCCTGCTTGAGCTTGCGGGCAAGGAAACGCTGCTCGTGTTCCTGGCCATCTTCATAGGCCGATGAAAGGATCGCCTGTGTCAGGTTGTCGGTCCAGTTCTTAAAATTTTGATCCAGTTGCATTTGGTTGTGTTATGCGGTCACACCTGATTTCACACTCGGGTGTACGGCGACACCTTCGTGCACGATCAGGGAACCTTTGGTGATTTCCTCGTCCATTTCCCACTTGAAACCGTCTTTCGTCGTGAGGTGCTGGAGAAAGGCCAGCACGTTACGGGCATAAAGGTCACTCGCGTTCAGCGGCAACAGGCTCGGCAGGTTGGATTCGCCGATGATGGTGACACCGTGTTTCACCACCGTCTGATTCAGTTCGCTAAGGGTGCAGTTCCCGCCTTGTTCAACGGCCATATCGACGATCACCGATCCCATGCGCATGGCACGGACGGTTTCTTCGGTGACCAGCACCGGAGCTTTCTTGCCGGGAATCAGGGCGGTCGTGATCACCAGGTCGGCTTCGGCCATGTGTTTCGCCACAAGCGCCTGCTGCTTCTTCAGGAACTCCTCGGAAACACCTTTTACGTATCCGCCTTCTATCTTGATGGAATCGTCTCCTTTGACTTCGATGAACTTGCCTCCGAGTGATTCAACCTGTTCTTTGGTCTCCGGTCGGATGTCGGATACTTCGACGATCGCTCCGAGGCGCTTTGCCGTAGCAATGGCCTGCAGGCCGGCGACACCGGCGCCCATAATGACAACTTTGGAAGGCTTAAGCGTACCGGCAGCCGTCATCAACAAGGGAAAGATCTTCCCAAGGGCGGTGGCGCCCAACAAAACCGCCTTGTAGCCGGCCAGGTTGGCCTGAGACGACAAAGCATCCATCTTCTGTGCACGGGAAATACGGGGGATCGCATCGATGGAGAACGCGCTCACGCCCTGCCTGACACAGGCCTCGACTACCGCGGGATTGATCGCAGCGTAAAGGAAACTGATCACGACAGCGCCCTTCTTCAGCTTGGCAATATCGTCCGGTGAAGGCGGGTTGACGTTTAAGAGCACATCGGCCGATTGAAGCACCTGTTGGCGGTCTGCCTGTACCTGAGCCCCGGCTTTTTCATAAGCGGAGTCCTCGTAGTAGGCATTCAGGCCGGCGCCTGACTGGACCCGGACTTCGTATCCGGCTTTGATGAGTGTCTGGACAACCTCAGGGGTCAGCGCCACGCGGCGTTCACGATCCTTGGTTTCTTTAGTGACGGCTAAGATCACGTTAAAAGCGTTTATCCTTCGGAATTTGGCAGGCAAAGAAACGAATTTTAATGGAATTGGGGGTTAAAATTGGCAGTCCGGGGTGTTGGCCGCGATCGTGTTTGTATATTTGTATCCTATGCTGAAACTCACACAGGCCACCCTGGACAAACTCGAAGAACTGCTCGTTTTAGGCGGTTATAAGGTTCGTCACGAAAAAGGGAATTTCAAGTCAGGCAGTTGTATCGTCGAAGCTTCGAAGATCATCGTTCTCAATAAGTTCTCTCCGGTCGAAGCCAAGGTCAGCTACCTGATCGAAGCGATTCAATCCCTCGAGTTGGATGAGTCCCTGCTGGATGATCGCTACCGCAAACTGCTTGCGGATGCACGGCAAATGAAACTTCAGCCTTCGGAACAACCCGCTTCCTGACCCGAACCATGCGTATCACCTTTCTCGGAACCGGAACATCACAGGGCGTTCCGATGATTGGTTGCACCTGCCGGGTTTGTACCTCTCCCGATTCCAAAGATAAACGGCTACGGACCAGTGTCCTGGTCGAGGGCCCGTCCGGAGCCGTAGTCATCGATTCCGGCCCCGATTTCCGACAGCAAATGTTACGTGAATCGGTACGTTCGCTCAATGCGGTAGTCTTCACGCACGAACACAAGGACCATATCGCCGGGCTCGACGATGTCCGGGCATTCAATTACCTCAGTGGTAAACCCATGGAGGTGTATGCGACGGAGCGGGTACAAGAGGCCTTGAAACGGGAGTTTCACTACGTCTTTTCCAATGTCCAATATCCGGGTATTCCAAGGATCGAACTCTCGACGATTCACCAGGTACCATTCGAAGTTGCGGGAATGGTCTTCCAGCCCATCGAGGTCATGCACATGAACCTGCCGGTGCTCGGTTTCAGGATCGGCGATTTCACCTACATCACGGATGCCAATTTCATCCCGGAACCGGAGTTGGAGAAGATCCGTGGTTCACGCATACTGGTCTTGAACGCGCTCCGGCGGGAAAAACATGTCTCGCATTATACCCTGCAGGAAGCGGTTGATTTGATACGTTCCGTTCAACCGGAACAGGCCTTTCTGACCCACCTGTCGCACCAAATGGGCCGGCACGAGGAGATCAATGCGGAACTTCCGGCCGGTATTCAGTGTGCCTATGACGGACTAAAACTGGACTGCTGAGTCGGGAAGTCCCGGATCGAATGCTATCTTTGCGGGGGAATTTCAACTTCCACTGGAATTACATAACTAATTGAATATCAATTATGTTTGAGAGCTTAAGCGATAAACTTGAAAAGGCTTTTAAACTTCTCAAAGGGGAAGGCCGGATCACGGAAATCAACGTGGCCGAAACCCTGAAGGAGGTGAGGAAGGCGCTGCTCGACGCGGACGTCAACTATAAAGTCGCCAAGCAATTCACGGATACGGTCAAGGAAAAAGCCCTTGGTCAGGACGTACTCAAATCAGTTTCTCCCGGCCAATTGTTGGTCAAGATCGCGCACGATGAACTCGCCCAGTTGATGGGGGGCTCCAAATCGGAAGTTGACCTGAACGGCAACCCGACGATCATCCTGATGTCGGGTCTCCAGGGTTCCGGTAAAACGACGCTCTCCGGCAAGCTGGCCAACTTCCTTAAGTCAAAAAAGCAGAAACTCCCTTTACTGGTTGCCTGCGACGTTTACCGCCCTGCCGCTATTGATCAGCTCAAAGTGCTGGGCGAACAGATCGAGGTGCCCGTTTACAGCGAGCCCGGCAATCAGGACCCCATTACCATTGCGCAGAACGGTATCCGGTACGCGAAGGAGCATAACCGTAACGTCGTCATCATCGATACCGCGGGTCGCCTGGCGATCGACGAAGAGATGATGGACGAGATCGCCCGGATCAAGTCGGCGATTCAGCCGAACGAGATCCTGTTCGTGGTCGATTCCATGACCGGTCAGGACGCCGTCAATACCGCCAAAGCGTTCAACGACCGACTCGATTTCAACGGCGTGGTACTGACGAAACTGGATGGTGATACCCGTGGCGGTGCCGCCCTTTCCATCAAGTCTGTCGTCAATAAGCCGATCAAATTCGTCGGTACCGGGGAAAAACTCGATGCCCTCGACATCTTCTATCCTGAGCGGATGGCGGATCGTATCCTCGGAATGGGGGATATCGTTTCGCTTGTCGAAAAGGCCCAGGAACAGTTCGATGCCGAAGAAGCTGCAAGGCTGCAGAAGAAGATACAGAAGAACCAGTTTAGCTTCAACGATTTCTATCAGCAGATCCAGCAGATCAAGAAGATGGGCAACATGAAGGATCTGCTCGGCATGATACCCGGGGTCGGTAAGGCGGTTCGCGATATCGACATCAGCAACGATTCATTCAAGCAGATCGAAGCCATCATCCAATCCATGACCATGCAGGAGCGGGAAAACCCCGCTATCCTGAGTGGAAGTCGCCGTAACCGGATCGCCAAAGGTAGCGGAACCACCATTCAGGATGTCAACCGCCTCATCAAGCAATTTGACGAAATGCGCAAGATGATGAAAGTCTTCTCCAACAAGGACCAGGCGGCCCGGTTGATGCGCAACATGCCGAAGATGCCGCGATAAACAGAATCATCCATGAACCTTTCCCAAAGTCCGATGCCTGACGCCGCGAACCTTCCCACCACCACACCGGACGGTACCACGCGTGATCGGGCGGTGTTGCTTGACGGGAAGGTGGTCTCCGCCAGCATCCGGGAAGAGATTGCAGCCGAGGTGCGCGAGCTGATCGCCAACGGCGGGAGGGCGCCGAAACTGGTCGCCATCCTGGTGGGAAACGACGGCGCTTCTGAAACCTACGTCGCGAGCAAGATCCGGAACTGCGGTCTGGTCGGCTTCGACAGTGCAGTGGAGCGATACGATGCATCGATCAGCGAACAATTTCTGCTGGAAAGGATCAGCCTGTTGAATGATGATCCCGGCATTGACGGGATCCTGGTGCAACTTCCGCTTCCCAAGCACATCAGTGTTCAGAAGGTGACGGAAGCGATACGTCCCGAGAAGGACGTCGACGGTTTTCATCCCGTCAATGTCGGCCGCATGGTGCAAAACCTTCCCTGCTTTTTACCGGCGACACCTTACGGTATTCTGCTCTTGCTGCAACATTACGGGATCCGTACGGAGGGTTTGCATTGCGTAGTCGTAGGGCGGAGCAATATCGTCGGTATGCCGGCCAGCATCCTCTTTTCACGAAATGCTGAACCCGGAAATTGTACCGTAACACTGGCACACAGCAGAACCCGCGACCTTGCCGGACACTGCCGCAAAGCCGATATCATCGTAGCAGCGCTGGGTAAGCCCCGGTTCATCAAAGCCGACATGGTAAAGGACGGAGCAATCGTTGTGGACGTCGGCATTACCCGAGTGCCGGCGCCGGAAACGAAAAGCGGATTCCGCATCGTCGGAGACGTCGACTTTGAAGCCGTAGCACCCAAATGCAGTTACATCAGTCCGGTACCGGGTGGAGTCGGGTTGATGACCATCATCGGTCTCTTGAAGAATACGCTGCGGGCAGCGCGCAAAGAAGTGCGCTTCTGACCCCACAAAATTCCTGTTACATGCAACCATCCGATCCAGCCAACGGATCCCGGCTTCCGGTCATGGAGCACTATTTCACCATCCAGGGTGAAGGCGCAAATACCGGTCAGGCCGCGTATTTCATTCGCCTCGGCGGTTGTGATGTTGGATGCGTATGGTGCGATGTCAAGGAATCCTGGGACGCTTCCGTGCATCCGGTATACACCCTGGAAACCATCGTGGGTTGGGTAAAGGACACGGGTGCAAGACGGGCGGTCATCACCGGCGGAGAACCTTGCATGTATGAGCTGGATGGCCTGACTGCTCGGCTCCGACAGGAAGGGATCGCAACATATCTTGAAACATCGGGTGCTTATTCGGTCAGTGGGACCTGGGATTGGATCTGTGTCTCTCCAAAGAAGTTCAAACCGGTTCTTCCTGCATCGCTGGCCAAAGCGAATGAATTGAAAGTGGTGGTTTTCAACCGCCACGACTTGTCCTGGGCACAGGAACAGGCTTCCGGGACCTCCGCAGGAACGAGGCTCTTCTTACAGCCGGAGTACAGTGTGCGGGATAAAGTACTTCCCGAGATCATTGCCTTCGTCAAACGTCACCCGGAATGGACGATTTCCCTGCAAACGCACAAGTTCATGCAGATTCCCTGATGGTTTGTTGAAAATCGGTTCTTTCGGGCAATCGACAGGATGGGTGTGGCAATATCTTTGAAGTGTTAGCATTCGAAACCCGCTTCATGATCCCTTCCCGCAGGCTGCATTTCCTGTTCATTTTTCTGCTCACTTCGCTGTCCCTCTTTGCTCAAAAGGAGCCGAAGTATACGTCAACCGATTCCCGCGCTATCCGTGCATTCGAAACGGCCGGAGGCTATTACGACTCCCGTCAAGATGAGCAGGCGCTGAAGTTTTTACAAGGCGCGATCGACGCCGACCCGAATTTTGTGGAAGCCTACATGATGCGGGCGAATATCCTCACCGATCAACGATTGTATCCGCAAGCCATAGCGGCATACAAGAAGGCCATTGAAATCAATCCTGATTTCTTTCCGAACAATTATTACTCTCTTGCCAGAGTCGAATTCAGTGAAGGCCTCTACAGCGATGCCCACACACACCTCGACAAGTTTCTGACCTACCCGAAAATCAATGCCGGCCTGGCAGCAAAGGCCAGACAATTGTCGACGAGTTGTGCCTTTGCCGAGCAAGCTGTGAAGTCGCCCGTCCCGTTCAAGCCGGTGAATATGGGTTCCGCCATCAACACTCCGGAAGAAGAGTACTTCCCGGCGATTACCGCCGACGGAGCAACCTTCCTGTTCACGCGGCGCTCGCGCTTTCGGGATCCTGCCGGCAGAGCGAACAAACAAGAGGACTTCTATGTAAGTCACAAAAATGCCGACGGAAACTGGTCGGATGCGGCTCCGGTAGCAGAGATCAACACCAGTGGCAATGAAGGCGCTCCGGCGCTTTCTGCGGACGGGCAGTACTTGTTCTTCACTGCTTGCGAAGAGATGCTCTCCAATGACGCTCGAAAGACCAAAGGAAGCTGCGACCTTTTCCTGACCAAGAAAGTCGGGGATCGATTCGGGCCGGTGCGTAATCTGGAGATGCCCATCAATACGGGCGCATGGGAAAGTCAGCCGTCTTTTTCATCGGATGGTCGTACCCTGTACTTCGTTCGCGCGATCACCGGAAGCGATGGTCGTCGCCAGCGCGATATTTTGATGACGCGCATTGGAGACAATTCAGCCTGGACCGAACCGGTTTCTGTCAGCGATAAGATCAATACTGCTGGTGATGAAATGTCGGTTTTCATTCACCCCGACGATCAGACGCTCTATTTCACTTCCGACGGGCATCCGGGCATGGGTGGTCTCGATATTTTCCTCGCTCGCCGCCAGCCCGATGGAAGCTGGAGCGAACCGGTTAACCTGGGATATCCGATCAATACCGGCGCCGATGAGAATTCACTCCTCGTCAGCCCCGATGGTAAGCTGGGTTTTTTCGCCTCGGACAGGGCAGGTGGTTACGGACAACTTGACCTGTATCAATTCGAACTTCCGGAATCGATGCGACCGGTACCCGTTACCTACATGAAAGGTAAAGTCTACGATGCTGACACGAAGAAACCACTGGCGGCCGGCTTTGAGTTGATCGACCTCGCGACGCGTAAGACGGTCGTCAGCTCGACATCGAACGTCGGAAGCGGGGAGTACCTGGTGTGTCTGCCTTCGGGTAAGAGCTACGCGCTCAACGTTGCCAAGGATGGTTATCTGTTCTATTCGGAAACATTCCGACTCGACGATCCCAAGGCTGCATCCGATCCCCTGGTAAAGGATATTCCGTTGAAACCGATCCGTGTTGGTGAAAGTGTCGTTTTGAAGAACATCTTTTTCGAGTTCGACAAATTCGATCTCAAAGACGAGTCACGAGCGGAATTGTCGAAAGTGGTGGCCTTTCTTCAAAAGAACAGCAAAGTGCGGGTTGAGATCGGCGGACATACCGACAATGTCGGGAGTAAGACCTATAACCTCAATCTGTCAGACAAGCGGGCAAAGGCCGTATACGACTATCTGGTTGGACAGGGGATTCCTGCTTCCCGCATGAGTTCAAAGGGATACGGAGACGCCAAGCCGATCGCAGACAATGCTTCGGAACAGGGGCGTGCACAGAACCGTCGCACCGAGTTCACGATCGTTGCCGTGGATCAATGATCCCCGCTGATCATCACTTTTCGGATCATCCAGTCGTTATCCTGGTAGCGACAGCCAAGCAGATAGATGCCGGCAGACTGACTGGTAATCGCCAGGTTGATTTCCTTCCTGTTCGGGTACTGGCGTAGGACAATGCGTCCGGAAAGATCCGTCAGTACGATCTCCTGAAGCGGGACAGCGCTGGAAACTGTCAATTCCTGATTGGAACGGACAGGATTCGGATAAACCATCAAGTTGTTTTTCGATAATTCCGATACGCCAATTACCGTGTTGTTCGTGCTTTCCAAAGCGGAATCGGTACGCACGACAAAAAGCGTCTGCTGGTCAACCGGAAAGGAATTGCTGTAACCGGTCAGGATTACGCCACCAAATTCGCCGGGAATACAGCTTCGCACCTGATCCCCTTCGGGACCACCATAAGTTTTTCCGATCAGGAAGTTACCGGCACCGTCGAAGGTGATCAATTGAAAATCGCGAGCACCCTGACCGAAGGTTGCGGTCGTGGCACCACAAAACAGGGTGTCGTTTCGGATGAATACATCATCAAAACCGTCGTAGGTGGAATCGCCGCCGGCGATGTTCGTCCAGGCAAGGGAGCCAGCGTTATCCATCCGGCCGATCATGTTCTGATCAAAGCCATTGGTGCTAAGGGTCAACCGGCCGGCAAAGAGGTAGTCCCCATTGGGGAACTGGTCGAGGCCACAGATCCGTTCGGCATGTCCGTAGTCGATTCTCCTGTTCCAGATCGTATCCAGCGAGGCGTCGCACAAGCCAAGCCAGGCATCATCCGGGTTGTTCGGCCCGGTACCGTAGTAACCCCCCAAGAGAATCTTTCCGTCGGACAGGACTTTCACTTTATTCACAAAACACTCTTCGCCGATGGGTAGGATGCGCGTTGAGGCGATGGATCCATCCGATAATGCCTTTACGATCCAGGGTTGTGCCAACGAGGATCCATTCCCATAGGAATAGCCGGCGAATACGACCGTATCTCCGATCCCGGCGCACTGTGAAGTAAGGAAGTCCCAGGATCCTGTACCAACATGCCGCGTCCATAAGGTATCGCCAGCCGCATCCACGCGAAGGATATAGCCGTCGTAGTCGCTTGTCAAGTTGAAGCTGTTGCTGTACCCGCCGATCATCAGCGTCTGGTCGGCTAACAGTGTGAGGCCTGTTCCTTGTTCAACACCGCCGCCGCCATACGAACGTTGCCAGCGGAAATTCCCCGCACTGTCGGTGCAAAGAAGATAAATGTTTGACTGTGAGAGGTTGTTGTCATTGGTCGTGCCGGCGAAAAATAGATCGTGATTCGCTGCGATGGCTGCTGCTTTCCCCTCGTTCTGACTTCCCATGGCATATGAATGCTGGAAGGCAGGCTGAGCGAAGGCTGCACTCTTGAGCAGCAACAGGAAAGCGAGGAAACGACCCTTCATACGATGGTGTTTTTTCAGGCAATGGCGGCGCGGATAGCCAGTAAGCGAACGAGCAACTCTTCGAGCCGGTCCAGGTGCAACATATTCGCACCATCTGATTTGGCATTGGCCGGATCCGGGTGCGTTTCTACAAACAATCCATCAACTCCCACAGCAATGCCCGCTTTTGCAACCAGCCCGATCAGTTCCGGCCGACCGCCGGTTACGCCGCTACTTTGATTGGGTTGCTGCAACGAATGGGTGATGTCCAGAATAACAGGAACCTTGTTTTGCTGCATGACCGGTATGCCGCGGTAATCGATGACAAGGTCCTGATAACCGAACATGCTGCCCCGTTCCGTCAGCATGACGTTATCGTTTTCTGCCGCTCGGATCTTATCCACTGCGAACTTCATCGACTCCGGTGCAAGGAATTGTCCTTTTTTAACATTGACAACCTTTCCGGTTTTAGCGGCCGCGACGAGCAAATCCGTTTGCCGGCATAAAAATGCCGGGATCTGTAGCACGTCAACATATTGGGCAGCCAGGGCGGCTTCATCGCTTTCGTGGATGTCGGTGACAACAGGGACGGAAAATTCGCTTCGGATGCGTGCCAGAATTTCAAGTGCCGCTTCATCGCCGATGCCGGTGAAGGAATCGACACGTGTACGGTTCGCTTTTCGATAACTCGCTTTGAAGATGAGCGGAATGCGCAGTCGATCGCAAATTCCAACAACCCGTTCAGCGATCTTTCGGGTCATGGTTTCTCCCTCTACCACGCAGGGACCTGCAAGCAGAAAGAAATTGCCGGAATCGGTATGTCGAAGCGACGGAATATTCGGAATCATCAGGGTAATTGTTTTCGCAAAGTTACAAAAGCCCCGGCGGAGCGGCCTTCCGGGTTGATCCAACCACTCAGGAACCGGCTACCGGCATGGAATTGCCAGGAGCCCAGACGCAGCGTATAGCCCAATCCGGCTACCCAGGTGGTATATTCGCCATATTGCAAACCAAGGTGAAGGCGATGATGTCGGTTAATGCTCCAGGAGCCCTCCATGCGGGCCAAGGGTCTGGCCGCGTAAAACAATCGTTGCTGTACCTCCCAGGTGCAGGTGTATTTACCTTCCGACCATTGTAGCGAATAGGTGGCACGAAGTAGTCCGGGCAGTGGCTGAAGACTGGATTCCTCTCGGCGGTCCGTCAGAAATCCCTGGACAAACGCGCTGTCCGAATTGATCGTACCGCTCACGGTATCAGTAAAATCGAAAAGGTCCGTCGCATCAATACCTTCGAAACGGTAGGTTGTATCGGCGGGCACGAATGAACTTCCACCATCGAAGCCGATAAAGCCGAAATCGCTGACCCCGATCTCAAACAGGGAACCGTCGCGAAATTGTTTCTTCCAGCGAAGATCCATGACTGCACCCGTTCCGTTCCAGGAATCGAATCCGGTACCTGAAGAATCCTGTTGGCGTATCGTTAGGTCCAGATCGGCGTCCAGGTAGTCGCCATTCGGCGCGGTGTACAGACTTCCGCGCTTTGTACGGATGTCTAAGAATTCCTGTCCCCGCACAAGGCCGAAGCCCGCGTCCAACGCGCTATGGCTGGAGAGTCGGATTTGCACCGAAGCCTTCGCGGCTTGCCAATGCAGATCGGAAAATCGGAAATTAGAGAGATCGGCCGATCGGCCTTTGTAAGCTCGGTTGCCCCGGAAGTACAATTCAAATGCGTCGCTGCTGAAATCCGAATGGATCCAATGGCGATCTTCCAGTTCAATGCCCCAGGAGGTAAAACGGCCGGAATCCGCGAGGATCCTGTGACGATAATAGGTTCTTACCCCGAAATCCAGCGCAAAGGCATTGCGGGCATCTAACCCCGTACTGACACGATCCTTGATCTGCTCGTCGATGAAAGCATGACGGAAGTAGGCCGACGCAAACTCATGAGTGATGCAATCAGAACGAAACGCGAATCCCGCATCGAGTCCGACATAACTTTTCTCCGGAAAAAGTTCCACCGTAGCAACCTGACCGAACACGGATCGGCATCCAACCAATATCAACAGTAAACAAAGGCGATGTAACGTGCCGGTCATCAGCGGATGGAATAAGTTCCTTCTGCCACCAGTTTGATGCGCAGGCGGTAATGTTCATAGAATTGAACCAACACAGGGTAAGCGGGGGTTGTGAACCGGCCGCGTATCCCGATCTTCCTGGCCGACTGCAAACGGGATTTCCGCTCGGCTTCGACAGGTATTTCTAGGCGCGTCGATCGGGCGGCTACCACGTTCATCGCGCCATCTACATAAGCGGATGGAATCAGGTTTCCCTGCTGCAGCAGCGAATCGGTTACAGTCCCGTTCTCGTCTATTAGGAAAAATTGCAACTCGATGTTGAGCGGGAAGCCGTTCTCGGCAACCATCGTCACCATAGTAGGTCCAACGGGATCCAGGTTAGTCAGGTTATCTGCCGTCAAGTCCAGCGTGTCAGCCAGGAGTATCTGATTGGCGGCAAACCTGAGTGGTAGTTCAAGTCGCAGGCGTGAGGCAACGAGACGGTCACTGTAAACGAAATCATTGCTTCCTGAAACATTGCCCAGGGGATTGAGTGAAAGATCCAGATTGTAATCCAGACGATCGGGAATATTCTCCAGCAGATCCACCAGGTTACTGTTCGAACGGTCCAGGCTCAAGCTAAGCGTGGAAGGCCTGACCGGATCCGAAGCGTTGCCGCTTTCCGAAGCACGGTTGATGTTCAGCCGGGTATTGAGGATGCCTGGCGCTGTTAGCGGGATCGTGGTACCGGTGCGATTGTTGGTCGCCTCCAGGTTAGCTATGATCGCCGACGCGTCAGCGCCGATGCTGTTGATCACATCAAGCCTGAGCATCGCGCTGTCCAATTCTACGGTGCCGTCACGTATGATATTGCCTAATCCGACATTAGCGTAATCCGAGAGGTTCACCGAAGTTTGCCCAAGGTATCCTTTCGCGTAGGAAGGTTCGATCGAAAGCAGTGTGCTTTCCAGGTTGATCATGGTGTCACCCGGATTTACGGTAAATGCCGATCCTGCGGGATCGGAAACAGCTTGAACATTGTAGGCGATGGTGTTGACGAGTAGTCCGCTGGCACCGGTTAGTTCTACGTCATAACCATCGAAATCGTATGTTCCGTTGAAAATGGTCGGCGAACTGATGCTGCCGGGGCCAACATCCTGTACAACCTGGAACTGGTTACCGTTCTTAATCGCTTTTGGAATCGTATAGGTAAAATAGATGCGTGTAGGAAGCGTGTTTCGAATACTCAAGCCGATCTTGCCGGTCCGGATGTAGGCCTTCTTTAGCTCAACGCCCGATATGCCCAGACGGACATTGTTGTCGTTGGTGTAAAAAGGCGTGTTCGGTTGTACGAGATAGGGGAAGAGGGACCATATGTAAAGCGTCTGAATCGAGGTGTCCGGGATCGTATAAATCGAGTCGAGGTCCAGGTTGTCAACCGTCTCTTCATATACCACGCGGATTGCTCCGTTCGCTTCGGCTTGAGTCAGCGAATCCGCAAGGAGTTGGTTGATGCCAATGTCCGCGAAAAGCAAAGGGCCGGCGACTTCTACGTCCCACTGCGGGCGATCATTTTCCTTTTTACATCCCGGTAGCGACAAGCCGGGCAGGAGCAGGATGGCGAAGAAAGTAAACGGGCTGTTCAGGAATCGTAGGGCTATTGTTCTGAACGACATAGTCAATGTACAGTCTCGTAAGATGCGTATTTTATCAGCATGACGGTCCTGATTTCGGTTGAAGTTATCAGCGCAATGTCATTTACCAACCGGATTCACCTGCTCAGTAATCGTATTTATCCTTCCAACGAACTTTCAACCATTCCCGAAGTTCGTTTTCCCGGCTGTTCTTCCCTGGATCATACAGGCGTGTACCGCTGATCTCCGAAGGCAGGAACTCTTGTCCGGAAAAACTGCCTTGCCTGGAATGATCATAGGCATAGCCTTTACCATAGTCCAGTTCCTTCATAAGCCGGGTAGGGGCGTTGCGGATGTGTAAAGGGACCGGCAGGTCGCCGGTTTTGTTGACCAGTGCAAGGGCTTCTTCAACGGCCATGTAGGAAGCGTTGCTTTTGGGAGAAGTGGCCAGGTAAACGGTCGCCTGAGAAAGGATGATCCTGCATTCCGGGTAGCCGATGCGATTCACTGCTTCGAAGCAGGCATTGGCGATTACCAATGCGGTCGGATTAGCCATACCGATGTCCTCCGAAGCCAATATCAACATCCTACGCGCGATGAAGGACGGGTCTTCACCGCCTGCGATCATACGCGCCAACCAATACACGGCTGCATTCGGGTCGCTGCCCCGCATGGATTTGATGAACGCGCTGACGATGTCATAATGCTGCTCGCCCCCTTTGTCGTATCGAGCCAGATTCTGCTGCGCAACGGAGAGCACTGCTTCGTCTGTCATGATCGCTGGCGAGGACGGCGGCATGGATTGTACCACAAGCTCCAGCAAATTCAATAGTTTGCGGCCATCTCCTCCTGAGATGCGGAGCAAGGCATCGGTTTCCTTCAAATCGACTTTTCGCTGGCGCAGGTAGTCGTCGCGCTCGATCGCCTGTTGCAACATGGCCAGCAACGCTTGGCGCGTCAGCTCCCGCAAAACGTAAACCTGACAGCGGCTGAGTAAGGGAGAAATCACCTCGAAGGATGGGTTCTCCGTTGTGGCGCCGATCAGGGTGATGATGCCTTTTTCGACCGCGGCCAACAACGAATCCTGCTGGGACTTGCTGAACCGGTGGATTTCATCGATGAAAAGGATTGCATTTCCGGGAACCTCTTTCAACTCCCTCGAATATTGGGAAGCTTTTTCGATGACTTCCCTGACATCCTTGACACCCGACGAAACGGCACTTAGGATATAGAACGGCCGGCGGAGCTTTTTCGCGATGATACCCGCCAAAGTCGTTTTACCGACTCCGGGAGGTCCCCATAAAATCATGGACGGGATGGTATTGGCTTCGATGGAACGGCGCAACACTCCGCCCGGTCCGACCAGGTGTTCCTGTCCAATGTAGTGGTCCAGATCTTCTGGACGCATGCGCTCGGCGAGCGGACTCATGCCCCAAAGGTAAGCAAATGCTCAGCGTGTGATCATCAACGGAAGGCAGGTCGGAGCCGTTCCCTCCGAACCCAGCCGGAGGAGGTAAACTCCAGCCGGAAGATCGTCCAGCGAAAGAACATATTCCGAAACTCCAACTTGAACCTGAGAAATTCGGATCATTTTACCGGACAGGTCAAGCATTTCCACACGTATTGGGTTTGCCAAAGGTTGTTCCCAGCGAATGAAGGTGGTGCTATTGGCAGGATTGGGGAATAATTGAGGTTTGGAATTTCCCGCCGTGGAATGATCGACTCCAACTATGCAGCCTAAGGAGGACAATTGGCTCCGGATGTTGCTTCCCCGGTCCTGGATGAACGACTTGATGCCGGCGATCCATTGTGTACCCATGGGGCTGGTAATGCTGATGTCGGAAACCACGTTGTCCTCGAACTGTTGATTGGAGAAGGTCTTCATCGAATCGGCATACACGAACGGACGGATGATCGGGACAATGCTGTCGATGATCGGGTCAAAGTAGGTATTACTGAAATCTTCCGACACTAGGCACAGCGCCTGAATGTAATCGCTCCGGTATCCCGGGTCGCCCAGCACGCGTTGACACAAGGGTCGCCCTGTCGCATTACTGATGTAATCCCACGATAAGGTTTTGATCTGTGCAAGACTGAGTTGTTGCTGGAAATTCCCGAACGCTTCGTTTACATCCCAGTGGATCCATTCGAAGCGATCGGATACACTTTCGTGATAAATGAAATAATTGTGACCGGAGCCGATGTAGGAATCCAGATTGGCGAACAGGTTGTCGGCAGCCCAATGGCGGAAGAAAGGCCAGGTGTTCAGCACTTCGGCCAGTGAATCATGAAAGGCTGTTCCGCTGTTATTGATCTTATCGATCAGTCGGATCAGGTCACTCCAGTCGTTGGCCGTTTCGTTATTATCCAGTTCATAACGGTTGTAATACAAGTTCGGACTGCTTCCATACCAGCGCAGGTCACCGGAAGGATCACCCTTGAACCGGTTGCCGGAACTGCTACCGAACCAACGGTCGCAAAAGTCGTTATTGACCTCTTCGACCAAAGTGTATAAACCCCAATAGGTGCCATTGACGAAGACCCTGGCATAGGAGCATCTGGGTGCCGCTATGTCGTGTGAAACCAGAAAATCGAGCATCAGTTTTTCCCGGAGAAAGCTGGGATCTTTGAAGCCATTGTTCAGGTTGAATTTCTTGATGCCATCATATTCCTGACCGGATACGAATTCGATCAAATCAAGCTTGAAAGATTTCTTCGGTCCGGGATTGTTATAAGAGCTATTGCCTTTGTATTTAGCGCCGCTGTTAGAAAGCACTTGGCCGTCTATGGTCAGGTCGCATACGGTATAAACATCCGCTGTATAATTGGTCGACAGCGTATCGAGATAGGAAAGCTGGTGGAACTGCAGGTACACATCATGCACGACGGCTTGCGACCAGAGTTGTTGTCCGGCTGTTTGGGCCGTTGCAAGATGCAATCCGGCGGACACGATCGAAAATACCAGGAACAGAAATTGACGCATGGCGGGTGATGGAAGTCCGTTGGACATCTAATGGGTAGCTGGGTTTAATCCGACCATCGCCCAAATCGATCACGCGCGGCCTGCTCGAGCAGTTCGCGGTCATCGGGATGAGCGATGCGGATCAATTCGCGGGCGCGTTCCCGCAGGTTTTTCCCGAACAGGTAGGCAATACCGTGTTCGGTGACCACATAGTGGACATGGGCGCGCGTCGTTACCACTCCGCCACCTTGCTTAAGGAAGGGCGTTATCCGGGAAACACCTTTCTGTGTACGCGAGGGCAGCGCGATGATGGCTTTCCCGCCCTTTGACAAGGCCGCGCCACGCATGAAATCCATCTGACCACCCACACCGGAATACTGATAAGTGCCGATAGAGTCCGAACAGATCTGTCCGGTCAGGTCGATTTCAATGCAACTGTTGATGGCCACCATCTGGTGGTTCTGACGGATAACGGATACTTCATTGACATAGTCGATGTCCAGAAAGGTGAAGAACGGGTTGTCATGAACATAGTCGTACAGTTTGCGGCTGCCCAGACAAAAACCGGTCACCACCCGTCCGGGGTGCTTCGTTTTGAGTTTATTGTTGATGACACCCGATTCGATCAACGGAATGATCCCGTCGGAGAACATTTCCGTATGAACGCCCAGGTCACGGTGGTTGCCGAGACAACTCAGCACCGCATCCGGAATGGCGCCAATACCCATTTGAAGCGTAGCGCCATCAGGAATCAATTCGGCGATGTACTCGCCGATCTTCCGTTCGGTGGTGGTTACCCGATCGCCGAAAACCGTCTCGTGCAAGGGCTCTGGCGCATAAACCAGTGCATCCAGTTCGCTGACATGAATGAGTCCATCGCCGTGGGTTCGTGGCATAAGTGGATTGACCTGCGCAATGACATGTTCGGCTGTATTGACGGCGGCTCGGGCGATATCCACAGAGGTGCCAAGGGATACGAAGCCATGCGCATCCGGCTCCGATACCTGCACCAACGCCACATCCAGGGGCATGATACCGGTGCGGAAGAGATCCGGGATTTCGCTGAGAAAGACCGGAATGTAGTCGGCACGCCCTTCGTTCACGGCGGGACGGATCGGCTCGGAAACAAAGAATGAATTGATGTTGAAGTTGCCCTCATACCGGGATTCGGCTATCGGGAAGTCCCCCAGTACACTGATACAGACGATTTCCACGTCCTTTAGTCGTGGAGCTTCCCCGGCCAGTGCCCGTACAAGATGGGTAGGAGTCGCCGCGCTGCCGTGAATGAAGACCCGCTGACCGGATTGGACTACCTGGAGCGCCTCCGAAGCCGGGAGGTAATCTACTTTGTATTGCATAATGCGGGCAAAGATATTCCGAACTCCTGAATCGGCTCTGACCTTCATCAGGGAGAAACGTTGGAAAAGGTCGTGTACATCATATCCGTATCTTTCGGACATGACAGCGGATGACTATATCCGGTACTTTCACATGATTGCCCATCCGGAGGGAGGGTACTTTGTAGAGACCTTCCGAAGTGCAACGAATATCTGCTTGGCTGACTTTGACAGTGACCGATCACTTGCCACCAGCATTCTTTTTCTGCTGAAAGCGGGTCAGTCCTCTGCCTTGCATCGGATTAAAAGCGATGAACTTTGGTATTATCACGATGGCGAAGGACTGGAAATTGTGGAAATCGATGAACAGGGCAGGGAAGTGGTGACACGGCTGGGAAAGCGTTGTTTCGACGGCGAAGTCTTGCAACATGTCGTACCTGCAGGTCGATGGTTCGGGGCCAGGTTGGCGGCTGAAGGGTCTTTCTGCCTGGTGGGTTGTCAGGTCAGCCCCGGATTCGACTTTAGGGATTTTGAATTGAAGTGAGCATTTTTGCACCCCGGAATATCAACTATTGATTCAAACACTATGAGCCTTCACATAAACGCTGAAAAGGGAAGCATCGCACCCATCGTTCTGCTCCCGGGCGATCCGCTTCGCGCTAAGTACATCGCCGAAAACTGGTTGAAGGATCCAAAGCTGGTCAGCACCACGCGGAACATGTTCTACTTTACCGGTGAGTACAAAGGCAAGCGCGTCACCGTAGGTGGAAGCGGAATGGGCTGTCCGTCCATCGGAATCTACTCCTTCGAACTCTATACCGAATATCAGGTCGAGACCATTATCCGGATCGGAACGGCCGGTTCTTACCTCCCGAATCTGAAGACTTACGAGTTGGTCAACGCCGAGTTTGCCTGCAGCGAATCGACCTACGCGCACAACGCTTTCGGCTTCGAAGGCAATAAGATGGTCCATCAAGGGCCTGCTTTTGAACGTATCAATGAAGCCGCTCGTCGGTTGAACCAGCCGGTGCATGCCGGAACGATTCATTCCAACGATGTTTTTTACAGAGCCAGCAAGGAGTTGCCCGAGATCGTCGCTGAACACAACTGCCTGGCGGTCGAAATGGAGGCGTTCGCCCTCTTTGCCAATGCCCGTTACCTGAAAAAGACCGCTGGCACCTTGCTGACGATTTCCGACGTAATTCCGACCGGCGAAGTCATCAGCCCAGAAGCAAGGGAAAAATCACTCAAGCCGATGATCGAACTGGCTTTGGAGGCCTGTGTTGAGCTTTGAGTCCGGACTTTTCCGTAAGGATCGTCACTTCCCGATACAGAACTTGGAAAAAATGTTGTCCAGGAGGTCGTCGGTGCTGATTTCCCCGGTGATCTCGCCCAGGTGATGCAAGGCGACCCGCAGGTCACTGGCGATAAAATCGTGCGTAACTCCGGAATCGAGACCGGCAAGTACCCTTTCAAGTGCAGCTTCGGTCTGCTGCAAAGCAAGTGCGTGCCGGGCGTTGCTCACGATCGTGTCGCCGCTTTGCAACCGTTCGGCGTCAACCGCCGACAGCAAGCGTTCTTCTAATACAGTGAGTCCCGATCCGGATTTTGCAGAAAGAAAAATGACTTCAGGATAGTTCTTGAATTCCTTTTCTAGCGCTTCGGGTTGGCTGCCGTCGGACTTGTTTCCGACAAGCAACAGACGGAACGTGTCACTGCCGGCTAATTTTCGTAACGCTTCGAGTTCCAATTGCAGCGAGCCGGCAGTCGTTTCGGTAACGTCAAACAGGTAGAGCAGGAGCGGAGATTGCCGGATCTTGTCCAGCGTACGCTCCACCGATCCGTTCGATCGTATCGCTGGTATCCCGGATCCCTGCGGTGTCGATGAAACGAAACCGTATTCCCTGGAGGCTGAGCTCTTCTTCGATCGTATCGCGGGTCGTTCCGGCTATGTCGCTGACGATGGCGCGTTCTTCCCGCAGCAGCGTATTGAGGAGAGTTGACTTGCCCACATTCGGTTTACCCGCGATAACGACCGGGATGCCATTCCGCAAGACATTGCCCAGTTCGAACGAGCGAATCAAGGCGTCCAATTGGCCACATAAACGCTTGACCAGACCGCGCATTTGTTCGCGGTTGGCGAATTCAACATCTTCTTCGGAAAAATCCAGTTCCAATTCAATCAGGGATGCAAAGTGGATGAGTTCGGCACGCAGGTCTTTGATCTTCCTGCTGAAACCTCCGCGCATCTGTTGCAAGGCCACGCGATGGGCAGCGGCCGAACCACTCGCGATGAGATCGGCGACCGCTTCGGCCTGCGACAGATCCAATTTTCCATTCAGAAAGGCGCGAAGCGTATACTCTCCCGGTTCAGCCAACCGTGCCCCTTGCTGGCAAAGCGCCTGCAAGAGTTGTTGCTGGATGAATGGTGAACCATGACAGGAAAATTCCAGGGTATCTTCACCCGTGTAGGAGTGAGGACCGCGAAAAACGGCAACGAGAACTTCGTCCAGGACCGCATCGTCGAAATGAAATTCACCGAAGTGCAGGCTATAGCCCGGTTGGTCCTGCAACGACTTTATTGACCGGGATTTTGCACGAAACACCCGGTCACCGATGGTAAAAGCGGATTTCCCCGATAGCCGGATCACCGCAATGGCTCCGGTTCCGGGGGCTGTCGATAGCGCCGCAATGGTATCGTCCGGCTTGAAATTCAGCATGTTGAAAGGAGTGCAAATTTACCCAATCCGGTGGATTCATGGGGGCAAAACACTATTTTCGCGCTGGAATTGCGAGAAAAGTCAGACTTCTTCTTTAGCAACCAACAGCTTAGCAACCCTATTTCCATGAGTGTACTCGTAAACAAGAACAGCAAGATCATCGTCCAGGGCTTCACCGGCAGCGAAGGAACCTTCCACGCTTCGCAAATGATCGAATACGGAACCAATGTCGTAGGCGGCGTCACCCCGGGAAAAGGCGGCACTTCGCACCTCGAACGTCCGGTCTTCAACACGGTAGCCGATGCGGTCCGCCAGACCGGTGCGGATGTCTCCATCGTATTCGTACCGCCGGCTTTTGCAGCCGATGCGATCATGGAAGCGGCCGAATCCGGCATCAAGCTGGTTGTTGCGATCACGGAGGGTATCCCGACGCGCGATATGATCCAGGTAAAAGAATACCTGGCCGACAAACAAACCCGTCTCATCGGGCCGAATTGCCCGGGTGTGATTACCGCGGGTGAATGCAAGGTTGGCATCATGCCGGGCTTCGTGTTCAAACCCGGGAAAGTCGGTATCGTCTCCAAATCCGGAACCCTGACTTACGAAGCCGCCGACCAGGTCGTGCGGGCCGGCATGGGAATCTCTACCGCCATCGGTATCGGAGGTGATCCGATCATCGGAACCACCACCCGGGAAGCAGTCGAACTATTTATGAACGACCCGCTAACGGAAGGCATCATCATGATCGGTGAGATCGGCGGAAGTCTCGAAGCGGAAGCAGCCCGCTGGATCAAGAAGAACGGCACCAAACCCGTAGTCGGATTCATCGCCGGCCAGACGGCGCCTCCCGGACGTCGCATGGGACATGCCGGTGCGATCATCGGGGAGCGGATGATACCGCAGAAGCAAAAATGAAGATCATGCGCGAATGCGGCATTCACGTTGTCGATACACCCGCCTTCATCGGCGTTACGATGGCCAAGGTGTTGAAAGGGGTGACGGCCTGAGGGGGGAAGATTTGTAATTAGTAATTAGTAATTCGGGAAAGTTGAAGCTGGAAGGTTGAAAGTTGAATGTTGAAAGTTGAAGGACAACTCTTCACTCTTCACTATTCACTCTTCACTATTCGCTATTCGCTATTCACTATTCACTATTCACTATTCACTGTTCACTGTTCACTAAAATGAAACTACTCTCCGGAAAAACCGCCCTTGTTACCGGTGCTTCTAAAGGCATTGGTCGCGGGATCGCCCTTAAGTTGGCGGAGCACGGCGCCAATGTCGCGTTCACCTATCTTTCTTCGGTTGAGAAGGGGCAAGCGCTCGAAGCCGAGCTGGCGGCATTCGGCATCAAGGCCAAAGGCTATCGAAGTGACGCCTCCGACTTCAAAGCATCCGAAGAACTGGTGAATGCGATCGTAAGCGACTTCGGTTCACTCGAAGTCATCGTCAACAATGCGGGCATCACCCGTGACGGTTTGCTCATGCGCATGACGGAGGAGCAATTCAATGAAGTCATCCGGATCAATCTGAATTCGGTTTCAACGTTACCAAAGCTGCGATCCGTCAATTGCTCAAGCAGAAGCAGGGCAGCATTATCAATATTTCGAGCGTCGTAGGCGTAAAGGGAAATGCCGGCCAGGCGAATTATGCCGCCTCCAAGGCCGGGATAATCGGCTTCACCAAATCAGTAGCCCTGGAGTTGGGGTCCCGCAACATCCGCTGCAATGCTATCGCACCGGGATTCATCGAGACGGAAATGACGGGAGTCCTCAACGAGGAGACCGTCAAGCAATGGCGCGAAGCCATTCCGCTCAAGCGCGGCGGCACACCCGACGATGTGGCTAACGCCGTGATCTTCCTGGGATCCGAGCTGTCGGCTTATATCACCGGACAGGTCCTGAACGTAGATGGTGGGATGTTGACCTGATACAGTTTGAATGAAAAGAAACGCCATGCATCATACTCAGCATGGCGTTTCGTTTTATAGCGGTAGTCGATCAATCGCACCATTGAAGCTTGTCCAGCTCACGGGGTGTACCTGAATCCTGATTACCTCATGGGCAGGACTGACCCAGACCAACAACCAACCATAAGGTCGCTTGAAATGGTAGATGCTCGTAATGGGTGAATCCTCGTAATCCTGTTTGTCCGTAACGCGGACAGGTTGTCCGAGAACTTCCTCGAGGTAGGCTTCGTCGTGGCCGAACAGCTGATAGTTGATCTTGCCACCGAAACCGGGCAGGACCTCAAAGCAATTCAATCCGGTGTACATGCGCAGCCCCATGTTCTCGAAATCCAAGCCACCGCCGCAGAACTCTTCCCCGCCTTCTTCCGTGAATTGAGAATAGCAGGGAAAGTACTTCTTGAGGCTATCCACTGGAGCGTCGGGTCGCCATTTATTGACCTTTCCGGAATCCAGGTCCAGCTTCAACGTGTCACAAATCGGCTTTTTGTCCTCCGCTTTGACGTTGGAGAAGAAGGCGAACAGGATCAAAGAAAGCAAGATAGCGCTGCGCATTCGAAGATGTTTTATTCTTCAAAGATAAGCCGATAGGGGCGGACGCAAGGCGGAATCAGGCCAATGGATTATCTTCGTCGACCCATTCTACTACCATGAAGCGAATCCTGCTTTCGGCTTTCATAAGCCTGTCGATGACTGTGAACGCGCAGTCCACACTGACTCCTGAACTATTATGGAAATTCGGTCGGGTTGCCGAACCGGTTGTGGCACCTCAGGGTGATAAAGCCGCCTATAGCGTTCGAACCATCGACCTGTCCAGTGGTAAGAGCAATTTTGATATCTGGGTTGTGGAGCTTTCTACCGGGAAATCACATTTGATGGCCGGAGAAACCGCGACGGAAACCAATCCGGTTTGGAGTCCGAATGGTTCGATCCTGTATTACCTGAGCGATGCCGGCGGGACCTCCCAGATCTGGCGTGTCCGCTCCGACCTTCCGATCGTCGGCAAGTATCACGCCTGGATAAGGATATCAACGCCTTTGGACTATCGGGAAATGGTAAACAGATCTGGTTTGCTCAGGATGTCGCCATAAATAAGACACTGGGAAAGGATATTTATCCTGACCTGCCGAAGAACAGCGCGCGCATCTATGACGATCTCAATGCGCGTCATTGGGATACCTGGGACGATGGTTCCCGTAGTCATGTCTTTACTGCTTCGCTCAACGATTCGACCCTGGGACCCGTAGTCGATATCATGGCCGGCGAGCCCTTTGACGCGCCGATGAAGCCGATGGGCGGGGGAGAGGAGATCGCGATTTCAACGGATGGTGCTCGCATCGCTTATACCTGCAAAAGATGAACGGGGTTGAGTATGCCACCAGTACCAATTCTGAAATTTATCTCTACGAATTGGCCACAGGGAAAACCACGAATCTGTCGGAAGGAAACAAAGGATATGATCGGGTACCGGAATTCTCACCGGATGGTTCACGCTTGGTTTGGCAAAGTATGGCCGAAGACGGCTATGAAGCCGATCAAAACCGATTGATACTGTATGACTTTAAGACCCGGACCAAACGTGACCTGACGCAAGGATACGACAACAGCGTCGACGCTCACCACTGGAGCCCGAATGGTCAGGTAGTGTATTTCACTTCAGGAATCAACGCAACCATTCAATTTTTCGTTGCCGATCCACGCATGCGTTCCGCTATCGTGTGGCGACAACTCTCCGATGAACTTGCGGATTATACGGCATTCACCGTAGCGACAAATGGAAAGCGTGAAGACGTAATCGTAGCAACACGGGAAGACTTATCGCATCCGGCTGAGCTATTCGTGTTCGACCCGAAGACAAAATCGAGCCGGCAGCTGACCCAGGTGAATGGAGAAGCGTTGAAAGCGCTGAAGATGGGTGAAGTAAGGAAGCGCATGGTCAAGGCCACTGACGGCAAGGAGATCCTGACGTGGGTGGTTTATCCGCCCAACTTTGATGCTAGTAAAAAGTATCCGACACTGCTCTACTGCCAGGGCGGACCTCAATCGATGGTTGGTCCGTTCTTTTCCTACCGATGGAACCTGCAACTCATGGCTGCCAACGGATATATAGTCGTTGCCCCGAATCGTCGCGGTCTTCCCGGATTCGGAAAGGCGTGGAACGACGATATCCAGGGAGATTGGGGCGGACAACCGATGCGTGATCTGATCAGCGCGATCGATGATGTGGCGAAAGAACCTTACGTGAACAAGGATAAGCTGGGGCGGTAGGAGCCAGCTTCGGCGGCTATTCGGTTTTCTGGCTTGCCGGTCATCACGAGAAGCGGTTCAAGTGCTTCATTTCCCACAATGGTGTCTATAACCTGGAATCCAGTATTGCGACCGAAGAACCCTTTTTCCCGATCCACGAGTTTGAAGGGAATTTCTGGCAGAGCCCCAAGCCTAAGAGCTACGAGCAGTTTTCACCCCAAAAATTCGTTCAGTTCTGGGATACACCCATTCTGATCATCGCCAACGAAAAAGACTATCGGGTCCCTTATACACAGGGACTGGAGGCTTTTTCGGCGGCACGTCTGCGTGGTATCCCGGCCCGACTGCTGAGTTTCCCGGATGAGAACCATTGGGTCCTTAAAGCCCAAAATAGTGTCGTCTGGCAACGTGTTTTCTTCGACTGGCTGGATCGATACTTGAAGTAAAAAATCTGAAAAAGCCGGTTAGGAATCTAAAAAAGGTTATTTTTGCAGCCCCGTTGCGATAAAAACGACTCATTTACAGTCGATTTACCGGACGGTCAATCCCCTTGCCCAGGTGGCGAAATTGGTAGACGCACCACTTTGAGGGGGTGGCGGGCAACCGTGCGAGTTCGAGTCTCGCCCTGGGCACACGTTTACCAGGAGGTCTTACCGACCTTCCCGATGCTGTTGCATCGAAAGATGCCCGGGTGGCGAAATTGGTAAACGTTGCGGTCTCAGAAGCCGTTGGAGTTACATCCTTGTGAGTTCGAGTCTCACCCAGGCACCGGACAAGCCCCTTCGAAAGAAGGGGCTTTCTTTTTTGACGATTTTCTTGTTGTGCGCTCAAGGGTTTCCGACTTCCGCTTCTGTAAACATGAGCGCTATTTACCGCTCGATTGTGCTTTTCTTATCCTTCATTTTTCTATCCATGCGATTCTATCGGCTTCTTTTCAAATGAAGTTTGGAGGCGATAACTCCCATTGACTCGCTTTCATGCCAGTATCGCAAGATTGTTGGATACTCTTCACCGTGATTTCGAAATGCGGCGACATTTCTTCCATGAACCTTACAGTTGTAAGTCGCAGCAGCCTGACACCTCAACTGTAGGGCGACTTCCGGACTATATAACAGTCGGAATCAAATCTCAATTTCTACGGTCATGAAGAAATTTACCCTGGCGTTATTTCTGATAGCGCTTAATCTGACAGCAGCGTTGTGGGCGCGTGCCGAAGGCATTCAACCCGCATCGCAACTTGCTGCGACTGCGACACCCGGACCGATCACAGGTCCGTCAGCGGTTTGCGTCAACCAAACCGGTGTAGCGTATGCCGTAGCGGCATTACCCGGAAGCGTTACCTACGACTGGACACTACCCAGTGGTGCATCCATCGTCTCTGGTGCCGGTACAGCATCAATCGTCGTTGATTTCGGAAGCGATTTCGGCGATATCTGTGTTACGGCCGATGACGGAAGCGGAGCCAGTAGCCCTTCCTGCATTACCACCATCGCGGCTACCGGCCGACCGAATTCTCCGGATTCGATTGTGGGCCCTGTTTACAGCGTATGCCCCGGTCAGGTCGTGACGTATTCCGTTCTGACACCAGATCCCAATGCAGCTTCCTACGACTGGATCGTTCCACCGACCATGACCATCCTCACTGGACAAGGAACCGCTACCATCACGGTAGAAGCGGGTCCCGCCTTCAGCTGGGGATACTTGCGTGTCTCAGCGAGCAACTGTCGCGGAACTACCGGACAAAAAGTGATCACCGTATTCAATGCACCGACCAAACCAGGTGCCATTTCCGGCCCGCCGACCGGCGCCTGCCCGAATGGTACCTATACGTACTCAATCCAGGCAGTCCCCGGCGCTACCTCGTACACCTGGTTCGCACCGGCAGGTTGTGTCATTGCCTCCCCGGTGACGAGCGGTAACCCGTTGACCACCTCTGTCACCTCCGTGGATATCACTTTCCCGGCAGGTTTTGTGAACGGCTCGATCTACGTACAATCGAACAGCGGTTGTAACTCTTCCGAGCGCCGTGAACTGAAGATTCGTTCTGTGCCGGTCAAGCCGGGTGGTATTCGCGGCCCGCTCTTCGGTGTCTGTGATATGACGAGCGTAATGTATTACGTCGATTCAGTGCCGGGTGCGGAGTCGTACACCTGGACGTTTACCCCCGGAACTTTCACGACGATCAATGGAAACGGGAACGATACCATCTACGTGGATTTCGCTACCGGCTTCACCCAAGCCACGCTCTGCGTGACGGCGAACAATTCCTGCGGTAGTTCAGTGGCTCGTTGCGGAGTAGTATTCGCACGCCCACAGACGCCTCGCTTCATCGATGGACCGACCGGCGCCTGTAATTCCAATCCGGCAACCAGCATTGCTTATTACGAGGTCCAACCGATGTTCGGGGCCAACGGATATGATTGGAGTGTACCGCCGGGTGCCAACATCACACTCGGACAAGGTACTACGCGCATTACCGTAGACTTTCTGGGAGCTTCGACCGGCAATGTAAGTGTACGTGCGTTCAACGACTGCGGCATCAGCCCGGCTCGCACGCTGGAAGTGATCGTCAATCCTTGCCGTACTGCTGGTTCTGAGAGCAATACCGAATTCCTGGAGCTGATCGCTTTCCCGAATCCGGCGAAGAATTCCATACAAATCGCCTTCCAATCTACGGTTGCTCAGGATTACAATTTGAAGGTGGTCGACATCACCGGCCGCGACGTCGTATCGCTGAATCGTTCAAGCTCAATTGGTTCAAACCGTGAACTGTTGGATCTGACCGGCATGAGCCCTGGTATCTACCTCATCTGCCTCAATTCGGCAGGATCGCAGGAGAAAATCCGGGTCATGTAGAGTAAATCTTGAATTTTTAATAAAAAGGGCCTTGGAAGTGCGGCTTCCAAGGCCCTTTTCCTCCCTTTTCCGTTACCGTTCAAAACAATCCATTCACCCCGGATTAGGCGATAAACAGACCTGAATTAAGCTCCGTTTACCAAAGTAAATTGCAGCCCGGCAGGTGCTGACGGTATTTTCGTTCAACAATCAACTAAAAACACTTGTCGATATGAGTATCCGCGAAATGCAAAACCTGATTTACCAACAAGGCAATTTCACTTTTTCCGATGGCCGCAAAGACGAGGGAATGGTCATCTCCCGCTACAACATCAAAGAAGCCCGGGTAGAGTTCTATTTTATCCCCGCGAAAAACCTCCTGGCTTTCGAATCGGCACGCACGCACCATGACCTTGATGCCCACAAAAAAATGGGTCAATTGGTCGATCTGCAATCAATCGTTACAGCCACCACGATTCACTGATATCTATAGTCATGCAGCGTCTGAGCACTTTCAACCGACTGTTTCTGGTTTTCTGTGTCCTGCTCATCGCCTTCATCATCTGGAAGGTGCCGCATGAAACTCAGCAAGCAGAAAGCGGCGGTACGATCTCGACTACGCTTTCGGCGGACGAATGATCCGATCCTGAACAAGCAAAAACGGCAGCCTTATCGGGCTGCCGTTTTCATTTTTACGGGTTTGATCAGTTGTTCAACATAACCGGCATCACCAGCATGAGCAGGTCTTCCCCCGAACTTTCGGTGCCGGACGGAATCAAAAGTCCTGCACGGTTGGGTGCAGAAAGTTCCATCATCACTTCCTCGCTGTCGAGGTTGGATAACATCTCGACGAGGAAACGGGCGTTGAATCCGATTTCCATGTCTTCACCCGTGTATTGACAGCTGAGGCGTTCGTTCGCCTCATTGGCGAAATCAAGGTCCTCCGCGCTGATCTGCAGCGCACTGCCCTGGATCTTGAGCCGTACCTGGTGGGTAGTCTTGTTCGAAAAGATCGAGACCCGTCGCACGGATTGAAGGAACTGGATGCGATCGATCGTTAGTTTGTTCGGATTGTCAACCGGAATGACCGCTTCGTAATTCGGATAGCGTCCGTCGATCAACCTGCAAATGAGGGAGAAGTTGCCGAACGTGAAGAATGCATTGCTGTCGTTGTAGGCGATGGAGACAGGTTCGTCACCCGTACCCAGAATACCCTTCAAGAGGTTGAGCGGCTTCTTTGGCAAAATGAAAGCCCCTTCCTGCTTGGCACGATGGTCAGTACGCCGGTATCGCACCAACTTGTGCGCATCGGTAGCAACAAAGGTGAGACTGTCTTTGGAGAATTGAGAGAACACCCCCGACATCACAGGCCGCAGTTCATCGTTGCCGGTCGCGAAGAGGGTCTTGGCAATGGCCTTCTGCAACAACGAAGCCGGAACTTCGATACTCTTGGCGCCGTCCAAGGCCGGAACTTTCGGGAACTCGTCACCATCGAAACCGGTCAACTTGTATTTTCCGTTGTCGCTGACGATTTCAATTCCTTTCGTCTTATCGTCGATCAGGAAGGTGAGGGGATGTTCCGAAAAAGTCTTGAGTGTCTCCAGCAGGATCTTGGCGGGGATGGCGATCTTTCCGGATTGCTTCCCTTCGATCAGGGTGACCTCGGTGGTCATCGTTGACTCAAGATCCGAAGCGGAAATGGTCAGGTTGCCTTTCTCAACAATGAAAAGGAAATTGTCCAGGATGGGAAGCGGGTTACTGGAGTTCAAGACTCCGGAGATCTGTTGTAACTGCTTCAGGAGCGTACTGCTCGATACGATGAATTTCATAGGTTCGGAAGGAAACAAAAGGCGAACTACCGTCGCCTTCGACCCACAAACCTACCACATTCCCCGTAAAATCTGAGTTCCTGACAGCGTGATTGCTCCTTAAAATATGAACAAGCGACACTGCCTATACTAATGCTATAATGTTAATAAACAGCTATTTACGAGGATGCGGGAAGGGTGTCTTCCAGACTGTTTATTTCTTTCCTCCTGATAAAAAGTCACTTCGCTTCCGAAGCAGCGGATCAAAGGTGAAATGTTGCAGCACCCACCACTTCAACTGAACCGGGTCGGTTGCATAAAAGCGATCCGCATCGTGCTGGAGTGGGTTTCCCAAAGAGTCATGCGTTGCCAGCGCACCGGTTTGAACGGGCATCGGGAACAACCTCAAGCCATGAACCCGTCCAGCGGTATCGGTGACTTCCAACTCAGCAACCGGCGTCAGTCGGGAGAGTGAATCTTGTTCTTCTTTTCGCATCTTCATCGCTTCTGTCTCGAAGGGTACTTTTCGAAACAGGTAAAGGTAGTTCCTGACCGAAGTCGTGTCGGCAATGCCGATCGAAGTTCCATCAAGGGGATCACCGAGAAGGAATCCGTTGGATGTACGGCTCAGCGAATACGACCAGTCTGGTCGGGACGGGTAATGCACGCGGACCTTCGTGATCTCTTCCGGTTGCAACGAGTAGATCACTTTGTCGCGCCATTCAAGCGAATTAGCTGTATACCGGGGGCTGAGATAACCGTTGAAGCCCGGTAGTTCACAGATGAATGGCAGGTCAGCGCCTTCTTTCATCATGAAGGTGCCCAGTTGGTCCGCAGTCGGCCCTCCGACATAATACGTCATTACAGGTTGCTCCGAATCGCCGGAATAGATCTCGCATTTGACGCCGTCGGCAGCCAACGCTTTCACCACATTGTTGAACCCGGCTTTCGAAACACGGGTCTTGACTTCCACGCCGGCGATAGCCGTTAACAGGCTTTTCAAGAGGTCCTGACGAGCGGGGAATGAATCATTCACCAACCAGGTGGCTCCACCGGCGCGTTCGATGGTAATGGACCTTCCGGTACGATCGGCGAGGAAAATTTTCCGGACACTTCCCGTATCGACTGCGAATCGGAGTTCTTCCTTGTCGATCGTACTGTTCTTATTCGACCATCCGAACCAAACCGCGGTAATCGCTAAAAGGACAGCTGCAAGGAAGAGGATTTTGTTTTTCATGTTTGACCCGCCTTATTTGCGTTGATAACGGCGACGCCGACCGAGGTGGAACAGCCAGCCCGCGATCCAAAGCAGGAGCAAAGGCAGCACGACATTGGCCCAGCGGATGATCGTTCCCTGCTCGTTCAACTTACCGGCATCCAGCAAACGCAGCCGGAATTCCTTGGCACGAAGTGCGAGCACTCCGGTATCGTCACACAGGTAATCGGCAGCATTCAGGATGAAATTCCGATTGCCGAATTGTTGCTGCGAAAACCGGTCGTATCCGAGCGGATAAATAGCGCCTTTTTTACTTACCTGACTTTCGATCAGATTTCCGTCACCCGCAACGATCATCTTGCTGCTGTCTCCTGCGGCTCGGAAACCGATTCCGGGATCCTTCGCGATCGTGTCCGGTAACCGGTTTTCATAAAGGGAACGAAAGTTACCTTCCAGGAGCAAGACGATCGGCACATGCCGGCGTGGAAAGGTCGCGGGATCCGGCTCCTGTTGCAGGATATTCATGGAGATACGGGCGGGCGGCAACTGCAGACGGCAATACTGACTGCCCGCCAGCAAAACGGTTTTCTTGATCCCGGTTACATCAATGGTGTCGACGGAGGAAGGGAATTCCGTTTTAACTGCGTTCAGGTTGCGGACGATCGGATGGTTATCCGTGCTTTCCAACAGGGGAAAATAATACCAGGGTAGTAATTCCTGCTTGGGTTGATTACCCACATACCCGGTCACCACCGGGATGGGTGCCGCCTGAAGGTCCATGACCAGATCGGTATTGACGCGAGCTCCGTAGCGGAATAACTGGTCGTCGAGGTTAAGCTCGTACGGGATTGCCACAGTCGTGCCGGTCTGCTCAAGGCTGTCCATCTCCGCCTGCATGCGATCGATCAGCCATAACACCCGCCCGCCTCGCATGATGAATTGATCGATGACGAACTTGTCCTTCTCATCAAACGACAGCGTTGGCTTGGCAATGATCAGCAACCGGTGGTCCTTCAGGGCGTCGAGTCGACCACCAATGAACACGGTATCTACATTGTAATATTCGTTCAAGCGCGCGCTGCGTCGGAAATATGCTTGTTGTCCAATTCGCCGTGACCGCGCAGGAAGCCGATACGCGGGGCTCCGCCGGTGCGGGTGAAGCGACGTAACACTCCCGCGATCTCATACTCCAGGTTTTCGACCGAAATGTTCAACATCTCTTCGGGCGAGCTGCCTAGCCGGCTCTTCAGCAATTGCACAGGGATTTCCTCGCTTCCGAAGGAGGCGACGGCGCCGGGGAATATGATCTTCTGACTGCTCCCGCCTTTTTCACGTTCCTCCAAATTGGTTGGGAGCAGACCTTTCCTGGCTAATTGCTTGTAGAGTTCCAGTCGTTTATTTTCCTCCGGTTCGGCGGAAGGGTCGACGAACTCATATTCGATATTGCCGCCCGCGTAGATCCTGAATTCATCGAGCATTTCCCGGGTAGCATTGCGAAGCCGCCGGAATCCCGGTGGTAGTTCGCCATCAAGGTAAACTTTGAAATAAACCACATCATTCAGCGAGCCGGCCAGTTCGCGTGAAGCATCACTGATGCTGTATCGCTTTTCAACGGTCAGATCGATCCGGAAAAAGAGAAAGCTACCGATGATGTTGACCGAGACCAGGATCACCAGGGAGGCGATCAGCCGAAGCAGACTATCCTTGCGTTGCTTGCCCGAACTCATGACCATTTTCTTTTTTCGAGCGTGAAGCGGGCAAGTAGCAGGAAGCAGGTGGTCAGGCTGACGAAATAGAGCAAGTCGCGGGAATCCATCACGCCTCGACTCATCGCGGCATAGTGATTGGCGATTCCCAACTGCGACAGGATGTTCTGCAACCGTACAGGAATTCCTAACAAGGCGAATGCGTCGAATCCGGCGTAGAAGAAGTAACAGAGGATCAGCGCGAACAAGAACGCGACGACCTGATTGTTCGTTTGCGCCGAGCAAAAGATGCCGATTGCCACGAAGCCGGAGGACAGGAACAATAATCCGATGTAAGAACCCGCTATGCCTGCCGTGTCAACATTACCGGCTGGAACCGCCAAACGGTAGACCGTGAAGTAGTAGATCAGGGTAGGAATCAACGACAACACCACCAAGACGAACGCGGCGAGGAACTTTGCGAAGACCAATTGAAATTCGCTCAGGGGACGCGTTAGCAGGAGTTCAAGTGTTCCGGTCTTCTGCTCTTCGGAAAACATCCGCATGCTGATCGCCGGGATCAGGAACAGGAACAACCAGGGCGCGACGATGAACAAGCCGTCCAGGGCGGCGATCCGGTTATCCGGAATGCTGAAGGAAGTATCCGGAAAAATCCACAGGAGTATTCCGACCGACAACAGGAAAACGGTCATCACCAGGTACCCGGTCAGGGATCCCAGAAAGCTCGATAGTTCTTTACGAAAGAGTGCGTACACGGGCAGGAATGCGCCGCAAAAATAGCGTATTTCCTGTTGGCGCCCACTTCACTTTTGAAGCGATGCTAAGGCGGGTTATCAGTACTTTATCAACCGGATGGTCTCGCTGCCGGAAGGCTGAAGGATCGTCAGCAGGTAAGTTCCTGCCGGGTAGTTGCGCAAAGGGATTTCAATCTCAGCGCCATCACGCCGCGGTGTAATCACTTGCAATTGTCGGCCAAGTGCGTCTGATAAAAACAGGGTTGTGCCTTCCGGATATTCAGGGTCCAGCAGTACCGTTGTCAAATCACCAGCAGGATTCGGCGAAACCCGTAGCAGGGGAGAGTCGGTCGGACGTGCCGAACGTTGATCATTGCAATTCACTGCGGTTGCCACGATCGTCGATTGCTGTTGACAACCATGATCATCGGTGACGGATACGGAATATTTTCCGGCCCGGTTGACCGACAAGGAACTATGTCGGCTGCCATCGCTCCATTCAACCGTATGCCATGCATTCCCGGCTGATAGCGCGACCTGACTACCTTGACAGAATTCAATGGTAGCCGGCATCTCCAGCTTTGGACTTTGGGATCTTGCTTCGATCGACAATTCCAGTGTAGCGGAGCATCCGGCGGCATCGGCAACCTGAACGGTATAAAGTCCGGCAGTGAGCGCTGCTGCATGCTGTGCTGATCCGCCGTAAGGAAACCACTCGATCTCATAAGGAGCAGTGCCACCATTGATTGTAATGGACGCGCTACCGTCCGCTTGTTCCGGGCAGGAGGCTGGCTGGATCTTGGCATTTTGTACCATCAGTGCTGCTGACGGAACATGAATGCGGTCCCGAAGACTGCATCCATTCGCATCGGTTAAGGCTAATCCATAATACCCTTCCGCTACGGGACCCAATTCAGGTTCGGATCCGGACAAGCCGTTCCAGTCATACTGGTATGGCCATGTTCCACCTGATACTTCCAGTTTGATTCGGCCGTTGACTATTCGGCAATCGGAGGGAATCACCGTGTATTTCGTGGTCAACGCTTCTGGTTCATCCAGCACGAATTCTCTTTCAATGGAACATCCGTTCGGGTCGCTGATAACGACTAAGTAGCTGCCGGCTTTCAAATGATCTCGCTCCGGAGTTTGTCCAGGGGTGTCGCTCCAGGTGTAGAAATACTCATCAACTGCAGGGATTGATTCCAGTAGGATCTGACCATCATCCATTCCTTTGCAACTGATCTCCTTCGTCACGCTTCTGATCTGGATGTGCGGGACCAGTAAGGTGTACTCCACGGGAACTTCTGTGTTTTCAGTCCCTGCGAAAATGGTGAAGCGATAAGGCTCCTCGCGTGCATCCTGTTCGCCCGGCGTCCAGCATAAATGACCGCTGTTTCCTTGCGCGTTTAACAGCTCAAACAGGGCGTTGGGAAGATCCCCCACCCAGCGTCGGATCTGCACGTCCTTATCGGGTTGAGTGAATACATCAAAGCAGATGCTGCTGCCTGCGCAAACGGTTGCTGAGTAACGATCCGTACCATCGATTCCCGTGAGTGGAAGTGCTCCGGGAGCTTCCGCGTTTACCGGACTTGATGAGGTGAATGCAGCAACAACAAGTGCGAGAAGACCAAGCGTTAAATTACGGGGAGTAGTTTCAAATAGATGTTGCACGCGTGAATCCAATAGGGTGGAAATGCAAAATATCCCTACCGGCCAGCGGCATCAACTTATTTATGCTTTCAGCTTAAAATGGCAGGTCAACAGTGACCCAGCTGGGGTGAATCGTGATAGTTGTTAAAGTGCCCGTTATTCGGAAAGTATTGTATATAATTGAAAATCAATATATTATAAAAATAGAAAAGGGCGCACCTTGCGGTACGCCCTTGACTAATCACTACAATCAACTTATTCTTTGACGAGTCGGATGGTCTCGTTCTGACCGGCGTACGTTACGTTAACCGTATAGATACCGGCAGCGAGGCCCTTGATGTCAAGGTTCTTGATGTAACCGTGACCGGCGTTCTCACGGGAGAAGGACATCACGTTACCCAGGATATCGCGTACGATGACCGTTACTTCCGTATCCTTAACACCCGGAACCGTCAGTTGTACACGGTTGCGGCCAGGGTTCGGGAAGAGGTCGATGCCAGGTCCACCCACCGGGGTGATTTCAGGACGAACCGTCTGGCACTGGATGAAGTTTACGACCACTGCGTCGAAGTTCTCGCAGCCGTTGTTGTCGGTGACGAGTACGGAGTACGTACCATCAACCGTGACATCCAGCGTTTGAGCGGTGGAGTTGTCGTTCCACAGATAGGATGCGAAACCGGCACCAGCGTCGAGGGTAACCGTAGAACCGATGCAGCCGGTCACATCCGGACCAAGATCAACAACCGGAGCCTGGTTGACGGAACCAATCGTTACTGTCACGTAGCCGGTGCAACCGAAGTAGTCGGATACGGCAACCGTATAGGTGCCAGGAGCGAGGTTGTTAACCGTAGCGGTGGTGTCACCGTTCGGCATCCACAGGTAGGAGTAAGGAGCAGTACCACCCGAACCGGCAACCGTGGCAGAGCCATCATCACCGTTCGAACAGGTAGCGTCGGTCTGGCTGACGATCGAAGCGACAATGCCGCTCGAGTTAACCGTTCCGCTCAGGTTGGCGATACAACCGTTGGCGTCGGTTACCGTTACATCGTACATGCCAGGAGTCAGGCCGGTAGCGGTGCTTCCGGTGCTGACATTCGGATTCCATACATAGTCGAACGGACCCGTGCCGCTGGTCACGACCACTTCGATCGCACCATCGTTACCGTTACAGGTAGCGTCGGTGATAACCAGGCTGGCCAGAACCGGATCCGTACCGGTTACCGTAGCGGTAGCCGTAGCGGAACACTGATTGTTGTCGGTTACCGTCACCGTATAGGTGCCGGGAGCAAGTCCGGTAGCCGTTTCAGTGGTCTGAACCGGGCTGGTGTTCCAGCTATAATCATACTGAGGGGTACCACCCGTTACTGCAGCGGTAGCCTGACCCGCACCGCCGGTGCAGGAAGAGGTGGTTCCGGAAGCGGTGACAGACAATTGAGCCGGCTCGGTGATGGTGAAAGAGCGGGTACCTGCGCATCCAGCGCCATCGGTGATGGTTACAGAGTAGGTACCGGCGCCAAGACCGGAGATGCTGGAAGTGGTGTCGGTTGTTGACCACAGGAAGCTGTACGGAGGAACGCCATTGGCGGACGCACTGGCAGAACCATCAAGATCTCCGAAGCAGGTTACGCTCGGAGTACTCGTAACCGCTACATTGAGACCACCCACAAGGATGGAATAGGAGTAGGTCTGAACACCGTTGGAAGGACAAGCGTTGTCGCGTACCGTAACCGTAAAGGTGTAAGGCTGGGGACGAGCATCGCCAGGACCCGGGGTCCAGCAGAAGGTTCCAACCGGCAGACGTCCGCCGCTTACCGTAAAGGTTGCGCCCGGGATACCGTTGTTCCAGGTCATGGTCAGGGTGTCACCGGGATCGGTGTCCGCCGTGATGATGTCGAAACAAAGCTGACCACCTGCGCAGGAAGAAGCGTTGAAGTTGGTCGTACCGTTGATACCGGTCGCGGTCGGCAGGGTATTGTTGCACTGCACCGTGTAAACCTGAAGATCGCGCATTACGCTGCCGATCAGTACACCATTGCGGTACTCAAGGATCAGTACTGCGATCACACCAACTTCCGAAGCGGTCGGGTGGGTGAAGATGTCGCCCGTTACCGGGTCAATGCTGACGGCCGGGGAAGACGTGATCGGGTTCGAGATCGAGTAGCCCGGCTGGTAAGCCAGGTTGGTGTTCTGAGCGTCGCGCGGCGGGATGAAGAAGTAAGCGAGCGAATCGCCTTCTGCATCAATGACACCGTGGTTGTAATAGTTATCCTGGCCGATGCACAGGAAGGTAACCGGTACGTTGGTAAAGGTCGGCGAAGTGTTGTCGAATACGGTGTTGTTCAACTTCGCTTCGATGTACAGGCTGTAGCTGTCGGGCGTACCGATCGTCGTGATCGCGCCGTTGCGGCAACAATCGGAAACCGAGAACGTCCAGTCAGGACACTGAGCCGGAAGCGTAACGATTGCCGAGTATTCCCACTCCTGGAAACCAGGTGCTGTACCACCCGAACAGGTCGTCAGTGTGCCGGGACAAGCATAAGAGATTTCCTGTCCGGTTCCGGGTACCGCGTTGAGTGTAACGGACTGCGAGAAGTTGTTGCAGGACGCTGAACTCATCGTCATGAAAGCCGATGTCGGTGCAGGAATACCGAAACAGTCACGGTACAATGTGTAAGTCACAAGGTACTGTCCGTTGCCCAGGTATTCATACGTCAGGTCGGCACCAGCCATGTGACTGGCGTTGGCCGTCCGTCCACCCAGCAGCAGTGCTACCAGGAAGAAGAGGGCTCGAGCTGTCGCGCGAATCCCCGTTGTTTTGTGTACGTTGTACATCTTTTTAGTCATATTGATTGGAGTTGATTCGTAGTGTACGCAGTTAAGATAGGGCTAAATGTACTATGGGAGCGATCGGTAAGCCTAAATTCTTCGGTGAAAGGCGGAAGCGGAGTGGTGAAAGGCATGACTTCCGTTGCGAATCTTGGCCGGATTTTGATCGTTAGATGAAGCAATATTATTCATAAAACCCGTATCTGACAAGGCTTTCACGGGTAATCTTTCAAGAATCCACCGGATTCTTGCGAACACTCCAGGCTTCCGCAGGAGCCTTAAAAAGGGGCTTAACATGCGCCCAAACGGACTTGAAAAGGGGGGAAAACCGGTAATGGTCCAGGGAAGCTTCCGAATCCCATTGAGAAAACGTGAAAAAAACGCCTTTTTCACGTAAATCTTCCCATAATTCAAGGTGCAGACAGCCCGGGAATGCCCGGATCTTCCCGGAAACTTCCCGAAATAGCTCCGTGAACTTCCCTGCATCCTCCGCGTGAAAACTAAGCTTGACCAACCGGTTAATCATGAAACTCGATGCGTAGGGTGTCAAATTGTTTTAAGCCAAGCAGTTTGGATGCATTGTCACGATTGATGGCGATCTCTAAATACCCGTCCTGATTGAACAGGGCGACGATCTCACCGGTTTCAACCGATCCGTAATCATGCATGATCTGCCGGACCGTGTAATTGGCTCGCCTCAGCAATATCGAATAGGACCGGTCCTTTCGTTCGCGTTCAAAGAGTTCGCGGGAAATATTGAAAATGCTGTTTCCGAAGCCATCCACATAAACGAGTGCGCCGCGTATGCCACCCGGATCAACGGTCGGCTGAGCAAAGAAACTCGGTAAAAGATGGTCGACCTCCAGGCCGAGTTGACGCGGATGCTTGCCGGTACAGAGTTTTATCAGGACATCGACCAGTTGGTCCTGCACTTCCCGGTGCCCCGTACGAATCGGATCGATCGGCAGGCGATGAATTTTCTTTTCCTCCTCGCCCAACAGCAGGGAGAATATTCCACTGTCGACTCCGACAAAGTGATGTCCGTTCGCTGTCACGATCAGATAGTCACGCCCTGGCTCGTCTTGTGCCGAATTTCCGGCGCCGTCCAGTCCGATGTAATGGACCGTACCGGTCGGAAATGCGGAATACGCGTTGCGTAAGACGAATGCAGCGTGCAGGGTATTGAACGGATCGATCTCGTGAGAAATATCGATGATGCCGAGATCAGCGGATCGGGAGAGCAGCTTGCCTTTGAATGAAGCGACGTAATGATCGCGTAATCCCCAATCAGTAATAAGCGTAAGGAAAGCCATCGTTCTGCTGCGCCCCGGTGTTGAAAACTTCTGATCCTGCTTCGGTCAAAAGTAATGGCTTTTGGGGTACTATTGAATCGACGCTCGCGCAAATCCATTCACACCAAAGGCTATCCTTGGTGTTGATAACTTGTAACCGGATTTCGCGACCCAATCCAGCCCGACGTGAGTGAAGTAATCATTCCTATCGACACGTTCAACCCGGTGGAATTTTTCGGTGTGAACGATGCGAACCTCGACATCATCCGAAAGAATTTTCCCGAACTCAAACTGGTTGCTCGTGGCAATGAGATCAAGGTCATCGGCGATGAGAAGAACATCCACCTCTTCAGCGAAAAGATCAACAAGCTGATCCAGCACTACCAGAAGGTCGGGAGCCTGACACCCGATAACGTGCTCCATTTCCTGGGCGACCGGGATGGCGCCGCACCACCACCCAGCCCACAGACGGCCGATGTCCTCGTCTTTGGCCAGAACGGACTCATGGTCCGCGCCCGTACGGCTAACCAGAAACGAATGGTGGAGTCGTCCGAAAAGAACGACGTGGTGTTCGCGATCGGCCCCGCCGGTACCGGTAAGACCTATACCGCTGTCGCCCTCGCAGTACGTGCACTGAAGAACCGGGAGATCAAGCGTATCATCCTCACCCGTCCGGCAGTGGAAGCCGGGGAGAACCTGGGCTTTCTGCCCGGCGACCTCAAGGAAAAGATCGATCCGTATCTCCGTCCGCTCTATGATGCCCTTTACGATATGATCCCTTCCGATAAGGTGAAGTCCTACATCGAGAACGGAATCATCGAAGTAGCGCCGCTGGCCTTCATGCGTGGTAGAACACTCGACAATGCCTTTGTCATCCTCGACGAGGCCCAGAACGCAACCGAGAGCCAGTTGAAGATGTTCCTCACCCGTATGGGACCTTCAGCCAAGTTCATCGTCACGGGTGATGTGACGCAGATCGATCTGCCCAAACACCAACCGTCCGGACTGGTGCAGGCCATCAAGATACTGTCCAATGTGCGGGGTATCGATTTCATCTATCTCGACGCGCAGGATGTCGTTCGCCACCGTCTGGTGAAGGAGATCATCGAAGCGTATAACAAGGACCGCTGATCCATGATGCACGCTATGCAGGCAACGGCAGTCAGCACGACGGACTTTAATTTCCCCGGCCAGTCCGCTTTTTACCGGGGCAAGGTGCGGGATGTCTATACGATCGATGGTAAATACCTGGTCATGATCGTTACGGATCGGATATCCGCGTTCGATGTGGTGCTTCCGCGTCCCATTCCTCATAAAGGGGCCGTGCTCAATCAGATCGCAGCGAAGATGCTGCAGGCAACGGCGGATATTGTTCCGAATTGGGTGATCGATGTCCCGGATCCGAATGTGACGATCGGACGGGTTTGCAGTACGTTTAAAGTGGAGATGGTCATTCGGGGCTACCTCTCCGGCCATGCCGCACGCACCTATGCTTCGGGTGGCCGCGTACTTTGTGGTGTGGCACTCCCGGAAGGGATGAAGGAGAATGACCGTTTTCCCACACCGATCATCACGCCCACAACAAAGGCTGCTGCAGGACACGACGAGGATATCAGCCGGGAAGACATCATCGCTAAAGGAATCGTTTCGGAAGAAGATTATACCAGGATCGAATCCTATACGCAACAATTGTTCAAACGCGGATCCGAGATCGCAGCATCACACGGTCTGATCCTCGTAGATACCAAGTACGAGTTCGGAAAGGACGAGGATGGCACGATCCGTTTGATCGATGAGATCCACACACCCGACAGTTCACGTTATTTCTACGCCGACGGCTACGCGGAGCGTCAGGCAAAGGGAGAACAACAAAAGCAACTCTCTAAAGAATTCGTACGCCAGTGGCTGATCGCTAACGGCTTCCAGGGCAGAGCGGGGGAGTCGGTGCCGGAAATGCCGGATACCTGGCTAGACGAGATCAGCAGTCGCTACATTGAGCTCTACGAAAAGCTGACCGGGGAGTCGTTCACCCCGGCCCCTCCCGGCGATCCGCAGGAACGCATTGAATATAATGTTCGCCGGGCATTGAGCCTGCTCGGCTACCAGTCCGACTGATTTTTTCGAATTCCTTCTTCCAACTCCCGTTGATCGGCGGGAGAAAGCAACGCACGCATCGCCGTTTCGCTTTCCAGCCTGCTGAGGTCCTTGAACCCGTATTGTACGGAGCGTTTCAGATAGCTGAGTACGGAGTCTTTCTGGCCAACCTGGGAGAAGAGTTTCGCGGCAAGGAAATTCGGTTCGGCATTTTCGGGATCTGCCAGTAAATAGATCCGGTTCAGGCGCGCCACTTCGGGCATGTTGCCTTGTTCCATCGCCTGCCGGGTCAGGCTGTAACAGGCCAGCGAAATGTAGCCGAGCAGCCGATCGTTCATCGGATCCTGTTTTCGCTTCTGCAAATCCCCGATCACGTGCGACCACCAATCCTCTTCCTGGGAACGAAACGCATCCAGTAAGAACTGCCGGCGGTTAAGCTCTGCAGAGAGCGCCCGTGAATCTTCCAGTATGGATTGCTGATAGACAGGATCCTTCATCAACCGCTGGACACTATTTTCCCACTCGGGAACCGGCGACAATCCCTGCAGACAATCGATTCCACATCGGTAGATCCGCATGCGTTGGATCGGGTCAGTGGTTCTGGCAGCCAGGGTGTTGATCTGTCTCGTGAATTGCTGGAGTATTGGTCGCTCGCAATTCCCGCCGGATTTGCAGGCGAGTACCTTGCACCAGCTAAATGCCCGGCGCATGTCGGTCGTCTCGGGCCATGCATGTTTTCCATCGGTGATGTCCAGGTGATGCATGGGTTGTCTGCCCAGACGGTTGACGAATTCGATTACTTCGGAGTAGTTCATATCCCGATTGCCCGTCACACCATAGGTTGGTACCGTAGGCGCCGGAATCCCATCCGGAAGTCCGGCACCACAATGCACCACGCCCGAAACACCTTTCATGTTACCGGGAGCTACCAGCGCGACTTTGGCGCCGCCGGAAAACCCGCAGAGGAACAGACCCGCGTGGGTGGTTTTCATTTTCTCGAGTACCGCGGCTGCAAGTTCCCGGGCCATGGAGGCGGATGCGTCGATGCCCAGGCCGTTTCGTACTTGATTGGATCCGGCCAGAATAAAACCGAAATCATCGGCCAGGGATGCGTAGCGATGTACCGGCACGCGACCGTTGCCTTGCGGGTCAAAGCACACCATCAACGGCATGGGCAGGCTGTCGCGAAAGGATCGGGGAATGTAGAGGATGTACGCCTGTCCTCCGTTGGTGACAGATTCCAGATAGCTCCCGGGAATCAGTGTCGTCAGCGTATCCCGGACAGGCGGGGCTGGAGCAGGTACACTGTCTTGCACAGGCGGCGGAACGGAATTCGTCGCCCGATGATCCGACGAAGTACAGGCTGTGAAACACCACAGCGCGATGAGGAGAGCGGTCAGTGATCGTAGCATTGTTTGCGAAACTACTCTTTCGCGCGCTCAGGAAGATGGGTACACGGTGAATTCGTTTCTTTGCAACCCATGAGCCGGCTGGGACAACAGGTAGAGCGAGTCGAACGGGTGGTGCGATCCTGGAAACCGGGCGAATCGGTCGCGCGTCATCTCTCCGATCATTTTTCCTGTCACCGCAACATGGGCGCACGCGACCGCCGGGAATGTCGTGCCTGGGTCTATGCCTGGATTCGACTCGGTCGCTCCCTGGAGGATCTCCCGTTTGCGAAACGCCTTGCTGTTGCCACTTACCTGACGACTCCGGAACCTTATCCGGCACTGGAGGCGTTGTTGAATTCCGAGTTGTCGGACATTGAGCTCCCGTCATTGCAGTCGTCGGTGGAAGAGAAGACCAACGCGGTTGCCCGGTCCTTTCCGGGATTCAGCCTGGAAAAAATATTCCCCGGTTCCTCCCGCATTTCTTCCGGTCTTGACCGGGCGGCTTTTCTGTCGGGCTTGTTCCTTCCCCCTGAATTGTGGATTCGCGTCAGGACAAAGTACCGGGAACAAGTGATACAGGAGTTGACGGATCGATCCATACCGTTTTCCGTGGATCCGATTTTGCCCAACGCGATCCGGCTACCGAACAGGACGTCGATCGATGATCTTGAAGCAAGCAGAAAGCACCTGCTCGAAGTGCAGGATCGTAGCAGTCAGGCTACCGCTGAATTTTTCCAGCCCAAGTCGGGTGAAACCTGGTGGGATGCCTGCGCAGGTTCCGGTGGTAAATCCCTGTTATTGCTGGACCAGGAACCGGGCTTGCACCTCACGGTTTCTGACCGGCGCCCGTCGATCCTGAAAAACCTGAAAGAGCGGTTTGGGCTCGCAAAATTGAAACCGGACGAGTTGGTGGTCTGTGACCTGACCCAACCGGAGACTGACTGGCCGGAGCAGATGTTCGATGTTATTTTAGCCGATGTTCCCTGTTCAGGATCAGGAACTTGGACAAGAAAACCGGAAGGACTTTTTACCGAAGTGGATGAAGCCTTCTTTCAGCGGTTCAGAAGCCTGCAGCAGAAAATCGTCAAGAATCTTTCATCCAGGATTAAGCCCGGCGGCCGCCTCATTTATCTGACATGTTCAGTTTTTTCTGCTGAAAATGAAGAAATGCTTTCCTGGGTAGAGCAGGAAACCAACCTGAAACTACAGCAATACCGCTATTTCGAAGGTGCCGCTTACAGGGCCGATACACTGTTTGGTGCTTCTTTTCTTAATTAAGCCCCAATAGCTTGTAAATCAATCAAATAATGCCACTGCAGGCAGGAACTATTCGGGCTTGGATGAAGTATACATTCTAATCCCACACCAGGGAGTATTATGTACCTACGAATCCTATTCATCCTGACGGGCCTGTTGCTGACACAGGTTGTAGTATCAGGACAAAATCAGGCTAATTCTGAATCCGAGCTGCGTAAGCGGGCAGATAAGTTATTTCAGGATCAGGAATATCTGACCGCTGTCGGGCCTTATTCCCAGTTGCTCAGCCTGCAGCCGAATGATGCCACCCTGAATTATCGTTATGGCACGGCCCTGTTGCTTTCCGGAAAAGACAAACGGAACGCGGTAAGCTACCTGGAAAAAGCCATGAACGACCCAGCACAACCGATGGAGGGCTGGGTGTACCTCGGACGATCTTACATGTTTCTGGGAAAGTACGAGGATGCTAAAAGTTGTTTCAACCGGTTTAATACCCGGGCAACGGACGCGCAGCGCAAGAAGTTCAATTCGGAAGAATGGCTTCGTTCCGCGGGTGCCGCATCGGAGTTATCCCGTCAACGCAGGATGGTCAGCGTGACCGCGCAGAAGGAAGTTTTACGTTCTGCAGCTTACTCTCAAATCGACTATACGAATGCTGCCGGTAGGATCCTGCCGGTGCCGGAAAAGTTCCAGACGACAGCCGACAAAGACAAACAGGCTGCTCCGGTCATGTATCTGTCGCGCGACGGACAGACGATCTACTACGCCAGCTATGGGAAAGGGAGTGTGGGAGGAAAGGACCTCTATCTCATTCGTAAGATGACGAATGGGGAATGGGCACAACCCGAACACCTGGGGTCCGTGCTAAACTCCGTCTACAACGAAGATTATCCGTTCCTTGACCGGGATGGCAAAACGCTCTACTTCGCGAGCCAGGGTCACAATTCGATCGGTGGCTACGATATTTTCAAATCCGTTTTCAATTTCAATACCGGCCAATGGTCGGCACCTGAAAACCTGGGAATACCGGTGAACACTCCGGACGATGATCTGCTGTATGTGCCCGGCTCCGATGGTGTAACCGCCGTATACACCACCGCCGACTTTACAGATAACACGCACACCGAAATCCGTACCATCCACCTCGATGACCAGCGGAATCCTTTCGCTACCATTCGCGGAACGTATTATTCGATTGACCAGCCCATGCGTCGCGATGCTCGGGTCATTGTGCTGCGTGCAGCCGATCGTTCTGTTGTGACAACTGTTCGAACCGATCCGAGGACTGGTGGATATGAATTGGTGTTGCCGGGCGGTGAGTCGTACTGGCTTGTCATCGATGGCGGCGGCTATGTTCCGCATACCGAATCATTCGACCTGCCTGCAGGTCTCGAAAAAGCCGCGCTCCGACAGGAAGTGCGCATGAACCGCAACAAGCAGGAGGAATTGATGACGGTCACCAATTTCTTCACGCCCATGCCATCTGCCATTGGTGCTGATGTGATTGCAGTAAACGACCGTCCTAGTTCTACCGAAACATCTGCTACAACTCCGTCATCGGAGACAGTTCAAATCTCGGTCGGAAACGAAACGCTGATTGTTAGCAAACCGGTCAGTCAGCCGGTAACATCCCCTGAACAAGCCGGTGAAGTTCCGGTAACAGCCGACCAGGCTGCAGATGAGGACACCTCACTCGCGGACAACTACAATCCGCTGTTGGACCGGGAGATGACCCAGGACGAAATCCGTCAACGCCAGGAAGAACAGCTTCGCTCGGAAGAAGTGGTCGCGGATGAAAAGATCCCCGCAGAGCAACTCCATGTGCCCGTCGATGAACACGAACTTGCACGCAGCGCCGTGGAGGATGGTGTCGCCCTGCAACGCGAAGCGGACAGTCTGCAGGATCGCAGCCGGGAATTGTATGCGTCGGCTGCAAACCGCGAAGAGGAAGCAGTACGCTTACTCGAAGAAGCGCAGTCCATCAAAGAGGATACCGTTCGCGCAGCCAACCTCTACCTGCAATCGGATGATATGAAGCAGATGGCCCTTGCGGAAAAACAGCAGGCCAGGGAATTGGACGGGCTTGCAACCGAGCGTCGCGCTGAAGCAAAGCAGGCATTGACCGACGCGAAAGCCTTGATCAGTTCGACGAATACGAAAGACAAGGAACTTTCCGCTTCAGTTGACAGAGCCTTGGCCGGAACCAGTGAAAAGGCATCCGTTACTGCATCAAGTCCTAGTGCGGCTCAAGGAGTCACATCTCCCTCGTTGGAACCCATGGCCGAACAGGCTGTTGAAGTTCGTACGGAAGGTGTCTCTTCAACGGCCAACCCGACCAGTCAAACAACTCCGGCTGCCGGACAGCCGCAAGCTGCGGATGAAGAACAGTTGGCGACAACTTCTCCAAATCAGCAAGAGCAAAATCAAACTGCGGCGACAACTTCCAGGGTATCTCCCGATTCAAACGATTCCGGCGTCGTCGCCGTCCAGCAAAATGTCTCAGAAGAATCTCAACCAACTGCGGACTTTAAACGTGGACATGCGGCTGAATCGTCCGGAAAGGAGACTGGGAAACCGGTTGTCGGTACGAATCCGGAGGGCTCGTCTGTTTCAGAGAAAAATACTGCTGATGTCCTTGCTGCCGGAACCAACCCTGCAATTACTGCAAGCGATGAGCATGCAGCAAACGACAAGCAATCGGTTATTGAACCCGAAACAACCGTAAATGCAACCACTAAGCCTGAAGGATTACCGGAACAAAAGGCACAGCAATCGGCTGATGAGCGGACTGTAGCGATCCATCAAGCGTCCGAAGAACAACCAAAGGCCGAACCGAATGCAATGGAGAACAGGCCCAAAGATCAGGCAACTTCGTCGGGAGAGCCTGTTGTCATCGCCGGGCAGCCCACAAGGGAATCAGAGAGCCGTCAACAACCGACCGCCAATCAGCCTTCCGCTGGAAATTCAAAAGATGATAAAGTTGCAGCGACAACCGGGACGTCGCAACCGACATCTTCTACTGCAGCTAACGCAACGACCATTCGTTCCACGGATGATGCTGCGCAATCGGTACCGGTGGCTGTCAACGCAGACGGTGCTCCGGTTTCCCCCCAGACTACGCAAAACACAGACAGGACCAGAGCTACGACCGGAACTCAAACCGGCAGCACTGATCGGAGCACCTCAGCAACCCGACTGACGATGGTTCCGGCTATGGAAGGTGTAAGCGAAGAAACGAGGCTGGCTTATCAGAACTACAAGCAACGGATGGAATTCTCCTCGCGGCTCGACGAACGTTCAAAAGAACTGCAGACGCAAGTGGCAACGATGAAGAACTCTCCGGAACGGGATAGCCTCATCCAGTTGTCCAACTCCATGAGTATGGAATCAATCCGACAGTGGCAATCGGCTCAACAACAATTACAACTTGCCAAGGCGGATGATCCGGAGATCCAAACCAAAGCGGAAACTGCCATCGCAACGGCAAAGGCTGCAGAACCTGCAGCGGAGCCCGTCGTAACGAGTCAGGAGCTTGCCACTGTTGCAAACCCGGTGCGACGCGACGCTGTGCCGACCGGCGAGTCAGCTGCCAGGACCGGCGTATCCGGAAACCAGTCGGCGAATACGAATCGTGCTGATCGTTCGGAGCAACCGGCGGGAACACAACCTGCCACTTCCGGACAAGTTAGCGCGATAAAAACCGATGTCGAGGAAACGAATCAACTTTCGGTTACACCAACGACCCCGTCGGTTGAACCGGCTTCCGGGGAAGCGCGGAATGATGGACAGCTTGCAACCAACGCGTCCGGAAATCAAGCTGCTGACCGTATTAGCAACGATGGCGAAGGCCAGCGATTAGAAGTTTCAGCAAATAACCCGAACGAGCCCCGACCAGTGTCGGGTGGAGATGTCGCTCCAGCAACATCCACTGGCGAAATAAGCCGGAACGAATCAAGGCAGGGTGCGATCTCGCCTTCGGCTGAACAAGGTACTACCACTGCCCGGCAGGATCGGAGCGATGCTACGCCTGCGGCTGGACGAGGCGATGAGCAGGCGGTTGCCACGAAACCATCAACGATTCCATCCGGCGCAGAGCGTGCGGGACAAGTCGTTGCCAACCCGGATCAGACACCAGGTGAAAGACCGGCTTCTGCTGAGCGATCGAACCCTGTTTCGAAAGAAGCTGCGCCTACTGTATCCGGTCAGGAAACCGTCACCAACCAATCCGAAAGGCAGGAATCCGTTCGTTCGTCGGAAACCCAGGAGTCCGGAGGTCAACGGAATTCCAATGCGGTTCAAACTGCAACAGACCGGACAAGGATCGCAGACAATACGGAGCCGGCAGTTACTCCAGCCAATGCTGTTTCCAACACTCCTACGAATACAACCACTCAAGCGGCAGACAACCGAAATACCGTCAATGAACAGCAGCCGGGCGCGATGCAGCAACCTGCTCAACCCGCAACCTCCCAGGTTGAACTGGTGTACGATACGGCTTCCGTTCGGAGCAAATTGCAATCCAATGAAGATGTTCCGGTCGCACAACTGGACTCCTCCCACAAGGATTTTCCGCGTTACCTCAAATTGCGCCAGGAAGTGGGAGAGAAGCAGGACGAAACCATCCGCTTGTTTTCTTCGGCTATCGAGTTGAACAAGAAAGCATCCCAAGAGAAAGAAGAACAAGTCGATCTGATGCAAAAAGCGGAAGCTACCGCCGATGCCAACGAAAAAGCCAAACTGCTCCGCAGCGCTGAAAAGCGTAAACACGATTCGGAAGAACACGAAGCGGAAGCCGGCAAACTGATGGCGCAGGCGCAAAAGCTTTCCGACGAGATCTGGGAAAACAACCAGTCGCTCGAAGCGCTCAGCCTGGCGATCCGAAAGTCGGGTCCTGCACGTACTTCTCCTGCCACTACGCCTGGAACTTCCGGAACAACGACTACCGACATTCGACCGGCAACTATTCCGGAAATGGATGAGACGGTACGCGCTGAATCATCTGTTTCAATACAGCAGACCGGCAATGATCGTGCGCCGGTCAAAGCAGGCCCGCTTACCGTTCCGGGCATCGAACGCATGGTCGTGCGCAGCGACAAACCCGCGTACACCGATACTGCACCGATACCGGTGGATCAACCCCTGCCCGAAGGACTCGTCTTCAAAGTCCAGATCGGCGCTTTCCGCAAACCGATTCCGAACGAAGCCTTTGGCGGTTTGTCGCCCGTCAGCGGCGAAAACACCCGTCCGGGTTGGATCCGTTACTGTGTCGGTCTCTTCCGCACCTTCGAGCCGGCCAACCTGGTGAAGAAAGCCATGCGCGGACAGGGTTTCAAAGACGCGTTCGTCGTCGCTTACTTTAACGGCAAACGGATCTCACTTGGCGAAGCCTATGCCATGCTGAACCAGGCGGGCAGTGACTCCCGTGCGACCTATGCTTCCGTATCCCGTGAAGAATTACAACGCCTGAAAGCACTCAACATCGTTCCGCAGCGTACCAGCGCACCGGATCGTGACGAACAGGAATTCTTCGGAGGAACTACTTCGGCATCGGCTGACGGTTTCGGTACCGGTACGGCTTATGCGGTGCAGGTGGGTGTGTATCGATCTTCCATTCCGCCTGCCGTACTGGGCAGTCTGCAACCTTTACAGCAGGAAGCTTTGCAGCGCGGTCTTTTCCGCTATACCACCGGACGATACCAGGTTTACGCTTCCGCCGATTCCATGCGCCGAGTCGCTGTGGCCGCCGGTATCCCGGATGCCTTTGTTGTCGCTTACCGCGATGGTCGTCGTGTCAGCCTGAGCAACGCGCGGCGCAGCGAGACCGGTACGTCAGGATCTACGGTGGTGCGTCCACAACCTGCAGCTTCAACACCCGCCGCGCAACCGGCAGTTGAAACCGGAGCCATCACGTTCCGGGTACAGGTTGGGGCATTCCGTCAGCAGGTTCCTTTCCAGGTGGTCGATGCACTCCTGAAAGTATCGGATCGTGGCGTAGAACGCGAGCAGGATCCGCGCGGACTGCAGGTCTTCTTCGCCGGACGTTTCTCGGACTACGAATCCGCCCGGAAGCTGAAGGAAGAAGTGGTGGGCCGCGGTGTGCCGGATGCTTTCGTGGTAGCCTTCAGCGGCACGAAACGGATCCCCCTGGCCGAGGCCTTGCGGCAGGTAGGTCAATAACCCGGAATTTCGTATCTTTACGCATCCGAAAGCAGGATGCCATGATCCGTTTCCAGAACGAAGGCGAACTCGCCTTTGAAGAGCTAGTTGACAACAAGACCGAAGAAGTCCGGGTCCGCGATCTCGTGTTGTACAACGACGACGTGAACACCTTCGATTTCGTCATCCAGTGTCTCATCGAAGTCTGTAAGCATGACGCTTTGCAAGCCGAGCAATGCACCTATATCGTGCATTACAATGGTAAGTGTACCGTCAAGACCGGGTCCTACCTGCAACTGAATCCCATGCGTCAGGCTTTGCTCGACCGTGGACTTTCCGCCGTAATCGATTGACGGTTTTTACACCAATTTCTTTTCCGGTACACCTTTTGATTACCGGTAGCCAAACTTCCCGACCATGAGTTCCCGTTCCCTGTTCGCCGGCCTGGCGCTGGCTGTAGTACTGGTTTCCTGTAGCAAAGTACCCATCACCAAGCGCAAGCAGATGAACCTGCTGCCGGAATCCCAGTTGGTTTCTCTGAGTCTGACCAACTATCAGGACTTCCTCAAGCAAAACCCGCCGGTCAGGGGCACCGCCGATGCAGCCCTGGTGCAAAAAGTCGGAACGAAAGTGGCCGACGCGGTCATCAAGTTCATGAACCAAAACAAGATGGGCGACCGGATCAAAGGCTATCAGTGGGAATTCAACCTCGTGAACAGTCCTGATGTCAATGCCTGGTGCATGCCGGGAGGGAAGGTAGTCGTGTATGCAGGCCTGTTGCCCGTTACGCAGGATGAGACCAGCCTGGCCATTGTCATGGGACACGAAATCGCCCATGCGGTGGCACGACACGGCAACGAGCGCATGAGCCAGATGATGGTAGCGCAGGGGATGGGCATGGCCCTGGATGTGGCCCTTTCCCAGAAGCCGGCACAAACCCGCAACATGTTCCTGACCGCCTATGGCGCCGGTTCAACGCTCGGCATTCTGGCTTACTCCAGGACCCACGAAACCGAAGCGGACAAACTCGGTCTCATCTTCGCGGCCATGGCTGGTTATGATCCGCGCCTGTCGGTCGCCTTTTGGGAGCGCATGAGCGCCAAGAGCAGCGGCAACAAACCGCCCGAATGGATGAGCACCCACCCCAGCGACGCGACCCGCATCAGCAACCTCAAAGCCTTCATGCCCACGGCCTTGAAATATTACAAAACCGGCTCCTGAAGTTTGAAAATCTCAAAAAGTTCGTACTTTTGCAGCCCCGTCACCGACGGGCTTCCGAAAGGAAGACCTAGCAGGACCCGTAGCTTAACTGGATAGAGCATCTGACTACGGATCAGAAGGTTAGGGGTTCGACTCCCTTCGGGTCCGCTGCCCATAACGCCTCGCATACTGCAGGGCGTTTTGCTTTTCATTGGGCTCGGATTTGGGCTTATTGATAGCCTGCGGATGCTGCGGATTTACACGGCTTCTTTTTCCGCGGTTATCCGCCTGGTCCGTGGAATCCGCGTGCTATCATTTGTCAATTCCGCAGGCTTATTCAACTACGACCCTTAACACCTCTCCGCCACCTTCGAACTTCAGGTTCAAGAGGTAGACCCCTTTGGCGAGTCCGCTGAGGTCAATCGTGTGGAGATTGTCCCCAGGTGCGGCTAGGCCGTTTTCGGAACGCAGCAGACGGCCACTAAGGTCGGAGATGTTGAGCGTATAAGCATGATTGCCGGCATTGCTTTGGAATCGGATTTGGAGCGCGTCGTGGGCCGGGTTGGGAAAGAGGTACGTATATGAGGCCCCATACGGCATTCCAATGCGAGATGACGAAAGTAACTGCGCGATCTCAATGCAGCGGGCCGGTCCTATGATGCCGCAAGCATCAACACCCGCGACGCACAACGTTCCGCTGGAGAAGGAGGGGCCGAAGGATACAGCGGCAATGTTGCCAGAACCGCTGGCAGAGATATCGGTACCGGTCGTGGTCCAGTGGAATGCATTTGCGCCAGTGAAGGAAGGCACCGTATATGTTGCGATGGTACCGGGTGAAACCAGTTCAGGGCCCTGAATGGCGCCCGTAGCAAGGAGTGCAGAACGGATAGTGGTACATGCGGGTCGAATGGACAGCCCGCAATCATTGAAGGCCTTCACACAAACATCCCAGGAGGGCTGATTTCCCGGAGGAGTGGGGAGGTAAGTAAGGTTCACGGCATTCCCGTAGGAGGTGTACGGTCCGGGTTGACTATTGAATAGTAGCGTAGGGCGACTATACCAGGTAAAGCCATTTGCCAGGGCGTCGGCGGCTGCTACGATAACATCGCTTCCCCCTGAGCAACTGACTGCCGGCGCACTGAGAATCGAGGTGATTGGTGGTGGTCCGTAGGGTATTTGAATGCTGGAAGAAGCCTGGCCGCAGACCAGGTCGTCGACTGTAACGGTGTAATTTCCTGCCCACCCGAACAAAGTAGATTCTCGAGGTCCGACCGGTTGAACGTGATAATTTCCGATCAATGACCATTGATAAATGAAGTGACCGGACCCTTCTGTTACGACTGCCTTCGCAGAACCGCTTTTTCCATCGCAATTGTCAGGCCCTAAAAGGATACAGGAAACTGACAGGGTGGGAATAGCCTTAATTGCGATGTCAAAGTCATTGTCGTTTCCAATACGCACCGGCAGGGAACCAACCACCCGCACCCGGTAAGCAGATCCGGATGGTGTGCCTGATGGAATGGTGCAAGAGATTTTACCATTGCCCGTGGCCGCGATCGAACCGATGATGATGGGGCTTGTAAAACTGCCCGAAGAGTCGCTTAATTGAACGTTGAATATGTTACCAGGCAAGGCAGGAGGAGTGGAATAACTCACCTGTAAGGATGAGCCATTGCATAAAGTATTTTGATCTGCCCAGGTTGTGATGGCGTTCACATCAATTTCAAGAAATTGGTCGTACAATGGCTGAAATCCACTTAAGGGATCCAAATCAATTACTTTTCGGTAGCTATGCGTGATTGGATCGAATTCAAAGACAACTCCTACAAAGTGGTTGCCACCCTCATAAGTTGTTCCGTAAAGTTTTCCATTCGATGCTTCCAGAAGTTTACCCCGGGGATGACTCTCTTCCCATTTATCAAAAATGTGTATAACCTGGTACAAACTGGTTGTTGGATCGATCTCGTAAATTACTCCTCCATCGAGGGCCCCTCCTTGGGCCGTCATGCCATACAATCTTCCATTCGTTGCTTGAATGAGTGAATTCTCTGGATAACTTCCAAGTGAATCATTCAAGTCGATAAGTTTGGTGTAAACATTATTGATATTGTCATATTCAAAAATTACACCGCGATTACTTCTTCCGCCTCTGTATGTGACGCCATAGAATTTTCCATTGGATGCTTCGATCAGGGCGCCCTTCGGTTCCCTGCCCAGTGAATCAGGGATTTCGAATTTTACAATGCAGCTATTAGAGTTATAATCATATTCAAAGATGCTTGCTACAGGTCCAGACTGGAAATTATAAGTCATTCCGTATAGCTTTCCATTGCTGGAATGTACAAGTGAATTGACGAATGGGACAGAAGCAGGAAATGTTTGAGGCAGGGTGACCTTCTTTGTATAAACATGATTTACAGGGTCGTACTCGATCATCGAAACCGAGTCAAAATCTGATTTCATCATTCCATATAGCTTTCCATTCGAGCCTTCTACCAACTTTCCAAAAGGAAGACTGCCGGTCGAATCGTTGAGGTCTATTCTCTTGATGTAGGAATTGGATGAATAGTCGAACTCGAAAATCACTCCGTGGCCATTGACCCCTCCGCGGTTTGTTATTCCATAACATTTACCATTCGACGCCAGCGTAAGTGAACCGCTTGGAAGTCCGCCAGAAAGAGAGCCGAAATCATGGATATTGGTATATTGATCAGTCAGGTAGTCATACTCAAAAATGGTACCCCCATTATTCGCTCCGCCAACATAATTGAATCCATACAATTTGCCGTTGGCCGCATTGAGAAGCCCATCCGGCATGTATCCGATGAGGCTGTATAAATAGTGTTTGTCTGAAAAGACATTGTTGATATAATCGTACTCGAAGATCCCGGAAGTTTTTGTACCATATAGCTTTCCGGTCTGGACTTCGGTTAATCTACCTGTCGCATATCCATGATATTGAAGATCAGCTTTCTTAGCGAAGGAGTTTGCTGAATAATCATACTCAAAAAGAACACCTTGGTTATGTAATCCACCATACTGAGTGGTGCCATATAGCTTTCCGTTCCCCGCTTCAAAAAGAGAGCCGTAGGGAAGTGAGCCATTGATACTATCGAAATCGATTTTCTTCGTAAAAATGTCTGTTGAAATGTCGTATTCGAAGAGCGTACCGAAATTGCCGGAGCCTCCCTCTCTTGTCATTCCATACAATTTTCCGTTTGATGCCTGCACGAGGGCCCCGCACGGTCTACTGCCGAGCGAATCAGTCAGTTCGATTATAGGCGTGTAACGATTGTTCGCAAGATCGTATTCGAAGATCATTCCTGCAAAGTCTGCACCACCATATGTAGCAGCTCCATACAGTTTTCCATTGGCGGCTTCAAGCAATGCTCCCCCGGGAGCATCTCCATTGTAGCTGGTTGTAAAATCAAATAGCTTGCTGAAAGTGCTTTTGGTTATATCGAATTCATACAATGCACTCGGCTGATCGGTGCATTGACATCCAGTAGTTCCAATCAGCCTTCCAGATGAAGTCAGGAGTAAGTCACTGCAAGGCTGGTTGCCTATAATTGAATCGAATACCCCTTTAGTAGTGTAGGTGCCTGAAGTTTTATCGAACTCAAAGATTGCACCTTGGTAATTGGTGGGCCCACCGTAATGTGTAACACCATAGAACTTTCCATTTATCTCGAGAGGCTTGCCAATTGGATATTTGCCAGGCTCCCCTTGTAGAAACTTCACCTGGCTTACTGAATTGCCCCCGACTGGAATCGAAAATATGGTGCCAAATTCCAGGCCTCCGCCACTCATCAGCCCTACCAACTGTCTGTTCTGTGCAGTAATATCAGGGGAGGCAGACACCAGTATCGTTACAAGAACGATACTACTACTGTAAGTAAAAGGCAGGAGCTTTTTGAATCGCATCGGTATTTAAGTCACTAAAGTGAAAAAGCGGTTTGAAAAAACGAACTCAGCCTGGGAGTGTTTCCCTCAGGCTAAGTCCTAAGTAATGCAGATTCCGGAAGAAATCCAAACGGATTTTCCGGCTTTGAGACACCGGAATTCCACAATGGGATGTCTGAGGCCATGCTGAACTGGCGGGCATTCACAGGAAGTTGATTGGAACTGGTTGCCGGTTCGAGATTCGATTTTTCGGTCTTAAAACGCATAAATCACTATCTTTACGCCCATTCTAAAGGAGACGAACGTTGGCACTTATAAAATCTATTTCTGGTATTCGGGGTACGATCGGCGGGAAACCGGGCGACGGTTTGACGCCTCCGGATATCGTCCGTTTTACCGCCGCTTTTGGGACCTGGGTGACGCGCCAGGGCATCCAGAACAAACGTCCGGTTATCGCCCTTGGTCGGGATGCCCGGATCTCGGGTGAGATGGTACAGAATCTGGTGGCCGGTACCCTGAAGGGACTGGGCATCGATGTGATCTACATGGGCCTGTGTACCACCCCCGGCGTGGAAATGGCGGTCGTGGACCTGAAAGCCGATGCGGGTATCATCCTTACGGCCAGTCATAACCCCAAACAGTGGAATGCCCTCAAATTGCTCAACCGGAAGGGCGAGTTCATCTCCGCCGCCGACGGTGCCGAGGTCCTGCGCATTGCCGACGCGGGCGAGTTTTCTTTCGCCGAAGTCAACAAACTCGGCCGCTATACCACCGAACCCAACTACCACCTCAAGCATATCGAAAAGATACTGGCGCTTCCGCTGGTGGATGTTAAGGCAATCAAAGCCAGGAAGTTCAAGGTAGTGATCGATTGCGTTAATTCGGTGGGAGGTATTGCCGTTCCGGCCCTCCTCAAGGCGCTGGGCGTAGAGGAAACGATCGAATTGTATTGCGAGCCCAACGGTCAGTTCCCGCACAATCCTGAGCCGCTGCCGGAGCACCTGGGCGATATCTCCAAGGAGGTCCGTAAGCGCAATGCCCACCTGGGCATCGTGGTGGACCCGGACGTCGACCGCCTGGCCCTCGTCTGCGAAGACGGGGAGATGTTCGGCGAAGAATACACCCTGGTAGCCGTGGCCGATTACGTCCTGCGCAGCCAAAAGGGCAATACGGTCTCCAACTTGTCGTCGACCCGCGCGCTGCGCGACGTAACAGAAAAGGCCGGTGGGCATTACTTTGCCGCGGCTGTGGGCGAAGTGAACGTGGTCGAAGCGATGAAAGAACACAAGGCCGTGATCGGCGGTGAAGGCAACGGCGGGATCATTTACCCGGAACTGCACTACGGCCGCGACGCGCTGGTGGGCATCGCCCTTTTCCTCAGCCACCTGGCCAAGTTCGGCAAGAGCGCTTCGCTGCTGCGGGCCACCTATCCGAACTACTATATCTCGAAAAACAAGATCGAACTTACGGCCGAGATCGATGTCGATGGCATCCTGAGCGGCATCCAGACCAAATACAAGAAACAACCGATCAACACCATCGACGGTGTGAAGATTGAGTTCGACCGCGAATGGGTCCACCTGCGCAAGTCGAACACCGAACCGATCATACGCATCTACGCGGAGAGCCAGTCGCAGACTACCGCGCAGAACCTGGCCGAGAAGATCATTCACGACATCAAAGACATGATCAGCGAAAAGCATACCCGCTGATCCATCACCGCATGAACCCGCGCATCTACCTCGACAACGCCGCCACCACACCGCTCGACCCCGAAGTGCTGGAGGCGATGCTGCCTTTTATGCAGCACCACTTCGGAAACCCATCCTCCATCCACGCGTTCGGGCGGGAGGTGCGTTCGGGTATCGAAAAAGCACGCAAGACCGTCGCCAAGCTGCTCAACGCTTCACCCTCGGAGATTTTCTTTACCTCTGGTGGTACGGAAGCCAACAATACAGCCCTGTTCTGTTCCGTGCGCGACCTCGGCATCGAGCACGTCATTTCTTCGCCGATCGAGCACCATGCGGTGACCCATACACTCGAGCAGATGGCCCGGGAAGGCAAGATCCGGCTCAGCTATGTAAAGCTCGACGAGAAAGGCCGGGTGGACCTGGCCGACCTGGAACGCCTGTTGTCGACGGGCGGTAAGACGCTGGTGTCGCTCATGCACGCCAACAACGAACTGGGCAACCTGCTTCCGATCATGGAAGTCGGCACGTTGTGCCGCAAGTACGGCGCCCTGTTCCATTGCGATACGGTGCAGACGATGGGACATTTCCCGATAGACCTGAAGGAGATCCCGGTGGACTTCATCACCTGCGCGGCCCACAAGTTCCACGGCCCGAAGGGCGTGGGCTTCCTGTTCATCCGTTCGGGCGTCCGCATCCATCCGTTCATCTTCGGCGGCGCACAGGAGCGCAACATGCGGGGCGGGACGGAGAACGTGTACGGTATCGTCGGCCTGGCAAAGGCGCTCGAACTGGCTGTTTCCCACATGGAGGAGCACCATCAGTATATCCAGGGGCTGAAGGACCACATGGTCAGGCGCCTCAAAGCGGAGATACCCGGAGTTGCTTTCAATGGCGATACGCTGGGAGAGAGTCTCTACACGGTCCTGAACGTCAGTTTCCCGGCGAGTGAAGCGGGCGAGATGCTGCTCTTCAATCTCGACATTGCCGGTATTTCCTGTTCGGGCGGCAGCGCCTGTTCAAGCGGATCCAATGCGGGTTCGCACGTTTTGGCTGCGATCTATCCCGATAGCACCCGTCCGGCGGTTCGGTTCTCCTTCAGTAAGTTGAATACAAAAGCGGAGATCGATCGTACGGTTGACAAGCTGAAGGAGTTGACCGTAGCGAACGTGATCAATTCCTGATTGAGTTGTTTATCTGCCCGGTCCGCGTGGCGGGCCGTCGCGACCTTCCCGGCGTTCCTGCAACATTTCCAGCAGCTTTCGCTTAAAGGCTTCTTCCGCCTGGTATAGGCGCGCGACTTTTTTGATCGGCAACACTTTTCTGAACTGCGGATCGTATTTGCGGATAATGTCGAGTTCCGATTGGCGGAATTGTAATTCGGTATCCACGGCTTTCGCTACTTCACCATCGCTCATCTCGTCGAAGTTCTGACGGGCGTTGATCAGGTTGTCGCGACGGCCTTTGCGCAGCGCTTCCAGTTCGTCCTGGTACTTGTTGTAGATCGGCCAAAACGATTTGGCTTCTTCCGGGCTGAGATCAAGGCGTTCCGTCAGGAAGCCGATCTTCATGGCTTCCACGCGCTCGCGACGGCCTTCGGGCGGCTGTCCGTTGGAGAAGAAGAAGAGCAGGAGGAATGCCGGGATAAGCAGCAGGGTACGGTTCATGGCTTCAGAGTTCGAGTTGAGAAAGATCGATGTCGTTCTCCAGGAGGTATTGTTTGAGTTCTTGTTCGTTTGTCCCGGTTTCTTCACTCGCCGGTAAGAGACTGGCAACTGTGGAAGGATCAAGGTCGAGGTAGTCCAGCGCTTCACTGACTTCATCAACCGACAAAGGTTGAATCGCTGCGGTATAGTCGACTTTCCGGTCGGTGAAATAGCTGCGCGTTCCAAGGAACAGGCAAACCAGCAGGGCCGCGATCGAGAGGGACCATTCCGGCTGCTTCCACCAGCGGAAAGCAGGCGAGGCGCCACCCCGGATGCGGGCGTGAATCGACGATTCGAGCTGTTCAAAATACCGTTCGGGAGCGACGAATCCGTCCGGTTCGGGTCTTGCCGTTTCGGTATGGAGGAGCTCGAGCCGCCGCTCGATCTCCCGCGGCAGCTTTTCAAAGTAGTCTTCGGGCGTCTGGAACGGCAATTCACGGTTTCCGGTAGTGATCTCCGGATCCTGATCGTGTGGCAGTGGTTGGTTTCGCCGTTTCATGGTTCTGTAGTTGGAGCGGTTCTTTCCGGCTTGGTTTAATCGCCCAGCATGTATTTTTCAATTTTCTTGACCGCATGATGGTAGGAGGCCTTGAGGGCACCAACCGTGACGCCGAGAACTTCCGAGATCTCCTCGTATTTCATGCCGTCGAAGTATTTCATGTTGAAGACGATCCGTTGCTGCTTTGGCAGTTTCAAAATGGCCTGCTGCAGTTTGAGTTGTATACGGTCACCTTTGAAATAAGGATCGTTGTGCAGGGTATTGGAGAGTTGATTCTCCACATCCGACCAGGGGACGAAGAAGCGACGACGTTTCTGGTTGAGAAACGAGATCGATTCGTTGGTCGCGATGCGATAGAGCCAGGTGAAGAGTTTGGAGTCGGACCGGAAGTTGTCGAGGTTCTTCCAGACTTTCACAAATACGTTCTGGGCAACATCATTCGCATCATCGTGGTCGATGACGATCTTTCGAATGTGCCAGTAAATACGTTGCTGGTAACGGCGGACCAGGGTGTTGAACGCGACGTGCCGGGTCGATTCCTGTCGGAATTGTTCGAGCAATTCTTCATCGGAGTACTCCGTCATACCGTGCTGGGCGGCTGAGCCGCGGCGGGGATCAGGTGGAAGAGAGTTCGTGCTTGCGCCGGCGGATGACCCGTTCGGCTGCGGCTGCGATGTTTTCTGCTTCCAATCCATACTTTTTCATCAACTGTTCCGGCGTACCGCTTTCCCCGAAGCTGTCGTTGACGGCTACATACTCCTGCGGAACCGGATGCTGGCTAACCAATACTCGAGCGATCGCGTCGCCCAGGCCGCCGTTGACCTGATGTTCCTCTGCGGTGACAGCACATCCGGTCTTACGGGCAGACCGTAAGACTGCCTGAACGTCCAGGGGTTTAATCGTATGAATGTTGATGATTTCGGCGCTGATGCCTTTTTCTTCGAGCATTTCGCAGGCTTCGAGCGCTTTCCAGACAAGGTGACCGGTGGCGAAGATGCTCACGTCGGTTCCTTCGGCCAGGGTTACGGCTTCGCCGATCTTGAATACCTGATCGGCCGGGGTGAAGTTGGGAACGACCGGTCGTCCGAAGCGCAGGTACACCGGGCCCTTATAGGCGGCAATAGCGAGTGTTGCGGCTTTGGTTTGGTTGAAATCGCAGGGGTTGATGACCACCATGTCGGGGAGCATACGCATCATGCCGATGTCTTCCAGGATCTGGTGCGTGGCGCCGTCTTCGCCGAGCGTAATGCCGGCGTGGGAGGCGCAGATCTTGACATTCTTACCGGAATACGCGATCGACTGACGGATCTGATCGTAAACACGTCCGGTCGAGAAATTGGCGAAGGTACCCGTGAACGGGATCTTGCCGCCGACTGTCATGCCTGCAGCGAGGCCCATCATGTTCGCCTCGGCAATGCCGACCTGGAAAAAGCGGTCCGGGAATTCTTTCTCAAATGCATCCATCTTGAGACTGCCGGTCAGGTCGGCACAGAGTGCGACGACCTGCGGGTTGCTGCGGCCCAGTTCGAGGAGCCCGGCGCCAAAGCCGGAGCGGGTGTCTTTCTTGTCGGTAAAAGTGAAACGTTTCATGCGTGTAGGGTGGGTTCAATTCATGATGACGACATTCGATTCGCCGGACACGATCGAGAATTCCTTTTCGAGTGTGTAGATACTTTCCCGGGAAGCCCGCGGACGGAAGACCGCGCGGTAACGACCGGGTTGGAGAATGAAGGTTTCTTTGCTGAGGTTTTCGTCGAGGTTGGTGACCCATTTCAGGGTCTTGCCTTCGACCGTATAGATACTGCCGAAGCCGGGATTGTTGGTAACGAGTGTCACGATGCCGGGACGCGGAATCGTGACCGTAGTGGTTTTACTCTGGCTTATATCTACGTTGTCGAGCAGGATACGAGGTAATGTAAGAATCTCGAGATTGTACTTGCCAACCCGGTACTTTTCCGTCGCGTTGATGTCCTGGACGACGAGGGTAGCCATATCGCCCGGTTGGCGAACGATCGCCTGGATCTTCCGGTATTCCGATGGGCCGTCGTACCGGATCATCAGGGAGCCCTGTCCGGCATCGATACCCACGGTGCTGTGTTTCCCGGGTACGAGCACCACCGAGTCCTTGATGGCTTGCGGGACGGTGTGGACCACGATCCGATAGATCGGAAGCGGGTCGATGACGAGCGTGTCCGGATTGCCCTTGGCGTTCAGCGTGTGAATGTAATTGTACTTGACCTCGCCGGTGTTACGGTCGTAGAACGTCATGTTCACATTCGTCTCGCTGGGTACACCGTTCACGTCGAGCAGGTTCACCTGCAGGGTCGTGGAATTGAGCGCCTGGGAAATGACAATATCCATCGCCTGCCGGAACATCACTTCATTCGTCGCGTCGAAGTATCGGCCCACGCAATCGAACGTCTTCTTCAACGATTCGTCGAGTCCCATCCCGATGACGAAAGGTTTCAGGAAAATCCCTTTTCGCTGAAGCGCTGCCGAGACGGCACAAGGATCACCGCCGCATTCTTCGATACCGTCGGTGATCAGGATCAGGATATTGCGAGCGGGGCTCGCGGGGAAATCGTCGGCGCAAAGTTCGAGTGAACGCGCGATCGGTGTAGTGCCTCTGGGGGTGATGTTCTTCAGCGCGTCCTGGATGCGTGTCGCGTTACCGCTTGCGAAAGGAACCTCCAATCGGCTGTCGTCGCAATCCTGGGGAGGATAGGGCTTCTGGTGACCGTACACGCGCAAAGCCAGCTCGATGTTGGGGACGAACCGCAGGCTGTCGAGCAATTGGTTCATCAGGTTTTTCGCGACATCGATCTTGGCGCCGCTTTGCCAGCGCCCGTACATGCTTTGCGAAGCGTCGAAGAGGAACTCGATGCGGGTGAGGGTAGGCTGTACCTGCTTCCGGCTGGTCACCTGAGCCTGCACAGGAAGTCCCAGCCCGAGCAGGACCATCAGGAAAAAGATCCGGTCCGTGTACAGCTTGAATTTGTTCCCCTTCATTCCTCGCATAAATGGGCGACTCAATAGTCGCCGAGGGTTTCTTCGAGTTGAGCCAGCGCCGTGGCGGTTTGTTCGGCATTCGGTGCCACGCCGTGCCACTTGTGGGTACCCATCATGAAATCCACGCCCATGCCCATTTCGGTTTTCATCAGGATCACCACCGGCTTTTTATTGCCGCAAAGCGATCGTGCTTTTTGTAAGGTAAGCACGACATCTTCCATATGATTGCCGTTCATTTCGAGTACTTCCCATCCAAACGCCTCGAACTTGGGGCGCAAGGGACCATAGGGGAGGACCTGGTCGATCGAGCCGTCGATCTGTTGGTTGTTGACGTCGATCGTGGCGATGATGTTGTCAACTTTCTTAGCGCCGGCATACATGACCGCTTCCCAGATCTGGCCTTCTTCCATTTCGCCGTCGCCGCAGAGACAATATACCAACTGATTATCCTTGTTCAGTTTCTTCGCCAGGGCGGCACCCAGGGCAACACTCATGCCTTGGCCGAGAGATCCGGAAGCCATGCGAACACCCGGAAGCCCTTCGTGTGTGGCCGGGTGACCTTGCAGACGGGAATCGATCTTACGGAAGGTGCTCAGTTCCTGTAAAGGGAAATAGCCGGATCGTGCCAGCACACTGTACCAGAGCGGTGAAATGTGACCGTTACTGAGGAAGAACAGATCTTCGCCGGCGCCGTCCATCGAAAATTGTTTCGGCTCATGCTTCATCACCGAGAAATAGAGCGCGACAAGGAAGTCGGTGCAGCCCAGGGAACCTCCCGGGTGTCCGGAATTCACGCCATGTACCTGTCGGATGATATCGCGGCGAACCTGTGAGGCGATGCGTTTCAATTGATCTGTATTCATACGGGAATGGTTAATGCGGTGGAATGATGCGATCCACATCACCGGCCTCTAAGGTAGAAACGCGTTCCGCTACGCGCTTCTTGTGTGGATGCTTGTTTTTCAGAAAATATCAACAAAAACAGGACGATTCGCCGGAAATTTCGCCAATTAACAGTCGGGAAACTCCCATTCCCCGTCCATGAAATCATCCAGCGCCCGGCGTTCCTTCTTAGTAGGTCGTCCGGTACCGGGATCTCGAAAAACGGTCACGCGGCTGATGCGGGCTTTATAGGCATCCAGCTCTTCTTTCGGTGTAAGGTCCGCACAGAAATCGGGAACCAGTTTTGCGCCCAGGCGGTTTTCGGTTAACTGCTTCACCGACAAGATCCGGGTGAGTCCTGCTCTGCGGATGTGGAGGGTGTCACCGGGTTTCACCAGTCGACTGGCTTTAACGGGATGACCATCCATGTGTACCCGACCCTGTTCACAGGCCAGGGTCGCCTGGGAACGGGTTTTAAAAAGGCGGACCGCCCACATCCATTTGTCGATTCGGGTACGTGTGCCGGCGGGTTCCATATCGCAAAGATAGGCCTTCCGGAAATGCCGTATCTTCGAATCCTATGGCAGGTGATCGACTTCGTAAAAAATATACCCACCAATTCGTGCTGGCCGCCATCATTATCCTGGGTGGTCTTATTCTCTTTACCATGCGAACGTTCATCGACGCTTTCCTGGGCGCGGTGACCTTGTATGTTCTCTTCAGGCCGATGATGCGGAAACTCGTCGAAGTCCGCAAGTGGCCGCGTGGGGGAGCGGCTGTCCTGATCTTGTTTCTTTCATTCCTGATCGTCCTTATTCCACTGATCGCGATCACCTATATGATCGTTCCGAAGGTTTCCCTGTTTTTCTCCGATTCTTCGGTGATCATGTCGGTGTTGAATTCCGCGGATGCCAAGATCCAGGCGATGACCGGGTACGAACTCATGAACCAGGAAAACATCCGAAAGGTGCAGGAGTCAGCGGGTGAATTCATCACGCGATTTCTGGGTGAATCCATGGGTATTCTGGCTGATATCGCCGTATTATATTTCCTGCTTTATTACTTTCTGGTGAATACCGGGAAGGTGGAAAATTTCTTCGAACGTTATCTGCCATTGTCCAAAGACAATACCTCCCGATTAACCGATGAGTTGGAAACTCAAACTTTCTCCAACGCCTTAGGTGGACCCTTGCTGGCGCTCATCCAGGGCATCTTTGCAGCGCTGGGGTATTGGCTTTTCGGTTTACAGGAACCGGTGTTCTGGGGGCTGATGACGGGCTTCTTCTCCTTCTTGCCCGTTGCAGGCTCCATGCTCATCTGGCTGCCCGCAGCGATCTATCAATTGTCAACCGGTATGATCTGGCAGGGCATCGCCATTTTCGCTTATGGCGTGCTCGTAATTTCAGTGGTGGACAATGTGTTCCGCTTCGTTTTCCAGAAAAAGTTCGCGGATGTACATCCCCTGATCACCGTGATCGGGGTAATTGTCGGATTGCAATTGTTCGGCGTTCCCGGAATCATTTTCGGTCCGCTGCTGATCTCCTATTTCCTGATCATGTTGCGGATCTTCCGGGAGGAATTCCTCTCCGTCTGACGATTATCGAAAGATCGCCGCCCGGTCGATCGGACGCTGGGCTTCCTTCCAGTTAAAACCTTTCAGGCGCAGTTCCCGGGTACTGATCTGCTTGACCGGGTACAATACTCCCTCCGGTGACTGGAGCAGGGAAAGTCCTTTGACCTTATTTTCTTCGAGGTAGATGGTCATGTCGCTGCAATCGGCCCGGTTGACGGCGAAGTTCTTTTCTTCCTTGTTGCGTGCGTAATAAATGGTCTGACCGTTGCCGGAGACGTCGATCCGGTAGAGATTATTATCGATAAAGTAGCCGGTCATGGTCTTACCTCTGACCTGGTTGAAGCGCAAGGAATCGATCGGCCCTGTTTGACTGCTGTCGGCACGTGACGCGATGAATGCAGAATTGACCAGGTACAGCCGGTGAATTCCGCCGCCGGCTGCGATGATGTCGATCGAGTCGGCAGTGAGTTGGTTGAGCCCCGACCAGAGGACAGGATCCCGGAACATCCGAAGGGTCGAATCCTTCAGTGTATACGCGATGGAATCGCAACGACCTTGCAGGTCCGGTTTAAACAGGCGCACATGATGGAACGCGAACAAGTTCCGGTTGTTCTGCTTTGCCGTATCGCCTGAAGCGGCGGGGAGTGAATCGGCAGCGGTGGCCAGGAGGGTGTCGGCATGCATGAACAGGCTGTCGGTATCGAAGATCTGCACCAGCTCGGCATTTCCGGCCACCCAGGAACTATCCGTTAGTTCATGGTGTTCCCCGTAGTCTCCGCGGATGATCAGGCGGTTGACGGTATCGGTGATGCTGACATGGCCGAATACCCGGCCGATCCCGCTGCTGCGGTCATAGAGTATGGAATCTCCACGAAGCATCTGCGTCCGGGTCAGGAGATAAGAATTTCCCTGAAAGCTGGTCTGCTGACTGTTGGTGTTGTACCAGCCTTGTTCGCAATACATCGTATTGCTGGAGGAGTTAATACGGGTGGGTCCTAAGAAGTAGGCGGTCTTTTCGACCGTATTGTAGCGAAGTGTATCGCAGGTGAGGGTGTAACGCGGATTCACCAGCAATACATTTTGCTTGAAGTAAAGATCACGCCGATCACTGTAGTAGTACCCTGTCTTACTGCTCAGACGATTATCGCCATCGAGGATCATGGCGCTGTCGGTATAGCTTGCTATATCCGTACCGAGGTTATAATCCAATTGACGGGTATGCAGGGTCATGCGACCATCGCTCAGGACCACATCTTCGAACACCTGGGCGATCTTGGTATTCCCGTCGTAATACAGATGCTTTCCGCGCAATTGGAGTGAATCGCCCTGGCGCATGTTGATGCGAGAAAACGCTTCGAGGCGATTGTCGTCTCGGTACAGGTAGGCGGAATCACATTGCATGGTAGCCCCTTCGTGCCGGAAGGCCACATTGCCTATCAATCGTAAGGCGTTAGCTTCCAGGGATTCGTCGAATTCGGAAACGTCCGCGTTCAATAATTCTATTCGCGTCGGTTGTTGCGCGAATACGACTGAGCCGGTGAAAAGCAAGAGCAGGCAGATCGCCAGGAAAAAGCGGGAACGCATGCGGGATACCGGAATTACCATGATTCCCGGCGAAAATACTCAATCGAAACGATCCTGAACAGGGTCAGAAGTTCCCGCGGGTACTTTGGACCATTTGTCCGACCGTGCTCAGTACATCCGGGAGTTTGGTACGATCAAGTCCTTTCGTCATGACCGTCAACAGGAATGGCGAGGAGCCAATGTAAACGATGGCCGTCTCGTGTAATTGCTGATCACCTTCGTTAAAGCGTTCGCCGAATTTGTGAGCGACCAATTGATCGTTCGGCAACTCTTTCACCAGTCCGATCTTAAAATCGCTACGGCTCAAAAGATCCAGGGCGAATTCGGAAGATGAGGGGAACAGAAAGGTGGAACTGTATAATACCCGGATGAACTTGCTTACCTCGAATACATTGACCTGATAGTCCCAGTCCTTCATATCGGGCACCCTAAGCTGTAGTGACTCAAACAACGATTTGAAGACTTTAGGATCCACCTCCCGGTTGAGGAGTGCCGTAGCGTCGTTGTTTGAATGGATGATCATCGATTCCAACAATTGGCGAACCGAATAGCTTTTTCCGGTTTCCATGGGTTTGCTGAAAAGCGTCTGTTCCGGGAGTTCGGAAAAATGTCGCTTCAGCAGGATCTGTTTGTTCAACAGGCCGGGATTCGCCTCGGCTTGTTTCAATATACATTCCAGGGTAACCAGTTTCATGATACTGCCCGGACTATAACTTTCACCTTCGTTGATGCTGAACCATTGACCGGTGTTCAGGTCCCTGAAATACACCGCGGCAGAACGAATCAGACCCTTTTGCTTCTGGTCGTCCAGATAGGACATGATGTTACCTTTCAGGGAGGCGTAAACCGGACTTTCGTTCGGAATATCCACCATAATGAGCGGCTTGGTCAGCTTGTACTGACCGTTCCGGACAAGTTGAACATCGCACGAGCCTTGAGCGGCCACACGTTCAATTACCTTGACGTGCGATTTGACCACCAGCGCCGTGGCGGCCGAAGAAACTGCGATGGCAATGAGTACGAACCCGATGGGAATCCGGGCGTGAAGAAAATTCATGGGCGCTTTCTGATAAGGAGTGGCGAATTTACCTTTGTCAAATGGTTCAAACCATGAATTTGGTCAGGATTTGACCAAGACATTCTAGCACTTCACCGACGGAATCAACCTGTTTTGGCTTTTTTACAATACGCTGACATCATCCTGCCGCTTTCGGTGCCCCGGGCCCTGACCTATGGGGTCCCGGAACATCTGGCGGGTGAGGTCCTGCCGGGCAAGCGGGTCATCGTACCGCTGGGTAGGAACAAGCTATTCTCCGGTGTGGTACGAACCGTCCATGAGCATGCTCCCAGCGGGGTGGAAGTAAAAGCGATCGCGTCGGTCCTGGATGATCTTCCGGTTGTTCTCGAATCGCAGTTCAGGCTTTGGGAGTGGATTACCGAGTATTACCTCTGCAATCCGGGTGATGTACTCACGAGCGCGCTGCCGGCCTCTTTCCGTTTGCAGAGCGAGACTTCCGTTTCGCTGAATCCGGACAAGGATTTTCTCGATGCAGGACTTTCAGCGGACGCCTTGACCATTTTGGAACAGGTGAAGGAAGAGGATGAAATTTCCCTGCACGACCTGAACCGACTTTTCCCTGAAAAGGGAATGCCGAAATTGATCAAGTCGTTGTTGGAGGAGGGTTGGTTGCTGGTGAAGGAGGAGATACAGGAACGCTATAAGCCGCTCCAGGAAGCGCGCATCCGCTTGCGGGATGCTTACCGGGACGATGCAGGACTGGAAACTGTTTTCCTCCAACTGGAACAGGATAAAAGGAAAAGCCGGCAACTGGAAACACTCTTGGTTTTTCTGAAACTGCGGTTGGATCAAGCCGGGACCGACTATGTCCGGAAATCAGCTTTAACTGCGCATGAGCAGGTCTCCGGTTCCGCGCTTCAAACCCTGATCCGAAACGGGATCCTGGAAGAATACGCAGCGGTGATCGACCGCGTCCCTGCATTTTCCGGCAATGTTCAGCCCGTTGCGGAGTTGAGTGAGAACCAACAACTCGCTTTGCAGCAGATACAAGAGGCCTCGCTGGAGCATCCGGTGGCCTTGCTGCATGGTGTAACGTCGAGCGGAAAGACGGAATTGTACATCCACCTGATTGATGAACAGCTTCGGGCTGGTCGTCAGGTATTGTATCTCCTTCCGGAAATCGCGTTAACGACGCAACTGGTGCAACGCTTGCAGCGATATTTCGGAGCAGCCGTATCCGTTTACCACTCGCGGTTCAACAGCAATGAACGGGTAGAGGTTTGGAAGCAGGTCCTGCATTTCGATCAGACGGACCAGCAAACTCCGTTTCCGCGAAAGGGGCAGTTGGTCCTGGGGGCGCGATCGTCCATTTTCCTTCCGTTTTCCCGTTTAGGACTAGTCATCGTCGATGAAGAGCACGATCCTTCCTATAAGCAACAAGACCCTGCGCCACGCTATAACGGACGGGACGCGGCGATTGTCCTCGCTGCAGGTCATGGCGGCAAGGTGTTGTTGGGTTCTGCCACGCCTTCCCTGGAGAGCTACACCAATGCGCGGCAGGGTCGCTATGGATTGATCAACCTGCACGAGCGTTTCGGGGGTATTCGTATGCCGGAGATCAGTGTTGCGGATATCGCTGACGCTTCCCGGAAGAAACTGATGAAGGCCCACTTCACGCCGGAATTACTCGATGCCGTGCGCAGCGCGTTAGCGAAGGAAGAACAAGTGATCCTTTTTCAAAACAGGCGCGGCTTTTCATCGTTTCTGGAATGCCGTCATTGTAACTGGATCCCGCATTGCAAGAACTGTTCGGTCACGCTGACCTATCACAAGCAGCAACACCAGATCAAATGTCACTATTGCGGATATGCCCAGTCGGTGCCTTCGGCTTGTCCGAACTGCGGCGATCATCATATTGAAGTCAGAGGCTTCGGAACGGAGCGGATCGAGGAGGAGATTGCCGTGTTCTTTCCGGATCACCGCATCGCTCGCTTCGACCTGGATACTGTCCGAACCAAATCGTCCCTGCATCGGCTGTTGCATGATTTCTCAGAGCGCCGCATAGACCTGCTTGTCGGGACACAGATGGTCTCGAAGGGTCTGGACTTCGACAATGTCAGTACCGTAGGGATTCTGGATGCCGACCAGATGCTCAACTTCCCTGACTTCAGGTCTTTTGAGCGCAGTTTTCAGCTGATGTCACAGGTTGCAGGTCGGTCGGGCAGGAGAAGCAAACAAGGAAAGGTCATTATCCAGACGCGTAATCCGGGGCATTGGGTCATCCGGGCCGTGATGAATCACGACTATGCTTCCTTTTACCACCAGGACATGGAAGAGCGGCGCCACTTTGGTTATCCGCCGCATTGCCGACTGGTGTCCTTCACGATCCGTCATCGGGAGGAAGCCCTGACGCATGACGCGGCTACGCGGTTCTGTACTTTGTTACGAAACAAATTCGGGTCGCGGGTCCACGGTCCGCATATCCCGGTCGTTCACCGTGTACGGAATCAGTACATCCGCCACATTTTGCTCAAGATCGAACGCGAGCAGAAAACCGCGGGCGTTCGTGAGACCATTCGATCCTGCATGCGAGAATTTTACCAGGAGCGGATCTACCATCCGGTCCAGCTTTTTGCGGACGTTGATCCCGTATAAGACGATCACTCCCGGATCAACTGGATCCAGCCTTTCAACTCCTTTGTTTTCGTCTTCATCACGTAATAGTAGACGCCTTCGTTGGCCAGTTCGCCTCCGGTCGTCTTTCCATCCCATTGAAAATCCGGGTCCGAAGATTCGTAAATGATGCGACCCCAGCGATTGTAGATACGGAACTCGAAACCGTCGTAATTGCAAAGGTCCTTGACGTAGTAGGTATCGTTCTTGCCGTCATCATCCGGCGTGAACACGTTCGGGATTTTCAATTCGCCCTCGCAGACACGGTACACCACGAGCACGGAATCGATGGCAGAGCAGCCGGAAACTCCGAAGGGAACACTGACATAGTAGTACTGGGTATTGCCGGTGGTCGTGGCGTAGAACGTCTCGTCATCCAACAGGTCCTGGGTCACCTGACTGGCAGGAGTCCAGTTGTAGGTGTAGGGCGGGTTGTTATTGGGATCGGTGACGAAGACATGGAGCGTGTCCTGTTCACCATCGGTGACCTCGATGGTATCTTCCAGAATATCGACACCGATGAGGGATGTGACCTTTACGGTGTCAAAGATCGGTACTGGCACATAACAGAACGACTGGCTGACAGGTAGCTGGAATCCGAGATAGAACTGGGGGACGTAACTACCATTGCCGGTGTAGGTATGCGAAACGGTGTCGAGTTCCACTTCACTGAGAACCGTTCCGTCACCGAAATCCCAAGAGTAGAACGCAGCGCCGGTACTTGTTCCGTTGAACGTGACGGAAAGGGGACTGCATCCGCTATCCGGGGCAAAGGTGAAACTTCCGGTCGGACCAGGGACCACGATCGCACCGGGCAGGATGACCGTGTCCCGGCAACCGAACTGGTTGAGGACCGTCAGGCTGACATCGTAGGAGCCCGGCGGAACACTGTAAGCATATTGAACGGTCGATAAGGATGAATTCGGGAAAGCCGTAACGCCGAGATCCCAGGACCAACTGGATACATAAGCGTTGCTGTCGCTCACGATCGTCGCGTACACCTGAGCTTTCTTGATACCGTTTTCAACCACACAGGTATCGGTCGTGGTGATACTCACGGAGGCGGGAGTCGTATAAACCTTGATCGTGCGAATTGTCGAATCCGTACAACCGTTGGCATCGGTCACAACGACCGTTACCGGGTAATCGCCATTGGCCGTGTAGCTGTGCAGTTCATTGGAACTGCCGGACGGCAGGGTGTTCCCATCGCCGAAATTCCACGAATAGGTAAGCGGATTCGCGACATAAGGTCCCGGGTTGACGCTCATGCCGATCGTTTCGTTGATGCAGGCGTTGGTGTCAACGGGGTTAAAGGCCAGGATCGGCGTGGGCCGGGTAGGTCGGATGTAGTTCGTCAGCGTGATCACATCGGTACAGCCGTTCACGTCGGTCACAGTCAGCGTGACATTGTAGTTGCCGGGCGTAGTATAGCTGCTGGTATCGGTTGAATTGGTGGTAACATGGGTGTTGCCGTTGCCGAAATTCCAGGACCACTGGGCGATCGCTCCTCCGAAAGTCTGGCTGCTGTCGCGGAAGGTGACGGTCATGGGGGCACAGTCCGTCAATGGGCTTGCCGTGAAATGCGCGTCCGGGCCTACAATGGCAATCGGAACCTGAGCCGTGTCGATGCAACCGTGAATGTCGGTAATGGAGAGCGTGGCGGTGTAATTGCCAACGCTATTGTAGAGATGCAGGGTGTCGGCAAAGCGTGTGGTATCGCGTACGCCCGCGATGCCTTCTCCGAAAGTCCACTGGTATTGGTTGGCGTCCTGCGAGCCGCTTCCGGTGAAATAGATGGTCCCCGGATAACAGGCTTGCTGAGTATTCACCACAGCATTGGCGATCGGTTCACGGACCTGCGCGACCAGGGTCGTTTCCACCACGCATCCGTTGTCGGCGTTGGTCGCTTCGAGCGTTACGGGATAATTGGTGTTGTCAGGAAAAACGTGGGTAGGGCTGGTCTGCGTGGATAGGCCAGAACCGTCCGCGAAGTCCCAGGAGTAGGACGTGGCTCCGCCGGATGTATTGGTGAACGCGACAGAATACGGGTTGGCGCAATTGTACGTGATCGTGAAAGCGGGAATCGGCCCCAGTACGACGATTTGGTCCTGGAGGACAAACGTATCGGGACAGCCGTTATAAAATGCGATCAGGGTGATGTCGAAAGGATCGGCGACTCCGGAAGTGTCCAGGTTGAACTGATGGCTGGGGTTCTGCGTGGTACTGGAACCACCATCACCGAAGTTCCACAACCAGCCGGTAACAGGTGGCAGGGAGGCGTCGAGGAAAGAGACCGTTTCCTTGAAGCAAATGGTATCGATCGGAGAAGTAATTCCTGCTGTCGGGCGGGTACCGACACGGATGAACTGCGTTCTGGTCAAGGTGGCCGTACAGCCGGTGGAGGTGGTGATCGTCAGTGTGACATCGTAGATGCCCGCTGCATTATAGGTATGGGAAGTACCGGCGGTGGTGACGGTGGACGTATTGCCATCCCCCCAATTCCATTGGTAGCTTGCGATCGTGGGATCAGCCGGTGAGGTGACCACTGCATTGAAGTTGAACGTCTCACCGACGCATCCGCTGTCGGTCTGGGAAAAGTTTACGGTCGGTGCGATCACCTGAACGTAGTTGACCTGGGTCAATGTATCCTTACAGCCATTCGCGTCGGTCACGATAAGGGTGACGGAATATTGCCCGAACGCGTTGTAGGTATGACTGGGGTTCTGCGTGGTAGCGGTATTGGAACCACTGCCTGGATCGCCAAACGTCCAGCTCCAACCGGAAATCCCGGGCGTGGTAGCGTTGAATGTAACGGGGAAGGGAACGCTGCATCCCTGGCGATCGGGAGAAGTGAACGCTGCCACCGGCGGTGGGTTGACCTGGATATTTCGTGTGATGGTGTCCCGGCAATTTCCAACGGACACGATCAATTGTGTTACAAATGTTCCCACCGTGTTGAAGGTGTGGGTCGGATTGGCCAGTGTTGACGTGTTGTTGGAACCGGAAGCAGGGTCGCCGAAGTTCCAGTTCAATGAACCGCTGGAACCGGTATTGGTGAACTGAACCGTTTCACCGAGACATATCGAAGTGTCCGAGGCGCTGAAGTCAGCCACCGGCTGCAGGATGCTGACCTGCATCGTGTAGGAACTGTCGCAGCCGTTCACCCCTGCCGTCAGCGTAACGGTGTAGGTGCCCGCGGTATTATACGTGTGAGATGGGTTCGTCAGTGAAGACGTATTATTGGCACCACTCGCAGGATCACCGAAATCCCATTGGAAGCTGGTGGTATTTGTGGAAGTGTTGGTGAATTGTGCAGTGGCGGGAGCGCTGCAGGAATTAACACTGGCAATGAAGAAACCCGGAACTGGAACCGGGACAATCCAAACAGAATCCTGATTGTAGGTGCTATTGCAACCGTTCACGTCGTTGATCAGCAATACCGGCACATAGAAACGAATGGAAGAGCCGCCATTCGAAAACGCGTGTGAGGTGGAAGAAACGCCGGTGACAGAAGGAGTACCATCGTTGAATGTCCAGCTATATTGATTGATGGCGCCATCGCCGGGAGTGGACGTACTGGTAAACGTGATGGGGATGTTCTCGCAAACCGTGTCCTGACTGATCGAGAAGGAAGCGGATGGATTCCGGAAGACCGTAATGTAATTCGTTTTCGTTTCCGAATCCGTTGAAGAGCCGTTGGAAACCGTGAGTGTTACCGTATAGACACCCGGGTTAGCGTAGGAATAGGAGGGGTTCTGAAGATTCGAATTGCCAATGCCATCACCGAAATCCCAGGTGAAGGAAGTAGGGCTTCCGGTAGATGTGCTGCTGAAGTTGACGATCAGCGGCGAGCAACCGGATGTGACGTTGGAAGTAAAGTTCGCTGTAACCTGTGCGATCGCACTTTGGGTCAGAAGACTTAAAATGCAGATAATCAGTAACTTGAAATTCCTTTGCATTGTGTCTGCGGAGAATGGTTGTTTCCAAATGTAGGTTATTTTCTAAAATGATCTAAGCTGTTGCAATTCAGTCAGAAGCAGCAATTTTAAAATCGGTTTTTTGTTTGAAAGTATGTTACAAAATGCAACGTTTGGCCGGCTTGCCTGGCCTGATAAAATCTTAATTCTGCAATTCGTACCATGCTGAATTTCCTCTTCCGGCGTTTATGGAACGGCTTGCTTGTCGTAGCCGGTGTAGCTGTATTCGTCTTTCTGCTATTTTCCGTCCTCCCCGCTGACCCGGCACGGATGATGTTGGGTCAGCAGGCGGATTCAGCCTCGCTTGCGATCATCAACCGCGACCTCGGACGTGATCTTTCCGTTTCCCGGCAATTCGTTGTCTTCATTAATGACCTCTCGCCACTCTCCTTGCATTCGACCGATACGGTCAGCCGTTATTATGCTCATAAGGAGAAGTACGGTTCGGTCGTTCACCTGCTTCGGCTCGGGAAGACCGAACTTGTTGCGAAGTTGCCTTATCTGCGTAAGTCCTATCAGAACAAACGTCCCGTTTCGGAAATCCTACTGGAGAAATTACCTGAGACCGGGATACTGGCGCTTGCATCCATTTTACTCGCGACCTTTTTAGGAATTATACTCGGACTGGTAGCAGCCTTGAACAAGGATCGTTGGCCGGATCGGTTGGCGCTCGCTTTTTCTGTCGCGGGTGTTTCGTTGCCGAGCTTCTTTGCCGCTATCCTAATTGCCTGGTGGTTGGGTTATGCCTGGAGCGACTGGACCGGATTGGAGATGACCGGGAGTTTACGCGAGATCGACCCGTTCCATGGTGAATACATCGCCTGGAAGAACCTGCTGTTGCCCACCCTGGTGCTTGGTCTTCGTCCGATGGCGATCATCACTCAACTTACCCGTAGTTCCCTCTTGGAGGTCTTGTCGCTCGACTATATTCGTACGGCCCGCGCGAAGGGTGTATCCTCCCGCCGTGTTCTGTTGCGACATGCGCTTCGTAACGCGCTCAACCCGATCGTAACCGCCGTGAGCGGCTGGCTGGGCTCCTTGCTGGCAGGCGCCGTTTTTGTGGAATATATCTTCGGTTGGAACGGTATCGGTAAGCTTACGGTACATGCTTTAGAGCAGTATGACCTGCCACTCGTGATGGGCGTGGTACTTTTCATCTCCGTCATCTTTGTCATATTGAACCTGATCGCCGACCTGATCAACGCCTGGTTGGACCCGCGCATCCGCGTCGGCGGATAATGTCCTATTTTTATCCTCGAATATCTACCTCCTGAAGAATCATGAGAACTCCACTCGTCGCAGGCAACTGGAAAATGAACCTGCAATATGCCGAAGCGATGACCCTGGTCGATGCGATCGTTGATGGCTTGCCGGAAAACAACGGCGCGGAAATCGTGCTGGCACCGCCGACTATCTACCTGCACGATGTGCTGGACCGCATTCAGCGAAAGCCCGGTATCGCACTGTCGGCTCAGGATGTCTCCGCCTACGAACGTGGCGCTTTTACCGGTGAAGTAGCGGCTTCCATGCTGGCTTCGGTGGGTGTCGAGTATGTGATCGTTGGACATAGCGAACGACGGGAATATCATCACGAGGATCACCCTTTGCTGGCGGCAAAGGTCGATCGCGTGCTGGAGCAATCGCTGTTGCCCATTTTCTGTTGTGGAGAAAAACTGGATGACCGTACTGCAGGCCGACATTTTGAATTGATCGAACAGCAATTGCACGAGAGCCTCTTTCATCTTTCTCCTGAGAAAGTGACAGAATGTGTGATCGCTTATGAACCGGTTTGGGCGATCGGTACCGGGGTGGTCGCCACGACAGGCCAGGCGCAGGAGATGCACCGCTTCATTCGACAATTGCTTTTTGCCCGGTATGGCGAACCGATTGCATCCGAAATGCGGATCCTCTACGGCGGGAGCGTAAATGCTACCAATGCAAGCGATCTGTTTACTTGCCCGGATGTGGACGGCGGACTGGTAGGCGGCGCGTCCCTGAAAGCTGTCGATTTCCTTTCCATCATCGCAGCCGCTGGCACGAACCGCTGATCGCATGAGCTGGATCAAAGTTTCCATGCAGGCTGCGGGTATCGACCCGGAAGTGGTACTGGCCTGGGCCGCCGAGCTGGATTTCGATGCTTTCGAGCAGGAGGGAAGCATCCTCAACGCTTACGTTCCGGCTGACCGATTCGATGAAGCCGCATTCGGTCGCCTGGCAAGTGAATTTCCATTCGGCGAAAATTTGCGCTGGACCGCTTCGTTATTGGAAGACAAGAACTGGAATGAAACCTGGGAAAAGCAGTATGAACCGGTACGAATCGACCAGCGCGTGACCATCCGCGCCCCCTTTCATCCAGCCGCACCGGAAGGCGATATTGCTTTGGAGATCGAGCCGAAGATGTCATTCGGAACCGGTCATCATCCAACCACCACCCTGATGATTCGCATGATGCTGCGCGAATCGTTCATTGGGAAAACGGTCCTGGACCTCGGCTGTGGAAGCGGAGTGTTGGGCATCCTGGCAGCCCGACTGGGTGCCGTCGAGGTGACGGGAATCGATATTGATGTTTGGGCCGTGGAGAATACCCGGGAAAACTGCGAGCGCAACGGGATCACTTGCATGCGAGTGGAGCAAGGAGATGCACGCGCGATCGGTGAAAGGCAATTCGACTTCGTCCTCGCCAACATCAACCGGAATATACTGGTCAAGGAAATGCCGGTCATGGCAAATGCCATGCATCCGAATGCTCTCCTGATGATGAGCGGATTCCTGAACCAGGATCTTCCGGTCATCCGGGAAGCAGCTGCCGCTTCCGGACTTCACTTCATCTACACTGAAACCGATAACGAATGGGCTGCCATAACCTTCAAAAAACCATGAGGATTTTTCGATACTCACTTTTAGCGCTGCTGTTCCTGCTGGTTTCGCCGGCTGTATTCGGACAAGGGTTGCGCAACTTCACCGATGATCCTGTGAAGTTTGCGGATGAGTTGCAAAAGTTCCTGGCTGAAACCGACAAGAAGGAAGCGGAGAAAGTGATGGAAGCTTTTCTCCCATACTGGACCGGTGGTAAGTTCTCCCCGCAGCAACAAACCGCCATCTACAAGACCTGTAACGCGATGCTGCGGAAACGGATGAAAGCCATTCCGGATTTCAGAAATTACGTGATGACCCTCACCAGTTTTGCCGCAAGCAATCAGTCAGCGGAAAGTTTCGCGGCCTGGCAATCCAGCATCGATAAGCTGTTGTTGATGCCTACACGTTTTTTTCCCCAGTACATCAATACCTGTAACCTGCTTTTCCGGGATAACACCTTGTATGAGTCCGCTTCCACCCGTTGGCATACTCAGCATAACAATTACCGCTTCGAATTCGACTCCATACCACGTATCCTGATCCCGGCCACCAACCTGGTCTGTAACTCCAAAGGTGATTCGTTGATGATTCGGGAAACCAGTGGTGCTTATTATCCGACCAAGCAGGAGTTTTTCGGAAACGGTGGAAAGGTTGACTGGACGCGGGCCGGCTGGGATGCAGGTGTTGTGCGTGCCGAGCTGGCAAGGTTCCGGATCGATGTAACGGGGAGCGACTTCGAAGCCGACAGCGTGACGTTCTACAATTCGACCTACTTTCAGGCGCCGCTGACAGGTAAGTACACGGATAAGCTCCTGGCCAACATGGGACCGGAGAATGCCTCTTATCCGCGTTTTGTTTCTTATACAACCAGTCTTGAAATCAAGAATATCGTACCCGATGTGAATTACCGGGGCGGTTTCTCCATGATCGGCAACCGCATGGTAGGTTCAGGTTCCGTTGAAGAACAAGCCAAGCTGATCTTTTCCCGAGAAAAGAAACCCTTCCTCATCGCCGGTTCCGACGGCTTCGTCGTTCGTAAGGATCGGATCACCGCCGACCAGGCCTCCGTGCTGTTCAACCTCGACGGCGACAGCATATATCGCCCCAGCATCACCTTCAAGTACATGGTAGCCGATCGTGAAGTGACGCTCATCCGTGCGGAAGAAGGGAAGTCACAGGCACCGTATTATGATTCGTTCCATCAGATCGACATGTACTACGACGGATTGTACTGGAAGATCGACGATCCGCTGATCGATCTGAAAATGATCAGCGGTGCGGGGGAAAGCAAAGCCACATTCGAATCCTCGAATTACTTTCGGAAGAACCGTTTTCTCAAACTCCAGGGGCTGAGCGATGTGCACCCCTTGTTTACCATCAAGCAATTCGCGCAATCGCAGGGTAATAACATTGTCTATACCGAAGACCTCGCCAAGTACATGCGCCTTGCTCCCAGCGAGGTGCGGACCATGTTGATCAATTTCTCCAATGGTGGTTTCGTCAGCTACGACAGCAAAGAAGATCGCGCCATCATCAAAGACCGGCTCTATTATTACCTGCAGGCGAATGTAGGAAAGACGGACTACGATGTACTCCAGTTCGAATCGGTCATCAAGGCGCGCCCGAATGCCAGCATCAACCTCCTGAATTATGAAATGACGCTGCGGGGGTTGGCACCGATCGTATTGAGTGATTCGCAGAACGTGGTCATTTTCCCGAAAGAACAGGAAGTGAAGCTCAAGAAGAACCGGGATTTCACCTTTGCCGGCCGGGTGAAGGCGGGCCGCTTCGATTTTTTTGGAAAGCAGTTTTCGTTCGATTACCACAATTTCAAGATCAATCTCGACAACGTTGATTCGCTTCGGTTGCGCGTGGAAAGCGATGATCCTTCGGAAGTGGATGAATTCGGGAATCGCAAGCTGGTAGCCGTCAGGAGCGTGGTCGAGAACATCACCGGTGACCTGCTGATCGACCAGTTCGGGAATAAGTCCGGATTAAAGGACTTTCCGCAGTACCCGATTTTCAACTCCAAGAAGGACTCCTACGTCTATTATGATCGTCCGTTTATCCAGGAAGGCGTTTACACCCGGGATGATTTCTATTTTCACCTGGACCCGTTCACGATCGATTCGCTTGATAACTTCAGTCGTGCAGGCCTCGGGTTCGCGGGTGAGTTTGTCAGCGCCGGAATCTTTCCGGACTTCCGGGATTCGTTGAAACTCCAGCCCGATCTGTCCCTGGGCCTGGTCCGGCAAACGGGCGATGCCGGATGGCAGGCATATGGGGGTAAAGGTAAAGTCACCGCCAAGCTCTCCCTCAGCAATGCCGGCCTGCACGGTGACGGTACCCTTGATTACCTGACCTCTGTTTCGAAAACCGACGACTTCCTGTTCCTGCCGGATTCGATGAACTCCAACGTGAAGAGCTTCACCAACCGGAATGAAACGCTGGGAGGGGTCCAGTACCCCTCTGTGATTGGCGATGAAGTGTATGTGCACTGGGAGCCGAAGAAGGACGTCATGTATGTCAACCGTCGGCAGGAGGACCTGAAGATGTACGAACAGCAGGCTACGCTGAACGGCAACCTGCAACTGCGACCTGCCGGTATGACCGGGAACGGGCTGATGGCATTCACCGGAAGCGAACTCGAGTCCAAACTGTTTCGCTATAAATCAGAGCAGTTTGATGCTGACACCTCCGATTTTCGACTCACATCCGACAATGCCTCCGCGCTTGCCTTCGATACCAAGAACGTAAACGCGCACATCGACTTTGTCAAGCGGATGGGTGAGTTCAAATCGAATGGTGCCGGTTCGTATGTCAATTTCCCGTTGAACCAGTACATCTGTTTCATCGACCAGTTCAAGTGGTTCATGGACCAAAAGGAGATCGAATTGAGTTCATCTTCCACGGCAGCTGTGCAGGATACGGCTACCGGAATTTCGCTCACCGGGTCCGACTTCATCTCGGTAGAGCCCCGTCAGGATTCCCTGCGCTGGAAAGCCCCGTTCGCGCGCTACTCCCTGAAGGACTTCCTGATCAAAGCCGAAAAGGTCGCCTTCATCCAAACCGCCGACGCTTCGGTCATTCCGGATAGCGGAAAGGTCGTAGTGGAACGCTACGCCAAAATGCGCACGCTCACCGATGCACGGGTGCTGGCCAATAACACGACCAAATACCATACGATCTACAACGCCAACATCGACATTCAGGGACGCAAACGCTTCAGCGGTACCGGTGACTACGACTACATCGACGAGAATAAAGTGAAACACCATTTTCATTTTGACGAGATCGGCGTGGACACCACTTTCCAAACCGTAGCCCGGGGACAACTGGCCGATACCGCCGGATTCCCGCTCAGTCCGCAGTTCCTGTTTAAAGGAGATGTGCGCTTGACAGCTTCAAAGGAGTATCTCAATTTCTCGGGCTTTACCAAACCCAACATCCAGTGTGAGAAAATCGGGCGTAACTGGATCCGATTCAGTGGTGATATCAACCCGGCCAACGTTAGCATCCCGATCGCTTCGCCGGTAACGGACGATGGCGCGAAGTTATCCGCAGCCGTAGCTCAGACGTCCGACAGCACCGGCATTTACGCCGCCTTCCTCATGCCCAAGCAGCGGCCCAGTGACCTGGAGATCATAAGTGCTTCCGGTGTGCTGTATTTCGATAAAGCGAGCAAGCAGTTCCGGATAACGACCGCTGAACGCCTGGAAAAACCTGCCGCAGCCGGTAACTATCTGAGCCTGGATGATGCTCGTTGCTTTGTCTATGGCGAAGGAAGGTTGAATTTCGGATCCGATTTCGGCCAGCTCAACCTGACTACTGTTGGTAATGTGATCAATAATCTCGTCAACGACAGTACGCAGTTCGAGATCATGGCCGCCATCGATTTCCCGTTCTCCGATGACGCCTTGAAGGTCATGAGCGATCAGCTATCCACCAATCCGAACCTTCAGGCAACCCAGGACCTCGGCCGACCAGCCTTTGAACGCGGGATGACCGAGTTGGTCGGAAAAGAAAAGGCTGACAAGTACATCGGCGAGCTGAACCTCTACGGAAACTTCAAGAAGATCCCGGAAGACCTTCGCCACACCTTACTGATCACCGATCTGAAATTGGCCTGGAACAACGAAACCAGGACCTATCGTTCGATTGGTCCGATCGGGATCGGTAGTCTCGATAAGGTATCCGTCAACCGAAAGATGAATGGATGGGTCGAGATCGTGCATAAGAAGAGTGGAGATCAACTGAATATCTACCTCGAACCTGAAAACGGCGCGTGGTTCTTTTTCAGTTACTCGCGCGGATTACTGCAGACCATCGCGTCCTACAGTGCTTTCAACGACGAGATCAACAAGCTGAAGCCGGAGAAGCGCGTAAGCAAGGTGAAAGACAAGCCTGATTTTGAATACATGCTCTCCACCGATCGGGCGGTCCGGAACTTCCTGAAGCGGATGAATCCACCGCCACCGGAAGGTGAATAATCGACATCAACCCGCTTAAAACCCCGAATTCCGCGATTGACGCGAATTCGGGGCCTTTTTTAACTTGCGGGGCTTTAGCGCCCTGAACAATACGCTGTGCTGACACCCGTCAACCTGTTCGGTCTATTACTGGCTTATCTCGTAGGATCCATTCCGTCCGCGGTTTGGGTCGGAAGAACCTTTTATGGCATCGATGTACGGGAATATGGCAGCGGCAACGCGGGTGCCACGAATACGTTCAGGGTCCTCGGTAAAAAGCCTGGCATCGTAGTACTGATCATGGATGTGCTGAAGGGATTCGCAGGGGTGAAGCTGGCTTACCTGGTCGGCGATTATGATCCGGCATCTCCGGAATTCATCGATTTCGAATTGGCCCTTTCCGTGTGCGCCTTGTTAGGGCACATCTTTCCGGTTTATGTCGGCTTCCGGGGTGGAAAAGGAGTTGCCACCATGCTGGGCATACTGGTCGCTGTGCACACGCCGGCAGCGTTGATCTGCGCCGGTGTATTTTTGCTCTCGCTGTTGATCACCGGCTACGTTTCCCTGAGCAGTATGGCGGCCGGCTTGGCTTTTCCGGTGGTCATCATGGTTTTTTATTCCACCAATTCCAGTATCAACATCTTTTCGCTGGCAGTGGCGATCATGATCCTGGTGACGCACCAGCGCAATATCGAGCGATTGATCGCCGGCGAGGAGTCACGGGTGAAGTGGCATCCCCGTAATAAGATAGCTTGAGTCCGGACAGATCCTTAGCGTCAGGTTGAGGCAGCCATCGCGCAGACCGGTGTCGAGCTGAAATGCCCGCAGTGCATCACCGCACACTCGTTCCCGACGATTCAGATAGGCGAGCGCATTTGCCCTGAGATACCAGCTTTGGGAAATCGTTGAATCCAGCCGGATCGACCGGCTGAAGTCCCGTATCGCTGACTCAGCAGTTGCGAAATCCAGATCCAGTCGGTTAAGCTTAAATGATCCCCTGGCCAGATAGGCAAGGGCATTATAGGGATTATAATAAATGGCGAGGTCGTACGCCTGAAGCGCATTTCCCAGTTCACGACGTTCCTCAAAAGTATGTGCACGGTCCAATGCTTCCTTCGACGATACGTCGTCCGCCTCCGAGCGGGGAAACAACCGCTCGATCTTATTATCCGCATCGCTCAGCCGATCATCGGACAGCCTGGCCAGGAGGAGATCCTCCATGTTCTTGCCTCTGAAGTAATGAAAGAACTTCCAGTCACCCAGTGCGGAGCCGGTACCTAACAATACGAAACACAGCAATACGTTAACCTTATCAATGCCTTTTCCCGGAAATGATTTCGCGGCAAAGGTGATTCCCAAGCTGATCAATCCAAAGCAGGACGCAAAACGTCCCAGACCAGACACGATCCCGAACCGCAGGTAGAGTGCCAATAAGGAAAGCAGCAAGAGCACGAGGATTATCCGCACCGGTCTGATCTTGTCTCGAAGGCTCAACCAATTTACCCCAAGGCTGGTTAACGCGACCAGCCACAACCATTGTGCACCCGGCAATTCGAATTTCCTGAACAGCAACGCGGCTGTCAAAAGCAACAGGGATACCCACGACATGCACCAAAGATAATGGCTGACAGAAAGGGAAGGAGGGACCTTTAGAAATCCAGCCTGTATTGTTGAGAAAGTCAGCGGCGCCCGGTGATATGGCAGGCATATAACCAGGAAATTTGTAACAGTGAGAAAATCCGTGCATTTGAATCCAAGGCCGATGCTGCAACAGTATTGGGTCCTGGGATTGTTCTGGCTGCTTTCGTTCGGTAAAGCGTCGGCTGCCGGGGTACCATTTGAAACGCCTGAGGCCAGGCGCTGGGCGGACTCCGTCCTGGCGACACTTTCGCCTGCGGAACGGATCGCCCAGATGTTTATGGTTTCATCCTGGAGCAACCGGGATAGTGTCCATATCCGGGAGATCGAAAAACTGATTGAAGACTGGGGAATCGGCGGGGTGATCTTTTTTCAGGGTGATCCCATGCGTCAGGCCTTGATGACGAACGATTATCAACAGCGGTCCAAAGTCCCGCTACTGATCGGGATCGACGGTGAGTGGGGATTGTCGATGCGTCTGGATAGTACCGTGCGCTTTCCCCGTCAAATGACGCTCTCGGCGATGAAGAATGACTCCCTGATCTACCGGATGGGCTTGGAGATCGGACGCCAGCTCAACCGAATGGGCATTCATACCAATTTCGCTCCCGATGCTGACGTTAATAACAACGCGCAAAATCCGGTCATCGGTAGCCGCTCTTTCAGCGATGATCCGGCCCTGGTTTCACGTCGTGCGTTGCTGTATCAAAGGGCACTGCAATCCTCGCGTATCCTTGGAAACGGGAAGCACTTCCCAGGGCACGGTGACGTGGATACCGATTCTCATCTGGCGCTGCCGCTGTTGGCGAAGAGCAGACTTGCCCTTGATTCGATGGAACTTCGGCCCTTTCGGGATATGATCAACGACGGTTTGGCATCCGTCATGGTCGCCCATATGTCCATCCCCGCACTCGATTCAACTCCTGCCTTGCCATCGACTTTGTCGAAACGCATTGTCACCGGACTGCTGCAGGAAGAGTTGGGCTTTCAGGGGCTGATCTATACCGACGCCTTGAACATGAAGGGTGTTGCAGCATGCTTCCGGCCGGGTGAATTGGAGTTGGCTGCCTTCCAGGCCGGGAACGATATTTTCCTCTGCCCGGAAGATGTACACAAAGGGGTGGAAACACTTTTACAGGCTGTCAACGATAGTGTCATTCGTCAGGAAGAAGTGGATCGAAGGGTCCGGAAGATCCTGATGGCGAAATACTGGTGCGGCCTCTCCACGCGGCCCTTGGTCGATACGACCAATCTGCTTGGCGATCTGAATACACCTGAGGCCTTGTCGATGCAGTTCGATCTTTTTAGCGAGGCCATTACGATCCTGAAAAACGAACGGGAACTCCTGCCGCTACGGGCATTGGATTCGATCCGGATCGCTTCGGTCGTGATTGGCGACCGTAAGTACAATGCGTTTCAGGAAAACCTCCGGAAATACGCGCGCGTGGATGTATTTGCTGAGGACAAGGATGCGCCGGTCAGTCAGTTCGAGGCGCTGTTCACATTTCTGAAGAATTACGACCTGGTTGTTCTCAGCCTTCACGGAACAACCATGAAAGCGCAGAACGGCTACGGTATTCCGGAAGTGGCCCGGAAGTTCGTGGATTCGGTCATGTTGAATTACCCGACTGTATTCGTCGACTTCGGTAATGCTTATACCCTTACGCGTTTCAACAGGCTCAACAAAGCGAAAGCCGTTGTGCTGGCATACGAGGATTTTCCATATGTACATGGACTTGCCGCGCAGGTCGTGATGGGTGGTCTGCGTGCGGAAGGTGGATTACCGGTGAAAGTTTCCGAAAAATACACCCGCGAATCCGGACTTACTACGGTCGGTCCGATCCGATTGACATTTACCACTCCGGAAAAGGCAGGAATGAGCAGCCGGACCTTATCCAGAATCGATACGATTGTTGCTGAAGCGATCCGCGCGAAAGCCATGCCCGGTTGCCAGGTGCTCGTGGCGAGGAAGGGAATGGTGGTGTTCAGAAAGTCGTATGGCTATCATACTTACGATTCGCTGCTTGCCGTCCGGGATGATGACCTGTATGATATTGCGTCCATCACCAAGGTGGCCGGCACCGGCCTGATGGCCATGAAAGTCTTCGATCAGGGCAAGATCGATTTGAATCAACCCTTGGCCCGTTACCTGCCACGACTACGGAACAGCGGCAAGAAGGGCCTGACGATCCGGGAGATCATGGCTCACCAGGGAGGATTGGTTTCCTGGATACCGTATTGGAAGAAGACGGTTTCGGCCAATGGTCCTGACAGTTTGTACTATCGCCGTACACCCGACGAGCGCTTCTCTGTCAGGGTATCGGACAGTCTCTTTACATTTCCTCAATTGGCGGATAGTATCCTGGATTGGTCAGTCAAAAGCCCGGCGGGAGAGCGGGGCAAATACGTGTATTCCGATCTCGGCCCCATTTTCCTGCGCTTTGCGCTGGAGCGTGTAGCGGACAAACCCATCGATCAATTCCTGGAAGAGCAATTTTTCAGTCCGCTACAACTGAATAATACGTTGTATAAACCCTGGCAGAACTTCTCCGCAGACCGCATCATTCCGACAGAGCGGGATACTGCCTTTCGGAAAAAACTAGTGCTGGGTGATGTGCATGATCCTGCCGCCGCCATGCAGGGCGGCGTGTCCGGCAACGCGGGTCTTTTCAGCAATGCGGGTGATCTCGCCGTCATCTTCCAGATGTTGCTCAATCATGGTAGTTACGCGGGACGTCAGTACCTGAAGCCGAATACGGTGAGTATGTTCACCCGCAGGCAATTCACCCAAGGCAACAACCGCCGTGGCTTGTTGTTCGATAAACCTGAAATCGATCCTTCCAAGTCCAGTCCGTGTGCAGCATCCGCATCTCCTGAAACATTCGGACACCAGGGATTCACCGGAACCTGTGTCTGGGCTGACCCGAAGGAGGAGTTACTGGTGATTTTCCTTTCCAACCGGGTTTTCCCGGATGCAACCAACGATAAGCTGGTGAAAATGAACATTCGGACACGGATCCAGCAGGCGGCCTACGACGCGATACTCGACCAGTAAGGACGGAAGTCGTACCTTTGGAGGGAATCCCTCCCACATGAAGATCGGCATCTTATGTTACCCTACGTTCGGCGGCAGTGGAGTCGTTGCGACGGAATTGGGTAAAGCCCTGGCCCAGAAAGGGCATCAGGTGCATTTCATCACCTACAGCCAACCGGTGCGATTGGAACATTTTGCCGAGAACGTCTTCTACCACGAGGTGACCGTAGCGGACTATCCGCTCTTCGAATTCAGTCCATACGAAACCGCGCTGACCAGTAAACTGGTCGATGTCGCGCTCTTCGAGAAACTGGATATCGTACATGTTCACTACGCCATACCGCACGCGTCCGTCGCCTATATGGCCCGACAGATCCTGCTCAGCAGGGGCACCTACCTTCCGTTCATCACCACTTTGCACGGAACCGACATCACCCTCGTCGGGAAGAATGAGAGTTATAACCCGGTTGTCACCTTTGCGATCAACCAGAGTGACGCGGTTACCAGTGTTTCCGATAGCCTGCGGCGCGATACGTTTCAGAATTTCAGTATTGAAAAGGAGATCGAAGTGATCCCCAACTTCATCGACCTCCGGAGGTTCAACAAGATGAGGAAGGATCATTTCAGGCGTGCGATCGCACCGAACAATGAACGCCTCATCATCCATGCTTCCAACTTCCGGCCTGTTAAGCGGGTCAGCGATGTTGTCTCGGTATTCAACCGGGTGCAGGAGAAGATCCCGGCCAAATTATTATTGATCGGCGACGGTCCCGACAGAAGCAAAGTCGAGAAGGAGTGCCGCGAATGTTCCGCTTGCGAACACATTCGCTTTCTCGGGAAATTGGAAGCGGTCGAGGAAATCCTCTCCATCGGCGACCTGTTCATCCTTCCGTCCGAGACAGAGAGTTTCGGACTTGCCGCCTTGGAAGCCATGGCCTGTCAGGTTCCGGTCATCTCCACCAATACCGGTGGTATTCCTGAATTGAATGTCCAGGGTGTGACCGGATTCATGAGTAACGTTGGCGACGTGGAAGATATGGCCAGGAACGCGATTCACATTCTGGAAGATGACGAACGCCTTCTTCAGTTCAAGGCCAACGCGCTCCGGCATGCCCGTGAATTCGACATCCAGCAGATTCTTCCGCGTTACGAAGCCTTGTATGATCGCGTGCTGGCCGGCGCAACCAAAACAGCCTGAAGCAGCCGGGTATGAGCTTCCTTCACCTGAAAGCCCTGCACATCATTTTCGTAGTCACCTGGTTCGCCGGGTTGTTCTACATCGTTCGGCTGTTCATCTACCATACGGAGGCTAACAACGCGCCGGAGCCTGAGCGAAGTGTGTTAAGCAAACACTTTCTGGGTGCTGAACGGAGATTGTGGTACGGTATCACCTGGCCCTCTGCCGTTCTGACGTACGTATTCGGATTCAGCCTGATCCATACGGCTTACGCATGGATCATTCCGGATTGGTTGTGGCTCAAACTCCTGTTGGTGCTGTTACTGACCATCTACCAACTGATCTGCCATCGCTTGTTCCTGCGCTTGCAAAGCGGACGATTCCCATTGTCGGGCAATGCCCTGCGCGTTTGGAACGAAGTCGCCACCTTGTTTCTCGTGGCCATTGTGTTCGTCGTGGTCATGAAGGACCTGACCAATTGGATATACGGTCTGGTAGGTCTGGTGGCCTTTGCAGCCCTGTTGATGGTTGCCATTCGGCTTTACCGGAAATTTCGGGAACAGTAAACTTAGCCGCCGGATCGCTTGGCCTTGTAACCCAGTTCAAGCAGGATCTTCAGTACACGATCGCGGTGGTCACCCTGGATCAGGATCTCGCCGTCCTTTACGCTGCCACCGACTCCGCATTTCGATTTTAACAGTTTCCCCAACGTCTCCAGGTCATCCCCAGCGCCGATATACCCGGTGATCAGGGTCACCATTTTTCCTCCCCGCTGCTTTTTGTCCAATTGCACGCGCAAATCCTGACGGGCAGGAGCAAGGCTGCCGGTTTCCGGTTGCTGTTGATCCGATGCATAATGAAAATCCGGGTTGGTGGAATAAACCACTCCGCTGCGGTGCTTGTTCTTATTGGACATGTCAGTAAGCTCAGGTTGTAAGCAGATAGGGAAGAAAAATAATAAGTCCGATGATCACCGCCATGATCGCGGTGATCAGGACGGCCCCGGCGGCCATATCTTTTACCCTGCCGGCTAGCGGATGCCGCTCCGGATGGATTAGATCGATCATGGTTTCAATGGATGAGTTGAAAAGTTCAGCGGACAAGACCAGGCCTATGCAAAGCAATACAAAGCACCATTCGGTTCTGGAGATGGAAAAATAGTAGCCTGCCAAGACCACCATGACCGTCACCAGCAGATGGATACGGAAATTGCGCTGCGTTCGTATGGCCGACCGCCAACCTGCCATCGCGTAGATGAAACTGCGAAGGAACATGATCAACGGGTTCATGGCGTCTTTGCGGGTGCGAGGATGAGTAAGGATGATGGCACTACGGTAATGTGGATATTGCCCTGCAGGATGATTGGTTCACCGTCGATATGGCCGTGAACTTCATCGGCGTTGTGGATCTTCACTTCCTTGCCGCGCAGCATATCGTAATAACGCGATTTATGCAAGGTGTTGTGTGTCATCCGGTAGAGCAGATGGGGAACCGAATAAACCGGGAATTGCCGGAGCATCGCTACATCCAGATACCCGTCCTGCAGATCGGCGAAAGGCGCGATCACGGCGTTGTTGCCGAATTGGGATGAGTTGGCGAACGTAAACAGAAACGATTCCTTGGAGTGGGGATTCCCGTCAACACTGAAGTGAAACTCACGTGGACGGTATTTATAGAATTCCGACAAGACGAGTTTGACATAGGTGGAATATCCGCGTGTTCCGGCCTTCGCGAACAAGTGCGCGATGTGTCCGTCAAACCCGATACCGAAAGTCCCGACTCCCAGCCGATCATTCACCCGGAAGGTGTCAATGGAGATTTCTTCCGCCGTGTTGAGACATTTCATCGCGTCAGTCAAACCCATCGGCATGCCCAGGTGCCTGGCCAGGCCGTTTCCCGAACCGGTTGGGATGATGCCCAGGGCGGTGGTGGTGCCGGACAATCCGGCCGCTGTTTCATTCACGGAGCCGTCCCCGCCCACAGCTATGACCGCACGATAACCCATGGAGACGGCTTCACGGGCTAGCTCGGTGGCATGAAGCTGCGCTTGCGTAAAGACGATCTCCGGTTCGAAGCGACCCGGGTCGATCGCCGCACGGATCATGTCCGGCAGGTTGTGTTTTTTTGACGTGCCGGAATGCGGGTTGATGATGAATCGGATACGTTGCTTACTCATTCTTTGCTCTGGCTCATGGCATTGTCGAGTAATACACTGTTGAAGCGTTGGATCATGGCTTTCAACCGCAGGCTCATCCGATCGGCCCGGCTGCTGTCGGAGACGCTGATATCCTGCTGCAGGGAAGGATCTTCCTGGAGCCGGTACAACTGGCGGTGGACGGTAGTGTCCATCGAAAGTACATATCCGCTGTCAATCAGTTGATAAACGGATTGGAGGCAGGTGTAGGCGCCGGAGGAGACACCCGTCCGGAAGATGCTATTGCCAAATGCAAATGCAGGATCCGGATACCGAACCTGGTCCAGGATACTCGGGAGGATATCAATTTGCTGGGTGGTGCGTTCGTACCGTCCTTTCAGGCTTTCATCAGGATGATAAAACGCGATCGGTATGGCATACATACCTGCCTTGCTGAGGTAATAGGGAGTCTCGGCTTCTGCGGTATGATCCGCTGTGATGATGAACACTGTGTTGGAATACCATGTACTCCTCGCTGCAGTTTTAAAGAAATCGCGCAGACACGCGTCGGTATACCGGACACTGGCGTGAATGGGTAACGGTCCTTCCGGAAATTGAGACTTTATTGCAGGAGGAATGGAATAGGGATGGTGCGAGGATAAAGTGAAAATAGTCGACAGAAAAGGCTCTTTCAATTGATCCATCTCATGAACGGCTCTTTGCAGGAAAGGCCCGTCATAAATGCCCCAGTTGCCATCAAAGTCCTCGTCATGGCCGTATTCCTTGCGACCGAAATAGCGGTCGTATCCGGCAGCTTTTGCAAAATGGTCGAATCCCATGGTACCATTCGTCCCACCATGAAAGAAAACGGATTGGTACCCGATACGTTTTAAGAGCGTACCAAGTCCGTCATACCGGTTGCCGGCGTATACGGAAGTAATGAATGGCTCGTTCATCAGCGCCGGAATACCGGCGATCACGGCCGGTATGCCTTCAATGGAGCGCTTGCCATTCGCGAACGCGTTCGTGCAAAGCAGACTGTGTTTGAAAAGCGAATCAAGAAATGGCGTGTAAGCGACGCCATCGGGATGGAGCGATTGGATGTATTCGCTGCCAAAGCTCTCCAGGAGGAGGATGACCACATTCGGGCGATGGGATGCACTATCCGCCGGAAGCGGATGATAGGCGAATGGTTGTAACTGCCGGGCCGTAGCGTCATCCATCCATTGGGCTCTTTCCAGTTCATCTTTCCCCCAGGTCTTGAAGATGGTAAATGGCGTATTGAGGATGAGGGCCGACGTATGACCTCCACCCAATTGAGCGGCATTGCCAATACTTAACGGACGATATTGAAGTCCTCCGCGAAAACCAATGACCAGCAAAACCAGCGCCAGCATCCGGAAGACGAGATTCCACCAGCGTTTGGAAAGTGCTTCGTTGAGCCGGTAAAAGCGCGATGTGGTGCGAGACCAACGCAGGATGCGATAGAGGATGAAGATTAATCCGAAGAAGAGCAGGAGCAGATACCAATAATCCACCACCATCCGGGGTACGGTGTTCACAAAGTCGTCGCCGAAACCCATGATGCGTACCATATCGGTCGTCATCCTCCTGGCAGAGAAGCTATACAATCCAAGATCGACACAAGCCGCGAGGAGAAAGAGCGCATTCAGGGTGACAAAGTAGACGCTGAGGATCTTTCGCATAAAACCGTGCGCAAGCCAGCGGTCGGGAAGGAGAACATGGAAAAGAAAAAAAGGCGTATTCAGGATGCAGATGGCCGTCGCATCAAAGCGTAAACCGTAGAAGAATGAAAGGAGCAGCGTTCCGGATGATGTCCCGGCATAATAGTCCCAGTGCACCAACAGGAAGATCAGCCTGAGCAATGAGTAAAGCACCAGCAGTCCGCTGAAACGAAGCATCAGAAGCAGCGTGGCGCTTTTATTCATCAGTCCAGGGCAAGATAATGCTATTCGCGAAGATGGCGAGAAACAAAAAAGCCACCTCATCGGCGGCTTTTTTGTTATACCATCAACAGATGGTTAGCGGCGATATTTCGATACGGCAATGTCCGTAGCGGTACCGTCGGTCCACTGGTAAGTGATATCGAAAGAGGTCGGAGCTGTTCCGCTTACAACACCCGTTCCCGTCGGATAGATCTGGGTGACTTGAGCAACTGCACCGACAAACTGATTGTTGGTGTTCAGGGTAATTGCCGATCCGGCGGCTACTCCGTCAAATTTGATGTAGATCGGATAGGTTCCGGTAGAGTCAAAGGCGCCGAAGTTCACCACTTTGACCAGGTTATTGATCGTATCTGAAGTGGAACAGGAGGCTGCAAAATTGGCAACGAGGGCAAAAGTCGTGGATGAATCGGTACAGGTGGCGTAAGAGCCAGCGAATACTTCCGCATCGTTCACCACGTTGATTACGCGGTCGACAGATGTCGAGTTGCCTGCCTTGTCACTTACAGAGTAGGAAACAGTGTAGGAGCCTTTGCGGTTCAGGTTGACAGCAGAAGCGCCGGTAACGGTAACGGAGCTGGTGATGTTGCCATCTTCGTCATCCAAAGCGCTGAAACCCGGATCCGACCAGGTGCCGGCGCCACCTGCTGTGGTAGGAAGGCTGACCGTGATGCTGGTACCGCCGGTCAGGCTAAGAGAAGGAGCAGTGGTGTCTTCGTCCTTGGAACAGCCCGTCAGGACCAGCGCGCCAAATCCGAGAATCGCAAAAGCGGAATACAAAATTGATTTTTTCATTGGAGGGTTGATTGGTTAAGTTACGTTACGTTTGGTACCGCAAAAATAGCGGAATTATCTTTCTTTTGCCTGGCCGAAACAATTTTCATTCCTTTCAGTATATCTTTGCCGTCAATCAAAAATCAAACGATTAACCAACAACCATCATGAAGAAAGTATTCGCCCTTCTTCTCTCAGCCGGTATGATCGCTACGGTCGCGTGCGGCCCGAGCGCTGAAGAAAAGGCTGCGGCTGAGAAAGCCCGCCAGGATTCAATCAATGCTGTAATGGAAAAGGCTGCAGCTGATTCCGCAGCAGCTGCCCAGGCTGCCCTGGAGCAGGCTCGTCAGGATTCGATCAACGCGGCTATGGAGCAGGCGAAGGCCGATTCCATCGCTAAAGCTGAAGCGGATAAGGCGAAAGCAAAGCCAAAGCCCAAGCCCAAGCCGAAAGAAGAGCCGAAGCAGGCCCCGACCGGACAGCCCAAGGTGGGCATGAAGAAGCCGGGAGCCAAGTAATCTGGCTTTTTAGCATAAAACAGGGGAGCGGATATTAACGTTCCCCTGTTAATTTTTTTAACCTAAGGCCTTGTTTCCTAAGGAAAAAGCCCTACCTTTGCGCCCATTCAATCAAAAAACCATCCAAAAAACAATGAAAAAGGTTCTCTCTACCTTGTTCGTCGCCGGAATGATCGCTCTCGTAGCTTGTGGTCCGAGCGCAGAAGAAAAAGCTGCTCAGGAAAAAGCTGCTCAAGATTCGATCGCTGCTGCTGAAGCTGCCGCTAAGGCTGCTGCCGAGCAGGCTGTTATGCAGGATTCTGCTGCCGCTGCTGCTGCAACGGTTGTTGACTCTGCTGCTGCTGCTGTTGAGTCTGCCAAGTAATTCCGCGCAGAAAAAAATAAAAAAGGAGCCTCAGGCTCCTTTTTTATTTTCTACACTTTTCATCGATCCGGGGTCACAGGCGGAGCATCCGGAAGTCTTTTTCCCGGAGAATGTTCCAACCAATTTCTGCAACAGGTAACCCGCCGCAAGCAGCAAGAGCACATAAGCGACCAAAGACTGCCATTCCATTCCGCTAAGATACGAATGCGGGCTTGCTTTTCGTTCAGGGTAGTCGGGCTGATTTGTTGGAAAGTCTGTAAATCAACCTGCCGGCCCCAAGGCAGCAGCCCGTTCTGATTCGGTAATTTTGCAGCGCCAACCGCGATTTCACCTATGATGAAGTACGACCGTTCCGGACTCTCCGACGACCAACTCCGGCGTATCTATAAAGCTATCCTGAAGCCTCGCATGATCGAGGAGAAAATGCTCGTGCTCCTGCGCCAGGGGAAACTGGCGAAATGGTTCTCCGGTATCGGTCAGGAAGCTATCGCCGTTGGGTGCGGCCTTGCCCTGGATCGCGATGAATACATCCTGCCCATGCACCGGAATCTCGGTGTCTTTACCACTCGGGAAATTCCGCTCAACCGACTGTTCTCCCAGTGGATGGGAAAGCCAGGTGGATTTACCAAAGGTCGCGACCGCTCCTTTCACTTCGGTACACAGGAATTCAAGATCATCGGAATGATCTCTCATCTGGGTCCCCAACTCGGTGTGGCCGATGGCATCGCGCTGGCCAATAAGATCCGCTCGGAAAAGCGTGTTACCGCGGTTTTCTCCGGCGATGGAGCAACTTCCGAAGGCGATTTCCACGAAAGCCTCAACGTGGCCGCGGTCTGGGACCTGCCGGTCATCTTTATCATCGAGAACAACGGTTACGGACTTTCCACCCCCAGCAATGAACAGTTTCGGATGAAACAGTTCATCGACAAGGGAATCGGCTATGGAATGGAGGCTGTTCAGATCGATGGAAACAACATCCTCGAAACCTATAAGACCATATCCGGTCTGGCGGAATCGGTGCGTCAACGGCCTCGTCCGATCCTGCTGGAATGCATGACCTTCAGAATGCGTGGGCATGAGGAAGCTTCCGGGACGAAATATGTCCCACAGGAGCTCTTCGACCTTTGGGGAAAGAAGGATCCGGTCAATAATTACGAGAATTTCCTGCTTAAAGAGAAAGTGATCGACGAGGAATTTATAGCTCTGACGCGCAGAGAGATAAAGCAGGAGATCGAAGCGAATCTGGAGGTCGCTTATGCGGAGTCGAACCCTGAACCGGACACGGAGGTCGAGTTACGGGACATGTACGATCAGCGTTCGGTTGAACTGATTGAGCCCGTTACAGGCAAGGCTACCGAGAAACGTCTGGTCGATGCGATCAGCGACGGCCTCCGTCAGTCCATGGAGCGCTACCCGAACCTGATTCTCATGGGACAAGACATTGCCGAATATGGCGGTGTCTTTAAGGTTACCCAGGGATTTGTGGAAGCCTTCGGAAAGGACCGTGTACGGAATACGCCTTTATGCGAGTCCGCAATCGTTGGAACCGCCCAGGGCTTAGCCATCAATGGTATGAAAGCCATGGTCGAAATGCAGTTTTCCGACTTCGTCACCTGCGGCTTCAACCAGATTGTAAACAACCTCGCGAAGACGCACTATCGCTGGGGACAAAATGTCGATGTAGTGGTTCGTATGCCCACCGGCGCCGGCGTGAATGCCGGACCGTTCCATTCTCAGTCAACCGAAGCCTGGTTCACCCATACACCCGGTTTGAAGGTGGTCTATCCCGCGTTCCCGGATGATGCGAAAGGATTGCTCGCAGCATCCATCGCGGACCCCAATCCGGTCATGTTCTTTGAACACAAGGCGCTTTACCGCTCTGTCCAGGGGCAGGTTCCGGACGATTATTATACCCTCGAGATCGGAAAGGCAAAGTTGGTCCGTCAGGGAAATGCTGCCACCATTGTGAGCTATGGGCTGGCGGTCCACTGGGCGCTGGAATACCTCGATCAGCATCCCGAAATTTCGGTTGACCTGATTGACCTGCGCTCGCTCTTACCGTGGGATAAGGAAATGGTGATGGAGAGCGTGCGTAAGACCGGAAAAGTGCTGGTATTCCATGAGGACACGCACACGGGAGGATTCGGGGGAGAGATCGCTTCGCATATTTCCGAGCATTGCTTTGAATCCCTGGACGCGCCGGTGATGCGACTGGCCAGCCTGGATACACCGGTTCCCATGAACCTGGAATTGGAATGGAATTTTCTTCCGAAGAACCGCCTCGGAGAACGTCTGGAGCAACTGCTCCGTTACTGATATTACTTTGGATCGGTCGTAGAAACGTCCGTGAGTAACGGCTTGTTCGGCTGTTCGCGTACCGGCTTCATCAGCTCGAGTAAACGGGCAATGGCCACCTGGTTCTGCTCGAGGTAAACCGAATTGTAAACGGACCGGCGTTCGCGGGTCGTCAGATGCCAGCTCAGCGAAATCTCCTGTTCCTTGGTCGGTAGTTCGAAGATGATGAAATCGAACGGGGAGGTCAGCCAGGCCTTGGCGTATTCATACGACTCATCCTGGTTGTAATCCTGAATGGTCAGCAGGTTGCCGTAGATGTTGCCGAGCGGCGTCGTGATATTCTCGATGAAGGTCTTTCGCGGTTGCTCTTCGATGGGACGCTCCTTGTGAGAATCACGGATATCGACAAAGATCACCCCGCTGGTGTTTTCCTCAATCCATTTGCGAAAGGTATGGAGGAAACGCAACGAGGTTTTCATTCCGGTATTGTCCCGGATGCCGGCATCCATCACCTGGATCATCGGCTCGCTGGGTAAACTGACAGCCGGCAGGATGTAAGGGAAGGTCGCGTTCATCCGCAGCACACTGCTGAACCGGATGTTTCCCGCCTGTTGTTCCCTGAAGAGGTCGGAGAATTCCACTTCGTCGTAAGTGGTCTTGAAATTGAAATTGCTGTCGTTCCTGTGGGTGGTAAGGTAGGAGATGGGTTGGGGTGAGATCAGGAGGCGACGGCCGTCGTTGACAATGGTCGGCGCGAAGACCATCATCGGGATCATGGCTTCCGATTCCGGTTTCCGGTAATCCTGCAGACGCTTGACCATGACACTGCCGGTATTTTCATTGAGTTGGTTCTCGAAAGCATAGGCCCGATCCTTCGAGTATCGGTTATTGCCTTCCCGGAACTTTTGGACGTTGAGGAACAGATCGCTCACGGAAATACTGAACGTGACCGGATTCAGCAGATCTTTCCCGATGTTATCAATGTATTTCTTGTTCTGAAGGTCGGAGAGCAGTCCGAGTCGCTGGCGCAGGAACAACTCCCGGTAGTACGCCGCGCCGATCATTCCCCCCGAAGCCCCGCTGATGAGTTGGGTGGAACGTGTGAAGCGGTAGTCGGTCAGACTGTCGCAAAGTTGCATGATCCGAAAGGCCCAAATGGATGCGCGCAAGCCGCCACCGGAACAATTAACGAAGATCATCTTCGGTTTCGTCCCGCCGACGGCCGCTTTCTCTTTCCATTTTTCCAACTGCGCGATCGTGGCGGCCATGTCTGCCTGAACGCGCAGACTGTCGTCGCTTCTCCGGATGGCATCCATGTCGTACGCGCTCTTTTTCACCGTGTAATCGAGCCCGTAGGCCTTATTTTCCGGATAGAAGATGCCGTATTGCGATAGGAAATTGACCACCAGGATCAGGAGAATGAACGCGGAGCCCGCCCAGGATTTCAACCAGAACCGGAAGGCACTGCTCAACATGATCAGCAGGGAGAAGGTGAGCATCACGCTGGCGCCGGCCGGGATCTTGAAAAGGGAGTACTCCTTGAAAAGTCCCATCAGGATGAACATGCCAAAGACGATGATCTCGATGATCGCGGCGTTCAGGTGATTCTGGCGGAACACCGATTCGACCATGTCGCGGGTATAGTGTCCGGTATGCCGTACCAACTTGACTTTTCGGAAGGTGCTCAGGTACGTATCAACCCGCCACTCCTTGATCTGGGCCGGTTTTTTCTTCTTGGTGAATAATTTTCTTGTCAGCAGCAGATCGTCTTCGTCATCCACATGCGCCGCGACAGGCGCATTGGGATCGGCATCGGAAGTCTCCATGCCGAACATGAGCACGATGTCCTTGTTGGTTCGGAAAAAATACGTCAGCGTGACGGTGAAGATCAGCGTCATGCCGATCAGGAAACCGGTCACCTCCGAAATTATGCTCCATAAGCCCTGGTATTCATTGTTGAGCTGAAAACTGATGAGATTGCCGAGGTACACCAGGACGAACAGCGCAGGAAGAATGAAGTTGTTGATCGTGTACTTCAGAAACGGGCGCGATAAGGTGGCAATGAACGGAAAGCGGAAGCCGTTGATGATGTAACTGGAAATGTTGAACACCATGATGAACGCGCCGGTGGCGAAACCCATGATGAAGAAACTCAGAAAACCGACGGTCCCCATGTACTCGGGATCGAGAAACAGATAGGGTATACCGAAGCGTTTGGAAAGCGATTCCGTCACCCAGCCGAACAGCACCACCCAGTACAACAACAGGAGGTGATTCTTTTTCAGCATCACCACCAGTAACTGGATGGGAAACGAATAGATAAAGCGGGTAAAGGCTTTACGTCTTCGGAAATCGGGGCGGCGGAACCTGTTCATTGAACGCAGTACCAATAATTTACGTTCAAAACAGGAAAAAGTTTGACACTTATGCGGTAGTTATCTTACGTTCGACCGTTTCCAGGATAACTTTCTCTTCGATTTTAGCCTTTTCCATGACTGCCGCCGCTTCCTTCAGGATCCCGTCAACGAATTCCTTGTCCTTTAGCCCCGAAGCGTTGATCCGGACGTTCAGATAGGCGCCCTGTACGGCTGTCCTGGCACACAACGCACCTACACCAGCATCGGTAACCGAATTGGGGTTGCCCTCTTCGGCCATGGCTTTAATGATTGCAAGCGAAGCGAAGGCGGCCTTCATGACACGGAGCGGTATTTCGGTCGCATACCGGGTAGCCGCCTGGATCTCCACACTTCGGGCCTTTTTTTCTTCCTCCGTAGCTTTTGGAAGACCGAAGGCGGCCATGATACGGTTGAACGATCGGGTGTCTTCATCGACCAGGAACAAAAGCTCGTCCTTCAGTTGCTGACCCTTTTCTGCCCAATCCGAGAAGAACTCCCAACGATCATCCATGCCCTTTTTATGGGAGGAAAGATTCCCGACCATGGAACCCAGGGAAACACCCAATGCACCCACATAGGCGGAAATGGAGCCACCGCCGGGTGCAGGGGATTCAGCGGCTGTCTCGTTCGCGAATTCGCGTAGCCGCATGCCGACCAAACGCTCCTGGGCTGCGTCGCGCAAACGGTATTCGATGATCCGCTCTTCCGGTTTAAATGGTCCCAGTTCGTCGAGTCCCATCGACTTGATGGCGATCCGTATCAGTTCTTCTTCCGATACACCGGTTGATCGCTTCTGCTTTTTTAAAAAGTACCTTCCCGCATCCGTCATTGCGGATAGGGGAATCAGACCGACCAGTTCGGAACCCGTAACCCGAAGCCCTCGTTGGTAAGCGCTTTTCACACATTCGTCAAACGCGATGTGAACCGGAGTCACGCTGATGTCGGTCAGGTTCATGCTGACCTGGGCAATGCCGTATTCTTCGATGAACCATCCGATGGCTTTGACCGATTTGCAGGTGCCGGGCTGTACAATTTCTTCGCCTTTTTCATTCTTGACCTTTCGGCCATTTTCCCGTACGTCGAACGCAACCGAATTGGCCCGTCGTACAGAAGTGGTATTGAGGTTGATGTTATAAGCCACGAGGAAATTTCGTGCTCCGATAACCGTAGCGCCTGAACGGGCAGGAAAAACAGCGGGACCGAAGTCGGGTTTCCATTCCGGCTTCCTGATCTTTTCGAAGAAGCCCTCATACTCGCCGGCGCGGATGACCGATAGATTCTTCCTGGCCGGGTCAGGCTGAGCTGCCTCGTAGAGGTATACCGGAATTTTCAATTCATTTCCCACGCGCTGAGCCAGCTTCTGCGCCCAGGCAGCCGTCTCTTCCATGGAGATACCGCTGATCGGGATAAGCGGACAAACATCGGTAGCACCCATGCGGGGATGCTCACCTTTGTGCTTGCTCATGTCAATCAGTTCCGCCGCCTTGCGGATGGCCTGGAACGCGGCTTCCACAACTTGTTCAGGCGCTCCGACAAACGTAACCACAGTACGATTGGTAGCCTTTCCCGGATCGACGTTCAGCAAACGGATTCCATCGGTCGCTTCGATAACCTCGGTGATCTGCCGGATGATCGCCGGATCCTGTCCTTCACTGAAATTGGGAACACATTCGATAAGCTGTTGCATATGGGGTGTTGTCAGTTGTCAGATATTGAGTGAGGATAATGTCCGGCCGTTGATGAAGCACTGCCGGATGAGTGGCTGACCGAAGAAGTATGGAAATGCTTCGACGGATTCAAGCGGCGAGGTCACAAAGAAATTGGCAACCTTTCCGATGCCGATACTTCCATGTGTATCCTGAATGCCCATGGCGGCCGCTGCATTGATTGTTGCGGCGCAGATCGCTTCCCGTGGGGTCATCTTGTAGAGGATGCAGGCAAGAGACACCATGAGGTTCATGTTCGAACTGGGACTGCTGCCGGGATTGAAATCGGTCGCCAGTGCGACCGCATTGCCGGCCGTGATCATCGCCCGGGCCGGGGGAGCAGGAAGTCCGAGGAACAACTGAGCTCCGGGCAACAGGACCGGAATGGTTGTAGAGTCTGCCAGCGCCTTGATGTCTTCGTCATTCGCGTATTCCAGATGATCCACGCTGATGGCTCCGACTTTGATTCCGGCCAGGATACCACCGCTTCGGGTCAACTGCTCGGCATGCACCTTGGGCCGCATTCCGAACGCACGAGCTTTTGACAGGTACTGAAACGTCTCGTCCGCCGTAAAATACCCTTGTTCACAAAAGATGTCGCAGAAATCAGCGAGCCCTTCATCGGCGACTTTCGGGAATAAGGTATCGGTAAGGAATTTCAGATAGGCTGATCGGTCACCCTGGAACTCGGCTGGGACCGCGTGTGCTCCAAGAAAGGTGCTGCGCACCGGAATCGGGAAGTGATCCCGCAACCGACGAATGACCCGGAGCATTTTCAACTCACTGGCTTCGTCAAGGCCATAACCGCTCTTGATCTCGATCGCTCCGGTTCCCATCCGGATCGCATCCAGCACACGCTCACGTGCCGCGTGGAAAAGCTCATCTTCCGAAGCATCCCGAAGGCGCCTGGCTGAATTCAATATACCACCACCACGCTCCGCTATCTGCTGATAGCTGAGTCCCTGCATACGATCAACGAATTCCTGTTCACGACTACCGGCAAATACGGTATGCGTATGGGCATCGCACCAAGAGGGTAGCACCAATCCGCCTTGGGCATCGATCTCTTCGCCGATCGTGTAGCGGGATCGAAGTTCGGCCAGGGCCTCCGGTGTTTCCTGTCCAAAGGCTTCAAATTTCCCGTGCCGGACAAGCAGGTAGGCTCCATCCACGAGCGGAATACGGTCCATGGCATCGCCACGAAGCGGAGAAAGTGAACCCGGGTGGGCAAGCACCAGGGTACGGATGTTCCGGATCAATAAAGCCACAGGAACTTTGGTAGATTCGCCGGCGAAAGTAGCAATTAATCCCGCCACCGCCTGTATGGATACCTACGATGTCGTGATCCTTGGCGCCGGTCCAGCCGGTTGTACCTGTGCTTTGGCTTTGCATGACGCAGGGCTGAAGGTGGCGCTTGTTGACAAAAGTGATTTTCCGCGCGACAAGGTATGTGGGGATGCGATTGGAGGGAGGGCTGAACGTGTCCTGAGGGAACTTGATCCGGACCTGGCCGATGAATTTTCAAGGCGCGCGTTCGGCGTAAAGGCTGCCGGCTGGCGATTGGTGACACCCCGGGGCAGGTCCGTTACAGCCAGGTTTGTAAAACCTGGCCGGGTCGTTCGCCGATGGGACTTCGATCATTTTCTGTTCGAACAACTCCGGGTGAAGTTTCCGACACTCAGGTTGTTGACCGGACTGACGGTCAAGTCGATCCGGAATACCGGAGAGGGGTTTGAATTGTTAGCTGACGGGCTGCAACTCAAGGCCCGTTTTCTGGTGGGCTGTGATGGCGCAAACTCCATCGTTGCCCGGCAACTGGTCGGGAGAACGGTAGATCCTGCTTTTCACTCGGGAGCAGTCCGGGCTTATTACCGCGGGATAAAAGGTGTTCAAGGCAATGAGTTGCTCGAGATCTACCTGCTCAAAGATTTTCTGCCGGGATACTTCTGGATATTTCCGCTTCCGGATGGAGCAGCGAATGTGGGTTTCGGGATGTTGACCAGCGATATCTCCAAACGGCGGATCGATCTGAAGGCTGCCCTGGACGCGATTATCCGGTCCAATGATGAACTGCGTGACCGATTCCGGTTCGCCGTAAGGGAAGGAACGGTGACAGGATTCGGCTTACCACTTGGCGGAAAGGTGCAACAACTCAGCGGTGACAGTTTCCTACTCTGTGGCGATGCCGCTTCCCTGATCGATCCTTTGAACGGGGAAGGTATAGCCAACGCGATGTGGAGTGCGCAAATCGCGGCACGCCATATCCGGCAGGCCTTCAAGTCGGGAGCGTTTGGCCACGACTCTTTGCAAGCCTACGATCGGGAACTCTACTCCAAACTTGGACCGGAACTCCGCCGCAAATTGTTGATGCAACGTGTTTTTAACCGTCCCTGGCTGATCGAGTCCCTGGTTGCGTTGGGGAACCGAATTCCCTGGTTGAAAGACCGGGTAGCACGCAGGTTGTAAGGCTGCATTAACATCTTTTCGTTGATTTTTAGGCCTTTCACCGGGTTCTGCAGCCAACCCGAACCGTAACTTCGTATCCTATGGCTGGAAATAGCTTCGGACAGATTTTTCGTCTTACCTCGTTCGGCGAATCGCACGGTCCCGCACTGGGTGGCGTACTCGATGGTTGCCCGTCCGGACTGCCGATTGATTTGACTGCTGTACAAGCTGATCTTGATCGACGGAGACCCGGACAAAGCGGCATTACCACCGCGAGAAAGGAGGCTGATTCTTTTGAGTTGTTATCGGGTGTGTTTGAGGGCAGAACCACCGGCGCTCCGATCGGATTTATCATCAGGAACCGTGACGAACGTTCTTCCGATTACGATGCCATGGCCGGAAGCTTTCGTCCTTCTCACGCCGATTATACGACTACCGCCAAATACGGACATCGCGATCATCGAGGTGGTGGACGCAGTTCCGCCCGCGAAACGGTTTGCCGGGTCTTTGCAGGCGCGATCGCCCGTCAACTGTTGACTACCGTCGGTGTGGAAGTAGGCGCTTGTGTTTCGGGTGTCGGTCCCTATCAGTTCGCCACTGCCGATCGCTTTTTCAGCCGCGAGGAAGTTGACGCGAACATACTCCGTTGTCCGGATGAAACCGCCGCTGATCAGATGATCCGGTATATCGAAGAGCTAAAGTCACTGGGCGATACCACCGGCGGTGTCATCACCGGCTTCGTCCGTGGCATGCCAGCCGGATGGGGTGAACCGGTATTCGATAAACTCCACGCCGATCTGGGTAAGGCGATGTTGAGCATCAACGCCGTTCATGGATTCGAATACGGAAGCGGCTTCGCTGCCGCGGCCATGAAAGGCTCTGAACATAACGATGTCTTTACGACTGCGAAGGCTGGCCGGATCGTGACGCGTACCAACCATTCCGGGGGAATCCAAGGGGGTATTTCCAATGGGATGGACATCCGTTTCCGCGTAGCCTTCAAACCCGTCGCCACTCTGCTGAAGCCGCAGGAAACAGTCGATACGGGAGGAAATCCTACTGTCCTGGAAGCCAAAGGGCGGCACGATCCGTGCGTAGTGCCGCGCGCCGTTCCGATCGTCGAAGCGATGACCTGTCTGGTGCTAGCCGATCACTATCTGCGCCACCGCTCCTCCCGCTTGTAAACAATATTTATCGAAAATCCCGTTAGTATAATATCAATTAAAGTCATGAAAAAAATACTGAAGTGGTTCTTCATCGTAATCGGAGTCTTGTTGGTGCTATTGATCGCCACTCCGTTTCTTTTCAAGGACAAATTGGTTGGCCTGATCAAAGAGGAAACGAATAAGAACCTGAACGCGACGGTTGACTTCTCGGATGCCAGTCTTTCTTTGATCCGGAGTTTCCCCAACCTCTCCCTGGAGTTGGAGAATCTATCGGTCATCAACATGGCCCCCTTCGCCGGTGATACCTTGGTCTATGCGAAGTCACTCGGCATTACGGTCGATATCATGTCGGTCATCCGAGGTAGTGAGATCAACATCCGCTCCGTCACGGTCGCGGATGCGGTCATGAATTTCCTGGTCACCAAAGAAGGGAAAGCGAACTGGGATATTGCCAAACCTTCTGAAACGCCCACCGCTGCTGGTGAACCATCGAAATTCAAGGCGAGTCTGAAGTCGTATACGGTTTCCAACGCGGATGTAACCTACGATGACCGGTCGCTCGATTTTTACCTGCGCCTTAAAGATGTGAATCATGCAGGCAAAGGAGATTTTACCCAAGACCTGTTCGTCCTGTCGACCACTACCATCAGTCCGAACGTTGCGATGAAGTATGGTGGTGTACCGTATATCGCTGCGGCAAAAGCCGAAATTCTGGCCGACCTCGACATGGACATGAAGCAATTCAAGTTCACGTTCAAGCAAAATCAACTCAAGCTCAATGAACTTGAACTGGGTGTCGATGGTTGGGTGGCCATGCCGGACACCAACATCGACATGGACTTGAAATTCAACGCCCCGAAAGCCGATTTCCGGAACTTCCTGTCCATGATTCCAGCCGTTTATTCCAAGGACTTTTCTTCCATTCAGGCGAATGGCAAAATGGCCCTGTCCGGTTTCATCAAAGGCCGATACAATGCCGCCAGTATGCCGGGATTCGGACTGAAGTTGGATATTGATAACGGGCGATTCAAATATCCCAGCCTGCCGGCCGAAGTACGCAGCGTGTTCGTCAACCTGGCGGTTGAAAACCCCGACGGTGTTCCCGATCATACGTACATCAACCTTTCCCGACTGGATGCCAACCTCGGTGGTGACGAGTTTCGTTCCCGTTTGGTGCTGAAGACACCGGTCAGCGATCCCGATCTGGATGCGATGATGAAAGGCCGGATCAATCTGGACAATGTCAAGAAATTCGTTCCGCTCGAAAAGGGAACCGATCTAAGTGGTCGTATGGAAGCCGATCTGGAACTGAAGGGACGCATGTCGTCGATCGACCGCAAGCAGTACGATCAGTTTAAAGCAGCCGGGCGTTTGCTCCTGAGCCAGTTCAAATACGTCGATCCTGCCGTAGGGAAACCTGTTTCGATCGCTGAACTGAAGCTGGGCTTTTCTCCCCAGATTGTTCGACTGGAGAATCTTCAGATGCAGGCAGGGAAGACCGATATCCAGGCGGAAGGAAGCCTGGAACAGTTTCTCGCGTACTTCCTGAAAGACGAAGGGGTTCTGACGGGCAAGCTGAACATGACTTCCCGGGTGGTGGACCTGAACGAGTGGATGCCTGCATCGGACTCCACCAATGCTGCCACAGCCGACACGGCTGCGCTGAGTGTTATTCCGGTTCCTGCCAACATCGATTTCACCTTGAACGCGTCGATCGGCAAACTGGTCTATACCAATTTCAATATCTATAACCTGAAAGGTTCACTGATCGTTCGCGATGAATCCGTCCGGATGAGTGGAGTCAACATGCAATTGATGGATGGGACGATGGCGATGAACGGAAGTTACTCGACGAAGAATCCCAAAGCTCCGGACATCGACTTCAGCATGGACATCAAGAACTTCGATATGCAGAAAACGGTGGCGACCTTTAATACGGTGGAAAAGCTCGCACCCATGGCGAAGTATTGCTCGGGCAAGTTCGGTACGACCATGACGGTGAAGGGACAGTTGGATCAACACATGAGCCCGGTAGTGAATTCCCTCACCGGTGCAGGAAAGCTGAGTACCAGTCAGGTTGTGATTTCGAATTTCCCTGCATTCAACAAACTGGCGGATGCGCTGAAGATGCCCTCCTGGAAAAAGCTGGATGTACCCGCGTTGAATCCTTCCTTCCGTTTTGTCAATGGCCGCGTCTATGTGGATCCGTTCGATGTGACCATGAACGGGAACAAGGCGACCATTGCAGGATCGAACGGATTCGACCAGACCATCGACTATACCATGGCTGTTCAGATTCCGCGGAGTTCGTTTGGCGGCAACGCCAACGCAGCACTCGAAGGTCTCGTTTCCAAGGCCAATGCTTCCGGAGCCAATTTCAGTTTGGGAGAGACGGTCCCGTTGAATGTGACCATTGGCGGTACGGTGCTGGAGCCCAAGGTCGGAACGGACCTCAATAAAAAAGGCGCAGCGGTTATGGATGACCTGAAGGCCAAGGCCAAAGCGGAGTTTGATAAGAAGAAGGCTGAAGCCGAAGCGAAAGCCCGGGCCGAGGCCGACAAGCTCAAGGCGGAAGCGGAAGCAAAGCTGAACGCCGAGAAGGAAAAGGCCAAGGCGGAAGCGGATCGTTTGAAGAAAGAAGCGGAAGCGAAAGCGAAAGCAGCTGCCGACAGCGCGAAGAAAGCCGCGGAGAAGAAAGGGAAGGAGATGATCGACGAATTCAATCCGTTCAAGAAGAAGAAGTGATAAAAGCCGTTTGTCCTATTGGCAGGTTCCTGATCGCGGGAACATTGCTGTTGAACTCCTGCCTGGCGGTTGCGCAATCATGCCCGAAGTCGGAGAATAAAAAAGCCCTCCGCTTCCAGGAGGAGGCGGAGTCGGCTTACAAGTCGCGCAAGTACGAAGATGCGTTGGATGCCAGTGGAAAAGCGATTGACGCGGATCCGGAATATGCAGACGCTTATTTGCTGCAAGGTTATGCCGCATTGAAGAAACGCTCATTCGGATTGGCGGAAGAGAGTTTGCAAAAGGCGATCGAACTCTGCGAGTCGGTCGATCCGGAAGCCTATTATCAGCTGGGTTGGTTGTATTATGACCTCAAGAAATGGAAGGAGTCGGAGCGCTACCTGTCAAAATTCACAGGTCATGACCGGATCAACGAAGAACATGGTGCCAAGGCCGAATTGATGCTGGCAAGGGCGAAGCTTTATGCCCATCCGGTACCCTTTGACCCGCAACCGGTGAAAGACCTGAGCACACCCGACCCCGAGTATCTGCCGTACATATCACCCGACCAGGACCTGGCGTTTTTCACCCGCCGCTTTGAACTGAAGGACAAGAACATGCTGGTGCCGCAAAGCGTCGAGAAATTCATGCTTTCGAAACGCACCGGTCTGGGCGTTTTTGAGCGAGGTGCCCCGATGCCATTACCCTTCAATCAGGCAAGCTCGAACAACGAAGGCGGGGCAACGATCACGATTGACAATAAGCACTTGTTCTTTACGGTCAATACAAAGGGTAATTTCGACATCTGTACTTCGGATCGCGAAAATGGGCAGTGGGGAGAGATCCGGAATCTCGGCCCGAATGTCAACGACCCGAAGCAATGGGATTCGCAGCCGACCATTGCGCCGGACGGGAAGACGTTGTACTTCGCTTCAGCAAGGGATGCAGCCACGGGAATTGATCTCTATGTGACAACGCGGTCGGATGATGGAACATGGAACAAGGCGCGTAAGCTCCCGCCTCCCGTCAACACGAACGGGAATGATAAATCGCCTTTCTTTCACAGCGATGCCCGGACCTTGTATTTCTCTTCCGACAGTCTGCCTGGATTGGGCGGATACGATATTTACTTTTCCCGACAGGATGAGAAGGGTAACTGGAGCAAACCGGTGAATCTGGGCTATCCGATCAATACGGAAGCCGATGAAGTGGGATTCTTTGTCAGCACCGATGGGAAAAAAGGATTTTTCAGCTCCAACAAATTGAATAACGGAGCCGGCGGTTTCGATATCTATTCCTTCGATTTGTATGAAGGCGCCCGACCGGGGAAGGTGTATTTTCAAAAGGGCGATCTGAACGGACCGGAGGATGCTGATCCATTACCTGCTACGATCGAGATCAAGGATGCGGTGACAAGAAAACTCACCAGGATCGATGTCGATTCCGTGACCGGTGAATATGCCTTCGTCGTAAACTTCGATCACGACCTCCTGGTATCCGTTAAGAAAGAAGGCTATGCGTTCGAATCCCAGTATGTATCACGGAAAGACACGGCCCGACCATTGGTAGTTACCAGCGATCTTCAACTGAAGAAGCTGGAAGTAGGGGCACAGTACCCGATCAACGATATCCTGTTCGGAACGAATTCTTCCGAGATCAACGACACCATCAAGACCGTCCTGGATGATTTTGCGGAGTATCTGCAGTTGAACCCGAAGTTGCGGGTCGGCATTCAGGGGCATACGGATAATGTCGGGAACCCAGGTGATAACATGGCGCTTTCAGAGCGTCGCGCCAAGGCCGTCTTCGACTATCTCGTCGGTCAGGGCATTACCGCTACCCGGATGACGCATAAGGGATATGGCGAAACGAAGCCGCTTTTCCCGAATGCTACCGAAGCCGGACGTGCGAAGAACCGAAGGACGGTTTTCGTGGTTTCCCAGAATTAATGGTATGGAAAATGCTATGCACCGTGCTCCACTTAAAAAATCCAGCATGAAGTACTTTCTAGCCCCGGTATTCGCTCTCCTGATCGCGATACCGGTATCCGCACAGCAAGTGCGATCGATCACGGAATCCGACGTGAAATCCGTAAAAGTCTTCCTCAATGGAGCGCAGGTTAATCGGGAAGCAAAAACCACCATCGATGCCGGCACCACCTTACTGCAGATCGAAAACCTGTCGCAGTACATCGATAAGAGTTCGATCAGTGTGAGCGGAACAGGAGAAGCGGTGATCGCCGGAGTGGGTTTCAGGATGGAGTACCTGACCGAAGACCGAAAATCACCGGAGGTCCGTCAACTCGAGGACTCGGCAAAAACGCTTCAGTTGGAATTGGACAAAGTGAATGGGTTGGAGCAGGTGTACAACGATGAAATAACCCTGCTGAATGCCAATAAAGCGGTGGGTGGTTCAAACATAGGTGTGGATGTCGACAACCTGCGGGAAGTAGCCGATTTTTTCCGACAACGCATGATTGAACTGCGCATCAAACTCATCGATTCGGGACGGGAAAAGAAGAAAGTCAGTGAACGCCTGGCTCGCGTCACACAACAATTGAATGAACTGAATGCAAGGAAGAATCATCCGTTCGGAACCATTCTGGTCACCCTGACTGCCCGTCAACGCACCAGTGTCAACCTTTCCCTGAGCTACTATGTGCAGGGTGTCGCCTGGTCGCCGCTGTATGATATCCGTGCCAAAGACGTGGCGAGTCCGGTGCAGTTGTCTTATAAAGCACAGGTGACAAATGCTACGGGAGAGCAATGGGAGAATGTTCGGCTGACACTTTCAACAGGCAATCCGAGTCTGGGTGGTACAAAACCACAACTGAATCCGTGGTACCTCGATTTTCTTCAGCCCTACTATGGGCGCCAGAAACAAGAGTTGAAAGAACTGTCAGCGGTACCGGCCATGCGGGATGATAATCTGGCGATGGGCCAGGCCGTCGAGCTTTCCGCGCCGATTGTTCAGATGAATGAGAACCAACTGGCCACCGACTTTGACATCACCCTTCCGTATACCTTGAACGGCGACGGCAAACCGGTCACGGTCGATATCCAGTCCCATCAACTTCCGGCCACCTACACCTATTATGCAGCACCGCGTCTGGACCGGGATGCCTTCTTGCTGGCACGTGTCACGGGTTGGGATGCATTGAACCTGCTGCCTGGACAAGCGAATGTCTATTTTGAAGGAAGCTATGTCGGAGAAACTTCGATCAATCCCAACGCCACACAGGACACCCTGGATCTTTCACTCGGCCGTGATAAACGGATTGTCATTACACGCGAGAAACTGAAAGAACTGACCACCAATAAAACCATCGGCGGTACGCAGGTCCATGAAACTACCTGGGAGATCAAAGTGCGGAACTCGAAACGCGAGGCCATCAATCTGGTACTCGAAGATCAGTTCCCCGTGAGTCGTGACAAAGACATCAAGGTACAAACCGGAGACTTCTCCGGTGCCTCGTACGATGAAGTTAGCGGCAAACTGACGTGGAGGTTGTCGATAGGTTCCAACCAAACGGAAAACCGCAAGTTCAACTACACGGTCAAACACCCGAAAGACCGACCAGTTCCGGGCCTTTAATCAAGAAGGAGAAACGCCGCCTGTATAGGCGGCGTTTCTTATTTCCTTAACATCCGGCGTTGGGAAGATTCGCGCATTTTCCGTTTTTTTGCAGCACGGAATGGCGAGCAAGAAGCTGATATACAATATTTTACTCGTTTTCGGGCTAATTTCCGCTTTTCCGAAATGGTTGAACGCGCAATGCGCTTCCACCGTCAGTAGTTTTCCCTATTTCGAGAGTTTTGAAGTCGGTAACGGAGGGTGGAGCAGCAGTGGCTCGAATGATGACTGGGCGCTGGGTACTCCGGGCAAACCGGTTATTCGTACGGCCGGCGACGGTTTGAATTCCTGGATTACCGGCGGACTAACGCTTTCTTTTTACAACTTCGGGGAACGATCGTGGGTGGAAAGTCCCTGTTTCGATTTTTCCGGATTACAGTTCCCGGAAGTCTCCTTGATGGTTTTCTGGGAAACCGAGTATCAATACGACGGCGCCAATTTGCAATACTCGATCGATGGGGGTTCCTCTTGGGTGAATGTTGGCAACGCGAATGAATCCGGTACTTGCCTCTCGGAAAATTGGTTCAACCGTTCAGGCATCAATAATCTTTCCGGGTTTGTCAATCCGGGATCCGGTTGGTCCGGTAACGTGCAACCGACTTCAGGTTCCTGTCGCGGCGGGAATGGCAGCGGCGATTGGGTAACCGCCCGCCATTGCGTACGTGAGTTAGCCGGACAACCGGAAGTGCGCTTTCGGGTTACGTTCGGTTCGGGTACCACTTGCAATGACTTCGATGGTTTCGCATTCGATGCCTTCCAGATCCGGGAAAGTTCCAGCGCTGCTACTGCAGGTGTTCTGTTTAGCTGTGTAAATGAAACCACGGTGCAATTCTCGGATGCCGATCCTTCCTGTAATCAATCCTGGTCCTGGGATTTCGGAGACGGAACTTCGGGTTCTTCTTCGGAGACTGTCTCCGGAACTTCGCATACATTTTTAACTCCAGGCACCTATACGGTGACCCTGGAAACCGAAAATGCATGCGGTGCTTCGGCAGTCGGAACGCAGGAAATAAACGTGCTGCGCGCTACCTCGGTAACACAAGCCGTTAGCTGTGCCGGTGGTAACGATGGGAGCGTCTCCCTCGAAGTCCTGCCTTCCGGTCTTGCACATGCGACTGTCTGGCAACTTCCGGTTCCGGTTGTCGGAGATAGCCTTTTGGGACTTGAGGAAGGAGTATACGACGCAATCGTTTCGGTCAGCAACGGTTGCTCGCTGGAAGTCTCCACCGGCATTGAAACTCGTCCCGACGGGTACGTTCGTCCCGAGTTGGGCCCTGACACGTTTGTCTGCCCGGACCGGCCCCTGCAACTGGGCGGGGGAGTGTTTGATCAATATTTGTGGTCGACGGGGGATGATGGACCGTTTGTGCTCATTTCAGATTCAGGCGTAATTGCTTTGCAAGTGACCAATGCACGCGGTTGTACCGGTACCGATACGTTACATGTGCGACTGGATTGTCTGGGCGAACCCTTATTGCCGAATGCCTTTACACCCAATCAGGATGGTATTAACGATGCCTGGTCGCCCGTAGGACCATTGGAGCGTGTTATCGGCTGGAACATTTACGACCGCTGGGGAAATGCTATTCTCCTGAATCAGGGACCATATGACCGCTGGGATGGAAAGTTGTCCGGTAAGCCGGCTCCTACCGGCACATATGTCTGCCTGCTTCGGTATCTTGCCACCGATGGAAGTGAGCAACAAAAGACAGGACGGGTCACCCTGCTTTACTGATCTTCGTTTATTTTGCTTGCTGCTGCTTGCGCTCCAATCCGCTTCGGTAGCGATGGCTCAGGAGAAGTCCGATTCATCCGGCATCCCATTGCTTTCTCCCTGGGAGAACGCGACACGACCACATCCAGGGAGAACCAGACTGATCGCCGGTACAACCCTGGGCTTGTATCCGCTGAGCATGACCTGGCTGTATGCTCAATGGTATAAAGATTATCCTCAGTCAGGTTTCCACTTTTTCAACGATGCCGGTGAATGGGAACAAATGGATAAAGTTGCGCATGCCTGGGATGCGTACTCGATCGCCAAGCCGCTCGCCAGGACCTTTCGATGGGCAGGACATGGTACTCACCGATCCGCGCTCTACGGTGCAGGTATCGCGTTCCTTTACCAAACCACCATTGAAGTGTTTGACGGATTTTCCGCCGAATGGGGATTCTCCGTACCGGATATGCTGGCGAACAGCTTTGGTACAGGTGCATTCCTTTCGCAAGAGTTATTGTGGCAGGAGCAGCGTATCACACTGAAATATTCGTTTCACCTCTCCGAATATGCGCGGTTTCGACCGGAGGTACTCGGTGAAACGTTTCCAGAAAGGATCCTGAAGGACTACAATGGAATGACGTGCTGGGCAGTCCTAAACCCGGCAAGTTTCCTGAAGGGGAACGAAAAATTTCCCCGCTGGTTGAGTGTCGCAATCGGTTATGGTGCCGACGGGATGACCGGAGGTGAAGAAAATCCTCCTGCCGTGGATGGCGTACCGATTCCATCCTTCGAACGCCGAAGGCAATTCTATCTCAGTGTTGATGTGGAGCTATCGCGCATCCGGACACGATCACGGTTCCTGAAAGCGGTGGGAAGTGTGATCAACCTGATCCACTTACCGGCCCCCGCCCTGGAAATTTCACCGGGTAGGAGTGTGAAGGGCCACTGGTTATACTTCTGATCAATACGTGGGAATCGAATGGTCGATCTCGCGGGCGTAGGCGAGTATCCCACCGCGCAGGTTGTACAAATTGGTGAAGCCATACCGTCGTTCCAGTTCCTGGACCACGACACCGGAACGACCGCCGGATTTGCAATGAATAATCACGTCTTTATCGCGGGCAATGCGATCGATCTGTTCGAAGATGGTCCCCATCGGGATGAGCTCTCCGGAAAGATTGCAAACTTCGAACTCATAGGATTCCCGTACATCGATGAGTTGAAAATCTTCTCCATTATCGCGTTTCTCCTTTAATTCCTGGACGGTGACTTCCTTCATGAACCTCTTGGTTTTGAGACAGTTCAAAAATAACTTAAATTGTCCATTCACACACTAACCCATCTGCTTTATGGACTCTACCACGAATACTGAAATCCTTGTATATGCAGGCTTTTGGCGAAGGTTTGCAGCGATGTTGATCGACTATTTGATACTCGGCGCATTGCACATGATCGTAATCGTTCCGGTACTTGGAATGTTAGGCATCGGTGCGGTTGCCAGCGGTATCGATGCGGAAGGCATGTCGGAAGACGATCAGGCCATGTTGTTCATGGCTATTCTCAGCGGCGCGGCAATCCTGTATGTAGTACTGGCCATTATCGGTTGGTTGTACTACGCTTTGATGGAATCCAGTTCCCGGCAAGCCACGGTCGGAAAGATCGCTTTAGGCTTAAGGGTTACTGATCTGAATGGCGAAAGGATAACTTTCCTGCGCGCCACCGGCCGGTATTTTGGAAAGATCATTTCCGGCATGATCCTGTACATTGGTTTCATCATGGCAGCCTTCACGGAAAAGAGGCAGGCCTTGCATGACCTGATGGCGGAATGCCTCGTTGTATCGAATCCCTCACAATCCTAAATCCACTTACATGAAAAGAACGCTACGCATCCTGAGTGCCTGTCTATTACTTGCTCAGCAAGCATTCGCAGGCAGCGGCGGACCTGACGCTTACGGTTATGTCTGGCGCGACAACCTCGACCCGGCCGGGCCAGTGTTCAACTGGATCGATCTTACCACCCGAACGGGCGTCAACCTCGTGGAGAATCTGTCGGATGACAATACCAAGGGGCCCTTCAACATGAATTTCGATTTCCACTATTACTGGTACGATGTCGATCAGTTTTGGGTCGGCAGCAACGGTTACATTGCCTTCCAGAATGGTCAGTTATCGGCTTCCTTTCCTTCCATACCAAGCACCAGCCAGCCGCATAATTTCATTGCAGCCATGGCGTCTGACCTGAATTTCGACGGTACCGGAAATCCCGGCCGGTGTTATTCCTGGCAAAGCCCGACCGGCGACAGCCTGGTGGTATCCTGGGTGGATGTTCCCTTCTGGGATCCGGCAGCGCCGAACTATATCGGCTCGAACAGTTTTCAGATCATCCTGACCAGTGTCGACAGTTCCATAACATTCCAGTACCTGTCCCAAAACGGAGTATACAACGGGGGGACGGCAACCTATTGGTCGTCGGGTATTGAAAACATCACCGGCGGGGTCGGACTGCAACACTTATTGAATCCGGTCAATGTTCCGGGTGTCAATTATCTGGCTACACCTTATGCGGTAAAATTCTACTATCCCGCCACCACCTCGTATCAGGTACTCGATCTTAGCTGCACGTATTCCAACAATCCATCCAATGGAGGCGTTTTCATCAGTGACCGAACCGCAGCGCCATGGCCGCTGCAATTACAGGTCAAGAACACCGGGAATACCACCTGCAATGCGTTCAATGTCTATTCGTATGTGGCAACCGACAATTTCGGAACTACCGGAACGGTGATCGTGGACGATACCGTTACACAAGCCGGTATGGCGCCTCAAACGACTTCCGATATCACCATGTCGGAAACTTTTAGCCCGGATGGAGTGGGAACCTACTTACAGGTCAGCCGTACCCTGTATCCCGGTGATCTGGTACCATCCAATGATTCATCGACTGTTGAGATCGTTGTCGTGGATACCACGGTGCTGCCGGTCAGGCTTTCCTTTGACAACGGATCCGCGAGCGGAGTCGGCTTGAACTGGCAGGCGGGCAATGGTGGAGCGGGCGTACACTTTATTCCGCCATTCTATCCCTGTAAGGTCACAGAGGTGCATGCCTATATCCAGGCCAATCCGAACCTGGTTGGTTTTTACATGACCGTTTTCGATGATAACGGCGGCAGCGGAGCACCCGGTACGCGTCTGGATTCCGTGTATGCCGATCCGGCTACCTTTACCACACCGGGTTGGGTCAGCCTGCAGCTGACAACACCGATCGTCATCAACAGCGGCGGATTTTATGTTGCCTGGAACATGGCAGGAGAATTCATCAGCCTCGGTCAAGACCTGATCGGACCTTTTTCGAACCGCACCTATGAAGTGTTAAGCAATGCCTGGGCGATCTACCGTACACGGGAAACGGAGGATCTGATGATCAATGCCACCGTCGATACCGTCAATCTGATCACCGGCATGGATTTGCTGGATGACAGGAGTGTTTCCCAATTCTATCCGAATCCGGCATCCGGAATCGCTTGTCTTCAGCTTCAAAATACGGAGTATTCGGCCGAAGGAGTTTCGATCGAAGTCTTCCTGCCCGATGGACGCTGCACACTACGCCGTTCAGGCCGGGATACGGGAGTTATCTCTCCTCTGGTGCTCGATGTTTCAAACTGGAAAAGCGGGTTGTATTTTATCCGACTGACATCAGGAAATCAGCAAGTGACAAGGCGACTACAAGTATTGCATTGACCTACATGAAAAAAGGAAGGCCGGGCGTTGAACCCGGCCTTTCTTTTTTATAGCTGACGATTATTGAAGAACAACCCGCAGTGATTCGCGTTGGTCGTCTTGTCCCAATTCCAGCACATAGACTCCACGTGCCAATTGGTGCACATCCAGGTTGATCTGGTTCAAGCCGGCGATGAGGCGAAGATCCTGTTGCAGTACGATTCTTCCGGTCAGATCCCGCAGCATAACCCGGCTGTTCGACTTTTCAAGCGCATCGACCTGTACGGTCAACAACTCCGATGCCGGATTCGGGAAGGCCGAGATGTTTCCGGAGGTGGTTGCTGTTGCAGCTGAACGACAGTTGATGGCCACTGCCATGTTTCGGTTGGAACTGTTGCCACAACCGTTACCGGCATTGACGCTTACGGTACCGCCATTCGCACCGAAATTGACGAGGATGGAATTCGTACCGGCACCGGATGCGATGGTAGCTCCGGATGGAACCACCCAATTATACGTAGTCGCTCCGGATACGGAGGCAGTGGAGAAGGCGACGTTGGTCTGATTGGCGCATACCGCAGTAGGTCCGCTGATGCTGGACGGTACAGCAGGTTTGGCAGTCAGGGCCGCGCAACGCTGAGGGCTGTTTCCACATAAATTCGAAGCGGTCACACACAGGTTGCCGGATACAAATGCGGGAGAGACGTTCACACCGATCGACGTAGTGCCGGCACCGGATTGGACCGAAATACCGCTGGGTACATTCCAGGAATAGCCTGTAGCTCCGGTCACCGGTGAGATCGAGAAGTTCATGGCGCCTGCGCTGCAAATTCCGGTGAGGGTTCCGTTGATGGAACCGGGAGTAACCGGTTTGCTGCGGATATAAGCCACGCGAGAACTGCTGGTGCCACAGGAATTGACCGTAGCAACGGTCAGGTTACCGCCGGTAAATCCCGCGCTGAAAGTAACGGTGACGGCATTTGTTCCTGCACCGGAGGTAATGGTTGCTCCGGGAGGAGCACTCCATACGTACGAGGAGGCACTGGGTACAAGACTAACCGAATAATTCACATTGGTGCTACCGGCACAGACTCCGTTGGTGGGCCCGCTGATCGTGCCTGGAGTGGTCGGTGTGCCATAGACCGTCATTGTCCGCGTTCCGCCGGCGCCCAGGCAATTCGAAGGCGTACAACGGAGTGTTCCGGTGGTGAACGGTGTGGGCAGCGTGAAGCTGATGCTATTGGTGCCCTGACCGCTGACAACCGTAGCGCCGGTGGGCAGTTGCCAGTTATAGCTTGTTGCCATCGGATCGGCCGCGACACTGAAGGAGACGGTAGAACCGGGGCAAATGATGTTTGCACCGACGATGGCAGCCGGAGTTGCCGGACGCGCGGTAACCTTTGCTACGGTGAAGCAGACTGGCGCGCTGGTTCCACAGGCATTTTGTGCAGTGACACAAATCTGTCCGCTTGCGGGAATGTTGGAAGCACTCACCGTCACGGAATTGCTGCCGGCACCTCCGGTGATGGTGAATCCGGACGGGAAGGTCCAGTTGTAAGTTGATGCCCCCGGTACAGCCGGAACGGAATAGGTCAGCGACTGGTTGTTACAAACGGCCGCTGCTCCGTTTACAGATGCCGGAGTCGCCGGTGCGGTACCGACTTGTCCGACATTGAAGGTCTGACTGCCGGTACAGGAAGAAGCGTCCGTAATCGTTACGGTGAAGTTGCCGCTGTTCAGGTTCGACAGATCTTCTGATGTCGCGCCATTTGACCAGCTATAGGAATAGGGTGCATTGCCACCGCTGACCGTCAGGTCAATGGCCCCCGAGTTGGCTTGTCCACAAATAACCGGTGTCACGCTCGATGAAAGATTCAAAGCAGCGGGCTGACTGATTGTTCCCTGTACGCTGGTCGTGCAACCGTTGGCATCACTGATACTGACGGTATAAGCTCCTGAACTCAGATTCGAGGCAGTTGCACCGGTCTGAACCGGGCTTGTATTCCAGGAATAATTGAATGGGGCAGTGCCGCCGGAAACATTGGCCTGCAGGCTGCCGTTGCTACCGCCATTACACGTTACGTTCGAAGTAGAGAGCGTTGCGGATGGAGAAGGGTTGACGGTCAGGGATAAAGTCTGGGTTGCGGAACAACCATTCGAAGTACCGGTTACGGTGTAAACCGTCGAAGTAGTCGGGGAGGCGTTCACCGCACTTCCGGTCGTGCCACTGAGGCCGGTTGCAGGAGACCATACATAGGTGTCCGCACCGGAGGCACTCAGGCCGACGCTCAGGCCGGAGCACAGGGTCGATTGAGCAGCGGAAGCGTTTACAACTGGTGTCGGATTAACAGTAACCGTCACCGGGACACGTGCGCTGCGGGTGATGATGTCCGGAGATGCGATCTGCCAGTCGTAGAAGAAATAATAAGTGGATTTACCGGCGGATGAATTCGTCACCGACATGAAACCCGGAAGCGTATAAGGATAGCTTACACCGGTGGTGTTGTACCACAAGTTCGGCGTACCGCTAACCTGCAGGCGGAAGTGCTCTCCGACCGGAACCGTAATGTTGAGGACAGCGCGGCTTTTTCCGGCGGGAAGGTTCACTGTAACCTGGCGGACCAGGGTGGCATTCTTGTCGTACAGTTGGAACGTACGGTTACCGGCAGCGCCGGCATAGACCTGAACACTTTGCAGCACGAAACTGGAGTACGCGGTAAAGACCACATAGGGAGTTCCGGCTGAAGTGTAATAGGCGCCACTGCCGAAGGTGTTATCGGTCGGGCTGCAAAAGTTCACGGGTCCAGGTGTTACTTCTTCTGCCTGGGCATAGTAGGTCGTGGTGCCGCCGAGGGTAGGTGTCGTGTAGCTGGGACCATTACCGACCGGTAAGGAGTTACCGGAAGGTTGCGTGTACCAGTATACCGTGCCGGAAGAAGCGTTAGCCGAAATGGTGGCGGATTGCCCCTGGCAGATCGTGGCACTGGTGACAGTAGGATCGTTGGGGTTCGGAATTACGGTAACGTTGAAGGGCGCAGACGTAACGGTACCGCAATAGGTGGTTACGGTGACAGAATACGTGCCCGAAGTGTTCACTTCGATGGATTGAGTAGTCGCACCCGTCGACCAAAGGTATGCGGTTCCTGCTGTTGCGGTCAGTCGGATGGTTTCACCCTGAGCAATCGTGCCGGACTTGTCGGCCATGATCTCGATGATCGGGTTGGACGTAGCCTGGCGGGTCAGGGTAATGGGCACCGCGATGACGTTGTTGTTTTCCCGGTACTCTAGAAAATTCTCATTCGGATCGATGGTGACGACGATCCAGTAGTTTCCATTACAGGTTCCGGAAGGAATGTTGATCCACATTCCATCAAGCGACTTGGAATAAATATCTACATACCCTGCTGTAATACCCTGAAGGGCGTTTGAACAGCCGTAGCTTCCTCCACCCAGTCCATAGTTGGGCAGGTTGGTGGAGTTCAATACCGTGTTGAGCGAATCCCGGCAATATCCGGCGCTGGAGTTACAATTGCTCAGGTCCAAGAGGCAGAACGCCAGTTTGGAGCCTGTGCCGACAATGGACCAGTTCCTGGGATCAGGTTCATTGGGATTCTCCAGACGGATGGTGTACTCGCCCCAGGAGTCAACGTGTTGGTGACCGTGGGTGCTGTGATAGGTCATGGTACCGGCCAGCCGGTCGGTAAAGGACATGGCGTTGCCATTCTTGTGGTAGATGCGCTGAACGACCACCTGCTTGGGATCCATGCCGTTCGGACACCCCCCGACGCCCGGATAGGTGAGCGAGGTATCAGTACCGCATACCCAACGGGATTGTCCACGCACCTCGATCGGACCATAGCCGATGTTCGGCGTAGCACCGGTCAGGCGAAGTCGACCATCATCAGAACCCTGGCCGGAATAGTTGGTGCCGGCACCTGTCTGGGCATATTCCGTGGTGCCTCCCGAATTTGAAATGGCATCCTTGGATACCGTAATATCAGGTAACAGATCGCAGTCTGTTCCCTGTCCGGGAGGACAAACGCAGGTAGTCGCGTTCGTGGTTGTACATTGGGCGGATGCCTGATTAAATTGCAAGGCAATTCCGAGCGCGAGCAGGGTAAGGACTCGTTTCATGTAGTAGGTGTAAGGGTTATTTACGCAGCAATGAACTGGTTCTAATATAGGAAGAATTTTGACATCCTCCTAATCAGATTTTAATCAAAAAGTGCCCGAAAATGGATAAAAGAGACATTCAGGTCAGGGAATATCGCCCGGAATGGCGGTCGGATTTTCGAAATCTGAATGTTTCCTGGCTCGCTGCCCTCTTTTCCGTGACAGCGGAAGATGAACGGCAACTGGGAAATCCTGAGGCGATCCTGGAGAAAGGAGGGATGATCTTTTTCGCAGTACTGGAGGACCGTCCCATCGGCACAGTAGCCGTGATTCCTGATAGTCCTTCAAGTATTCAGGTAGCGAAAATGGGGGTTGATGAACGGTGTCGCGGCTTAGGTGCCGGCAACGCCTTGTTGGACGCGGCTTTGCGCTGGTCCGTCAGTCGTAATTTTACCACCATCCATCTCGATACCGCGGACCAGTTGGTCGAAGCGATTCGGCTTTATGAGCGTGCGGGATTCCGGCGTAAGGGTGATCATCATGTCCATCCGGTTTTCAAACGAACCACCTTCAGGATGGAATTGGCTCCGGAAGCACTTGAACGATATCGTTCCGCCTAATGGGCGTTCACCATTTTTTCCAATTGGAATAACTCGTCCCGTAAACGGGCCGCCTCGATGAAGTCCAGTTCACGTGCTGCTTTCTCCATGGATTTCCTGGTCTGCCCGATGAGTTTCTTCAATTGCTCCTGATCCATGTACTGCACGACAGGATCAGCGGCGATCGATGGGGTGGCAAAATCTTCGGTATAGGCACCGGGCTCCGCAAGCTGCCGGCGGTCGGCCACTTTGGTCTGCAGTAATATCGCGTCTTTCGATTTGCGGATCTGCGTCGGTGTGATCCCATGTTCCTCGTTATACCGCAGCTGTTTTTCCCGCCGACGATTGGTCTCATCCATCGTCTGCTGCATGCTCTCAGTGATCTTGTCAGCATAGAAGATTACCCGCCCGTTGACATTGCGCGCGGCGCGTCCTGCCGTCTGGGTGAGCGAGCGGTTGCTGCGCAGAAAGCCCTCCTTGTCGGCGTCCAGGACCGCGACCAGAGAAACCTCAGGCAAGTCAAGACCTTCCCGCAACAGGTTAATACCGACGAGTACATCAAAGTTGCCAAGCCGCAGGTCGCGCAGCAACTCCACGCGTTCCAGGGTCTCCACTTCCGAGTGGATATAGCGGCAGTTGATGTTCAGGTTCGTGAGGTACTTGGTGAGTTCCTCGGCCATTCGTTTCGTGAGAGTGGTAACGAGCACACGATCTCCGGCTTTGATCGTCCGGTCGATCTCTTCGAGTAAGTCGTCGACCTGATTGATCGCTGGCCGAACTTCAATGATGGGATCGAGCAAACCGGTCGGCCGGATGACCTGTTCCACCAGCACACCTTCGCTTTGCTGCAATTCATATTCAGCCGGGGTGGCACTCACATAGATGACCTGGTTCACCAGGGTTTCAAATTCCTCAAACTTCAGCGGCCGGTTATCCAGCGCGGCTGGTAAGCGGAAACCGTACTCGACGAGGTTTTGCTTGCGTGAGCGGTCCCCACCGTACATGGCCCGGATCTGGGGTACCGTTACATGGCTTTCGTCGATCACCAGCAAATAATCTTCCGGAAAATAATCCAGCAGGCAGAAGGGACGCTGCCCGGGATCCCGGCCATCGAAATAACGCGAGTAGTTCTCGATCCCGGAACAATATCCCAGTTCCCGGATCATCTCCAGATCATAGGTGACACGATCTTCCAGACGTTTCGCTTCCAGGTGCTGCCCCAGTGATTTCATGTACTCCACCTGCTTCATCATGTCTTCCTGTATCTGCCAGATGGCCTGCAGTTGGCGTTCAGGATTCGTGACAAAGATGTTCGCCGGGTAGATGGCAACGGCGTTGTGCTTTTCAAGGGTCTTTCCGTTGATCGGATCGATCGAGGCGATTTCTTCGATCTCATCTCCGAAAAAGTAGAAACGGTAGGCAATGTCACCGTATGCGATGAAGACGTCCACCGTATCGCCGCGAACGCGGAACTTCCCCCGGTCGAAATCGGTGTCGGTTCTGGAATAGAGGGAGGTGACCAGTTTGTGAAGGAACGCGTTCCGGCTGATTTTCTCTCCTTCCCTGACACGGATCGTATTCGCCTTAAAATCACCCGGGTTTCCGATACCGTAAATGCAGGATACCGAGCTTACAACCAATACATCCTGTCGGCCCGACAAGAGGGAAGTGGTGGTACTCAGCCGAAGCTTCTCGATCTCATCATTGATCGCGAGGTCCTTTTCGATATAGGTATTGGTGCTTGGTATGAACGCCTCGGGCTGGTAATAGTCATAGTAGGAGACGAAATACTCCACCGCGTTCTCCGGAAAGAACTGTTTGAACTCGCCATACAATTGGGCGGCAAGCGTCTTGTTGTGACTCAGGATGATCGTCGGACGCTGGACCTGTTCGATGACATTGGCAACGGTAAAGGTCTTCCCGGATCCGGTCACTCCGAGCAGTGTTTGGGCGTGGTCGCCGCGCCGAAGGCCCTCTACCAGTTGCCGGATCGCCTCCGGTTGATCGCCGGTAGGGCGGAATTCTGAAATGATTTTAAAAGACATGGAAAGGACAATCTGCGCTTGAAAGTACGAAACATCGGGAGGCGGTCGGACAAAAAAAAGACCGGATCTACCGGTCTTCATTCTTGTACTGACTAACGATCAGACATAAATCGGTTCGTTCCAGATCTCCCAGGCTTTTTCCGCCTGTAAGCGAAGCATCCGGAATCCGTTGTGAATGAAAGCGCCTGATGCTTTTGACTTTTCCAAAAAGCGCGTTTGGGGCGGGTTGTAAATAAGGTCGAAGCACAGATGCTTATGGGTCAGAAACTCGTACGGGATGTTCGGAGCGTCGTTGACGTTCGGATACATGCCGAGGGGTGTCGTGTTCACCACGACCTGGAACGCCTTCATGGTGTTCTGGTTGAGGTCGGCGTAGCAGTAATGGAATCGGGATTCCTCACGGGTCACGAAAAAGTGCTCGATCGCCAACTTGCGAAAAACATAGCTGACCGCCTTTGCGGAACCACCGGTTCCCAGGATCAGGGCGCGACGATGGTGCGGGCGAAGGATCGGTCGGATGGCGAGTTCAAATCCCCATGCGTCCGTATTGAAGCCGTGCAATTCAAATTTTCCGTTCTCGAATCGCTGGATCCGGATCGTGTTGACCGCGCCGATCCGCTGGGAAATATCATCCAGGTTATCCAACATCGGGATGACATCCTGTTTGTACGGGATTGTCACGTTCAAACCAACCAGGTCAGGGTTGTCTCGAACGATCTTCTTCAGATCGTAAATGTTATCAGAGTCAAAATTTTCATAAACGCAATCAGTCCGTCCTTCACGCTGAAATTTTTCAGTAAAGAACTTTTTTGAGTACGAATGTTCAAGTGGGTGACCGAACAATCCGAAACGTTTCATGATGGTACTAAGGTTAGGGTTAAGATTAAGGTTCTGGTTCAACAAGCGGTTCAATAGTCGTAGCAGGGGCGAAAACTCAGCATGTCGGAATCGTTTAAGTCTTCTATCGCTCCGCGGGTCGCAGTCCGGGAAAAATAAAAGCGGTTAATGCATAAAACCTTACCAATGACGTAGCGTCATTTCTCCAGTGATTCTCGATAAGCCGAAGCTCGCAGTAGCTCCACTAATAACTCCGTCACAAATATACACACTCTTCAGCTTGAATTTTCCTATAGAAATCTTAAAAATTTGAGAAATTGCAGGACCGTAGTAGTACTACTACATTCCTTCATCTATGCTACCTGAAGTAGGCGATAAAGTCCGGTTTCTCAATGATCCGATCGAAGGAACGGTACGTCGGCTTTTGCCCAACAGCAGGGCAGAAGTAATTGATTCAGATGGATTCACCCATATTATCGAGTTGCATCAACTCGTCAGGATCGAGTTCGGACTGGATGAACAACTGACCGTTCCGGCTGAAGCGAGTTCGACTTCAAGACCCGTTGAGAAACTAGTGGAGGCCACCCAGGCTGCCACTGCTAAGTCGGCAGATACCTGGATCAGGTTCATGGATCAGGATCAGACCGTGTATGTGGCAACCGCACTCAAGAGACCGGACGCTCCATTGGTTTCCGATATTGATATCCGTTTGATCAACAACACGCATTGGACCATCCTCTTCACTGTAGCGCGTAAAATGCCGGATGTGCGATCAGGGGTACGCTCCGGTATCCTGCAGTCGAGAAAGGAGGAAAGCCTTGGCGTCTTCTCCGCGGATGAACTGCACCGTATCGAGGGGTTCGAGTTCCAGATCCTTTTCTTCGGAGAGCGCGAGTATGCGTTCCGACCGCCCATCGTTCGGTCACTCAGTATCAGTCCGTCGGATTTTCTGGAACCCTCTTTTCGCGATAAGCTACCCGGGCATCCGGAGACTGTCCTCTTGCATTCCCTGGCAGAAGTAATGCCGAAAGGGGAAGTGGATGTTTCCCGCCTGCTGGAAAAGTTCAGTAAGTCGGAAGCGGAAGCGAAGGAACGGCAGGGCGGAGCAAAGCCGGCACGGGGAAGTAAATTCACCATCCTTTCACGGGAGCGTATCGTCGACTTGCACATAGAGGAATTGATCAAGGATCCTACCGGTATGAGCAACGCGCAGATCATATCCTATCAGCTCAACCATTTCCAAAAGGAACTTGACCGTGCTTTGTTGGATAAATTGCACAAGATCACGTTCATTCACGGTGTGGGAAGCGGCGTACTGCGCAGTTCTATCCGGGAAGAATTAAAAAAATACCCCGCCATCCGATTCCAGGATGCGCCGCCTGAACAGTTCGGCTATGGCGCCACCGAAGTCATATTCCAGTAATGAACACCATGGATCTGGAACAGGCTGCCACGGAGAAGATCCGCATCATGCGGGGAATTCTGATTTTCGGCCTTTTGCTGACCATCGGGAAGTTCATCGCCTGGTTCCTTACACATTCCGACGCGGTGTTGACCGATGCCCTGGAATCCATCATCAATATCATTGCGGCCGCTATCGGCTTGTTATCGCTTACCGTAGCCGCACGTCCACGCGATGAGAACCATCCCTATGGGCATGGGAAAATAGAATTCCTCTCGGTAGGCTTTGAGGGTGGAGCGATCTTTCTTGCCGGGGCAGTCATGGCTGTCAAGGCGGTATACGGGTTTTTCCATCCACTCCCGCTGGCCAGGATCGACATCGGCTTGTGGATCACGGCCGGAGCGGCGGGAGTCAACGGGTTCATGGGTTGGTTGCTGTTGCGCCAGGGCAAGCGACTGCATTCACAAACACTGGTAGCCGATGGGAAACACCTGTTGTCCGATACCTGGTCATCGGTCATCCTGTTGATCGGGCTGGGAGCCATCCGGCTGACCGGATATGCCTGGATCGATCCCACGCTGGCCTTGTTGCTCGGCTTGTATATTCTCGTTGTGGGGTACCGCTTGCTGCGGGATGCCCTTGCCGGCCTGATGGATGAAGCTGATTTTTATCAGATCAAAGACATCATACATGTGCTGAATTCCCAACGCCGTGACCAGTGGATCGACATTCACAATCTTCGTGTGGTGAAGTATGGCAGCCAATTGCATATCGACGCTCACCTCACCTTGCCCTGGTATCAGGATCTCCGAAAATCGCACGATGCGGTGAAGGAGTTGGAAGGCATCATCAACGAACGGTTCCGTAACCGGGTGGAGTTTTTCATTCATACCGATCCTTGCCTTCCTGCTTCCTGTCCGATCTGCACGGTGTCCGATTGTCCGGTGAGGCAGGAGCCTTTTCGGGAGCGTCTGGACTGGAATCTCCGCATCCTGTTGAAGAATGAACCACACCGGGGATAATGGCAGAGCACGATCTGGAAGTATCACCCACCAGCGACGGCAGTTTCACGCTGCGAAGAACCGACCTTGACGAGCCCTATCATTCGGCCAGAGGCGCGCTGCAGGAATCGCGTCATGTTTTCATCGATGCGGGTTTGTCCCGCTTGTTTGCGGAACGGAACGACTCAACACCTGTCGTATTACTGGAAATGGGGTTGGGTACAGGACTCAACGCCCTGCTGACCTTCGATTTTTTGAAACGACACCCAGGCAGTCTCCAACTGCATTACCATGCGTTGGAGACTCGACCACTCGACTGGCCGGTGATCGATCGATTGAATTATTGCCGCAATGATCTGGAAGAATACTCCGAGACATTCAAACGACTGCACGATGCGCCCTGGGGTGTACCGGTCGATTTGGACGAACGATTCAAGCTTTGGAAATGGAACGCCTCGTGGAATGACCCGATTGAACTTCCTCCGGCTGATCTGGTCTATTACGATGCTTTTGGCCCGCGTGTACAGCCGGAACTATGGGGCGAGTCGGCTATGCGACGATTGGCGGAACGCCTGTGCACGGGTGGTAGCATGGTCACTTACTGCGCACAGGGTGCATTCAAGCGCGCCTTGAAAGCAGTTGGGCTACAGGTTATCGCGCTTCCGGGTCCTCCGGGTAAGCGTGAAATGATACGCGCGGTAAAAATTTTGTAAACCTGTTTCAGGCAGGTTGCCAGAGTTCGATCTTTCGTCCCTCCGGATCCAGCACCCAGGCGAATTTCCCTTGCGGGTGCGATTCCGGTTCGCCAACGAGTGTCTCACCATGATCTTTCAGTTCACGGATGACAACATCGAGGTCGGGAACCCGGAAATTCAACATGAATTGTTGCGCTGAAGGGGCAAAGTAAGAGCTATCCTCCTTCATGATGGAAAAGACCTGAACCTGTTGCACGGTTCCATTGACGGGATAATTCTTAAACAATGCCATTGTGCCCTGCATCGGCAGTTGAAACATCTCCCGGAACCAGTTACTCAATTGGTCCGGTTGACGACTCTTTAGAAAAACACCTCCGATACCATCGCAGGTCATGCGCGACGAAACAGTCTGTGCTGGTAAATCGCCAAAACCAGACTCGTTCGGTTCCCAAAGTTCAATCTTGTTTCCATCCGGATCGAGGACCCAACCAAAGTGGCCGTATTCGAACGACTGGGTTTGATCGAGAACGGTCGCACCCTTGGATTGCAGTTGATCCAGTAGCTGAAACAATCCCGTTACGCGGATGTTCAGCATGAAATCTGTTGTGGAAGGAGAGAAGTAATCCGTATCCTGCTGAAACAATCCTAACTCTGTACGGCCGGTCATCGAGTCGTCAGGAGACGTCTTCCATAGGAAAGATGCATACAACTGCGTGCCGAACGGAACACCCAGACGGTCTTCCATCCATCGAGCCAGTGATTTCGGATCCCGGGATTTGAAGAAGAAGCCGCCAATGGCAGGGGAGATGACGCCCTGACTCATCAATAGCCGAGGATTTTCAGCATGCTCTTCGCGCTTTGCTCTTTTGCGAACAATCGGGTAACGATCTCTCCGTCCTGATCCCGGTCGATGATGACATGCTTGGGTGCCGGAATGAGACAATGCTGGATGCCGCCGTATCCGCCGATGCTTTCCTGATAAGCGCCGGTATGAAAAAAGCCCATATACAGCGGCTCTTTGTCGTCTTCCCGTATGCGCGGAAGATACACCTGGTTGACGTGGGATTCGTTGTTGTAATAATCGTCACTGTCGCAGGTGATACCGCCGATATTCACCCGGTCGTAATCCCTTTCCCATTGGTTGATCGCCAGCAGGATGAATTTTTGCTTGATGCCCCAGGTGTCGGGCAGGGTAGTGATGAAGGAACTGTCGATCATGTACCACAGTTCACTGTCATTCTGCTGTTTCTTGTCGACGACCGAGTAGAGCGTAGCCCCGCTTTCAGCAACGGTGAAGCTTCCGAACTCCGAATAGATGTTGGGTTCGTCGACGCCCTGAGTCTTGCAGGCCGATTGGATCGATTTGATGATCTGCTCGGCCATGTACTCGTAATCGTACTCAAAGCCCAGGGAATGTCGAATGGGCCATCCGCCACCGATGTCGAGCGAGTCGAGCGTCGGGCAGACTTTTTTCAATTCGCCATAGACATTGACGCACTTGTTCAACTCCGACCAGTAATAGGCGGTATCCTTGATGCCCGTGTTGATGAAGAAGTGCAGCATCTTCAATTGAAAACGCTTGTTCTTCTTGATCGATTTGACGTAGTAATCCTTGATCTCGTCGTACCGGATGCCGAGGCGCGAGGTATAGAATTCGAAATTGGGTTCCTCTTCGGCCGCGATCCGGATTCCGAACTTGACCTTCCTGCGCCCCTTGACCCGTTTCTCGTATTGCTCCAGCTCGTTCATGTTGTCGAGCACGGGAATGACGTTTTCGAATCCGTCGTTGATCAGGTCGCAGATGTACTGAATGTACTGGTCTCGTTTAAAACCATTACAAATGATCGTGATGGACTTATCGAGTTTCTTTGCCGCGTACAACGACCGGATGATCTGGATATCGTAGGCCGAGGAGGTCTCCAGGTGGACCTCGTTCTTTAAAACCTCGTCCAGTACGAAACTGAAATGGCTGCTTTTCGTACAGTAACAGTACGTATACGACCCTTTGTAGTCGGCTTTGGCAATGGCTACGTTGAAAATCCGCTTCGCTTTCTTAATTTGCGATCCGATTTTGGGGAGGTAGGAGATCTTCAACGGAGTACCGTATTGCTTGATGATCTCCATCAAATCGATGCCGTAGAAGTGTAGCTGGTTGTCGATGACCTCGAATCCTTCCTGGGGGAAGTAGAACGTTTGTTCGATCAGGTCGCGATAGGTGTTTTTCATCGTCCCGTGGATGCTCCGGGTAAGTCGGATTGGTCGTTTTAACGTGAAGTAAGTCTCCCGGATCGCCGGGGGCTTGCGAAAGTAAGTAACTTACATTTCCCTCCTGCGTTGGAGAGTAAATTTTTAGATGCCAGAACCTTATGAAGAAGATCCGGTTCATTGAAGTCAAGTCGGAGATCGCCGCCGGTACCCGGGGGGCCAGCATGGGACCAGATGCCATCAAAGTGGCAGCGCTCGACTACGGAAGTAACCTGTTCAAGAAGATCGATGCGACGGAAGTGCCGAACGAGAACAAACAGTTGTTCGATGCTCCGGGAAGTCCGTACGCGAAGCGTATCAAGGCGGTTTATGCCATGTTGGAACGGGTGGCCAACGCGGTGAAGAATTCCCTCAAGGGTAATGAGTTTCCCATCGTCCTGGCTGGCGACCATTCAACAGCGGCGGGAACGATCTCCGGTATCCGGATGGCTTACCCGAAGCAGCGCCTCGGCGTGATCTGGGTCGACGCCCATGCCGATCTCCATTCACCCTGGACGACCCCTTCCGGCAACATGCACGGCATGCCGTTGGCCGCAGTACTCAACGAGGACAATGCCTCGAATAAGATGAACCGGCCTGATAAGGAGACGCTGGAGTGGTGGAACAAGATCAAGAAATTGGGAAATATTGCACCCAAATTAGACTATAAAGACCTTGTATTCATCGCCTTACGGGACACCGAACCGGAAGAGACCTATCTGCTGAAAAAGCACAAAGTGAAGGTCTTCAGCACAAGTGAAGTGAAGCGCAATGGGGTGGAAAAGATCGCCCGCGATACCCTGGCACACCTGAACCACTGCCACCTGATCTATATCAGCTTTGACGTGGATTCCATGGATTCCTCCATTTCAAAAGGAACCGGGACCCCCGTCCGTAACGGCATTACAGAGAAAGAAGCGGGTAGTTTACTGGTGCGACTTATCCAGAATGAAAAGGTTTGTTGCTTTGAGATCGCCGAAGTCAATCCGACCCTCGACAAAGAAAACCTGATGGCTGAAAACACCTTTGAAATCCTTCAACGGGTGGTCAGCCAGCTCGCCTGATTCCCAGCTTACGATATGTCAATTCAACGATTCCAGGATACCATTCGCCAATCGGTGGTCACTGCCGTTCAAGACCGGTTTGGAAAATCCATTGCCGCTGACCAGGTCGTATTCCAGGAGACCAAGCGGGAGTTTGAAGGGGATATCACCCTGTTGGTGTTTCCCTTGGCCAAGGTTTCCGGCTTGTCACCCGAACTTACGGCCGAGCAACTGGGCGGATACCTCGTGGAATTTGCCGGGATCGTCACGCGATTCAATGTCGTCAAAGGCTTTCTGAACCTGGTCATTGCCGATCGTTTCTGGAACGATTTCTTTCAGGCCATTGCCGCTGATACCCGGCAATTATTTGATGCGGGGAAGACGGCGCGTCGCCGTTTGATGGTAGAGTATTCTTCGCCGAATACCAATAAACCCCTCCATCTTGGGCACATCCGGAACAACCTGCTCGGCTTTTCCGTCGCGGAAATCCTGAAAGCCGCCGGCCATGATGTCACGAAGGTGAACCTCGTCAACGACCGGGGCGTTCACATCTGCAAATCCATGCTGGCCTGGAAAAAATTCGGTCATGGCGAGACGCCCGAATCGAGTGGGATGAAAGGCGACCACCTGGTTGGCAAGTACTACGTCGTGTACGACAAGAAACTCAAGGAGCAGATCGAGGAGGGCAAGAAAGCCGGTCTTCCGGAAGAAGCGGCCGAAAAACAGGCGCCACTGACCCTTGAAGTCCAGGAGATGTTGCGCCAATGGGAAGCCGGCGATCCGGAGACCATTGCTTTGTGGAAACGGATGAACGGCTGGGTCTACGAAGGCTTTGATGAGACTTACCGGCTCATGGGGGTGGACTTCGACAAAACCTATTACGAATCTGAAACCTACCTCTTAGGAAAACGAATTGTCGATGAAGGTCTGTCCCAAGGGGTGTTCTATCGCAAAGACGATGGCTCCGTCTGGATTGATCTGACGGATGTCGGACTTGATCAGAAATTGCTCCTGCGCTCCGACGGAACTTCTGTCTATATCACCCAGGACCTGGGTACCGCGCAGTTGCGCTACGATGAGTTTAAGGGCTTGGAATCATTGATTTATGTAGTCGGAAATGAACAAGAATATCATTTCAAAGTACTGCGGGAAATCTTCCGGAAACTAGGCCGGGAATGGGCTACCGGTTTATACCATCTGTCATACGGGATGGTCGACCTTCCGTCCGGCAAGATGAAATCCCGAGAAGGTACCGTCGTGTATGCCGATGACCTCATCCGTGAAGTGGTGGAGCAATGCGAAATGGCGACCAAGGCGCAGGGGAAGATCGACGATTTCGATTCAGCGGAAGCCCGGCATTTGTACCACACGCTTGGAATGGGCGCGTTGAAGTATTTCATCCTGAAAGTCGATCCCAAGAAGCGTATGCTCTTCAATCCGGCGGAGAGCATCGACATCAACGGTAACACCGGCCCGTTCATCCAGTATGCCCATGCCCGCATCTGTTCCGTCCTGAGAAAGGGAACGGCTGCCAATGTCAATAAAAGCCTTACCGGAACACACCAACCGGATGAGGGCGAAAAAGACCTGCTACGCGTATTGTACCGATATCCGGAAGTCCTGCAAGACGCGGCGAATGGATATTCTCCGGCCCTGGTCGCGAATTATGCCTACGAAGTAGCAAAAAGCTTCAATCACTTTTGGCACGACCACCAGATCATCGATGCGGCCAATCCCACTGCCTCTGCCTTCCGCTTGGAGCTGAGCCGGGTAACGGGAGCTGTCATCAAAGAAACGTTAAGGCTGCTCGGCATCGAGGCGCCTGAGCGGATGTGATAAGGATATCCGGCTTATTCATCATCTTCCTCTTCTTCGGGGCGATTGTCCAGTCGTTCCCGGATGATCTCCAGGTGTTCCCGTTTCTTCCATTCCCGTAACTCCCGCATCAAAGGGCGGTGATAGTGGTGGTTTTCCAGAAAACGAACCTGAATCTGGTCCCACTCGAACGAGTCGTTCACGATCCGGTAGGCTAGCAATTCTCGGTAGAGATGATTGGAAATCTCCTCGAAGTCATCCCGTCCGAGGTAATCCAGATCGGCATCGCACAGTATCTCCGAAAGCAAGTCGGTCGGATGTTGAGGAATGCGCGTAGCCTGAATGAGGTCACACACTCGTTCGACAAAGGATTCATCCGCACCGTGTTGGGGCAATAAGATGCGCGCGATCGCGCAACTATGCCATTCGTGGTCGGCGTAGGCAACCGTGAAACCGGTGTCGTGCAGGATCGCTGCGGCCCCCAGGAGTTCCAGCTCGAATGGCGAGAGGCCTTCTTCACGACCTATGCGCAAGGCGGACCGCAATACATCCCGGGTGTGGGCAGGTGAGTGGTAATAGAGGTCCGGCAAAAGCCGCGACTGCAGCATCTGCGCTACCTGTATATCCAGCAGCCGGATATTCACCATACGAGGAAAAGTACGAAGAATTTCCCGCTATGCGATTGTTCGCTGATTTTTTGAAAAGGCGAAACCCGGCAGCGGCTTGTCCGTTATCATTCCTTGTGCTGCGCTCCATCCGCCCGCGTTTTCCTGACCTGTTGCTCCTGGTACTCCTGGGTATATCGTTAGTTGGGGTCGGTTTCGCCGGACAGGGACCTGCCCGCGATCGAACGTCGCTTTCCCATTTGTCCCTGCCGGATCATGAACTGCTTCGCGAAGGCGATGTCGTTCTTCGCCGCGGCAAAGGTATCATCAGTGAATCCCTCCGTCACTTTTCGTTGCAGGATCCATCGTACTCCCATGCGGGGATACTCGTGCGGGAGCAAGATCGTTGGATGGTGGTCCATGCCATCGGCGGGGAAGACAATCCGACGGATAAATTGAAGAAAGAATCGCTTGCCGCGTTTTGTCGTTCCGATCTGAGTAGCGCCATGGGTATCATTCGTCTTGACCTCACACCCGCTGATCGGGTGAGGCTGAAGCGGATCGTGGAAAGTATGCTGGAGGCGGGACCTTATTTCGATTCCGATTTCGACCTGGCTTCCGATGACCGGTTCTACTGCACAGAGTTTGTTTACAAAGCCGTATTGGCAGCAACTGGGGATCGTAAATTCCTACCTTTGACCCGTCTTTCGGGTCGGGAATATGTGGCATGCGATAACCTGTACCTCAACGAACACGCACGCATCATCTATTCGTACTCTTCCAACCGGAAATAATCCACTTGAAATGAAAAAGCTCCAACACTTCCTGAGTTTCCTGCTGATCGCGGCCCTGAGTGCTTGCGGTGGAGGAGATTCCCCGAAATCCGTAGCCGAGAACTTCCTGAAGGCCATGAACAGCATGGACTTTGAAGGCGCCAAGAAATACGGCACGGAGGACACCGGCAAGTTGCTCGACATGATGAGCGGTTTTGCCAAAATGGTTCCGGATTCCATGAAGGCGAATGAGACCAAGTTTGAAATCACCGGAGAAAAGATCGAAGGTGACAAGGCGACCGTGACTTACAAGGAAGAAGGCCGTGAAGGTGAAACGCCCCTCAGTCTGGTACGCATCGACGGTAAGTGGAAGGTGTCCATGAGTAAAGAGAGCATGAGCGGTGCGGATGCGGGCGGCTCCATGGATATCGGCGCTACCAGTATGGATAGTTCTGCCGGACCGGAACCTGAACCTGAGGCGGTGGACAGTGTTTCCAATTGAATGAACACAGATAAAGCCGGCGGACAGCCGGCTTTTTTATTTTACATCGAAACGCAACAACGACTCGCCTTCCAGGAAGGCTTCGAGCGTATCACCTGCCGCGACCGCCCCGACCCCTTTCGGGGTCCCGGTGAAGATCAAATCACCTTTACGGAGTGTAATGTAGCGGGAGAGGTGTGCAAGGATGCGGTTAAAAGGAAAGAGCATGAGCGAACTGTCGCCACGTTGCACCTCCTGGCCGTTTCGGGTCAGGGAAAAATGAATGGCGTCATTTCCTAAGAACGACTCGAACGGAACGATTCGTCCGACCGGAGCGGAATGATCAAAGGCTTTGGCGGGCTCCCAGGGCAGGCCCTTTTCCTTCTGGCGCTGCTGTACATCCCGAGCTGTGAAATCGACTCCTACCGTGATCCCATCGATGTACCGGGAGGCAAATTCTTCCTGGATGTGCTTTCCTTCCTTGCCGATGCGAAGAACCAGCTCCACCTCGTGGTGGATGTCGTTTGAGAAATCAGGCAGGTAGAAAGCCTGTCCCGGAGGCAGGAGGGCGGTATCGGGCTTTAAGAAGAATACGGGTTCCGCGGGGATATCGTTCTTCAATTCCGCCGCGTGTTCGGCGTAGTTCCGGCCGATGCACAGAATCTTCATCCGGGTTACTTGTTGTTGAAATCCTTTAACCGGATCTGGGTAATGACATTCTTGGTATTGGTGGCGAAATCACCTTTCATCATCCAGTCGTAATAGGACGGTTCGTTTCGGAAAATTTCGGAAACCAGGCGCCCTTTGTACTTACCGAAGTTGAATACTTCATCACCTTTTTCGTTGTATACGATACGGCCGGCAAGGTCCACGTTCTTGTTCATGCTGCTGAACTGGGCCAGCCAATCGACGTCAGTTTGCAGGCTGTCGTATCGCTCCAACTGGGCTTCGAGCACCTCACAGGTGGCAAAGGTGTCGGCTTCGGCGGAATGGGCATTCAACAGGTCTTTCCCGCAATAGAATTTATAAGCTGCCGACAAGGTGCGTTGCTCCATCTTGTGAAAGATGTTTTGCACGTCGATTAATTTTCGGTCAGCGATCTCAAAATGGATTCCGGAACGGGTGAATTCCTCGATCAACAACGGGATATCGAATTTGTTGGAATTGTATCCGGCCAGATCAGCATTACCGATTAAGGCCTGCAGGTCGCGTGCTACATCCTGGAAGGTTGGGCAGTCCTGGATGTCGGCATCGTAGATCCCGTGGATACGGCTGGATTCAACAGGTATCGGGACAGTCGGATTGATCCGCATGGTCTTGCTTTCACGATTACCGTTCGGCTGGACTTTCAGCAAAGCGATTTCAACGATGCGATCCGTGCCGATGTTGGTTCCGGTCGTTTCCAGATCGATGAAGACCAACGGCCGTTTTAATTGAAGCTTACGACTCATTTGGCTGCAGCTTTGACGGTGATGTTCAATTCCAGCGGCGCGTCGGTTACCTGGACATCCTCCGCGTGATTCTCGAAGTTGTAGCCTTCGAGACGTAGTTTGTAGGTGCCGGGATCTACCGCGAGGTAGAAGTGCGTGGTAGCCACCTGGGGTTTATATTCCTGGACCGGTTGTCCATTCGCGTCCTCCAACACGGCTTTGGTCAATTCCACTTTCGCTCCTGTCGAAGAAGTGATGTTGCCACTGATCAGGGTCCGAACCGGAAATGAAGCCTTGTCATCGAAGGTCAACTGCCAGATGTCGCGATCGCCCATGCCGCCTTTCCGGCAAGAACTTACATACGCGGACTTACCATCAGCGCTGAATGAGATGAAACGGTTGTCATCCGGTGTATTGACCGGGTAGCCGAGATTCAGGGGGGCGGACCAAGCGCCCGTCTTTGCGTCAAAAGAACTTCGGAACAGATCATAGCCTCCCATGCTGTTGTGTCCTTTGCTGGCAAAATAGAGCGTTTGACCATCCAGGGTCAGAAACGGTGCATCATCGTCGAACTTTGAATTGATGGTTGTCCCCAGGTTAATGGCTTCTGACCATTCGCCTTTCTCCCGTCGGATCATCCAGAGATCGCGACCACCTTGCCCTTCCTTACGGTCACTGGAAAAGATCAGGAGGTTGCCGTCGGCTGAAAGGGCCGCGGCGCTTTCTTCTTGCTTGGAGTTGACCTGCGGGGGAAGCAGGTTGGACCGTTGCCAGGCTTTTCCTTTCAACGGCGCGGCACCGAGATCGCCAAAGATCTCCGCATTGTCAAAATAGACATAAAGTTGATTTCCGTCCTGAGTCATCCCGACGGCTTCTTCATCCCAGTCGGTGTTCACCAGTCCGCCAATGCCTTTCGCTTTCAGCCAGGCAGTATCTTTCCAGGTGCTCCAATATATGTCGGAAGGATAGATACCAAGATCTTCAATGAATCCACCGATGTTGCCTTTTCTTCTGGAGGTGAACACAAGCTGCTTCCCGTTGGCGGAGATGAACGGATTGTATTCATCATAGATCGTATTGATCGCCTTGCCCGGGTTGGTGAACGTAACCGCGACCGGATGAGCGCAGAGTTCTTTTCCGTTCTGGCACATCTGAATAAGACGTTCCGGACTTACGAAATCACGAAGCGGCTTATTGTTGTTGGCGGTCTTGAAGGTGCTCAAGGATGCGATCGCATCATCCCAGCGCAACTGGTGCATATAAGCGATGCCCATCCAAAAATCGATCTCCTTCTTGGCGTCCTTGGCTGCTTTCCCCTTTTCCAAATGCTCCAGCGCTTCCGCCTTGTCCTGATTCGTCAGTAGATAGCAGACACCCAGTTTGTATTGATAATCCGCATTGCCAGGATCCGACTTGACCAGTTCCTTGTAGGATTTCAAGGCACTATCGAAGTTGCCGGCAACGAACAGGACTGATGCGTCTTTCTTGACCACCTTAGCCTCATCAGCTGTCAGTACGTGGTTCTTTGCTTTCTGGGCGGATGTCAGGACGGGGAGAAGACACCCGAGCCACAGGAATAACCGGTAATGCTTTCGCATGCAGGTAGGATAGACTTTAGGGGAAGTGAGGTTGCTCAGATGGGACGATTCACATCGAATTGTTCGAGGTAATCCGCTACGCGACGAACGAAGCTGCCGCCCAACGATCCGTCCACCACGCGGTGATCATACGAAAGCGACAGGAACATCATGTGCCTGATCCCGATCGTATCGCCTTCCGGTGTTTCAATGACGGCCGGTTTTTTCCGGATGGCGCCGACTGCCAGAATGGCGACTTGGGGTTGGTTGATGATCGGTGTTCCCATCACGTTACCAAAGCTGCCTACGTTCGTCAGTGTGAACGTGCCGTCCTGGATCTCGTCGGGTTTCAGTTTGTTCTGACGTGCACGATTGGCCAGGTCATTGACCGATTTGGTGAGGCCGATGAGATTCAGGTGGTCCGCATTCCTGATGACCGGAACGATGAGGTTACCCGAAGGAAGCGCCGTGGCCATACCGATGTTGATGTTTTTCTTCACAATGATCTTGTTCCCGTCAACCGAGACGTTGATCATCGGAAAATCCCGAATAGCCCGGGCTACCGCTTCAATAAAGATCGGGGTGAAGGTGATCTTTTCTTTCTCGCGCTTCTCAAAGGCACCCTTGACCTTATCGCGCCATTTGACCAGATTCGTCACATCTGCTTCCACATAGGAGGTCACATGCGGCGAAGTATGCTTCGACATCACCATATGGTCCGCGATAATTTTCCGCATGCGGTCCATTTCAATGATCTCGACCGCGCCGGAAACACTCACCGCCGGAGCAGTATAGGCTGGAGCGGCTGCGGTTGCTACGGCTGGTGCAGGGACAGGTGCCGGAGCGCTGATCTGTTGTCCTTGCTGCCGGTTGTCGATATGCTGGAGAATATCCTGCTTGGTAACCCGGTTGTTCATGCCGGTTCCCGGAATACTCTCCAGTTCCTGCATGCCGATGCCTTCCTGCTTGGCGATATTTCTCACTAAAGGCGAATAAAAGCGACCGCTGCCGGATGATGACTTGACCAGAGGCTCGGATACTGCTACCGGAGTGGCGGATTTGTGTCCGTTAGACGTTACAGCAGGAGCCGGTTGCGCTGCCGGGGCCGGACTGGCAGGAGTCGCAGCGACTTTGTCTTGTTCAGACCCGATCTCAGCGATCACTTCACCGACTTTGACAACCTGTCCCTCCTCAAAGAGGCGCTTTTTCAGGATACCAGCAACCGGAGACGGTACTTCGGAGTCGACTTTATCCGTCGCGATCTCCAATACCGGTTCATCGGCTTCAATGCGATCGCCTTCCTTTTTCAGCCATTTGAGAATTGTAGCTTCAGCCACGCTTTCGCCCATTTTGGGCATGATGAGTTGCGCCATCGGTTGGGAATAGAATAGGAACGACCCCGCTACCGGGGTTTTAGCAAAATTAGCAATAAGGATGCGTTAATTTCCTGCCGTCCGCCCCAATTTTCTCAACCCTTTCCACAGGATGCGCAGATCCGTATCAGTCTGATAATCTTTAGCGTACAACGTATTCAGCCGTTGTTGGGTGGACGAATCCGTTGTTTGATCGCGGAGTTGGTCACCGGGATGCAGGATACCGGGACGGATCCTTGGCAATTCATCCAATCCGGAGGCCGCGCGGTTGTAGCCCACCAACGACATGCTGCCCAGCAGTACTTTGAACAGGTTGAGAAAAAATGTCCAGGGTCGCTGTTGCAGCCACATCAGGATCGGACTGACCAGCAGCAGCGCGATGGAGAAGGTGATATCGAGAAACCGCTTGTTCCGCCGGTTCTCTTTCTTTCCAATGCTGTTGATATCGATCACATACAATTCTCCCGGATCGTCAATCGAATTACTGCCGATGATGAACAAGCTGTCTGGTGGAGCGATCTTGAATTCAATTGCTTTCCCCGCCATACCGGCCATGAGCGCAATGATCCGGTTGGAGGCAAGGTCACGTGCACAGAAGATCACTTCGTCGATGGCAAAAACTTCGACGATACTGGTCAGCTGAGAAAGATCACCGAGCCGATAGGTGTTCAGTTCCTGCGACTTTCCAGGATGAGACCGGGTTATTTCTTCCGGTCGCACAAATCCGATGAAATTGTGATTGGTGCCGGTCAGTTTGAGCAGTGACAAGACCCGGGAACCTTCTTCTTCACTGCCGACAATGATCAGACGTTTGGGTCGGTCATTGGCCAATTCATAGCGCTTTTTCCAAAGCACATTCAACACGAGGCGAATAACTACCGCAGCCGCCGTAGCCCAGGCCGCTCCAAGCAGGATAAGTGCCCTCGAAAAACGATAATGCTCGGGGAGCAAGGCATAGCCCACCAGGATGATCAGGGTGCCGGTGAAAACTCCTCGAACAACTTTCGCGATGCGGATGGGCACATCGTAGCCGCCGCTGAAATAGATACAGACGATCCAGCAGAGGATATAGGTTGGGACAGCCGCTTGAAGAAACAACTCAGGATAACGCACGTTCATGTTCGTTCCCCAATACGCCTGGAGAAAGTACAATCCCGCGAACAGGAAACCGAAATCAAGTGCCGGCAACAACAGGTTTCGGAATGCCCGGGTCAGGACCGCCGCTCCGGCACGTAGGTAGATCGCAATCCGGATAAAAAAGGAGAACAGGCTGGCGTTCTGTGGGGAAAAATGCTTCTTCGCGAAAATGATCATCGCGTTGTAAAACACGAAGACATAATTCACGCTGCTCTTTTTCGTACTTTCTCCCTTGTAATGGATGATCTGTGTGCCGGGGAAATAGTAATTCTTGAAACCGGCTTTTTGGATCCGGTAGGAGAGGTCGATGTCTTCCCCGTACATGAAAAAATCCTCGTCCAGCAAACCGCATTTCGTCAGGGCCGCTTGTCGTAGCAACATGAATGCTCCGGCCAGGACATCAACCACATGCGTTTCATTTTTATCGAGGAACCCGAGATGATACCTGCCGAACCGGGTGGACCGAGGAAAGAGTGCGCTCAGGCCGAAGATCTTGTAAAAGGCCACGGCAGGAGTCGGTAAGCCGCGCTTTGATTCCGGCAGGTATCGTCCGCTACCGTCAATCATCTTGACACCCAATCCACCGGCGTCGGGATGTTCGTCCATGAACCGGACGATCTTTTCAAACGTGTCTTCCTCTACTACGGTGTCCGGATTGAGTAAGAGGACGTACTCGCCGGAAGCGATCCGGATCGCCTGATTGTTCGCTTTGGAAAATCCGAGGTTCTCCTTGTTGGCAATCAGCCGCACCGAGGGGAATTTCTCCTGAACCATCTCGACCGATCCGTCCACCGAGTTGTTGTCGACCACGAATACTTCACTGGATACCCGCTTGCAGGCGATCTCGACACTGCGCAGGCACTGTTCCAGAAAGTACTGTACGTTGTAGTTGACAATGACGACGGAAAGCTTCACGGAAGGAGTAGGGGGTCAGCGTTCGTTGGGTCGGGCTACGGCTTGTTCATAAGGGACTCGCTGCAGGATGGATCGTCCCAGCGTTACTTCGTCTGCGTATTCCAGCTCATCGCCGACCGAGATTCCCCGGGCAATGGTCGTACATTTCACATCCGGAGTGCCTATTGCCTGCATGCGTTTATAAATGTAAAAGGTCGTGGTATCGCCTTCCAGGGTTGTACCCAAAGCCATGATGACCTCGCGAATTTCACCTGATCGGATGCGTTCCAGGAAGGGTTCAATGCTGAGGTCTTGCGGTCCGATACCATCGATGGGAGAAATGATACCGCCCAAAACGTGGTAGCGGCCCTGATATTGTCCGGTGTTCTCGATCGCGATAACATCCCGTATGTCCTCGACGACACAGAGCAGTGAAGTCTCCCGACGGGGATTGGAACAGATGACGCAGGTGTCGGACTCGGAAATGTTGTTGCAGATCCTGCAATACCGGATTTCATCCCGAAGCCTGGACAAAACAGTACCCAGCCGACGGGAGTCGCTGGCTGGCGCCTTTAACAGGTGTAAAACCAGCCGGAGCGCCGATCGCTTTCCGATTCCGGGTAAGCGGGAGAATTCCTGTACAGCTTCTTCGAGGATTCGGGATGGGAGACTGCTCACGGAAGGTGTTGAAAAAAGGACACTGGTGCGGGAATCCCGCCGAGACGAAATTACTTACTTCGGCCAGTATTCACAACCATAGAATGTCTGCAACCCTTATCCTGACCTGTGTTGTCCTTTATTCGGCGCTGCTCTTTTTCGTCGTTTGGCTGACGAGTCGTGGTGCCGATAACGAGTCCTACTTCATCGGTAACCGATCCTCCAAGTGGTATGTCGTGGCCTATGGTATGATCGGAGCCTCCTTGTCCGGAGTCACGTTCATGTCGGTGCCTGGCTGGGTCGGAACCACCGGCATGTCGTATATGATGGTAGTATTCGGTTACCTGCTCGGTTATGCCGCGATCGCCGGCATCCTGTTGCCGGTGTATTATCGGATGCGGCTGACATCGATCTACTCTTACCTGGAACAGCGTTTCGGCTTTTGGAGCTATAAGACCGGCGCGTTTTACTTTATCCTGTCCCGGACCATCGGCGCTTCCTTCCGCTTATACATCGTCGTAAACGTCTTGCAAACCTTTGTTTTCGATGCATGGGGTGTCCCATTCGCGGTTACCGTAGGCGTATTCATTCTCCTGATCCTGCTTTATACCTACAAAGGCGGCGTTAAGACGATCGTTTGGACGGATACCCTGCAAACAACCTTCATGCTCCTGTCCCTGGTGCTTTCGATCGTCCTGATACTCGGTAAACTCGGCTGGTCGTGGGGCGAATTGGTGAACCAACTCACTTCGGGACCCTATTCGAATATGGTTGTTTCCGATGTGAAAGCCTCGAACTTCGCCTGGAAACATTTCTTCGGCGGAATGTTCATCGCCATCGCCATGACCGGCCTCGACCAGGAGATGATGCAAAAGAACATCAGCGTCCGGACGCTGGGCGAGTCGCAAAAAAACATGATCAGTTTCAGCCTGATCCTGGTGCTGGTTAACTTGCTCTTTCTCTCCTTGGGCATTCTGCTGTACAATTACGTTTCCATAGAAGGTATCGCTACCCAATTCCATACTTCCGATGACTTATTCCCAACGGTGGCATTACAGCACCTGGGAACGCTTTCCGCCGTATTCTTTATCATCGGACTTATCTCGGCCGCCTATCCCAGCGCAGATGGGGCTTTGACCGCACTGACCGCTTCATTTTGCATTGACTTCCTGGGAATGGAACGAAAAGACTGGTCGAAAGAGAAAAAGGAACGGACCCGTTACACGGTACACATTGCATTCGCGATACTCCTGCTCCTGGTTATCGTGGTCTTCCGGATCATCAACAACGATGCGGTGATCGGGATCCTATTCAAAGCGGCCGGCTATACCTATGGTCCCTTGTTGGGATTGTACGCATTCGGGCTGTTTACACGGCATCCGGTACGGGATCGCTTCGTGCCGCTGGTTTGTCTCGTAGCCCCGGTCTTGTGCTTTTGGTTGAATGAAAATGCGCCGGTCTGGTGGAATGGCTACAAATTCGGCTTCGAATTGATCATTCTCAACGGACTGCTCACCTTTATCGGACTTTGGTTGCTGAAGGCCTCGGGGACATCAAAGCCATTCGATGTTAAAAAATCAGTTTAAACCCGCGAAAAAAGGGGGAATAATTTCGGCTTATCTGGCATAGTTTTGTCTGTATGATGGGAATGACGCGATTTAGGATTGCTTTTCTGTTGATCGGATGCCTCTTTGTAGTCAGTGCAGCAAATGCACTTCCGGTCGATTCAATTGGCACAACCACCAAAGACGGAAAAAAATACACCCGGCACGAAGTGGAATCCGGCGAAACCTGGTATGCTATCGCCCGGCAGTACGGGGTAACGTTTGCCGAACTGAAGCTGGCAAATCGCGGAAGTTCCGACCTCCTGAAACCGGGACAGGTACTGCTGGTCCCCACCGGTAAATCCAAACGAGGAATTGAACGGAAACACGACATAGAACCGGTACCCAATACTCCGGATGCACAGCCCCAATCACCAGCATCTGCCGTCACCCAAATACATACGGTGGGCGCAGGTGAAACCTTGTATGGTATTTCCAGGAAGTATTCGGTAAGTGTTGACGACCTGAAGAAGTGGAACAAACTAAGCAGTAACAGCCTCAACAAGGGTCAGAAACTGGAGATCCGAAAGAGCACCACGTCGACGGCTCATCCGGTTGTCGAAACGATCGTGCCGGAACAACCGGTACCGGAAAAACAGCGTGTCCCTGAACCTGTCGTTTCAGTCCAACCGATGCCCAGGCCGAATCAGGAAGTGGAGTCCGAGGTAAAGCCGAAGACCGATGCAAGACCCGTCCCGGAGCCGGATTACGCTTTCACGAATGGACGAAAGAAAGTGACCGAACAGGGCATGGCGGGATGGGTTGGCGACGAGGATATCAATCCCAACCGTTATTACGCTTTGCACCGCAGTGCACCGAATGGTACCATTATCCGGGTCACCAACCGGATGAACAATGCAAATGTGTTTGTGAAAGTGGTCGGACGATTGCCGGATTCCGGTGAGAACGAAGGCATGATCATCAAGATTTCCAAAGCCGCGGCCGACAAGATGGGCGTGATCGACCAGCGATTCCAGGTTGACCTCCTCTACGGAATTCAGGAGAAGTGAGTTCTTTCAGGGACGAAACCGTTCCCGTACCACATCCAGGAAGCTGTTTTGTATCTCCGGTCCGCCGGCAATGATCTCGGCACCGTACAACGGGTTATCCTCGCCCGAAAAATCCGTTACGATCCCGCCAGCCTCCCGTACCAGCACGATCCCGCCTGCGACGTCCCACGGGTTCAATCCATATTCGTAAAAAATTTCGAACCGGCCCGCTGCCACATAGGCAAGATCAGCCGCTGCAGACCCCAGTCTGCGTAAACCCCGCGTATGACGCATACAATGATCGAAGACTTCCATGTAGGGCTTCATTCGGTCATAATCGTGGTAAGGGAATCCTGTAGCGATCAGCGAATCCGCCAATGACGGGACGTTCGAAGTCCGGATCGGTTCTCCATTCAGATAGGCGCCATTGTCGGCTGAAGCATAGAAGCACTCGTCCAGGTTCAATTCATGAACGACTCCTACAAGGCCTTTGTTTCCGTCGAACAAGCCGATGCTGATACAATAGCAGGGGATACCGTGGATGAAATTGGTAGTGCCGTCGAGGGGGTCGATGATCCAACGAAGTCCATTTCCTTCATCGGTACGTGTCTTTTCCTCCGTCAGGAATCCGGCATCCGGCAGGATGTCCGCCAATCCGTCAACCAGCATACGCTCAGCTTCTTTGTCCACATACGAAACCAGGTCGTTATGTCCTTTCTTTTCCACACGGTCCGCGCGAAAGCGCTTACGTTCCTGTAGAATGAACTGACCGACCTTTCCGGTCAGACTGGTAACCGCACTGCATACCAGTTGGAGGTCCTCACGCATGTTGCTTCGGGCGGTCTCGCCGGATAAGGGTAAGCAAGGTCAGTCCGGAAATGAAAAGCAATACAGAAATAAGCTGCGCCTGCGTAAAGGAAATACCGGCAACATGGTAGAGGGAATTGACACGAATGGACTCGATGGCGAAGCGCTCCAGGCCATTCAGGATGAGGTACCATCCAAACACCTGTCCCGGTAAGCGCAGTCGTTTTCGGAATGCCCAAAGCAAAAAGAAGAACCCAATGCACAAAATGCTTTCATAGAGTGGCGTAGGAAATACCGGTTCCGGTAATTCGAAACAATGCCTGCCGGTACATCCGGGGATGGGTACACCTTCCTTGAGAACATTGTGTGGATAGGTGGAGGACCAGGCCCAATCCGGAATGAAACTCAGCCAATCGGGCTTTGGTGCATGATTGACGATGCCCCAGTCCCCATCGCCGGCCAGTTGACAACCGATACGGCCGGTACCATATGCCAGCATCAGACCGGGAGCGGTCGCGTCGCATAATTCCAGGGGCGGAATGCCTTGTTTTCGGCCATAATACAACACCGCTATCGCACCGACGATCAGACCTCCATACATCGTAAGTCCGCTGCCGCTGAAGATCATATCAAGCGGATCCTGTAGGAAGGCATGCCAGTACTCAAGTATATGGAAGAGCTTGGCGCCAACCAGTCCGCCAAGCGCCGCCATCATGGTCAATTCAGTGACCTGCTGATGTGGATATACCGTTTCTTGAATGGTTTTTGGAGCGGGTAACTGGACTCGCTTTTTTTCCCGGTACTTCAGATAAGCGAACAACAATCCTCCGGCAATACCTCCAGTCCAACTCCCTTTTAAAGAAAGCAGGATCCCGGGAGGGTCCTGCAAAAAGGCGCTGCTGTCTGAAATGATCAGCAAGGCTTTGGCACCCAAAATGAAACCGAAGAGCCCGTTGGAGGCCAGTTCCGAAAAGGAGGCGGGGGTTCCGATCACCACTGTCCGTTTCACAGGTTGCAAGCGGCCTTCACGTTCTTTTCGTTTTAGTTCCAGACCAAGTGTCCAGGCAGCCAGCGCAAAGCTGATAGCGACGAGCGTGCCGAACGAAGGGGGGAAACTGAAATCGAAATGGGTGCCGAACAGTTCGTTGAAGAGGTCGCTGATGCCTGGATACATGTGAAGTAGGGGTGCTGATCGTCAGCGACGGTGGGTGAGGAGGTCAGGAAACATGGATCAATGCTTCTACATTCCGGCACATCAGGCAGGGTGTACCATTGGGATCAACTTCTCCAAGTTCGGTGGGAACAACCGTATTTACCGCAGCCGCTGCAAAAGGAGTGCTGACCCGGATGTAATTATCGGTATAGCCATGCATCCTTCCATTCACCTGCTCGGCCTCCCAAAGGATCGGGCGTGTTTGTCCGATGAACGATTCGATGAACGAACGGTATTTTTTATCGCCCAGATTACGCAACTGCCGTGTACGATCTTTTCGAATTTCCATCGGCACTTTCCCCGGCAGGGTAGCCGCCTCCGTATGATCACGCTCCGAATAGGTGAATACATGGAAATACGATACCGGTAAGCCATGCAGGAAATTGAACGTTTCCATGAATTCAGCTTCGCCTTCCCCCGGAAAGCCGGTGATCACATCAACGCCGATGGCCGCATGCGGCATCAATTGCCGGATCGCTTCGACTCGTTCAGTATACAAGCCGGTCCGGTAACGACGTTTCATCGCTGCCAGGATCTTATCAGATCCCGATTGCAACGGCAGATGGAAATGTGGAACAAACCGGGTCGACTGCGCGACGAACCGGATGATCTCGTCCCGCAACAGATTGGGTTCGATCGAGGAGATACGGAAGCGGTCGATCGCTTCAACTTGCTCCAGAGCCTCCGCCAGTTGGAGGAAATGCTCGGGTCGCTCTGATCCGCCTCCTTCGAGGTGACGCAGCCCGAAATCACCCAAATTGACACCCGTCAGGACCACTTCCCGAATGCCCGTTGCCGCGAGGGCCTTTACACGGGCAACTACGTTGTCGATGGTATCGCTTCGGCTATGTCCACGTGCCAGGGGGATGGTACAGTAGGTGCAGGGGTAGTCGCAGCCATCCTGAACTTTCACGAAAGCGCGGGTACGGTCGCCGGCCGATTCGGACGCGATGAATCGTGTCGCGTCGCTTACCTCGCAACTGTGCACCTGAGTAGAACCTGATTTCTTCAGATCGTTCAGGTATGCGGGTAAGTTGAACTTTTCGGTTGCACCCAGCACCAGGTCGACTCCCGGGATGCGGGATATCTCCTCGGGCTTCAGCTGCGCATAACATCCGATGATGGCGACAAACGCGTTCGGGTTTCGCTGTAAAGCACGACGAACGAGAGTCCGACATTCTTTGTCGGCATTCTCCGTAACGGAACAGGTGTTGATCACATAGACATCCGCACCGGAATCGAATTCGGTTTTCTGAAAGCCGGCATCGCGTAGCTGCTTGCCGATCGTACTGGTCTCGGCAAAATTCAATTTGCAACCCAGGGTGTGAAATGAAACGCTCGGCCTCCGATTCATGGGTCGCAAAGGTACGAAACGGCCAATGCATCGAAAAGCTGTTAACTGCTTGTTTTTCAGTCGTTCAGAATAATCTCACGTCCACCCGGATACGTTTAAAACTGCTGATGAAAAGGAACCATCCAATACGCCAACTGCTATAACTTGAGGACCCTATGTTGAAGTGCTTACTTCGAAAGACTCCTTTGCTCGGACTCATGGTCGTGCTCCTGGAGGCCTGCAACCCGACCGGTAATGGTTCGGATGGCCGACAAGTCTTTCGTTTCAACGATGCCAGCGGGATCCTGACACTTGACCCTGCCTTCGCGAAAGACCAATCGCATATTTGGGCATCCATGTTGTTCTACAACGGCTTGGTTCGATTCGATGACCGGCTAAGGGCTGTTCCCTGTATCGCCAATTCCTGGGAAATCCTGGATAGCGGCACAACTTATCGATTCCATCTTCGAACCGATGTTTTCTTTCATGCTGCACCGGAACTGCCGAAGGAGGCAGCCGGCAGAATGGTGGTCGCTGATGATTTCGTTTACAGCTTGCACCGGCTGACGGATCCGGCTGTTGCATCTCCCGGCCGTTGGGTGATGCGCCCGGTCGATCAGGACAGCTCGGGAACCCACCTGAGCATCACCGCCGAAAACGACTCGACCCTGTTGATTCAGCTTCGGCATCCTTTCCCGCCATTTCTCTCCTTACTGGCCATGCCGTATTGTGCGGTAGTTCAAAAAGAGGCGGTTCAATATTTCGGAGCCGACTTCCGAAGTCATCCCTGCGGGACGGGGCCTTTCAGGTTGTTCCTTTGGAAAGAAGGCGTCCGGCTCGTTGCCTGGAAAAATGACCGTTATTTTATCAAAGATGATTCCGGGCACGCGTTGCCTTACCTCGATGCGGTGGAGATGCGATTCATCAACGACAAGCAGAGCGCATTCATCGAATTTCTAAAAGGTAACCTGGATTTCCTCTCCGGACTGGATCCAAGCTACAAAGATGAACTGCTCACCCGCGATGGGAAATTGCAGCAACGTCATCAGGGACGTTTTCAACTCGAAACATTGCCCTATCTGAATACCGAGTACCTCGGGATATTGGTCGATACCAATGTTGTCGGTATGCGGAACAATCCGCTTTTACATCCCAAAGTACGTCAGGCGCTTGCTTACGGATTCGACAAACGTCGGATGATGTTGTTCCTGCGGAATAACATGGGTACTCCCGGCGACTATGGCTTCATTCCACCCGGACTTCCAGGCTTTGACTCGACAACCGGCTATCGGTTCGATCCCGATCGGGCCAGAGCCCTGTTACGGGAAGCCGGCTTCCCGGGAGGCAAAGGGATACCGGAAATCGTTTTGGGAACAACTTCTTCGTATCTCGACCTGACGGAGTACATCAAGAGCCAGTGGGAGGATTTAGGCTTACGCATCCGTATCGATATCAATCAGGCTGCTGTTCACAGAAAGCTGGTGGCGGAGCAGAAGCTTGGCTTCTTCAGGGGATCCTGGATTGCGGATTATCCGGACGCGGAAAACTATCTCTCGCTGTTTTACAGCAGGAATGCTGCTCCCCGAGGCCCGAATTACACGCACTTCCATGACCCGGAAACCGATCGTTTGTATGAACAAGCCGGCAGGACGATTGACGACAGCCTACGGGCGAAACTCTATGCTGAAATAGATCGAAAAGTCATGGAAGCCTCGCCGGTCATCATCCTGTACTACGACAAGGTGATACGGTTACGGCGAAATAACGTCGAAGGTCTTCCGCCAAATTCGATGAATCTGCTATTGCTGGACCGGGTTCGGAAATCAGCGATGCGGTAATACCAACTGACAACTGATCGGATAATGATCCGACAAGGGTTCATCGCGGTAAGTGTCGTAATCCCACGACTTCAACCGTCGGTCGTGGAAGATGTAGTCGATCCGGAAGGAAGGAAAGATACCCGAATAGGTTTTCCCGATTCCACGTCCACTTTCCCGGAACGCATCGGTCAGATCGTCTGACAAGATGTGAACGGCATAGGAGGAAGGGGTATCGTTAAAATCGCCGCAGACGATCACGGGATAGGGGCTGTGCTGAATGGAATCGTGTAACACTGCTACCTGGTTGGCGCGTTTTACAAAGGCACGTTTCAACCTGCGCAGTATGCTCAAGCCTCCGGAGATCTCGTCTTGTTCGACTTCTTCATTCCCGAGATTACGGATGAACTGATAATCCTCCCACCGAAACCGAATGCTTTCCAGGTGTGTGTTGAAGACCCGCAGCGTATCATCTCCGACCCGGATATCCGTGAGCAGGAAAATGTTGCCACCTTTTTTCTTGAAATGCACCGCTTGCTGTCGGACAATCGGGTACTTGCTGAACGTCGCGATACCCCAGTGATGCGTTTCCCTTAGCGTGACGGTATATTCCACGTGGGCAAAAGTCGTATTCAGTATCCGGTAGATGCTATCCGTATTGTGATAGTTTTCTTTCGGATCGTCGGACTGATAGTACTCCTGAAAACAAACAATGTCCGGAGAGGATCGTTCCAGATACCGGAATATGGCTTGTCGCGTTTCCTGGTTATGGAACCAGTTGTACAAGTTGAACAGACGGACATTGAACGACATGACCTTGAGCGATCGATTACGATCTGCTAAGGCTGGCTCATCCTTTCCACCAAAAGGAAACTGATACATGCCGAATAGTTTTCCGGCCCCCAGAAGCAGTAACGCGAGAGAGAACCAGTATCGACGACTGTGGGCAAGTTTCCAACCAAGGAAAAATAGAAAATTGACCAGATAGAGCGTTCCGAAAGCGAGTCCGAACAATGCAAGCCACCAGACGGAGGCCGGGCTCACCCATGCCGCAACGAAAGAAAGCAGCAGGCCGATACCTGCCAGTAGGTTGAGGAACCAGAAGAGTCTTTTCAAAATACCGCCGGTACGCGGAACAGAGGCGCCACTCACGACTTAAAGAAACAAAATTTGCCTGACAATCACGTTAGCTGTCTTTGCTTGCATGGAATAGGAACTCCTGTTCCTCTTTCGTCAGACTGCCATAACCGGATCGGTTGATCTTGTCGAGGATCTCGTCCAGGCGTTCCTGTTTCGATTTCTTGTCGGAAAGGAAATCATCGTCGGACCGACGATACTTCACTTTCATCCTTCCGGTGCCTCCCTTTCGAAAGAACATTCGCTGGAGCCAGGCACTTAAGTCACGGCCCGACTGCAATTGCCGGATATAGATGAAGCCGAAGAACGCGCCTCCCAGGTGGGCGATGTGACCGCCGGCATTGGAGCCGGAAATATTGATGAGGTCCAGTAGAATAGTGATGAGCGCGATCCACTTGAGGCGTACCGTGCCGAACAACAGCAATTGGATCGGATAATCCGGAAGCAAGGTAGCGGTCGCGATGGTGACAGCCAGTACACTGGCCGAGGCTCCCAGGGCAAACGAATCCCGGACACCATCAGCAAAGAGCGGAAAAACATTGTAGAACACGATGTAAAAGACGGCTCCGCTCAATCCGCCGAGCAAATAGGTACCGAACAATTTCGGAGCGCCCAGGTACTCCTGAAAGATCTTTCCCATCCAATACAACCAGAGCATGTTGAAGAGCAGGTGAAAGAAATCCCAATGAAAGAACTGATAGGTCAGCAGGGACCAGGGTTTGACCACCAGTACCGGCAAAGCTGCCGGAACCGCCAGCCAGCGTGATGCAGTGGCGAAGTCCAGCATCGGATGCAGGAACAATGCTGAGAGGCTATGGACCAAATGCAGGAGGATGAACAGCGCGATATTGACCATCAACAGCCGCTGCAAGAGGTCCGCCGACCGAACCTGGTTTTGCCACATATCCTTCCAGCCAGTACTCATCTCAGGGTATCAATAACGAAATTTCCGACGGTTCCGGTTCCGCCAGAATTGAATCAGGAGGAATCCGGTGATCAGTCCGCCAAGATGCGCGAAGTGTGCAACGTTGTCGCCCCTGACATTGGCAATGCCGGAAAACAATTCGATTGCGCCGTAAAGAATCACGAAGTACTTGGCTTTGATGGGTAACGCGAAATAGATGTATATGACATTGTTTGGAAACAACATCCCGTAGGCCAACAACAAACCGAAGACACAACCGCTGGCACCAACCACCAGGGGGGCGTTCATGATCAGGTTCTCCAGATCCTTCACGTACCCTACGCTGTAGATCATGGCCTTCTCGGGGTCGGCTGAATACTGCACATTGAATTCTTCAACGAATGAGCGGATCGAACTTTCCACTTCAGCGGACCAATACGTATGGAGTAAGGGACTGTGCAGGAGTGTCTCGAGGTTCTCAACGGTAGGGGATTGTTGGTAGGTTTCAAAGAGCGCTTGCAGCGGCTGCAGTTCGAAATAGAACAACCCGTAATGACAAAGTGCCGCGCCGACACCCGTCAGCAGATAGTAGGTGAGGAACCTACGGCTTCCCCAAACCTGTTCGATCGCCGTTCCGAACATCCAAACAGCGAACATGTTGAAGAAGATGTGGGCAAACCCACCGTGCATGAACTGGTAGGTGATAAATTGGAAAAAACGAAAATCGGAACCACCCCAGTAATGAAGACCGAGAATACTCGTCAGATCGATTCCCTTGTTACCGAGTACGATCGTAGCGAGAAACAGAAGGCCATTGATGATGAGGATATTCTTGACCGCCTCCGGCATGAGGCTGAATCCGGAAGGACGTTGGTAGTCGTTCATATCAGTGCTCGGTCGATTTTTTCAGTTCAGCGGAAACGTCCACGAAGTTCCTCCTGGGAAATTCTCACGATGCAGGGCTTCCCATCGATGCCCATACCCGGATTCGAACACCGGAACAATGCTTCAATAAGTTCCTGTCGCTTTACGGGTGTTAACTCACGGCCAGCTGGAATTGCCAGTGAACGTGCAAGGGCCCTGGCCAGTTGTTCTCGTACCGGTTCGGTAGGATCCGGATGAAAGTGCTTCAGGTTCTCCAGGATGTGCTCCAGTACGGATTGTTCGGTACCGCGTTCCACGCCAACAGGTGTTGCCTGCAGGACAAAAGCGCTACCGCCGAATGATTCCAACATAAAACCGAACCGGCGAAGGTCAGCCAGGTGCTGGGCTAGTAACTCGGCATCCGCGGTCCGGAACTGTAAATGAACCGGAAAGAGTTCCTGCTGGCTTCCCTGAATGGCCTCCTCAGGCCGGTTGAGGAGTTCCTCGAAAAGGATCCGTTCATGGGCAGCCTGCTGGTCGACCAGGCAAAGTCCGCCATGCATCGGGAAAGCCAGGTAACGTGAATCGATGCTGATGATCTCGCCGGTCGCGGGAGCCATTTCATCGGATGCTGTTTCGCTTGTCGCGGCCGCGTCTGGGAACAATTCAGCAGGATCCGGGATCAAGGAAGCCTGAGCAACGGCAACCTGATCCAGTCCTTCGTACATTTTCTCCCAGCCGGATGTCCGGATACGGTCACCGGATTCTTTGAAGGGGTTGTAACCGGTATTGACGGTGATCCCGGGAAGGACCGGCGGACGGTGGTTCATGCCGCTCGGAACATCGAAGGATGTCTCCCGCTCAAAATCCAGCGAAGGCGTTACGCTGTATTGACCCAGCGCGCGCTTCACCGCTGCCCGTACGATGGCGTAAACCGACCGTTCGTCTTCGAACTTGATCTCGGTCTTGGTCGGATGGATGTTCACATCGATCTTTCCCGGATCGATTTCGAGGTACAACCAATAGGAGGCATACGCTTCCCGGGGAAGGAGGGACTCAAAGGCATTCGTGACCGCATGGTGGAGGTAACCGTCCTTGATGAAACGACGGTTGACAAAGAAATACTGCTCTCCGCGGGTCTTACGCGAAAACTCGGGCTTACCAACAAAACCCTGAATGTTCAGAAGGGTGGTCTCCTCCTGAACCGGTACCAGGCGTTCGTTATAGGGCTGCCCGTAGAGGTTGACAATCCGTTGTCGAAGATTGGATGCGGGAAGCTTGAAGACTTCCAGACCATTCTGGTTCAGTGAAAATGCGATAGACGGCTGAGCAAGCGCTACCCGCTCGAACTCGTCGATGATGTGTCGCGCTTCGACAGGATTCGACTTGAGGAAATTCCTTCTTGCCGGCACATTGAAGAACAAGTTCCGGATGTAAAAGGTGCTACCGGCCGCTGCGGTTACAGGCTCCTGGGAAAGTATTTCGTTCCCGTCAATCTGGAGACGGGTACCCACTTCATCGTCGTGCCGTCGGGTCTTTAGTTCGACCTGCGCCACGGCAGCGATGGAGGCAAGGGCTTCACCGCGAAACCCCATCGTGCGGATATGAAAGAGATCGTCGGCGGAGCGGATCTTGGAGGTAGCATGCCGCTCAAAGGCCATCCGGGCATCGGTGGCACTCATGCCGCAGCCGTTGTCGGTGACCTGGATCAGGGTCTTGCCGGAATCCTTGACGAAGAGATCGATCCTGGAACTGCCGGCATCGATCGCATTTTCCAACAGTTCCTTCACTGCGGAAGCGGGACGTTGAATGACTTCACCTGCTGCAATCTGGTTGGCTACGGTGTCGGGAAGCAGGCGGATCAAGTCGGGCATACGGTCATGCAAAAATCTGCCTAAAGGTACGTTTTTCGCGTTTGTTGTTGAAAAACAAGCCCAAATTTCAAAACAACCGGTGCCCTGAAACGTTGCTTATTCAGAGAAAAAAATCTAATTTGATGAGCGAATACTTGGTTATGGAAAAAACACGCCGTTTGAATAAATCGGAAGCAGGCTATCATCTCTTGCAATTACTATCCGCTGTTGATGGAAAATTCACGTTGGAAGAGGACCTGGTCATCCGAAAGTACCTGGTGGAGAATTACCCCTTCCACGTTTCACTCGATGGCGCGATCGAGCACCTGAGCGCTCTTCATGCCGACGATTATGTGCTGCACTTCCAAAAGTGTATGGATGATTTCTATTCCGATTCCACCCGAAAGGAACGGATCGAGTTCCTGGACTTTGCCACCCAATTGGTGAAGGCGGATAATGAGGTCACCGGCAAGGAAAATACCTTCCTCAAGATGCTCTTCAACTCCTGGGACTCCGAAAACGAAGGTCTCTGATCAGTTGCTTAGTGCTTTAAGCGCTCTTTGAAGACCTTTTTGAATTTTTCCACTTTGGGAGCGACTACAAACTGGCAATACGGTTGGTCACCGTTTTCCGCATAGTAATCCTGATGGTAATCTTCGGCAGGGTAAAAAGCCTTGAATGCCGATATTTCCGTGACGACCGGATCGCTGAAGACCTGCTCATCGTTCAAACGTTTCTTATAGGTTTCCGCGATACGCTGTTGCTCTGCATTATGATAGAAAATGACCGAACGATATTGCGTTCCGATGTCGTTGCCTTGTCGGTTCAGTTGGGTGGGATCGTGTGATACCCAGAACGCTTCCAGTATTTGGTCGAAGCTTAATTTACGCGTGTCGTAAACCACTTGTATGACTTCCGCGTGGCCGGTTCTTCCGGAACAGACTTCCTTGTACGCCGGATTCCTGATCTCTCCGCCGGAATATCCGGAGACTACGTTCACAACTCCATCAAGCAGTTTGTATTGAGCTTCGGTACACCAAAAACAGCCACCCCCGAGCGTGGCAGTATCCAGGAATTCGGGGGGCACGCTTGTTACATCAGACATAACCGGGGAGGGGGTATTGCGCTGGCCGCAGGCAGCCAGACTGAATAATATATAGGTGACCAAGATAAGTGTTCGCATGTCCGGATGTACGCGCTTCCACGGGGTTCGGATTGTTTGGGATTTGTCGGAGAGCGTGATTTATGAAAGATTAACAACCGACCGAATCCCTATTCCTGCACCACCGTCGCCCAACCTTCCGCGTAGACCTTGCGTTCGTCTTGCTGATCGGTTACCAGGAAATGATATCGACCGGGTTCTGTCAGGGTGAATGCCGCCATGCTATACCTGGCCGTGGGTTTTAAGGCTAACAGCCGTTCGTCTATCCACTCCTCTTTCCCATCCTGACTTCGGTTAACGGTATACTTGAAACCGAAGCCCGGTTGCATCATGGAGTCGGGTTCAAGCGAGAGATAGACCAGCACCTTTGCTCCCTTGTCGCCTGCCAGTACGAATTTATCCTTGGCTGCGGCAGGTTTGGGAGTTCCATAGGAGAGGGCGCTGGCGGCCGAAAGCTGGTCCGTAATGGTCACCTTGGTGACCTTTTGCGACCAGGCGACCTGAGCAGCGAAGAGCCAAAGAAAGCTAGTCGCTACAGCCAGATTTCTAAATGAATACTTTTTATAATCTCTCATAATACACTCAAATCTAATGAATAAAATCAATTTAGTCAAGTGCTCGTACGCTCGGTCTTATACCGGAAACAACTGCATTCACGAGCGAAAAGGTACCTGCAGGTGTCTCCAATTCTTCCCGTTCCAACTGAGTGTCGATGGAAGTCAATCCTGTTCCTTTGAACAAGTCTTCCACTTCATTCGGCTCAAATAATCGAAACCCGAAACTGGCGAAGGGTAATTGTTGCATACTTCCGGCTGTCCGGAATCCAAGCAGCAACTGGCCTCCGGGCTTTAGAAAACCGGACAATCGCTTGATCAGTTCCGACGGTTCAGGGAAGAAATAGATGAGGTTCATGGCGATGACCAGGTCATATTGCACATCGGATTGCCAGTGCAGGATATCGCCTTGTTGCACGCTGGCCAAATCCGTCTTTCCCAATGCTTTGATCCGTTCGTGGGCATCCCTGACCATTTCCTCACTTAGATCCAATCCCTGATAGGTCGTAGCATTCCCTAATGCCAGGAACTGGTCCATGTACCAGCCATTTCCACACCCAACCTCCAGGACGCTGCCGATCGGGTTCTCCGTCATCCGGCGAAATAAGAGTGCGTAGAGCCGCTTATTACCCTTACTCATGAATTCTCCCACTGCTTTGGCGTGATCACCATGCGGGGAGCGAAGCTGGCTCGCGAGCGCTTCAGGATCCAGCTCTTTCATGAAGGCTTTTGGATAAAAACAAATAACCGAATATGCCGGATAACAGGCTCGCTACCAGGATGGCGATCTTGGCTTCAACGATCTGCCCAGGGTCACGAAAGGCCAGCAAGGCGATGAATATTGCCATGGTGAAACCAATTCCCCCTAACATCCCCAATCCGGCCAACTCCCGGAACCGCGTTCCAGCAGGCAACTGACTCAGACCGGTAGTGACTGAAAGCCAACTAAACAGAAATATGCCCACCGGCTTCCCTACTACAAGTCCGAAAATCACCCCAAGCGCTATCGGATCCGAAAGATGCGTCACCATCTCCGACTTGATCGGTAAAGCGGTATTCGCCAGGGCGAATAGTGGCATGATAAAGTAATTGACGGGAGTATGCAGCCGCTCTTCCAGTCGACTCAGGAGGGGAGGACCTTTCCGGGTCTTGTGCGGAATACAAAGGGCAAGCAATACTCCGGCGACGGTTGCATGTACGCCGGATTGAAGGACACAATACCACAAAACAAGGCCGGGGATCAGGTACTTCCAAAGGGAGTTGATACCGCTTCGGTTCATTATCATCAGCAACAACAGCACTGCAGCGGCATAAGACAGGTACGTAGTCGAAAGATCGTGTGTATAGAAAACGGCGATCACACCAACGGCCCCCAGATCATCGACAACAGCCAGTGCGGTGAGAAACACCTTCAGGGATAAGGGTACGCGGTTACCAAGCAGTGATAAGACTCCCAGTGCGAAGGCGATGTCGGTCGCCATGGGAATGCCCCATCCCGAAACACTCGGGGTTCCGGCGTTAAAAGCAGTATAAAACAAGGCAGGAGCGATCATGCCGCCAATGGCTGCCATCACCGGCAGGGAGGCCTTTTGAAAGCTCGAGAGTTCTCCCACCAACAATTCCCGCTTTATCTCCAACCCGACCAATAAGAAAAACACGGCCATCAGTCCGTCATTGATCAGCCATTCGACACTGACGGTGTGGTGTATGCCCGGTATCGATAAGGGTAATTCAGCATGGAACAGATGAAGGTACGCTTCACCGACCTCGGAATTGGCCAGCAGGACTGAAAGAAGAGTACAACCGATCAGCAGGAATCCGGAAAATTGCTGTGACCGGACGAATAACCGGAATCCGCTACTGATCCTGTAGAAAAGGGGCGCTGTGTTTTTCGACACGGAATTGGATTTCCGCGAAAAGATACGATATCCTGTTCAGGTGTTACTCTACCCAATCCGCAATGAAGAGGTTCGTGTCGTGTGTCCCTCCATTGTTACGATTGGATGAAAAGATCAGTCGCTTCCCGTCAGGAGAAAACATGGGGAACGCGTCGAAATGAGGATCGAAGGTGATCTGTTCCAATCCGGTACCGTCCAGTTGGATCATCCACAGGTTAAAACTGTACCCTTTCCGAACGTGATTGCTCGAAAAGATGACGCGCTTCCCGTCCGGCGAAAAGAAAGGCGCCCAATTCGCTCCGCCCAGCGAGGTCAGTTGCTTCAATTCACTACCATCGGCATTGCAGACATACAACTCCATATTCGTCGGCATGACGAGGTTTTCCTGAAGTAACTGCTTGTAGGTGGAAACTTCTTCCTCGGTCTTAGGCCTGGAAGCCCGGAAGATGATCTTGCTGCCGTCCGGTGAGAAGAACGCCCCGCCATCGTATCCCAATTCACGCGTGATTTGCCGAACATTCCCGCCGTCAATATCCATGACGTAAAGGTCGATGTCTCCATTTCGTGTCGAGGTAAAAACAATCTTATCGCCCTTGGGACTGACGGTTGCTTCGGCATCGTATCCCGGTTCGGTGGTCAGTTGTTTTCGGATCTGTCCTTTCAGATCAGCCATGTAAATATCAAAGGACGGATAAAGTGCCCATACATACTTGTGGTCCGCACGGGGTGCCGGCTTGGGCGGACATTCCTTCCCAGCACCGTGCGTGCTGGCATAGAGAAAAAGACTGTCGCCCGGCAGGAAGTAGGAGCAGGTGGTTCTCCCCAAACCAGTACTCACCAGGGCTGGTTTGAACGGTTCGATCGCCGAGGAAAAGATCTGGTCACAGCTTGCATTCCAGGCCGGGTTGGTTGCCTGGAAGACAATGCTTTTGCTGTCAAAACTGAAATAGGCTTCCGCATTGTCGCCGCCAAAGGTTAGCTGACGGATGTTCGACAGGTGCTTTTCAGCGGAATAGTGGGTAGTGGTGTCGGCCGGTTCCTGGCTATGAACATGCTGTTGTGCACGAGCGGTAGTCATCATGCCTGAAATTATCCCTGCCGCTATGGCTATTTTCTGAAGGTTCATCGTGCTGACGTTGTGTGGAACTGCGAACATAGTACAAGGGAAAAGTAGAATCGTCAGTTTATCATCATTTTGTAAAACACGTTAATGTGCGTTAAATCCGGCCTCCGGTAGGTAAAGTCCCTAGTTTTGCAGGGTATCCACAAACCCATGAAGCTCTACACCAAACTCTTATCCGGCCTTGCAGGGATTCTCCTGCTGTCCGGCAACTATGCCTGCAAACAGGCTGGATCGACCGAAACTGCGAATATCCGCGAGGATGATTTCCTGGTGCAATGGTTGGATTCCAGTGTACGGCCTGGCGACGACTTTTTCAAGTTTGCCACCGGCAATTGGCTAAAGAACAATCCGATTCCCGCCAGTGAGCGTCGTTGGGGTATTGCCAACCTGGTGCGCGACGACAACTTCGAAAAACTTCGTGGCCTTTGTGAGCAGGCAGCGAACGATCAGGCTGCACAACCCGGATCGAATACACAGAAGATCGGTGACTTCTGGGCGACCGGAATGGATTCCGTCAAAATCGATCAACTCGGACTAAAGCCGCTCCAGGAGGAATTGGGGTTGATTGATCAGGTCCGAACAAAGGATGATGTGCTTCGGTTGGTAGCCCGGCACCAACAATTCGCGGGGTCGCCCATGTTCGCGTTGGCAATTTACCAGGATGAGATGAATTCGTCCCGGTATTCCCTGCACCTTTATCAGGGTGGAATCGGTTTACCCGACCGCGACTACTATTTCAATTCAGACTCACGGACCAAAGAAATACGTGCGGCGTACCTTGATCACTTAGGCAAGATGTTTCGCCTGATGGGAGAGGAGCCGGCATTGGCTGACCGTCATGCGAAAACAATCATGAAGCTTGAAACCGATCTGGCCCGGGCATCCCGTAAGTTGGAAGACCTTCGTGATCCCTATGCGAACTACAACAAGATGTCGCTGGCTGAAGCCAATGCGATGTCGCCGGGTATCGACTGGAAATCCATGCTCGACAGCCTGAACATTCAGGGTATCGATACGGTCATCGTCGGGCAACCGGAGTTTTTCAAGGCGCTGGCCAATAACCTGAAGACCGCTTCCCTGGAAGACTGGAAAACCTATCTGCGCTGGAACCTGATCAACTCCTTCGCGGCAGAACTAGGCGGCGAGTTTGACCGGCAAAATTTCGCGTTCTATGGAACCGCGCTCACTGGCGTTCCGCAGCAACGTCCACGCTGGAAACGGATCCTTGATCAGACGGAGAACTTTCTCGGCGACGCCTTGGGACAGCTCTACGTACAGCAATACGTTTCAGCCGGCATGAAAAAGCGGTACGAGGATCTCGTTCACAATATGCTGGATGCGTATGGTGCAAGAATCCGCCAGCTCGATTGGATGTCGGATGCGACTAAAAAGAAGGCTGAAGAAAAATTGGGACGTATAACCAGTAAAGTCTGCTACCCCGATAACTGGAAAGACTACAGTTCCATGCGCATCTCCCGTGATTCTTATCTCGGAAATGTCATAAACGCCCGAATCTGGCAATACCAATATATCGTCGGGAAACTCTACAAACCGGTTGACCGGAACGAATGGGAGATGACTCCGCAGACGTATAATGCTTACTACAACCCCAGCAACAACGAGATCGTCCTGCCTGCTGCACAGTTTCTAATTCCCGGTTTACCGGATTCCCTGGCCGATGACGCGATCATTTATGGCTATGCCGCCGCTTCGACCATCGGACATGAATTGACCCATGGATTCGACGACCAGGGTCGGCAATTCGATGCGGCTGGCAACCTGAAAAACTGGTGGACAGCGGAAGACTCCGCCCGCTTCACCCAACGTGCGAAACTCATCATCGATCAATTCAGCAACTATACCGTCCTGGACAGCCTGCATGTGAATGGTGAGGCTACACTCGGCGAAAATATCGCAGATCTTGGCGGCGTAGTGATCGGTTTGGAAGCGTTCAAGAAAACGGAGCAATACAAGAAAGGCGAGAAGATCGATGGCCTGACGCCCATGCAGCGTTATTTCCTGGGCTACACTTTAGGGTGGTTGGGACATTCCCGTGATGCAAGTCTTGCTAATCAGGTCATGACCGATGTTCATGCTCCGAACTTCCTCCGGGTAAACGGCCCGTTCAGCAACGTTCCTGAATTCTACGAGGCCTTCGGCATCAAGCAAGGCGATCCGATGTGGCGCCCGGATTCGCTTCGTGCAAGCATCTGGTAACACGGTAGCTACTTCAAAGCGAAAGGCCCGGTCATGTCCGGGCCTTTGCTTTTTCCGGAAATCGTTTGGCCCACTCCTCGCGACGAATGGAATAGATCAGCTCATCCATCACCCGGTCATGTTTGATGAGCGTACCCTTCAACCTAGCCTCCAGTTCGAAACCGTTTCGCGCCAGCGCTTTGGCGGAAGCCAGGTTGTGCGGAAACGGAATGGCAAAGAGGCGACTCAGATTCGAATGCGTAAAGGCATGGTCGACCAGCTTGCCGATGGCTTCTGTGATGATGCCCTTGCCCCAAAATGGTTCACCCAACCAATAACCGACCTCTGCGTTCATGCGGTTGATGTCGGATGCCGGAAAATAACCGATCGAGCCGATCGGCTTACCGTCCAGCTCGATGGCGAAGACGGTAGAAGGCGACTGCTGATTGACGCGCTGAATGAACCGAACCGCATCTTCCCGGTGATACGGGTGGGGAAACATGTCGCGCATGTTATCGGCGATCTTCCGGTTGTTGGCCAGACTGGCGATCGCATCGGCGTCTCCCAGATCGAATGTTCGTAGGCGGATCATCGGAATGGTGTGTTTTCGTAGGCGAGGGAATGATAAAGAGCAGTACGTGCCCTGAGGGCAATCAGTCACCCGCTGCTTACGACGGTTGTAATTTCACTGGCAAGTTAATCAAACCCGCACCCATGAAAAAACTGACACATTTGATCCCGATGAGCCTCCTTTCCTTAAGCCTGGTTTTGGCACTACCGGGATGCCAGTCCGGCGCTCAGGAAGAAGGAGCAACTAACGCCAATCAGTCAACCGAGTCCACACCCGTGGAAGGTGGCCAATCCACAGTAGAAGATGATGTCTCACAGCCTAACGTCGTGAAAGTGGCGGTAGGGTCAAAGGACCATACCACATTGGTCGAAGCGGTAAAGGCCGCTGAACTGGTCGACGCGCTCTCGAACAACGGCCCGTTCACGGTATTTGCACCTACCAATGATGCATTTGCAGCCTTGCCGGCCGGCACGGTGGAAGGTCTCCTAAAACCTGAGAATAAAGGGAAATTGACGGACATACTTTACCATCATGTCATCGTTGGAAACATGAAACAGGAAATGTTCCGGGATGGCCAACAGGTAAGCATGTTTGCAGGTGGATCGTGTAAAGTAACCGTAGGGGCTGATGGCAAAATGACCATCGACGGCGCGAATGTGCTGGCATCCGTTCCGGCATCAAACGGGATCGTACACGTGATCGATAAGGTACTGTTGCCGTCACAATAAGCGTAAAAGCATACGGTTTCAGTTGGATAGCCTGCTCTGGAAAGAGCGGGCTTTTTTATGGCCGGTCGCTAATAACCAAAAACTTTCAGATCGAATTCGATTCGGTCTTCGGACAACCGCCGGGGATCATCGATCGCCACCACCGCCCTGTACTGACCGCTGCGGATCAGGATCGCGTCCCAGCTTTTTACGGGTGCCGCGGTCAGTTCATGCTCCCCGTCGAAAACGCGAAAGCTGATACCGGCGAAGGCTGATTTAAGCTCCAGCTTGATGCGCTTGGCAGACGGAAGATCAAAGCGATATTCCTTCGCATTTAACTGACGATCGAGTGTGCCCATGAAGCCGTTCAGTACGATGCCTTCCGCATTGGTCCCATACGGGACTTTGCGATACACCGTCTGCCCGATAGTGTCGCGCAGGATCATGAATTGCGGATCAAGCGAATCCAGGATGAAAAAATACTCCAGTGGATCCGGTGACCAATTATGGACTTTCAGATAGAGTGTATCACGACCCATCAGTCTCCATTCGCCTTGCGCTTCACTGGCGACTAACGATAACCGACCATCTGGCTGCAGATAGAACCCTTCGTTGTTCAGGAAATTCTGCGAATCGACGCTCCACAAGCCCGTTAGGAAATTGTTCATCAGCGCAGTGGTATCGTTCGTTGCCGCTTCGGTTTGCTCGCTTTCCTGTCGCGGTTGTTGACAGGAGAACAAGAAGGACAACAACCAGCCGGCGAATACCAGGGTAGTCCAAATCGGTAGCGATGAGCTGCGGGAGGAGGGTTGGTTCATACGATCAGAAAGGCATTCGGGCAAGGGGAGCGGTTTCAAGTCCGGTAAAACGACCTGCTTCGAAGAGAAACGAGCCTCCACAAGCGATCATCGCGGCATTGTCAGTACAATATTCGAATGGCGGTATGAAAACCTGCCAACCTTCGCGTTCACCCGTGAACTGGAGTGCTTTCCTAAGTCCAGAATTGGCACTTACGCCGCCGGCAATTGCAATACCCCGTATACCGGTTTCCCGGCTGGCCAACACCAGCTTTTCCAGCAGTATCGTAACAATCGATTGTTGCAGGGAGGCACAGATATCGTCCAACCGTTCCTGTTTGAATGATGGGTGGTGCTTCTCCTGGTCACGTAGGAAGTAAAGAAAGGCGGTCTTTAATCCGGAAAAACTGTAGTCAAGTCCGGGAATCCTGGGATGCGGAAACTTGAAGCTGTCCGGGTCTCCCTTCGCAGCATGCTGGTCGATCAGAGGTCCTCCAGGATATGGCAATCCGAGCAACTTGGCTGCCTTATCGAATGCTTCACCGGCGGCATCGTCTTGCGTTTCTCCGATGACGCGCATCTCCAGGGGATCATCCACCCGGACAATCTGGGTATGTCCGCCGGATACTGTCAGACAGAGAAACGGAAAGGAGGGAACCGCCTTATGCTCTCCGGGCTTCTTCAGAAAGTGCGCAAGGACGTGTCCCTGCATATGATTAACTTCCAGGAGCGGAATATCCAGAGCAAGGGCAAAAGATTTGGCAAAGGATACTCCAACCAATAAGGCCCCCATCAAACCCGGACCTCGGGTAAATGCCACCCCAGAAAGTTGATTTTTAGTTATATTTGCGAGGGTCAGGGCCTCTTCGACCACCGGAACAATCTTTTGTTGATGTGCCCGCGATGCCAGTTCCGGAACGACGCCACCGTACTTCCGGTGAATCAGCAACTGGTTAGCGATCACATTGGACAGAACGGTTCTTCCCTGAATAACCGCGGCACTTGTCTCGTCACACGACGATTCTATGCCTAGTATGAACTGGGGTTGGGAAGGTGTCGACACGGTATTAAAATTGCATCACGGCACGACCGTTTAGCATTTCAAAAATATCAAAAAAGCAGGTCGCATAGCGCTTTGGATCTTCGGCAGTCTTATTCTGCTGATCGGACTGCTTTTCGGTGCGTTTCAATTCGATGGTTTTCAATCCTGGCTTGCCCGCCGTGCCGCCGCCTGGCTTTCGGGCGAACTGGGCACTACCGTATCCATTGACCGTGTTTCCATCCGGTTGGTTACTTCGGTCAATTTGAAGGGCGTTTACGTGGAAGATCTGCATCACGATACACTCCTCTATAGCGAGGAGATCAGTGTAGGAATAAAAGACCTTTCAACCGCCGCCCGCCGGTTGTCAATCGGCACTTTACGGCTTAGCCGGACCGACTTCAACCTGATGGAATACCGGGGTGAGGAACATGATAACCTGTACTTTTTGCTCGACTATTTTTCATCGAATGATACCACTGCTTCAAAGCCCTGGAAACTTTCGGTCGACCAGTTGAAGTTAGACAACCTGCACTTCCGGCACCGGGTCGAATCGGATTCCCTGGAGCCCGAGGGAGTGGATTTCTCCAACCTCGACATCGACAGTATTCACGGAGATCTGTACGACATCCATTTCGTTGGAGATTCAGTTTTCGCAAGGATCGAGAAGTTGCGATTTCACGACCACAGCGGATTCACACTGCAGGAACTCAGCGCCGATGCCAAAGTCGGGCCCGATGAATTGCGTTGCAAGGGCCTGAAGATCGTTACACCTCAGACTTCCATCCGGGCGGATCTGACTTTCCAATTCGACAGTTTCCCGGACTTTGATGAGTTCCTGGAAAAAGTCCGATGGAGAGGCGATTTCACTTCCTCCACTGTTTCTTTCACCGACATCGCCTACTTCGCGACCGACCTGAAAGGTCTCGATAAGGCAGTGGCCCTGGAAGGGAACTTCCGCGGGACCGTCAGCAAATTTCGTGGCCGGAACGTCCGTCTTGGCTGGGGCAAGGAATCGGTCTTCAAAGGGAATATCTCCATGACCGGTCTGCCGGAAATCGACGAAACCTACATCGACGTATTGGCCGAGCAGATTCGCACAAGCGCTCGCGATATTGAATGGATTCCGATTCCACCCTTCGAAACCAAACAGACCATAGATGTTCCGGAGAACCTGGAAGACCTGGGGCTGGTTGATTTCAAAGGGAAGTTCACGGGATTCTTCAGTGACTTCGTCGCCTACGGGAATTTGAACTCGGACGTCGGTTACCTGAGCGCGGATATCAACTTGAAATACGACTCCCGTATCAAGGACTATGTCTATAAAGGGCATGTGTCCAGCAATCACTTCGATATCGGCAAGATCGCGCGTATCGGTGATATGGGGCAGGTCACCCTTGCTGCTGATATTGACGGCAAGGGATTACGATTCGAAACGGTCGATGCACGTTTGATCGGGAACATCCAATCCCTGGGTTTCAAGAACTATGCGTATTCCAACATCAAAGTGAATGGTGAGATCGCCAAGAAACTCTTCAATGGTAAAGTCAATGTGCAGGACCCCAATCTGGATCTGGATTTTGAAGGAAAGATCAATTTCCAGGGCAAGCTTCCCATCTTTGATTTTACGGCTGCCATCAAGCGGGCTCACCTTGATCCGTTGAATCTGGTGAATATCTCCGGCGACAATTATATCTCCACGACGATCAACAGCAGGTTGACCGGTAACAACCTTGACAATCTGACCGGTGAAGTGCGGATCGATAACACCAACTTTCAGGTAGACCAGAAATTGTATCGGGTTAACCGTATTTTTCTGAATTCGACCTGGCTCGACCAGGAAGAGCGGGATTTGTTTCTGGAATCGGACTTCCTGGACGCGCGTATGTCCGGTAGATTCCAATTGGCGCAATTGGGCGATGCCGCCAAGCAATGGTTGCCGCGCTACCTGCCATCGGTCATTCTGCCGATGAAGACCGACCCGGGTATTCAGGATTTTACATTTACAATCAGGGTCAAAAACACCTCATTCCTGACGGAGACGTTTTTACCTTCCTGGACGATTGATCCCAATACACGCTTGAGCGGGAAAATGAATACCATGGATAAAACGGTACTGCTCAAGCTGAGCTCGCCGGATCTTACCTATGGGGCTGTCGGCATTCATGGATTGCAAACCGTCATGAGCTCGGATGTCGCCAACCTGCGGCTGGATGTTTCTGCCGACTCGCTCTTTCTCGGAGCCGACCGACGGGTCGTTCCCTTAGTTGATCTCCATGCCTCGGCCCATGATAACAGGATCGAGTACCTCCTCAACGTATCCCAACAAGACAGTTTTCCCAACCGGATGATGCTTGCCGGGGATCTGGATTTCACCTCCTCCCGAAAGTTTAGTCTGGAGATCGACTCCTCATCGCTCTTCCTGGAAGGCCGGCACTGGGTGTTGAATGAAGGAAATCAGGTGGCCTTTGATTCTTCGGCCATTGTCTTCCACGCCTTGGACGTATCCAATGGACTTGAAGCGCTGCGAATAGAAGGGGCTATCGTGAAGGATTCCCTGCACCAGCTTGTCGTGCGTATGGAGAATTTCAACCTCCATCACCTGGATCCGGTCTTGGGCGGAACGGCTTTGGGTGGTCGGGTGAATGGCGATGTGATCGGTGTCGACCTTCTGCGTCATCCGCAATTGGAAACCGACCTCACGATCGCGGATCTGACAGTCAACGGAGATTCATTGGGAAATGCGACAGTCGTCACCCGTTTGAATAGTGAACAAAAGGTCGTCGTGGCCAGCATCGGTATCCAGCGGGGTACTGCCAAAGTAGCGGATATCCGCGGCAACTATTATCTCGCGCGGGAATCCGACAATCTGGATTTCCGGATCAAACTGGAAAATTTCTACTTGCGAACGATCGAACGTTATGTGGATGATGTGGTTTCGGATGTGAACGGAAAATTGTCCGCGGAGCTGAACCTTCACGGAACGCTCAAAAGGCCTGTCTTCGAGGGAGAACTGGATTTCAAGCGAGCAGGATGTGTCGTGAATTATCTCAATACCCGATATAATTTTACCAGCAAGGTGAAAGTCGAAGAGAACGCGTTCAACCTCGACCATATGACCCTGGTAGATGTGAATAACAACGAAGCCGCTGTCAAGGGCAAGATACTGCATGACTATTTCAGGAATTTCAGATTTGATATCCAGTTACGGCCAAGGAATTTCCAGGCGCTGAACACGGATCCGAGTCAGAATGAACTTTACTATGGGCGTGCCAACGCCACTGGCCTGGTCAAGATCACCGGCCCGCTCGAATACCTGAACATGGACATCACCCTTTCCCCGACGAAAGGAACCATCCTCAACATCCCGCTGACGAGCAGCACGGAGGTAACGCAAAGCAACTTTATCACCTTCATCGACCCAAAGAAACGGGACGACTTCTCCGAAAATTCAAACACCATCGATTTGTCGGGGATCCGGTTGAACATGAATCTCGAGATGAATCCGGATGCGGAGATAAACATCATCTTCGACCAAAAGATCGGTGACGTGATCTCCGGAAACGGTAATGGGAATCTTCGATTGGATATCAATACCGTTGGCGATTTCAATATGTACGGGACCTATACGATCGAAAAGGGCACGTACTTGTTCACCCTGCAGAACCTGATCAACAAGCGATTCAACATCGATCGTGGCGGCAGGATCACCTGGTCCGGCGACCCGTATGAAGCGAACGTCGACCTGACGGCTGTTTATACCGTTTACACTTCCTCGCTCTACAACCTCCTCCAGGACTCCACCTACAAACGAAGGATACCGGTCGATTGCAAACTGCGAATGACCAATCGTCTCATGAACCCGACGATCGATTACGAGATCGAACCCCGAGGATTGGATGCTACCGCTCAAAGCCTGGTGAAGACATTTCTGAATTCAGAGCAGGAGGTAAGCCGACAAATGTTCGGTCTGATGGTCCTGAATCAGTTCGTGCCGCAAAGCGGGGGCTCGCAGGGAGTGGCGCGCCTGGATGCAGGAGCAGGAGCCGGCGCAAGTGCCAGTGAATTGTTGAGCAATCAGGTCAGCAACTGGCTATCGCAACTCAGTAAGAACGTCAGCATCGGTTTTAATTATCGCGCCAAGGATACGTATAGTAACGAGGAGATCCAGCTCATGTTCTCAAAATCGCTCTTCAATGATCGGCTGTTGGTGGAGGGAAACGTAGGCTATACGGGTAATCAGGCTGCGACTACCACCGGGAACAACAGCAACCTGGTAGGCGACTTTTATGCGGAGTATAAATTGACGCAGGACGGTCGTTTCCGTCTCAAAGGATTCAACCGGAATAATCTCGATAACATTCTCAATTACTCAGCACCCTACACGCAGGGATTCGGTGTTTTTTTCAGACAAGAGTTCAACGACATGAACGACCTGCTAACCCGCTTACGACTTAAAAGAAGCCTGGAAAACAAACAAGTCCCCAAGGAATAAGCGACCCTTTGCATGTTGCCGTTGTGAAGGTTCGGATTGCGGGCCGGGTATGAGCGGTGCGCATGAACGAATCATGCTAAATCGACTCCGTACCCCGATGCGATCATAAATGAACAAAAGCCGCCGGCCTTACGGGGCCTGTGCGGCTTTTGTGGGCAACCTTACGGGGTTGCGTTAATTGTTGTCGCTTCAGATGATGAAGTGATGGAAGCAAGGTAACCCCGGATTTCCGTGCCGGATGTTGGAATTCCCGGTACACTTACATCGGTAAGCAGCAGGCTGGAATTGAACTATTGCGATGCAAGGTTGTTCCCTTTTGAATAAGAATCGGCCCTGGGGCAGGCTTGAGGCAAGTAAGACCGAACCGGAAATGTGGTTTTTTGGGGGTTTTATTCGCCGAAATCCCGATACTATGCTCTCCTGAAAGCACAATATGCCCACGGTTGATTCGTACCTTTGTCAGCTCGAAATGAAACGAATGCAATTAGATACGATCGAAACCGCGTTGGATGCCCTGCGCGCGGGCAAAGTGGTCATCGTCGTGGACGATGCAAACCGTGAAAATGAAGGGGACTTCATTGTTGCGGCAGAACACATCACGCCCGATATCATCAATTTCATGGCCACTCATGGCCGGGGTTTGATCTGTACCGCGTTGACCGAAGACCGATGCCATGAACTTGACCTTCCGCTGATGGTCATGCAGAATACGGCCTCACACGAAACCCAGTTCACGGTTTCAGTCGATTTGTTGGGAAAAGGGGTTACAACCGGCATCTCGGCATCGGACAGGGCTCAGACGATCAAAGCACTGATTGATCCGGCCACCCGGCCGGAAGACCTTGGGCGACCCGGGCATATCTTCCCGCTGCGTGCCAAGAATGGTGGAGTTTTACGCCGAACCGGACATACCGAAGCAACCATCGATCTCGCCAGATTGGCTGGCTGCTATCCCGCAGGTGTACTCGTGGAAATCATGAATGCAGACGGGTCGATGGCTCGCTTACCCGACCTCTTTCTGATAGCCGAAAAGTTCGAATTGCCGATCGTATCCATCGAAGATCTGATCGCGTACCGGCTGCGGCACGAGACGCTCATCGAGCGACAGGTGGATGTTCAACTCCCAACGGTATTCGGTGACTTTGAACTTATCGCCTACGGTCAGTTGAACAACGGACAGGAGCACCTGGCCCTGCGGAAAGGAAGCTGGTCGAAGGACGAGCCCGTACTCGTGCGTGTTCATTCGAGTTGTATGACCGGCGACATTTTCGGGTCTTGCCGCTGTGATTGCGGTCCGCAGTTGCACAAAGCGATGGAACTGATCGAGGCGGACGGCAAAGGGGTGATCGTCTACATGAACCAGGAAGGTCGTGGGATCGGTCTCCTCAACAAACTCAAAGCCTACAAATTGCAGGAGCAGGGCCGTGACACGGTCGAAGCGAACCTGGAGTTGGGTTTTAACAGCGACGAGCGCGACTATGGAGTCGGTGCGCAGATTCTTCGCGACCTGGGTGTCACCAAGATGCGACTCATGACGAATAATCCGAAAAAGCGTGCCGGCCTGATCGGCTACGGATTGGAAATCGTAGAAGTCGTTCCCTTGCAGATCGAATCAAACGAGCACAATCGGCTTTATCTGCAGACGAAGCGGGACAAAATGGGGCATACGATCCGGATCGATTCCTGACGGATCAGGCCAATCCCTGATAGAATTCAATCAGCCGCTTTCCGAGTGAAGCGCAACTATAGCGCTCTTCCACAAGGCGACGTGCCGCCTTTCCGATGGATCTGCATTTTTCCGGATGTTCCAGGCAATAGCGGATCTTTTCCAGGAACATCGAAGGCGTATCGGCAATCAGCAGATGTTCCCCGTCTTTTACGCCGATTCCTTCTGCACCGATGGATGTGGAGATAATCGTTTTTCCCAGCGCCATCCCCTGAATGATCTTGACACGCATGCCGGAACCTGATAACAGTGGAACAACCATGATCTGCTTATCGCGCATGTAGCCTTGTGCATCTTCTACCGTCCCGGAGCATTGAACACCGGCAGGAGCATTCAGGAGCAGGGATTCCGGAAAACCGCGACCGGCAAGAAATAGTTCCAGTTGCGGAAATTGTTGATGAATGCGTGGCCAGCAATTCCCCAGGAACCAATTGACCGCTTCGAGGTTCGGAAGCCAGTCCATGCTTCCCAGGTGAAACAACCGTAGCGGTTCACCGGTAGTATCCTGCACCGGGTATTCATTCAGATCGACGCCCAGGGGCACGGTCAGGAGTTGCTTGTGCGGTACCACCTGTCGGATCATCCCTTCATCCACATCGGTGATCGGAACGATGGCATCCACTTCCCGGAAAATTCTCAGTTCCTCACGCTTCAACCTGCGGGAAAGGAAGCCGAGATACCAGCGCTTCAGCGGATTCCGATGCTCGGCATCCCGGAGCCGTTTCCAGATGATGTGCTCCACGTTGTGCGCGCGCAGGACGATACGTGCCTGACTGTTTTCGCGGATCACCGGAAGGTAGGGCGCAGCAAAAAGTGTTTCAAGCTGCACGATATCGAACGCGCCTTCTTTCAGAATCGTCGCGATTTTTTGAGCTGCCTGCTTGTCGAAAAAACGAACAAGGTTGTAGGACTCATTCCGCCTGAAAAAATTGGTGACGGCTCCGGCAACAGTGACATTGGTCCGGATCGGAGAAGATTGGAAATGGAAGATGCTGCGGAACCGCTCAGGCAGGGACTCCGGAGCGACATAGTGCTTGTTGGTGTTCAACGCGAATTGATGTACTTCCGCGCCGGCACCGGCCAGTCCTTCGGCCATGTTTTGCATGGCGATATTTCCTCCGTCGAGTGGCGGATAAGGGACCCGGTGGCAGATTTGCAGGATCTTCACGAAACACCGGATTTTTTATGCGGAACGAACCTTTTGAAAAACCGGATATACGCCTCCTTGTCAAAGAGTGCGGAATCGGTCGTCGCTTTGTAGGTGAGGAAAATACCGATCGGCAACAGGACCAGCGAGGATGTCCACATGCCCCGCCAGGGAGGAATGACACCTTCACGTGCGAATTTCTCCCCGGAAATCGAGATGACGTGATACGTGACAAAGAACAAAATGGAAACTACAACCGGCATGCCCAGTCCGCCTTTCCGGATGATGGCACCCAACGGTGCGCCAATGAAGAACAGGATCAGACAAGCGAAAGAAAGGGTGAACTTCCGATGCCACTCGATACGGTGTTTACGCAACGACTTGTTCTTGATCTGAAGATCCTGTTTCGAATCATCTGCCATGCTCTTCACATTCCTGGCGCCAAAAAGCGCTGATGAGGCGATAGCGGCCCGCTTTTCTTCCGGAAGACTTCTCAGCAGGTCTTTCGCGGGACGTATGGGTTGCGCACTGCGCCCCAACTGGGCGAAATCGGCACTGATGATGGGGGCGATATGGTTCGAAAACTGTTTTTCCTTCGTGGTAATACTTTTTGAAATGGAGTCGGCGGATCGGGTCAACTGCTTCAGATTGAGCATCTGGTAATTGTCCTTGAACAACTGCTCGTTGGTACGGGTGAGTTTGAATGAACTCAGGTCAAAGCGGATTCTTTCTTCATCGAATTCCGTACGCATGAGTGGCCGGGCCTTCGGATGCTTGGGATCTTCCCGCTCTTCGTAGCTGGCGCCCTTGTACAGGGTGAGTAGGAGGTAGCGCTCATCTTCCGAAAGCTTCATGGTACCCCGTTCGGCTATGACCAGCTTCGTATTTCCCCGGTTATACGAATGGTCATAGATCATCATGTTGTGCAACGTTTGGCCGTCAGGATCCTTCCGGCCCACTTTGATGGAGTATCCGTCGATCCCGTTGTAGAAGATGCCTTCTTTGATGAGCAATGCCGGCTTCTGTTCACGCACGTCATACAGCAGCGCGTTCATCTTCAGGTTCGCTATCGGCAGGACATAATTGGAGAAGAGAAAGGCTCCGCAACAGATCAGAACGGCGGTCACGATGAGCGGTCGCATCACACGCTGGAGCGATACGCCGGCGGCCTTACAAGCGGTTAGTTCATATTGTTCAGCCAGGTTGCCGAAGGTCATGATGGACGAAAGCAAAATGGCCAGTGGAAGCGCAAGCGGTACCAGGGTAACCGACACGTATACCATCAACTGGACGATGATCCAGGTATCGAGTCCTTTTCCGACCAGGTCGTCGATGTACTTCCACAGGAACTGCATCTCCAGGACGAACAACGCGATCAGGAAAGTCAGGACCAGCGGACCGGCAAAGGAGCGGAGAACCAGCAGTGTAAGCTTCTTCACGTATCTTTGAAGCTGAAAAGCCCGCGCAAGTTAAGAAAATGACCTTAAGCCAGGATGACCTGCACGTACTCTGCGATACCCGGTTCTTCCCGGCCCGGTTTCGCATCGCTCAGGAATTGGATCAGCTCTTGTCGCGCCTCAAAGATGCCTTGTCGGACGAACTGAAGAGCTGGCCGCTACCGGTTGAAGGTGTCGATACCAGCAGGGGCAAGATCTTTCGCGGGGAAAACTACCGGCAGTTCCCGTATCACCTGCTGGACTACCCGAGGCGGTTCGATGCGAAGGGAGTCTTCGCGATGCGTTCGCTTTGTCGCTGGGGAAATGAATGGAGTTTTACGCTGCACCTGCAGGGAGAGGGCCTGCAACCCTTTCGGGAGAAGCTGATCACCGCACGGGATCGTTTACTGAAAGCGGAGGTTTGGTGGTGTACCAACGATACACCCTGGGAGTACCATTTCGAAAAGGACAACTACCGGAAATTGGTGGAAATCCGACCCGATGAATTCGAACATCGGTGCCTTGAAGGATCGTTTGTCAAGTTAAGCAGACAACTGCCGCTTGCGCGAACCGGAGAAGTGGTGGAATTCGGACAGGATACTTTTCGCCTCTTCAGGCAATGCTTGTCATGAACCGATGTGGTGCATGAGGGCGTGGATTTGAGAATCCCACAGCATCATGTTGCCCGCCTTTTCATCATCCGATGCGAAATCGGTCACGATCAAGGCTACATCACCGGTGATCTCGTCCTGTTGGATCTCAAACTGAAAAAAGGTCTCGTCCTTTGATTTATCCTCGGTGATCCACTTGTACCGGATCATCTGATTTTCTTTACGCGCTACGATGCGGGCACGCTGTTCCGTACCGTCCCATTGAAACATGTAATCGCCTTCCCGGATATTCACTTTGTCGGCGAACCATTCCTCAAGACCGCTGGCGGTACTCAGGTAATTGAAAAGGATCTTCGGTGAAGACTTGATCTCGAATTCGAGGGTATATTTCTGCTTCTTCTGGGACTTGATTTCCGACATCACTAGACTACGTTCAGGGGCCATAGGGCCAGATTTGAGAGGGCGCAAGATACCTAAAAATACGGTTCGAACGACCTGATTCGCATCATGAAAACGTTCAAAGCCGATCTTTATTCTATTTTCGTGCCCATATGGCGCTCATCAACTCGCTTGAATCGGATGGAAACTGGCTCTTTCGCAGAAGGGGACAATTGCCCGTCGTCTTGTTTCTGCTGGCCATTCCGGCAATCGCGTTTACGGACTACGAACAGCTCTCGCCGGCATTCAGTCATTGGATGAACTGGCTGGCTGCCGGTTGCAGTCTGTTGGGATTCCTGGTACGCGCGTACACCATCGGAACCACGCCGCGCGGAACTTCCGGCAGAAATACCGCCGGACAAGTAGCCGAAAGCCTGAACAGTACCGGCATTTACTCGCTCGTGCGTCACCCGCTTTACCTCGGCAACTACCTGATGTGGATCGGCATTGTGATATTTACCAAGAACATCTGGTTTGTCATCATCGTTAGTTTGCTGTATTGGCTCTATTACGAGCGAATCATGTTCGCCGAAGAACGTTTTCTGGAACGAAAGTTTGGCGATGCTTACCTGAAATGGGCCAGCAAACTTCCGGCTTTCGTTCCCCGACTTTCGGGATTTGTTCCAAGTGTCATCCCGTTTTCCGTTCGTTCGGTCCTGCGCCGCGAGTATTCCGGGGTGCTCGCCACGGTGATCGGATTCGTCTTCGTGGAAGTGATGATCGGCTGGTTCCGCTGGGGAACCTTCTCGATCGGTGATCACTTTTTGGTGGTGCTCTATGTCACCATTGCAATGACCTTGTTACTGCGAAGCCTGAAGCACTATACCAGCCTGCTTAACGAAGAAGGACGTTCATAAGGGATCCGGCCGGGTTTGATGAATGCACGCATTGAACTGCGGTTGCTATACGGTCATTGATTGAAAGGGGGCGAACCCTCCACAAAAAACATCCCGTTCCTTTTACGGGATGTTGGTGTAGCGAGGGAGGGAATCCATGTCCGCCGAATCTTCCTTGAATCCGGAAAAAAGCGACACGAAAAAGGCGGAGAACCCTCCACAAAAAATAAAATCCCGTTCGGTTGAACGGGATGTTGGTGTAGCGAGGGAGGGAATCCCTGTCCGCCGAACCTTCCTTGAATCCGGAAAAAAGCGACACGAAAAAGGCGGAGAACCTCCAAGAGGGAATCCATGTCCGCCGAATCTTCCTTGAATCCGGAAAAAAGCGACACGAAAAAGGCGGAGAACCCTCCACAAAAAATAAAATCCCGTTCGGTTGAACGGGATGTTGGTGTAGCGAGGGAGGGAATCCATGTCCGCCGAACCTTCCTTGAATCCGGAAAAAAGCGGCATGAAAAAGGCGGAGAACCCTCCACAAAAAATAAAATCCCGTTCGGTTGAACGGGATGTTGGTGTAGCGAGGGAGGGAATCGAACCCTCCACCTCAGGGTTATGAATCCTGCGCTCTAACCACCTGAGCTACCTCGCCGGATTTGGGGCTGCAAATATCCGAATAGAATTGATTCCGCCCAAGCATCCTTCAAAAAACTGCATCCTTTGCGCGGAAATAAAAAAGAGATTCCTTCCCCAAGGAAGGAATCTCAGGATGATGTACCGTCCGGGAAAATGATCAGCCTTGCGGCGTATCTCCCTTTTTAATATCCTGAATAGCGTCACGCATATCCTGGCAAGCACGCTTGATGTCCTGCAAGCCTTTGCGAACACGCGTTCCGGCTGCCGCGTTGCCCTTTTCGGAAAACTTGATCACATCCTCTTCAATTGCGGCGACCAGTTGCTTGATTTTTTCGTACTCTTTCATGTTGATGATCGTTTAGGGGTTAAGAATGGAGGTGGAAGGGAAGTAGTGAATATTAGAATGCGGCGATCTTATCCGACATATACTCGCCGGCTTTCAATTTGACATACGCTTTGCGGAACGCTTCGATCGTGTATTTCACATCCTCGAGTGTATGTACCGCCGTTGGGATCAGTCGGAGAATGATCACGCCTTTCGGGACGACCGGATAGACGACCATCGAGCAGAAGATGTCGGAATTCTCACGCAGGTCGTAGATCATGTTGGTGGCTTCCGGAATCGAGCCGCTCATATAGACAGGCGTAACCGGACTTTCGGTATTTCCGATCTCAAATCCTGCTTCTTTCAGACCCGATTGAAGTGCGTTTACGATCTTCCACAGGTCATTTTTCAGCGAGGGATTCGATCGGAGCAGTTCCAGGCGTTTTAAGGCGCCTTTTACCAGGGCTGCAGGCATGGATTTGGCGAAAATCTGCGATCGCATATTGTAGCGCAGGTATTCCACCACATCTTCCTTGGATGAAATGAACCCGCCGATCATGGCCATACTCTTGGCAAACGTGCCGAAGTAAACATCGATCTCATCCTGAACACCTTGCTCTTCACCCGTACCGGCACCGGTCTTACCCATCGTGCCGAATCCATGCGCGTCATCCACAAACAGGCGGAAGTTGTATTTCTTCTTCAGGGCGACGATTTCTTTCAATTTACCCTGATCACCGCGCATGCCGAATACACCTTCGGTAATGACGAGAATGGAACCACCGGTCTCTTCAACGATCCGGGTCGCCCGTTCGAGTTGTTTTTCGCAGTTGGCAATATCATTATGCGGGAAAACAAAGCGTTTGCCCATGTGTAGACGCACACCGTCAATAATGCATGCATGGCTTTCGCTGTCGTAAACGATTACGTCATGGCGGTCAACCAGGCAATCAATCGCGGAAACCATTCCCTGGTATCCGAAATTCAGCAGAATGGTGTCCTCCTTGTGCATGAAGGCGGAAAGCTCGTTCTCCAACTGTTCGTGGTAGTTGGTGTTACCCGACATCATGCGTGCACCCATGGGCGACGCAAAACCGTATTCTGCAGCGGCAGCTGCATCGGCCTTGCGAACGTCGGGATGGTTGGCTAAGCCGAGATAATTATTCAAACTCCAAACAAGGCGCTCTTTTCCACGGAATACCATTTTCGAACCGATTTCACCTTCCAGTTTTGGAAAGGTGAAGTAGCCATGCGAGTCTTTCGCGTGCTGACCGATCGGACCGCGATTCTTCTTAATTTTTTCAAACAGATCCACGATGTTCTCCTTTTTGTCGAGGCCTTCCGATGAAGGCCTTCTCTACAAATGTAACCATAATTGCTCGAATTCAAAGAATTTTAAGGCTTTTCATCAACACGTCAGTGTGGAAGAAGTAGGTGCGGAGCTGATCACATGCATTAGAAACAGTTCACCATTTGCTATATATATTATTGATATTCAGATATATAAAGCTTATTTCAGTAGCCTCCATACATCGTTCCAGCGGCAGATTTGTTGGTTTCAATCTCCGATCCCGCAGGACTTGCATGGACAAATTTGACGCTAAAAAGACATGGACTTCATTGTATTTACCTGAAAATCTGCTGTCCTTGCAGCCCCACCCATGAAAAAGCTCATCGCCTTCCTTGGCTGCATCCTGCTGCTGTCAGTTTCCAGCCTCTCCGCTCAAAACCTCCAATTACGTGCGAATCTGTCTTACGGCTCCTCCGCATTGGCCAACATCGGAGGTTATGTAGACCATGATGGAAACGAATATGCCCTGGTCGGAACAGATTTCGGCCTTTCGATCGTCGACGTTACCGATCCCGACAATCCGGCTATTCGTTTTACTGTTCCCGGCGCCAATTCCATTTGGCGTGAGGTCAAGACTTACCACGATTTCGCTTATGTAACAACGGAAGGTGGCGGAGGCTTGACCATCGTCGACCTTTCTCAGCTTCCCGCAAACGTCAATTATTACGACTACAACGGGGATGGGGCGATCGCCAACCAATTGGAAACGATCCACGCCCTGCACGTCGATACGACCAAGGGATTCCTGTATCTCTACGGCAGCAATATCGGAAGTGGAAACACCCTGTTTTTCGACTTGTCCGATCCCGCCAACCCGACCTACGCAGGGGAATATGTTTACCCCGGTGGCGGCAGCGATGCCTATGTACACGATGGCTATGCCGATAATGACACCTTGTATCAGTCACACATCTACGCCGGCTTCTTCACCGTCGTGGATGTAACCGACAAGGCGAACCCGGTGCTCCTGGCTACTCAGGTTACCCCGACGGAATTCACACACAATACCTGGCTTTCGGTCGATCACAAGACCTTGTTTACCACGGACGAGAATTCTGGGTCCTTTCTCGGCTGCTACGATATTTCCGATTTGAGCAATATCACGGAGCTGGCACGCTTTCAGACCGCTCCCGGCAGCGGTGCCGTTATTCATAATACGCATATCCTGAACGATTTTGCCGTGACTTCCTGGTATAAGGAGGGGGTAGTCATTACCGACGTTTCCCGTCCGGCGAATCCGGTCGAAGTAGGACACTATGATACCTACGCACAAGGAAGTGGGAATGGATTCAATGGCTGCTGGGGCGTTTATCCGTTCCTGCCGTCGGGTACGGTCGTCGCGTCCGACATCGACAATGGGTTGTTTGTCCTGACTCCGACCTATGTAAGAGCCTGCTACCTGGAAGGAAAGGTCACTGACAGCATTACCGGGTTCCCTTTACAAGCGGCAAGTGTCCGATTGCTGACCACCACCCTCACAGCTGTTTCCGATATTCTCGGCGATTACCGGACCGGGACGGTAACCGGTGGTACATACGATGTCGAGATCAGCAAACCCGGCTATCAGACCAAGACAATTTCAGGTGTCACCCTTTCCAATGGTGTGCTGACGACGCTCGATGTACAATTAGCGCCCGTGCCGACCATTAGTATTAGCGGAACGGTATTGGATAGTCTGACGGGTCAGCCCATAGCCGGTGCCATGGTGATGATGTCGGATCCTGACTTCACGTTCAACACCACCACAGATGCTGCCGGAACTTTCTCCCTAAACGGTGTGGTAGCTGGAAATTACGATGTCACGGTCGGATTGTGGGGGTATGTGACCAAATGTTCGGGCTTCGTTGCAGGCTCCGGGGCCTTTCAGACGGAACTGGTACCCGGCTACTACGATGACTTCACCTTTGACTTCGGTTGGACCGTGAGTGGCACTTCTCCCAATGCGTGGGAGCGGGGCATTCCGGTTGGCACATACGATAACCAGGGAGATGAAGTCAACCCGGCTACGGATGTATCGGGCGATTGTCAGCAGTACTGTTACGTCACCGATAATGGTGGAGGCACATTCTCCAACCACGATGTCGACAACGGGAATACGCAACTGACCTCACCGGTTTTTGATGCCACCATCTATTCCAATCCTACCATCGAATACTATCGCTGGTTTGTCAATACGGCGGGTACAGGGACGCCGAATGACCTGATGAACTTCCGTCTTACGAATGGAACAACCACGATCGCCCTGGAACAGGTCAGCATCACCTCACCGGGCCAGGGTACCTGGGTTCCCCAAGCGATTCCGCTTACTGGTCTGTTGCCGTTGACCTCCACCATGCAGTTGATCGTCGACATTGCCGACGATGCTCCGGGGCATGTGCTGGAAGGCGGACTGGATCGGTTCAGCATTACCGGACAACTGACCGTCGGCTTGCCCGCTGCTACTGCTCCGGCTTCGCTAACTGTTTATCCCAACCCCAGCAACGCAAACTTCCGCATCCAGTTCGATCAGGCCGCAGGCCTTGTTCAGATCCGCATCCTGGACCTCCAGGGTAAGTTGATGAGCAACCTGACTGGTCTTGATCTTGAAAAAGGCCTGATCAACTGGGGAGAGCAGGTGAGCCCGGGTTGTTACCTACTGGAAGCAAAACAGGCGGATGGCAGGACGGAGTACCGGAAACTGATCCGCAATTGACATCCAGACAGGCCAGGAATTGTCCAGATCCATGATTTTTAATGATTTGGATAATTTCTTACCTTTGCGCCCCGATGCGCCTTAAGAAGCTTCTTTTTCTCCTGATTCCGGCCGTTTTTGCCGCTTGTAGTCCATATAACCGGGTCCTGAAAGGGTCCGATATGGATGCCAAGATGGAATATGCCGTGAAGCTCTATAACAAAGGCGACTACTTCAAGGCGCTGCCGTTGCTCGAGGAGTTGATTACGGTCTATCGCGGAACGCAGAAAGCCGAACGTACCTACTATTATTACGCGTACACGAATTACCGGCTTGGGGATTATACGTCGGCCGCGTATGATTTCGAGAACTTCTCCAAGACATTTCCGACTTCGCAGTTTGCAGAAGAGTGCGCTTACATGCATGCGTATTGCTTCTATCAGGATTCTCCCGATTTTTCCCTTGACCAGACCAATACCTACAAGGCGATCAATGAACTCCAATTGTTTGCGGACCGGTATCCTGCCAGCCAGCGAATCACCGAATGCAATCGTTTGATCGATCAGTTGAGGGGAAAACTGGAAACCAAATCGTTCGAACAGGCCCGTCTCTATTTCAACATGGAGGACTACAAAGCCGCGGTTACGGCTTTCCGGAATCTGCTCAACGACTTCCCGTCAACTTCCTTTCGGGAAAACTCCCTCTTTCTGATCGTTAAATCCGAATTCTTGCTGGCCGAAAACAGCATTGACGAGAAAAAATCGGAACGTTATAGCGAAACCCTGGGGTTCTACGGAGAATTCACCGCAGCCTACCCCGAAAGTAAATTCAAGAAGGAGGCCGACGATATCGCCAGTACCACGCGCCGTCGCCTCGAACGCCTGAACGGCACCCTCAATCCTTCCAGTAGCAACTAATTTCCTCGAGCCCATGAATTACAAAGCAGACGCATCGACGACGATCACCCGTAACTTACGCGAGTACGATCGTGAAACCGGAAACATCTACGAATCCATCGTTGTCATCGCCAAGCGCGCCAACCAGATCTCTTCGGACCTTAAAGAAGAACTGAACTCCAAGCTTTCCGAATTCAACAGCGCGTCGGATAACCTGGAAGAAGTGTTCGAAAACCGCGAGCAGATCGAGATCTCCAAATATTATGAGCGACTGCCCAAACCGACGCTCATCTCTTTGAGCGAATTCAACGAGAAGAAGATCTACCACCGCAATCCTGCCCGGGAAGAAAATCAGGCAGGATTCTAAGTCCTGGCATTCAAAGTATCCAGTGAAAAGAACCCGGTGACTTCATCGGGTTCTTTTCGTCTTTAAGCCAAGTATGAAAGGTGCCCGTATACTCCTTGGCGTAACCGGCAGCATTGCCGCTTACAAATCCGCCACACTTGTTCGTCTGCTCGTAAAGGCTGGCGCGGACGTTCGCGTGGTCATGACTGACGCGGCCACCGATTTCATTGCCCCGCTGACACTCTCCACACTCAGTAAAAACCCGGTACACCGGGAGTCCTTTGATGCCAACTCCGGCGCCTGGGACAATCATGTAGACCTCGGCATGTGGGCCGATCTTTTCGTAATCGCGCCCGCTTCGGCCAATACTTTGGCCAAACTGGCGAACGGTTATTGTGATAACCTGTTGACTGCCGTATACCTCTCGTCGCGTTGTCCGGTCTGGGTCGCGCCGGCGATGGACCTCGACATGTGGAAACACGACAGCACCCGTTCGAACCTGGAAAAGTTGCAGGCGATGGGAGTAAAGCTCATCGCCCCGGCGCATGGCGAACTGGCTTCCGGACTCGTAGGCGAAGGACGAATGGAAGAACCGGAAGCGATACTGTCCGCACTGCAAACATGGTGGGCGACCGGACGTCCGCTGCTGGGCATGAAAGCGCTGGTCACCGCGGGTCCAACCTATGAACCGATCGATCCGGTACGGTTCATCGGGAATCACTCCTCAGGCAAGATGGGGTTTGCGATTGCCGGCGAACTGGCAAAATCGGGAGCGACGGTAACTCTGGTCGCCGGTCCGGTCAGTTTATCGGATCCTCCCGGAATAGATACCCGGGTCAACGTGGTCACCGCCCTGGAAATGCAGGCGGCCTGTATGGACCGCTTTCAAGAGCAGGACGTCGTGGTGATGTGCGCGGCGGTAGCCGATTTCCGTCCCGAAAATGCGGCGGAAAGTAAAATAAAGAAAGACATCGGGGAGTTGAACATTGCACTCGTTCGTAATCCGGACATCCTCGCTGGAATGGGCGCTCGTAAATCTGATCGTCAGTTGCTGATCGGATTCGCCCTCGAAACCACGGATGGGCTCGAAGCTGCTAAAGAAAAATTGAAGAAAAAAAACCTCGACCTGGTCGTTTTGAATAGCCTTCAGGACACCGGCGCCGGGTTTGGTCACGATACCAACCAGGTCACCCTGATTGGCCCTCATGATGCGAAGCGATTACCTTTGCTGTCAAAATCCGACACCGCCCAACACCTGGTTGACTACATACGCGACCGCTGGCAAAATCTCCACCGAAGCTGACTCCGTCATGAAACGCATTCTGCTGTTCACCACCATTTTCTTGGCCCTTCTGATCAATCGGTCGACCGCACAGGAACTCAATTGCCAGGTTTCCGTGTTGACGCCACAGATTCAGCAAACGGACAAGACCCTCTTCGAGACCATGCAGAACTCGATCCGGGAATTCATGAATAACCGGGTCTGGACACAGGACAAGTTCCTGAACCAGGAGCGGATCGACTGCAGCATTACCATTACGATCTCCGAACGGGTATCGGTCGATGAGTTTCGGGGCAATATCCAGATCCAGGCGCGTCGCCCTGTCTATAAGACCTCCTACAACTCGCCACTGTTCAACCATCAGGACAATGACCTGAGCTTCCGGTATCTTCAGGACCAGGTGTTGGAGTACGATGAAAGCAATATCTCCTCCAGTACCAACCTCACGGCTATCCTGGCCTTTTATGCTTACATCATCCTTGCACTGGATTACGATTCGTTTTCCAAGGATGGTGGTACCCCATACTTCGTAAAAGCACAGACGATCGTGAACAACGCCCAGGCGATTCCGGAACGCGGCTGGAAAGCTTTTGAAAGCAACCGGAATCGTTATTGGTTCACGGAAAATTACCTCAACGTATCCTTCAAGCCGTTGCGCAACTGCATTTATCAGTATCATCGGCTCGGCATGGATCGCCTGACGGAAAATATCCAGGACGGACGCGCGGCCATTACCGAAGCCCTGAAACTGCTTCGGACCACCTACGCTGACCGCCCGAACTCCATTGCGATGCAATCGTTCTTCAATGCCAAAAGCGACGAGATCGTAAACCTCTACAGCCAGGCACAAGGCGATGAACGCAATCAGGTGGTCCCTGTTTTATCGCTGGTCGATCCGGCCAATACGTTGAAATACCAAAACATGGGTCAGACGAAGTAAGTCGACCACACATACCAATTACTACTGCTGATTATGGGTCTTAAATGCGGAATCGTGGGACTTCCAAACGTCGGGAAATCCACGCTCTTCAATTGTCTTTCGAACGCCAAAGCGCAAGCTGCAAACTTTCCATTTTGCACGATCGAACCGAATCTGGGTGTTATCACCGTTCCGGATGATCGCCTCAATAAACTGGAATTGCTCGTCAAACCGCAACGCATCGTTCCCACGACGATCGAGATCGTCGATATAGCCGGACTGGTCAAAGGTGCGCACAAGGGTGAAGGGCTCGGCAATCAGTTTCTGAGTAACATCCGGGAGTGCGATGCGATCATTCACGTGGTCCGTTGTTTCGACGACCCCAACGTGGTTCACGTCGACGGATCGGTCAACCCGGTTCGTGACAAAGAAGTGATCGAGACGGAACTGCAATTGAAGGACCTGGAATCGGTCGACAAGAAGATCCAACGTATTGAAAAGGTCGCAAAGACCGGGGGAGATAAGGAGGCGTTGAAAGCCGTGGAAACCCTTAAGATCTACAAGGAACACCTCGAACAGGGACGTTCGGCGCGCAGTGCACCGGTGGCCCCGGAGGACAAACGGCACATTGCCGATATCCACCTGCTGACCGCCAAACCGGTGCTCTACGTTTGTAACGTCGATGAAAAATCGGTCCAGACCGGCAATGAATATGTAACGCGTTTACGCGAAGCGGTGAAGGACGAAAACGCTGAATTACTCGTCATTGCCGCTGCCATTGAAGCCGAGATCACCCAACTCGACAGTTACGAAGACCGGAAAGCATTCCTCGATGATCTTGGTTTAACCGAATCGGGTGTGAGTCAGTTGATCAAGGCGGCTTACCGACTCCTTAGTTTGCAAACGTATTTTACCGCAGGGGAGAAGGAAGTCCGGGCATGGACCATTACCCGGGGAATGCTGGCGCCACAAGCTGCCGGTGTCATTCACACGGATTTCGAAAAGGGATTCATTCGCGCCGAAGTGATCCACTACGAGGATTTCGTCAACCTGGGTTCGGAAACCGCATGCCGGGATGCCGGAAAACTGAGCGTGGAAGGGAAGGAGTATGAAGTGCAGGACGGCGATGTCATGCACTTCCGTTTCAACGTATAAGGCTATGAGTCTGACCCTGTTGATCCTTTTGGTGACGGTCGCGGTTTCCATGATCGCATTCAGCAATCCCGGGCTTCAGGATAAACTGATGTTCAAACCCTACCGCATCGACGGGAACCGTGAATGGTACCGCTTCGTCAGTAGCGGACTGATCCATGCCGATTGGATGCACTTGCTGGTGAACATGTTCGTGCTGTTCTCGTTCGGTGAGATTGTCGAATTCTACTATCAGCAGACTTTCCCGGAAAAAGGTCCGGTACTCTACTTCCTCCTGTACTTCGGCGGTATGATGACGGCCGTTTTACCCACTTACCGAAAGCACCGAAACAATCCCGGCTACAATGGCTTGGGGGCCTCCGGAGCGGTATCGGCGGTCGTGTTCGCGTTCATCCTGTTCAATCCGCTGGAACGGCTTTGCCTGTACGGAGTCTTGTGCCTTCCCGGTGTGATTTTCGGTGTCGCGTACCTGGTCTTCAGTTACTACATGGATAAACGGGGTGGTGACCGGGTGAACCATGATGCGCATTTGTGGGGAGCGATCTATGGCATCGTCTTTACAGTGCTGCTGAAGCCGTCGCTCCTGATACATTTTTTCGAACAATTGGTGTACTTCAGAAATGCGATCTGAAAAGCGCAAAGCCGTATTTCTCGATCGCGACGGTGTGCTCAACCGTGAACGGGGCGATTATACCTGGCTGCTGGAGGATTTTCAGATTAATCCCGGGGTTCTGGAAGCATTGGCGCGACTTGCCGATGCCGGTTTCCTGTTGATCGTCATCAGTAACCAGGGCGGTATCGGAAAGGGTCTCTATCAAAAGTCGGATACCGATTATTTGCACCTTCACCTGGAACGGCAACTGGCACTTGGCGACGTTCGCCTGACGGAGATCTACTACTGTCCCCATCATCCGGCTACCGGAAAATGCCTCTGTCGAAAACCATCCGGTCTGATGATCGAAAAGGCCATCGCCCGCTTTCAACTCGACCCGACCGCCTGCTTTTTCATTGGTGATACTGAACGGGACGTGGAGGCGGGGCACTCCGCAGGCGTAACAACGGTACGGATCTCGCCGAACGCATCGCTGATACCGATCGTCGACCGCATCCTTTCGGGGACGTTTTAAAGAATCAAACGTTGATTAATTCCGGTTCCATGACATCCAGATCGCGGGTGGCTGACTACCTTTGCATCGACAGAGATGCAGGCGCCAACTTTTTTGAACTTCAACGGCAACATCACGCCGTCGGATCAGCCGATTTTCACCTCGGCGAACCGTGCCTTCCGTTATGGCGATGCCGTATTTGAAACCATCCGATTACAACAGGGCGAAATCCTTTTCTTAGACCGCCACCTGGAACGGTTACGGAACAGCATGCAACTCCTCGGCATGCTGCCGCACGATGATCTGACGTTCCATAACCTCTACCTCTCCATTCGTCACCTCGATCAGGTCAACCAATTGAAGGGGAACGGCAGGATCAGGCTGGAAGTATTCCGGAACGACGGAGGACTTTATACACCCCAGACAAATCACGTTTCGTACCTGATTGAGGTCACACCCTTGTCTCACAAAGACTACAGGTTGAACGACCACGGACTCAGGATCGAACTTTATCCGGACATCAAAAAACCGATGAGCCGGCTATCGAACCTGAAGTCATCCAATGCCTTGTACTATGTCATGGCCGGATTGTACAAAAAGCAATTGGGTATCGAAGATTGCCTGGTCCTGAATACCGAGGGTAGGATCGCGGAAGCCATCTCCTCCAACATTTTCCTGATCAGGGGAAACGAATTGTTCACGCCCGGTCTGGAAGAAGCTTGCGTAGCCGGCGTTATGCGGGAATACATCATCGAGCACGAGCGACTGAACGGGCGCTCCGTGCAGGAAACCGGCATCACGGTCGATGACCTTTTAAAAGCCGACGAAATCTTTCTCACGGACGTGATCCACGGCCTGCGATGGGTGGGGGCTTTCCGACACAAACGTTATTTCAACACGACTTCCAGGAAGCTCCTCAACGCGATCCAGGAAGCACAAACAAAAAAGGTCTGAGCAATGCTCAGACCTTTTTTGTTGGAACGATCTAAAATTACTTCTTGGAAGTAGCTTCGATGCTCTTAGCCATTTCACCGGCAGAAGCCATGTTCTGCTCGATGCTGGTCTTAGCTTCAGCGAAGGAGGTATTCCAGGACTCGATCTTGGCCTGAGCATCGCTCATTTTCGATTTGAAATCGGCCAGTCCGGTTACAGCGTCAGCCGGGTTGATTTCACCTTTGGCAATCTTGTCTTTCCACTCGGTGAACTGCTTGGTGGTCTCGTCCCAGGTGGTCTTGAACTGGTTCCACTCATTAGACATAGCCTCAAACTTCGAAGCGTCTTCGGTAGCCTTCTGAGCGGTTTCAGCCATCTTGGTTTTCATCGCTTCGTCCTTGATGTTGGCCATCTGGGTCTGCATGTCGGTCTGAGCCGTAGCGAATTCTTTCGCCTTGGTGGCCGTCTCGGTCAGTTGCTGGCTCCAGGCGGTAGCTTTTTCGCCGAGTGCCGTCCAGTCGGTACCGAATTGGTTGATTTCCGACATGGTCTTCTCATCAATTTTCTTGGTGCAGGAGCTCAGTGCCATGGCACCGGCTACTACGAAAGCAAGGATTGCTTTGGTTTTCATGGTGTTGTTTTTGGTTCAGTTGGATTTGCTGCAAAATTACTAAAAAGGGGACCCGGACGCGATGCCGCCGGAAAACTATCAACCACAGGTTGTTATTTATCCTTGGGGTCCGGAAAAACGTTCCGGATGTGGTCAAGTGTGGAGCTGGACGCCGAATTCTTCGGAAAAACGCCCTGATTGGCGACCCGGATGTCCTCAATCGAGTAAAAAGCCTCCGGGTTGATTTCCCTTATTCGTACCCTCACCCGATCCAGGTCTTTTCGTTTAACCACACAAAAAAGGATTTTAACAGGTCCTTTGGCACCATGCCCATCAATGACGGTTACTCCAAAACTGTCGCTGCGGAGCCCGTCGGCCAGTTCCTGCCAGTTTACCGGGGTGATAATCCGAAGCACCTGCATACCCAGCGCCAACTGACGCTCAATGAAGAGTCCGACGTAGGTACCCATGGCAAAACCGCCTGCGAACCCGATGTAACAAAGGGGGTTGTCGAGATGCTGCATGATCTGGCGCATGGATACCAGCCAGATCAGCACTTCAAAGAAGCCCACAAACGGCACGATACTCCGAAATCCCCGGGAGATAAAAACATTTCTCAACGTGCCCAGCGAAACATCGGCCATACGCGCCAGGAAGATGAGAATGGGTAATACTACCCAACGGAAAAACTCGGTATCAATGAAAGCTGAATTCATGACTTGGTTGTATAGGTCTCGATCAATTGAAGCGCCAACTTAGGCAAGCCGGATGCAGCACCGGAACGGATGGCTGTATAACCCATCAAGTGGTCCGGAATTTCCGGATCAAGAACGAATCGTTCTGCTGCTACCGGCACGTAATCGACCAGGCTGGCAGCAGGATAAACGGCCAGTGACGTTCCAACGACCAGAAAAACATCGGCGGTGGAAACTAGGTGGGCAGCCTCCGGCAATAACGGCACCATCTCTCCGAACCAGACTATGTGCGGCCGCAACTGCGACCCTTTTGCACAACGTTCTCCCATGCGCAACTCCCAACCCTCGATCGGATAGGTCAAGGAGGGGTCCAGGGACGACCTTGATTTGCGGATCTCTCCATGCAAGTGCAACACACTGCTCGACCCGGCACGTTCGTGTAAGTCATCGATGTTTTGGGTTATGATCCTGACATCAAAACACGCTTCCAATCGTGCAAGCGCGAGGTGACCCTCATTGGGTTGAGCTTCCAGTACCTGTTTGCGGCGCTCGTTATAAAAACGCTGAACAAGTTCCGGATCCCGCTGCCAGGCCATGGGAGTAGCCACGTCTTCGATCCGGTAGTTTTCCCAAAGTCCGTCAGCGCCCCGAAAAGTTCGAATACCACTGTCGGCACTCATGCCGGCACCGGACAATACGACCAGTCGTGGATGCCTTTTCATGCTGCAAATTTCCTGACTGCCGCAATGCGCTCGACTGGCAATGCTGTTTTTTTTTCACGACTATCGAAAGGTCCATTCACCTTCCAGTCGATTGCCATTCAGAAAATCACGGGCCTTCATCCGACCTTTCCCGGCCGGTTGAAGTTCCAGGATCTCCAACAAGCCATCGGGACCTTCTATAAACAGCTTCTCTTTGTCCTGTACCAGCAACTTTCCGGAAAGATGCGACTTGTCATCAGGAGAGGCCCTGACCTGGAAGAGTTTTACCGGTATTGAACGCTGGTCCGACAGTCGGAAAAACTCTCCATGCGCAGCCGGATAGGGGGAAAGTCCCCGGACGAAATTGAATTGCGACGCAACTGGTAGCGCGGTGGACAAACGAGTATTTTCCTTGTTCAGCTTCGGTGCGGGCTTGAATGGAGATCCATCCAGCGACGTGTCTGCCTGCGGTCGGGGAGTAATGCTCTTGTCCATCAGCCCCTGCACCGTCCTGACAACGAGTCCGGCGCCTGCGTGCATCAGACGCGCGTAGAGGGAACCTACGGTCTCGTCACTACCGATTTCCACTTCTTCCTGCAGCAGGATATTGCCGGTGTCGATCTCCTGCCGGAGAAAAAAGGTCGTGATACCGGTAAAACGCTCACCTTGTATGATGGCCCAATTGATCGGTGCGGCACCGCGGTATTGGGGAAGTAAAGACGCGTGTAAATTGAAGGTTCCCATTGGAGGAGCCGACCATATCACCTCGGGTAACATTCGAAAGGCCACGACAATCTGCAGATCCGCCTGGAGGGATTTCAATTGTTCTAGGAACTCCGGAGATCGTAGCTTTTCGGGTTGAAATACCTGGATGCCCAACCGAAGTGCCGCCTGCTTGACAGCGGATGCCTGAAGTTGCTGACCACGGCCGGCAGGTTTGTCGGGGGCTGTAACCACTCCAACCACCGGAAATCCCGCCTGCACCAGTGCCTCCAGCGAAGGGACGGCAAACTCGGGAGTTCCCATGAATACGATCCTGGGGTGCGCGTGCTTCATAATTGGATGGCTTTCCATCGTGAGGAACGTAAAAACTGGTAAGAAGCCAGACCGGTGAATACCCAGTAAATGATTTCCGACATCCACACAGCTTCCACCGTTCCGGAAAAAACAAAGGTGACAAGATAATTGTATACCATGTACAACAGGATGGCGGCAATCTCGATATAAAGGGCGGTGCGGGTCGCCCCCGTTCCGCTGACAGCGCTGATGCAGACCATGGCAAATGCGAAAAAGAACATCGAAACATTCACCACCATCAGACTTGGTCGCGCGTCCTCGATGAGCTGTTGGTTCTGCGTAAAGGCCCCCAGTAGCTGAACGGGAAACAGCAGGTTGATGGCGACCATGACTGCAGCGGTTCCGAATGCAAGCAGAATGATCCTGTTTAGGAGCACCATGACTTCCTCGCGCCGGTCTTGTCCGATGACGTTGCTGACCATGGAATTCGCCGCGATGGCGAAGCCCCATATTGGGGTCATGCTGACCATGTAGGCACCACGGACCATATTGCTGATGGCCAGCTCGTGTTGCCCGATCTTTTCGATAAAAATGAAAAAGATGAACCAGGCTCCCATGGAAAGGAGGTTTTGAACTATCAGCGGTATCGACAACTCAAGTGTGGAACGAAAGACGGACGACTGAATGGATTTGAATTTGAAAAGCTGATAGATGTTCAGGGATCGTTTGCCGCTCGTATAGAAGACCAGATAGAACAACGCGACAGCTTCCGAAATACTGGAAGCAAGTCCTGATCCGGCAATCCCCATTTCAGGAAAGCCCCAATGCCCGAAGATCAGTGTGTAATTCAGTAACAGGTTCAACCCTGCCATTAGAAAACTGTAGGTCCCATAGACTTTGGGTTGCGCGATGCCGACATAGAAGCTTCGATAGACCGCAGCGACCATGATGAAGAAAATACCGAAAGACCGATACTCCAGGAAGGCGATCGCTGCCGCCAGGATCTTGGGGTTCCGGACCATATAGGGCAGGAAGACCGGAGCTCCTACAAACAAGATCAGGAACAACAGGATGCTTATTCCCGCAAGCAGTAGAAAACTATGGTCGAAGATCGGCCCAACCCCGGCATCGTTCCTTTCACCGGTACGACGCGCGATCAGTATTTGCGTTCCGGTACCGATGGAGACACCGATCATCGCAAAGACGAAATACAGGATACCGCCAAGCGCAGAAGCGCCCAGTTCCACCTCGCCGATTCGTCCAAGGAATACCGAATCGGTAACGTTGAGGATCGTGGTCGCGAAGCTGCCCAGCATGACCGGATAGGCCATACGGAGGATGTCCTTGTATGTCGTATTAACCTGCAAAACGAAAATTCGGGAGGACGAAGGTACTCAAATAGTCAGAGGAGGCAGGAGGGAAGCCGTCAGGAAACGTACAAGACCAGTCCTTTCAGGTACTCACCTTCCGGATGGTAGACATTGATCGGGTGATCGGGTCCCTGGCTGAGTTGATGCAGGATGCGGACCGTTCTGCGCGCCTGTAAGGCCGCCTGAAAAACTACTTTCCGGAAGAGCAATTTGTCCATCACCTGGGAACAAGAAAAGGTGAACAGGATGCCTCCGGATTTGATTCGTCGGAACCCTTCGGTGTTCAGATTGCGATAACCGATCATGGCATTCTCAACCGAACTCAGGTGCTTGGCAAATGCCGGCGGATCCAGTACGATCAGGTCGAATTGCTGCTCGGACTGGTGTTTAAGAAAGTCGAACACATCGGAACACGAAGAAGCGTGTTGCTGTAGTCCGTTCAGCTCCGCATTGCGGTTACAGGCTTCTATCGCTTTCCTAGAACTGTCAACGGAAACAACCGACCGCGCTCCCGCCAAACCGGCATACATCGAGAATCCACCCGAGTAACTGAAGGTGTTCAGGACATCGCGCTCATGGGCATAAGTGCGTATGAGCTCCCGATTCTCCCGTTGATCCAGAAAGAATCCGGTCTTTTGCCCTTCCACCCAATTCACATGAAAGCGGACGCCGTTTTCCTCGATCGTGGTCGCTGTGCGATCCCCTTTAAGAAACCGGTTATCAACCTTTCGCTCAGTCTGGCGCTCTAACGTATCTGCACTCTTGTCAAAGATCGTTGTTAACCGTTCACCATAACAACCAATCAGCGCCTCTGTGATCTGGTCAAGGGCACGGTACATGCCCCAGGAATGACACTGAACAACAGCGGTATCCCCGTAGATATCGATGATCAGTCCCGGCAATTCATCGCCTTCCCCATGAACGAGGCGGTACGCGGTTGTTTGCTTCGAACGCGTCAAACCCAGTCGCTCCCGCAGGTGGTATGCCGCCAGTATGCGTTCATTCCAAAACTGTTGTTCACCAACAGTCGGATGAAAAGACAGGAGGCGAACTTTGATAGATCCTTCATGGAAATGCCCGGCCCCTAGGAAACGGCCGTCGGACCCGATTACCTCCACCCAATCGCCTTCCGAAACCCCCTGGTCAATGGAACGAATGGCGCCACTGAAGACCCAGGGATGCCGCTGAAGAAGCGAACGTTCCTTTTTAGGATGCAATACGACGCGTGGCAGGGTTCCTGTCATCCTGCAAAGAAACCACTTCCCGTTAGATAGCCCAAGGGCTGCAGGATCAAAGCTTCCACAGGGATTTCAGGTCCGGGTGCCTGACATGGAAACGGTAGGGAAGTAAGGCATCCGGTCCGGCATAATCCACTCCGATTCGGGGCCCTTGCCGGATCAGCGTATCGGGGAGCTTCAATTCATTTCGCTCGATCCAGATCCGGTCTCCCAGCAGATCGGTTCCGGTATCGCTAAAATGGATGCCGAGCGCACGCGAGACGCTCCCCGGACCGGTACACAGTTTATCCGGCGACAATTGCCGTCCTCTTCGATCGGTCATGACTTCGATTCCCTTGAACGGAAAAAGACTTCTCACTAAGACGGCATGCGGAATTCCTTCCTGGTTCGTGACAACATTGAAGAGCGAATGAATCCCGTAGATTAGATAGACATAAGCGACTCCGCCTTCGAGGTACATGATTCGGGTTCTTGGCGTGTTGCGATCACCGAATGCATGGGAAGCCCGATCCGATATTCCGGCATAAGCTTCTGTTTCCGTAATGTATCCGGCAGTAGGCGTTCCGTTGATACGGGTAACCAGGATCTGACCCAACAAGTCCCGGGCAATGCCAACGACGTCGCTTCGGCGATAAAAATCCTTCGACAACTTCCGGTTCACGATCGCCATGACAGGAGTTGCTCCTCCGAAAGGTGAAGCTGATCGTGCTCGATCATCCAGGTGATGACCTTCAGTCGCTGCTCTTCGCCGGCATCACGGATGGAATCCACCAATTCCTGGAGAGCCATCGGTCGCAGTTTGAGTTGTTCTTCTACCTGGCGGGAGATTCGCTCGAATTCAAGATCGTTCACATTCGCTTTGTTCCGCTCAAGGCAATAATCGCAGACACCACAACGATGACGCACCGCTTCACCGAAGTACTGGAGCAGTAGTTGGCTGCGGCAATGCTCCTGATCCGTGGCATAGTGCAACATCGCTTTCGCGCGTTCGAGATATCGGGTCTTCCGGTTCGCCAAATGCTCCCGGTCGATGTGCAGGTCCTTCTGATCAAGTCGCTCGGTAATGAAATTCAGTCTGGGCTCTTCAATGGCCGGCTGATAGTCTAGCAATCGCAACTTGGTCAACTGTTCGAGAAAGGACTTTACCTGTTGAACGTTCAGACCCGAGCGCTCCGCAAGCTCCGTTTCCCGGATCTGGACGTACTCTTCGAAGACGCCTTCATAGGAACGCAGCATGGTCTTGATCAGCTTATCGTGCACCTGGCTTTTGACCTGGAATTCATAGAGTGCTTCCGGCCGCACCATCACGTGCAATCGGGAACGGAATTCCGGTGATTCTTCCAACGCGATCAACCCCTGAAGTCCAAGAATCGTCAGACAACTATGTACAACGGGCACTTCAAGCTCATACATCCTGCAAAAGTCGACGATATCGAATGGGAAACTGACGCCTTTGCCGGAACCGACCGGGAGTTGATAATGGTTAGCCAATGCCAGGTATACCTGTCGGACTGTTTTCATTTCCGGAAAGGACTGCTGCACGCGCCGTTCCATTTCAAGTTCATCCGAACGATGGAAGAGGAGCACCGCGTAGGCTTTTTGTTCATCGCGACCGGCACGCCCCGCCTCCTGAAAGTAGGCTTCCAAACTGTCAGGCAAGTCCACGTGCACGACAAAGCGGACATCCGGCTTGTCGATTCCCATTCCGAAGGCGTTGGTTGAAACAATGATCGGCGTACGACCTTTCATCCAATCGTCCTGCATACGATCCCGCTGACTTCGTTCCAGTCCCGCATGATAATAGCCGGCTTTGATTCCGTTCCGTTGCAGAAATTCCGCTACTTCGCGCGTACGTTTTCGCGTCCGTCCATAGACAACGCCGGTTCCCCGAACTCCCCGTACTACTTTCAAAAGGCGTCCCAGTTTATCTTCTTCCTCCAATACTACATAGGACAGGTTCGGCCGTTCGAAGCTTTTGCGAAGAACGTTTTGTTCTTTAAAACCCAAACGTTCCTGAATATCGTCCTGAACTTTGGGGGTCGCCGTTGCCGTTAAAGCCAAGACCGGTACCTGTGGATGCAACTTCCGAAACTCGGCGATCTTCAGGTAAGACGGCCGGAAATCGTATCCCCATTGTGAAATGCAATGAGCTTCGTCGATGGCAAGCAGGCACAGTGGAAATCGAGCAGCACGGGTAAGGAACAGTTCGTTTCCCAGCCGTTCCGGGGACACGTATAGAAACTTCGTCTTTCCGTATATGCAGTTCTCCAGGGTCAGATCGATCTCGGCTTTGCTCATTCCGGACACCAGGGATGCCGCTGCAATACCTTTGGACTTCAAGCGTTCGACCTGATCCTTCATCAACGCGATCAGGGGAGATACGACCAGACACAAGCCGTCCATAGCCATTGCCGGAACCTGGAAACAGATCGATTTCCCGCCACCCGTAGGGAGCAGGGCGAGCGTATCCTTCCCATCCAGGACGGACCGAATGATCTCTTCCTGCAAGGGACGAAATCGGGAAAACCCCCAATACCGGGTCAGTACCTGATGGATCTGATCACTCATGAACGATAACGAAACTGCAAGTTACGGAACATCAACTGCGGTATGAACCGCTTGAAATAGGGAAAAAGAAAAGGCGCCATTCCTGGCGCCTTGGAATATCGGAGGATGGAAGAATCAGTTGGAAGGACTCGGACAAGCGTCTACGGGCTTTCCGTTCAACGACATCAGTTGATCCATACGAATCACAGAACCGTCGCCCAATACCAGGTACTCGATGCCTTGAGATGCATACCAGTCCTGAATAAGCGCTACTCCGTGAATCTCTTCATCTTGTTCGTCGCGGTAAGAGAGCAAGACCGGCTGACGTCGCATTGCCAGCCATTCAAGCTCATCCAACAAAGAACAATCGATGGGTTGGTAGGGGCGTTGCATGATTACAAATATAGTAAGATTAGTGATTTGAGCAAGAAAGAAGTTGATAATTAAAGCGATTGTTCAGAAATAATATTGTACTGAAGCATCACTTCATGGCTTACTTCAAGTGTTTCTTCATGTAGGCGATAGCCTGTTTTCGGGCTTCGGATGCAGCTTTTTTGTCGAATTTCGGGTTACTGGGATTCGCGAAAGCATGATCCGCTTCATAGCTCAAAACGGTCAGCTTTTTACCGGCCGATTTCATATTTGTTTCAAATTCTTTCAAAACAGCTTGATTGATCCAGGCATCCTTTTTAGCGAAAATAAACAGTACATCTGATTGCAGACTTTTTAGCCTGGTTACATCCTTCTCCGGCATACCGTAATAGACCACGCAACCTGAAGACTGTTTCCCTGCCATAAGGGCCGACTGCAATGACCAGCCGCCGCCCATGCACCAGCCCATGGACTGGATACGGGCATCCGAACCCATATACTGTATTGCGCCGTTGAGTATGGCTTTAGCCCTCGCTTCTTCAAGCCCCGACATCAGTTGCTGCGCAACGGCCGGTGTCTCGGCCAATCGGCCATCGTATAGATCAACCGCCAGGACATTGACGTTCACGAGATCCTGTTGCAGCTGCTCCGCCTCTTTACGGATGTGATCATTGAGGCCCCACCATTCATGGATGACGAGCAGCCAGTTCCTGGTAGGTTGGATGGAACGGATCAGGTAAGCGGCACCCGATTTCCCATCAAGACAAGGGAACTCGATGGAAGAACCGGATCTGTTCTCCAAAACAAAGGCTTCGGGAGCCAGGTGTGCGGCAGCGAACCGCTCATTCATGGCCAGGGCGGAAAATTCCGCTTCGGCGCTTTTTTGACAGCAGGAAGAAATCTGGCCGGTACTGACTGAAGAAACCGACAACAGAAAAACGAGTGTGTACAGATACTTTTTCATTGGGGACGATGGGTCAACAAAGGTACGGATGGTCTATCGAACAACGATGACAGAATAAATGTTCACAGCCCGCACAAAGTTAGTTTGTCCGGGCTGTGAACTGTTTTAAAACTTCCTGGTCTCAGGCTTCAATCGCCTTTCCCTGGTTGCGGAACAAAAACTCATGCTTATCGGAAAGGTCGATCAGGATGGTATCTTCCTTACTCACCGATCCGGCCAGGATCTGACGGGAAAGCTCGTTCAATATCTTTTTTTGCATGACTCGCTTCAACGGTCGGGCGCCGAACTGCGGATCGAATCCCAGTTGTGCCAGCCAGTCGATCGCTTCATCGGATGCCTCAAGTCGTATGTCATTCGCTGCCAGCAGGTGCTGCAACTGCCGGAATTGCAATTCCACGATCGACCGCACTTCGGATCTGTTGAGGGGTTGGAACATGATCACCTCATCAATCCTGTTCAGGAACTCCGGGCGGATACTCTTTTTGAGTACCTCGTAGACCTTGTGCTTGGCGGAAGCGATCTTTTCATCTTTATTCCACTCATCCATTCCTTCGAATTCTTCCTGGATGATGTGCGAACCGATATTGGAGGTCATGATGATGATCGTATTCTTGAAATTCGCCGTGCGCCCTTTGTTGTCGGTCAGCCGTCCATCGTCCAGCACCTGGAGCAGGATGTTGAACACATCCGGGTGCGCTTTCTCGATTTCGTCCAGTAAGACGACGGAGTAGGGCCGGCGGCGTACCGCTTCCGTCAATTGTCCGCCCTCATCATACCCTACGTATCCGGGAGGGGCGCCGATAAGACGCGATACCGTATGTCGCTCCTGGTATTCGCTCATATCGATCCGTGTCATGGCATTCTCATCGTTGAAGAGGAACTCGGCAAGGGCTTTCGCCAATTCCGTCTTTCCAACTCCCGTGGTTCCCAGAAAGATGAAGGAGCCGATCGGGCGACGCATATCCTGCAATCCGGCACGACTCCGGCGCACAGCGTCGCTCAATGCAGCGATGGCCTCCTGCTGTCCAATGACTCGCTTGTGCAATTCGTCTTCCAGGTGGAGCAATTTCTCCCGTTCACTTTGCAACATTCTTGAAACAGGAATACCCGTCCAACGAGACACCACTTCGGCGATATCCTCAGCATCCACCTCTTCCTTGATCAGGGCTTTTTCCGCCTGAAGCGCTACCAGTTGTTTCTCCAAACCATGCAAACGGTCTTCCGCTTCGCGAACTCGGCCGTAACGTATTTCCGCAACTTTGCCATAGTCACCGGCCCGTTCGGCCTGTTCCGCTTCCAGTTTGAGTTGCTCGATCTGCTCCTTGGTTAACTGGATCCCCTGAACGACACCCTTCTCTGATTCCCACTTTGCGCGGATCTGGGTCCGTGCCTCGATCAGGTTGGCGATTTCTTCGTTGAGTTCCAGAAGCTTTCGCTCATCTTTTTCCCGCTTGATCGCTTCCCGCTCAATCTCCAGTTGCATGATCTTGCGATTGAGTTCATCCAACTCCTCCGGTACGGAATCAATTTCCAACCGAAGCTTGGCCGCTGATTCGTCAACAAGATCAATGGCTTTATCGGGTAGGAAGCGATCGGAAATATAGCGTTCGCTTAATTCCACCGCAGCTATGATCGCCTCGTCCTTGATTCGGACTTTGTGGTGGGTCTCATAGCGCTCTTTGAGTCCGCGCAGGATCGAAATGGCGTCCTCGGAGGAAGGTTCCTCGACCATCACTTTCTGAAATCTGCGCTCCAGCGCCTTATCCTTTTCGATGTACTTCTGATATTCGGCAAGGGTGGTTGCTCCGATGGCTCTTAGCTCCCCGCGCGCGAGCGCAGGCTTGAGGATGTTGGCGGCATCCATGGCGCCTTCGCCACCGCCTGCTCCGACCAGCGTATGGATCTCATCGATGAACAGGACGATTTCTCCCTCGGCACTGATGACTTCTTTTACTACCGACTTCAGGCGTTCTTCGAATTCACCCTTATATTTTGCGCCTGCCACCAGTGCGCCCATGTCAAGCGAGTAGATCTGCTTGCTCTTCAGGTTCTCCGGAACATCTCCGTTGATTATCCGGTGGGCGAGGCCTTCAGCAATAGCTGTTTTACCTACACCAGGTTCGCCGATCAGGATAGGGTTGTTTTTCGTGCGTCGGGAAAGGATCTGCAAGACTCGGCGGATCTCTTCATCCCGCCCGATGACCGGATCAAGCTTTCCCTGACGCGCCAATTCATTGAGGTTCCGGGCGTATTTACTCAGAGAATTATACGTTTCTTCTGCACTGGCGGAGGTCACCTTGTTGCCTTTCCGAAGTTCCCGAATGGCGGCCATGGTCTCCTTTTCGGTTATACCCGCATCTTTCAAAATACCAGACATCCGATCACGGATTCCCAGCAGCGCGACAAACAGGTGCTCCAGGGAAACGTACTCATCACCCAGGGTCTTGGCAGTTGAAATGGCTTTCTGTACAAGCTTATTGCTTTCATCAGAAAGATATTGACGCGCTCCACTGACTTTCGGGTACGAACGAACCAGCGTATCCGTAGCATTTTGAAGATGGTCCGGCTTTATGCCGATTTTCTTTAGAATGAACGGGATCACGTTTTCGTCCACTTCCAGCATTCCCTGAAAGATGTGAGCCGGTTCAATGGACTGTTGTTCCAGACCTGCAGCGATTTGCTGAGCCTGTTGCAAAGCCTCCTGTGACTTGATGGTGAAATTATTCAGATTCATAGCTGTCTTATTCAAACTCGCTGCATCAATTTGGGAGCCAACGCAAGATCATGTCAAATCTACTGCAACATTGTCAGGGAAAGCAAAGTTCGGAAAGTCAGCTTGTCAGGATCGCTGATTTACATCTGAACTTAGGCTGATAACGGTCATTCAAAAATGGTCGGATTCTGGCGTACTTCGATATTCAGTTAATACAAGATAGCATGGATATCCGCATCGCACCAGATTTGACCATCGGCAGTATTCAAGAACAGTTTCAAAAACGGTTTCCATTCCTGAAGATCGAATTCTTCAAGGTCAAAAGCGGAGCAACCATCAAACCGGAGAACAGGGTGGATGCACACAAACGGTTTAGCGATTTGAATTCAGATCCGACCGCTGGTCAGATTCACCTGACCGGCCTGACAACCGTGCGGGAATTGGAAGAGCAGATCCGTAGTCAGTTCGGGATCCATGCAGAAATCTTCAGAATGTCCGGGAAAGTCTGGTTGAGGACCACGACAACCGATACCTGGACCCTGGATGAACAAAACGCTGAAGCCAGAGAATCCGGCGCGAACGAACAGGATCAGGGAGAACGCCCTGATTACCACGAACAGGATTGATGCGATCTACGGAGTGATGGTGAACAAGAACAAGAGGCTGTTATTCTCAACCAAAGAATAATCCGCAGCCTCTACCAATCCGTCCCCATTCAGATCCGTCGGCTCATAACCGAAAAGGAATTGGATCGCGGCGTTCTCGACTGCACTATAGTCGGTGGATTCAATCAGCCCGTCTTTATTGATATCACCGGCGAACATCGCCCAATATCCTGGTTCGACTTCGATTACATTGCCACCAAGTATCCGGGAGGGAGAATCCGATAGAACATAAAGTGAATCTTCCGAATCGAATTGAACAGGAAGTGCACTCCAGGTTTCGAGGTGATTCCTGTGATTCAACACCAAATAATACTGACCTAAGCCAAAACAGGGCTGCGGGATATCGAAATAGGCAATACCCTGGGTGCTTAGCAGTCCTTTGCTGGTACCGACGATCTGATAAGGCGGTGTGCTTGCAGCGACACTTACCGATAATGTATCGGCGATCGTATCCAGGACACCTGCGTCAACCGCCGCGATCATGGTTCCTCCGGACAGGTAATAGCCTTGAAGGTAAGTCGACAACCGCATCGGGACGCCGGTAGGGTCCGTGGCAAATACAACCGGGCTGCAACCGGTTGCATCACCGGAGGCATTGACCGGAACAGCCATCCAATAGTAGGAGGCTCCCAGTGTTAATGCACCGGTCGAAACAAATGTATCCGCCACCTGAGCCAACATAGCTACCGGAGGGTTGACCATGTCGAAATAGACCTTATACGAGTTGGTGTTACTCGCCTTATTCCAACGTAACTGTGTACCGGATGCCGGGACATTCTGGGTGGCATTCGCAGGGATGTAACCTCCGGTGCAGGAAGGTGGAGGAGAGTAAACGCAAATTGAAAACACTCCGCTTCCCGAGCCACTGGCCGCGTGGTAGACCCTGACAAAATAGGTCGCCCCAATTGTCAAACCGGATGCAGTGATCGTCTCACTTTGACCGGAACCGGTAAAATTGGCGCATTGTAAGGACTGAAGATTGCCACATGATCCTGAAAACAGTTGAACAACCGGATTGAATCCCGAACCGCCCTGGACAGTGATGTAACAAACCGGATTCTGCGCCTTGAAGGAATACCAAACGTCATCATCCGGAATGGTTCCGGAAACACTGCACGTCGGAATTCCGGTACTTGGAGTGGCTGCCAGCGTAGAGGTGCCCGCTATTCCGATACAAGTAGGATTGACTGATAAGTAAACTGCACTGCTGCATTCATCGTTGCCCGGTGGCGGCGGAGTTGCATAGATGCACAAACTAAACTGCCCCGTCAGACCGGAACCGCTTAGTTTATGATAGACACGCAAATAATAAGTATCGCCAACGATCAGGTTGGATAGCGATAGCAACTCCATAGCGCCAGCACCGCTCGTGTCACGACAATTCAATCTGATGGAAAGGTTGGCGTTCCATAACTCGAAGGCCGGGTCATAGTCCGCTCCGCCCGCGACGCGGATGGTCGTTTGCGCGTTTGTAGCGGTAAAGCTAAACCAGACATCATCATCCGCATTTCCGGAACAGGTTCCCAAACCTGAAGGCGTACCGTTTTGTGATGAAAAATAGGTAGCGCACAATTCCGTACACGGGAAGGGATTTACGAGGACGCCGATCGCGGAAGCAGACTCATCGTTATCAGGGACAGTTGCTACGACAGGGATAATAGCACCGGAAACCGGGTAAAGATGGATTGACGAATGACACTTGGGCAGGACATTGAGCGAATTAGCAGGAGTATTTGCAAAGCTCTCGGAATTGGTCTGCTGTTGTACAAAGTACTCGCCAACCACTGGCGGATTGGAAACATAGATCGCATTCAATCCAATGGAGGAACTATAAGAGTAGGTGGAGGTTCCATTGAAAGCCTCCATATTACCATAGGTAAATTCAATCTCGCCGATTGTCTCAAAGAGAGTTACTTGAAAATTGAGATTAGGTCCCGGGTTATTATAGACTTCCATGCCGGTCCATTCGATTGTCAATGACCGGTAGGGTGCCGTTCCGTTCACCATGTAATGAATAGAACTGCTTAGGCTGGAAAGCGTTCCGGGATTGCCCTGGCAAACCAGGTCTTCATACAATGGCGCGATGATCAACGGTGAATTATTTGCAGGGTCACCATTGGTGAGATTGGAATTGAAATAGCCATACGCGCCAGGTCCGCCACCCGTAGCTGTCGTAGCCGTATTCAGCGTAATGAATCCGTTGGTTGAGATCAGCAACGAATTAAAGGACGACTTCTGGTAGGTGAAATTAAAGCCGATCGGGATCGCCTGACTCAGGTTATCGTCCGTATTCGAGCCATTACGCCAACTGGCAACGGAGCTGCCGGTGGAAGCGATGGAGTTGAAACCGATATTGTCCGACCAAACAGGAGAGTAGGTCAGAAGATAATTCGTTTGAAAGGAATTTACGGCGCAGGTGGTATTGGTCCCGAGCGCATTGATCGGTTCAACTTTCCAGTAATAGGTTGCATTGGGCAAAAGCTGCGGAAGCGAATAGGTCGTGCCTGCCTGAGCAGCGGAAACCAGGGGAGGAGAAGTGGTAGTACCAAAATAAACGTTGTAAGCGGCAGGAGAGCCATAGTTCGCCTGCCATGTTAACTGCGTAATCGGACTGACGCCTTCACTTCCATTCGCAGGAGTAGCATTAAGGACACAACCGGATAACAAGGAGGGAGGTGTGTACAGGTAAGTACGGCCACTGTTCATGGCAGTGGTATTATTATCCTTTACCACCGAATTGCTGCTAGTGTTATTCGACGCCGTTACGGCATGAAATCCACCGCTGCTTCCGGACAACCCGATCGAATACTGGCCCAAATTGGCGCTGATCCCCGAACTGTAAACGAATCGGACTTGTCGGGTACCTTCGAGGATCCACAATTGGAACTTCGCACCGGCAGCGTTAGTAAGTCCTTTGGGAACGGTCACCTGCCATTCTACAACACGCCGACGGTTGGGAGCCGTACCGGCCAGCCAGGTGACCACATACCCATTCGTACCGGTAGTGAGATCGTCCCAATAAGGTGCCAGTTTGGGATTGATCGATGCATTGCTAAGCTGATTCAATCCGGAAGTACTCACGGCAGTAGTTCCGAGGGAAACAAGTCCATTGCTATTAGCCGAGAAGTTGGAATAATAGGATCCGTCGAACTCAAAAGTAAATCCGATCGACGTTACAGAGCTGGATACATCATCTTGTCCCGGTCCGATCAGCATGGAAAAGCTACCCGGGAGGGGGTCGAGGGCAAAGCCGGAAGCAGTCGAGAAGGTATAAGTGCTGACTCCCTGAGCCGTTGAACGGCCAATGGAAATCGAAAGCACTGCGAAGAGGATGGCAATAGCCAATACACTCCTCTTGGAGATTTGAGCGTGTGTGTGCGTCATGTCACGAACCTCACTTTTCGGTGAGGGGAAAATCCAAGTGGTAGTCCGTCAGAATCTGCCAGACTCCAGTGGCAACAGCTTAGTTAATCAAATATAGCTAAAAAGTACCGAAATACTGTCCTGAATCGGTAATCGATTCCCCTTACTCGGTAAATGTCAAAAAATAGTCGTTAAACGAGAATGCTGTCCGAAATTCCTTCATGCTTGCAATCCTTACCTTTGAGTTCACCAAATATGAACGGGATATCAAGTATCGCACTACCCCTGGAAGAAACCGGTCTGTTTTCTTCTATTTTCATTGATTTTATCGAGCAGCGTCAATGGCTTGATCATTTCCAACTGCCAAAACCGGATCTCCAGGGCCTGCTGCAGGTTGCACAGGATGCTGAATGGGAAAAGTTCGACCGCAAACTCCTGCTCAACACCCTTACAGCCCAATACCGTGAACTGGAAGAAAGCGGAGCTGTCATCTCAGAAGCAGTTAAGGACAATCTGGAAGCGCTTTCTTCACCTGACTCGCGGACGATCACGACCGGGCAGCAGTTGCACCCGGCAACGGGACCACTTTATGTAGTCTTCAAGATCCTTTCAACGTTGAATCTATGCAAGCAGTTGAATGCAGTGCAACAACAACATCGGTTTATTCCGGTTTTTTGGTTGGCTTCCGAAGACCATGACTTGCAGGAAGTCCGGGAACTTCAGGTGGCGGGAAAAACCTACACCTGGCTGACCGAACAATCCGGGCCCACCGGACGAATGTCCTGCAAGGGGCTTCCGGAAATGCTGGAACAATTGAAAACCGATCTTGGGGCCCGACCAGGAATCGATAAGTTGTTGGCTGAAGTATTCAACGCGTACAAAAGTGAATACACGCTTTCACTGGCAACCCGGAAATTGATCCACGAGTGGTTCGGCAAGGCTGGTCTCCTGATGATTGATCCGGACGCAGCGGCCTTGAAACGATCCTTCATACCGGTCATGCAACGCGATATTACCCGTCAGGAAGCACCACAGGCGGCGAAGAGACTGGAAGAGGAGTTGTCCACTCATGGTTCGCTCCCCTTATCGATTCGATCGGTCAATCTGTTCTACCTCGGTGAACAATTTCGCTTGCGCATCGACACGGTCCCCGGCGGTTTCCGTACACCCGACGAACGTTTCAACTGGACACCCGAACAGTTGAGTGCCGAAATCGAAGCCTTTCCGCAACGGTTCAGTCCGAATGTGGTCCTGAGACCCTTGTATCAACAATCGATACTCCCGAATGTAGCCTACATCGGTGGCCCCGCGGAAGTGGTCTACTGGCTTCAACTGCGTGGTGTCTTTCAGTTGCACGACATTCCATTCCCGGTGCTCCTCCCGCGTGCACATGCAGTCTTGGTGGACAACAATTTGTACGAGAAGTTCCGACGCATGGGCTTTGCCGGAAAAGACTGGCTGGAGAAGCCGGATGAATTGATTGCCCGCTGGATGAACGCTCGCGGAATCACGACTGAGGTTTTCGATCAGGCACGAAAACAAACGACGCTTGAAATGGATGCATTGACCGGATTCATGGAAGCAACGGATAAAACGTTGGGCGACGCCGGGAGAGCGGAAAAGGTCCGCATGCTGCAAGCGATCGACAAGCTGGAAGAGAAATGGAAAAAGTCACAAAAGCGGTCCGAAGACCAGTCGGTTCAGGTGATCCGGAAAGTGCGGGATAGGATCTTCCCGAATGGAACACTCCAGGAACGTCACGATAACATACTGGGTTTTATCGGCAGCGGCGATTTACATCATCCGATGGACCTATTGGAACTCATGGATCCGTTGAAAAAGAGCCTGAACCTGATCTGCTATTGATTACATCATGAACTGCAAGACGCAGGTAAACAACAAGACTCCGGAAACGAGTATGAGGAATTGAAGGTATTTGGGTGTCTTATACCAACGAATCCGTCGTACCATTTTCTCTTTGATCGCGAAGGATAACGCAGCGGAAGTAAGGAGGAGTACGATCAGATGTACCGGAATGAATAGGATCGTTCGAGGGATGATGGAATAGAACATCACAACCCGTTCCTGAGAATCGTCATTAGCCAGGTTGGACGTCAGCCAAACCAGCTAATAAAGCAAAACAGGAAGGAGCAACAACGCACTCCAATGCGCCCGACCCCAGCGCGTAGGTTTATTCGGCATAACTGATTCAGAATATTCGCAGTACTCCGAACCAAAAATAAGCTAAAATTGAAAACAACCAAATCGGGGAGAACCCCTAAGAATCGCCAAGAAGAATGATAAGTGGAATTTGTTAAGCCTTGCTGAGCAAACTTGGTCTAGTGTCGGACCAACTTCGAAGTAAATAGCCGACTTCCGCCTGACCACAACTCCACGAAAAAGAGACCTGTTTGCAGGGCAAGAGCATCGCTTGACACTTGCAACCTCTTTGAATCCGTATCAAGAGTCTGCCGGTATAGTTCCCTGCTCAATCCATCGCGAACGATCAATACATCCCCTCTTCTAAACCCGCTGGCTGAAGAAATCTCGAAACCCTGTGTGGTCATGCCTGGATTAGGCCAAAGCACAAAGTTGCTCCCTGGGGTGGAGTTGAAGGAAGTTGAGGTAGCCTGCTGCCAGATCTCATCGATGGGTTCAGCGCCTGCGCTTGCTCCGATATCCGGGAGATCATACATATCGACCAGGGTCCTCAGGAGATCGTAGTGATGATGGCCATTGGTTCCATAAACCCCGTTCTGGACCATCGGTCCATGAAATAGACACAGGATATGATTTTGACTCAGGTCGTCATCCTCATCAAATACCAGGATAAATAGGGAGTTGTTCTGATCTGCCCAATCAATGTAGGCCTCGAGATGGTCCCGCACCCAGTCGTCTCCGGTTTGTATACGCTGCGGATCTGTCCCATCGTGCATGTCATGGTCAACCGTTGGAATCACGAAGGATACATCTGGGAGAAAATGATAGTCCACCGGAAAAGCTGAGAAGGGCTGATTGCAGGCAATGGGCAATTGATTTGTTCCGTTTCCCTGCCAATTCACCCAGGGTGAATGCTTCCGATAATATCCGCCCGACACCTCGTCCAAGGCACCTTGTCCGGGCAAATCCTCGGAATAGCCGACAAACGTAAAACCGTTCTGTAACAGAGCGGATCCCAGGTTGGGCGTCGACCAGGGTGTTCCCGAAGGAAGATAATCATCCGATACTCCCTGTGCATCCCCGGAATAGAGCATGATGTAATTGGGTTGGGAAGGATGGGTCAACGCATAATATTCCTGCAACAAAGCGCTGCGACCGATCAGACCATTGATGAACGGTGCATACGGCGACCCGACGATGGACCAGTAACCATGGTTCTCCAAAACGCAAATCACCACATGATCCGGCCTGGGAACAGTTTGCCCGCTGACCCCGATCTGAAGAGACACCGACAGCAAGAGGCCAAAGAACAACTTCCAGGCGGCCCCGAATTCAACCAGCGGGCCAGTACGGATGCATTTTACCATTGTCTCGTGGTGTTTGGTTGTGAACCCAATTTGCCAGGTAAAGGTGTTTCATTATTTGGGTTTCGAGGTGAATTTGTGGTTCAATTTCAACATGGAAAGATGTCAATAGATCCAAAGATTACTGAAAATCCGACGCCGTTCTTTTGTTAATTTTGCGCATGCACCAAACGATCCTGATCGTTGATTTCGGATCGCAATACACCCAGTTGATCGCCCGAAGGGTTCGTGAACTGAATGTATACTGCGAAATTCATCCGTTTCATCATGTACCTGCCCTTGATCCATCCATAAAGGGTGTCATTCTTTCGGGTAGCCCGTCCTCTGTTCGCGATGAGCACGCGCCGCAGGTCGACCTCAGCCAATGGAGGGGAAAAGTACCCCTCCTGGGGGTCTGTTACGGAGCCCAGTTGTTGGCGCAGAACAATGGGGGAGAGGTCATGCCGTCTCGTATCCGGGAATATGGCCGGGCTCACCTCAAAACTATTAACCACTCGTCTGTGCTCTTTCGCGATATCCCGGTCGATTCAACGGTTTGGATGTCCCACGGCGATACGATCGCCAAAGTTCCACAAAGCTTTGAAGTGGTCGCTAGCACGGCCGATGTAGCCGTTGCGGCGTATCATATCCGCAACGAAGCGACATTCGGCATTCAGTTTCATCCGGAAGTCACCCATTCCGAGGATGGTAAGACGCTGTTGCGGAATTTTCTCGTCGACATTTGCGGTTGCAAAAAGGATTGGACCCCTGCTTCCTTCGTTGAGGAGACCGTCGAAAAACTCAAGCAGGAGTTGAGCAACGACCAGGTCGTACTCGGACTATCCGGTGGTGTGGACTCTACGGTTGCTGCAGCCTTGCTCCATCGTGCCATCGGGAAAAATCTCCACTGCATTTTCGTTGATAACGGTTTGCTTCGCCTTGGTGAATTCGAACAAGTCCTGGATTCCTACCAGCATATGGGCTTGAACATTACCGGAGTGGACGCAAAGCAGGATTTTTACTCGGCGCTCAACGGTCTCACCGATCCGGAACTGAAAAGAAAAGCGATCGGCCGGGTCTTCATCGAGGTTTTTGACCGCGAAGCCCATCGAATTTCAGACGTACGGTGGCTGGCTCAGGGAACCATCTATCCAGACGTGATCGAATCCGTCAGCGTGAAAGGACCATCGGCAACGATCAAATCGCACCACAACGTAGGAGGCCTCCCTGAAAAGATGCACCTCAAGGTGGTCGAGCCCCTCAAAACACTGTTCAAGGATGAAGTCCGAAAAGTCGGAGCTCAGCTCGACATTGACCCTTCGATCCTTAACCGTCATCCGTTTCCCGGACCAGGTCTCGCCATTCGGATCTTAGGAGATATTACCGCCGAAAAGGTCCGCAAGGTCCAGGAAGCCGACGCCATCTTCATTCAATTGCTAAAGGAGCACAACCACTATAAGGACGTCTGGCAAGCCGGCGCTATCCTCTTACCAGTGCAGTCGGTTGGTGTAATGGGCGATGAGCGAACCTATGAAAATGCCATTTGCCTGCGTGCAGTTACATCCGTCGACGGAATGACGGCCGATTGGTGCCACCTGCCGCATACATTCCTTGCAAAAGTCTCCAACGAGATCATCAACAAGGTGAAGGGCGTGAACCGGGTGGTCTATGATATCAGTTCGAAACCTCCAGCAACGATCGAATGGGAATGATCCAACCTGGCTTGAAGTCCCTTGCGATCGGAAGTTTTGTCTTCCTGCTGTTTTGCATCCAGGCGGTAAGCGCACAAAATGCAAAGGTCAACCTGTCCGCAAAAGACACGGCAGAAGTCCGGTTTCTCAACAACCGGAAGTTTTATCTCTACCAGGTTGGGAAGGGTGAATCCTTGTTTTCCATCTCCCAAAAGTTCGGCATTCCCCAGGACGAGTTGCAAGAATTGAATCCTGAATTGAAGAAGGGCTTGAAGAGTAAAATGAAGCTCTGGATTCCTGCCTATTCCTGGAAGAAGAAAGGCGGAGAAAAGGATAATGGCAAGGATGAGAAAGCCAGCCGCCGGGATGCGCAGGAGTTGAGAGTCGCGGCGATCGCGGGCCTTTTTCTTCCACGTCAGGATTTGCGCGAACCGGACCCTGCAGATACAACGGCAGAGGAAGAAGTACTGGAAGAGGACGTGCGTAACAGTTTACAGTTCAATGAAGGTGTCCAGTACGCTTTGGAAGAAGCTGTCGCCACGGATCACCGCTGGAAAGTGAAATTGTCGATCGTCGATGCCGGTGGCGATACGGTTTCGCTGGCAAAAGCGTTGACCAAAGCGGAACTCAAAGAAGTTGACGCGGTCATCACGAACCTGAATGGCAGTCAACTTCGTTTCCTGAATCGTTGGTGCATGAAGCAAAAGATCCGGTTATTGTCCACTTCCGTGAACAGTACCGAACCTGTTCGAAACAATCCCTTGGCAGTAGTCATGCTTCCGTCATCGCTCTTGCAATGCAACCGCGCCGGAACACTGACCGCGAAACGCTTCCCCGGTGCCAATGTGGTACTGGTCAAGACAGCGCTCCCCAGGGAGAATGAACGTGCTTCTGAATTTCGGGATGGATGGAAGAAACAGTTCGAGCATGTCCGTTTTCGCACGTACGATTACGCAAAACTGGGCGCTGACAAGTTGCAGGACTCCTTGTCCAAGGGCAAGTCAAACGTGATCTTCCTTCCTTCCAGCAACGAGGATCTTGTCACCGCCGTTCTGAACAAGACCAAGGAACTGAAAGCCGATTACGAACTTAAGATCGTGGGTTTGCCAACCTGGATGCACTTTGAAACCATCGACGCCGCGCTCATGGAATCGGCAGGTGTTGAACTGTTCACCTCGGCATACCTTCAGCAGGATATCCCGGATCAAGCCGGAATGCGAAAATCGTTTCGCGATCGCTATGCCGCAGAACCTGATGAAAACGCGCTGCTTGGAGCGGATGCCATCGACATTCTTCTAAACGGCTGGAAAAAATCAGGAGCAGATTTTCCGGACGAATTATCACTCCCGAATTACAATGGACGTTATTGTGATTATCGGTTTAGCAAGACTGAAGCCGGCTCCTGCATGGAGAACATGAATATCCGGATATGGGAGTTTCGTGACCGAAAACCGATCGAGGTAGGCCAGTAATGGTCGAGTTGACTATGGCTACTGACCGCCGGTATATTGCCGATTGGCTAATGTCCCTTCAGGATCGCATTACCGAAGGACTTGAAGTCGCTGACGGGACCGGGCGTTTCCGGGAAGATAATTGGGAACGACCAGGCGGCGGTGGCGGAAGATCCCGGGTGCTCACCAACGGTTCGGTAATCGAAAAGGGCGGGGTCAACTTTTCAGCGGTTTTCGGGAGTACTCCTGACTTTCTTAAACAGCAGTTGGGCCCGGAGGCAGGTTCCGAGTTCTTCGCAACCGGTGTTTCCATTGTCATCCATCCGAATTCACCCCAAGTGCCGATCATCCACATGAATGTGAGGTACTTTGAAACAGGCTCAAAGGTGCGCTGGGTCGGAGGCGGGATTGACCTGACTCCGCATTATGTTAAACGGGAGGACGCCCGGTTCTTTCATCAGGCTTTGAAAGCAACCTGTGATCGCTTTGATGAAGCCTATTATACTGCATTCAAACAATGGGCCGACGATTACTTCTTCATTAAACACCGCAAGGAGACAAGAGGCGTTGGCGGGATCTTCTTTGACCATCTAAAGGCGGATGATCGACACGGGTTCGATGACCGGATCCGGTTCATGCAGGCGGTTGGAGAAACTTTTCTTCCGACCTACACGGAACTGATCAGAAGGAATGCAGGACTTGCGTTCACCGAACGCGAAAAGCAATGGCAATTGATCCGCCGCGGACGCTATGCGGAGTTCAACCTGGTGTACGATCGGGGAACGAAATTCGGGCTCGAAACCGACGGGAGGATCGAATCGATCCTGATGAGTTTACCGCCCCTGGCGTCCTGGGAATACGACTTTCAACCAGCCGCCGGAACTCCGGAAGCGGAAACCCAGGCACTTCTGATAAAAGGAATTGATTGGATCAAAGGTTGATTGGTTCAACGATGCTCTCCGAACGGATCATCCGGTTTTATTTTTCACTGCCGTCGCGTTTACACGTGCCGAATGGAGTCGAAGTACTTTCCGTTTATCAGGACCCGGAGGTTCGCGGATTCGTTGAGGCGTTTTACTCGCGTTACTATCACGACGAGCGACCGCGCACACTTGTTCTGGGTATCAATCCTGGCCGTCTGGGTGGCGGGATGACGGGCATTCCGTTCACCGATCCCGTAAGGCTGTCAGAAGGTTGTGGTATCGCGAATCAACTGGAGAAACGGACTGAACTCAGCAGCGATTTCATCTACCGGATGATCCGGCACCTGGGTGGACCAGCAAAGTTCTTTGGAAAAAATCTCTTAAGCGCTGTATGTCCGCTGGGGTTCACCAGGGCTGGTAAGAACATCAACTATTATGACGATCCGGAATTGCTGGATGCGACAAGGCCTTTCATACTCGATACCCTGCAAAAACAATTCGCGCTCGGCGTTAATCTGGACACGGTGATACTTCTTGGCGAAGGCCAAAATGCGAAACACTTCCTGCAATGGAATCGTCAGTACGGCTTTTGTCGGCAGGTGGTCAGTCTTCCGCATCCGAGGTTCATCATGCAATACAAGCGAAAAGCGCTTCCGGAGTATCTGGACCGTTATGCCGCTGTTTTGGCCTAGGGAGAACCACGTTAATAATTCGCCGCCCGGCAACCCGGGAAGGCTTTTGTCCGTTTTAGTGAGAATCACGATATTTGACGCTCCATAAAGAAAAACCTATGTCGCACGATCATCACGCAGAAGAACCCAAACGCGGAATCTGGTACACGTACCTTGGAGAAACCGGCGCAGCCGTTGTCGCCTTTATCTGGATCCTGCTGACCTTAAGCTGGATCTTCGGAGTTGTCAATTTCGGTTGATCTCGACCCAGACAAATACAAAGCCCGGCCATAGTGCCGGGCTTTTTTGATTTTAGTTATTACCGTTCAGGACCCTTTTCGACGGTCCACCATGTTTCGGATCTTATCCGCGTATTGATGGTCTTCCGCGTAATAGGTACCCAGAAAATCAAGGTAACGGTCCGTCAGGCGAAAGGTTTGTTCCTGCCACAACTTGTAATCGGCCACACAATCGACCCAGTTCTCATAGACTGCATAATGGTTGGCACTTCGATACTTCTTCAGTTCGTCTTGTGTACCTCGGATGATCAGGTTGGATTCCGGCAGGTAGATACCGATGGCCGTGGTCTTTCTTCGAAACGGGAAGCGCATGCCCAGCAGGTTGTTGGTTCGGCGGGCCAGATACGATTCCAGGTTACCGGACTCGAGCAGGATCTGGGCCTGGACTTGTTCAGGACAAATCACATGCTGATGATCCAATTCTTCACGCAGGCTTTCCGGGCTTAACGGACGAACCGTTTTTCCGCGCATTTTCTGCATGCTGCTGGTGAGTTCTGTAGCCCGGTTGGCTGTAGAACGATCATCCATGGTCAGCATAAAGAGGAACAAGAAGAACCCAACCGCCAGGACGCGGTTCCAGACCCGGGGGCTATAGATAGCGGTCGGGCGGAGGTAGTTTCCGCAATCCGGGTTGAGGCACAGATCGGGGGTGTCCGGACCGGCAGGTTGCAGCAACTTGGTATGACAGCAAATCGACTTCATGACGTTGAATCTTTAGGGGGACTCGGGTATTCATGGTGTGTCGGGGAAGTCAGATCAAAAGTAGGTTGGCAGCCAGCCGAACCGGAACCTTATTTGGTCAAACGGATAACCTGATTGGGCGAACAGCCGGGATCTTGCCGCCAGCGGATAGTCCTCATTTTCAAAAAAATACAACCCCTTCAGTCTTATAATTAACATTATGTTAAGTTATAAGTAAGCAAAACACCCCATTCCATAGAAACAGCGAACCCCGGCCTGGAAGTCTGTCTCCTGGCCGGGGTCCTGAATGTGAAGTGTTCGAATATATCCTATCGAGTCGCTCGAACAGCAGTCTACTTCTGCTCCAACAGATTCTTGATCCGGTTATACTTCTCTGTCTCATTCAATCGAACGTACAGCTGTTTTAACGACAACAAGGTTCCTTGGTACAAGGACTGGTCATCCTCTGTCTTCCGGGGATTCGCTTCGAGCGACTTTTCCAGATACGGCGCTGCAGCCTTGAATTTGTCTTCATATTTGACCTTCGCCTTCTCGAATTCGGCATTATTGGTCAACTGATTCGCTGCATTGGCCATATCGGCGCCCTGGTTAAAGTACATGGCTCCCAGGTTATAGTTGATCTCGTAATTGTCCGGCTGGATCTCCAGACCCTTCTTATAGGCTGCTTCAGCACGGCTCATGTAATCGTTATACTGAGCCGGTTTCGCCTTGTCCTTGCCATCCGCACCTTTGGGATTGGCCATGTTGTCAAACGTGCTGCCCAAGGCCATATAAAGGCTCGGGTTCTTGGGATCCTTTTGAATGGCCGCGTCCAGTGCCGTGGTGGCTTCCTGACTCTTACCGGTCGATAACAGGATGTTGATCTCGGCGAGCATCAAATTGATGCTTTCCGGCATGGCGGTACGTCCCTGGCGCAGAACCTCCAAAGCCTTATCGGTATTGCCATCCTCACGGTACAGGTTCGACAAGGCGGCATAAGACTTATCGTCCTGATAATTCATGGAAACCAGCTTTTCATAGTATTGCTTCGCCTTGGCCTTATTTCCCGCCCGCTCAGCGGCATACGCTGAATTCAGGATCGTAGCGGTATCGTTCGGACTGATGGCCTGTGCGATCTCGAAATCCACCAGCGCTTCCGCGTACTTGCCTTCTTTGAACTGACCAACACCTTTGTTGAAGACCTGGCTCATCAACTGCATTTGATTCAATTGAATTTCACCAGCCCATTCATTATTGGGCTCGATTTCCATGGCCTTTTTAAACGCGTCATTGGCTTCCACCAGGCAATTGTTGCAAAGTGAACCATACTTCTCACTTGAATACAGAGCCGAATAGATCAGCCCTTTATAGTACCAGGTCTTGGCCATCCCCTTGGTCTGCTCATGGTTGACGGCCTCATCGATGGCCTCTTTTGCCTTATCGTATTGCTGATAAGGGACCTTGTAGAAATTAATAGCCGTTTGAAGTTTCGCTTTTTGTCCGAAGGAATAACTTACAGACAAACAAAGCACTACGATCAACGAAAGCAGTTTTTGCATGATTTCCGATTGCGTATTATTATGTTAAACGAATATCAGTTCAATTATTTTCCTGCCCGGCCTCTCCGCTCGCATCCCCATCTGACTCCGCTTCATCAGAAGGTCCTTCCGGCGTAGCGCCCTCAATGGCGGGAGTATCTTCCATCTTCGATTCTTCCTTATCCTCCACTTCCACCTTCGCAACCGAGGCGATTTCATCATCATCTTCCAGGCGGATCAGTCGAACGCCCTGGGTCGCCCGGCCCTGAACCGAGATATCCTCTACCCCCATCCGAATGGTCAGTCCGTTTTTGGTGATGATCATCAGGTCGTCGTTTTCAACTACCACCTTGATCGCAACCAGGTTGCCGGTCTTGTCGGTTATGTTGATGGTCTTTACGCCCTTGGCCCCCCGGTTCGTTTTCCGGTATTCGTCGATATCAGAACGCTTGCCATAACCTTGTTCTGCTACAACCAATACCGACTCTTTGAGCGGGTCACTGACACATACCATGCCGATTACAGCGTCGTCATCTCCGTCGAGCGTGACGCCCTTCACTCCGATTGAATTTCGACCCATCGGACGCACAGTCTCTTCGTTGAACCGGACGAGCTTACCCTTACGTGTCGCGAGCATGATCTCGTTGGTGCCATTTGTAAGGCGGGCTTCCAGCAACTGGTCGCCGTCTTCGATCTGGATCGCGTTGATGCCCGACTGACGCGGACGGGAATACGCCTCCAGCGCTGTTTTCTTGATGGTCCCGTTACGGGTACACATCACAATGAAGTTGTTGTTGATATATGTTTCGTCCGAAAGATCCTTCACATTGATGAAGGCTTTCACTTTATCGTCAGGTTGAATGCTGATCAGGTTCTGAATCGCTCGGCCACGACCGGTCTTATTGCCTTCCGGAATCTCGTAAACCTTCAGCCAGTGGCACCGGCCCTTCTCCGTGAAGAACAGGATGTAATTGTGTGTGGAGGCTACGTAAATATGTTCTACGAAATCTTCCTGCTTGGTCGAACTGCCACGAGCTCCGCGACCGCCCCGACCCTGCGTCCGGTATTCCGTTAACGCGGTCCGCTTAATATATCCCTGGTGGGAAATCGTGATGACCACGTCTTCATCCGCGATCATGTCTTCCAGACTGATCTCGTCACCGGTATAGACGATCTCGGTCCGGCGTTCATCCCCATACTTTTCCTTCATCTCCCCGAGTTCATCCTTGATGATGTCCATCCGAAGTTTCTCATCCGCCAGGACATCCCGGTAATAATCAATAAGCTTCTTCAGTTCGGCATACTCATCCCGGATCTTATCGCGTTCGAGGCCGGTCAGGCGCTGCAGGCGCATCTCCAGGATCGCTTTGGCCTGGATCTCGGACAACTGGAAGGAGTTGATCAAGCCGTCCTGGGCGATCTGCGGGGTCTGAGAAGCCCGGATCAGGGCGATGACTTCGTCGAGGTGATCCAGTGCGATGAGGAGTCCCTCGAGTATGTGCGCCCGCTTTTCCGCTTCCGCCAGTTCGTACCGCGTACGGCGGATCACCACTTCATGGCGGTGATTGACGTAGTTGACGATCAGGTCTTTCAGGTTGAGCGTCATCGGTCGCCCACCGACAAGCGCAACGTTGTTCACGCTGAAGGAAGATTGCAGCGATGTGAACTTGAAGAGGTTGTTCAACACCACATTACCGATAGCGTCACGACGCAATTCGTACACGATCCGTATCCCTTCCCGATCGCTCTCGTCGCGGATATCCGAGATACCTTCCAGTTTCTTTTCATTGATCAGATCAGCGGTTCGCTTGATCATCTCCGCTTTGTTGATCTGGAAGGGGACTTCCGTAACAACGATCCTTTCCCGGCCGTTGTCGGTTGTTTCGATCGTGGCACGTGCCCTGAGCACCACTTTGCCACGGCCGGTATGATAGGCCTCTTTCACGCCGGCGTATCCGTAAATGATACCGCCTGTCGGGAAATCGGGCGCCTTGATGATTCGAGCCAGTTCATCCAGCGTGATGTCGCGATTGTCGATATAGGCGACTACACCGTCGATCACTTCCGTCAGGTTATGCGGCGCCATGTTGGTGGCCATACCTACCGCGATACCGGAAGCTCCATTTACCAGGAGGTTCGGAATCTTGGCCGGCAGCACGGTCGGCTCCTGTAAGGAATCATCGAAATTTAACGTGAAGTCTACGGTCTCCTTGTCGATGTCCGACAACATCTCCTCAGCCAGCTTTTTCAGCCTGGCCTCGGTATAACGCATGGCCGCCGGAGAATCGCCGTCCATCGAACCGAAGTTACCCTGCCCATCCACCAGCGGGTACCGCAAGCTCCAAACCTGGGCCATCCGGACCATCGCATCGTAAACGGAACCATCGCCATGCGGATGGTATTTACCCAATACTTCCCCTACGATACGGGCGGATTTCTTATAGGGCCTGTTACTCAGTACACCCAGATCAAGCATGCCGTAGAGCACGCGACGGTGCACGGGTTTCAGGCCGTCCCGGACATCCGGCAACGCACGCGATACGATCACCGACATCGAGTAATCGATGTAGGCGGTCTTCATTTCCTCTTCGATGTTGATCGGAATGATCTTTTCTCCGTCAGTCATGATGGCTAAACTTCAATTCAAAATTTTTCGGCTGGATAACCGTCTCTTCCTTTGTGTAAGGTTCCGGAAAAGTCGGTCCGCCGGGCCTTTCCGATACCCATCGGTAGGGCCAAAATGGCGCTTTTACTAGAAGCCCGAAGGTACGTAAAAATGCCGTTCCGGGGGCGTTTTTCGCAAACAGAAATTTGTTGATAAAAGCAACTGCCCGATTGGCAGTCCCCAAAAGCTAGCACGTTACTTGCAAACTAAATCCGCAAGAAAATCGGTAGTTTTGTTGAAAGAAATCGATGATTCGACCGAACTTGTCTACAGCCGGTTCGTTTTACATTAGAATCACAACCCCAAACATGGAAGCCAAATTCTCACCGCGTGTCAAAGATGTAATCACCTTCAGTCGCGAGGAAGCCCTTCGCCTTGGACACGATTACATTGGTACCGAACACCTCCTGCTGGGCCTCATCCGCGAGGGTGAAGGCATGGCCATCAAAATCCTGAAATCCCTCGGCATCAACCTGCAGGAATTGCGGAAATCCGTTGAAAGCACTGTTCGCGGCAGCACGGCCTCGATCAACAACCTCAGCAATATTCCCCTGACCAAGCAGGCTGAGAAGGCACTCAAGATCACCTATCTCGAGGCCAAAGTTTTCCGCAGTGATGTCATCGGAACAGAGCACCTGCTCCTGGCCATCCTGAAGGACGACGATAACATCGCAACCCAGATCCTCAATCAATACGGTATCAGTTATGATATCGTGAAAGAGGAATTGGAGATCATCAAATCCAACTTCAAGTCGGAGACTCCCCAGAGCTCATCGGAAGATGACCCCTACTCCAAAGACGATGAAGGTGGCGGTGGCAGCGGTTCGGGTATGGGTGGTAAGAAACCCTCCGACAGCAAATCCAAAACACCGGTTCTTGACAACTTCGGTCGGGACCTCACCAAAGCTGCCGAAGAAGGTCGCCTCGACCCGATCGTCGGCCGTGAAAAGGAAATCGAACGCGTCTCGCAGATCCTCTCCCGTCGTAAGAAGAACAACCCGATCCTGATCGGCGAACCTGGCGTAGGTAAATCCGCCATCGCTGAAGGACTCGCGCTCCGCATCGTCCAACGGAAATGTTCACGCGTCCTCTTCAACAAGCGGATCGTGACGCTCGACCTGGCTTCGCTCGTTGCCGGTACCAAGTACCGTGGCCAGTTCGAAGAACGCATGAAAGCGGTGATGAACGAACTGGAAAAATCTCCGGATGTGATCCTGTTCATCGACGAGATCCACACGATCATCGGTGCCGGTGGCGCCTCCGGTTCACTCGATGCTTCCAACATGTTCAAGCCGGCGCTTGCCCGGGGTGAGATCCAGTGCATCGGTGCTACTACCCTCGATGAATACCGCCAGTATATTGAAAAAGACGGTGCGCTTGACCGTCGCTTCCAGCGTGTCCTGGTTGAGCCGGCTTCTGCCGACGAAACCCTGGAGATCCTGAACAACATCAAGGAGCGCTATGAGGAGCACCACAACGTGAACTTCACGCCGGAAGCCCTCAAGGCCTGCGTAACGCTGACTAACCGCTACATCACCGATCGTTTCCTGCCGGACAAGGCCATCGACGCGCTCGACGAAGCGGGATCACGCGTACACATCACGAACATCCACGTCCCCAAGAACATTCTCGAACTCGAAGGCAAGATCGCCGATATCAAGAACGAGAAGAACCGTGTCGTCCGCAGCCAGAAATACGAAGAAGCAGCCAAACTCCGGGATACCGAGAAGCAGTTGCTGGAACAACTGGAGGTGGCCAAACGTCAATGGGAAGAAGAAACAAAGAGTCACCGCTACACCGTTTCCGAACAGGATGTCGCTGAAGTAGTGGCCATGATGACCGGCATTCCGGTCACCCGTGTGGCCCAGACCGAGTCGAACCGCCTCATTAAGATGGGTGAACTGCTCAAAGGCAGTGTGATCGGCCAGGATGAAGCGATCGCCAAGATCGTGAAGGCCATCCAGCGAAACCGCGCCGGATTGAAAGACCCGAACAAACCGATTGGAACGTTCGTCTTCCTCGGCCCCACCGGAGTTGGTAAGACCCAATTGGCCAAAGTCATCGCGAAATACCTGTTTGACTCGGAAGACGCGTTGATCCGCATCGACATGAGCGAATACATGGAAAAGTTCGCGGTATCCCGCCTGATCGGTGCGCCTCCTGGATACGTCGGTTATGAAGAAGGCGGTCAGTTGACCGAAAAGGTCCGCCGTAAGCCTTATTCGGTTGTACTCCTCGATGAGATTGAAAAGGCCCATCCGGATATCTTTAACCTGCTCCTGCAGGTATTGGATGAAGGTATGTTGACCGACAGCCTCGGTCGCAAAGTCGACTTCAAGAATACCATCATGATCATGACCTCCAACATCGGTTCCCGCCAGTTGAAGGACTTCGGTCAGGGTGTTGGATTCCAGACGACCTCGAAATCCAGTCAGGCCGACGAACACGCTCGCGGCGTAGTCGAAAATGCGCTGAAAAAGGCTTTCGCTCCCGAATTCCTCAACCGTATCGACGATGTGGTCATGTTCAACTCCTTGTCCAAGGAGGATATCCACAAGATCATTGATGTCGAACTCGTCCACCTCTACAAACGTGTACAGGAACTCGGCTTCAAGATCGTTTTGTCAGGCGATGCCAAAGACTACATCGCCGACAAAGGCTTCGACCAAAACTATGGTGCCCGCCCATTGAAGCGCGCCATCCAGAAATACCTGGAAGATCCGCTGGCCGAAGAGATCATCAAGTCAGAAATCAGTGAAGGTGATACGATCGATGTCACCTTTGACAAGGAGAAGAGCGAATTGAAGATCGCGGTTGTGAAAGCTTCCACGCCTCCTCCTCCGGCTAAATCCGGCCCCGGTCGCAAGAAGAAGGATTCGGAATAACCGAACCGATTAAATAAAAAAGGCTGCCCGAAGGCAGCCTTTTTATTTAGATCAACAACAGAATCGCTGTTTATTTCCCAAAGCGGTCCATGATCGACTGACTGATTCCGGTGGTCGAATATCCACCGTCGTGGTAGAGATTCTGCATCGTTACCATCCGGGTCAGGTCACTGAAGAGCGCTACGCAATACTCCGCACAGGCATCCGCACTGGCGTTACCCAGCGGACTGAGTTCGTCCGCGAAATTGTAGAAATCGTCAAAGCCCTTGATGCCGGTACCAGCCGTCGTCTTCGTTGGCGACTGAGAAACCGTGTTGACGCGGACCTTCTTTGCTTTTCCGTAGTGGTATCCGAAACTGCGGGCGATACTTTCCAGCAGTGCTTTGATATCGGCCATATCGGTATAGAACGGAAACGTTCGCTGTGCCGCAATGTAGGTCAGCGCCACGACGCTACCCCATTCATTCATGGCGTCCAGCTTCATGGCTGCCTGCAACATCTTGTGTAACGACAAAGCGGACACATCGGCGCCTTTCAGGTAGTAGTCGTAATTGCTCTCGGTATAGGGAATGTTCTTACGGATGTTGACCGACATACCGATCGAATGGAGTACAAAATCGATCTTCCCGCCCATTTTGTCCATGGCCCCCTGAAAGAGGTTGTTCAGATCTTCCATCGAAGTCGCGTCAGCCGGAATAATCTCCGCTCCGGTCTCTTCGGCCAGCTTCTTGATCTCACCCATCCGCATGGCAATCGGAGCATTGGTGAGAATGATTTGCGCGCCTTCCTGGTGACAACGTTGTGCCACTTTCCAGGCGATCGAATTGGAATCCAATGCGCCGGAAATGATTCCGCGCTTTCCTTTTAGGAGGTTATACATACCGTTGGCTTGACTTATTCGTTCGCAAGAATACGAAATCTATTGGTTCAGGAGTTCGCGGGCGTTGGCCAGAGCATTGGCACCTGGTTTCTCACCGCTTAACATCCGGGCGATCTCCACTACCCGGTCGTCCCCATCCAGTCTTCTGACACGGGTGTTGGTCTTCTTCCCGCTTACTTCCTTGTGCACATACCAATGGGCATCACCTCGGCTGGCGATCTGGGGAAGGTGCGTAATGCAGATAAGCTGGTGTTTACGCGAGAGGTTCCGCATCACATGCCCGATCCTGTATGCGGTTTCGCCGGATACACCCGTATCGATCTCATCAAAGATCATGGTGGGGAGTTCCATCTCACCGGCGACCGCCGACTTCAGACACAACATGAGCCGGCTCAATTCACCACCCGAAGCCACTTTGTTGAGGTCCGCAAACGCCCCGCCCTTGTTGGCGCTGAAGGTGAATCGAATCTGGTCGATCCCGTAAGGACCCGGTTCGACCAAACGTTCCCCCGCATCGATTTTCAATTTGGCATGCGGCATCGAAACATCCGACAACAGGCTGGAGATCTTTTTCTCGATGGTAGGAATGGCTGACCTGCGCTTTTCTGAAATTGCTTCAGCCTGTCGCATCAGAATATCTTGTTGCTGTTTCGTCGACACCTTTAGCGCCGCGATGCGCTCCTCCATACTTCCGATCGAGTCAAGTTTCAAACGCAATTCATCCTGCAACGAAAGCAACTCGTCTTCCGTTTGTTTACGGTGCTTGTGTTGAAGCTTGTACAGGATGTCGAGCCGTTCCTGTATCTGTTCCAGCCGAGCCGGGTCGGATTGGAAATGAGCCGACAAACTTCCGGCTTCCGAGGCAATATCTTTTAGTTCGATCAGACTCGATTTGATTCGTTGCGCGAGCTCCTGTATGCGGACATCGTATTTGGAAACCGAGTTCAGCCCCTGGATCAGGTTGTTCAACGGTCCAATTATAGCGTCTTCACCGGATTCCAGTGTCGTGGCGGCCGCGTCCAGGGTCTGACTGATCTCGCCGGCATGGGTCAGGGCACGCAGTTCCGCTTCAAGCGCCGGCTGTTCTCCCGCTTTCAACGCGGCTTCTTCCAACTCCCTAAACTGAAACCCGAGAAAATCCTTTTCGGACAACGCCCGCTCCTCGTCCTCGATCAGGCGAGAAAGTTCTTCGGTTGCAAGTTTCCATGCCTTGTATCCTTCCCGATAGGACTGTATTTCCGTTTGCATCCCCGAAAAAGCATCTACTACGGAGCGTTGAAAATCACGCTTGTTCAGCAACAAGGTCTCGTGTTGTGAGTGCACATCGACCAACAATTCTCCTAATTCCCTTAATTGTTGCAGGTTGACAGGTGTGTCGTTGACAAAGGCTCTGGACTTCCCTTCGGCCGAAATCTCCCGCCGAATGATCACACTCGATCCGTCATCCAGTTCATGTTCGGATAAGAACTGCCGCACCAGGCCGCCTTTCCGGGGTAGCCGGAATTCACCTTCGACAATACACTTTTGGGACTTGTCGGACAATGCGGTGGTATCGGCCCGTTGACCCAGTATCATTGACAATGCTCCCAGGAGGATCGACTTACCTGCTCCGGTTTCACCCGTGATCGTATTCATCCCCTCTTCCAACTGCAATTCCAGTTCATCGATAAGCGCGTAGTTGCGGATATTCAGGCGGTGTAACATGGCAGGGTGAAATTACAAAAGGCGATGCGGTTATCGATCCGCAAATAGTAGAATTTCAATCAACAACATAAAAAAAGCCGGCTCTTGGCCGGCTTTGTATATCGGATCCCCTTAGAATCACTTAACGCCTTTCATGTTTTCTTTCATTTCTTTCCAGGTGGTACGCTGGTAACCGTCCGGAATCATGAATTGGCTGTCGTCCACCTGAAGTTCTTCAATGCTGCGTGCGCTCATTTTCATGGACATTCCGTTCTGGATGGTCTCGAACTCGAGCATGAATCCGTCGATACCATCTACCGTGGAGGCAAATGAGTTATTGGCCAGCAGATCCTGGGTGTACCAGACATCATACGAGACCTTGCCGTCTTTGCCTTCCTGCGTCACGGTAGCCTTATTGCAGGTGTGGCCGGCGATAACCTTGGTGTCGCTCGATTGCTTGACAACCGGCTTGGGCATGGAACTACGCTCATTCTCCATATCAGCCTTGTTCATGGCGATGGCCATTTTATTTCCCATCATATCCATCAGCATGGTTCCTTCGCCGAGTTTATGGTCGGAAATGACCACGTTGGTACCCATCGGCATGGAAACTTCCACACGCGACATCTGGCCTTTGAAGTACATGATGGATTGGGTGGGCAACATGGCCAGAGTCTGCTGATCCATTTTGCTGTTCGGGTACGAAATGTCAAAAACGACTTTGCCCTGCATGATCTTGTTCTCCCACTGGGCGAAAACGGAGGTGCAGGCGACCAGGGAAACGAACAGGAAAGAGAGGAGTTTTTTCATCGTGATGGATGTTTGGCGTTGAGGTTTACTACAAATATAAGCCTTCTTTCGGCATTGAAAACGGGTGCACCCCACGGCTTTTTGGCGGACGTCCAACAATCGGTTGTGAATGGTTCGTTCCTATATCTTACACTCGTTCAATACCGTAGGCCATGATACCGTTCAATTTCCGGTAAAACACTGTTCATATCTTTTAACTACATCGATCCCCTTATCCGGGCGCCAATTCTACTTTTAAAAACTATAAAAATCGCAGAATTCATGGCGAATCGGCTGAAAAGCGAAGTGGCTGAGGAAACGACGGAACCGAAAGAAAGCCGCGAAAAAGAGAAGCGTACCCGCAAACCCAAGAGCTCCTCTAAGAGCCGTTGGGAAAGCGTGCGCAATTTCTTCCTGGACGAACGGACCCATAAGGTCTTCGGATTACTCATGCTGGCAGGGGCGTTTTTTACGCTGTTGGCATTCATCAGCAACCTGGTGACCTGGAAGGAAGACCAGGCAATCGCGGGGATCGATTCGGTCTGGCAATTACTGACCAGACAAGACATCCAGGCGGAGAACTGGATGGGTAAACTGGGTGCGATCACTGCCCTGCAATTCCAGAACGCCTGGTTTGGCATTTGTGCGTTCCTGCTCCCCTTCTACCTTACGCTATTCGGCGTTAAAATCCTGTGGGATGTCAACCTGTTGCCCATCGGCAAATCCATCCGGTTTGGATTCTTTGGACTCGTCTGGACCTCGACTTTTTTAGGGTACATCTTCCATAAATCGCCCGACCTCCTCTTTTTAGCCGGTGGATACGGCTACCAGATGAGCCATGCGCTGAACAACCTGTTCGGCTTTATCGGAACCGGTGCACTCTTGGTCTTCTCGATGGTCGGCTTCGGTGTTGTCGCGTTCAACCTGCCCTTCAAACGCCTTCGTCAGGAACAGGAAGAGCTCGAGCCTGTAACCGCCGATAATGCTGCGGATATCCTGACAGAAAACGTTGCCCTGAAAAACGCACTCCGTCAGGAGGACGCGCCACGGACCGTAGAACTTGAGTTGGGATCAGAGGATGAAGAGGAGGATGCTGAAGAAGAAGAGGAAGAAGAAGGTGAATTCATCGACCTCGATGAGCAGGAAGAAGAAGCTGAAGAAGAAGTGGTCGAGGAAGATTCACTGGAGTTATCGCTTGAACCCGTTCTCGCAGGAACCCAGGTGACTCCACCGATCGAGGGAGAAGTCCCCCTCGAAGTTGCTGCGCCACCCATCGAGGAAACAATACTCGAGACCGAAGGTGAATTGCCGCATGCGCAGGGTGACTATGACCCTACCCTGGACCTTTCTTCCTATCAGTACCCTACCCTTGAACTGCTGGAAAATTACGGCGACAAGAAAATCGAGGTCAATAAGGATGAACTCGAAGCGAACAAGAACCGCATCGTCGAAACACTGAGTCATTACAATATCTCGATCGAAAAGATCAAGGCGACGATCGGTCCAACGGTCACGCTTTTCGAGATTGTCCCGCAAGCGGGTATCCGTATTTCAAAGATCAAGAACCTGGAAGATGATATCGCGTTGAGCCTTTCGGCACTGGGTATCCGGATCATCGCCCCCATTCCGGGCAAGGGTACCATCGGTATTGAAGTACCCAACCAAAAGGCCGAAGTGGTGCCCATGAAATCGGTTTTGGCAAGCGAGAAATTCGCCAACTCCGAAATGGAGCTTCCGGTTGCTCTCGGAAAGAACATCTCCAATGAAGTATTCGTGGCTGACCTGACTAAAATGCCCCACTTGCTGATGGCAGGTGCAACGGGTCAGGGTAAGTCGGTTGGATTGAACGCGATCCTCGTATCCATTCTCTATAAGAAACACCCGGCCCAGGTGAAGTTCGTACTGGTCGATCCCAAGAAGGTCGAACTGACGCTCTTCAAAACGATCGAGCGGCATTTTCTCGCCAAACTTCCCAATGAGGAAGAAGCGATCATCACCGATACCAAAAAGGTCATCAATACACTCAATTCCTTATGTATTGAAATGGACCAGCGTTATGAATTGCTCAAGGATGCTCAGGTACGGACCATCAAAGAATACAACGCCAAATTCATCGGGCGTAAGCTGAACCCGAATAACGGACACAAATTCCTCCCTTACATCGTGCTCGTGATCGACGAATTCGCCGACCTGATCATGACTGCCGGGAAGGAAGTCGAAACACCGATCGCCCGCCTCGCACAACTTGCTCGTGCGGTCGGAATCCACCTGATCATCGCAACGCAGCGCCCGTCTGTCAACATCATCACGGGTACCATCAAGGCGAACTTCCCGGCACGCATCGCATTCCGTGTAACGTCCAAAATCGATTCGAGGACCATCCTCGACAGCGGTGGGGCCGAACAGCTCATCGGGCGAGGCGATATGCTTTTCTCGACGGGCGCGGATCTCGTGCGCTTGCAGTGTGCCTTTGTCGATACTCCGGAAGTCGAACGGATCACGGATTTCATCGGCGGACAACGCGGCTACGCGGATGCCCACCTCCTACCGGAATATGTGGATGAGAGCGCCGAGGGATCCAGGGAATTTGACGCGAATGATCGGGATCCGCTCTTTGAAGAGGCAGCCCACATTATCGTCCAGCATCAGCAGGGTTCTGCTTCCTTACTGCAGCGCCGCCTGAAGCTCGGATATAACCGCGCCGGCAGGATCATCGACCAGTTGGAAGCGGCCAAGATCATCGGCCCGTTCGAAGGCAGTAAAGCCCGGGAAGTACTGGTTAAAGACGCCCTGATCCTGGAGCAGGTCTTAGGTAACATCAGGGGAAAGGAATCCTGATCCCTCCCCGCCCGTTGGCCTGCTTTTTGCAAATCCCAGGAATCGTAAATTCGCACAAAAATCAGCACGAAATCCATGAAGCTATCCACTTCACTACTCGCCTCGCTTCTGCTTTTTTTACCTTTTTTGAGCCTTGCTCAAAATGGCAGCGATGCGAAATCACAGGAGGTCCTCAAATCGGTTTCCGCGAAATATAAGTCCTTCAAATCCCTTAAGGCCAGTTTCACCGTGACGATTGAAAGCCCGGGAAAAGTGAAAGAGGTTCAAAAAGGAACGTTGTATATCAAAGGGGACAAGTACCGGCTGGAATTCGCGGGACAGGATGTTATCTCGGATGGCAAGACCCGCTGGACCTATGTGAAAGATGCGAATGAGATCCAGATCGATAATCAACGTAAGGACGAGAACGCCATCACGCCGACCAACATTTTCACCTTGTACGAAAAGGGATGGAATTCCAAGTACATCGGTGAAGCGAAAGAACCTTCGGGGCCGGCCCACCAGATCGAGTTAGTACCGATCGAACCCAAGAAAAAGAACGTCTTCAAAGTAAAGATCGCCGTTAGCAAGGCTGACAAGTTTATCGTTTCGGCAAAAGTGTTCGACAAGAATGGTGGATTCCAGACTTTCCAGGTCGACAAACTATCGCCGGATATTTTAACCGATGACACTCAATTCGTCTATAACGCGACCCGATATCCGGGTGCGGAGGTAGTCGATCTCCGATAACGGTGTATTTTCTCAATCAAAAAGGGGCCTAAGCCCCTTTTTGCATTTTCACGAACAGCATCGATCCGGAACAACTACTTTTATGTAAAATAACAAAGCATGAAAAGGAAGCTCTACCTGACATTCTTTTCGGCCATCCTCGCACTTCCGTTGCTGGCCCAACCCACCCTGACTACTGCAGACTTGCCCGTGGCCGGACTAGCGTTTACGATGGTGCAGGATTCCACCTACAATGCTCCCATCCCTTCGGGCGGAGCAAACGTAACCTGGGATTATTCCGGTTTGCAAAATCTGTTGATCGACACGATCGGCTTCGGGACTGCTGCCGGCACGCCCTATGCAGGTTCATTTCCAACCAGTAACCTTGCCTCGCAAGCCGATAACCTTACCGACTGGACCTATACCACCAGCAACAGTACAGGTTTTTATCTTGATGGCGTAGGTACCCCGACGCTGACCATACGTTACAATCCTCCTTCCCTTTTCGCTCCGGTTCCGTTCACTTATAACCAAACCAGAACAAACATAGCGCGCATCGTACAGGATACGGTAATTATCGATACGACCGGTACGCCTCGTAACGTCCGGTTTATCCAGAACCAGCGAGGCGATTTTCTGGCAGACGGTTATGGTACGTTGATCCTGCCGAACGGGTCATTCAATAACATCCTGCGCATGAAGAATACGGAGCTCACTACGGATAGCCTCTTGGTTGAGTTGTTGCCCGGCACGTGGACCTTAATCACTTCATCAGCATCCCAAACCACCTTTTACCGTTATTTTGAAGCCGGCTCACCGAGTAGTTATATCCTGGGGATCGAAGCAGACAGTCTTGGTGTCAATGCGGTCAATTCGGAGTATCGCGGACAGTGGGTGCTCCTGAATACACCCACGCTTACCAAGGACGAAGAACTTTCGGTGTATCCCAATCCTGCGCATAATCTGCTGACCATTCAGGGAGCAGGCTTGAAACAACGTTCATCGCTTACGATCACCGACGCGTCGGGGCGAATCATCCTGGAACGTTTGGCGGTATCTGCCGAACGAGCAACAATACCCGTAGATGCCCTTTCAAATGGCATGTATTACCTGATCGTACAGGGAGAAACAGGAAGCAGCAGGATCCCGATCCTGATCCAGCATTGAGACCAGCTATCCGCTGTGGAAAAGGCTGCCGTTCGGCAGCCTTTTTTCTTATCTTGTGTTGATGGCTACCCGGACGATGATCCTGTCATTCATGTTGCTGTGCTGCGGCGGAATGGCTTATGCGGTAGCACCTCCGGATTCCATTCCTCCGTCCAAACACCAGGAATATCAGATCCACTTACAGCAGCCTGCGAAATCGATCCGTTTGTTGTTGGATGACCGGAGTATGTTGCCGGTTCGTGGGCGAATTTCGGAGGATGGAAAATCGGTCATTCTGCCGGACTATGAAAAAGGTCAGAAGATCCGTCTAAAAGTAGAATACGAAGACGGATCCGTGGAAGAACTCATCAAGAGTCCCTGTTACATCGATCCGGTGGTCAGGAGCCAACCGGTTCCGCGTAGAGATCGAATTCTTCGGCTCGTATGATCCGTACGGTGGTAAAATCACCGATGCGCAGGAAGTGCTCCCGTGCGTCGATCAATACTTCGTTGTCCACTTCCGGAGAGTCGTATTCGGTCCTGCCGATGAAATGATTGCCCTCTTTACGATCGATCAAAACCGGGAGTATACGTCCGACCAGTTCCTGGTTCTTTTGCGCGCTGATCTCCTGTTGAACAGCCATGATCGCTTCCGCCCGTTCGCGTTTTATTTCCTCCGGCACATCATCCGTCAGTCGGAAAGCGTGGGTGTTTTCTTCGTGCGAATAGGTGAATACACCTAAACGGTCGAAACGGGTTTCCCTGACCCATTCCCGCATTGCCTCGAAATCTTTTTCCGTCTCTCCAGGATAACCGGTAATCAGGGTCGTCCGGATCGCGATACCGGGAACGCGTTCCCGCATTTCCTTTACAAGCTCGACCGTCTTCTCCCGCGTGATACCTCGACGCATGCTTTTAAGCATAGGGTCAGCAATATGCTGGAGCGGAATATCGATGTAATTGCACACGTTGGGCAGTTCCCGCATGATATCCAATACTTCCATGGGAAATCCGGACGGGAACGCATAATGAAGCCGTATCCAGCGAATACCATCCACCGCGGCCAGTTGGCGAATAAGATCAGCGAGTTCGCGCTTACCATATAGATCCAACCCGTAATACGTGAGGTCCTGCGCAATCAGGATCAGTTCTCGGGTTCCTTTGGACGCCAGCAACCTGGCCTGTTCAACCAGTTGTTCCTTCGGTACCGAAGCATGTTTCCCGCGCATGAGCGGAATGGCGCAAAAGGAACAAGGCCTGTCACAGCCTTCTGAAATCTTGAGGTATGCGTAATGTGCCGGTGTTGTCAGCAGACGTTCTCCGATGAGTTCATGCTTGTAGTCGGCGCCCAGCGATTTGAGCAGGCGTGGAAGGTCCCGGGTCCCTAAGAATCCGTCGACATTCCCGATCTCTTTCTCCAGTTCCGGCTTGTACCGTTCCGACAGGCATCCGGTCACGATCAGCTTTTCGATCTTTCCGGCCTCTCGTGCCTGTGCATAGGCCAGAATCGTATCGATGCTTTCCTGCTTGGCATTATCGATGAAACCGCAGGTATTGATGATCACGATCGCGGCATCATCTTCGGTGGATTCGTGTACAACGTCGAACTTGTTCGCGCTGAGCTGCCCCATCAACACCTCACTGTCGTAGATGTTCTTGGAACATCCGAGTGTGATGACGTTGACCTTGTTCTTCTTGAGACTTTTGGTACGCATGGCTGCTCACTTAGTCCTGTCCGAACAAGGAATCGACGAACTCGGCTTTATTGAAAACCTGCAGGTCTTCCATTTTCTCCCCGATGCCGATATAGCGGACCGGGATCTTGAACTCATCGCTGATGCCGATCACCACACCGCCCTTTGCCGTACCGTCGAGCTTGGTTAAAGCAAGGCCGGTGACCTGGGTAGCTTTGGTGAATTGACGTGCCTGTTCGATCGCGTTCTGTCCCGTCGAAGCATCCAGCACCAACAGTACTTCATGCGGTGCAGCAGGTATCACTTTTTGCATGACCCGGCTGATCTTGGACAGCTCGTTCATCAGGTTGATCTTGTTGTGCAAACGACCGGCCGTATCCACGATCACGACATCCGCCTTCTGCGCCACTCCGGACTGAACGGAATCATACGCGACGGAAGCCGGGTCCGAGCCCATCCCCTGTTTGACGATCGGGACATCCACCCGCTTGGACCAGATGTCGAGTTGATCGACGGCAGCGGCACGGAAGGTATCTGCTGCGCCCAGCAACACTTTCTTACCCGCTTTCTTGAAATGATAGGCCAGTTTTCCGATGGTCGTGGTTTTCCCCACTCCGTTTACCCCGACTACCATGATGACGTAGGGTTGTCCGCCGGTATCGGGCAGCAAGAATTCGGTGGCATCGGCGGTATTGTTCTCCGCCATGAGTCCGGTGATCTCCTCTTTAAGCAGGCGGTTGAGTTCCTCCGTACCGACGTATTTATCGCGCGCGACGCGCTCCTCAAGCCGTTTGATGATGCGTAGCGTGGTGTTCACACCAACGTCGGAAGAAACGAGGATTTCTTCCAGGTTGTCCAGCACTTCCGCGTCCACCGTCGATTTGCCAACGACGGCTTTGGCGATCCTGGAAAAGAGGCTGGTTTTGGTTTTCTCGAGTCCTTTGTCGAGACTTTCCTTTTTCTCTTTGGAAAAGAAACTGAAGAGACCCATGAGGTGGAAGGGGCTGGGGTATGGAAATTAAAAAAGCTTCCTTCATGCGAAAGAAGCTTTGTCGATGTTGTCTGACAGGGCTTATTTCTCTTTCAGGAAATCCTTGATGTGGTCGTTGTGCACGACTTCTTCCTTGAATTGGTAAGAACCGGTATCCGGGTTCTTCACCATCTTGATGACCTTTGAGAATTCCTTTCCCTTACCGGTCTTCAGGGTTGCCACTACTTTCTTTGCCATGGTACTGGGTTATTCGTAGTTAACGATTACTTGATCTCTTTGTGCACCGTCATCTTCTTCAGGATGGGGTTGAATTTTTTCAACTCCAGACGCTCGGTGGTGTTCTTCTTGTTCTTGGTGGTGATATAGCGCGAAGTGCCGGGCTGACCACTGGTCTTGTGCTCGGTGCACTCGAGGATCACCTGAACGCGATTGCCTTTTTTTGCCATGACGACGATTGATTGAAAATCCCGGGAATTTCCCCGGAAGGGCTGCAAAGATACGAATATTCCCTATCTAATCAAGGCTTTCTATTCATTTTTGAGCGCTGAATTGTTCAAAATGGCAGGCTGTTTCATGGCTTTTTCGATCTCTTCGGGCTTTACGGGCAGTTTTTCGCTCAAATTCTGATGTCCGGTAGTTGTAATCAGGATATCGTCCTCGATGCGGATGCCAATTCCCCACCATTTGCGATCGCATGGACTGTCTGCAGCTATATAAATGCCCGGTTCGACGGTAATGACATTACCCGGTGCCAATGGCCCGTAATTACCTGCATCGTGAACGTCCAGACCCAGGTAATGCGAAGTTCCGTGCATGAAATAGGTCTTGAGCTCATCCGCGGAGTGGATGATTCCCAAATCTTGCAAACCCCGGGAGATCACCCTGCGGGCAGCGGCGTTGGGTGCCTGAAAGGGATTTCCGGGCTGACAAGCAGCTATCCCGGAATCACGCGCTTCGAGTACGAGGTTATAGATGGCCAATTGCTCGGAAGTGTACTTCCCGGTGACCGGAAGGGTTCGGGTAATATCGGCTGTATAGCCGTGGTATTCCGCACCCATATCGAGTAGGATCAGGTCACCGGCTCCGAGCGGGCGTCGGTTGTCGGTGTAGTGCAGAACGGTTGAGTTTTCACCCCCACCGCAGATGCTTGGATATCCCACTGCTTCTGCACCCAAGGCATGAAAAACATATTCGCCCACAGCTTCGACCTGATACTCCGTCATACCTGGTTCCAGTGCTTTCATCATTTCCAAGTGTCCGCTGACACTGATATCCACGGCCCGCTGCAACAAGGCCAACTCATCCGGATGCTTCACCATTCGCATGGTGGTGAGTGCCCGCTTCAACAGGAAATCATCCGGAGACACGGAGGCGCTGTCGACCTTCTTCCGATACGACCGCAACAGACCATCGTACTCCAAGGGATCCTGATTCCCGGCGATGCGGGGATCTTCCAGCCGGAGCTGCAATACCTTCGTTAGCGATTCAAACGGCAGTTGCAAGGTGTCCCAACTCTCGGTCGTCAACACCCAGTCAGCACCGCTGATCCTGCGCGCGGCAGTCTTACCACCACGCCTGCCGTTCCATCGCTCTTTCGCCGGGTCGCGTGGCGGCACCAACAGGATATCCTTTACCTCACCTTTGTTGAATCGTTGGGCTTCCTTAAAGACCACCAGCACTGAATTGGGTTCTGTCCAGCCGCTGAGGTAATAGAAATCAGGACTTTGATGATACGGGTAATCCACATCGTTCGATCGGTTCCTCACAGGAGCCGACAGCAGGACAGCACAGGAGCCCTCCGGGATAAGTTGACGCAAGGCTTCCCGACGAGCCTTGTAAAATTCAGGCGTGAGGAAGTCCTGCTCATTCCGGTAGCGGTCCGAATCCTGTGCCAACAAACTGGCTACCGGCAAACCGATTAGCAGCCATAACACGATACTGACAACGCGCATGATGGACTGGGTATAAAAGCGAAAGTGCTAAACCCGTTCCCGAATTTAGCACTTCCTCACAGGATAGTAAGAATCAGATCTTACCCTTCTTGATAGCTTTTTCGATTGCCGGACCGATGCCCATCTTATCGATGGTACGCAATGCGGAAGTAGAAACTTTTAAGGTGATCCACTCACCCATTTCCGGCACGTAGAAACGCTTCACTTGCAGGTTCGGGTTGAATTTACGCTTCGACTTCTTGTTGGAGAAGGAAACATGGTGGCCGCCCATCGCGCGCTTTCCGGTCAGATCACAAATCCGTGCCATGATAGTTGAATTTTTAAGGAGTGCAAAGATACACTTCTTTGGGATTATTGCAAAATGAAAGGTGGATTTTCAGCGCGTTTTCAACAGGTTTTTTTCACAATCGCCGAGACTTCAATCAACTGCTCGGTATTTACAAACGCTTGATTTACATATATTTATATAAAATTCAATTTTCCGGTTCAGGTTCTGCTAACAGGATCCTTCGAGTCATGGCGAGCGCGTGTTGGGCTGCTTCCCGGATGACCCGTTCACGGAATTGCCCTAATTGAAATATCTTCGACAAAGTCCCAGCCGGACTGCTCACGGCAATCCAGACGGTTCCGACCGGTTTCTCTTCCGTTCCCCCGCTTGGGCCTGCTATTCCGGAAATGGCAATGCCCAACTCCGTTCCCATCAGCTTCCTCACATTTTCCGCCATGACCCGCACAACCGGTTCGCTGACTGCACCTACTTCATCGAAAAGCTTGGGATCGACACCAAGCAGGCTCGTTTTTACCGCGTTATCGTAGGCAATAACAGAGCCCATGTAATAATCCGAACTACCGGGTACCAGGGTCAAGCGATGCGACAGGTACCCGCCTGTACAGCTTTCTGCAGTGGCGACTTTCCATCCTTTGGCTCTGAATAAGGCGCCGACAACTCCTTCCATGGTTTCTTCTTCATAGCCATATATATATCTGTTTGCCAATCTTTTTAGTCCTGCTACCTGAATATCTAATTCAGCATTAATTTCCGCTTCCGACTTTCCCGAAGCGGTCAGTCGGAGTCGTACCCGACCATCTGCCGGGAGGTAAGCCAGACGGATATGTGGAGGCAATGCATCCTCCCAGGGTTCCAGCAGATCAGACAACATGGACTCGCCGATACCCTGGGTAAGGATGGTCCGATGGATGACGGGAGGAAGCATGAACCGTTGGCGCAGTTGCGGGATCACTGCCTGCTCCATCAGGCCTTTCATCTCATGCGGAACTCCTGGCAGGGAGACATAGATCCTGCCGTGTTCCTCGAACCACATCCCGGGGGCGGTTCCCAGCGGATTGAGCAATGCGGTAGCGTTTTCCGGTACTTCCGCCTGCCGGCGGTTCAATTCGGTCACTTCCCTTCCACGGGCCCGAAAGATGCGTTCGACATTCGCAAGAGAAGGGCCATCCAAGCGCATACCGGCCTTGAAGAATTTGGCAAGGGTCTTTTTGGTGATATCGTCTTTGGTCGGACCTAGACCACCGGTGATCAGGATGATGCCCGACCGCTGCCCGGCCTCGTCGAGCGCCTTGAGGATGTGCTCCTCGTTATCGCTTACAGAAGTGATCTGTTTGATCCGGACCCCGATCTCGTTCAGTCGTTGACCGATCCAGGCACTGTTAGTGTCGACGACTTGCCCGATCAGGAGCTCATCGCCGATGGTGATGATTTCGGCTAGCATAGGTGCTGTCAAAGGTAAGAACAGAAAAAAGTCATGGAAGTTTGCAATATCCGGCATCCTTCGGCGTCTGCGGGATTATATGGAACTTGCCCCTACATCCCGATCGGCGATGACGCAGTCCCAGGACGAAAGCATACGAACAGCATTGCGCGAGAATGGTCGAAGGCTGCGGGACTTCATCCGTTCCCGTGTCGCTGAACCTGAAGATGCGGATGACATTTTTCAGGATGTGGTGCTTGAACTCACGTCCGCATACCGGCTGATGCAACCCATCGAAAAAATGGCCGCCTGGCTGTTCCGGGTTGCACGCAACAAGATCACTGACCGCTACCGCAGGAAAAAAAGCGTACGCCTCGAGGACTACTTTCGGTTTCCCGACCCATCCGGGGAAGAGACCCTGTTGGTCGACGAGTTGCTGAGGAGCGATACGGCGGGACCTGACGCGGAATTCGACAGAAACTTATTGCTGCAAGCCATCGAAAGCGCGCTTGACGAATTGCCTGTGGAACAGCGGGAGGTTTTCATCGCGCACGAACTGGAAGGAAAGAGCTTTCAGCAGTTGTCGGATGAATCCGGCCTTTCCATCAACACCCTTCTCGCGCGCAAGCGTTACGCTATTCTGAAACTACGGGAGCGGCTACAGGAATATTACGACGAACTCAACACACCCTAAAAATCACTACAGAAATGAAAGCGAAATGGATAATGAAAATAATGGTCGGCCTTGTGGTATTCGGGGCACTGGCCGGTTGGGTAGTGATGACCCTTTGGAATTGGCTGATACCTGCCCTCTTCACCGGGCCGGTGATCGGATTCTGGCAGGCATTGGGGATCCTCGTACTGAGTAAAATCCTCTTTGGTAGCGCTAAAGGCTGGAAAAGCGGTGGTGGTCATTGTCGCGATGGCAGTTGGAAAGAACGTTGGGAAGGCATGAGCCCGGAGGAACGTGAACGTGTGCGAAGCCTCTGGAAACAACGCTGCCGCAAATCAACACCTCCCCCTGCACCACCAGCCGAAACTGAATCTTGAGGAGAGCAGACTGACTTTGGTACTAAGTTTGTTTCTTCGCCGGATAAACCGGTTTATGCGAAGACTCCTTTCCCTCCTCCTCCTGGCCCTTCCGTTGGCCGGCTGTTCCCAGATCGATCTTAAAAAACTTGAAAAGAGTGTGAACGAGACCGTTCAGGGTAGTAAACCCCTGTCGGAATCGGAAGTCGTAGCCGGATTGAAGGAAGCCCTACAGGTGGGAAGCCGCAATGCCGCGGGTAGTGCCGCCAAAACCGATGGCTACTTCGGCAATAACCTGATCAAGATCCCTTTTCCTCCGGAAGCGAAATCCATGGAAACCAAGCTCCGGTCGCTTGGGATGAACAAACAAGTCGATGACTTCATCCTGACCGTCAACCGGGCCGCTGAGGAGGCTGCCAAAGAGGCCGCACCGGTCTTTCTGGACGCGATCACGGGCATGACCGTTACGGACGGCTTCAACATCCTGCGGGGTGCTGATACGGCCGCTACGGGCTACCTGAGACAAAAAACCTCAGGTGCACTTCACACCAAATTCAAACCGATCATTCAGCGCGCGATTGAAAAGGTCAGTGTTACCCGTTACTGGAATCCGCTCGCGACCACCTACAACAAGATACCGTTCGTAGATCCCGTCAATCCTAACCTCGAAGAATACATCACCCAGCGGGCTCTGAACGGTTTGTTTACGCTGGTCGCACAGGAAGAAACCAAGATCCGGAGAGACCCCGCGGCCCGAGTGACCGCGCTTTTGAAGCGGGTTTTTGGAAACTGATCCGGCACCTATAAACAGAAAGGCCATCACGACGTGATGGCCTTTCCGTTTTAGGATGTTTCGATCAGTAACCGATGGAGATCTTATCCGGATCGCCTTCATCCGGCCGGATACTCATGACCGGAATCTTGGAATGGTTGACGATCTGTTGGGCAAAATTTCCCATGAACAATCCGCCTCCCTCCTGCTCGGTCATGATCACAATCAGGTCAGCGCTACACTGGGTGGCATAATCCATGGTGATCTGAGCGGTGTTGTCGCCCTTGAAAACCTTCGTCGTATAAGGAATTTCATGTTCGGCCAGGTAATCTGCAACCTGATGGACCTTCAGTTCGAAACGACGTTGCATATCGGTGTCGCTCATGGTCATAATGCCCAGAATGTGGACGATGGAATTGTAATGACGCGCGATCTCAACGGCGTGTTTGACCTTTTGCCGGGAAGCCGGGGAATTGTCAATCGGCAGTACTATATTCTTGAAGCCGATCTTACGGGCATGTGTCTGAACGGAAACGACGGGACATGGCGCACCGACCACGACCCGGTAAGTATTGGTGCCTACCAGGAATTCCTGGAATCCGCTTACGCCATGGGTTCCCATTACGATCAGGTCGGCATCCGTTTCTTCCGCTACGGAGATGATCGTCTTGTAGATCTTGCCCATTTCCGTCCGGAACTGTACACCCATGCCACTATCGTGATGTAGCTTATCGGCCAGTTGCTGCAGCTTTTCCGAAGCCGAACTCTCGATTTTGGATTCGAACTCCGATTGCGACTTGCTGAACGCGTGGCTGATGGCGGACGTGAACGAATAGGTTTCGATCACGTGGAGCAGCACGATATCCGCTTTGTGCAATTTTGCCATGAATACAGCATGTTCAAGCGCCAGGTCAGCGGTCTCGGAAAAATCGTACGGAATCAGGATCCGTTTGATTTGGAAGTTTTTTGAATGCATGGCAGTGATCTACAGGTTAATATTCAAAAGGCGTAAGCGTGGTGTCTTTCTTTTCCTTCGGATGAACGCTGAGCACCGGAATATCCGATGAATTGATGATATCCTGTGTCGCGGAACTGATGAACATGTCGGACCAGTCCATCTCACTTTGCGTCATGACCATGATGATGTCGGCCTTGATGCGTTTGGCGTACTTCACTACCTCTTCCGCCACATCGTCGCCGTGGAGGAACTCAACGGTACAGGGGATGTTCTGCTCCAGGATATACTCGTGCACCTGATGCATCTGGCGTTTGAGCTTATTGACGATGAACTCGTCGTCGGTCGTCAGTACCGAAACCAGATCAATGGTCGAACCGAACAGCTTGGAGAATTCGATGGCATTGTGGACTTTCTCTTTGGTCTCCTTTTGCAGATCCAGGGGCAGCACAATATGCTTACAACCCGCCCGGTGCTTCTTCCCTTTGATCGTGATCACCGGACAACTGGCTTCCCGAATAACACGCAGGGCGTTCGACCCGATGAAGCGCTTGAATCCTACACTGCCATTGGTTCCCATGATGATCAGGGAAACCTTGAGTTTCTTGACCGCTTTTTGGATCTCTTCGTAGATCTTCCCGCGGGTCACCATGGTATTCACCTTGATACCCGCGGTTTTCGTGGTTTCCGAAGCGAGCTTATCTAATTCCTTCTGAATCTTCTTCTCCATGGACTTATCTTCCTTCTTCCCCATGAACGGAAGATGGAAGGATTCGTCGATGATATGGATGAGCGTCAAATCAGCGCGGTTGAGCCGCGCCAGGTTGTAGGATTGACCGAGAGCGATGAGGGATTGTTCGGAAAAGTCGATCGGAACCAGAATGTGGTTCTTCGGTTGGGCCATACGAATTTTTATCTTGTGAGCAAAAATAACGGAAACCCTCAGATGAGCAAAATACCCGAATCCGAACTCATTTTGAATTCAGACGGCAGTGTCTATCATCTCAACCTGCATCCGGAGGAAATTGCAGATACAGTCATCAACGTGGGTGATCCTGACCGGGTCGGTATGGTTTCGAAGTTCTTCGATTCGATCGAAGTGCGTAAACAGAAACGGGAATTCGTTACGCATACCGGAACCTATAAAAGCAAGCGAATCACCGTTTTATCTACGGGTATCGGTACAGACAATATCGATATTGTCTACAACGAACTGGACGCCCTGGTCAACATCGATCTACGAAAGCGCGAGATCCAGCCACAACTTAAGTCACTCAACCTCATCCGGATCGGGACCTCAGGCTCCCTCCAAAAAGAGATCCCGGTCGACGGATTCGTTTTTTCCAGGTTTGGTCTGGGACTGGACGGATTGCTCAACTTCTACCGATTGAAAAACGACCAGGAGGAACAGCAAATCGTGGAAGCTTTCAGGCATCATTACCCCAATGAAGGTATCCTTCCCCAATCCTACCTGGCACGCTGCTCCAACAAATTGGAGATGGCGCTTTCAGAAGGGATGTTTAAAGGGATAACTGCTTCATGCTCTGGATTTTACGCCCCTCAAGGTCGTGTGCTGCGTTATGAATTGGCCCGGCCGAATTTTATTGAAACGCTGCACAGCTTCCGCTTGGGCGAACACCGGATCACCAACTTCGAGATGGAAACCGGGGCCATGTACGGACTGGCCAGGATACTGGGCCATCATTGTTGCTCTATCAATGCCATTGTGGCCAACCGGATCACCAATGAACATACCCACAAAGGGGATGAGACGATGAACCGCCTGATAGAAACGGTGCTCGACCGGATCGCTGCCGGACTATGATCAACGAGCTACGATAAACCGTCCTTGACGAAGCTGAGACGACTGCGACAGGCGAATCGAATAGACTCCCTGCGAGAGTTCGTTCACCGGAAGGACCAGGAAGCCAGCAGCAGGCACCATTTCCCCTTGCGAAACAAGTCGCCCCTGGCTATCCGAGATCATCCAATCCACGGGCGCGTTGGAAGCAAGTCGAATGTTTAGGAACTCATCTACCGGACTGGGGAATGCAACCAAAGCCGCATATTGGTCATGCTCTTCAATACCGATGGAAGAGGAAACCAATTGAACATCCAGGGTGAGTAGGGAACCGTTCACCAGATTGACTCCGGTGACATCTTTTGTCTGGTAGCCCGCTCTACTGAACCGCACCGTATAAGCACCTGCATCGACAATGCCCGTCTTATACTTTCCAAGCAAATTGGTATTTCGCACCGGGCGTGTTGTTGAAAGCAATTCCACCGCCACATCGCTCAAGGGTAGTCCGGACACACTATCGGTTACGGTTCCTTCCAGGCGGGCAGCACGAACATAGTTCGGTTCAAAGACATAGAAGATACCGGACGACATATCCGTCGCAATGATCAATCCATTGCTTAGATAAGGATCCGCGTCCCAACACAGGGAAGAACCGGTAGGGAAATTCGCAACTTCAATGAGGTTCTCCGGATCGGATGCATCGGCGATGGTGAGTTGACTTCCGTAGCTCGGATTGATCAGGTAGTCGTTGATTACCCTGACATTATGAACTTCCGCGGAGGACATCTTTTCATTGTAGAACTCATCCAACAGGGAAATGTTGCTCAGGTCGCTGACATCAAAGGCGGCCAGGGGTTCATTCGAACGTTCGTCGGTAGTGAAAAGCGTGCGTCCGTCATCACTCAGCCAACTGTTGTGGTTGAATTGACCGGGAGTCTGCTGAGTCGCGAGCAGGATGGGATTTTGCCGGTTGGTGATATCGTAGACAGAAAACAGACCATCGATAATGTCACTGGTCCAGATCGTATCGCCGCGTACATAACTGTCGTGACAGTACCGGCTGGTCACAGCCCCCACATACGTTGGGTTCCAGGGATCACTGATGTCGGCGATGAATACACCGCGCCCAAGCGAAGAAAGGTTGTGCCCGTTCACGTACACAAAGTTTCCTGCGGTAGTGACCGTATGACCGGTCAACAATTGTCCGGCCCAAGCTCCGTCGCCTTGCCAGAACTTGTTGGGCGCACTATCGGGCAGAAAGCGCAAATCGATGATCTGCAAACCGTTCTTGATGCCAAGTGAATCGACTCCTTCGCTGACGGCGTATGCATAATCTCCCTGCACTTTGACTTCGTGCCAAAGGCTGCTTGCTCCCGGAAGTTGAAACAGTTGCTGCGGGCTGGACGGATCAGTAATGTCTATGATGATGATCCCCTGTGCCGCGCCTACCAATGCATAGATCTTTCCTGAACCATCCTCGTAGTGCCAACAACCGGCCAGGGTTTGTCCGGGAATCTGCAAAGTCGACCGGATACTCAGGTTTCTTTGTGCGAAGCCTGCTGTTGTCAAGGTCAGTAAGAGGATGAAGGAAAGCAAGCTTGCGCGCATGGCAGGTGTTATTGTACGATCAATTTAGCCAGATAGCGGTCGCCATCCGGTGTGCTGACGGAAACCAGATAGAGCCCGGAATCCCACTCATTGCGTTCGATCAGGACGCGGCTTCCGCTGACGCTTCGGCGTTGCACCAGTTTGCCGGTGATATCCGAGACTTCGAGCACCGAACCAGCGGTCAGCGGCTTGGCGAAATCGAGTGTTGCCGATGCAGTCATGGGGTTGGGGAAAGCAGACAGCATGATGTCCACACGATCGGGGAAACTGATGCTTGTGGAAATATCATAGCGGTTCACGGTCAGGTCCTTTTGTGTTCCGGCACCCACGGTATAACCCGTTACCCACAACGAAGTTCCACGCAACGCCACTGCGTTTGGTTCATCATCATCGGCCCCGGTACCGTCGACGGTTGTCACCCAACTTTGCGTACCGGCTGGTGTGTATCGGATAATGACCCAATTCCGGTTAACACGCGCTGCAATGGTGTCGGCTTCACTTGCACCGACAACAAAAACATCACCGGAGGAGTTAACCGCAAGGTCGATCGGCAGATCGTCGCCATTTACCGGGGAATTGTATTCCGGCGGGCTGGTCCACACCTGGTTGAGGTTGCTGTCGAATTTGATCGTGAGAATATTGTAGTTCGCGAGGATCGGGTCCGGATCAACATCAGTCTGGAACGTGGCAATGATGTTATCGGAAGCGTCGTGGGTCAGGTTGATCGCCTGGTCGTTTCCTGTTCCCAAACCATCGTAGCCGAAGAAGCCGGCAAAATTTCCGTTCACATCGAATTTGACGATAGCTGCGTCGTCCGGAGAACTTCCCTGTCCGGTCTGACTGTAACCGGCGACAAAGATCTCATTGGCTGAATTCACCGTGATATCAAGTGCACGATCATCGTTTGCAAAGGGACCGTTGTAGAGAGCGGGGGAAGCCCATACCGGATTTCCAGTCGACGGGTCGTACTTCAGCACGATGAAGTCGTCATTCTGGATATTCTCCGCACGTCCTGTGACCAGGATGTTGCCGGAATTATCGAAGATGATGCGGGAAGGTTCGTCGCGCAGGTTGCCGGTACCGTTGTAGGACCTTAACCAGAGCTGGTTACCGTTGGCATCGTACTTAATGGTCACGATATCGTTGTTGTCAAGGGTATCATTCAGATCGGTATCCGAACGACCCGTAACATACACAAACCCCGCAGGGTCGACCACCATATCCTCTATCCTATCCGCCTGACTTACGGCCCCATTGTACTTCCGGGTCCAGACGGTATCACAGGTTGCAGGATCCCACTTCATCGTGAAGAAATCACTTTTCTGATCGATTGATTTGGTATAACCGGCGGCATAGACATATCCGCTGGCATCGATACCAACGGCACTCAGCTCATCGTCATCGTCATTGGAACCGTTGTACCGATAGCGGCAAAGGGTGTCGCCGTTCAAATCGAACGAGACCAGCAAAATATCCCGTCTGTCATCTTCGTGGAACGTATAACCGGCTGCATAAGACCGGTTGTTGGCATCCACCACAATGGCGCGAGCGCTTTCGGAAAAATCCCCCTTACCATTATAGGATCTCACCCATACTTCATTGCCGGAATAATCATATTTGATCGCGGTAGCATCCTTTTGGGTGACCGTATTCTCGGAACCGCCCGCGATGTAAATGGAAGAGCCTCCAATACAAACCGAGGAAGAAATATCACTTCCTCCGGTACGACTACCTGCATACAACATGGTCCATTGTTTCACGCCGGCCGTATTGTACAAAATAGTTATGTAGGAGTTGTCGGTAACGAGCGCGTTGGGATCCTGGTCGCTCTTTCCGGTCACAATCGCGTTACCAGCCCCATCCACCGCGATGGCGGAAGGGATGTCATCCTGCAGCGCGTTCCCGGCTTCCACCCTCGCCCACTGCGCGACGCCCGAAGCATTGTACTTTACCGTAACAATGTCATAATCGGTAACGGCGGAATTGTCGACATCCGACTGACCCGTCACATACACATTGTTCGAACCATCCACCGCGATCGCGAGACCACGATCGTTCTGGTTGGCGGGGCCATTGTAGAACTTGCTCCACTGCAGGACGCCGTTGGAATTATACTTGATGGTGCGGATGTCGTCATTGTTGCCATTATCATTCCGACCGGTCACCAGTACGTTGCCCGCGTTGTCGAGCACAAGACCAAGCCCCCGGTCGTCACCGTTGCCGGAATTGTAGATGACCGTCCAGGCCGGGATGCCCGTACTTCCAGCGTATTTGATGGTGACAATGTCATCATCCGTACCATTGGAGCTGCGGCCGGTAACGTAAACATCTCCCAGCCCATCGACCGCAAGGCCATAGGCTTCGTCTTTGCCACTCGTAACACCGGGACGGTTGTACTGCGCCTGCCAGGTTAATGATCCATTCGCGGATGCGAACTTGAGTGTAATGTAATCCTGGCTGCCGGTTACCGTATCCGGTTCCGTGTAACCGGTCACGACCACGTCGCCCGAAGGATCGATGGCGATGACCGTTGGCATATCATCGTAGTAAGAACTGCCATTCCAGTTGGTGGCCCAAACCAGATTTCCACTCGCGTCATACTTGAGCAGCAGGATGTTATCCTGTTGCGTATCCCAGTCGGCATATCCGGTCACAAAAATATTCCCAAGTACGTCGACCGCTACCGCAGTCGCTTCGTCATCCCCTTTTGCAAACCCGTCGTAGGTCCGCTTCCAGAGCGTATCCCCGCTTGCATTGAATTTCACGGTTAGAAAGTCACGGTAATTGCCTTCGCGCATTTCGTATCCAACTGCGATCAACGATCCGGAATTATCGTCTGAAATGATCTTGTTGAAGCGGTCTGAATTGTCCCCGGAGCCGGCATAACCGGATGACCACATCAGGCTGCCTTGTGCCAGCAGGCTGTTGCTCAGTACTAAGGAGATCAATACCAGGGCAATGGAACAAATTTGTTTCATGTAGAAGGGTTTTCTTATTCGAATGAACTGCAAAAATAGTGGAATCTGCCGCGCCGGCGATCACGGGAATGTCGGATTTTCAACCGGTTTGGCCGCATTTTAATCCCGGATTCCCGCTCCAGGCAAGGCTTTCCGGGGTTCCAACATGTTTATGTTGAAAACGGTTTTGTTTCCGGTGTATCCTGCAGGGCCTCGCTTCGGTTAAACTGGTCAGGAAAACCGACGTATGGACTATAACGAAATCGCTGCCCTTATCCGACTTCTGGATGATTCTGATTCGGAGATCTTCACCCAGATCGAACAACGTCTGTTGCATTATGGCAAGCCCGTCATCCCCTTTCTTGAAAAAGCCTGGGGTGGCTCGCTGGACGCGTTGATGCAGCAACGGATTGAAAATATCATCCACCGTATCCAGTTCGAAGACCTACAGCGTGAATTGCGTGTATGGGTCGAAACCGGCGCTCAGGACCTCATCAAGGCAACGGTCATGGTTGCACGTTACCAATACCCGGAGCTCAAAGAGGCGGATATTCGCAGTCAACTGGAAAAGATCCGTAAAGATGTCTGGCTGGAAGTGAACGACGGACTCACGGCTCTGGAGCAGATCCGGGTACTGAATCGGGTGTTTTTCGAGATCCACGGGTTCTCCGGCAACACACAGCACTACCACGCTCCTCAAAATTCCTTTATCAACATAGCACTGGAATCCCGTAAAGGAAATCCGCTTATGTTGAGCATCCTGTATCAGGAAGTCGCTCAGGGTGCCGGAATTCCGGTTTACGGTGTCAATCTGCCTGAGCACTTCATCCTCTGTTACAAAGAAGACGCCGATCCCGGATCAGGTTCAGCAGGTCAGGTACTCTTCTATGTCAACCCGTTCAGCAAAGGGGATGTTTTCCATCGCAAAGAGATCGACTTGTTTCTTCAGCAGTTGAAGATCATGCCCGACCGTTCCTTCTATGAACCTTGCACGAACCTGGATATGATCCAGCGGCTGATCCGCAATCTGATGAATTCCTATCATAAACTTGGCTTCATGGACAAAGTCCAGGAGTTGGAACAGTTGATGAAAGCGACCGATCTTAAGTCCTGAGTTGGGCGTAATAAAAAAAGCCGTGATGTACTAGTACATCACGGCTTTTTTCTTGGGTGATATTATCAATCGTTCAGTAAAAAGACACCTTCCACACCAGCCGGCGTCCAGGTGAATCCCTGCTTACCACCGGAAGCTGTTGAGGTATTGTCCATCTTATCAAACGCGGCTTTATCGATCAGATCGATCGACTTAAAACCAGCCGCCTTCAATTGCGTGTTCAACTTTGCAAGGTCGGAATCCCAAACCTGTTTGGCTGCTTTTTGTTGGTCGTTCAACTGGGAACGCAGGTAAGCGAATTTTTCCATCTGTGCTGTGTTGGGTCTGCCCAGGTAGCCGGCCACGCTGCCGTACAATTCACTGGTCTTCTCCCGCAGCCGCTCCTCACCGGTGATCGACTGCCCCTCTTTCGTCGCGATCAGTTCCTTGCGGATCTTCTCCATCTTGTCTGCATAGGACGTCAAGGACTTCTTCAAAGAACCATTCTTGATCGAATCGGCCATTGCCCGCGCATCGTCTCGCGACCGCCATACCTGCTCGGTCAGCAAGGCCAGTTCTTCCGAAAGCTGCATGATCTCCCGAACCGTCTTGCGTTGCAAAGAACGGTCTTCCATGCTGTGGGGCAAGGTCATATCCTCTACTAAGCGCAAGGTGTGCGTGTACGTTTTATCGCCCTTGGTGAGTTTTACCGTATAGCTGCCCGGTTCGCACAAAGGGCCGAAGAAACCTGCCCCATCGAGTCTGACGCCACGTGCCACGCGCGGCGGCTTCTGCCGCATCCCCCAACTGATCTTGTTAATCCCTTTCCGTTTGGTGGCGGGAACAGTTCCGTAGGATTTACCGGAGGCATCGAAGATTTCAATTTTCAAGTCACCGGTGGTTACCCGATCCTTCAGGTAATAGATGATCTGGGCGTCTTCGGAAGAATTCTGCCCGACGTATCCCCCGGCACTTGGGAAAGCCCCGCCATAGCGGCCGTTGGAGACTGCAAAATCGCGGGTGGGCAGGAAGGCCAGATCGCTGGACATTACATCTGAAGTCAACTGACGCAAGGGAGAGATGTCATCGACCACCAGAATGCTTCTGCCGTGCGTGGCCAAAACCAGGTCATTGGTCTTCGGGTGGATCTGGATATCGCGTACTGGCGTCGGAGGCACTTTGGCATTAAACGTGGTCCAGGAGCTGCCACCATCCAGAGATACATGCAATCCCCACTCGGTGCCCAACCAAAGCAAATTCCGATTGATCAGGTCCTCACGGATCTTGTGAGCAAAGCCGGCTTTGAGTTCGCTCAGGTTGAACGTAGTCCAGGTCTTGCCAAGGTCCTTGGATACGGCTGCATACGTATTCATGTCGCCGTACATGTGATTGTCGAAGGTTGCATAGACCGTGTTCTTGTCGAATCGCGAAGGCTCGATGCTGCTGACCCAGGTCTGTGCCGGCATGCCGTTGATGTTACCATTGACTTTTGTCCAGGTCTTGCCACCGTCCGTACTCACCTGGAGATTTCCGTCATCGGTTCCGACCCAGATCTGATTGCCGTCAAGCGGCGATTCAGCGATGGTAAAGATGGTACAGTGGTTCTCGGCAGACGAGTTATCGGTCGTAACGCCGCCGCTTTCCTCCTGCTTTTGTTTGTTCGGGTCATTCGTGGTCAGGTCGGAGGAGATACGCTCCCAGGTTCGGCCGCGATCACGGGAAAGGAAAAGGAACTGAGCGCCCATATAAAGCTTGCTCGGATCGTTCGGACTCAGGTACAGCGGGGTGTTCCAGTTGAAACGGAATTTCGGATCGCCCATCCGCTCCTTGGGTTGGATGTCGGCGTATTCGTTCGTTCGAAGATCCACGCGAAAGGCATGTCCTCCCTGATATTCCGAATAGATGAAATTCGAATCCAGGCGGTCGCGCTGAACCCAAAATCCGTCACCACCACCGACGTTCATCCAATCGCCGTTCTCGATCCCGCCGATACTTTGCGAAGGTCCCATCCACGAACCATTGTCCTGCAGACCACCGAAGACGTTGTAAGGCTGACCATTGTCAATCTCGACATGGTAAAACTGACCAACCGGAATATTGTTGAGGAAAATGAAGTTGTTAGCCCTGTCCAGGCTCATGTAAACACCACCATCCGTTCCGAGGTATATCTGAGAAGGGTTGGCAGGATTGATCCAGATCGCATGATGGTCGCTGTGCACCCATCCGCTGGTGTTGGCAGGGTCGGACCAGGAACGTCCTCCATCGTCGGAAAAACTCATGGAGAAGGCCGGGCGATAAACCCGCTTGGGATTAGCCGGATCGACGGCAATGGTCGAAAAATAGAAGGGTCGGGCTTCCACATTGAAGTTCGAACTTTGCTCCTGCCACGACTCACCGGAATCTGTAGAGAGGTACAAGCTCGTCTTCTTCGCTTCTACGATGGCAAAGAGATTCGAGGACGCGCTGGGAGCCAGTGCCAATGCTACGCGTCCGATCTCACCGGTCGGCAGACCCTTGGTCAGCTTTTTCCAGGTCTTACCGCCATCGGAACTTTTATAGAGCGCACTGCCGGGACCGCCGGAAGCGAATGCGAATGGTTTGCGACGGAATTGCCACATGCTGGCATACAGCACATCCGGATTCGAAGGATCCATGACTACCTCGGCACAACCGGTTTTCACATCCGTGTAGAGGATCTTTTCCCATGTTTTTCCGCCATCCGATGTCTTGTAGAGACCGCGATGCGGACTGTCGCTCCAGAGCGGACCGGGAGCTGCCACATAGACGGTTTTCGGATCGCGGGGATGGATCAGGATCCGGGCAATGTGCTCGGTCGAGTCGAGCCCCATCCGGGTCCAGTTATCGCCTCCATCGGTCGTCAGATAAATTCCGTTTCCGATCGATACGCTGTTACGCATGTTGGACTCTCCGGTGCCGGCCCAGATGGTTTCCGGATGCCCCTGATCGATGGTCAGCGCGCCAATGCTCTGACAATATTTATCGAACACTGATTTGAATGAAGCCCCTCCATTGATCGTCTTCCAGATTCCGCCACCGGCCGTACCCACGTACACGATCCTCGGGTCTTTGACATTGGCATCGATGGACGTGATACGTCCGCCCATCACGGCAGGACCGATCGACCGCGCCTCCATCATGCCGAAGAGACTACTGGTTACTTTCGGGGCGTTTTGCGCACCTGCGCTCAGGTATCCAGTTACCAGAGCAAGCATGGTAATGATTCGTTTCATGGCAGAAATTTTAGGTAAACAGAAAGGGCATCTTCAGCAAACAAGCAGCCTGAAAATGCCCTCCCCTAATGTGGTTGTTGAATTACTTCGTTTCGCCGGCAGCCGGTGCCGTCGCCGAACTCATGGCCGGCATGACAAACAGCTTGGCATCAATGACCGGATTGATCTCAATCTTGTCGAACGTCATCGCCTGACCTCCACCCTGCTGGTCATCGCCGCCACGCATTTCAATGGAGAACGGAAGCGTGATGCCATCGACCGTCTGGAAGTTGGAGTTGATGGTGGACATCTCCACTTCTTTATCATTGAATTTCTGTTTGCTGGTCTCTTTCAAGGCGAGGAAAGAGGTCGCATCGATGTACATGTATTTTACGTCGCCATTCTTCTTGGTGACTTTGAGTTTAAAGGTCTCGGTACCTTCCATGTCTTCCTTGCCGAGCAGTTCCACTACACTCCCTTTGGCCTTGTAATCATAGAGGTCACCGGTATAGTCGGCCTGCTCTTTGGAAGAGCGAATTTCTTCCTCCGACATGCGCTCGGGATCGGTCTTACCCTGGAACGGCATGACCTTCCAACCGGAATCACCATCCAGCGCCTGGATCATCTTCATTCCCTGGATTTCCAGTTCGAACCGCATTTTGGTCCGGTCCATCATGGCGATGGTAAAGGGAGCTTTCATACCGGGCGCCAGGTCAAGGCTTCCGCTCATGCGTACGGTTTTCAATTTGGACCAACGGTCAGCGCCACCGGTGGCGGCTACGTACTTGTCAACGATCTCATCGGCCGTTTGTGCCTTTACTTGAACGAATGCTCCGAGGCAGAGGGCGATGAGAAGAATGATTTTTGTTTTCATGGGTTGAATGGATGATGGTTACAAACTAAGTGAATTGTCCGGCAGCCGGAGGTTAATGAAAGGTTAAGGTACAGAAGTTGCGACCAACCGCAAACCGATCCCAACCATAACAGTCAAATAGCCGGAAGGTTATTGTAAAATATCGGAAAACTGAACTTCATACAGCTTGCGGTATATTCCATCGCGCCGCATCAGTTCCGCATGCGTCCCTTCCTCCATCTTGCGGCCATGATCCAGCACCACGATCTTATCAGCCTTCTGAATAGTCGCCAACCGATGTGCCACCACGATCGACGTTCGATTGCTGGTCAGCACTTCAGTAGCCTGTTGGATCAGGGCCTCCGACTCAGCATCGATGGAACTGGTCGCCTCGTCGAGGATCAGGATCCTGGGATTGAACACATACGCCCGGATGAACGATAATAACTGTCGCTGGCCGACCGATAGCATGGCTCCGCGCTCCATGACGTTGAAGTCGTATCCTCCCGGGAGCCGTTCGATGAAACGATGTGCGCCCACTCTTTTGGCAGCCTCTTCCACCTGCTCCCTGCTGATGGATGGGTCATAGAGGGTAATGTTGTTGTGGATCGTGTCCGAAAACAGGAAAACATCCTGCATGACCATGGCGATGTTACGGCGCAGACTGTCGAGGGAAAAAGATCGGACATCCGACCCATCGATCCGGATCTCGCCGCGCTGGAACTCGTATTGGCGACCGATCAGGTTGATGACCGAGGACTTGCCCGCTCCCGTGGCTCCTACAAGTGCGATCATTTTCCCGGCTTCGATGTTCAGATCGAGGTCACGAAGGATCCAGTCCGGTTCGGCAGGGTCTGCATCCGGCGCCGGATCTTTGTAAGCAAACCAGACGTTCCGGAATTCAATGCTTCCCCGGATATGATCGGCTGAACCGGTTCCCTTGTCAGAAATGAACTCCTGCTGATCCAGCAGTCTGAAGACGCGCTCGGAACTTACGACTCCCATTTGGAGGGTATTGAACTTATCCGCCAATTCCCGGATGGGCCGGAAGATCATGTTGATGTACATGATGAAGGCGATCACATTACCGACCGATGCGGTCTCCTGTATGACCCCGCGAGCCCCCCACCAGACCAACAATCCGATCGATGCGGCGGTCAGGATCTCGACCACCGGAAAAAAAATCGAGTAGTACCAGACCGATCGGATATTGGCCGACCGGTGTTCCCGGTTGATCTGCTTGAAGCGGCGTAGTTCTTCGTCCTCCCGGTTAAAGACTTGAACGATGCTCATGCCCGTCAGATGCTCCTGGACAAAACTATTGAGCGCCGCCACTTGCGTCCGTACGTCCCGGAAAGAGTCTCGTATCCCTTTCTGGAAAAAACGGGTTGCGAACAAGAGGATCGGGATCGTCGACAAACTGATCAGGCTGAGTTTCCAGTCAATCGCAAACATGAAAACAATAATCACCACCAGTTGCAGCAGGTCGCCGATGATGACAATCAGGCCTTCCGAGAAGATATCGGCAATGGTTTCCATATCGCTGATACTGCGGGTTACCAACGTACCGATCGGTGTACGATCGAAAAACTTCAGCCGGAGCCTGAGTATATGCCGAAACAACTCGATGCGCAGGTCCCGTATGACCGCCTGGCCGATCCAATTGGTCAGATAAGTATGGAAATACTGTACGGCCGACTGTGCAAGCAGCAATCCCACGAGGATCAGGCTCATGTACAACAGTCCCTGCCCGTCAAACCGACTGATATAGGTATCGACTGTGTACTGCACCAGCATCGGGCGCAATGGACCCAGCACCGCGAGCAGCAAGGTCAGGCCTACACTTAAGTAGAAACCTTTACGATATGGCTTTGTAAACCGGAAGATCCGCTTCAGGATGTTCACGTCAAACGCCCTGCCGGCTACGGGTTGATCAGCCATCCTTCCTCCCATCCTGAACATACGGATACCTGACCGACACCAGACTCAGACCGTGCGCAGGCATCGACTTTCCGGCATCCTGACGATTGCCTTCCTGCAACAAAGCCTGAAACTCCGGTTCATTCATTCTTCCTTGTCCTACTTCCAGCAGGGTACCTACGACTGCGCGCACCATATTGCGTAAAAAACGATCCGCGCTGATCTCGAAGCAGTACGTTCCGCCGGGTTCCTCTTTCCAAACAGCCCGGTTGACCGTGCAATCGTTGGTCAGTGTTTGCGTATGGGCTTTACTGAAACAACTGAAGTCATGTTTCCCGATCAGTGAGCCGGCAACGCGGTTCATGATGGAATAATCCGGGAAGTAAGGAAGATAAGTGTACCGGAAACGCTTGAACGGATCCTTGCGGTGTATGATTCGATACTGGTAAACACGTTCCACCGCATCGAATCGGGCGTGCGCGTCTGTCGCTACCGGCAACAAGCGAAGCGCCACGATGTCGTCCGGGAGCACCCGGTTGAGTTGATGCACCAGGTCCCGATCCTGTGGAAGTGGCTCCTGCAAATCGAAGTGCAGATAAAACTGTTCCGCATGCACTCCGGTATCCGTTCGTCCACAACCTACAGATGTTACCGTTTCCTGTAAAAGTGTTGAAAGACGATTGTCGACGACCTCCTGGACGGTCAGGGCATTCAATTGGACCTGCCAGCCGTGGTAAGCCGAGCCATCGTACGCGATTTCTAAGAAGTACCGGGACATTGTGGTCGACAAAGGTACGTCGAAGACCGATTAAGTCCGCGGATACTCGATCCTCACATGATAAATGCTCATCAACATCTTTTTGAAAATTTTCCGGATGTCGCTGATGTCTTTGAGGGTAATGGGAGCATTGATGAATTGACCCTGGCTCATCTGATGATCGATAATATTGTCGACCAGGTTGGAGATATTCTCCGCCGTGGCGTTCTTCAAACTGCGGGATGCAGCTTCCACGGAATCGGCCATCATGAGCACGACCGTCTCCCGGGAAAAGGGCAACGGACCCGGGTAATGAAACAATTCCTCGTTGGGTACTTTCTCAGGGAAGTTCTTCAGAAAACTGTGATAGAAATACTGCAGTACGCTTGTTCCATGATGGGTCCGGATAAAATCGATGATCGGCTCAGGAAGTTTCCGTTGTTTGGCGATCTCGATTCCGCGAATGACGTGGTCTTTGATGATACGGGCGCTTTCTTCAAACGAGAGTTCATCGTGCGGATTGAATTCGGAGTTCTGGTTTTCGATGAAATAAAGCGGGCGCTCCATCTTGCCGATATCGTGATACAAAGCGCCTGCGCGGACGAGCAGTGGATTACCCCCGATCTTGAATGTCACCGCCTCGGCCAGGTTGGCTACCTGGAGCGAATGCTGGAAGGTCCCGGGGGCCTTATAGGCCAATTCCCGCAGCCAGGGGGAATTGGAATCCGCCAGTTCCATTAAGGAGACATCGGACAGGAAACCAAAGGTCTTCTCGAAAATGAAAATGAGCGGGAAAGCGAACAGTGTCAGCACCGAATTGGCTGCGAACCACTTGAGATTCATCCAGTCGATGCTTCGGAAGTTCGCTTCGTGCAGGATGGTCACGCCGACGAAGGCGATCGAATAAGCCGCGAAGATCATCAGAACGCTGATGAAAAACTGCACCCGGCGACTCATGCTGACGATCGTGAAGATCGCGACCATGCCGGCAATGGTTTGGATGAACATGAATTCGAAACCACTCGGGGCTTCGAACCCGATGATCAGCAGGCTGACGATATGGGTGAACAGAGCCGTCCGCGTATCATAAAAAGCACGAATGACGATCGGCAGAATGCAGACCGGCACCATGTACATGTCGAAGAGGTTGACCTTCCTGGCCCACAGGAATACATAGGTCGTGAGCAGCAACAGCAACAGCAAAAGGGTGATTTTGGCCAGGTCGTCATACAATTCCTTCCGGAACTGGTACAGGAACAATATCAGCATCGAAATCGCCAGCGAAACGAGTAGGAAGTGTCCGAGGAACATCATCCAGCGGGAAGCGCCGGTGATCTCCTGGTTCTTCATCTCCGCCTTGAGCGATTCCAGTCGCTGGAAACGGTTGTCGTCGACCACCTCCCCTTTCAGGATCACGACTTCATCCTTTTGGACCAGGCCACGGGTGGTGGAGATCTTATCGAGCACCTGTCGGGTCCATTGACGCGTGGCCTGATCGTCAAAGAGCACGTTGTGCGCGAGTGAATTCTCCAACAAAGGCGCCAGTAGCGCCTGATCAGCGGCAGTCAGTGAATTGAGTTGATCATTGATCGCTTCGTACGCGGTCTGGATCGTAAAGAAGTCGGTGACCGGCCGTTCATCCGCCACGTTGCCATTGACCAGGGTGAGCATGCCGTCATCATTTCTTCCTGCCGGCTGGTCGGACAACAAGATAACCCCCTTCCTGAAAACCATCCGCAGCACTTCGGTTCCGATGCTTTCCTGTAAGCCGCGATTACGTTCCAGTTGTTCCTGTTCCCGGGGGGATCGCTTTCCGTTCGCATACTTCGCCGACCAGGTTTCACTCAGGCTTTTCCTGAATAAGTCGATCCTTTCCGCTTCCGTCGCGGTATTGAACCGGTAAAAGGGATGAATGGTGCGCAGGACTTCCGCCCGCTCTTCATTGAGTTCCGCCTCGTTCTTCGTGATGGCATAATCAAAGGGAGCCAGCAGATTATCGTATGGCCAGGGTTTACCCTTCTGATAGGTATAGTTGAATTGCGTTTCCTTGGGAAGCGCGACGACAATCAGCAATACTGTCAGCAGGAACAGGAAATACTTGAAAACCTGTTCATGTCGGTTGGCGATCCGGGAAAAAAAACGACGCATGGTTTGTTCTCGACAGGACGAATCTGCATAAAAGTAACCAGGCTCCTGCGAATGGTCGGAGGGAAATTTCAACAGGCTCCGGCTAACACCGTGGGACTAAGTTTGCTACCTTTGCACACCCAAAACCAAGACCATGAAAGAAGTCTATATCGTCTCCGCAGTTCGTACACCGATCGGAAGTTTCGGCGGTACCTTGTCCGCCCTATCCGCCCCACAGCTTGGCTCCCATGCCATCAAAGCGGCGCTGGAGCGCATCAAGTTGGATCCGAAAGAAGTTCAGGAAGTTTATTTCGGCAATGTACTCTCTGCCGGAGTCGGTCAGGCACCGGTCACCCAGGCCTCCATCGGCGCAGGGCTTCCGAACACCGTACCCGGTACGACGATCAATAAAGTATGTGCCTCCGGCATGAAAGCGATAACTCTTGCTGCAGAATCGATCCTGCTGGGCGACAATGATTGCGTGGTCGCGGGAGGAATGGAGAGCATGAGTAATGTTCCCTACTACCTCGACAAGGCACGGAACGGGTACAAACTTGGACACGGGTCGGTTACAGACGGACTGGTGAAGGACGGACTATGGGATGTGTACAAGGATTATCATATGGGTAACGCTGCCGAGTTGTGCGCCACCGAGTGCAAGATCAGCCGCGAGGAACAGGATGCGTATGCCCTGGAATCCTACCGTCGTTCGGTAGAAGCCTACAAGAACGGAGCCTTCAAAGACGAGATCGTGCCGATCAGCGTGCCGGTACGCGGAAAAGATCCGATCGTCGTATCAGAAGACGAGGAGTACAAGAATCTCAAGGCCGATAAAGTGCCTTCCCTGAAACCTGCCTTTCAGAAAGACGGAACGGTAACCGCAGCCAATGCATCCAAATTGAATGACGGGGCAGCGGCACTGGTGCTCATGAGTAAAGAAAAGGCCGATCAACTCGGTATTCGACCGATCGCGAAGATCCGCTCGTATGCGGATGCGCAGCAGGCACCGGAATGGTTTACGACGGCTCCTGCCAAAGCGCTCCCCCGCGCCATCGAAAAGGCCGGACTCAAACCCGAACAGATCGAATACTACGAGATCAACGAAGCGTTCTCGGTGGTCGCGATCGCCAACAATCAACTGATGAAGCTCGATCCCGCCAGGGTGAACGTGTTCGGTGGTGCCGTTTCACTCGGACATCCGTTGGGAGCCAGTGGTGCGCGCATTGTCGTGACCCTGATCTCCGTGCTCAGGCAGCGCGGTGCGAAGATCGGTGCAGCCGGTATCTGCAATGGTGGCGGCGGAGCCAGCGCCATGGTGATCGAATTGGTTTGAACCTGTTGACATTCGCTTTCGTAAAACGGGAAAGGCTCGCTGGAACCTTTCCCGTTTTGCATTAATTTAGTCGCATGTTTGCCATTTGCCCTTTAAGTGTAGTGCCGGTCAGAAAAGAACCGAGCGACCGAAGCGAAATCGTTACCCAGCTGCTCTTCGGTGATCTGGTGGAGATACAAGACCGACAGGACAATTGGCGAAAGATCAAAGTGCTGGATGACGATTATCCGGGATGGGTTGACAAGAAACAATTGCGCGCCATGGAAGAATCGGAAGTGCGCACCATTTTGAGCGCCCCCCGAACCGTGACACTGGACATCGTTCAATTAGTTGTCTGGGACCAGCACCAGATGATTCCGGTCGTACTCGGAAGCAGCCTGCCCGGCTATCATGACAAGCAATTCAAGATATCCGGAACTGCCTTCCTATATGAGGGTTCCGTAACACAGCTATCGAAGCCTGACCCGGTACACATGCTGGAACATGCGTATATGTACCTGCACGCCCCTTATCTGTGGGGTGGAAAATCTCCCTTTGGAATCGACTGCTCGGGCTTTACCCAGATGGTTTATAAACTTTCCGGCATCCGTATCCGGCGGGATGCATGGCAACAATCCGAGCAAGGAACACCGGTTCCAAATATCCAGGAAGCGCGTGCAGGCGACCTCGCTTTTTTTTCCAATGATGAGGGCAAAGTCATTCACACCGGAATCTTACTTCCCGGTGGCCGGATCATGCATGCCAGTGGCCGTGTCAGGATCGATGAACTTGATGCTACCGGTATCTTGAATTCCGATACCGGGCAACTCAGTCACCGCCTTCATTCCATACGCAGGTATGTGAATCTTCCCTAAGATCCTACGGGTCACTTAGGTGCCTGAAGGCGATCATTTTAGGAATTTGTTGAAAAAACGCCCTTGTTTGTTAATGAAATTAACAATTAATTTGGTCATTACCTTAACCAAAACCGCGAACTCATGAATTGCAGAACATTTAGTCACTTGTTGCTTGGCCTTGCCATGTTGCTGGTGACCGGCACAAGCATGGCCCAAAATGCTGAATTCAAATGGGGACTGGGATTCCACGGAGCCTTGGTCGAATCTAAGACCAGCCTTGGTGATAATTTCTTCAGTTTCAAGGTGAATGACAAAACCTTTGGCCAGGGCATTTCTATCAATCGTTACCTGAACAAGTCTTTTGATCTGGGATTGTTCCTGCTGCATGGAGCCATGTCGCAAAAGAAGGATCCCTATTTCATGGATGACCTGGTTTACACGGCAGATCTTCGCCTTCGTTACAAACTGTACAACGGGTACATTTTCAACGAAGATGCCTGCATCGGACCTTATCTGACAGCCGGTATCGGCGGTGCTTTCGGTGATGTGGAAGCAAATGGACCTAAGGAGAAAATCGACGATAATATGGTTGCCGGCCTCGACATCTATGCCGGAGCCGGAATCCGTTTCCGCCTGAGCGATCAGGTCAGCCTGGATTGGCAGACCGGTTTACACATGCCTTCGGACAACAAGTGGGATGCTAACGAAGACGGCGACAAGGACCAGTTCCTCGAGCACTCGCTCGGTGTGATCGTCAACCTCGGTGTTGCTAAGGATAGCGACGGCGATGGCGTTTCCGATAAGAACGACAAGTGTCCGAATACCCCTGCCGGTGTCAAAGTTGATGAAGCCGGATGTCCGCTCGACGGCGATAAGGACGGCGTGGCCGATTACCTTGATGATTGCCCGGCAGTGCCTGGTGTTGCCGCCCTTAAAGGCTGTCCGGACAAGGACAATGACGGCGTTGCTGATCGTGACGACCGTTGCCCGGATGTTGCCGGCCTGATGACCCTGCAAGGTTGTCCGGATGCGGACGGTGACGGGGTTGCCGATCTGGATGACAAATGCCCGGATACCAAGGCAGGATATAAAGTAAACGAAACCGGTTGCCCGATGGACAGTGACGGAGACGGTGTAGTGAATGAAGAAGACGATTGCCCGACCATCAAAGGTGCCGCTTTCCTGAAAGGTTGTCCGGATGGTGACAGCGACGGCATTGCCGACAAAGACGACAAGTGTCCTACGGTAGCCGGCGTTGCCAGCAACAAAGGTTGTCCGGAGATCCCGAAAGAGATCATCACCCAGATCACCAAGATCGCCAGCAAGATCTTCTTCGAGACCGGTTCCGATAAGCTGAAGAGCGCCTCTAAGACCCAGCTTGACGACCTCTCCGACATCCTCAAGAAGTATCCGGAAGCGAAACTTTCCATCGAAGGCCACACCGACAACACCGGTGACGCGCAGAAGAACATGGTGCTTTCGCAGAAGCGTTGTGAGTCTGTAAAGAACTACCTCGCATCGAAAGGAGTCGACCCTGAGCGCATGAAAGCCACCGGTTACGGCGATACCCGTCCGGTTGCAGACAATAAGACTTCGGAAGGCCGTGCGAAGAACCGTCGCGTGGAGTTGAAGACCGAGTACTAAGAAAAGCCGAACAACGGTAGAGACAGAGCCGCTCCATTCGGGGCGGCTTTTCTTGTTAATGGTTCCGGGTTTCGAGTTTCGGGTTCCGGGTTTAGTTGAAGGTTGAAGGTTGAAGGTTGAAGGTCGCTCACATCGTTACAACGTTCAAACGTTTAAACGTTTAAACGTTCATTAAACCCGGAACCCGGAACATCTTTCAGCCCCGCGCAGCGGCATTCGCCACGCATTTCACGCCGTTCGCCCAAAAGAACTTTACAAAATGTCAACAATTATTTGCCAATTCCAATTTGTACATTATCTTTCGACCCGTCAAACTGCCCATGGATAAAGGCCTACGCTCAATCTGGTGGAATTTTAGTTTTATCATACGTCGACCGGTGCCGTCGTTGGTGTCGGTTTCCTCATATCATCCCCTGAAACACAAACAACAACCAATAACTCAAAACAACAGTAACATGAACAAGCACACTTACACTCCAATTCAGCGATGGAATCGCTGGTTGTATTGTCTGATTCTGCTGCTGGCTTTTGGTGTCTCTCGTTCACAAGGGGCCACTGCCATCATTGGAACAGGTACATCAACGACTAATGGATCAACAGCAGATCCTATTGAACGGTATTACAACTACATCCATTTCCAAATGGTTTGGACGGCAGCAGAGTTGACGACTGCCGGAATGTCTTCCGGCTCAACCATTACGGCGATGGGGTTCTCCGTATCCGAGTCAGCAGTTTCCTTATCGAACTATACCATTTCGATGGGACTGACGTCACAAACGCTTGCCAATCCTTATATCTCTTCTGGCTTGACAGTCGTTAAGAACTCGTTTACGTATGCTCCCGTTGTTCAAACCGCAGGAAACTTCGATATGATAACTTTGGATGTTCCGTTTGTTTGGGATGGAACCTCGAGCATTGTTGTCAATACCTGTACTGGTTCAAATCCGTTCACATCTCCTTATGGTGGCTTGCGTTATACCACAGCCACCTCGGGTGCGGTTCGTTATGTCCGGACCGACGGATCCAGCAACTGCGCCACTGCTACCGGAACAAATGGCACCAATCGACCCAATATTCGTTTTGATTACACGGCAGGAACACCTTGTTCCGGCACTCCGAATCCCGGAACGGTTCCTTCGACCGCCGGTTACTGCGTGCCTGGAACCGTCTCAATTGCATCAACAGGTTATACAACCGGAGTTAGTGGACTCAGCTTCCAATGGGAAGAATCCGATGACGATGGTGCTGGCGACCCTTGGGTGAACGCTATTGGTGGCTCCGGAGCCACCACCGCCTCTTATACTTCTCCTTCGCTCACCGGCGCTCCAATCTACTACCGATTGAAAGTGAGTTGTTCTGGAAATGATGCCTATTCGAATTCTTGTTACGTGAGTGCTTCGGACTGTCAGTTCGATGTGACTTACAACACGGGTATTTCGTACTCTTCGATTGCCGGCACCGGATCGAACTATAGCTTCCCCGGCACTACCACGGATGATCAGACATCGAACACCCTTTCGCTGGCTGGAACCACCTTCCAGTACAAAGGACAGACTGTCACCGGCTTGAAGGCCTGTACCAACGGCTGGATCACGTTCAACACGGCATCCACCTCGACGGAATACAGTAACAACATCGGAACATCCTCCACCACCCTTCGTGCAATCCTGGCTCCTTTCTGGGAAGACCTCGTTTGTACCGGTAACCCCGCAACCACGGCCGGTCTTAACGCTTCTATGAAATATCAGATCGTGGGCACCCTGGGTTCCGGTTCCGCGCAGATCATCTGCGAATGGATCGGTATGGAAACTTACGGTAACGCAGGTCCGAACCTGAACTTCCAGGTCGTACTGGATGAGAACGGCAACACCATCACCTACAACTATGGTACGATGGAAGGCTTCAACGGCAGCGCTAACTTCGGTTATGCTTACACCATCGGCATGAATGGATGGAGCTTTGCCACGCCGGGCAGCTATACCGATGTCATGGCGCTACGGGATGATTTCACCACGAACTTCGACTATACCCCTTCGACCACGGCCAACTCCGGCCTGAACTCGAAGAACTATCTGCCGGCTTGTAACAGCCAGTATGTGTTCAACCCAGTGACCAACTACGCGGGTCCGGGTTCAGCCCCGACCTATGCTCCTGGCAACGACGAATCCGGTTCTGCTTTTGCCTTGTCGGTGAATGCCGGACCCTGTACCCAGTATTGCGGCACCTACTACGAAGGTCGCGGTGCTACGGCTTCCAGCGGAATCCCGGTCTGTTCCGCGGGTTCTCCCGGTACTCCGGATGACGATGTATGGTTCTCCTTCAACGCTACCACATCTTCTCAAACCATTACGGTTCGTGGTGGCGGCGGTTATGACGCGGTTGTCCAGTTGTTGGACGGCAGCCTCAACGCGATCGCTTGCGTGAATGCTACCGGAACGGGTCTTACAGAGACCATTAACGCCACCGGATTGAATCCCGGCGACCCTTATTATATCCGAGTGTACCATTCCGGCACGGGTGCAAACACTGTTCCGACTTCTGGATATACCACCGCAGGTATTTCCGCGTTCTCCATCTGCGTGAACGAAGTTGTTCCTCCTCCTGCCAACGATGACATCTGCGGCGCTGTGGGCCTTTCAGTGAACACTTCCTGCGTAGCTACCAACGGCACTTCCCTGACGGCTACGGCTTCTCCGCAGTCCGTCTGCGGCGGTACTGCCGATGACGATGTATGGTACTCCTTCGTGGCTCCGACTTCCAATCCGGTGGTGACGGTCCAATCGGGCACCGGTTACAATGCCCACCTGCAGGTTTACAGTTCGAGCGACAACACCTGTACGGGCACCTTGACCTCGCTGGGTTGTATCAACAACACCTCCACGGGCGGTGCCGAGACTTTCACCGGCTCCGGTCTCACGGCGGGTAACACCTACTTCATCCGGGTTTACAACACTGGTACGGGCCCTGCCACAGGCGTGTTTACCGTGTGCGTAACGGCTTCGGTTCCGAACTGTGCCACCTCCGGCATCAGCCCTTCAGATGGCGGAGTAGCCACTTCCACCAGCCAGACCCTGAGCTGGTCCGCAGTTTCCGGTGCTACCGGTTACGACGTGTACCTGGATGCCAATGCACCCGCAACTTCGCTCGTATCGGCTAACCAAGTCGGCACTACTTATGTAGCAACCGTCAGCGGAGGCAACACTTACCACTGGCTGGTTATACCTAAGAACGGCATTGGCGATGCCACGGGTTGTGCTGAATACACCTTTACCGCAGATGCACCGGCGTGTCTTGCTAATCCGACCTCTCCGACGAATGGCGGCATTTCCTGCGTCAGCGTCAGCGCTACTTCAGTGAGCTGGCCGAGCGCTCCCGGTGCTACCAGCTACGACGTTTACTTTGATGCAGGTTCGGGCCCGGCTACTTCCCTTGTGTCTCCTGCACAAATAGGTACTTCCTATAGCGCCGGTGTACTGGCAGCAGGAACCTATGCCTGGAAAGTCGTTCCGAAGAACGTATTCGGTGACGCGATTGGTTGCAGCGACTGGACCTTCACGGTAACTCCGGCTCCGGCTGGTGATGTGCTTGGTACTGCAATTCCGCTGACTTTGCCGGCTACCGGCACTTCCGACAATCTGAGCTCCAACTGCTGGCTGAACAACTTTACCGGCATCGACAACCAGTCTTCTCCGGACGTGTTCTTCACCTTCACCACCGGTAATTGCACGGATTCGATCATTATCGATCTGGGCGGTTCCGATTTCGACACCTATTTGCATTTGCTGGACAATGGCGGTGCAGTGCTTGAAAGCGATGACGACGATGGTCCTCTTGCCACTTCTTACATCAAGCGTCAAGTCAGCCCAAATACCCAGTACTACATCGTCATGGAGGGTTACTCCACCAACACCGGTAACTTTGGTTATACGGTTACGGAAGTCAACAATCCTGCCATGAGTGTATCCGCTGTTGCAACCGACGCTTCCTGCTTCGGTGGCAGTGACGGTCAGGTAGTTGTAACCGCTTCGGGTGGTGTCGCTCCTTACACGGGTGAAGGCACCTTCACGGGTCTTTCCGCAGGTACTTACAATTACACGGTTACGGATGTGAACGGTTGTTCTGCCAGCGGTTCCGCAACGGTTGGTGAACCGACACAGGTAGTCGCTACCTGCACGCCGACCGACGCAACCTGCCCGGGCTTCTCGGACGGTTCTGTAACGGTTTCCGCTACGGGCGGTACCGGTGCTTACACCGGCACCGGCACTTTCGGCGGTCTTGCTGCCGGTACGTATAACTACACGGTTACCGATGCCAATGGTTGTTCCGCTTCCTGCAGCGCAACGATTGGTAACTCTTCTACGCTCTCTTCGGCTCCGACCGGTGCTACGGCTTCTTCAGCCAACATCTGTCTGGGTAACAACGTGACCCTCTCGGTTTCTGGCGGTTCCCTGGGAACCGGCGCTAACTGGGTATGGTACGCCGGCGCCTGCGGTGCAGGTGCTCCGATCGGCACGGGAGCTTCAATCAATTACACGCCTGGATTTGCAGGTAACTTCAACTACTTCGTACGTGCAGAAGGCGCTTGTAACACAACCGCATGCGCTTCGGTCAACGTAATCGTATCCTCCGGTTCTCCGGCTGGTACCATCTCCATCACCAGCGCACCGGCTGCCGGTTGCGTCGGTGGTTCCGATGTGATCACCACGAACTCCGTACTGAACGCTACCGGTTACAACTGGAGCGGTCCGCCGCAAGTCCTGTTCAACGGTCAGCCCAGCCCGTACATCTCCGCTACCAACTCGGTAACGGTATCGTACACGGCTCTCCCGACCGGTGGTCAGTCCGGCTGGAACATCTGCGTGCAGGCTGTCAACGCCTGCGGCGCTTCGCCGAACACCAAGTGTACCTGGATCCGTGCTACCCTCACCCAGCCGGGTGCCATCACCGGTAGCGCAATCGCTTGTCCGAGCAGCTCGGGTACCTACTCGATCTCCGGTGTCGCAGGTGCTGCATCTTACCAGTGGACCGCAACCGGTGCCGGCATGACGGTTTCCGGAACCGGCACTTCCGCTACGGTAACCTTCGGAGCCGGCTTCACCAGCGGTACGCTTTGTGTATCCGGTGTTACCTCTTGCGGATATGTTGGCGCTTCCCGCTGCATGACCATTTCGGCTGCTCCGGTTATTCCGGGTACCATCTCCGGTCCGTCAACGATCTGTCCTGGTGGATCTGCTTCCTACTCCATCGCAGCTGTTCCTGGTGCAGCCTCCTATATCTGGAGCGCGACGGGTTCGGGTGTAACTGTTGTCGGTAGCGGTACCAGCGCTACGGTTTCCACCACCAGCGGCTTCACCGCGGGTTCGGTTTGCGTAGTTGCAGTCAGCTCCTGCGGAAGCCCGATTGGCAACTCTGCACAGCGTTGTAAGACCATCAGCACCGGTAAACTCGGCACCCCGGGTAACATCACCGGCGATCCGATCAACGGCGTTTGCGGTCAGACCTATACGTACAGCATCCCGGCCATGAGCGGTGCCACCAGCTATGCCTGGAGCCTGCCTTCCGGTGCTACGGGTTCGTCCTCGACCAACTCCATCACGGTGACCTTCTCCGGCGGCTTCACCACCGGTCAGATCTGCGTTAATGGTGTCAACGGTTGCGGTGCAGGATTCCAGCGTTGCGTGACTGTTAACGGTAACCCGTCCAACGTCACCGGCCTGACGACTTCAACTCCGTCTCCGTGTATGGGTACCGACATCCTGGTGACCTGGAACGCTACCAACGGCGCTTCAACCTACGAAGTACTGGTTCCGGTTGGTTACACCGTGCTCACGGGTACTCCGACCTCCAACACCTTCGCGATCGTGAACGCCGGATTCTCCAATGGTTCCATCGGTATCCGTGCCAACAGCAGCTGTGGCAATTCCGGTACGGCCACCCTGGCCATCACCCCGGTTTCTTGCCGCGTAGCTGGTTCTGCTGACGTTGCTGCCGCTCTTCGCACTGAAGTATTCCCGAACCCGACCACCGGTACGGTGAACATCCGCTTCAACAGCGAGAACAGCGACATGCAGTATGTGGTGAACGTCACCGATCTGAGCGGTCGCGTTATTCTCTCCGAGCGCAACAAGGCTTCCAAAGGTTCCAACCTGCACACCCTCGACCTGAGCGGTATGGCAAAAGGAACCTACCTGGTCAGCCTCCTCACCGACAACGGTAAGGAAGTTGTTCGCGTCACGGTAGAATAATCCAATACCTGGTTAACTTAAAAGCCGGTCCCTTTCGGGACCGGCTTTTTTTATAGGGTCAAGTCTTGAACCGGACTTCGTCCTACTGGTCAATGGGCCAGTTACCGATAATTCATCCCCGGATTCCATCCATTGGCCAAATGCACCATTGCCTCTGCCCGAAAAATTGAATTTTCCCTAAAAAACTCGATATTTTAGGAAGATTTGATACACATTTCTTATCAACAAGTATTGATAATCAAGCGTGAAAAATCTATTTTTACTCAACTTGGAAAATGGCCATCAACCCGTTTTTCCATTGTACTCAGTGAAACACACCTACTTCGACAGTAATCGCAAGTCGATCTGCCATGGGCGTATTATGCCATTGCGGTGGATCGTGCTCGTCTTCTGCTTTCTTGGCAATTTCAACTACGCTTTTTCGCAAGCTACAGTTACTGCCAGCGGCACCTGGTCCACTGCGACCTGGAGTCCTGCGGCGCCGGTTGCAGGCCAAAGTGTTACGGTCAATGTCGGCTGTACCCTCACGGTCGATCAAAGCACTCCGCTTCTCAATGATCTGACAATTAATGGCGTTGTAATCATTTCAAATACCGCGGTCAGCATCATGTCCATTGGCGGTAATATCACGGTGAATGCCGGGGGACGTTTGGAGAACAACGGGGCCATCGAATTCACAACACTCGGAAAGAACTTCACCCTGAATGGTAATGCAACCTATGTGCACAATCCGAGAAACAGCGGCCTGCTCGATGAAAGCATCTTTGAATTAGGCAACGAAGTATTTTCCGCTACCAGTAATCTCATCATTCAAAAATGGTTTGATCCATCCGTACCGCTCGGCAGCGCTGACCGCGTACAGTCTTCCATCTTCGGAAACGTTACGCTCAGCGCGCCCATCGGAGGACCTGGCAACTGGGATCAGGATGGTTGCTTTGCCCTACCGGTATCGAACCGGATCAGGGGTAAACTGACCGTTACCGAAGGCACCATCGTGATGGACGACGGGACCGGCAACACCAGCAACCTTGCATTGGGTGATGTGGACATCCTCAACAACGGCAACATCGTCTTCCAACGCGGCCAGAACCGTTCGCTGACGATGACTTCCGGCAATTTCAACCTCAGCAACAATATCGCCGCCAGGACTACAACCGTCATGGATACGTCGTTCGGTGTTCTCAACTGGACCATCAACGGTAACATGACGATCAACGGCAACTTCAATGCTGTCTTCGGCAATAACTACAGCACGGGGGCCGATATCCGAGTTACGGTGAATGGAAACCTGACGATCGGAGCCGGTATTTCGCACTTCGTGAACAAAGCGGATGCGCCTTTGCGTGTCACCGTAAGCGGCACCACGACGCTGGCCGGCATGAGCGGTGGTACCTATTGTACTTTCATCGAGGGTGGTAATGGCAACCTCAATTTCATCACCAACAATCTTGTGGTGAGTGGTGGGCAGAATTGGTATTTTGCAGGTAATCCAGCAGCAGGATTGCAGGCAAAAGGAACGGTTAATGTTACAATAAATAATGATTTTAACATCTCGGGAGTTGCAAATATTCATTTTGCATGGGCTGATTCGATGATAAATACAACCACGATTATAGTTTCCCGTGATCTAAACTTAACTGGGAGTGGAACACTTATCGCATCCACCACTAATTCGGCACTAATTTTTCGAGTATTAAGGAATTGGAATCATTCGTCTGGTAAATTTATTGGGCAGAACAATCCTAATTGTTCAGGAGCTGCCAGTATCAATGTTGGCGTTAACTTCACTTTTAGTTCAATCGTCTCCACTGATGCTTTCATTGGAAATCGGGGGAACGGTACCACAACAATACAATGTAGCGGTAACTGGAATGTCCTTAGTTCAGGATCTGCATCTGGGCAAGGTGTTATTGGAGTAGATGGATCTGCATCTTCATTAACTTTTAGTGTGACCGGAAACTTCGTCCAGAATGGCGGACGTTTCATTGGCTCGGAGCGCGGTAGCGGCAACATCAATATCACCGTAAATGGTATTCTGGACATGAATGCCGGTACCTTCCGGGGCATCCTGAATACTACCTATTCCGTTCCCGCTAACGCGACCTTCCTGGCAGGCAGTATTGATTATGACGGCGGACTGTTCAGTGTCTATCATGCCGCCAACAACAATGGCTCCGCAGGCACCATGTCAGTTCTTGGAAACTGTAAAGTGAATTTTGGTGCGGTCAGCGATGAGTTCTATTTCATCGGGATTCCACAGGTCATTCCAGATGTGAACACACTCATTTTGAACCTCACCATCTCCGGAACGCTGACTATTAGCGGTGCCAATGGCAAATTTGTGTCCAGCGAAGCCGGGAATACTGAAACGGTCACCATCGGCAACATCAACATCTCTAACGGGCGAAACAGTTTCAATGGTGAGCAGGGCTCAACTTACAGTAATGGGCACCTGGTCAACCTGACAGTCAATGGCGCTGTCAACATCAGCGGTGGAACCACCTTCTTGTCAGCATTCACCTTCCCGATCACTGCTACTATCAACGGTGACATCACCATCACCGGTGGAGACCTTTCGATCAAGGGTGACGCCAACTCGACCATTTCCAATGTGAACGTACTCGGCGGCTTCTTCATGTCCGGCGGGAATTTCTACTTCCACAACAACGCGTCTGTTCCCGTGAGCAGTTCGATTAATATGACGGTTAACTCGAATGATGATCTGGTGGGTGATTTTGTCCATACCGCCGGGAACATCTACTTTGACAATGGAAACCCGTCCAGCAACAATCTGAAGCTCTTTATAAAAAGTCCGAGTATCACTTGGTCAGGAAGTGGTCAGATTACGACGAGTAATCCCGGTACAGGAACAACCAATGGCTATATCATTTTTAACCGTGCCGGTACGTCCACCTTTAATCGATCTGGCAACCACTTGATTCAGCAAGTTTATATGACCGTGGAGTCCGGCAATACGCTGGACCTTGCAATAGGAGACATTCAATTGGCCAGCCATCCTAACCTGGCCGGATTGCCTCTTTTCCTGATGGTGAACAACAACGGGGTACTGAACATGCGTACCAACAAGTTGTTCTCCAACGCGCTCGAAATGTATTCCGGCATTTCCGTACTGGGTCGTGTTCGCACCCAGAACGTGAACGGTATCTATGATGCTACAACGAATGCCAGCTTCTCTACAACAGTGGACGATAGTCTGGACTACTACCTTTCGTCTGGCTCGACGGTTGAATATAACGGTGTCGATAACCAAATCGTTTCCGGAGTCGGACTCGGACGTGCCCGTAGTGTGCAGCATCGCTATGCCAACCTGGATATCAATTTCGGCGGTACCGCCAACACGGAATTCGTATATCCGACCAATGCTCCCAATGATTCCGCAGTGTGGGTGCGCGGAAACCTGGTATTGACCAATGGCGAATTGAACCTGGACAACGATCACGTCCCTTCGAATAGCGGCGGTCGAATGGTATATGTCGAGACCAGTGCAGCAACGGGAATACAACGTACCAACGGCTATATCCGTTCGGAAACCGAAGATGGATCGGGGCGTTTGAAGTGGAATATCGCTGCAAGTACCGGCGCGCATGTGGTTCCTTTCGGTTATGACGCGAGCAACTATATTCCGTTCACGTATAATATGGCTTCGGGAAGTACGGGAAGCCTCTACGCGGCAACCTATCGTACGAACGCAGCCAACCTACCCTATCCGCCGACGGTCACACATGTTCGGAATAACAGTAATGTGGATAACAGTGCCAACACGGTTGACCGGTTCTGGTATCTCCAGGTCAGTGGTACCACTACGAACGCAGCCTTGACGTTTGTCTGCACACCTTCCGAGCTCGGATCCATCGCCAGCCCACGGGCTCAGCGCTGGGTTGCACCTATGGTTTCCTGGACCAATCCGCCTCCCGGCACCCAGAGCAATCCGGCATCCAATTCCGCGCTTGCAACAGGCGTAGGAGTTTACAATAACTGGTGGACGTTGGCGGGAGCCAGTAACCTCCTGCCGATCGAATTGCTTGCATTCGAAGGTAAATGCGAAGGCACTGCCGTGGTGTTGCGATGGGTCACTGCTTCCGAAACGAACAACGACCACTTTACGCTTGAACGCTCCGCTGATGGAATCAGCTGGGAAACCCTCGCGATGCTCCCCGGAGCCGGGAACAGTACTGTTGAACGGTACTACAGTTTCAACGACAACCAGCCTTTGCCGGGTATCGGATTTTACCGGTTGACGCAAACGGATTTTGACGGTGTCTTCGAGATCTTCGACCCGATCAAAGTCCGCAGTTGTGAAACCCTGCACGACCTTACCGCTGTAGTGACCGGTTCCATCGGTTACAAAAAAGAACTGCTGGTAGAAAGCCCGGATGCCGGTAACTACCAGTTGGAGTTGCTTGGATCTGGCGGTCAGTTGCTTTGGAGCGCCGAACTTAGTCTCATTGCGGGTTTCCAGCGTATCGAATTACCGACCGACCGGCTAGCCAGCGGTATCTATTTTGTCCGGTTAAACGGTGAAAAAGGAAGCCTCAGCAGGAAATTCGCTGTTCAGCAATAACCTTTTAATTGCCAGAGCGCCGGATACAATTTTTTCAGCCCTCGCACGTCTTACTTCTAATGTTGCTTTCCTCCAACAAGGTTGAAAGCGATTGATGCTTGTGCCGGTACATTCCGAACCAATTCAAGGCTACCGAATTCATTGGGCTGACAGTATCCTGGAGGCGGGAATCGCTTCCGAATGGACATCGTTCCCATCGTCCTCGACAGACACCCTCGATGCCGGTTATCTCGCAGCCCTGGAACAAGCGCAACCCGGTGATCTGAGTTTCCGGTATGGTCTGCTTTACTACCGGGATGATGGTCAACCTGTAGCCCGTATCGCCCTTCAGGTACTTAATTTCACTTCCAGGAATTTTAAGTTTCCAAAAACGACCTGGAAAACACTACTGGCCATGATCGCGCTGCGTTTTCGGCGCTTCCGGGTAATCATGGCTGGTAACCTGTTTTCCGTCGGGAAGCCCATGATCGATTGTCCCGACGAAGATCATCTTCCCGCGCTACTGCAGGCAACCGAAATCGAAGCCCGACGGTTGAACTACGATCTACTCTTGTTGAAAGACTTGCCGGAGTATTGGCACGAATCAGTCTTTGAGAACGCAGGCTATCATCCGTTCGAGGCGGATCTGACCATGCAACTATCGCTGCCGGCTTCCTGGAACTCCTTTGACGATTATCTGCACGCTCTTACAAAGAAATACCGCCAACGCGCAGTCAAGATCCGACGATCCGGATCCCTCCTGGAACGGAGATGGCTCACACCAGCGGAAGTCCGAACCGGCGCAAATGCGATCAATCGATTGTTTCGGTCGGTCCAGGAAAAGCAGGTGGTACGGATGGGAATAGTGGATGTACGCTATTTCCTCGCGTTATCTACGGCGCTTGGCGATCGCTTTCGCATGCTTGGGTATTTCCTCCAGGACCGGCTCGTGGGGTTCGCCTCGTATATCCGCCATGGTGACGAATTGGAAGTTCATTATATCGGTATGGACTATACAGTAAATGCCACCCACCAACTCTATTTCAACATCCTGCTGGACGGGATCGAGCATGCAATCCGTGACCGATATGCTAAGCTTGAACTGGGTCGAACCGCCCGGGAAGCGAAGGCTGTTTGTGGCTGTCGGCCGCACCCCTTCCGGGACCGATACAAAACCCGAAACGCAGGGATCCAGCGGCTCTTGAACCGGATGGCCGCAAGTTTCACCGAAGATGAAGGAGCATCGTGGCAGATCCGACATCCGTTTGGCGAAAGGATGATATAAGCTTCGGATAACTATCGTTTTTTAGTTTCCTGAATTGTCTACCTTGCACCGGAATGCGGTTCCGCCTTCGGCGGATGAAAAGGGAATCACGTGAAAACCGTGAACAGTTCCCGCTGCTGTGAATCCCAATAGAGGTTTTGCCTTATTGCCACTGTTCCACGAACGGGAAGGCGGTGAAACCGGGATGAGTCAGAAGACCTGCCGTGTTCGTTAACCATCAGCTTTCGGGTAAAAAGCATGAATGGCGAGAGTCTCTTTTCTTTCGTTTCATTCCGCGATTTGCCCGGTGTTGAGTAAAGCATTTCTCTATGCACCGGAAACTTACAAGGACAGGTCTGTTGCTTTGGCTGCTGCACGCATCAGACCCGGTATCGGCGCAGGCGCCGGATACCCTGCAGCGAGAACTCAAAGAAGTCACGATCACCGCGAGCCGTACGCCGGAACCCATCGGCGCGATCGGGCGGAGTGTATCCGTACTGGACAGACAAGCGATTGAGAATACTTCCTGTACAACGTTGGGAGAGCTCTTGTCGCGTCTGGCAGGCATTTATCTGCTCGGAGCCGGTCAAACACCCGGTTCCAACCAGACCATCTTCATGCGTGGCAGCAACAGCAATCAGACGGCTATCTACCTTGATGGAGTCCGGATAAATGATGTCAGCAGTGTGAACGGTGTTGCTGATCTGAGTGAATTGCCCTTGAGTTCACTTGATCGAATTGAAATATTGAGAGGTTCGCACAGTACGGTTTTTGGAAGTGCAGCCGTCGGAGGCGTAATCCTGTTGCAAAGCCGCGAGCCGGAAAAAGAAGGCTGGAACCTTCGCCTCGGTACCGGCGCGGGCATTTTTCGCACCTCCGGAAGCCAATGGAATACGGACATCAATCTGGGTCATCGCTGGAAGAACGGTTGCTGGGTATCCGCTTCAACAGAGCTGTTGTCGGTAAACGGCCTGGATGCCACCGTAGACACTACCGATGGAACTTCCGCCATTCCCCGTGACCAGGATGACTGGAAGAAGCAGAACTTTTCAATCGCCGGCGGTTGGACGTCGGGAAACTGGTCGTCACAAATCAGGTATCGGCGAACCGGCATGCAAACCGACATTGACCGAAGCGCCTATACCGATGACGACAATTACAACCTTGATTTCACCCGTCAGTTGATCAGCGGCGAGCTGAAGTGGAAAAAAGGCAATTGGCAGCTGGGGCTGAATGGCGGCTGGACGTCCAGCGAGCGTCTCTCGCTGAATGACTCGTCCCGGATCGACCTAACCGGTAACTATGATGGCAATTTTGCCGATGACCGCTATACCGGCCAACAACTGAACGGAGATCTGTTCGCCCACTATCTCGGTCAATCGTGGAGCATGCTCGCGGGGATCAACGCCTCCAGCGAGCAAATGAATCAGGAACATTTTTACTACAGCACGGCGTTCGGTTCGGTTTTCGAATCCCGCTCCACACTGGATTCCCTGAACCCCGATGCCCAACTCACCGCACCTTATCTGAAAATCAGGTTGGGTGGTGATTTGGTTTCACACAGGTTGCGTCCATTTTCATTGGTCGCCGGCATTCGCTCCGTACACCACAGCAGCTTCGGATCGATCCGGACCTTTGAGCTCAATCCAAGCTGGCAATTGGAGGAGAACAGTTTGTTGTTTGCATCCTTTTCGTCTGGATATAATCCCCCCTCCCTTTACCAGCTGTACGCACCGGAAACCTATCAGGCCTGGGACGGCACCAGCTACACGCCGACCACACGCGGGAACAAGGACCTTACCCCCGAATATTCTCAAGCGCTCGAATTCGGGATCCGTCAGCAATTGGCGAGTTCGGAGTTCAGCTTTTCCATTTTCCGGAACCGAACGGAAGATATCATCGATTACGTTTACCTGTGGAACGCTGCAGTTCCGGTGGATTCGCTCGGGACCGATTGGTCACGGGACGATTACCGGGGTGACCGATACATCAACATCGGCAACCAAACGGCCTATGGTGCTGAACTATCCGTACGAACGAAACTCAGCAACAAGGCGACAGCGACTGCATCCATGAGCATGATCGACGGTTACCTGGACATCAAATCGTCGGACGAACTGCAAACCAACGGCTATACGTTACAGGCCTTCAGCAATGGTGCCTTCCTATCGGAAGGCAAGCGGTTGCGGGGTTTGATCAGACGCCCTAATACGATGACAGCCGGAATCGAATTGAGCGTACGGGAAAATCTTGTGTTGAGCGCACGCGTTCAGTATGTCAGCGCCCGCAACGACAACTACTACGAAGCACTCTATGGTCCCTACGGTGCCTTAGGACGTCGTACCGTTGACGACTATTCACTGCTCGACGTATATTTCCATTGGAAACTCTCTCCAACTTTCCAGCTAACCGGCAGGGTCGAAAACCTACTGGATACCCGATACGAGGAGATTCTTGGTTTTTCGAGCCGGGGACGCGGGGCTTTCCTGAATCTTCAATATTCCCTTTGAAATCAAGACCTCTCCTACAAAACCAAAAAAACTATCTTTGTACAGCATCTTACTATGAACCGTAAGCCGACCTCCACTACAGAAACCCTCTGGATACTCGGGTTGATTCTGGTTGCCGCCGCGACCCGCATTATTCCGCATCCCTTCAACTTTACGGCACTTGGTGCCATGTCCCTGTTTTCAGGATCCAGGCTTCAGGACAGCCGGAAAGCCTACTTGCTTCCGTTTGCCGCCCTGTTCATGACTGACCTGATTTTGGGATTTCATGCTTCCATTCTCCCCGTCTACCTGGGTTTTGGAATTTACGTTTGGTTGGGTAGCCGAATGCGTAACCGGGAAAGTGTACTGAAGATTGGTGCCTCGGCCATTACCGGATCGATCCTGTTTTTCCTGCTGACCAACCTCCCATTCTGGTATGTTGACATTCAACTCTATCCGATGACGCTGGAAGGGGTTCGACAAAGTTATACCGCCGGACTACCTTATTTCGCCAATCAACTGGCTGCCGACTTGCTTTATGCTGCCGCCTTGTTCGGCATCCATTCCTGGGTGACCCGGAAGTCGGTTTCCCTGGCCTAAAAACTTGATTTAAAAAAAGAAACCCAGCCTTACGGGGCTGGGTTTTCTTATTTCAGCCTTACGGGGCTGATTGGAACCATTCAATCTTACGGGATTGAAAAAAGGCTTTACTGATGGTTCAGAGGGGGTGTTCCTGATCGAACACAGTGGGTTTAACGCCCCGTCTAATCCAAAGGATTGGTCATCGGGAACCTATCCCTTCCAATTGTAAGAATTTCGCGTCTTGCCAATATTTTCACTAAAAATCGACCCTTTCATCGGCAGCTCAACCCAAACAATCGCTTACCCTAAAGCCTCATTAGCCCATAATTCACAGCCTTTTACCGAATAAAATTGAAAGCCCGCGGTGTCGGGGTGGATATTTACATCACTCCACCGACCTGAAGTCACCGCATGAGATATATTTCGATTTTCTTCCTTTTTCTGGCCGTTTTTTCGAAAAACGAGAAAATTCAGGCATTAGCTCCCCCGGTTAGCGGAATTAACTGGAGCTCTGGAGGAAGCGGAATGGATTACCCGTCAAAAGTGATCGAAATGCCCGCAGGTGGAAATCTGATCCTGGGGACCGTAGGCTCGACCAATGGCGCTGTGATCGGTTCTCATGGATCCTCGGACATCTGGCTGGTCAGAACGGATGCAAACGGCAATATGCTCTGGCAATCCTGCTTCGGTGGGAGCGCCATGGACGTTGCCGGAAGTTTCGTAGCACTCCCGAATGGACACCTGCTGATCGCGGGTTATACCGCCTCACAAAATGGTGATGTAACCGCCAACCACGGTCAATTCGATGCATGGCTGCTCGAGGTTGACGCAACGGGCCACCTGGTCTGGCAAAAAACCTACGGCGGCTCCGCTTCCGATCTGTTGTACACCATTACCCTGGCTCCCAATGGAGACATCCTGTTGGGTGGCGGAACCTATTCCAATGATGGGGATGTGAATGGTCAGCATGGCAACCAGGACTTCTGGCTGCTCCGTACGGATGCCAGCGGGAACCTGCTCTGGCAGCGAAGCCTTGGCGGCAGTAACCACGAAGTATGCTACGGACTTGCCGTCTCCACCAGCGGTTATCTTCTTGCTTGCGGTGGCACCAACTCCACCAACGGGCAGGTGACCGGCAAGCGCGGCGCTTATGATGGCTGGGTGGTTTCCCTCGACGGTAACGGCAACTTGCAATGGTCTGCCTGCATGGGTGGAACCATGAGTGAAAGCTTCAGTGCCCTGACACTCAACGGGAACGAACTCCTTCTCGCTGGTTACACCAGTTCAAATGATGGAGACGTGCATGGAAACCATGGTTCTTCGGACGGCTGGCTGGTTCGCTGTGACCTTAACGGTAATTTGATCGACAGCCGTTGTTATGGTGGAAGCCAGGGGGATGCCCTCTACGCCATCGCCCTGGCAAGCAACAATCAACTTCTGGCGGCAGGTGGCACCCTTTCCACCGACGGCGACATCCGCCGGGGAATGGGTCTGGAAGACGCCTGGATCCTGCGCGCCTCCCGTAACCTTGACCTTTGCTGGAGCATGGCAGCCGGTGGTTCGGCGGTTGAGCGCGCCAGCAGCATCGCCCCGACGCAAGACGATGCTTTTCTGCTTGGCGCCTACTCCTACAGCACCGACGGTCTGCTTTCAAGCAATCAGGGATCATCCGATATCTGGGTTTCTCGCTTCGAATGCCGGCAACCCAACGCGTCGATCGGCCTGAGCATCGACACCACCTGCATCGGCATGCCGATCATCCTGACGAACAACTCTACGGACGCGGCGGCTACACTTTGGATGGCCGACGGGATCCTGTTCTCCAATGATACCAACACCCAGTACACCAATACTGATCCCGGACGTTTCAACATTGCTTTAGTTTCCGCGACCTGTGCCCTGACCGATACGGCGGAAGACCCGCTGGTGTTCGTCCGCCTTGACCAGCCCCTGATCACCCCGACCGGCAACGCCATCTGCGACGGACAACCCGTCGACCTCTACATCTTCTCTCCGGGCTCCATCCTCTGGAATACCGGGGCAACGGGTTCGGTCCTCCCGCAGGCAGCTGCCGGAACCTATCAGGCTACCATTTCCTGGCACGGATGTACCGCAACCACTGCGGCTTTCAATCTCACGGAACGCAATGCTCCGCATTTCAGCCTGGGCTCCGATACCACGATCTGTGATGCCAGTTCCATCACCCTTAATGGCCCGGCCGGGATGCTTTCCTACTTGTGGCAGGATGGCAGCACTGCAGCCAGCTACACGACGAACCTGGCCGGCTCTTACACCCTGACGATCAGCGATGGATACTGCACCGGCACCGACCAGATCGACGTTCAGACGCGGTCCTGTGCCATGCCGGTGGCCTCCTTCACCGTCAGCAGCCAGTCCGTTTGCCAGGGTTCGGCCATTCAGTTCTCGAATCAGAGTCAGCTTGCTACCAACTACACCTGGTATTTCCCGGGTGGTCAGCCTGCACAATCCACGGATATCAACCCGGTGATCACCTATACCGTTCCGGGGGTTTACAGCGTCATGCTGCTTGCTGAAAATGCGGCAGGCACGAACAGCAGGATGGAGATCAACTACATCACGGTACATGCGACGCCCGCCAGTCCGGTTATCACCTCGGTGGGCAACCAGCTTTTCTCCAGCCTTTCCGACAATTATCAGTGGCTCCTGGACGGCTCCTCCATCAATGGCGCTACCCAGCAAAGTCACTTCGCGATTCAGGAAGGCAGCTATCAGGTGATCGTATCGGATGCTGCAGGATGTTCAGCGATCTCCGAACCGTTCCTCTTTCAGTCAACGGGCACCTTCAACCTGAACGACGAACAACTGCAAATCTACCCCAACCCGGCTCACGAACAATTCCGCGTCCTGCTGCCGGAAGGCTTCGGTGATGCTCAGGTGATCATTACCGATATGACCGGGAAAACGATGTTGATAACTGAGATTCAACATTCAGAACCTGCTGCCGGAAGCCTCGTAACCCTATCCGAGGAAATGCCGGCAGGCGCTTATATCGTATCCATCCGCTCGCAATCGAATCTTCAACAACAATCGAATCAATACCTCATTAAAAACTAAACAACATGGCTTACGCAATCACCGCCGTTTACCTCTTGGGGCTTGGCTACATGGTTATCAACCACCTTCGGAAGAAGGAGTCGGCCAAAGGCTGATCACCGGAAAGCTACCGGTCAGTCTCTTCCGCTGATGATGCCTCCGAGCAATCCTCCGATTCCGGAAGATTGTTCCTTGTTCCGCCCCCAAGCGGCGGCGGCCATGATCCGGTCAGCGAGACGAACGAAGGGCAGGCTCTGAAGGAATACGATGCCGGGTCCGGTTAGTTTGGCGTAGAACAAACCTTCTCCGCCGAAGAGTACGTTCTTAAATCCGCCGATGAACTGGATGTCGTAGTCGACGCTTGGTTGAAAGGCGACCAGGCAACCGGTATCGACCCGTAGGGTTTCATTGGGCTGCAAGGTTCGCTGGATGATCGCACCTCCGGCGTGCACGAACGCTTTTCCGTCACCGGAAAGTCGTTGGAGAATGAATCCTTCTCCGCCGAACAATCCTGCTCCGAGCCTTTTCGTGAATTCCACTGAGATGTCGATGCCCTGCGCGGCACAGAGGAATCCGTCCCGTTGGCAGAGAAAGGTCCCACCGTACTGGGTCAGGTCCAGGGGAATGATCTTTCCCGGATAAGGAGCCGCGAATGTTACCCTGCTTTTATTATTGGCGGTATTCAGGAAAGAGGTGATGAAAAAGCTCTCGCCGGAGATCATTCGTTTCAAGCCCGAGAAGATACCGCCGCCGGTTCCGGTTTGCATCTGGATTCCATCCTCCATGAAAAGCATGGCACCGACCTCTGCGCGAACGGCCTCGCCCGGATCCAATTCGATTTCGACCGCCTGAATGTCGTCGCCCAGGATGCGGTAATCAATATCGTGTGCCATGGTTCGGGTTTTTGGAGAACAACAACAAGTTTAGGATTTCAACAAGGTTTCCTGCGCGGCTTTCAGAATAGCAAAGGCGCCTTCGCGGGTTGATGATTCCGCATACGTCCGCAACACCGGCTCAGTTCCGGAAGCGCGGATCAACAGCCATTCCCGGTTTTCGTTGTCGAAGAAGTATTTGTAACCGTCAAGGTCTTCTGTTCGTGCGACTTTGTAGGCCCCGAATGCCGAATAGGCTCCAGCCGCGGTATTGGCAACGATCCGGTCTTTCACAGCCTGATCAAGGTGCAGGTCGTTTCGCTCAAAAGAAAACGGACCGACGATGTCGTACACTTCCCGGATAAGTTCCGGCAGGGTTTTTCCGCTCTTCGCCATGAATTCCCAGATCACCAATCCCATCCAGATTCCATCGCGCTCCGGGATATGACCTTTGATGGCGATTCCACCGCTCTCTTCCCCTCCGATCAGTACATCTTCCCGCACCATGATCTCACAGATGTACTTGAATCCGATCTTGACCGTCTCAAGCGTCAGACCGTAATGCTTGCATAGTTTCTCCACCTTGGGTGTGGTACTGAAAGCCGTGCAGACCTTACCCGTCATTCCCTTGTATTTTACCAGATAGTGGATCAGCAAGAGGATGATGTGGTGCGAGTCGATGAAGTTTCCTTCGCCATCGTACATGCCGATCCGGTCGGCGTCGCCATCGGTTACGACAGCACAGGAATATCCTTTGGTGCTGGTCAGTAGTTGGTGGAGATCGCGAAGGTTCTTATGGATCGGTTCCGGCGCCTGCCCGTGGAATCCGGGGTTATTGTCGCAATGCAATAAGGTGATGTCGGGGAATAGTCGGCGCATTACATTCTGACCTGCGCCAAACATGGCGTCATACGCCAATTTCATTCCTGAACGACGGATAGCTTCCAGGTCAAAATTCGCTTCGACGTGTCGTATGTATAAATCTTCCAGGTTGACATATTCCAGCATCCCGGTCTTTTCAAATCCTGCCAAAACGATCCGGTCAAGGTCAAGCGAGCAGTGGTCCGGGATGATATCTTCAATCTGTTGAACATCCGACGGACTGAGCGGGCCGCCGAACGAGCCCTTCAGTTTGAAACCATTGTAGGAAGGCGGATTGTGAGAAGCCGTCAGGATGACTCCCAGATCGGCCTTCAGTTTCACCGCGCCGAGGGAAATCATCGGAGTCGAAACGAATCCCCTGGCCAGGGAAACCTTGACGCCGCGTTCACAGAGCACCTTGGCGACTGTCTCGGCAAACAGCTCGCCGGCAAAGCGACAGTCGTGACCTAATACAATATGAGGCTGTTTCTTTTGCTTCTTCAACCAGGCTGCCGTAGCCTCTGCGACGCGTGCCACATTGGCAACGGTGAAATCCTTCGCGATGATGGCACGCCAGCCATCGGTTCCAAACTTGATCTTGCTCATTCGATATCTTCTGTGACGCCCTAAGTCTTCAGGGAACGAACTCGGAAAGCCGGTTCCATTCCCAGGTCTGAAGGGCTTTTTTCAGCCCACTCGAACGATCCGGCGCAATGGTTTCGTCGTTCAATTGCAGGATGCGAAAATAAAACTCTTTTTCGTTCAAAAGGTCTAAAAACTGCCTGAAACCGACTACTAATTCCATCCTCGCAAGGTCTTCCAGCGAGGTGGATCTCAATGGTTTTCCGTCCACCCAAAAGCGGACGGCCTTAAGCCGGGATTCGATGATTTCGCCGTTCCGGTGCCACTCCTCTTCGACTTCTATCGCGGAGAGCCGGAGCGGTTTCTCTACAGTAAAATCGCTTAAAGCATCACCGCCCAGGTTGAAATACACTTCCCGATTTTCATTCAGGTATTGTTGTATAGAACCCAGCAGCCTTGCCGCTGCGGCCGTTGGTTCATCCCGTACCGTCATGGAATCTTCCACCATCCAGGTGATGCGCTTGCAGGTATGCTCCGGAGCACCGGTCTTTCCGGTAACGAACTGACGGACCGATTCGCGCAACCGGAGGGCATCGACAACATCTTTCACCTGCTTGTTGCCAAATTGAAGGATGGTGTACAGGTAATACTTGTTCAGCAAGACGGTTCCAAAGTCAAGTTTGCAATCGCCATTGGCGTTGAGTTTGAGCAGCGAGGCGCGGAATAAACTGTCCAGGGGAGCATGATCGACATAACCAAAAGAAACTTCTTCCCCGGACGTTGTACGGGAAGAGAGAAAATATCCCAACGTCCGGAGCCGCCCTTTTTTCTGGTCAAGGTTCCAGTATTCGTAGATAAACAGTTGGGGCAGGTCACGGATCAAGGTACCCGAACTACGCTCCACCCGGGCGAGCGCTTCCGGTGTGATGGCAAAATTCTTCTTTGGACCATCCCACAACGTCACCTTTCCCTCTCTGATCCAGGGTTCAATCAATGCGGGCAACTGCTCGACGAGGTTAAAACCCAGGCTATCCGGTTGATCCGCCTTGCTGACAAAAAGTAATACCGGCGTCTCCCGCGCGGCGAGCTTGGAAAAACAACCCAGTAGCAGGAAGACCAAAAAAACAGTGGTGTATCTCATGATCAGTTACGGATACCTCGCCGATCCAGCGCCTTTTGAAATCTTCGCGCATTGACAAGGTGTTGTACATAGGTGGCCGCGAACGCGTGATAGCCCGAGAAGTCATCGCGCGCGCAGAAATAATAGTAGTTATGCGCCTGATAATTGAGGACCGCGTCAATCGAGGCGGATGTTGGAAGGCAGATCGGTCCGGGAGGCAGACCGGCATACAGGTAGGTATTGTAGGGTGAGTCGATGGTCTTGTGAATATTGAGCACCCGGGTAATGGTAAAATCCCCAAGCGCGTAAACAAGCGTGGGGTCGGCATCCAGGCGCATCCCCTTTTTCAGGCGGTTCAGATAGACCCCGGCTATTATGGGTTTCTCGTCGTTGCGATTCGTTTCCTGTTGAACGATACTGGCAAGGATGGAGACTTCCACTTGTTGTAGTCCGATCCGCTTCGCCTTCTGCTGCCGCGAAGCGTTCCAGAACTTCGCATACTCCTTTTTCATGCGTTGGAGAAACTGATCCGCCGAAGTATTCCAATAAAACTCGTAGGTATCCGGCAGGAACATGGCCAGCACATTCCCTGCATTGAAACCCAGTGGCTGGAGGTAGTCATTATCTTCCAGCAGATGCAGCAGCGCATCCGGTTCCAGTTCCAATTGCTGCCCGATCCGATCCGCCAACTCGCGCGTAGTCCGGATGTTGTTGAAAACCAACTTGACCGGTGTCTGCCGTCCGGATCGAAGGAGTTGAACCAGTTCCCGGTTACTCATCCCTGACCGGAGTTTATATCGTCCGGGCTTTACGTCTGATCCGTATTTCATCCTCCCGGCGGTCCACCGGAATGAAGCTTCGTCTTTCAGCGCCTTTTTCTCGTGCAGTAGGTTGATCACATCATCGAAATCGGCTCCCGTAGGGATCAACAGGAAATTCCGGTTGGGGTCGGCCACTTCAACATTGGGCTGATAGATCCTTTCGTAGGCCACATAGCCGATTCCACCGATCACCAACAATAACACGAATACCCCTGCCCACATCCAGCGGAGTATGGTCCTTCTTCTCTTAGTACTCATCTTGCTCTAGCTAAGGTAGCCAGGAGGCTTATCGGAAGCGTAACAGTCCGTTAATTTTTTCTCAACACGACCAGCCTTATTTCACCATCAAATTCATATGACCATGAACCTCCGAATCTATCACCTGGAAAGAGCAGCCCTGCATTCCCGTTGCAAATCGGTCTTTGTCACCCTCGGCTACCAGCTAATCGAAGAGGATCCACTCAACTGTATCCTGCGAGCCGTGCGTGAGGAGCCCGCAGGGGCCTGTTCGAGTCTGCTTGATATCCGGATAAAAAAAGAGCCGGATGGAATTCAAGTGCTGGTCCTCAGCGGACAGCGATCGAATGTATTCGGGACCATCCGGTTTGATCCGGATGGGGAAACGGAATTCATCGAACATTTTTTGTTTGCCATCCAGCCCGCCGTAATCCGTCATCCCGAATTTCGGCTAACAGAAGCCGATTATGCGTTTGCATCCGGTTTTTGAGCCAATGGTCTTAACAATTAATTCACCCCGGATTAATCGCGGGTTTACGTTGGGTGGACATCTTTGAATCGATAAACCGAACAAATGAACAAGCCCTTAAAAGTCCTGGTGGTAGATGATGAACCGGATGTAGTCGAAATCCTGAGCTACAATCTTTCCAGGGAGAACTACCTGGTCTATAAGGCCTACAATGGCAGTGATGGGGTTCGTGTCGCTCACGAAGTTCATCCCGACCTCGTGATCATGGATATCCGGATGCCGGGAATCAATGGCATTGAAGCCTGCCGTCAGATGAAGCAGGACGATGAAACCAAGACCATTCCCGTACTATTTCTCACGGCCGATGCGGATGAATACACCACCATGAACGCCATCGAGGCCGGTGGTGACCACTTTATCACCAAACCGATTCGTCCACAGATACTGATGGGCATGATCGCGGAACTAATTCGATGACCATGATGTTCATGTCCTACGCACCCGCAGCACCTTTACTTCTCGTAGCCGAATCCACCGCCGAACACCGCCAGCTTGCAGAATTCCTGAGTGATGCCGGTTGTTCGCTCACCTGGGTGCATCGCAGTTCCGATGCCCTTCCCGTACTGGCTAACCTGGATACCGGCGCTGTCATCCTTGACTCCGGAAACAATCTTCTGGCAAGCCTGGAACTATGCTTTTCCATCAAATCGGCTCATCATCACCGCAATCTTCGTGTCATCATCCTGGGTCATACCAATGAAAGCCGGGAAGAGATCGCGGCCTTTGATGCAGGGGCCGACGACTTTATCCGCAGGCCGCTGGAGCCGGAGATCGTATTCAAACGGCTGCGTGCCCGACTTGACTATCCGGCAAACGGACGGGCGCAGTTTGCCAATAGCAAAGACAATCTGATCATTGACCGTGAGGCGTATGCCGTGTATCTCAACCAGCAACCTGTACCGGTTTCGCGTAAGGAATTCGAGCTGTTGCACCTGATGGCGGCACAACCGGGTAAAGTATTTACCCGGGAAGAGATCTTCGAAAAGGTCTGGAAGCGCAAGCCTTCCCAAAATGACCGGACCATTGATGTCCACATTCTCCGTTTACGCAGAAAACTGGGATCTGATTTCATTACCACCCAGAAGGGAATCGGCTACCGTTTCATGCAAGCCTGAGGGTGGTGAATCGGCGTTGTTCACACGACGTTCACGATTTCATAAACAAGGATTCAGACAGCATTAACGACCGGGTAAACCGGTCGTTCTTTTTTTGCAGTCAAGAACCAATCAAAAACCAAGACATGAAACAACTCTACATTCTCGCGGCTCTTCTCCTGGGACTCAACCTGGGCGTACGTGCACAAAGTGTGATCACCGTGAGCGGCGACATCAGCGCCAACACGACCTGGACGAGCAACAACATCTACCTGCTCAGCGGATTCGTCTATGTAACGAACAACGCGGAACTGACGATCGAACCGGGTACCGTCATCAAGGGCGATAAAGCCACCAAAGGAAGTCTCATCATTACCCGCGGCTCGAAGATCTGGGCCGACGGCACCTCATCCGCACCGATCGTTTTCACGTCCAACGAGCCGGTCGGCACCCGCACCTATGGTGATTGGGGCGGACTGATCATCCTTGGGAAAGCGTCTATCAATGATCCTGCCGGCGAGAAAGTCATCGAAGGCGGTGTGGATCCCGTCAAAGGACTCTATGGCGGAACAGATGACGCCGATAATTCTGGAACCCTGCGATATGTCCGGATTGAATTTCCGGGAATCGCCTTTCAGCCGAACAACGAGATCAACGGACTTACACTCGGAGGCGTTGGCAACGGAACTACCATCGATTATGTCATGGTCAGCTTCTCCGGCGACGATGCATTCGAATGCTTTGGTGGTACGGTGAACGCGAAGCACCTGATCTCCTACCGTACACTGGATGATGATTTCGACACGGACTTCGGCTTCCGTGGAAAGATGCAATTCCTGGTAGCCTTGCGTGACAGCAATGTAGCGGACGTTTCCGGTTCGAACGGCTTCGAGTCCGACAATGATGCGACGGGGTCCACCAACAACCCGCTGACGCAGCCCATCTATTCCAATGTAACGATCATCGGACCGATGACTACGGCTTCCACGCAAATCAACAGCAACTTCAAACGCGGCTCCCACCTTCGCCGTTCCTGCAAGACGAGCATCTTCAACAGCGCCATCGCGGGTTTCCCGACGGGGCTCCTGGTTGACGGTGCCAACTGCGAAGCCAACGCTACCAATAATGAGCTCCAATACCAACATAACGTACTGGCCGGTTGTGCAACGCCGCTTGCCGTCGCCAGTGGTTCTTCCTGGGACATCAGTGCCTGGTTCACTACTCCCGCATATGGTAATGAACAACTCACCAACAGTTCCGACCTGCAATTGATGGATCCGAACAACTATGCCAATCCCGACTTCATGCCTTCTGCCGGCTCTCCCCTGCTTTCGGGAGCGGACTTCTCCTCGAACTACCTGAACGATCCGTTCTTCGAGAGTGTCAGCTACCGGGGCGCGTTTGGAAACAGCGATTGGACAAACGGTTGGGCCAACTACGACTGCGAGAATACCAACTACACGGTTGGAATCAGCGAGATCAACTCGATTCGCTCCATCTCCGCCTACCCGAATCCGGCTCATCGCTTTGCAGTCGTTTCCTTTTCACTCGAGCAGGCTTCCGATCTTTCGGTATCCGTTATCGATCTGGAAGGCCGTGAGGTAATTTCCCTGCAACCGGAACGCTATTTAGCAGGAGAACATCGCATCGAATTGAACGTGGAAGCGCTTGCCCGGGGCATCTACACCCTCGTCATGCGCAACGAATCAGCGATCACGACGCTGCGCCTTGCGGTCAATTGATCCGCACATAAAGGCAAAACAGACAGGCCGGCCCATCAGCCGGCCTGTCTGTTTATATGGTGTTTACGATACGTTCACAAATCCTTGCATGCTTCATGTTGCATTAACATAGGCTTAAACAGGTCGTAAGGTTTCCGTTACACTGCCATTGTACGTTTACAACCGATAGCAAAGCACATGAAACACCTCTATTGCCTCCTACTATTGACATTCGGCCTGAATCTGCTCGCACTCGGCAACGACGATGGTTTGAGTGGACGTGTGACCGGTGTCGTGATTGACAAAGCGAACGGAGAAACGCTGATCGGTGTCCCGGTCATGATCGAAGGCACGACGCTGGGCGCTGTTACGGACCTGGACGGACGTTACCTGATCACCAACATTCCCAATGGCACCTATAACATCGTGTTTCGCTATATCGGCTATACCACGAAGATCATCCGTAACGTAGCGGTCCAGGAGGGATCTCCGGTAAATCTTGACGTCAGCCTGGAGAACTCCAGCCAACAGCTCAACGAAGTGGTCGTCACGGCTGATATGAAACGGGAAAGCGTGGGATCGATCATCCTGATGCAGAAGAAGAGCGCGACGGTGCAGGACGGCATATCCGCAGAAACCATCCGGAAAACACCGGATAAGAATACCGGCGAAGTCGTTCGTCGCATCAGTGGCGCCAGCATCCAGGAAGGCCGTTTCGTGATCATCCGCGGATTGAATGAGCGTTACAATGGGGCCTTGTTGAACGTTGTGCCACTGGCAAGTTCCGAGCCTGACCGGAAGGCATTCTCGTTCGATCTTTTCCCGGCCAACATGCTGGATAATCTCATTATCGTCAAAACAGCATCGCCGGAACTTCCGGGTGAATTCTCCGGCGGTCTCTTACAACTCAATACCCGCGATATTCCGGATCAGAATTTCTTCAGCTTCTCCGCGGGCACCGGCCTGAACACGATCTCGACGTTCAAGAAGTATCGTTCGTATCAAGGCGGCAAAACCGACTGGTTGGGCTTTGATGACGGCACTCGCGCGTTGCCTTCGGAATTTCCCCAGGCCGAAACGCTACAGCGCGCCTCCCAGGCCGACAAAATCAAGTACAGTAAACTCCTGCCCAACGATTGGGCGACCGAGGAAAAAGCTTCCACTCCGCTTACCCAGACCTATCAGGCATCCATCGGGCGTACCGGGAAACTTCTTCGGAACGACTTTGGTCTCATCGCTTCCATCAGCTACAGCAACGGCCGGAGAACACAGGAATTCGAGCGTGCTGACTACGATTTCGATGGTTCGCAGAATTTCGATTTCCAGGATCAGCAATACCGGGAGAATGTTTTCTGGGGCGCCTTGCTGAATGCCTCGTATAAGATCGGCGATCGTCATAAGATCAGCTTCAAGAATCTCTACTCCGACAACGCGGAAGACATGACCATCCAGCGTGAAGGAATCGATATCGAGAACCAACAATACATCAACGCGTTCGCGCTTCGGTATTCATCGACACGCTTCCTGAATTCGATCCTGTCCGGTGAACATGCGCTCTCCGCAGGTGGAACCCGACTGAAGTGGAACGGCAGCTATACCGAGATACGACAGGACGTTCCCGACCTGCGTCGAATGTACTACTACCGGAATCTCGATCCGTCACTCGAGGATACAACCCTCTATGCCTATGTCCCATTCGGAACGGCATCCCCCAACTATGCCGGAAAGTTCTATTCGGATCTGGGCGAAAAGGTTTACAACGGCGACTTCAGTCTGCAGACACCTCTCAAATTCCTCGGAGAAAACCAGACCGTCAAGTTCGGCTTCTTTGAACAATACAAATCCCGCTCCTTCGATGCCCGCGTACTCGGTTATGTCATCACCAATGCCGGTCAATTCAACTGGAACCTGTTGCAGTCACCCATCGAAACACTGTTCAATCCGGAGAATATGGGTCCCCGGGGTTTCCGGATCGATGAAATCACCAATCCTTCCGACGCGTATACCGCCAGCACGAATCTGCATGCCGGATTCATCCAGTTCGACAATCTAGTGCACAAGAACATCCGGCTCGTGTGGGGCGTTCGGGTCGAAAACTTCATCCAGAAGCTGAACTCCTTCGGATACAGTAATGATACCATTCGGGTACGCGAAAATTACACCGACCTGCTGCCTTCCATCAACGTATCCTGGTCCCTTTCCGAGAAGACCAATCTGCGAATTGCAGCTTCACAAACGGTGGCACGTCCGGAATTCCGGGAGCTGGCGCCTTTTAGCTTCTATGATTTCTCCACCGCCAGTACGATCCAGGGAAATGACACGCTGGTGCGCACCCGCATCAAGAATTTCGACCTGCGCTACGAGTACTACCCTGCACCGGGTGAAATTCTCAGCGCATCGGTCTTTTATAAGGACTTCACGAATCCGATCGAGCCCGTTGTAGAAAGTTCAGGTGCCGGTTCCCGTCGGGTCAGTTTCTGGAATGCGGGCAGCGCTTACGCGTATGGCCTGGAGCTGGAATGGAGAAAGAAACTGGAATTCGTCGACGGACTGCTGTCGTGGAACCAGTGGGAAAACTTCAGCTTGTACGGTAACGTTTCGCTGATTCGTTCGCGGGTGGATGTCTCCAACGATCCCAGGGCTACTGGTCCGAGACCACTGCAAGGGCAATCGCCCTATGTGCTCAACGGGGGCTTGCAATACCAGAATCCGCGTAGCGGACTTGGGGTGAATGTGGTCTACAACCGTATCGGCAGAAGGATCTTCCAGGTTGGCAACCAGGGCTATCTGAGCATCGAAGAAACGCCCCGTGACCTTATCGATCTCCAGATCAGTAAGCGGGTCTTCACGAAAGGTGAAGTGCGCCTGACGATCGGTGACCTCTTGAACCAGGCAGGGCACTTCTATCAGGACCAGAACAAGAACGGACGCTACGCCGCCGACATCGATACCGGAATTTCATCGGTCCGTTTCGGCACCAACATCAACCTTACGCTGAGTTACAAGCTGTAATCTAGGAGATTGAATTTCAGCGACATACATAACAATTAGTTCACTTGTCGTTCACATTTAACCTTAACTTAATATAGGCCGGCCACTGCGTTAACATGGTGTGAATTCTTTTGCATTCAAACCACACCACACGCAATGAAACGATCCATCACCTTGTTACTGGGACTCCTGCTGGGAATCGGCTCCCTCTCGGCCCAAGAAACGGAATTGAACCCCTTGGATACGCTGACCAGTCACGTAGCCGGAATACGTCAGGAACTCGATGTACTGAAGCGGCTTAAGCTAAGCGGATATGTTCAGGCTCAATTCCAGGTAGCGGATTCCGCGGGTGAGAGTTCCTTTGAAGGCGGAAATTTCCCTTCCGGCGTTGATAAACGATTCCAGATCCGCCGTGGGCGAATCAAAGCTCAATATGATGGCGTTCTGAACGACAAGGGCTGGTCAACCACGCAGGTAGTGATTCAATTCGATCTCTCCGAGCGCGGGCTGCGCCTCATGGATGGTTATATCAAGATCACGGATCCCTATACCGGTTGGTTCTCACTCACCACCGGATTGCAAAACCGGCCATTCGGCTACGAAGTGATCTATTCTTCCTCGCTTCGCGAATCACCCGAACGTGGCCGCATGTCCCAACTGATCTTCCCGAACGAACGGGACCTCGGCGCCATGCTGACGATCCAGGGTCCGAAATTGTCGAACTGGAACTGGTTGAAACTCGAAGCCGGACTCTTCAACGGTACAGGCGCCCCCAATCCGAACCTCGATGTAACCGACTTCGATAAAAAGAAGGACTTTATCGGACACATCACCTTCGCGCGTACCAATACAGCAGAGACCTTCAAGTATAGCGGTGGCATCTCCTACTACAACGGCGGTTACCGGATCGATACGCTGATGTATGCCATGTCAACAGACAGCCTCGGAGTAAAAGGTTTCCGTCAGTCCAACGCCATGACCGACATCCCAACCGCGTTGGTCAACCGGGACTTCACCCACCGCGAATACTACGGGGCCGATCTTCAACTCAGCCTCGACTGGAAAGCCGGCATCACGGTACTTCGTGGCGAATACATTCAGGGCGACCAACCCGGACTCGGTTCCGATACGAAGAGTCCCAATACCAACAGCCCTGTTCTCAAACCGATCTACAACCGCGCATTTAACGGCGCCTACTTCTATCTCTGCCAGGGGATCGGCCATACTCCCTTCTCCGCCGTCATCAAATATGACTGGTACGATCCGAATACGGACGTGAAAGGTGATGAAATCGGAAAAGCTACGGCAAATGGTTTGAAGACCACCAATGCAACGGACCTCCGGTTCGACACCTGGGGATTCGGAGCAGCCTGGCGTATGGATGCCAACACCCGCATCAGCGCCTATTTCGACCTGGTCAAAAATGAAACCAGCAAGAACCTTAACCTCTACACGGTCGATCAGCACGACAACGTGTTCACGCTTCGTGTACAGACACGATTCTAACATTCGATAACCGAGATACAACTATCAGCAGATAAGAAAATGAAAAAGACACTGATTATCCTGTCGATCCTGGCTACCGCCTTTCAGGCCCTGGGTCAGAAAATTGTCGTAAAAGGCAGCGACACTGTGCTTCCGCTTACACAAAAAGAAGCGGAACGGTACATGAAAAAGATGTCCGGAAATTCAGTCACGGTCGTCGGTGGCGGTTCGGGCGTAGGAATTGCCGCCCTCATGGATGGCACTACGGATATCGCCATGTCATCCCGACGACTGAAGATGGACGAGCGTCTCAAACTTCAGGAGGCCGGGAAGCCGTTTAAGGAAGTGGTAGTCGCCAATGACGCGCTTTCCGTTATCGTACATCCTGCCAATAAAGTAACAAAGCTTACCCGCGAACAGATCGAAGGGATCTTCACCGGTAAGATCAAGAACTGGAAAGAAGTCGGCGGAGCGGATCTCACGATCGTGGCTTACTCCCGCGAAACCAGTTCGGGCACGTATGAGTTCTTCAAAGAGCATGTGTTGAATCGGAAGAACTATGCTTCCACCGTTCTGAACATGCCGGCGACCGGCGCCATCATCCAGTCCGTCAGTCAGACCAAGGGTGCGATCGGGTATGTCGGCCTGGCTTACGTAACGAAAGAAGTGAAAGACGTTGCAGTTTCCTACGATGGGGGCAAGAACTATGTCCTGGCCACCAAGGAGAACGCCATCAACAAGACCTATCCGGTCGTTCGTCCGCTCTATTATTACTATCAGACTTCCAAAGAAAAGCTGGTGAAACCGTTTGTGGACTTCATCTTGTCCTCCGAAGGTCAGCAGATCGTAGACGAAGTCGGTTACATCCGGCTTAAATAAAACTGCGACAACCCTCAGAAAAAGGTTGTGAATACACGATTTAAACGATTCCTGGAAAGCCTCGTCGAAGGCCTCCTGACGATCAGCGGTACCGTAACCACGTTTACGGTGCTGCTGATCGTTCTTTTCCTGTTCCGGGAAGGCGCTTCACTCTTTTCCACCTCACCGGTCGAGAACAATAACCTCCTGGTCGTGCATGCGGGTAATCCCGTCAGCCACCTCAGCGCGACGCAGTGTAAAGACATTTTTGATCAGAAGATCACCCATTGGAATGAAATCGGTGGAAAGCCGGATTCGATCCGCATCGTGACGATCAATGAACTGACCAATTATTTTTCCGAAGAAGAACTGGGGGCCGAATTCGAGTTCCTGCCGGACCGGATCAATCAATTGGTCGACAGTTTTCCCGACATCCTGGCGGTAATCAATGCCAAGTACCGGAACGCCTCCTTCCCCGGAAAGGTAATTGAAATTGACAAGAACAATCTTCCCGATTTTCTTGGCGGTAAAGAGTGGTTTCCTACCGCCGAGCCGGTCGTACAGCTTGGAGTGCTCCCACTCATTCTGGGCACCCTGATGGTCTCCATATTCGCCATCCTCTTCGCGCTTCCAATCGGTCTGGCTACGGCCATCTATCTGGCAGAAGTCGCCGACGAGCGTGTACGCAAAGTCCTGAAACCGGTCATCGAACTGCTGGCAGGCATCCCGTCTGTCGTATATGGGTTCTTCGGCTTGATCGTCATCGTGCCCATGATTCACGATGTGTTCCAGTTACCCGTCGGCGAAACCGCGCTGGCGGGATCGATCGTACTCGCCATCATGGCGCTTCCCACCATCATTACGGTATCGGAAGACGCGATCCGCAATACGCCGCGTGCCATGAAGGAAGCTTCGCTTGCACTGGGCGCGAACCGCTGGCAGACCATTCACCGGGTCGTGATCCCCTATTCCATTTCCGGCATCTCTGCCGCGGCCATTCTGGGTATCGGGCGTGCCATCGGTGAGACCATGGCCGTGCTGATGGTTACCGGCAACGCAGCCGTCATGCCTCATTCCCTGCTCCAACCGGTACGAACCATACCGGCAACGATCGCAGCAGAACTCGGAGAAGCGCCGCAAGGCGGTGTCCACTATAAAGCGCTGTTTGCACTTGGTTGCATACTCTTTCTACTCACCATGCTGATCAACCTGTGGGTAGAATCCATTTCCCGAAAACAGAAACGCCATCGTTGAGTATGACCAAACAACTTAAAGAAAAACTGGCCTTCTGGACGTTCAGGATCTTAAGCCTGTTCGTGGTCGGGGTGCTCTTCTGGATACTCTACTTCATCTTCATCAGAGGCTGGAAGACGATATCCTGGGAGTTCCTTACCAGCATGCCGGAAGATGGCATGACCGCCGGTGGGATTTATCCGGCCATCATCGGAACGCTTTGCCTCATGGTCGGCAGCATGCTCTTTTCGTTCCCCATCGGTATCATGGCCGGCATCTATCTGAATGAATACATGAAGGATTCCTGGTTCAAGCGATTTGTCAAGATGATGACCAACAACCTGGCCGGTGTACCTTCGATCGTCTTCGGACTCTTCGGCATGTCGCTTTTCGTGAATACACTGGAGTTCGGCGATTCCATCCTGGCCGGCTCCCTTACCCTCAGCCTGCTGGCATTGCCTGTCGTGATCCGGGTAACGGAGGAAGCCTTGCTGGCGGTCGATCAATCGTTCCGGCAGGGAAGCCTGGCACTTGGCGCGACCAAACTGCAAACCATCCGCCGGGTGGTACTTCCGATCGCAACACCGAATATCATTACCGGTCTTATCCTTTCCGTCGGCAGGGTTTCGGGCGAAACGGCTCCGATCCTTTTTACCGTAGCAGCCTACTTCCTGCCTAAATTGCCTTCCAGCATCTTTGACCAGGTCATGGCGCTTCCCTATCACTTGTACGTTATTTCCACCAGCGGAACCGATATCCAGGCATCGCGCGACATGGCTTACGGCACGGCTCTCGTGCTGGTCATGATCGTTCTCCTGCTGAACCTGGCCGCCAATGCGCTCCGTCGTTACTTTGGCAACAAAGTCAAAATGAATTGATGCTCCATGAATAAGATCGAAACCCGGAACGTCCACCTCTACTACGGAGATTTCCACGCCCTGAAGGGTATTGACATCGCCATAGAAGCCAATACGGTGACGGCGCTCATCGGTCCTTCCGGCTGCGGGAAGTCCACGTATCTGCGACTCTTCAACCGAATGAATGACCTCATCGATAATGTCCGGATAGAAGGAGATGTATTGCTCGATGGGCGCGATGTTTACAAGAAGGACATCGGCATGCGGATGGATGAACTGCGTAAGCGGGTCGGTATGGTTTTCCAAAAGCCGAACCCCTTCCCGAAGTCCATCTTTGAAAATGTCGCCTACGGTTTGCGTGTCAACGGTATCGGAAACGAATCATTCATCGAAGAACGCGTGGAAACTTCTCTGCGCCAGGCGGCACTCTGGGAGGAAGTCAAGGACAAGTTGAAAAAATCCGCCTTCGAGCTCTCCGGCGGACAACAGCAGCGACTCTGTATCGCGCGTGCGCTGGCGATCGAACCTTCCGTCTTATTGATGGACGAACCTGCATCCGCGCTCGATCCGATCTCCACAGCCAAGATCGAGGAACTCATCTACGAACTCAAGAGCAAGTACACCATCATCATTGTCACCCACAACATGCAACAGGCCGGTCGTGTTTCGGATAAGACGGCCTTCTTCTATCTTGGGGAACTGATCGAATACGACACCACACCGACCATCTTTACCAATCCCCGGGACAAACGCACCCAGGATTACGTAACCGGCCGATTCGGCTGAGCGCTGTTGGCTCATAGTTGCCGTACGATTATCATTAAAAACTGTATCAACTTCCTTCATCATGACGCACCTGGACGTCGAACTCAAACGACTCAAAGACGAATCCGTCGAACTGTTCGAACTGGTCATTTCCCAGCTCCGAAAAGGCAGGATCGCACTGCTGGATTTCGACAAGGACCTGGCGCGCGAAGTCAATTTCAACGAAAAGCGCGTCAATGCACTGGAGTTGAAAATCGACAAGGACTGCGAGAACATCTTTGCCTTGTTCAACCCCGTTGCGATCGACCTGCGCTTTGTGCTGGCGGTGTTGAAGATCAATTCCAATCTTGAACGGATCGGAGACATCGCCGACGGCATCGCACGCTATGTGATCGAAGCCGATGCACCGTTTCACGGCGACTTACTGAAAGTGACCCGTCTGGACGAGATGTATACCCTCGCCATTGAAATGCTGGAGGATGTACGGAAATGCTTCAATGAAGAAGACACCCGGCTGGCCCGAGGTGTTTTCAAAAAGGACGATGTGCTGGACGATATCAACGGGAGCGCCAACCGTGTCGTGGAAGCCCTGATCCGCAAGGAAGCGGAACACATTGCTCCCGCCCTTCACATCATCTCCACCATCCGCAAGCTCGAACGTACGGGGGACCAGGTCAAGAACATTGCTGAGGAGATCATCTTCTACCTCGAAGCCAAGGTGCTGAAACACGGCAGCGGTAAGGTAATCGAAGACTGAGGCCCAAACCTGCTCATCGTACGAGGCTGCGCAGAATCCGCTTCACGAGTCCGGGCCCTTCGTAGATGAAGCCAGTGTACAGTTGCACCAGATCGGCTCCTGCGTCCAGCTTTTCCTGAGCTTCTTCCGGTGAATGAATTCCACCCACGCCGATGATGGCGAAGCGCTTTTGCGCGCGCCCGGCGATGTGGCGGATGACTGCGGTTGATTTACGGGTCAGGGGGCGTCCGCTTAGTCCACCGGCTCCGATGGCCTCCACCTGTTCCGAAGCGGTCTTCAATCCGCTCCGGTCCAGCGTCGTATTCGAAGCGATCACACCGGCCAAGCCCGCCTCGAGGACAACCGCGACAATATCGTCCAGTTGTTCCGTGCTGAGATCCGGCGCTATCTTCAGGAAAACCGGTCTGGCTTTCCCTCCCTTAGCCAAATCACTGCACCGTTTCATCAGTTGCCGTAGAATCGCCAACAAGGGTTCTTTCTCCTGCAGCGCGCGGAGACCGGGCGTGTTCGGGGAACTGACATTCACGACGAAGTAATCGACCACCGGATACAAAGCCTCCAGACACAGCAGGTAGTCATTCACCGCCTGTTCGTTGGGTGTATCCTTGTTCTTTCCGATGTTCCCGCCGATGATCAATCCGGGGCGTCGCTTTCGCAATCGTTCCGCCGCGGCGGTTGCGCCGGCATTGTTGAAACCCATGCGGTTGATCAGGGCTTCATCTAGGGGCAGCCTAAACAACCGAGGCCGGGGATTTCCGGCTTGTGGTCGCGGGGTCACCGTACCGATCTCGACAAAGCCGAAACCGAGATCACCCAGTTCCCGGTACAGCCGGGCATCCTTATCGAAGCCGGCTGCCAGGCCAACCGGGTTGGGAAATTCCAATCCGGCTACGGTACGTTTCAGGCCGGGATCGTCCACCCGGTACATCGACCGTACCAGCGGCCGCACGATCGGGATACGCATCCCGTTTCGCAGGATACCAAAGACCGCATGATGCACCTGCTCCGGGTCGAACAGGAACAGGAGTGGTTTCAGGAAGGAACGGTACAGCGACATCGGCCGCAAAGATAATCGGAATGCGTTGCCCGGCTAAAGCTCAAACATCCGGGGTCTCCGACCGGCCATGAATCCGAGCAATCGGGGCGGTTAAACTTTTTTAGGCTAACCTAAATTTAATTTATATATTTGCCTAAATTTATCCCATGGCGCATTCCACCTCTGAGGAGAACTACCTGAAATCCATCTATCACCTGTCCAAGTCGGAAGGCGGATCGATCGGCACCAATGTGCTGGCTGCGGATCTGAACACCACCGCCGCTTCCGTCACCGAGATGCTGAAGCGGCTTTCGGGAAAGCGGCTCGTCGACTACCGGCCGTACCACGGCGTTTCGTTGACCCTGGCCGGCAGGAAGGCCGCGTTGGCAACGATCCGCAAGCACAGGCTGTGGGAAATGTTTCTCGTAAAATCCCTGGGCTTTGGTTGGGACCAGGTGCATGACATCGCCGAACAGTTGGAACATATCCAGTCGGATCTCTTGACCGACCGGTTGGAAGCGTTCCTGGGGCATCCTGCTTTCGATCCGCATGGCGACCCGATACCGGACAGCCGCGGACGGATGCCGGACCGTCGCGAGCTCAGATTGGTGGAACTTTCACCCGGTGAATCGGGCATTCTGTGCAGCGTAGGAACGGACGATCCCGAATTCCTGCGTCAACTGGACGAGCTGGGTATCGGGCTGGGAACCCGGATCCAGTTGGAGGACCGGTATGCCTTCGACGGCTCTGCGCGGATCCGGATCCGGCCCGGCAGGCGCCAACTCTATCTTGCGGAACCGCTGATGCGCCATCTATTCATCCAGCGACCCGCACAGGCAGGAAAACGCGCTTCGACGAAGCGGCAATTCACGCGAACCGGCAAATAAATTTTCACGATGACCACTTCTTCCAACGACTCCCTTTCAGAGGTTCACGGATCCGTCGATACCACTGTACATAAGGGAAGATTCCGAAAGCTGCTGTCCTTTCTAGGTCCCGCCTACCTGGTATCCGTGGGGTATATGGATCCCGGCAACTGGGCAACCGATATCGCCGGAGGCAGCCGTTTCGGGTACGCGTTGATCTGGGTGTTGCTGATGTCGAACCTGATGGCCGTACTCCTCCAGAGTCTTTCGGCTCGATTAGGGATTGTCCGGGGACGGGATCTTGCTCAAGCGTCGCGCGAAACCTATTCCCGACCCGTGAACCTGTTTCTCTGGTTCCTGGCCGAGATCGCCATCGCTGCCACCGATCTCGCCGAAGTGCTGGGAATGGCCATCGGCATTCAGTTACTGTTCGGTCTACCGCTGATCTATGGCGTTCTCCTCACGGTGCTGGACACTTTTCTGCTCCTTTTCCTGTTGAACTTCGGCATCCGGAAGATCGAGGCGTTCATTCTGTCGCTGATCTCCATCATCGGACTCAGTTTTCTGACGGAGATGATCCTGGCAAAACCGGACCTGAGCGAGGTCGTTACCGGCTTCGTTCCCTCCCTGCCGAACGAAGCCGCCTTGTATATCGCGATCGGCATCATCGGGGCGACCGTGATGCCACACAACCTCTACCTGCACTCATCACTGGTCCAGACCCGGCGGATCGACCGCAGCAACTCCGGAATTCGACGCGCGATCCGGTTCAATTTTATCGACTCCGTCATCGCCCTCAATCTCGCCTTCTTTGTCAATGCCGCCATCCTGGTACTGGCCGCCTCTACCTTTTTTAGAAACGGCATGTTTACGGTCAGTGAGATCCAGGACGCGCACCATTTCCTGGAGCCGCTGCTCGGCAGCAAACTCGCGCCTGTCCTGTTCGCGGTTGCCCTGATCGCCGCCGGTCAAAGTTCTACCGTCACCGGAACCCTGGCCGGACAAATCGTAATGGAAGGTTACCTCCATCTCCGATTATCGCCCTGGATCCGCAGAATCATCACGCGCCTGGTGGCGATCATTCCCGCACTGCTTACCATCCACTATTTCGGCGAGTCCGCGACCGGCGAGTTGCTGGTATTGTCACAAGTGATTCTCAGCCTGCAATTGGGATTCGCGATCATTCCCCTGATCCATTTCACTTCGGATAAAGAAAAAATGGGGGACTTCCGGATTTCCTGGTGGGTGAAGTCACTCGCCTGGCTGTCCGCGACGATCATCGTAGGCTTGAATGTGCGCCTGGTCATCGATGAGATCAGCGCCTGGTTGTCTGCCAGTGCGGATCCCACGCTGCTGGCCTGGACGGTCATCCCATTGGCCTTGTCTGTGGGTGCGCTGTTGCTTTACGTAACCATCAAACCACTGTTTCCGCGCATTGTTCGCCCCAGTGCACGCGCGCCGCACGGTGGACCCAGAACACTTGGCCAAGTAGAAAGCATCCGGTACAGTCGAATCGCTATTACCGTCGACTTCTCCCAGTCCGACGAAGCTTCCATTGCTTCCGCCTTAGGACAAGGAGGAAAGGACGCGACGTATTGTCTGATCCATGTTGTAGAATCCGCCGGTGCAATGGTCATGCGACAGGATATCCGGGATATGGAAATGCTGAGTGACCGCAAGAACCTGGAAAAGTACCAGGAGGACCTGAGTGCCAAAGGGTTCAAGGTCGAGTACCGTATCGGTTTTGGCACCACGCGTAAGGCTATCCCGGATCTGGTCAAGGATTTTCAACCTGATTTGCTGGTCATGGGCGCTCACGGCCACATGGGCTTCAAGGATCTGCTTTTCGGTACCACTGTCGATAAAGTCCGGCATCGCGTCCAAATACCGGTTTTGGTCGTACGCCCATGAACCTTTCGTTAAGGGAAATTAACCCGGAAATTCAGTTTGCATTCGAAAAGTCCGGTTATATTTGTTCATCGTGCTTCGTGCCACCAGCTTTTTTCTGTCATTGAGTTTTCTGCTCACCGGGGCGGACGGAATTGAATTGTTCAAACTTCCGGGTCTGATCTCCCATTATCTGGAGCATCGGATGGAACAACCGGGTATGGGTGTCGACGATTATCTGGCATTGCATTATAACACCCGGCACGCCGATCAACCGGAGCATGATGAGAATCTTCCGTTCAAATCCCACGAACATTCCACGGCCTGCTCGCAACTGGTCGCTTCGTCCGGCGAGGTTCGGGAGTTCAGCATCCGGCTTTTTTCTCCGGTCATTAACCGGATACATATCCCACTGGATGTAAAGATCCGTCATGCCGACGGGAATGGCGTTTGGCAGCCCCCTCGTCTCGGCTGATCTTTTTTTCTTTTCATTTTATTTCCAACCCACCGGATCCGCATCAGGTCAATGGACCTTTTGCACATGATCCGGAAGCTTTCACATCATGCTACAACGCATCATTCGATTCTCCATCGAGAACAAACTCATTATTGGACTCCTGGTCCTCGGTCTCGTCGTATGGGGAGCCTACTCCGCCAGCCGATTACCGATCGACGCGGTTCCCGACATCACCAACAACCAGGTCCAGATCATCACGGTATCGCCCGCGCTTGGAGCCGGTGATATTGAACGACTGATCACGTTTCCGATCGAACAGGCTACCCGTAACATCCCGGGGATCATCGAGCAACGGTCCTTCTCCCGCTTTGGGCTTTCACTGGTTACGATCGTCTTTGATGACGCGACCGACGTCTATTGGGCACGTCAACAGGTGAATGAGCGGCTGCAAACCGTTCGCAATGAAATACCGGATGGCAGCGGCAATCCGGAACTGGCCCCCGTGACCACGGGACTGGGTGAGATCTTTCAATATGTCGTCAGGGCAAAGCCCGGCTATGAGGGCCGGTATTCCGAACTGGACCTGAGGACCATCCAGGATTGGATCATCCGGAGGCAACTACTGGGTACGCCCGGAGTGGCGGATGTTTCCTCCTTTGGCGGAAAAGTGAAACAATACGAAGTGGCGATTGACCCCAACCGACTTCGCTCCTATGGCGTGTCGCTGGAAACCGTATTTGAAGCACTCCACGCCAACAACCAGAACGCAGGAGGCAGCTACATCGAGAAAGGACCGAATGCGCTTTTCATCCGTACGGAAGGCCTCGTCCAATCGAAAACCCAGATCGCGGGGATTCCGGTCAAGCGCCTGTCGGACGGGAGTTCGCTAAAGATCGGAGACCTTGGGGAAGTTCGGCTGGGTCATGCCACCCGGTTCGGCGCGCTTTCCTATAATGATGAAGGTGAAGTTGCCGGCGCGGTCGTCATGATGCTCAAAGGAGAAAACAGCTCAGCCGTCATCAAGGCTGTGAAAGACCGCATCCGCGAAATCGAAACGACCTTGCCGGAGGGCGTCACCATCGAGCCATTTCTCGACCGGACCAAAATGGTCAACAACGCCATTTCCACGGTGGAACGGAACCTCCTCGAAGGCGCGCTCATTGTCCTTTTTATCCTCGTGATCTTCCTGGGCAATCTTCGGGCAGGGCTTCTCGTGGCATCGGTAATACCGCTTTCACTCTTGTTCGCCATCATCCTGATGAATGCCTTCGGTGTCAGTGGAAATTTGATGAGCCTTGGCGCGTTGGACTTCGGATTGATCGTCGATGGAGCCGTGATCATCGTCGAAGCGGTCTTGCACCGTCTGCATCATGGAAAACATTTCCGGGGACATGGAATGGTCACCCGTTCTGAGATGAACGAAGAAGTCGGAACCGCCGCCGGCAAATTGATGAACGCCGCGGTATTCGGGCAGATCATCATCCTCGTAGTTTACCTACCCATCCTTTCGCTTGAAAGTATCGAAGGCAAGATGTTCAAGCCGATGGCACAAACGGTCGCGTTTGCCATTCTTGGGGCATTCCTGCTGTCATTGACCTATATCCCGATGATGAGCTCGCTGATCCTGAGCAGGAAGATCAGGACAAAACCCAATTTGGCGGATCGGATTTTGCGCCGGTTGGAACATTGGCACGAAACCGCAATGAACAGGGTGCTGAAAAAACCCATCAGCGTCCTCCTGCTTGCCATTCTGCTCTTTGGCGGATCGATTTCCGTGCTGGCAAGTCTTGGAGGTGAATTCATACCGGAACTGGAAGAGGGAGATTTTGCCGTTGACACGCGCGTCCTTACCGGAAGTTCCCTGTCCACCTCGGTGGCCGCGGTTCAACAAGCCGCCGGACTCTTGAAGCAGCGATATCCCGAAGTGGAAAAAGTCGTGACCAAAACCGGTAGCGGAGAAATTCCAACCGACCCGATGCCGATCGAGGCATCGGACATGATGGTAATCCTGAAAGACAAGCAACACTGGACAAGCGCAAAATCGTTCGATGAACTGGCAGAGAAGATGAGTACTACCCTGCAAGAGATTCCAGGCATTTCGGTCGGCTTTCAGTTCCCGGTACAGATGCGATTCAACGAACTGATGACCGGTGGAAGGCAGGATGTGGTGTGTAAGATCTTCGGCGACAACCTGGACTCGCTGGCCCGTTACGCAACACTACTTGGAGAAGAAGTACGACAAGTTCCCGGTGCAGTGGACCTGTATGTCGAAGCCGTTACCGGGTTGCCGCAACTGGTTGTCCGGTACCGGCGCGAAGCCTTGCTTTCGTATGGTCTTCGGGTGGATGAAGTGAACCAGGCCGTGCAGACCGCATTTGCGGGTGCCTCGGCCGGGATGTTGTTCGAAGATGACCGCCGGTTCGACCTGGTGGTTCGACTGAACGATAACGCCAGGACCGACCTTCAGGACCTCCGGGAATTACCGGTCCTGTTGCATGACGGAAGTCCGATCCCGCTCTCGCAATTGGCGGATGTCAACCTGGAGGTCGGTCCCAATCAGATCCAGCGGGAGAATGCCCGACGACGCATAACGGTAGGATTCAATGTTCGCGGGCGGGATGTACAAAGCATCGTGGAAGAACTCAAAGAACGTGTGCGAACAAAACTGTATCTTCCTTCCGGCTATTCGATCACTTACGGCGGCCAGTTCGAAAATCTGATCGCCGCCAAGGCCAGACTCGCCATTGCGGTTCCGATAGCACTGGGCCTGATCCTGCTGCTCCTCTACTTCGCCTTCGGATCGATCCGGCAAAGTGTTTTGGTCTTTAGCGCCATCCCCTTATCAGCGATCGGCGGCATTGTCGCCCTCTGGCTACGCGGGATGCCTTTCAGCATTTCGGCCGGGATCGGCTTTATCGCCCTCTTCGGTGTAGCCGTACTGAACGGAATCGTTTTGGTGACCGAGTTCAACCTCCTGAAAAAGTCCGGGGTAAATTCCATTAAAGAGAGAATCGTGAAAGGTACCCGGATCCGTTTGCGTCCTGTGTTGATGACCGCTGCCGTGGCTTCGCTGGGCTTTCTGCCGATGGCGCTCAGTAAGGGTGCCGGGGCCGAGGTGCAACGCCCGCTCGCCACTGTGGTGATCGGCGGACTGGTCAGCGCAACCTTACTGACGCTGCTGGTGCTGCCCGTTCTCTATCAATTCTCCGAAGAGCATCTCGAGAACCGACGTTTGCGCAAAGCACTACCGACGGTTCTGCTGCTCCTGTTCTGCCTGGGCGCAACAAATCTGACGGCTCAGCAGACGGAACCTGCTACACCCATAGGATTAAAGGCTGCCATCGATTCCGCGTTGAAAAATAACAGTGGAATACAAGCCCAGCGGAAGAACCTGGAAGCAGCCGATGAACTGAGTGGCAACGCGTATGAGTTTTCACCAACCGAATTCGGATACGAAAGTGGCAAGATCAATAGTCCTTACGAAGACCGGCGCTTTGGCGTTCAACAGCGGTTTTCTTCGCCGGTCTATTATGCCAATAAACGTCGCTACTTCCGGTACCAGGTATCGGTTGCGGAACAGGAGACCAACCTGTACGCGTTGCGGTTACGCAAAGAGGTCCGTCAGGTTTTCACAGACTATCGAATGGCAGAAGCTACCCTGGCGCTGCTAAAGAGAACCGACAGCCTGTTCGCTAAAGCCGCGGCGCTGGAAGAATTGCGGCACCGCTCCGGTGACAATGATCCCTTGCAGGTGTTGAGTGTTCGATCACGCCGGGAAGAATTGCGCGGTGAAGTCCTGAAATCAGAACGCGACCTTACCATCCTTGCAGCCAGGTTCCGCGAATTATTGGGAACGACTACCAACTTGTTGCCTTCCGATGCTGCCGGGTGGGAAGCTGATCTTGGACTACCTGACACCGACGCCCAAGCACACGGTACACACAGTTTACTCCAATTAGCCTCTTGGCGCGAACGATCGGCCTGGGCCCGCTGGAAGCTCGAGCAGGCAAGCATGGGGCCCGACTTCACGCTGGGGGTCGTGAGCCAGTCCTTCTCGGGCTTTCAACGATTACCCGAAGGAGAGGTCCTGCTGGGAAAGAACGACCGTTATCAATCGGTTCAGATCGGCATAGGTATACCCTTGTTTTACTGGGGCGCACGTGCCCGTGTCAAAAGTGCCAAAGCCAATTGGGCGCAAGCCGGATTCCTGCAGGAAGCAGAACAGATCAGGCTCCGGCGTGAACGACTCGAGCGGCAGGAACGCCTACAGGCTGCCGGCGAGCAATATTCGATCTACCGCGATCAGACACTGCCGTTGATCTCCGAACTAGAGCGCAAAGCGGCGCTGCGGCTCAGCAGTGGCGATATCCGGTATTTTGAATGGCTGAGTATTGTGGAACAATGCCTGCGGACCCGTCACGCTGCATTAGAATCCTATCGCGCCTATCTGCACGCAATCATCGACTGGAACGAGTTATCTGAACAAAACTGAACAAGACCATGAGCACCAAATTGCACCTCTTATACATCGCCCTATTCCTTTCCGCATGCGGTCAACCTACTGAAGGAAGAAAAGAAAGTGCCCCCGAGTACTCCGCCGATCAGATCGTATCGCTGACAGCCGCGCAATTACGGCAGGCAAATATTCAGATCGCGCTACCTGACCGCCGCACCATGAGCCAGGAGATCACGTTGAACGGAATGATCGACGTGCCTCCTCAAAACCTGGTTTCACTCAGCTTTCCATATGGTGGTTTTGTGCGGAAACTATCCCTCCTTCCTGGCATGCATGTTCAGAAAGGTGAGTCGATCGCTGTCCTGGAAGATGCCGCTTATGTCGGCTTGCAGCGTGATTTCCTCGTTGCCCGCTCCCGGCTGGAATACCTTCGCCTGGACAAGGAACGCCAGGAAAAATTGCGAACCGAGGATGCCGTGAGCGAGAAGACGTACCAACAGATCCGAAATGAATTTGACATGCAGCAGGCCGAGGTAGCTGCGGCTTCGGAAAAGCTGCGCCTGCTCGGATTGGATCCTGCCTCCTTCGATGCCAGCCAGGTGTCCCGTCAGGTCAGTCTGCATTCGCCGATCGACGGATACGTGGCTTCCGTCAACGTCAACACCGGTAAAGCCGTACAACCTACCGACGTACTTTTTGAACTTGTGGACCCCAAGGACCTGCATCTGACACTGACAGTCTTCGAAAAGGACATCGACCGCATCGAAGTCGGCCAGCGGGTCTGGGCGGTACGAAACGACGCCCCGGCGGATACACTTCAAGCCGAAGTGATCCTGGTCAGTCACAACCTGGACGCGCAGCGCAAAGGGCTTGTGCATTGCCATTTGCTGGAGACCAAAGGCCGATTATTGCCCGGTATGTTCATGCGGGCCGGTATCCGGCTTGCGGGTAGAACGGCAACGGTTGTTCCCGAGGAAGCGGTCGTGCGCTACGGGACGGAACAGTTCGTATTCGAAGCCATCAATGATTCCACGTTCCGGATGCATGCGGTCAAGACCGGAGTTCGGGAGGATGGATGGATCGAACTGCTTACTGAGGAAGATGATCTGGCCGTTAAATGGCTGGTTATCCGGAGTGCCTACGCCCTCTTGGGTAAGGCAAAGAATGTGATGGAAGAATGATCAAGGCCGCAGCTTGCGGCCGGACTCTGTATCTTCGCCAACCCATGACCGACTACACTTCCGTCATCAAGAACCGCAAAGCGGGATTCGAATACCACCTGTTGCAGCAGTTCACGGCCGGGATGGTATTGACCGGAACGGAAGTCAAATCCCTGCGTGCCGGCAAAGCCAGCATTGCAGAAGCGTTTTGCATCGTCCAGGACGACGAAGTGTGGGTGAAGAACATGCACATCGCCGAATTTGAGCGGGGCTCCTATTATAACCATGACCCCAGGCGGTTGCGAAAATTGCTCCTGAATCGTCAGGAGATACGAAAGATCACGGTCCGCCTGAAGGAGAAAGGCATTACCATCATTCCCGTGCAAGTCTACTTCTCAGAGAAAGGACTCGTGAAAATGGATATTGCGCTTGCCAAGGGTAAAAAGCTGTACGACAAACGGGAGGATTTGAAGAAGAAGGATATGGATAGGGAGCGGAAAGAGGGGTAATTGGAAAAAGGGTAACTAGTAACTGGTAATTAGTAATTGGTGATTGGTGATTGGTGATTGGTGATTGATTTTAGGAATAAAAAAAAACGCCCCGGGATCCGGGGCGTTTTTTTTATGGGCAGGTTCTCTTAGAAGTAGAGGGAGAGAACGATAGCGCCGCTAGCGTTGTCTACGTCAACTGCGAAAGAGCTGGATTTGCCGGTCTTGCCAGTCTGGCTGGTGGTACCGGTACCATTCCAGAACTCAACGGTAGATTCGCCTTCGCCGGTCGAAGAAAGGCCGAGGCCCCAACCGTATTCAGCGCCGATGGACATTTTCGGAGCGAAGAAGTATTCAGCACCGATGAAGCCACGCAGGTTGAAACCGAAGGTAGAACCAGCTTTCCACTCGGTAGGACGGCTGGTAGCCGGAACTGCCTGGCCGGAAGACCAATCGGTCGAGGTCGGGCTGTTGTTCGTGGTGGAGAAAGCGTTGCCATAAGAGTAGGTCTCTTTTGAAGAGCCGAGCATGATACCAGCTTCAGCACCATAGAAACCACGCAGACGGCCTTTGCCACGGTATTTCTGAATACCACCGCCGAGGGTGATGTTCATACCGCTGGTCTTGAGTTCGTCCGTTACGGTTGCAGGAGGATTGGAAGTGCTGCCGTCCTGGTCGATGATGTTGTTGAAGGTGTTGGAACCGAAACCGAGGCGAACTTTAACACGGTAAGCGGTGTTCTCGTCCTTCATCATTTTGCCCACGATGGTCTGGGTCTGCTGGTAAGCTGCGTTCGCGCTGTTGTTACCGGAGTTGCTCATGAGGTTGCCGAAATATTGCAGCCACGGAGCAGCATCGAAGCCGATAGACCAGTCACCAGATTCCGGAAGAATCGGGGTGCCGCGCTTCGAATTCATGTCCTGAGCATTGACACCGGCTACAGCTGCAGCCAGCGCTACTGTAAGAAACAGTTTTTTCATTTTTTGGGGTTTTAGGTTAGATTGGTTTCCTGCGTGCAAATTTAAGCGGGTCGGAAAACATCAGTCAAGGTTTTCTTGGAGTTATCCACCAGCAAGTGTTCATTTGCTTGATACTTAAGCGCTTTACGAATGAAGATTTAGAAACTTTAACGTATTAAAACCATCCGATTGGCTGGTAATACTCTGTATGTCGTATGTGTGCACCGAAAAATTGTACGAAAATCAACTTTTATGTCCTTTTCCATCTGCCCCATCCGAGCGGTCAGGATATCAACAGCCTGTTAACATTCGATTACGTTAAAATTCAATCCATTGTACCGTTTTTAGCTAAATTTTGAGTTAATATTTGTTAATGATGCAGCATTATTTGCTAGCTTGACGGCTGTTTCCCTGAAACTACAGACTAACCAAAAACCACTTCTATGAGAAAAACGCTAACGCTTCTGGCGTTGCTGCTTGCATTCTGCTCTTTGCAGGTCAGCGCGCAAGACCGCACCATTTCCGGGAAGGTGTCCTCTTCGCAGGATAACCAGACTATCCCCGGCGTGAGTGTAGTCGTGGTAGGCACTACCATCGGAACGTCGACCGACATCGACGGGAATTACAAGCTGAATGTCCCGAAAACCGCCAAGACGTTGCGGTACTCAGGCATTGGCATGCGAACCAAGGAAGTTGCTCTCGGAGCTTCGAATGTCCTGGACGTGGTGCTGGATGCCGATGTGATGAAACTGGACGAGGTTGTTGTAACCGCGCTTGGCATCAAACAAGAAAAGAAGGCAGTCGGATATTCCGTGCAGGATGTCGGCGGCGATGCTCTCACCAAGGCCGGTTCGCGTGACGTAATCAATGGTATGTCCGCCAAGGTCTCGGGTATGACAGTCATCAACTCCACCGGTACCCCGGGCGGTTCGTCCTTCATCCGTTTGCGCGGATGGAACTCCATTTTGGGTTCCAATTCTCCCCTCTTCGTCGTTGACGGTGTTCCCATGGACAACTCGTACAACCTGTCCGGTAACCCCGACGATGGTACGAACAACGGTCTGGAGAGCGTCTCTAACTCCAACCGTGCCCTCGACATCAACCCGGATGACATTGAATCGGTCACTGTACTGAAAGGCCCGGCTGCATCCGCCCTCTACGGTGGTAGCGCGGCCAACGGCGCCATTATCATTACCACCAAAAAAGGAAAAGCGCCGGCCGGAAAGAAAGGCGTAAGCGTCACCTTCAATTCTTCCATCCAGTGGGATCAGGTCAACAAACTACCGGAGCTTCAGGATAAGTTCTCACAAGGGACTTCCTGGGAAACCGGTACTCCGAGCTGGTACGGTCCCGATTATGTTAGCCAGGCTGGCCTTGGCGGTTACCCGCGTCAGGTTTCCTGGGGTGCCATGATCGATACCCTGTATTGGGATGGCTCCGACTATAAGTGGGACAAAAACGGACGCATCGTCGGAGCATCCGACCCGAACGCGAAGAAAAAGGTAACCCCGTATGATCCCTATGACTTCTTCCGTACCGGTGTCACCTATGACAACTCGATCGCCATTTCAGGCGGTAACGATCTCGCCTCCTTCCGTGCTTCGGTCGGCCATCTGAAACAGACCGGTATCGTTCCCCCTGAGCGACTGGGCGAGGACTTCCGTCAAATTCGCCGGTGAAGCGAAAGTGTCTCAAAAATTGTTGACCAGCGGAACCGTCACGTATAGCAATTCCGGTGGTCGCCGCGTGCAACAGGGTTCGAACTTGTCCGGTATCATGCTGGGCCTTTTGCGCACCCCTCCCACCTTCGACAACTCGAACGGCGTTTCCGATCCGAGCAATCCGGAAGCTTACATGTTCCCGGACGGAACACAGCGTACTTATCGTGGCGGTGCCGGTTATGACAACCCGTACTGGACCATCAACAAGAACCCGTTCAACGATGATGTAAACCGTGTATTCGGTACGTTGACCAACGTCTACAATGTGACCGACTGGTTCGACATTACGCATCGCATCGGTACCGATTTCTATTCCGATCGTCGCAAGCAGGCCTTCGATATCAACTCCCGTCAAAATCCTGCAGGTCAGATCTTCGAAGACCAGAACTTCTACCGTCACGTGTACTCCGACCTTATGTTCAACTTCAAGTACAAGTTGAACGACAGTTGGAACGGAACTTTCCTGGTTGGTAACAACCTCTTCAGCCGCAGGACGCAACGTGTTTATACCCAGGGTGACGGACTTAACCTGCCCGACTTCTACAACATGTCGAATGCGCAGTCGGTACTCACCAAGGAATTCACCTATCGTTACCGTACAGCGTCTGTATTCGCGGACTGGAAGATTGATTTCAAAGACATGCTCTTCCTGAATGCTACCGGACGCTTTGAAAAGAGCTCGACTCTGCCGAAAGATGAGAACGTTTACTTCTACCCTCGGCCAGTATCGGATTCGTCTTCACCGAGGCGCTCGGCATGAACAACAACAAAGTGCTTCCGTTCGGTAAGCTGCGCGCGAGCATCGCGACGGTCGGTAACGACGCTTCCGAGTATTCGCTCAACAACGTCTTCAACGGCGGATTCGCAGCCGATGGCTGGACAAACGGTGTCACCTTCCCCTTCAACGGTGTTGGTGGTTTCACGGTAGCCGATGTCGCAGGCAACCCGACCATCAAGCCTGAAAAAACCACGTCGAAAGAATTCGGTGTCGATCTGCGCTTCCTGGACAATCGCCTCGGCGTTGATTTCACGGTGTATCAGTCGAACTCCGTTGACCAGATCATTCCGGTCACCATTCCGGGCTCGTCCGGTTTCGCAGGTGCTATCCTGAACTCCGGTGAGTTGGAAAACAAGGGTATCGAACTCATGTTGAATGCCACCCCCGTGAAATCCAAGAATTTCACCTGGGACCTCACCCTGAACTGGAGCCGCAACCGGAGCAAGGTCATCTCGCTGTATGAAGGCGTAGAAAGCCTTTACATCGGCGGCTTTGAAGGTTCGGACGCCCGCGCTTTCGTCGGTCAGCCCTATGGCGTACTCTACGGAGGCGTTTGGGAGCGTGACGGCAGCGGCAACATCATCATCGAAGATGATCCTACCTCCTTCTATTATGGCTTCCCGCTCGCCAGTGCTGACCTGAAAGTCATCGGCGACCCGAACCCGGATTGGATCGGTTCTATTTCCAACACCTTCAGCTATAAGCGTTGGTCGCTCAACGTCCTGATTGAGCGTCGTCAGGGCGGTGATATCTGGAACGGTACGAAAGGCGCCCTTACCTTCTTCGGTATGAGCGAACTCACGGAAAACCGCGGTACCACCCAGGTTTTCGAAGGTGTGAAAGCATCTGACGGTACTCCGAACGATATCTCGGTAACCCTGGGTGAAGACTGGTACACGGACAACGGCGGTGGTTTCGGCGCAGTTACCGAACAGTTCATTGAAGACGGCTCATACACCCGCCTCCGTCAGGCATCCCTGACCTACAGCGTGGATCCTAAGCTGATCAAGGGTACTCCCTTCTCCAGCATCGATCTCTCCGTCATCGGTACCAACCTGCTGCTCATCACCGACTATGAAGGTGTTGATCCGGAGACCAGCCTCACCGGCGCCAACAACTCACAGGGCCTCGATTATTTCAACAACCCCGGCACGAAGAGCTATGGCGTTCGTCTGCGTGTGACTTTCTAACCTATCGAACCAGAGAAAAAACCAACCTATGAAAAAGAACATCCTTCAACATACCAAACTGTTGGTGGCCTTCCTGGCGGTCTTCTCCATGAGCAGTTGCGAGAAGACTTACTTCGAAGACATCAACAACGACCCGAACAACCCGACAGCCGTACCACCGAAGGTATTGTTGCCGACCATCCAGGCTTCCCTTGCTTACGCGCAAGGTGGCGATATGGCCCGTTACACCTCGCTGTTTACGCAGCAGATCACCGGTAACGCCCGCCAGTTCGCAGTTTACAATAACCTCAACTTCACGGAATCCGATTTCGACAACCTGTGGCGGTTGAATCTTTATGCAGGTCCGCTGATGGACAACTACACGCTCATCAAACTGTGTAAGGACAACAACTACATCCATTACGGCGCCGTAGCGAAGATCATGATGGCTTACAGCCTCATGCTCACGACCGACGTATTCGGTGACATTCCGTATTCACAGGCTTTCCAGGGTACCGCCAATATTTCGCCGGCTTATGATCGTCAGGAAGCTCTCTATTCGGAGGTCAGCCGACTGATCAATGAAGGCATCGCGGAAATCTCGGCAAGCGACGCCAGTGGCGTTGAAGTCCATGGCGAAGACCTCATGTTTGGCGGCGATTACGACTTGTGGACGCGTTTCGCACATTCGCTCGAAGCCCGTCACGCGATCCACCTGACCAAGCGAAACGGCAATGCTGCGGCCGCTACGGAAGCGCTGAGCCATTCCGCCGAGGGATTCACCTCCAACGACGATGACGCACAGCTTGTCTTCGGCGATGTGGAGACTTCCGCAAACCCCTGGTATCAATTCGACGGCCAGCGTGGCGATATCTCCTACGCGGGTTATCTGATCGACACCCTGATGCCGGCTTTGAATGATCCCCGCTCGTCTTTGTACTCCGATGGCAGTGGCGGTCCCGGGGCCTTCTATAACAGCATCAATTCACCGGTCATTTTCATGTCCTACGCTGAATTGAAGTTCATTGAAGCCGAGGCTTACCTCTACCTCAACGATGACGCGAACGCGCAACTCGCGCTCACCGAAGCGGTTCTGGCCAACATGTCTAAACTGGGTGTAACCGATACCGGACTTGTCAATCCCTTCCTCCGGGATCATTGCACCCTGTCGGGTACGTCCGCCGACAAACTGAATACGATCATGTCGCAGAAGTACATCGCGCTTTATCAGTCGCCCGAAGCATGGACCGACTGGCGCCGTACAGGCATCCCGGCACTTTCCGTACCTACTGATGCAGCGATCAACGAGATTCCACGTCGATTCCTGTACCCGCAGTCAGAAGCGGAAAACAACTCCGCCAGCCTCAATGCCGCGATCTCGGCTCAAGGTGGTGCGGATCTGACCGACCGTGTTTGGTGGGACAATTGATCTTACTGGTTATCAACAAAAAAGGCTTCCCTACCGGAAGCCTTTTTTGTTGATTGAATATTCTTGTTGGCGCATTATTATGTAAAATAATGGCCCAAGGAAGCTCGCACTAATCGCCCCAGTTTTTATTCTCCAACATCGGAACGAAGCGAAAATCCCGCAGCGTCTGCTGTTCGATCGAGCCATCCTGCAGCTTTCGGATCCGTTGCATCTGCTGTACTTCGCCGGCACCAACCGGAATGACCAGTAGTCCTCCGGGCTTCAGTTGATCTACCAACTCCTGGGGAACGAACGGGGCTCCGCACGTAACGAGGATCTTGTCAAATGGTCCGTAAGCAGGTAAGCCTTTGTAGCCATCGCCGTAGAACAATTTCGGACTATAACCGAGCGACTGTAGGAATGGCCCTGTTTTATCGAACAACTCTTTCTGTCGCTCGATAGAAAATACCTTGGCACCCAACTCCAGCAAAACACAGGTCTGATAGCCCGAACCGGTTCCGATCTCCAGCACTTTCTCCCCTTTCACTACGTCCAGAATGGCTGATTGATAGGCAACCGTGGAAGGCTGAGAGATGGTCTGGCCTGCTCCGATCCTGAAAGCCATATCGGAGTATGCCTGATTCAAAAAGGCTTTATCGAGGAAGAAATGCCGGGGAACTTTCAACATGGCTTCCCAGACACGGGTATTGCCGATCTCTTTGGCCTGCAGGTCGGCAATCATCTTACGACGCATGCCCTGGTGCTTAAAACTGTCTTCCGGGCGCTGAATGGAGGATTTCATAAAGTCTGACAAAGAAACGATGAATGAACCTCCCATTTTGCCCACATTTGAACGAATTTCAACACTCTGGCGTTGATCCTCCCTTTCCCCACCCCTCTGAAATTCCTACCTTCGCGCCTCTCCTGAATTATGCATAAAAAGCTGGGCATCGGGCTAATTGGCGTAGGTCACCTGGGTAAGATCCACCTCCGGCTGATCCTGGAAAATCCCTACCTCCACCTGGTTGGGATCTACGACCACAACGACGAGCTCGCGCGCAAGATCGAAGCTGATTTCGGCGTCCGGCGTTATGAAAATGCCGATCAACTCATTCAGGATTCCGAAGCGCTGGACATTGTAACGCCTACCCTGTCCCACTTCGACTATGCATCAAGAGCCATACGGGCATCCCGTCACATCTTCATCGAGAAACCGCTGACCCATACCGTCAAGGAAGGTAAAAAACTCGTTGACCTGGTGATGGAAGCCGGCGTCAAGGCCCAGGTTGGACATGTGGAACGTTTCAACCCGGCTTTTCTGGCGGCCAGGGAGTACTTCGGGCAACCGATGTTCATCGAAACGCACCGCCTTGCCGAATTCAATCCGCGGGGTACGGACGTGTCGGTCGTTCACGATCTGATGATCCACGACATCGACATCGTCCTGAGTGTCGTGCGTTCCAACGTGAAGAAGATCAGCGCCAGCGGCGTAGCCGTGGTCAGTGATACCCCGGATATCGCCAATGCGCGCATCGAGTTTGAAAACGGTTGCGTCGCCAACCTTACCTCCAGCAGGATATCCCTGAAGAACATGCGGAAGAGTCGCTTCTTTCAGCGCGATGCCTACATCTCCGTCGACTTCTACAAGAAGAAAACCGAAGTTGTTCGCTTGAAGGGACTTGTTGGCGAACCCGGACCGCTCGACATCACGATCGATCTGGGTGAAAAAGGATCCAAGCTGATTTACTTCGACCAACCGAAAGTGGAAGAGGTGAATGCCATTGCCATGGAACTCGACCTGTTCGCGAAAGCGATCCGCGAAGACCTGCCCACTCCGGTTCCGGTTGAAGACGGCTTTGCCGCGCTCTCCGTCGCTCATCAGGTGAACGAAAAGATACAGGCATCCCTGTCTGTCGTAGCATGAAGTACCCGGAGCAAAACAACCGAAGCCATCTGATCGGCATCCTGCTTGCAGCCGTTGCATTTTCATTCTGGGGGTGTTCGAAGGAGGACCTTGAGTCTTCGGTTCCCGGCTATCTCTACATCGACACAATCCATCTGACAACCGACGAGATCAGCCAGGGCAACAACCGCGCTGCTTTTACCGATGCCTGGGTATTCGTGGACAATGAACCCCTGGGAGTTTTCCCGCTACCGGCCACCGTGCCGGTGCTGGATGCCGCGACGCACAAGATCAGCATCCGGGCAGGCATCGTCGAGAACGGTATTGACGCCCTTCGCTCCGCTTACCCCAAACTTGTCCCGTTCGACACTACTATTTCACTTTTACCAAATCGCACCTCGGCCTTCCAACCCAGGGTCCGCTATCTGAACAGTGCGCAATTCGTACAATTGGAAAATTTCGACGGAGGATCCGTAAGTCTGGAAAGCATCCAGACGAATGGAGCGCCGATCCGGATCAGCATAGCCGGCGATCCCAATGTCCTCGATGGTGCCGCCGGCGTGGTGGACCTTGACGCTACGCAACCCAGTTTCCAACTTGCCACGAGCGATACATTCCTGTTACCGACATCGGTATCCTCGTACATCGAAATGAATTACCGTTGTGATGTGGAATTCACCGTCGGAGTCATTGTCAGTTCAACCGGCGGAACCGTTTCGTTCAATTCCCTTGTAACCTTACGACCGACGACCACCTGGAAAAAAGTTTACGTGAACGTCGCCGACCTGGGCGGCGTCCAAACAGATGCCACCGGTTACAAATTGTGGCTGAGCGGAACAAAACCAAGTTCGGTGTCACAGGCATCCTTGTACTTCGACAACATCAAGGTTCTTTACTGATGAGTAGACGCGGGTATACGATCCTCTCCATCTGCTTCGACGCCATCGCCGCCGCTGCAGCCTGGGCGTTATTTTTCGTATACCGCAAGAGTGTGATCGAAACCGAGAAGTTCGGATATGACGTCTTCATGCTCGATCAGAAATTCTACCTCGGGATACTGGTCATCCCTTCCTTCTGGCTGCTATTATATTGGGTGACCGGAACCTACCGAAATGTCCTGCGCAAAAGCCGCCTGAAAGAGTTCGGTCAGACGCTGGGCATCTCCCTGATCGGCGTACTGGTCATCTTTTTTTCCCTGCTGCTCGACGATACCGTCATTTCATACAAAACCTATTACCTGACCTTTCTGACGCTTTTCCTCTTGCACTTTGTTATCACGGCGGCGCTTCGTCTTTTCATTTCAACCCGCATTATCCGGGATATATACAATAAGCGGATCGGTTTCAATACGATCATGATCGGGTCGAACCAGAAGGCCCTGGAACTCCTCCGGCAGATGGAAACGGAATTCCGGAGCGAAGGCCATACGTTTGTCGGGTTCGTTCATGTCGATGGAAACAACGACCACTTATTGGGAAGACACCTGCAGAACCTGGGGGGTATCCTCGATTTGCGGGAGATCATTACCCGTCACCAGGTGGAAGAAGCGATCATTGCACTGGAATCTTCAGAACACGAGAATATCGGCAAGGTCATCAATGAACTGGAAGACACGCCGGTCATCGTCCGGATCATTCCGGACATGTACGATATTCTCTCGGGCTCTGTAAAGATGAACGCGATCTTCGGGGCGCCGCTGATCGAGATCTCGCCGGACCTGATGCCCACCTGGCAACTGGCGGTCAAGCGGATCTTTGATATCATCATTTCCGTTTTTGTCCTGACCTTCTTCTTCCCGCTCTACCTGTTCACAGCCATCGGCGTGTTGCTTTCTTCCCGTGGACCTATCTTTTACAGTCATGAGCGTATCGGCCTTCACGGGAAACCTTTCCGCATCTATAAGTTCCGCTCGATGTACACCGATGCGGAAAAGACTGGCCGGCCGCAGCTCTCGAGTCACAACGATCCGCGCATGACGCCCTTCGGACGCTGGATGCGCAAGATCCGCCTGGATGAGATTCCCCAGTTTTGGAATGTCCTCAAAGGCGATATGTCGATCGTTGGTCCACGCCCGGAGCGGCAGTTCTTCATCGACCAGATCATGCAGGTAGCACCCCACTACCGGCACCTCCAAAAAGTAAGGCCCGGCATTACCTCCTGGGGACAGGTGAAATTCGGCTACGCGGAAAACGTCGAACAGATGGTCGAACGACTCAAGTACGACCTGATCTATATCGAAAACATGTCGCTCGCTCTTGACTTCAAGATTATGACGTATACGGTGTTGATTATTTTGAAGCATAAGGGGAAGTAGTGGAGAGTGAACAGTGAATAGTGAACAGTGAACAGTGAACAGTGAACAGTAAACAGCGAATAGCGAATAGCGAATAGCGAATAGTGAATAGTGAATAGTGAATTTTACCTGCCGAAGCTTTAGCGTAGGCAGGAGTGAATAGTACGTTCGGAGTTAATACCCAATTACTAATTACTAGTTACTAATTACTAGTTACTAATTACTAGTTACTAATTGTAATTTGTAATAGTTAGAACTTCACCTGACAGACAGGGTTGGTTAAAAGTTATTTCCGGTCTGACGGATTTTTAAGGATCCGTCGCCCGGAATAACTTTTAACCGGTTGCTAATTTATCGAGCATTTTACTTTGCGCCAAGGGTATGCTGTCCAGGAATGTCTCCATTGGTGTTTTACCAAAGCAGTATTTTCCGGTGTGTGTCCTTTCACAGTTGTACTCTTCTATCCACTGATCCAGATCCTTCTGTAATTCCTCCAGCGATCCAAAGACCTTGTTTCGGAAGGCAACCGCATAAAACTCGTTCTGGATTGTCCGATGGAAGCGTTCGCAGATGCCGTTGGTTTGAGGATGCCGGGCCTTGGTACGGCTATGATCGATATCCTCCAGTGTCAGATAAAGACTGTACTCATGACTCTCCCGCTTGCCGTTGTACTCTGTACCCCGGTCTGTGAGTACCCGAAGCAGCGGCAAGCCATGCTCCTCAAAGAATGGTAGCACCTTGTCGTTGAGCATATCGGCTGCCGTCAAGGCGTTCTTACGGTCATACAATTTGGCAAAGGCTACTTTGCTGTAGGTGTCGATGAAGGTTTGCTGGTAAATCCGGCCTACACCCTTGATATTGCCCACATAATACGTGTCCTGGGCTCCAAGGTAACCGGGGTGTTCGGTTTCAATCTCGCCAATGGCTTCCTGCTGTTCCCGTTTCTTTTCCATGGCAACCAGTTGCGCTTCGGTGAGAATCAGTCCGTCTTGAGCCACTTTCGCCTCCAAAGCGCTCAGACGCTTGGCAAAGGTCTCCAGATCATGCCGCATCCAGATATACCGTACCCCGGCCGGTGAAACAGAAATCCCCTTCTTACGCAACTCGTTCGATGCACGAAGCTGACCGTAGGCCGGATAGTCGGTGGCCATCTGTACGATGGCGTTCTCCCAGGCTATATCCATCCGATTGGCCAGTATCGGCTTCTTCCGACTGATCTCCTGCAGAGCCGTCTCCCCACCGGTATCGTACAACTCTTTGATCCGATAGAAACTATCCCGTGAATAGCCCATCACTTTGCACGCCTGGGATACATTACCCAATTGTTCGGCTAACTTCAACAAGCCTAACTTGGTTTTGATTAACTTAGCTTCTGTATTCATTGTCTGACAGTTTAGGGGTTATTGTTATGTTTCGTATCCTAAAGATAACCCTTATCTGTCAGATTAAATACTAACTAGTACATGTAATTTCAAGTCACCACCATCATCTGATCATCCATTCTTTCTATGAAAAACATCAGTGTTATCGGGGCGGGGACCATGGGAAATGGTATCGCGCATGTGTTTGCCCAGTCGGGTTATCAGGTCGCGATGATCGACGTATCTGAAGACGCTTTGAAGCGCGCAGTGGATACGATTTCCAAGAACCTGGATCGGATGGTCGCCAAGGAAAAGATCAGTGTGCAGGACAAGGAAAGCACCCTGAAGCATATCCGGACCTTTACGTCTTTGCAGGAAGGTGTTGCCGGTGCAGACCTCGTGGTTGAAGCCGCGACAGAGAACGTCGACCTCAAATGCAGGATCTTCCGCGACATGGACCAGCACGCTCCTGCCGGCGCGATCCTGGCCACCAACACCTCGTCGATTTCCATCACGCTGATGGCGGCGCAGACGAAGCGACCCGAAAAAGTGATCGGCATGCACTTCATGAATCCGGTTCCGATCATGAAACTGGTGGAAGTCATACGCGGTTACGCCACGTCGGATGAAGTGACCGGAACCATTCTGGAACTTTCACGCAAACTCGGCAAGGTGCCGGTAGAAGTGAACGACTATCCCGGATTCGTTTCCAACCGCATCCTCATGCCCATGATCAACGAAGCCATCGAAACGCTTTTCCAGGGTGTAGCCGGCGTAGAAGAAATCGACACGGTCATGAAACTCGGGATGGCTCATCCGATGGGTCCGCTGCAACTTGCCGACTTCATCGGGCTGGACACCTGCCTGAGCATCCTGCGTGTGTTACAAAACGGCTTCGGTAATCCGAAATACGCTCCCTGTCCCCTGCTGGTCAACATGGTTACCGCCGGAAACCTGGGCGTCAAAAGCGGAAAGGGATTTTACAGCTACTCCGCGGGCAGTAAGGAATTGGTGGTAGCACCGGAGTTCAGGCGGTGAAAGGGGAAATAGTGATTGGGGATTTGAAGATGGTAACTAGAAACTAGTAACTGGTAATTAGTAATTAGTGATTAGTAGCTTGAGCTGATTATTTTAGCATTACCAATATCTGGTTATCAGTTTCTAGTTACTAGTTTCTAGTTACGAGTTACCCGCCTTCCTCCCACTCTCAAAACGCTATCTGCCCCGTCTCGATCTGACGCACGATGCTCTCGATCGTTTTGTCGGCCCCGGTGGGATCGTAACGGTCCTTTAAGTCGTGGCCGAATAACCTGGCCAGGCTTTGCGCAAAAAAGGCGTTGAGGGACCCCTTTAGTTCTTTAATCAGGCTATAGGAAGATTGTCCGGTTTCCCGGTCGATCAGTTTGATCAGGACATTGCCCTGGTTGATGCTGAGCTTTTTGATCTGCTCCTCGAAGTCCTTTCTAATTTGGTCTTCTACCGCCTTCCGGTACCGGCGTTTTTCCCGCTCGCTGTCCATCTGCTCCATTCTTGCATTCATCTCCCTAACCTTCATGGCTGCAAGACGCGCATAGGGATAGACTTTGATCACATTGTATCGAAGCCGGTAGTACTCTTTGAGGTTCTTCTGGTAGTCCGCGCCGCTTTCGACGATATCGACAATCGGAAGGTTGACGACCGGAATGGTATCGTCTCCTTCGAGTATGTAGGGGAGTTTGTAGGGACCCTGCGGGTCACCTTTTTGTGCGACAGCGCCAAGGGAAAGCAGACAACAGCACAACAGCAAAAGCGTTTTCATCCCGTCCTTGATTACAAAGCACGTGCCGAATTAAAGTCAGTCAGCAGACCTTAACCTGTTTGATTTCCAGCGTGAAACCTGCCCCTGCTCTCCGGAAGTGGAATTTCGGGGTATGGAATTATTCCGAATACTCCGAACAGCCAGCAAGGCCGCGATCATCTCCTCATCAGGCTCCGCACGGTGCAACATATCCGGAGTATAGTGGTTCTTGACGAAATGGGTATCGAACTTCCCCGAAACGAATGCTTCATGCTGCATCACGAAATGGCAGAACGGTAGTGTGGTCTTTACCCCGGTGATGTGGTAGTCCTCGATCGCCCGCTTCATGCGTTCGATGGCTTCCGAACGATCGCTTCCGTAGGCGATCAGCTTGGCAATCATCGGATCGTAATAGATCGGAATATCCATGCCCTCCTCATAGGCATCATCCACCCGTATGCCAGGTCCCTGCGGGATCCGGTAGGTCGAGAGTCGACCGATGTCCGGCAGGAAATTATCCGCCGGGTCTTCCGCATACACCCGGATCTCGATGGCGTGACCGAGAATCTTCAGGTCTTCCTGACGGAATGAAAGACGTTCGCCTCGGGCGACCTTTATTTGCTCTTTCACTAGGTCGAGGCCGGTGATATACTCTGTTACCGGGTGTTCTACCTGGAGACGCGTATTCATTTCCAAAAAGTAGAAGTTAAGGCGTTCGTCGAGTAGAAATTCCACGGTGCCTGCTCCTACGTAGTTACAAGCCTTCGCGACTTCCACCGCGCAACGACCCATTTCCGCCCGTAGTTGAGGTGTCAACACGGATGATGGCGCTTCCTCTACGACCTTCTGATGCCTGCGCTGGACACTGCACTCCCGTTCGAACAGGTGAACCACATTGCCGTGCGTATCGCCGAGTACCTGGATCTCAATGTGACGAGGGGAACCGACGTATCGTTCGATGAATACAGCTCCGTCACCGAAGGAGGAAGTCGCTTCGCTGACCGCCAGGCGCATTTGCTCTTCGAACTCAACGGCTGCATGTACGATGCGCATGCCTTTTCCTCCACCGCCCGCGGATGCCTTAATCAGCACCGGAAACCCGATCTTCTCGGCTACCCGCATACCCTCTTCTACCGATTCAAGTGCCTTGGCCGTGCCGGGTACCAGGGGAATATTATGCGCTTCGGCGGTCGCCTTCGCGGCCAGTTTGCTGCCCATCTTACGCATGGAATCGCCGCTCGGTCCGATGAAGATGATACCGGAAGCTTTCACCAGGTCCGCGAACGCCGCGTTCTCCGACAGGAACCCATAACCCGGATGGATGGCATCGGCGCCGGTTTGACGGGCAGCCTCGATGATGCGCTCCATGACCAGATAACTCTGGCTGGAAGCAGCCGGTCCAATGCAAACTGCTTCGTCGGCATAGCGCACGTGCAGGGCATTCCGATCGGCTTCAGAAAACACCGCAACGGTAGCGATACCCATTTCACGGGCAGAGCGCATGACCCGGATCGCGATCTCGCCCCGGTTGGCGATCAATATCTTCTTCATAACAGGTTATTGGCCTTCGAAAGGTACGGAATCCGTTGAAAGGGGATTCCCTCAATACAATGAAGTAATCAGGAATGCTGATCATCGGTCGCACCGGACCTTCCCGTATCCGATTTCGGTGGCATCGTACCGAAGACGAAGTCCCACAAGGGCATCGAGACCGCAAAGGCCGAATGCACCGAGGCATAGTGGTGACGGCTGTGATGCTTCCACCAGTACCGCAGGAAATTGTCGGGAGGACGCCGGGCATGCACGGAATAATGGATGATCAGGTAAGTGGAATAACCGGCCAGAAATCCTCCGAAGAGTATCCACCCGTTTCCTCCCATCAGGAAGTAAAAGCAGTAGCCGAAGAGCGATGCTACAACTATAGAAACAACCGGCGGCATGACGAGTCGGTCCTTGTCGCGCGGGAATTCATGATGGATCCCGTGAATGTTATACTGGAGTTGAAGTTCAGCCGGCGACTTTGCGTTAAAATGAAAAAGGAAGCGATGGATGAGGTACTCGACCAGGGAGAAGAGCAACATGCCGGGAACAAACAACCACCAAAATCGAAGAAACGAGATGGATGTTTCGTAGATCGCATAACCCACACAGGAGATCGCGGCCAGATAGTACAAGATGACCGGAAACAAAAAGTGCGTTCTGGTGAGTCGCTCGAGGAATGAACTGGAAAAAAGGCGACCCGATCCTTTGTTGTCAATCTTGAAATCCTTCATGATTGTAACGCTGGGTGCATTACAAAATTAAGGATTAAAAAACCGAAATATCAACGGGTAACCTGGTAGCCGATCAGGCGGTACACGAGCTTCGCCAGGGTATACTCAGACAGGATACTGCCTTCGATGGGAGCACATTCGACGACATCGAAACCGACAACATTCCGTTCACGGAAGACACGGCGAAGAAACTGCAGCGTTTCCACCCAGAAAAGACCATTGGGCTCAGCCGTACCGACTGCCGGAATAACAGCAGGATCGAAACCATCCGCATCGATCGTCAGGTACACGTTCTTCGGAAGGGCAGCGATGGCCTTGTCCATCCAGTCGGCTTGCGACCGGATCGTATGGGCGTAGAACGTATGGATGTTGGCGCTCGCTTTGATCAGATCGGCTTCCTCTTTGCACTGGGCGCGGATTCCGATCTGCACCAGCGGAACGTTCAGATCATGAATTCGGGCCATGACACTGGCATGCGAGTACGGATTATCGTGGTAAGCCGCACGCAGGTCGGAGTGGGCATCAATCTGTAGAACGGCCAGATCCGGATACTGCTCCAGGTAGGCTTTCACAAATCCAAGCGTCACGGTATGCTCGGCTCCGAGGCTAACGACATACTTGCCGTTACGTACGTGCCTGGATGTTTCCGACTGGATGTGATCAACGGCAGCCTTATCGAACTTGCCGGTAAAATCCATGGGCGCGAGCGTGGCGATACCACATTGCTTGTAGGTCTCCAGGTCCAATTCCTCGTCGTAGAACTCGACGAAATGGGAAGCGGCCACCATGGCTTCAGGTCCTTTGGACGAGCCTTCCAGGTAGGACGAAGTATGTTCATACGGAACCTGCTGGATGACGAAGCGGGCTTTCTCGTATTGGCAAAATTCGGGCTCGGGCACGGCCAGAAAGGCGTGCTCGTTGGAGAGTACGTTCATGGATGGGATCAGTTTTTACTCAACACCTGATTGACCAGGTCGGCGGCTTCCTTCAACTCGATCGCGGAGAACACCTTGAGTCCGGACTCGTCGATGATCTTCTTGGCTTCCGCGGCGTTGGTTCCCTGCAGGCGCACGATGATCGGAACTGGTATTGAGCCGATGTTGTTGTAGGCATCGACGATCCCCTGGGCTACGCGGTCGCAACGCACGATGCCGCCGAAGATGTTCACCAGAATGGCCTTCACGTTGGTGTCTTTCAGGATGATCCGGAATGCCTGTTCCACCCGGGCCGCGTTGGCGGTGCCGCCTACGTCGAGGAAGTTGGCCGGATCGCCACCCGACAATTTGATCATGTCCATGGTCGCCATGGCCAGGCCGGCGCCGTTCACCATGCAACCGACGTTACCATCGAGTTTCACATAGTTGAGGCTGTGCTCGCCCGCTTCCACTTCGGTGGGATCTTCTTCGCGTACGTCGCGGAGCTTTTCGTAGTCGGGATGACGGAACAAGCCGTTCTCGTCGAAATTCACCTTGGCGTCCACAGCGATGATCTTGTCATCGCTGGTCTTGAGGACCGGGTTGATCTCGAACAAAGAGGCGTCAATAGCATCGTACGCCTTATAAAGCGCGGTGACGAATTTCGTCATCTGCTTGAACGCTTCACCACTCAACCCGAGGTTGAAGGCCACCTTGCGTGCCTGGAAGGGCAGCAGACCGGTTTTGGGGTCAACTTCTTCTTTAAAAATCTTCTCGGGTTTGGTAGCGGCAACTTCCTCGATGTCCATGCCGCCTTCGGTGGAATACATGATGATGTTCCGGCCTTTCGAACGGTCGAGCAGCACGCTCATGTAGAATTCCTTGGTCGGCGAAGCGCCGGGATAGTAAACATCCTGCGCGATCAGTACCTGGTGGACCTTCTTTCCCTGAGCACCGGTTTGCGGAGTCACCAGGTTCATACCGATGATCTGTCCGGCTTTCTCTTTCACTTCGTCCAGGGATTTGGCCAGCTTAACGCCGCCACCTTTTCCACGACCACCGGCATGGATCTGGGCTTTCACCACCCACCATTGGGTACCGGTTTGTTCGCTGAGTTTTTTCGCGGCGGCTACGGCTGCATCGGCCGTATCGGCCACGATGCCTTCCTGGATTCCGACGCCAAACGTCTTGAGGATCTCTTTACCCTGGTATTCGTGAATGTTCATGCTGTTGCTGGCTGTTCCGGCAATGGTCTGTTCCACCCCGGAAGCCGCGCAAAAGTAGCAGATTCGGGGAAATTACGACCGAAAAAATCGATCATTTCCCGTATCGTTCGTGCAGGATCCGGGTGTGGTGCCGGGCATGGACGATCACGAAATAGAGTAAAATGCGGTTGGAGACTTCCCTGCCGTTTGCGACCCCTGCCCGATCCCATTCTGCTTCATCAAAGGGCTCTATCAGGCATTCGTAGGCTCTCCGAACGACCGACCATTCTTCCAGCATTTCATCCAGGCTGCGATCATCCGAGCGACTGGTCTGAGCATAGAGATCCTCGTCGAAGGCCGGTAATGCCGCGCGCTCCCCTCTTGCACAAGACAGCGCCCTGAATTGGAAAATCCGTTCGCAATCGATCAGGTGACCCAACAGTTGTTTGACCGACCATTTACCGGGAGCATAGGCAGGGCCACCGTCGGTCGCCCGGAATGCTCCGAACGCTTCCAGGCTTTCCCGAAACTGATTCTTCATTTCCAATAGCAGGTCATCCGACTGGAGATAGTCCCAATAACTCTGGTAGTATTCGGACAGGTCCGCCTTGACCGGGGGCTTTACTTTATCTATCATAAAGATTTGTAAAATAATAAGTTAAGAGTCTGGTGCAAATAAAAAATGAAGTCACTTAACCAGCTTTGTCAGCACGGTATATCCCTTCAGTTTGTCGCCTTTATAAGACTCCGACCGCACCATCCCATTCCCTTTGGAATACCACTCAACGCTATTCATTTCCATGGTGAAGATCGTTTTGGACTTCACCTTCGAGGTGATCTTCAGGCAGGTGAACGTGCCGGCAGCGGTGGTTATGGTTTCCTCGGCGACCACCTTGCGGTCGGTCACTTCGATCGACATACCCGGCATCTTCATCCCGTTCATGCTTACCTCGATCATGAAGGAACCATCCGGTAATGTCTGACCGGGAGCCGCATTGAGTGGGATCTGCAAATCGGTTCCGCTCATTTTCATGTCCATGTCCTTCCAGGCAGCCAGTTGTTCGGACGAAACCATGTTTTTCATGCTCATGTAGAAAACGCCCTCCGAGCAACGTGCATCAAAATCCACTTCAGCCATGCTTTTACCTTTCTCGTCTCGTGAACTGCTGTGCATCTGCAGGGTGATTCCGTCGGGACCGGAAGCGCGGTCGGTGATGGTGGTGGTGGAGACCGACTGCAGCTTGTCCTTTTCGTTGTAGGAGGTCAGCTCCATCACATTGCCCTTATTCATCGGGTAGAAGCCTTCGCAGTCCTGTCCGTAGAGCTTGCCGAGCAACACGATGGTGCAGCCGATGGTAAAGAGTAGCTTTTTCATGTTCGTGGGATTGGGTCTTCAAAGTTAACATAAGCTCACCACTCCTAATCCATCCTTCCGCACAATAGCTGCGAGCACTGAACCGTTGCCTTCAAAGCTTTTTGCGGACAATTCTAACTTTAACATTGCATTAACCCCGGGAAGAGCGGAACGGATGTACGTTTGGAAATCCCCGCCCCCTATGCTGCTGCGCAAGCTTTTTTTTGTCTTTCTTCTTTTCGCGTCCGGCCCCAGGCTCTTTGCAGACGCGACCAAGACGTATGAAGCCCGCCGGTTTACAGGTTCTATCCGAATCGATGGCAAAGAAGAAGACACCTGGAGGACCGCTGCCATTGCCGAGGGATTCACGCAACTGGAACCGCAGGAAGGCGCCGTCATCAGCCAGGAGACCCGGGTCAAGTTGCTGTATGATAACACCTCGATTTACATCCTTGCCCACCTCTACGATACTTCACCCGACAGCATCCTGCATGAGTTGGGTAATCGCGATGAAGGGTATAACCTGAATACCGATGCGTTCAGGATCGGCCTGGACCCCTACAACCAGCGGCAGGAAGGCTACGTGTTTGAAGTGACGGCCTCCGGTGTACAGTCGGAATCGTATGCGAATGATTTCACCTTTGATGCGGTCTGGCAGAGCGCGGTTCAACTGCATGACAAAGGCTGGACGGTGGAAGTCAGGATTCCTTATTCCGCGCTGCGTTTCCCGGCGGCCGACAAACAGGAATGGGCATTGCAATTTGCCCGTTTGATCCGGCGCAACCGGGAATATGATCAATGGTCGCTGACCAAGAAAGACCAGCGGAACGGTATGGTGTATTGGGGCACCCTGATCGGACTGACCGATATCAAACCTCCCCTGCGACTTTCCCTTACACCCTATCTGTCCATCTACGGCGAGAACCAGACGAGCCTGGGCGAGAACGGACAACGCACCCACGATAACAGCTACAGTTACTCCGGCGGTGCGGACCTCAAGTACGGGATCGACGAGCGCTTCACCCTCGACCTGACCCTGCTTCCCGACTTTTCGCAGGTACAAAGCGACAACAAGATCAAGAACATCGGCGCTTTCGAAGTCATCTACGATGAGCGACGGCCGTTCTTCAAGGAAGGGATCGAACTGTTCTCGCGCGGGCGACTGTTTTATTCTCGCCGGGTCGGTGGTACACCCTCGGGTTATTACGATGTACCTTACCTGCTGAACCCGGGTGAGTCGATAGAAGAAAATCCGGACAAAGCCCGCCTGGTGAATGCCGTAAAAGTCAGCGGTCGCACGAACAAAGGACTCGGCATCGGGTTGTTCAACGCGGTTACCGCCAATACCTATGCTACGATCCGGACGGCTGACGGCGGGAAACGGAAGATCCTCACCTCTCCCCTCACCAATTACAACATCCTGGTCTTCGACCAGCAACTGCCCAACAACTCGAGCTCCTACTTCATCAACACCAGCGTGATGCGCGACGGCGCTTCCCGGGATGCCGACGTATCGACCGGTTCCTACACCTTCGAAAACAAGAAGCACACCGTACGCATCTCGAGCCGTTATTCGCGCAGTGAAGTCAGGCAGTGGGTGGACAATCCGGAAGGCGGACGAACGAAGGATAAGAAGGACGGCAGCCAGTTCAGCTTCGTTGCCGACAAGATCAGCGGAACCTGGCAGTATGGCGGCGTGTTCGAATTCGGCGATAAGAAATTCGACAAGAACGACCTGTCGTACATCTTCGTAAACGATTACAGCGACATCAACCTGTACGGCAGTTACAACAAATTCAACCCGTTCTGGAAACATTTCCGTCAGGGCAACCTGAACGCCTGGATTTACCGGGGTGGTCGCTGGAGCGTGAACAACCTGATGACGCAGTTTCAGGGCGGCTTGAATTTCTGGCTACTCTTCAATAACAACTGGTCGGTTTATGCCGATGGTGGCAGCACTTTCGCCGAGGGGCGTGACTATTTCGAGCCCCGCACCTACGACGGACGTTACTATGTGACCCCGATGAACCATTGGGGCAGCATCAATTTCACGACCGATTACAACAAGAAGCTGGCGTTCGACTTCGGAACCCGAACCTGGCAGGCTCCTTCCTTTGGCGCTTCCAGCTACGGTTATTATATCGTTCCGATGATCCGGTTCAGCGATCGCTGGTCCTTCAAAGTGAACCACAACTGGGATTATACCCTGAACGACCGGGGCTTTTCGACCTTCAACAGTGTCGGCAATCCGGTGTTCGGCAGACGTGACGTACTGACGATCACCAATTCGGTTACCACTCGTTACCTGTTCAAGACCGACATGTCGCTCTCGCTCATCATGCGGCATTACTTCTCGCAAGGTGACTACGACCGGTACTATGATCTCGGCAACGCAGGAGAACTTGTCCAGAATGATGGGTACCTCAACCCGTCGGTGGAAATGCTCTCGACCGATTTCCGCGCCAACTACTTCAACGTGGACCTGGTCTATAACTGGGTGTTCTCTCCCGGCAGTTCGCTGATCATTACCTACAAGAATCAGATCGCTCACGAAGACTCGGCCATCCTACCCGGCTACTTCCGCAACCTCTCCAACACCATCGAAGAACCGCAAACCAATTCGATCTCGGTGAAGGTGCTTTACTTTTTGGATTGGGAGTATTTGAAGAGGCACAAGAGTTAGAGGGTTTCGGGTTTCCGGTTTCCGGTTGGTTAACGTTAAAACGTTTAAACGTTCGAACGTTTTAACGAACTCGGAACTCGAAACCCGGAACAAGATACCCCATCCTTTCGCTATCTTCGCAATCGATGATCAGCGCGAAGGGTATCACGAAACGGTTCGAGCAGTTGGAGATCCTTAAGGGCATTGACCTGGAGGTGGCTCGGGGCGAGGTGGTGAGTATTGTCGGCGCTTCGGGTGCGGGGAAATCCACCCTCCTGCATATCCTTGGCACGTTGGATGTTCCGGATGCCGGAACCCTGACGATTGCCGGAGAAGAAGTCAGTCGCCTGAAGAGCGCCCGATTGTCCGCTTTCCGTAACCGGCATCTCGGGTTCGTGTTTCAATCCCATCACTTGCTCGGGGAATTTTCCGCTTTGGAAAACATCCTCGTCCCCGCCTTGATTGCCGGTGAAAGCCGCACTGCCGCAGAGAAACGAGCGCAGGAACTGCTCGCGCAACTCGGTCTGGCCGATCGTGCGGAACATCGTCCGTCGGAGATGAGCGGTGGTGAACAGCAACGCGTCGCCGTAGCCCGCGCCCTCATGAACCGACCCGACGCCATCCTCGCCGACGAGCCTTCGGGCAATCTCGATTCCGCATCCGCGCGTTCGCTGCATGAACTCTTCTTTCAGTTGCGCCGGGACCTTCAACAAACCTTTATCATCGTCACTCACAACGAAGAACTGGCCAACATGGCCGATCGGAAGTTGCACATGCGTGACGGCCTGCTTCACTGAACATGCTGCTGCGTTCCCTCCTATTCCTGCTTCTGCTAAGTTGCTCACTGTCCGCCCAGGTCGACACCTGGCAGGCCATCGCCGATCAGCCCATCGGCGGTCGTCAGCTCGCTGTCGCTTTCTATGTCGATGGCAGGGGCTACAGCGGACTGGGTACCGACAGCCTGGGGAATTATTACAACGACTTCTGGGCGTATGACCCATCGTCCGACAGTTGGACCCAGGTCGCCGATTTCAGCGGCAGTGCACGAAAGTCGGCGGTCGCTTTTGCACTGAGCGGGAAGGGCTATGTGGTAAGCGGACAGGATACCTCCGGCTTGTTGAACGACTGCTGGAGCTATGATCCCACATCCAACACTTGGTCAGCGGAACAAAGCCTGGGGCAATTCAGTACCAGCAGCTCCGTGGGCCGGGCCGATGCCACGGCGATTGAAACCGACAGCCTGGCGTTCATCCTTTGCGGTTACGATGGCGGCTCTTCCTGGTTGAAACAGAACTGGCAGATCAACCCGCGCCGGGATACTATCTGGACACTGAAACGCAACCTGGCCAATGTCACCGAGAGTACCCTCTTCGGCCGTCGCTGGGGCGCCGGGTTCTCAATCGACAACAAAGTCTATTATGGTTGCGGCTTTTCCTTTTCTCAGGATTACCGACAGGATGTATGGTCGTACAACTATCTGATCGATGCCTGGACCCAGGTTGCCGATTTCAGCGGCGGAGGTCGATCGAACCTCTGCGGCTTCAGCCTGTATGACAAAGGCTACTTCGTCGGCGGCACGAACGGTACCACACAGTCCGACATGTGGCGCTACGATCCCAACCTGAATAACTGGACCGCTGTAGCCAGCTTCGGCGGAGGACCGGTTTCCAATGCCGTTGTCTTCACCGACGACCGCAAGGCTTATATGGGACTCGGGCGCGACTCCGCGGGCAGCAGCCTTCCGCGTTGGTTTGTGTACACGCCCGATTCCACGGTGGGCGTTCCGGACGTACTCGATCACGTACAGCTGACGGCATATCCCCAGCCGGCATCCGAATGTGTTACCCTTTCCGGTTCGTATCAGAGAACGCCTTCCTCCAGGTTGGAATTGCTGGATCAGCAAGGCCGAATCGTGCTTTCGACCGCAATACTCCAATGGCCCATGCTGGTCCGTACGGAGTCCTTACCTGCAGGCATGTATTTCTACCGCATCCTCGATGGAAACACCAAGCGCGGAGCTGGAAAGCTGGTCGTAGCTCGCTAAAAGGCTTGCCGGGACCGGAACTTTTCGCCAACTTGTGGGAACCACCACCCACCCAACATGATCACTTCCCGTTTGCGGCTGTTACTGGCCGTGTTGCTGCTGACCGGTCTGCAGGCCGGCGCTCAGGTCTCGACCTATCTGTTCGTTCAGGATTCCACCACCTACAGCCCGATCAACGGGACGGTGATCGGCGATTCACTGACCGATGACCAATACTTCGTTGATACCGCCTCACCACTGGGTGGTCCGTTGACCAGTGGCCCGGGAATCCCGATCGGGTTCACCTTCGGTTACGCGGCAGGTAATTGCGATGTGTTCGGGATCAGCGCGAACGGCTGGATCGGCATCGGGTCGGGTTCGGTGAACTTGTCCAATACGGCCCCTTACTTTCCTCTCTCGACTACCGCGGGCGGCAACATCATCGCCGGCTTTGCGCGCAACCTCGCGGCGCAGGACGGCTCGCGACTGGAATACGCCACGCTGGGAACTGCGCCCGATCGTGTACTGGTTGTGCAATGGACCAACTATCGCAAACGCGGCAATGTCGGCGACGTGTTCAACTTCCAGATCCGGTTGTACGAAGGATCTAACAACATCGAGTTCGTATACGGCCAGAACAGTTGTAACATCAACTCCTCCTTCGTGCAGGTCGGCATGATCGGCGGGAACAGCAACGACTTCAACGTCCGGGCGAGCCTGGGCGGGGGCGGTTGGACCGGCACCGTTTCCGGCGTGCTGAACTCCGCGACCGTGACGCTCAACCAGAGCGAACTGCCCCCCGACGGGCTGGTGTTCCGTTTCGGCGCACCGCCTCCCTGCACCGCGCCGCCGGTGGCCGGCAACGCGAGCGCTTCCGCCGTGTCCGTTTGCCCGAACAATTTCGTGACAGTGACCCTGCAGAATTTCAGTTCAGGTCCCGGTCAGTCCTATCAATGGGAATCGAGCACCGACAACCTCAACTGGAGTCCGATCGTTGGCGCTATCTCCACGGCCTGGAACCAAACCCTGTTGGCGACGACCTGGTTCCGTTGTGTACTCACCTGCGACGGACAGAGCGCGGCCTCCACGGCTGCGATGGTCGAGCTGAACGAACCCACGCTCTGCTATTGTACCACCAACCTGGGCGGCAACTGTGATCCTGGCTCCTACGGCTTTATCGACCTGGTGAAGATCACCGGAACGCCGCTGATCAACGACAATTCCGGCTGTACGGGAACCATCGGCTTGTACTACACCGATTATCCCGATACCGGAAACTACACGGCCACCCTGCTGGCCGGCTCCAGTTACACCCTGACCGTGCGATCCAGCTTCAACGCGAACGAATCGGTTTGGATCGACTGGGACCGCAACGGGACGTTCGATGTAACGGAATGGTACGACCTCAGCCGCAGCGCCACGCCCAACGTAGCCGACTCGGTGACCATCACCGTGCCCGGCTGGATCATCCCCGGCCGTACCAAAATGCGGGTGCGCAACCGCCTGGCCAGCGCACCGAACTCCGCCATCGACGCCTGTACGCAGATGGCCAGTGGTGAAACCGAAGATTACACGCTGACGTTGGAAGACCCGACGCGTCTTCACCCGACCGCCACGGCACAATTGTTAACAGTATTTCCTAATCCTGCCCGGGATGTGCTGTTTGTTCAACTACCCGAACAAGTTTTCACCGGAATCCTTTCCGTAACCGATCTCTCCGGACGAATGCTGTTATCAAACGCTATCCGAAGAAAAGGCGATGGATTGTATCATCTCAACCTGGGAGATTTGCCGGATGGTTGGTACATCCTGCATTTGCAAAGCTCATACGAACACCGGGTGAGTCGTTTCGCGAGGATCCGGGAGTAATTCAAATCTTTCGCCTGTACGCTTGTTTGCCGACCAGGCGGCCGGAAACGGCTACTCCTTCAACCGGATAAAGTGGTATCGGCAAGGTTTACTGCCGTATCACCTTGAGCGTCCGCACCCAATCATCTCCGGCAACTTGTACAAACCAGACTCCTGCAGCAGGCAGGCTGGTTCTGAATTCCGGCGCATCCACCCTGCTTCGGTTAACCACCAACGCGCCGGTTACCTGGTAAATACTGACCGTACGGATCGGCTTGCCGGCTTGTAAGAACAATTCATCTTCAATCACGCTTTGCTTTAGATCAACATCAAGCTCCGGCACGCCGGGAAGTACACCGTTGGTCCAGGGGCCGATGGTGATGATCAGGTATCCGCTCTCAGTGGGTATGGTATGACCCAAAACCGGTGATATGACAATGCTATCGCGAAACATACATCCGGAATCACAACATAACTCTTCATACCCCGACTGCAGGTAGTAAGTGCCATTCTCGGTAGCAGATGAATAAGAATAGGAATAAGAAAAATGAATTTGTGCAAGTGGGGCAGGTGAAACATCCGGATAGGGCATGTTCAGATCATGCAATACCCGCGTATCCCAACTAATTGTTAGTGGTAATAAAGAATTATATACTATGACTCCTGGCCCAGCAGGGAAACGATTACCGAATCCCATATTTCCAACATTGACCTTGAAGTATTTTCCGCCCGCTTCCCAATAACCAGATAAGCCGCTTGAATCGAGCATTACAGGCTGAACACCAAACTTCCAAGTCGTAGCCGAATCAAATGAACTTAACACAGTTGGATCCCAGCCTGTATATATGGTATCACGTCCACCAAATCGGTCTTCAAAAAATATTGGAAAAACAATTTGGGGTTGGATTTGAGCGCCGGGGATGGAATATGGCTGAGCCTTGCACTGCTGCCCAAGCCCGGAAGCAAAAACCAACAATAACAATGTGCGGAAAAACATTACCATCGTATGAGTACCGGATTCGCCATGGAAGGTACTAAACTTCTCGCCACTTCAATGTATTTCGACGAGCATTTCAGCGCGATCAACGACCAAGCCGATCTCCCATAAATCACTGCCAAAGTCGCCGGAAATCGCATAACCCGGCTCGATCGTCACCAGTAATCCCCCACTCGTCTGCGGATCGCAAAGGGCGGTTAAGTGGTATGGGTAAACTTTACTGCCGTATCACCTTGAGCGTCCGCACCCAATCATCTCCGGCAACTTGTACAAACCAGACTCCTGCAGCAGGCAGGCTGGTTCTGAATTCCGGCGCATCCACCCTGCTTCGGTTAACCACCAACGCGCCGGTTACCTGGTAAATACTGACCGTGCGGATCGGCTTGCCGGCTTGTAAGAACAATTCATCTTCAATCACGCTTTGCTTTAGATCAACATCAAGCTCCGGCACGCCGAGATGCAGACCATTGGTCCATGGGCCGATTCGCAACAGGATAAATCCGGAACTTGTTTGGATGTTATAGCCAGCCTGAGGGTAAATAATCAAACTATCCCTAAAGAAACAACCGGAATCACACAGTAAGTCTTCAGTGTCTACCGGAAAAATGCGTGAACCATTCTCCGTTGCCCAAGTAAAAGGAAATGTATAATAAAAATCACTACTAACCGACTAAAACAGTGAAAGTGGGTGCCCGAAGGCACACCACTTTGAAGTCGTACATTTGTTTTGCCCACAAATAACGACATGATCAAAAGTACGGAAAGAAATTTAGTCGGTCAGCCGATTTTGTCTCAATTGCTGGGACTAATAGACAAACCTGCTTTCTTCAAACTGGTAAATGAGTTCGATTCGGATCGTTACTACAAACGGTTTCATAGTTGGACTCACCTGGTGACGATGCTCTTTGGGGTCTTGAGCCGATGCGATTCTATGGGGGAAGTTTGTGAGGGACTGCGCGGTATGGGCGGTAAGCTGAATCACTTGGGCTTGAGAGAGGCACCTGCTAAAAGCACATCGGGAGACGGGCTTCGCAATCGCAGCAGCCTCTTTTTCGAGGCACTCTACTATGAATTGGTGAAGCGTTACAGTTCTTTTTTGTCGGACAGCCGAACATATGGCCTAACGTTCAAAGAGTTACTCATTGTCGACTCTACGACCATTGGACTGTTTGGAGACATCTTAAAGGGTGTGGGGCGCAACCCCAAAGGCGATGGCAGGAAGAAAGGCGGACTCAAGGTGCATATGCTGATTGATGCGGTACAATCCGTTGCAAGGTTCGTTAAGATAACCGAGGCCCGTCAGCATGACCGGTTGTTTCTTAAGAACCTACAACTCCCCGCCCACAGCATGGTCGTATTTGACAAGGCCTACAACGTCTATGAACAATTTGCCCGATGGACTAATCAGGACATCTACTTTGTCACGCGACAGAAGGAGAATGCGATTTATCAGGTAGCTGAAGTTGTTCCGCAACAATTGCTACCCAAAGGGGAGCCCGGGGTTCTTGGTGAAGAGGTAATCGTGATCCAATACAAGGCGATCGACAACAGTCAACAAACCCTGCTGCTTCGCCGGGTGCAGTACCGTGATGAGCGGGGGCGGGAGCTGGTCTTCATCACCAATAACTTTGACATCAGCGCACAAGAGGTGGCGTTGGTCTACAAGAAAAGATGGGGTATCGAGTTACTCTTCAAGAAAATGAAGCAAAACTTTCAATTGCATTATTTCTACGGGGAGAACGTAACAGCGATTAGAACGCAAATCTGGTGTACGCTAATCGCACAATTGCTGCTAACAGTTTTACAGAAAATGGCCAATACGAAAAAGGCCTTCTCGGCCATTGCAACCATCTTGCGCATTCATCTCATAAGCGTGGTGGATGCCATCAAACTCATACGATCTACCGACAGAACCTACTTGAAAAAGAAGGAAACATCCATTCAACAATCCCTGACCTTTACATAGGTAGGGGTACATTGAACCAAGATTGAAAAACGCCCAAAAACAAACAAAACTCAAGCTAAATCCCTGCCTTGAAGTTTAGTCGGTTGATAGTGAATAAAAATGTATTTGCGCCAAAGGGGCAGGAGAAACATCGGCAAAGGGCATATTCAAATCATGCAATACAGTATTATCCCAACTTATCTTAAGAGGGAACCAGGAATTGTCTATCGCGATTAGATATATTCGTGGGAATGAACTATCCAGGCCGTATCCACTAACATTCGCTTTATAATAAGTACTACCCGATAACCAATAAGCGAATAAGCCGGAAGTATCCCTAGCAACAGGATGCACACCAAAAACTGCAGTAACAGATGAATCAAATGACTCGTCCGCCGAGGGGTCCCAACCTGCATATAGCGTATCTTTACCACCAAATCGGTCTTCAAAAAATATCGGAAAAACAATTTGGGGCTGGATTTGAGCGCCGGGAATGGAATATGACTGAGCCTTGCACTGCTGCACAAGCCCGGAAGCAAAAACCAACAATAACAATGTGCGGAAAAACATTACCATCGTATGAGTACCGGATTCGCCATGGAAGGTACTAAACTTCTCACCACTTCAGTGTACTTCGACGAGCATTTCAGCGCGATCAACGACCAAGCCGATCTGCCATAAATCGCTGCCAAAGTCGCCGGAAATCGTATAACCCGGCTCGATCGTCACCAGTAATCCCCCACTCGTCTGCGGATCGCATAGCGCGATGAACTCGGGGCCGTTGATGCCGCTGACTTTTTTTTCGAGGCTGTTCCAGTTGCGGTAGGTGTTATCGGGAAAGATGAACTGGTCCATATAGGTTTTTACACCCGGCAAGAGTGGCACGTTCTGGTAATCGATCCTTGCCGATACGCCGGAGCTTTCGCAGACCTCGGCCAGGTGACCGAGTAGTCCGAAGCCGGTGACATCGGTGAGCGCGTGTACGGCTGGCTCTTTTCCCAGCCGGCTGCCAAGCGTGTTAAGTCGGGTCATGGAATCGACCGCCGCCCGTACGTGTGCCGGATCGGCCTTGTCCCGCTTCAGGGCCGCGGCGACGATGCCCGTACCCAGCGGCTTGGTGAGGTAGATACGATCGCCCGGTCTGGCGCCTCCGTTGGTGCGGAGGTGATCGCGGCTGACCAGCCCGTTCACCGACAATCCGAAGAGCGGCTCTGGAGCGTCGATGGTATGTCCGCCCGCGAGCGGGATGCCCGCCTCTTCGCAGATCGCACGGGCGCCGTCGAGCATGGTGGCGGCTACCGCCGGCGATAGCTTATCAACCGGAAATCCGAGAATCGCCAGGGCCATGACGGGTTGTCCGCCCATGGCGTACACATCGCTCAGGGCATTCGCCGCGGCGATGCGACCGAAGTCGAAGGGATCGTCCACGATCGGCATGAAGAAATCGACCGTGCTGACCAGTCCGCGACCGTCGCCGAGATCGAGCACCGCCGCGTCGTCGCTGCGGTCGTTGCCCACCCAGAGACCGGGAAAATGCTCCGGCGCGGTACGCCCGTGCAGGATCTCCTGTAAAACAGCCGGCGCGATCTTACAACCACAGCCGGAGCCGCGGGAGAGTTGGGTGAGACGGGGAGATTGGGACATGGGACGGGGGACGAGGTGCGAGGGACGAGGGATGAGGTGCGAGGCTTGCCTGCCGAAGCTTTAGCGTAGGCAGGGACGTGGGGCGAGGGACGTGGGACGAGGGACGTGGGACGAGGTGCGGGGTGCGAGGCTTGCCTGCCGATGCTTTAGCGTAGGCAGGGACAAGAGACGAGATGCGAGGTATAGAAATTGTTGCCAAGAATACTAATCCAATTGATTCTGTGAATCATGTTGAAATGCCATTGGGGTAAATCTAATAGTAGTGAAGTTCTTTCTTGATATAGCCATCATAGAACATCCTACAATACATATCCACAGTTTCTATTGACTTTCCATTAAGCAGAACTTTGAGTTCATCGCTTAAGTTTCGGCCAGTACCTGACTTCAAGATGTCTGGATTCTTTAAAATCTTGTCGAAGAACCGAAGATTGAATTTATCATATCCAAAACCCATAAAAAATATATGGCTAAGATCAAATCTCTCGGCAAACTCATTGAACAAATCAATATCTATTGAATCGCTTCTTTCATACATCGTAGTCATAGATCCCAAAGCTTTCTGCAAGATACCCCTCTCATTATTGTTCTTATCAAATGGCACATCTACTAACGCACCCAGACTACCGTATGGATGATGAACGATTCCCCTCAGCGCGGTCATGTCGAAGTCTGATCCTTGATAATATTTCATAAAGCACCACTCAAACAATCTATCATAATTGAAAATTACAAAACAAAACCTCCTGCAAAAATTTTCAAATCCTATACCCTCTGCATGCTTTATTAAGCCATAAATCCATGAATTCTGATATTGAGAAAACTTCTTTTCACTCTCAAAGTATGCATATTCCATTCCTTTAATAAGGTGAGTAATTGATGCTTTGATCCATATTGTAGCTCTTTTACGCAAATCGTCTCGGAGTTTGCCAAGATCTTCCTTAATAAATTTATCAATGCTGTAAGTAGCATGACTACTTTTTCTAATCACTTGGACATAATCATGCGCGTCACGCTCCCACAGTTTCTCTCGAATTAATAGGAGCTCATCGTCCGATATATTTGCTACAGCATTAGAACTAATCTGATTCATCATGTCAGAAACATACCCTATACCATTGCTTTTACGCTGAGGAAAAAAGTAGTGGACAACCATATGAAAGAGCTCAGCTCCCGAATAGAAATCACCATAGATATCCTTCGAGGAGCCGGCACCTAACACGAACATCTTTTGCTTCATGAAATGCTAATAATACGTTTGGCAATGTCCGTATAGGATTCATTGGTTTTAGAAACGACTTTTATAAGACTCCCCTCCTCCCTCAACGAATTACCATAGTCATACGTCTTGTCGTAGTACGGCAGGATGCAGTCGAGCCAGTCGTGGAGGCGGCCTTCGTGGAGGGCGGTGACGGCGGTGCGGGTGCGTTCGAGGCCGAGGCGTTTTTGGAGCTGGGCGGTTTTCTCGGCGAGTTGCTCGACGGGAAAGCTTCCGTATTCGTGCAGGATGCGTTCGCGTCGCACGGAGTCGGGTACGACCAGCTCGGTGACGGGTGCGTTGCGGATGGCTTCGTAAAGGGTGTCGGGTAACTTGACGCGGCCGATGGTGCGGCTTTCGTTCTCGATCCAGACGCGGCGAGCGGGATCCAGCTTTCCGATACGCTCGGCCAGGAGGTTCTCGAACTGTTCGTTGGACGGCTGGGGCTCCTGACCCAGCCCGCCGAAGGCCGAGCCCTTGTGGTTGGCGAGGGCTTCCAGGTCGATGACCTGCTCCCCGGCGGCTGCCAGGGCCTGGAGGAGTTCGGTCTTTCCGCTGCCGGTACGACCGCCCAGGACCCGCAGGGGCAAAGGTGTTGCCAGTTGCTCCCTTACCCGGGCCCGGTAGGCCTTGTACCCGCCCTTGAGGACGTGCACCCGGTACCCGGCCAGTTCCAGCACCCAGGCCATGATACCCGAGCGCATGCCGCCCCTCCAGCAATACAGCGAAATTTCGCGGTTTTCAGTCCATTCCCGGACCTGTTTGACAAAGCCCGCGAAGGAAGGCCCCACCAACTCAAACCCCAGCAAAACAGCCGCGTCCCGGCCTTGCTGCTTATAGGCAGTGCCTACGGCGGCCCGGCGTTCGTCGTTGAGCAACGGGAGGTTGATCGCCCCGGGAATGTGAGCCTGCCGGTACTCCGAAGGTGAACGGGTATCCAGCAACAGCCAACCGCTTTCCCGAACCAACTTCAGGTACTCTTCCGGCAAATGAACCAACGACATCAACGCAAAGATACTCGCGCGTCCGCTTTGGTATAGTCCACCACCTTCTTTTCTTTCAAGTATGGCGGATGCGTATAGGGCTTCCCTTCCGCCATGCATTTGAACCAGTGTTCGAAGGGGAGGAATTCGAGGGAGGTGCCAATCCACTTAGTCTCTTTATTAAGGGAAAGTGCTTGAAATTCACTCTGTCGAGACTTTAGTATAATTTTGTAATCATATCCACGCTTTGATAGTAATGATAACAATGAAGATATTGTTCGCCATCTAGGCTCATTAAAAGTCTGGCCAATTGATCTTGCCACCTTTTTTCTCAAATTTTCTATCGCATTATCAATCCTATGGCTATTCGGGTAATATTGTAAATACAATTGAATTTGAAGAATACGAATAGCAATCTCATCATCCAATTTGAGCTTACGATAGTTGTAAGCCAGAACTTTATTAACGAGCGGGTAATAATCCAAACCTGATTTAATTCCATCCATACATAAGAGAATATTCGCCTTCATTCGCAGCGCTTCATTTATATATCGATGCTCTAATAGTTCAATCAACTTACCCCTTACAAAGTTTTCAATACCCCCTTGCTCATATTGATAGCTCAATTTCGCCAATAGAAAATAGCCGATCGCTTGATCTTGTGGTAAGCGTAAATCGTCAAGAAACTTATTAATCACAATTCTAGCTGATTCCACACGCCCCAAACTTACTAAGCATAGAGCCATGTTAGCAAGTGATGTAGAGTTAAAACTGGTTAGGTATAATTCCTCTCTCTCTTTATTAATACGATAAGTATTATAAAATGAAACCATCGCACCGGCAAAGTCATGTCTATAAAAAGAATATATTCCTCTAAAAAACTCAAGATACCTCTTTAATGCAAGGTATCGATTCATATTTTTCAGTCCTTGTATCCTTTCAATAACAGATTCGATCTCTTTAATCAATTTCAGATTCGAAATACTCTTCAAAGAAGCATCATGAAATCTATTTCTCAATATTTCACATTGTGTCACTAAATTAGTCACTAATTCCAATTCTTGAATAGCCTTCTCACCTCTCCTAATCTCCGCCTTCGTACCATATTGAGAAACGACTCTGTGCTTTCTTCGTAAGATAAAGTATAAAAGTTCAAATGATTCAATTGACTCTAATCTTTTTTGAATAGAGGTTAGCTTCTCTACCGAATCGAATCTCAAACCCCTATACTGCAACATATCATAATGTAACAGGGATTTAACCTGCACAAAATATGTCTTAGCCCTCTTATGGTATCCGCTTAACTGAATTACATCCCAATCAGATAGATATTCCAACAAGGTCCATTCTAATCTTGCAATCAGCTCATTCAACTTCATTCGATTTCTTACATCTGCCCCACCCTCCAATAATGCCATCTTCGATACAGAATGATCCGATCTTATCCTTTTATAAAGCAATCGAATATTTGAGTCCTTCTTTCCAAGCTGCTTCTCGAAATATTTCGCTTCAGCAGAAGTTAAGCTATGTATGATTGATTTCACCCGTTGGTACTGGCTCATACCATTCACATGTAATAGTTAGTCTATTCTGCAATGTAAAAAATCCGTCGGAATCTCCCTGGGGCTAATTCTTTGGGCATTTGCCCACTTCAATCCACAATACGCTACCAAAACCCTGTCTATTCTAAGTTGAATATTGTCCATCAGTTGCCGATCAAATGCTCGCAATTTTCACAAAAAAAAGATGAAAAATCCATCCAAAAAAAGCGAGTGCATGATCAATCTTGGCGTAACCTTCAGGGTGCTACGCCTTAAAAAGGGCTATCGATCAGCAGAACAGTTTAGCTATGAATTCGATCTAAACAGAACTGCCTATTGGAGATGGGAGAATGGGGAGAACATCACCATGAAGAACTTTCTACGACTATGTGAGATTCACAATATTAGCCCTACCAGCCTCTTCGAACTCGTAGAAAGGAGAGGCGGATTTAGAATAGTCCAATCCCCTCCTTCAATCGCAAGCGAACCAGGTCAAGATACACAGAAATCGAACACCCCCACGCCCGTCAGCGGCTCCAATCAAAACCAAACCCGGCCATAGCCAATGCAGTCCATTCAAATTGACCTGTAATTCGGCTTCTATTCGCGTCTGACAAAATTGACAATCGAAGAAATTTCCATGCTAACCAATCTACTTTCAATGAAGACTGATAACCATACCCATCCAACATAGCGTGAGAAAACTCTCCACTAAAATTAAATGTGGCTACAATCTTATTAAGAAAGCACTGACGATAGCTCGTTTGTAGATACGCCCCCATCTCAGCTATCTGGCCAACTTTCTCATCTCCTACCGTCCTATACCTTCTATATCGAAAATCTGATATCAGTAGGTCAACTCTCCAATTTCCGGATCTAGACAATAACGTCCACCCATAAGCAAAGTGCAGGGTAAATGGCAGGAATAAGCCTTCCTCTTTAAGTTTCGTACTAGACTCATACTTATTAAGTAACGGACTTTCCAATTGAATAATCAATGATGTTTTGAGTATATTTGAGTTTCCTTTCAACCAATCAATTTGACTTGACCAAAGATCTTCTGACTTTCGCCAAGTCGCATTTTCTTGACGAATGTAAAACAGTCTACCTTTAATTTGAAGTGAAAGATTACCACGAAGAACAGAATCAAGTTCTCTGTAAAAGAGCCCATCAGTAAAAACACAAAGCACGCTTTTTGAGTCTCCATTATCTCTACTTGATTGTTGATATGATCCGGAAAGAGAGATCCGAGACTGATTTAAAAAAGAAACCGTGTCAGAAGGTACACCAATACAATTACTTCCATCAATAGTTTTAAGAGATAGAAAATTAAACAAAGACAAAATCAATGGTAACCTTAATGTTCGCGCCAACATTTCTTTCAAGCATCTTTTGGCGAAGTAGCGGACAATTATTAGAAATATCAAACATTAAATTATGGATAATATAAGCAAAAAATTCAGATACTTGACATTAATTTTCTTTCAAACCACTTGTTAAAAACAATCAGCTCTGGTGATTTTATCTTCCACTTGTATTCGCCAGTCTTACTCGAGAGGAGCTGAAAGTACTTTTTTCTCTTTTCGTATGTAGTTTTATAATCATAACCTTCATTTATAAGTTTCACAAGTATTCTAATAATAACAAGATACCTTGGATTCAAGTGCTTTTGACGCTGTATCCGTTTAAGGTACTTTTGTAAACTAAAAACACTGAGATCAACAGAATCAAAATCTTCTTTTTCGATAAGACAGAGAACTTGCAAGACTTTTCGTGCTACATTCCATCCCTCTTTATCTCTCGCTATCTCCGGCAAAGAAGACAACTCGCCCAAAGCCTTTTCATAATTGCCATCTTGAAAATATAATGTAGCTTGATAATATCTAAACCGATTAACTACTGTTTCATCGATAGATCTAAATCTCTTTTTTACCCGCTCAAGTATATCACGACATTCTTTATAATCATTTAAATAGTACTTTGCATAAAAGAGAACTTCTTCCGAAAGAACTATATTTAAGGCATAGCCATTAAACTCTAAGATGGCCTGATTAACATAATGTACAGACTCTTCAAAATTGCTTAGGTAAATGTAGTTATTCGCCCTATTCAATAAATATGTTCCTTGGCGAGATGAGGTTGTAAACCCAGGATGAAGAGAAAGTAAGCGATGTAATTGGTCAAGTACTTTCTCGGCTTGATCATAATTACTAGTTGATTGCAATAACTCCAATTTCAAGAGTAAGTAATAGTATCCAATAGTAGGTGAGTCCGTTTCCTGAAACCACTGGCTTAAGTTATCAACTAAGACAGTTAGCTCTTCCGAATACTCCTCGCTGGTAAATGAAAAATTGATTTTATTCATCATTCTGTTAAACTCACTTCCAGCTTGATCAAATAAAAATTCAGTTTTTTTGTAAAAAGCAATCTCATTGGAGATGTTTTCAAGAGACTTAGTGCGTTTCCTCGTGATGAAATATCTCCTTAAAACAACATTACTTTGAAACAATACATCATAAAGTTCATACTTCCTCGCATCCTTCTTTAAGTCATTCAACCTACTTTCTACTTCATCAACAATGCCTCGATTGAATAGGATATCGACTTCTAACAATCTCTTTCTAAGGGTATAGATCATCCTGTTTCGAGGGCTGTATGCTTCTCCCTCTAAGTGTTGATCGAACAACATAACTTCTAGAACCTTCTGCTTTAGTCTCGAAACCAGCTTGTAAAACGCAACTTTATTCGCATGACCGTAGATTGCTCTTTGCAAATCCAATGATGAATAGTTGGGGTCATCAAGGATCATTTTTACAAGCTGAGAACTTTTTGAATCTTCCTTTGGGTTGGGTAATTGAAAATTTAAAAAAAGGACCAGAGACTTTATCTCCTCCCTCTTAAGCTTTAGAAGCATTGATTTTAATGAACTCAGCGGGTTCATGAGTTAACTCGATTTGAGTGAATTTCTTACAGTGTAAGAGATCAATATGGTTGTGATAACCGTTACTCTCATTCGGGAATAGTTTGCGGATACAACCCCCAAAACATTCCCAACATGCTGGAATTATTGCTTTCTATTCTCGCCCTCTTTGGGTTAAGTCCGGATAACTCCGGGAAACCGATTTCCATCAATGCCGAGATCTACTCCAAGATCAGCTCCAATGCCAATTACCATGATCTCGGCGGTGATGCTGCTTTACAGTCCGTTGCCGTATTCGGGGACCCGAATGCGAAAGAGGACATTATCGTAACCGATCAGGTAGATCCACTTCTCGAAAAGTGAGAAAAACGAATGTCTAAAAAAAGCAACTGATGAGTCTTTTTTTGGCTTACATGGTTAAAAGATTGATTTCCAAACATTTAAAAGAAAGGAGTGGACGATTGACGGCTTGATGCCGGATTATGACAGATTCCATAAACAGCTAAATTTTCGCAAAAATAAAGACATCCGTCTGCCCCGGGAGGGTGGATGGATGTCTATTTATTTGCGTTTTGTCCCTTTTTGTCGGCAGGGTGCGGGGGTACTTTTGGGTACTTACTTGAAGCACCTGACATGACTGCTAAAAAAATCCAACCGATCGAGGTCTTGCCGGAGACAAGGCCTCAGCCGAGGTTCCGGGAGGTCGTCCTGATCGACGACAGCGATGTGGACCTCTTCATCAACGAAACGATACTGAACGCGGTATCGGTATCGCAAAAGATCCGCAAGGAATACAGCCCGGTTAAGGTGCTGGAGGACTTGCAAAAGGTACAGCGGCTTACGGAAGTGCCGGAGCTGATCTTCCTGGACCTGAACATGCCGGAAATGAACGGTTTCGAGTTCATCCGCCGGTTTTCGGAGCTGCCCGATTTCGTTCGCAGCAAGTGCAAAATCGTAATCGTCACCTCCTCAACCGATACCACCGACAAACACAAAGCCCTGATGCACCCCAGCGTCGTGCGCTTCCTGCAGAAGCCGCTCGATGTGTACCAGCTCAAGGACTTCGTCTTCTGACAAAATCAAAACCACAATACCATGTTCACCGAATTCCGTAAACCCCACGAAGCGCACAAGGACGCGCACGGTTCCCAGCACGGACAGGACAAGAAGCCGGACGTACTGCGCGACCAGGAAAAGGAACTGCTCGAACAGATGTATTTCGCCCACGCGATCGTGCACGGCACGGATCGCCGCCGCAAGCGCCACTTCTAAACCCCAACTATATCGATCCAAACAAAAGCCACGAAAAAAGGTCTCCCGCTTATTGGTTGTCGGGAACCTGGTCCGGCAGTAAGTCCTAACCCTCAATCCAAACCGTCATGTCCCGCTTCAAGTACGTATTGGTGGATCTAGTGCTGCTGCTCTGCGTCGCCCTCGCTCTCGTCCGTCTCCTCCATTGAGGGCAACGCAGTAGCTTCGCCGTCGATGGCACGACTGTCGGCGGCGGAGTTACGGAACTTTCTGGACGATATGACCGACCGGTATAACCGGCCGGGTTTCATCGAAACCGATCCCGTTTCCATACCGCATCGTTACCGCAACAAAGAAGATATCGAAATCGCCGGTTTCCTGGCCGCGACCATCGCCTGGGGACAACGACCGGTGATCCTGAAGAATGCCTCCCGCCTGCTTGGCTGGATGGACGACTCACCCGCCGCTTTCGTGCGGGGTTTTTCAGAAAAGGACCTGAAACCGTTCCGGGGTTTTGTCCACCGAACCTTCCACCCGGACGATTGCCTCTACTTTCTCCGCGCCCTGCAACGGGCCTATCGCGAAAACGATGGGCTCCAGGGTCTATTTACCCCGGCCTGCCCCGATGCTCCGCTGCGCGACACCATCAGCAGCGCCCGCCGGCGCTTTTTCGAAGAGCCCGGACCCGCCCGCTCCCACAAACATTTCTCTGATCCGGTCAAAGGCTCCGCCGCCAAGCGGATCAACATGTTCCTGCGCTGGATGGTGCGCCACGACGAGCGCGGTGTGGACTTCGGTATCTGGAAACAACTGCAACCCGCTTCGCTGATCTGCCCGCTCGACGTCCATTCGGCCCGGGTTGGCCGGAAACTCGGCCTGTTGAAACGCAAATCCAACGACTGGCAGGCCGCCGAAGAACTGACCGCCGCCCTGCGGAAACTGTGCCCGGAGGATCCCGTGAAGTACGACTATGCCCTGTTCGGGCTGGGCGTATTCGAACGCTTCTGATTGCGTATCTTTGACGCAATGCAGTTTTTGAACCCGCAGTTCCTCTTCGCCTTTTTCGCCCTGGCGATTCCGATCCTGGTTCACCTCTTCAATTTCCGGCGTTACAAGAAGGTGTTGTTCACCAACGTCCGTTTCCTGCAGGAGATCCGGCAGGACACCCAGAACCGGTCCCGCCTGCGTAACCTGCTCATCCTGGCTTCCCGCCTGCTGGCCGTTACGTTCCTGGTCCTCGCCTTTGCCCAGCCCTACCTGCCGGCCAGTTCCGCCGCCAAACGTGCGGCTGAACGCCGGGTAGCCATCTGGATCGACAACTCCTTCAGCATGGAGGCCCAGGGTAGTTACGGAACCTTGCTCGATGAAGCCAGGAAGAAAGCGCGTGAAATCGCCCTGGCCTTCTCACCTTCCGACAAATTCCTGCTGGTCACCAACGATTTCGAAGCCCGGCACCAGCACCTGGTCAACCGGGACGAAGCCCTGCAATGGATCGACGCGGTACAGGCCGGACCGGCTGCACGCACCGCCGGTGAGGTCCTGCTGCGGGCACGCGACGGACTCAAATCAGGTAAGTTGCCGGCCAGTGTTTCCTTCGACGCTTACCTGTTATCGGATTTCCAGCGACGCATCGCCGATATGGCTTCCGCCCCGGCCGATTCCAGTGTGAAGGTCCACCTGCTCGCCCTGAAGGCGAACGCGACGTCGAATGTGTTCATCGACACCTGTTACCTCGAGTCGCCGGTGGTGCAACTGGGCAGTCCCAATGAACTGATCGTGAGCCTGCGCAACAGCGGCGAAAAATCGCTGGAGAACATTCCGGTCCGGCTTACCATCAACGGTTATCAAAAGGCACTCGCCAGCGTTCCGCTGGAAGCCGGCGCGCAACAGGAAGTCCGCCTGGCCTTCACAATCCAAAATCCGGGCTGGCAGGAAGCGATCGTGAGCCTGACGGATTACCCGGTCACCTTCGACGATACCTTTCACTTCACCTTCCGTGTTCGAACGGATGTTCCCATCGTTGCCATCAACGGCAGCACAGGCGCGAGTCCTTACCTGGATGCCCTGTTCGGTCGGGATCCTTATTTCCGGTATCGTTCGATGCCGGTCGGGCAAGCCGACTACAATGCGCTCACGACACCGCCCCTGGTGATCCTGAACCAGGTGGAAGCTCCATCTTCCGGGCTCCTTCAGGAACTCGAGCGTTACGTACGTAAAGGGGGCAAGCTGATGTTGCTTCCACCGGCAGCTCCCAACCGGGAAGCTTATCAATCCCTCGCGCAACGGTTTGACCTGCCTTTTCCCGGCACATTGGTAGAACAAGCCACACGGGTCGGGAAAGTCGAAACGAACGATCCGCTCTTCCGGGATGTCTTCGAAAAAGGCAAAGCACTCCCGGAGAACCCGGACCTGCCGCTGGTCAATGGCTATTTCAACCTGAGCGCTGCTTCCAACCGTCGAAGCGATGTGCTGATGCGGCTGGAGAACGGGAGTCCGTTTCTGCAGCGCTTCCCATTCGGAACCGGGCAGGTGCTGGTGCTCGCTTCCCCACTTGATCCACAATACACCAGTTTTCCGCAACATGCCTTGTTTGTTCCGGTCATGTTGAAAATGGCGCTCAGCGGATCATCGGAGATCGACCCGCCGGTCGTGATCGGACAAGGAGCAGGCTTTTCTTCCGGCGACACCTTACTTCCGGGAGAACAGGTGTATCACCTGGTCCGACCATCCGACGGTTTCGATATCCTGCCGGAATTCCGACAAAATGAATCGGGTGGTACGGTGTACGTCCACGATCAGGTCCGTCAAGCCGGCACGTATCAACTGCAGGTGAACAAACAGTTATTGCGTCCGGTCTCCTTCAACTACGACCGCAAGGAATCGGATCTTCGTCCAACCGAGATCGACGAGGTCGTTCGCGGACTGCAAATACCGGCCGATGTGGTCGATAGTCAATCGCCCGATCTTACACACGCCATCACCCGAGCCCAGGACGGCATCCAGCTCTGGAAGTACTGCATCCTGCTGGCCTTACTGTTCCTGGCCATCGAAGTCGCTCTGATCCGTCTCATTCGAACCTAAACCTCCGACATGGAACTCACGCTCAGCAACGTCTGTATCCGACTACCGGGCTCGCCCCTCAACGGAAGCCAACGCGATATCGTCATCGCCGATGGTCGCATCACAGAAATTGCTGCAGCGGGAACCCAGCGACGCGGTGAGGTACTCACCGGCAAAGGCTGGGAAGTATCGCCCGGATGGTTCGATCTGCACGTGCATTTCCGGGAACCGGGCGACGAACAAAAGGAAACCATTCAGGACGGGTTGAATGCAGCGCAGCAAGGCGGCTTTAGCCGGGTCTTGCTGATGCCCTCGACCAATCCGCCGATCGAACATCCGAGCGGGCTGGCCTTCGCCCGAAACCGCGCAGCCCAACACCTGGTTGCACTGGAAGTGGCGGGTTGTATCTCGGCAGGACGACAAGGGAAAGAACTCGCGGAATTGTACGATATGTATCAGGCCGGCGCGCGTGTCTTTACCGACGACCAGCGACCGGTTGGCGATACCGGGCTGATGACCCGCGCACTCGACTACGTGCGCAACTTCGGCGGTCGACTGATGGTGTATCCCGAAGATGCTTTCCTTGGATCCCTTGGCCAGGTCAACGAAGGCGTACCGGCAACGCTTTCCGGCATGAAAGGAATGCCCGCCATCGCCGAAGCGGTGATGATCGCACGCGATCTCCAACTGGTCGAATACACCGGCACTCCCCTCCACTTTTCCACGATCAGTTCAAGAGCCGGTGTCGCGCTCATCCGTGCCGCCAAGAAGCGCGGACTACCGGTAACCGCTGATGTCGCCGCATACAGCCTGCTCGACAATGATTCCGTCCTGGAACGTTTCGACAGCCACTACAAAGTGAAACCACCGTTGCGCGGCGAAGACGACCGGCAGGCCCTGATCGAAGGACTTTCGGATGGAACCCTGGATGCCGTCGCTTCCAATCACAGGCCGGAAGACATCGAACACAAGCAACTGGAATTTTCGCTTGCAGCTTATGGCATGATCGGACTCGAATCCGCCTTTGGCGTCGCCCGAACGGCAACGAAGGACAAGGTACCGTTGGATCGTCTGATCGACGCATTCGCCATCGCGCCACGAAAAGTTCTTGGACTGGAGCTACCACGGATCGAAGTCGGCGCAGAAGCGGAGCTGACCGTTTACGCACCGGACGATACCTGGAGCCTGCAGGCCGATCATCTTCGGTCGCGTTCACGGAACACGCCTTACATCGGCAGGCAGTTCACCGGAAAACCGGTAGCCGTCGTTCGGGGCAAGGCCCATTACCGGATCCCTTAATTCAGGTTCTGTCCTATGAAAGTTCTGATGGTCTGCCTGGGCAACATCTGCCGCTCGCCGATGGCGGAAGGCATTCTGCGTCACCACGCCGAAGAGCAGGGATGGTCGATTACCGTCGACAGCGCGGGAACCGGTGGCTGGCATGTTGGCGAAGCGCCAGATAAACGCGCCATCCGTGCCGCAAAGCAATACGGTGTTGATATTTCCCAGCTTCGTGCGCGACAGTTTTCAGCCGACGATTTCGATCGGTTCGACCGGATCTTTGTTATGGACCGATCCAACCGCAGCAATGTGCTCGCATTGGCACGGAATGAGGAGGACCGGCAGAAAGTCGATCTATTCCTGCACCAACTCCAACCGATGAGCGATGCGGAAGTGCCGGATCCCTGGTACGGCGACGAAGACGGCTTCCACTCCGTTTACGATCTGCTGGAACGGGCCAGCCTCGCGTTCATCCGAAAAGCACGGTCAGGGACCGAAGCGCTTTGATCAACCATGTCGACCGGATCACTCTACCTTTTACCAACTTTTCTTGGCGATCGCGACCAGCGACTGCTCAGTCAGCGTTCGCTGGATGTGACCTGTCGACTCAAATACTTCGTGGCCGAAGACGCGAAATCGGCTCGCAGTTTTCTAAAGGCGATCCAGCATCCGATGCCGCTGCAGGAAATCGTGATAGCAGAATTGAACGAGCATACACTTCCGGAATCGGTCGCTCCCCTGCTTCGTCCAGTCCTTGACGGGCATGATTGCGGCATCATCAGCGAAGCGGGACTGCCCGGCATCGCTGATCCCGGTGCAGCCCTGGTGCGTCTGGCCCAGCAAAAAGGAATCCGGGTGCATCCCATTGCCGGATCCTCCAGTTTGTTCCTGGCGCTCATGGCATCGGGCTTGAACGGACAGTCGTTCCGCTTTCATGGTTATCTGCCGCGAGATCATGCCGCTAGAAGACAGCGATTGATTGAATTGGAAAAAGAAGTCCGGAGGAACGGTACCACACAACTGTTTATCGAAACGCCTTACCGAAACGACGCGTTGTTCGACGACATCTTGCGCACGTGTGACCCGAGCCTGCTTTTGTGCATTGCCGTGGACCTGGAAACCGAACAAGAGCTCGTTCAGACAAGCAGCCTTGCCGATTGGAAAAAGAAGAAACCGGGTTTACATAAACGTCCCTGTGTCTTCATCCTTGGTGCGTAAATCCAAACAGTGGACGGTTACTTTCCTGCACTTACTTCTACCGGCTCTTGTGCAAGGATCCTGATGTCGAACACCAGGGGCGTGTACGGTTCAATCAGGTAGGTACCCGTTCTGGGGTCGCTGAATCCTTCCGCTCCGTAAGCCAAAGAAGAAGGCAATACAATTTTCAATCGGTCGCCGACGCGTTTCCCCTTCACGGCCAGTTCCCAACCGGGTACTACTTGTCGGGCGCCCGGCAGGAAGCGATAGGCTTTTCCTGAATTACGGCTGTCGTCTACGACCGTACCATCGAGTTTGTAGCCGGTGTATTCGACGACGACGACATTACCCGAATCCAGTTTCTCCCCTTTTCCTGCCTCCACCTGTTGCAGCCAGTAGCCTTCCGGCTGCCGGAGTGAATCGAGGCGCTGAGCCTGTACATAACCGGCCAAGGACTCCCGTTCTTTCTTTTCCATTTCGGAAGCACGTTGCAACATTTCCTGCTCCGCCGTCACATAATCCTCGACGCGCAGCAAGCTGATATCAAACCGGATCATGGATCCTTTCCGGAAGCTCGTCTTCTCCTGCTCTACCTGGATACCCTTTCGTATATACAGGTAATCGTACAAGGAATCAGCCGGCACATAAAAAGTAGCGCTGTCGCCGGGCGAGATGTAGGTCAGACCTTTTTCGAATGATCCTTCGAACGGAATTCGCTCCAACCGGAACCGCATGGGCTGTCCGGCTTTTCTTGAATCAAAGAGGATGCTATCGTCCGCCGTACGATTGACGAGGTGAATGGTCACATAGTCACCGACTTTGGGCTTCGGGCCGTCTATGTTCTTGTAAACCCGATACGTAAAACCGCTGGCGGTCTTCTTTTCCGTACCATTCCGCTGGCAGCTTGCCAGAAAGATCAGCACGAGGGCGAAGCATATCGTGTACTTATTGTTCATGGGTTGACTTTCTTTAACTCGAGATCCAGGTAAACCGGTGTGGCACCGGGGATCTTATCCTGATCGCCCAACATACCGAAGGCGAGGTGGCTGGGCAATACCAACCGAACGCGTGAACCTTCTTTCACCAATTGAACCGCTTCTTCTACGCCTTTCAGGTGTTGAGCAGCACCCAGGCGAAAGACGTGCGGATGCAGGGTATCCGCAGGATAGACCTGAGTGCCATCAAGTGTGTAAAGTGAATAAACGATGGTGACTTCGTCTTTCGGACCGGGAACCGGTCCGGTCCCTTCGCGGATGACTTCGTACCGTAATCCTGTACCGGTGTCTTTCATCCGAAACTGATGGCGGGTTATGAAATCGGTAATGGTTTTCGACTCATCTTCCACGAGTATGCGGTTGACATTTTCCATCCGCTTCTTCAATTCAGCCTCCGCTGGCTGGCGATGCTGTTCTTGTCGGCAGGCCATCAATCCGGCAAGCACACCTGCGAGTATTAGTAGTCTCTTGTTCATTACTCGGACAGCAATTTTGCCTGGTAAAGGGGCAATAAGGCCAGGAACTTTTCGACCGTGGATTGCAAGGAGAGATCGGATCGTCCGCCGGAAGCGTTGCGGTGTCCGCCACCGTTGAAATGGGCGGAAGCGAGTTCCTTCACCGAGAATGTGTCCTTCGAGCGGAAAGAGATCTTGATCATTCCCTCCCGCTCGGCGAAAAAGGCGGCCATACGAATACCCTGAATGCTCAGCGCGTAATTCACCAGTCCTTCCGTATCGCCGGTTCGGAAATTGAACATGGCATGTTCTTCGGCGCTGAGCGCTATGTAGGCCGTGCGGTATTCATGGAGGACGGTCAATTTATCCTTGAGAACGTACCCCATCAGGCGCAGGCGGTTCTCGGTGAAATTATCATAGACCAGCTCGTGGATCCGGTAGTTGACCGCTCCGGCATCCATCAGGTCGGCGATGATCCGGTGGGTATCGGAGCGCATCGACTCGTAGCGGAACGAATTGGTGTCGGTCATGATTCCGCAATAGAGGCATTCGGCGGATGCTTTGGAAACCTGATCACGTCCGCCCAAACTGACGATGAACTGATAGATGAGTTCCGACGTGCTGCAAGCCTCCGGATAGGAGAAAATGTGATCGAAGGCGGGCTCCGGATCCAGGTGATGATCGATCAGTACTTTCACCGCAGCGGCTCCGCGGAGAACGGGTTCCATTTGTTCCACCCGGCTCATCCAGTTGAAGTCGAGGCAAAAGATGATCGCTGCAGCATTGAAATGTTCGATGCACTGTTCCGGCTCACGGGTGAATTGCAGGACCTGATCATTACCGGGCAACCATTGCAGGAAATCCGGATAATCGCTGGGGGCGACGACCCGAACGGTGTGCCCCTGGGATAACAACCAATGATACAATCCTAAGGAGGATCCCATGGCATCACCATCCGGACGGTGGTGGGTGGTAATGACAATTTTTGACGGCACCTTCAACAGGGAACGAACCGGATCCAGAAGCCGGGCAGGAAAACGAGGATTACTCACGTGCCAAAAATACGAGTTCCGGTTGTATAGAACGATCGGGCCCGCCGGTTCTTACGAACGCAGGCGGGCCCGGTGTATTCGAATTGGTGTTCCCGGAATGATCAGTGCCGGATGATCAGTGGCTGGCGGCTGGTGTTACCTGCATCATCGGTGAATTGGATCAGGTAGGAACCTGACGGGAAGTTTTCGGTCGAAAATTTGAAAACACCCTGCACCATTGCGGGCTCCAGGACGAGCCTTCCGGAAATGTCGAAGATCCGAATGCGCCCTTTGCCGGCGTAGGAAGGATCGGCGATTTGAACGGTCACAAATCCATCGGCAGGATTAGGATAAACCAGCAATGCATTGTCAGGTGTCGGTTCATCCGACAATCCCACTGCGCCACAAGCGGTCATTACGCCGAAGGCATCCACCTTTCCAAAGCCCCAGGCCGCATTCGGATAGGGCCCCCAGGTCAGTGAGTCGGTCATGGCACAACCCAGGATCGCGTCTTTGATATCCTGATAAGTAGCTCCCGGATTTTTTTGGAGGTAAAGCGCTGCAACACCGGCAACCACGGGAGCTGAAGCAGAGGTACCGCCTCCCGTCACATGATAGCCGCCTGGAGCGACCTTCCAGGGCTGAGCCGCGATCATCCCGGGAATCAGGGTAGTCACTCCGGTTGAAAGGATATGATGACCGGGAGCACAGATATCCGGTTTGATCCTGCCGTCGCGCGTTGGTCCGCGGCTGCTATTCTCGGCTAATTGCCGCGGGCGGTCACCGGGAGAAACCTGCAAGGTACCGTTGTAGTCGATGTGGCGATCGGTATTGTAGTAGTTGCCGACGGTCAGTACCTCATCCAGGCAGGCAAAGCCACTCACGATCGACTGGTTAGTATCGGGCGGATTGTAATTGACGATATCCGGAAATACTCCGGGAGCCGGAAGATTCTGGAACACCCAATCGAAGGTCCAGGAATCAAAATGTCCGTTACCGGTTGTTTCAAAACGCCAATGGTATGTCGTTGAATCCGGGATCACATAGACTTCGAGGGAATAGACTCCATCGCTCTCGGAACCATAAAGCTGGATCCGGCCAATTCGATTACCGCCATTGACCAGATTCAGGTTGACCAGTCCAAGTGTATTCTGGATGTTCCGGAAAGCGGTACGTCCACGGAAGGAAAAATCAGGCGTGACCTTATCGGCTCCGATCGCGAAAGATATGTTGTTGAAATCGGCCGTATCCGCGAAGATCTGGCAATAAGCACCCGGGATCCCGCTGTTGTATTTGAACCAGGAAAAGGACGTGTCGCCTGCCGTTGTTGTTGTACCCACATGAAACGGATAAACAATACCCACATTCCCGGCGGCGGCAACCAGCGCTCGTCCAGGTTGCGCGATGATGAGGTTGCGGATGTATTGCGACTGGAGATCACGACCGTCGTGTGAACCGTAGTAATCGCCCAGCGATGCATTGATCACGCAGGGTTTTCCCAACAGCGCTGCCTTATCGAAGATATACTCAACAGCATGCGCAACGCGCGGCAAGGTGTCCTGGGCAGTGAAGTCATAGTTGACAACAATGATGTCACTCTTCGGGGCTACACCCTGGAAATGCCCGACCGACGAACCGTCACCGGATCCGATACCGGCCACATAGCAACCGTGACCATATTCATCCTGTCCGGTGTGGGCGGTGGCCAATCCCGCTTCGATGCCGGCTTTGTCCCATTCCTGTCCGTAGCCATAGGGTTGCGGCGTGTTCGAACTGACCGGCAACTTCGTATCCCACAGCCACAATACGCGCGACAATCCGAGGCTATCCTGGAAATCGGGATGCGCAAGGTCTATTCCTGAATCGATGTAGCCGATGATCACGCCGGATCCGTCATACGCCTGCGACAAGGGGGAAATTCCCTGATGTACTTCGTCGACCCTGCACAGGTACCGCATGGTATCGTTCATCGTACGCATCCTTCCGGAGTAGGCTTCGATCCGTTTCACGGCTGAAAGCCGGGTGAGCCCGGCAATGGAGTTCAACGGAGTTTCGATCCAGGCAATGTCGCCGGCTGAATTCTTAAAGTGACCACCGTGGGTCTCTGTGTAGGTTCGAATAGCTGCGGGGTCACCTTTGACCAAAACCGTGATCGTGGCAGAACGTTCGGCTGTCGCGACTTTTCGGGCAAGGCCCAGATTCAGTTTTGCTTCGGGAACCTGTGCTCTGGAACTCAAGACCGAGAGAACGATGAACACCGTCGTCAGAAAACTCGAAAGATTACGGATCATTTCAACTTATTTTATCAAAGTTAAACATCAACCACCCATCTGAAGTTGCCTTTTAGCGTGATTTCCTGTCATTCGGATGGAAAAAATCAACTTAACCGAAGGCTTATCAGTAACCTGACTTACCAACACCCATCTAAAAACGAGCGAAATTCACAATTGCCTGTTGATAGATGAGTTCCCCACGACTATATTTGTTCAGGAATCACACACTCCCCTTTCACCGTTTGCATCTGTGCGCACTCGCCATCCGGGCAGTGATGTGCGACGGTGAACGACATCAACCTGTACTTATCACCTTACTTACTTAACTCATCACACCATGAGAACTTCGGTTTTCCAGTACCCGTACGAAAAAGTGTTTCGTCGCACCCGTGGCGCCCTGAACCGCCTTGGCATGCGCGTTACCAGCATCGACATGTTGCGCGGCAGCATTTGCGCGGAAAGTTCCTTTTCGCTCAGCAAGCCCAGCCTGAAGATGGACCTGATCGTAGAAGAAGTTGAAGGACAGACCACCCGTGTTACTGTTCGCGGACTCCTGCTTCGCCAACACTTCTTTCAAAAGCGCAAGGACATCGAATGCAGTGAAGCCGAATTGCTGGAAGCACTGGCTACCGTCCTTTAACGGGCGAAGTGGACAATCCGGCACCTTCCACCCTTCGCGAAGCGTTTTTCCGTCATGTGGCACAGACGAGTCTGCTGCCGCCCGGCTTGGTATTTTCCCATGCGGAAGGATGCGAGCTGATTGATCCTGACGGACGCCGCTACCTGGACCTGATTTCCGGCATTTCGGTCAGCAGTCTTGGGCACGGGCATCCGCGTGTCCGCGAAGCGATCCACCGCCAGGCGGATCGTTTCCTGCATGTCATGGTGTATGGAGAGTTTATCCTGTCACCGCAGGTTGAACTGGCGAGCGAACTGACCAGCCTGCTTCCGGCATCACTGGGCAGTTGCTACTTCACCAACTCCGGGTCCGAAGCGGTGGAGGGCGCGTTGAAACTGGCCAAGCGAGCCACCGGACGAACGGAGCTGGTTTCGTTTGAAAAAAGTTACCACGGCAGTACACATGGCGCCCTGAGTATCGGTGGCGCCGAATGGCAGAAACGTGCATTCCGTCCTTTGCTTCCCGACGTTCGCCAGTTACCGTTCAACGATCTGGTCGCGCTGTCGAACATCAGTGAACGGACCGCAGCCGTCATCCTTGAACCCATCCAGGCTGAAGCCGGGGTTCGTGTCCCTGACCCGGGCTATCTGCAAGCTGTCCGAAAACGTTGTGACGAGACCGGCACCCTGCTCCTGCTCGACGAGATCCAAACCGGCATGGGACGAACCGGAACTCTCTTCCGGTTTGAAGCGGAAGGAATTGTTCCGGATGTCCTGATCCTGGGTAAGGCGTTCGGCGCTGGCTTGCCGTTGGCCGCCTTTCTCGCTTCACCGCAACTCATGCGAACACTGGCGCATGATCCGGTACTGGGGCACATCACCACGTTTGGTGGTCATCCGCTTTCCTGCGCTGCCGCGCTGGCGGGATTGCAAGTCACGCGCGAGGATCAACTCCACCAGCGCGCCCGTGTTGCCGGTGAACAGTTCATGAAGCGGTTAAAACATTCACGTATTCTTCAAATTCGAGGCGAGGGATTATTGTTAGCTTTGGATCTCGGCAGCGAAACCCTGGTACAGCGTCTCATTCCGGAACTTGCCGCACATGGAATCATATCCGATTGGTTCCTGTTTGCTCCGGATTGTCTTCGGATCGCTCCTCCGCTCATCCTGGATGAAAGCGGCATCGAGCGGGCCTGTACCACGATCCTCGACTGTCTTGACGCACTCTGAACACTTACAATGAACGTACTGATCGTAGAAGACGAACGCCAGCTTTCACACGAGATCGAGATCTTCCTTTCCAAGCAAGGATATCATTGCGATGTGGCATTCAGCGGCAAAAGCGCATCGGAAAAAATCTTCGTCAACTCGTATGACTTCATCCTGCTCGATGTCGGACTGCCGGATACCAGCGGTTTTCAGCTTCTAAAAGAAGCCAAGGAAGGCGGAAAAGATGCCGCTTTCATTCTCATCACCGCCCGCGGTTCCATCGACGACAAGATCACCGGACTTGACCTCGGCGCCGATGATTATCTGGCTAAGCCTTTTTCGTTGCTCGAATTGCAGGCCCGGATGCAGGCGATCCTGCGCAGAAAGCACGGACTTAAGAACAACACCATCCCGATCCACGATTTCGTGATGGACATCCAGAACCGGACGCTCTTGTTCGGCAAGGATACGGTCAACCTCACCAAGAAGGAATTCGACATCCTCCATTACATGGCCCTGCACAAGAACCGGGTCATCACCCGGGTGCAGTTGACGGAACATATCTGGGGCGACATCCTGGAAGAAGACTACGAATCGAATTATATCGACGTACACATCAAGAACCTGCGCAAGAAATTATCCGCGCACGCCAATGCCGATTTCATCGAAACCGTCCGCGGCATCGGTTACCGGTTGAACATGCCTTGAGCTGCGGCCGGACAAGGATCCTACCGTGAAACTCCAGGTCAAGCTCGCACTCTACAACGCCATTTCGAAGGCGCTGATCATTTTGGCCATCGGCCTGGTGATCCCGCTCATCATCGAACGTGTCGTGCTACGTCATATGGACAAACGTCTGTTGGCTCGCCGCGACAAGATGATGATGATGATCGGAAAGGGCGGCTTGAACGAGATCACCCTCGATCAGGATTGCAGCTTCGACTCCTACTCGGTCTTCAAAGAAGAATACGTCTCGATTTCTCCGCTCACCGCTTATCCGAAGGACTTCGGTAAACCGAGTTTTCGGGACACCACCCAGTTGATCGAAAACGAAGCGGTCAAGCACCGCGTACTGCGTCAGGCGTTCCTGTACGACAACCAGCTGTACCAACTGCAGATCGGGGAAGGCATGAGCACGATCGATCAGCTCAACCACACCATTCGCAATTTCACGGTCGATTTGATGCTGGTGGTCGTTCTGATCTCCATCTTTCTCGATATCGGTTTTGTCCAATTGATCCTGCGGCCGTTCAACCGCATCATCAACGAGAAGTTGCGACAGATGAATCACCCGACCGGTTACCGGCCGGTGAGCATCAAGACCAACACCTACGAATTCAACTACCTCGACCGTTCGATCGACGAGATGATGCAGAAAGTGCAGGAGTCGTTCCGGACAGAGCGGGAATTCATCACCAATGTATCGCACGAATTGCTGACGCCGGTATCCATCCTGCGTAACCGGGTCGAGAACATCCTCAACGATCCCAACGTCCCCGAGGAGATACAGGCCAAGATGGTCGAATCCCAGAAGACCTTGTCGCGGTTGACGCGGGTGGTCAAGGCACTGTTGTACATCTCGAAGATCGATAACGACCAATATCTCCGAAACGAAGAAGCCGACCTGCAGGAATTGATGACCGACGTCGTCGCCGAACTGGAAGACCGCGTGCACGAAAAAGACCTGCGATTAGTTCAGGAATGGGTCGATCCCTTCGTCGTGCGAAACTGCAACCGATCCCTGTTGCATACCTTGTTGCTCAACCTGGTATCCAACGCCATCAAATACAATAAACCCGGAGGCAGAATATCGATCCGTGGCTGGTCGGGTGAACAACATTACGTGCTGACCATCCAGGATAGCGGAGTCGGGATCCGGGAGGAGCAACTCCCGTTCATCTTCGACCGATTCAAGCGCTTCCGTCCGGAAGACGGCATGAGCTATGGCCTGGGGTTGCCGATCGTTCGTAGTATCGCCCAGATCCACGAAATCGATGTAGATGTTCAGAGTGAACCCGAGGTAGGCACCACCTTTACCCTTCGATTCCCATTAGTCTGATTCTCTAATTCCGGATGCACCTTCCTTTCCAGCCACCGAAGAATCCTTAATAGAGCGTTAAATTGTTGAAAATCAAGAATAGACAGTTTTGGAAGTAACTATTCGAAGGCCTATTTTTGCCCGTATAGGGGGTTCACAGGAAGTTATTTCTGCGTGTATTCCTTTGCCGGTCTACAACCGGTCCAATACTCTGACCTAAAAAGCTGATGAATAACGCATCCTATCCGAAGTTCAAGCTGGGTGACCAACTCACACCGGAGCAGATCGCATTCTTTAACAAAAACGGCTTTATCCATTTCTCCGGCGTAGCCAGTCCGCAGGAAGTGGCCGATATTATCCGGTCTACCGAGGACATCCAGTCGAAATGGATCCGGGAAGGTGTGAAGAAGATCAACGGCGTTCCGATCAAATTCGGAATAGACGAGAATAACAAGACCATCGTTCATCGTTTTTGCTTCACTTCCCAGTACTGTGAACCTGTCCACGCGTTTGTGAACAGTCAGCGGGTGAAGGCGCTCAAGGTGCTGATGCCTGATGGCGCTCGTATCGCCGAGAATGAAAAGGACGGCGTGGTATTCAATCATTACGTCAATACCGACAACAGCAATTTCCGCCAGATGGGCTGGCATACCGACAGCATGCGCGATATCTTCTACGGCAAGAAGATCATGCCCATGTTGAACGTAGGCCTTTACCTCGACGACTCATCTTCCGACAAAGGCGGATTGCGCATCATCCCCGGCACGCACAAGCAGAACCTTTTCTCCATGTTGTTCAAGAAGGCCTACTTCATGAACAACGAAGAAGACAAGAACGAGATGCTCGTTGACGCAAAAGCCGGCGACATGGTCGTGCACGATGGTCGCATCTGGCACCGCGTCGCGATGTCGCCGCACAAAGGCGCGGCTTCCCGTCGCCGTGTCATGTACATTCCGGTCATTCTTGGAAAGTACCAACCGAAAGACGACGGCAGCCCCACTCCGCTCTATCATCACTTCCAAAAGCTGGTCCGCTAAGGAAGCGATTCTTCGATAAAGAACAGAAGACCGGAGCCAGCATGTGGTTCCGGTTTCTTTTTATCCTTCAACATGATTCAATCCTACGCAATCATCACCGGCGCCAGTAAGGGAATCGGTCGCGCTATCGCCCTGGAACTTGCCCGCCGCGGCTATTCTTTGCTGCTGGTCGCTCGCTCCGCGACACTGCTGGAAGAAACCGCGGCACTTGCCCGAAAAGCCGGAGCAGCGGAGGTACGTCCGATGGCGCTGGACCTCACCCAGGCTGAATCGGTTACCGCCGTTTTGCAGGAAGTGCAACGGAACAACCTGCCGGTGAACGTTCTGGTCAACAATGCCGGATACGGCGCCTGGGGCCGCTTCGACACACTCAGCCTGGAAGAACAGGACGCGATGATGCGCATCAACATGCACGTACCGGTGGAGCTCACACATGGATTGCTGCCCTTGTTGAAATCCCGGCAACCGGCCTACATCCTGAACGTCGCTAGCACCGCTGCCTACCAGGCGGTCGCGACCCTGGCCCTTTATGCAGCTTCCAAGGCATTCATCCTGCAGTTCTCCCGGGCCTTGCGGATTGAGTTGAAGAAGTCAGGTGTCTCGGTGACCTGCCTGAGTCCGGGACCGACCGAAACAAATTTCATGTCGCAGGCCGGAATGCATCATCCGAAGATGATCCAACGCGCAAGCAAGTTCAACATGACGCCCGAAGCCGTGGCGAAGTTTGCCGTGAAAGGGTTGTTTGCCGGAAAGAACGAGATCATTCCGGGCGTCACCAATTCGGTGTCGGCTCTGCTCACGCGTTTTGTTCCGAAGGCGCTCACCGAGAAGATCGCGGCGGGACTTTACGAGGTCTAATGTCCTTTTTCTTCAGGAAGGTCGATTCGAAATACTTGCAGTAGCGGGTGAGTCCGCAACCTTCGCAGGCGGGTTTGCGTGCGATGCAGACATAGCGTCCGTGCAGGATCAGCCAGTGGTGCGCGATGGCCAGCTTGTTTTCTGGGATGAATTTTACCAGTTGTCGTTCCGTCTGTAAGGGGTTCTTTGCACGCACCGTCAGGCCCAGCCTTGCCGAAACACGAAACACGTGTGTATCCACCGCGATCGCCGGCAAGTTGTACACGACCGACGCGATCACGTTGGCGGTCTTCCGTCCTACTCCGGGGAGTTGCACGAGTTCCTCTACAGAGGAAGGCACCTTGCCCTTGAATCGCTCCACCAGCATGCGCGCCATGCCGGCCAGGTGTTTCGCCTTGTTGTTGGGATAACTGATGCTGCGGATGTACGGAAAGATCTGATCCGGTGTGGCCACCGCCATGGAAGCGGCATCCGGGAAGGCCGCGAACAGTGCCGGCGTGGTCATGTTGACGCGTTTGTCGGTGCACTGGGCCGAAAGGATCACAGCTACCAGGAGTTCGAAAGGGTCCGTGTATTCCAATTCAGTCTCCGCGACGGGACGCTCCTGCTCGAAATAGCGGATAACGCCTTCAAAACGCTCTTTCCGGGTCATGCTGCAAAGATAGCAGGCCGACGTTCACCCTTTTCCAGGGTGCATTCACAGGGATAAATATGCCGGAAACCTAAAAATCTTGAGCTGCGGATGGCCGTGAAATATCTTCGATTCATTAACAATTACACCTGCCTATGCACTAAACGAACGAGAAACACACAAGGTCAGAGAGAAATAAAAACAGCGGGAACCATCCCGCTGTTTTTATTTTCACCCCGATTGAAATTTTCTCAGGCAACCGCCAGGATGCGGGAAACCAGTGCATCCGATGGTCCGGGAATTTTGGTCGCATCCAGCGCGGAGATCACCTCCAGCACTTCGGAGTACGCGTCCGCCGTCAGCGGGTCGCCGTCGATTGCGCGTTGAACCCGGTCGCTTTCTGCCAGTCCGGTTTCGTTACACGCGTAGAGATAAAGTTCGAGGGAATTGGGAGTAGAGCGTTGGCCCATGCAGTTTGTTTTGGTATGACTGCATAACGCCTGCCCGACCGGCATATTTTGTAGCCGGGGACTTTTTTTACCCTTTCACCCGATGAGGCTCTTTTTTCACCATTTCCCGCATTTTCAGGATCGCATAGTGCATCCGGCCCAGAGCGGTGTTGATGTTGATGTCGAGCACCCTGGCGATCTCCTTGAACGACAGACCGCCGTAGTGGCGCATGATCACCACCTCCCGTTGCTCGAACGGCAGCCGTTCCAACAAACTGCGGACAAAGGCCAGCTTTTCGTCGTGAATGATCTGGTCGGCCGCGTTGCGGTTATTGGCCGGGATGATATCGAACACGCTGAAATCGTCCGTATCCCGCTGCATGGGCATCAGCTTTTCCTTGCGGAAGTGATCGATCACCAGGTTGTGCGCGATGCGCAAGGCCCAGGGCAGGAACTTCCCCTGCTCGCTGTAGTGCTTGCTGCGCAAACTCTGAATGATCTTGATGAAAGCCTCCTGAAAGAGATCGTCGGCCAGATCCCGGTCGCGGACCAGAAAGAAAATAGCCGAATACACCCGCTGTTTGTAGCGGTTGATCAGTTCGTTAATGGCTTGCTGATTGCCCTCTTGATAAAGACGCACAAGGTCTTTATCCTCCATCCGTTGGAATGATACCATAGTCGCTTCTGCTTAATAGAACGGTGAGTCGTCTTATTAGAGTAGATGTAGCGCTATGATTCCTCCTTTTATAGGGCGTTGTGGGTAAAAGAAAACGTAGCCGGATGGTTACGTTTAATCAAATGTAGCGAATGGTTTTGAGAAAAGCAAATGCGGCCTTCGATTATTCCGGCTTTTTTCAACAGGAATCTTACATTCTTCCAACCTTTCCCTTACACAAGGCAGGGGGATCCGCCAAAAAAGGCCCTTTTTCAGTACCTTCGCAGATTGCCAAGACGCTTTATGTCGAACGTTGATAAACTGGATCCCCGCGATTTTATCGTAATAAAAGGTGCACGCGTCCACAACCTGAAAAACCTGGATGTAGCGATTCCACGCAACCAATTCGTGGTGGTCACCGGGCTTTCAGGATCCGGGAAATCTTCCCTTGCGTTCGACACGCTGTATGCCGAAGGGCAGCGTCGCTACGTCGAAAGCCTGAGTTCTTATGCACGTCAGTTCATCGGACGGATGGACAAGCCGGATGTGGATTACATCAAAGGCATTTCTCCGGCGGTAGCCATTGAGCAAAAGGTCAACACCCGCAATCCGCGTTCGACCGTCGGGACTTCCACGGAGATCTACGACTATCTGAAATTGCTCTTTGCCCGGATCGGACACACCTATTCACCGGTCAGCGGACAAGAAGTCAAGCGACATAGTGTGGATGATGTCGTGGATTTCCTGATCGCCTTCCCGCAAGGTACCCGGGCGCAGCTGTTCGCTCCGCTCCTGCTCCATCCCGGCCGAACACTGGAAGAAGAATGTAACGTACTGTTGCAAAAAGGCTACAGCCGTTTGCAGGTCAACCAGGACATTCACCGGATCGAAGAATTGCTGCAACCGGATCAGGCGCTCTTCCTGCGTCAGCTTTCCGAATCGCTGGGCATTCAGACGGCTCAGGTCAAAGCAAGCGGACGAAAGAAGAAACAGGAATTGCCCGTTGAGACCGGTGGTCCGCGCTTTGCACGCCATTTGTGGGTCCTGATCGACCGCTTTGCACTTGAATCCGACAACGATGCCAACCGTTCGCGTATCGCCGATTCTATACAGACGGCGTTTTACGAGGGACACGGCAGTTGTAAAGTGTTCGTACAGCCGGAAAATGGAGCAACCAGCGAGCATGATTTCTCGAATCGCTTCGAGCTCGACGGCCTTGAATTCGAAGAACCCAGCACTGCGCTCTTCTCTTTCAACAATCCTTACGGCGCATGTAAGAAGTGCGAAGGATTCGGTTCCGTGATCGGCATCGACGAGGATCTGGTCATTCCCGATAAAAGTTTGTCGGTGTACGAAGGAGCCATTGTCTGCTGGCGCGGCGAGAAGATGCGCGAGTGGAATGATCAACTGGTCAAGACCGCCTATAAGTTTGATTTCCCGATCCACCGGCCGGTTTTCGAGCTGACAACGGAAGAACGCGCGCTTTTGTGGAACGGAAACAAGTATTTCAAAGGGATACGGGAGTTTTTCGAATGGGTGGAGACACAAACATACAAGATCCAGTACCGGGTGATGCTGAGCCGTTACCGCGGCCGTACCACCTGTCCGGAATGCCGCGGAACTCGCCTTCGGAAAGACGCAACCTATGTCAAGATCACCGGCCGATCGATCACGGACATTGTGCTGATGCCGGTGAGTGAAAGTCTCCGGTTTTTCCGGGAACTGCAACTGAACGCCTACGAGCAGGAAGTCGCCCGACGCATCCTGCTGGAGATCACGAACCGTCTCCAATTCCTCAGTGATGTCGGACTCGGCTACCTGACGCTCAACCGCCTGTCGAATACCCTTTCCGGCGGTGAGTCGCAGCGCATCAACCTCGCAACTTCTTTGGGCAGCAGCCTGGTAGGCAGCATGTACATCCTGGACGAACCCAGCATCGGACTGCACCCGCGTGACACCCAGCGCCTGATCCAGGTCTTGCTTAGCCTTCGGGACGTCGGGAATACATTGGTGGTGGTTGAGCACGACGAAGAGATCATGCGATCGGCCGATCACCTGATCGACATCGGCCCGGATGCGGGACGACTCGGAGGAGAACTGGTATATGCAGGAACGGTCGAAAAGATCGCGTCGGAGACCCGCAGTTATACCGGCAAGTACCTGAGCGGTCAGGAACGTATCCCCTTACCGTACCGTCGACGGAAGGCCACCAGCTATATCAAATTGGAAGGCGCCCGGGAAAACAACCTCCAGAACATTACCGTGAAATTCCCGTTGGGGCTCATGACCGTGGTGACCGGTGTGAGCGGTAGCGGAAAGACATCCCTTGTACGGAAAGTGCTATACCCCGCTCTCAAGAAGATCCATGGAGGCTTTGGTGATGAGAGTGGCTTGTACGACAAGATCAGTGGCGACTACAACAAGCTTTCCGCCGTCGAGCTGGTGGACCAGAATCCGATCGGAAAATCCTCGCGATCCAATCCGGTCACGTATGTCAAAGCGTACGATGAAATCCGCGCTCTGTATGCCGACCTCCCGCTTTCGCGAGCAAGGAAGTACAAGCCGGCGCATTTCTCGTTCAACGTGGAAGGCGGTCGGTGCGAAGTGTGCGAAGGCGAAGGACAGGTGACGATCGAGATGCAGTTCATGGCCGACATCCACCTGGTTTGCGAGAACTGTGGCGGTAAGCGATTCAAGCAAGAGATCCTGGATGTCAGCTATAAGGGAAAGAATGTTGCCGAACTGCTCGATATGACCGTCGACGAAGCCATCGAGTTCTTCAGCTCACCGATCAAGAGCTTTGGAAACGACGGAAAGATCGCGACGAAACTGAAGCCGTTGCAGGATGTCGGGTTGGGCTATGTGAAACTTGGACAATCGTCGAGCACCCTGAGCGGTGGGGAAGCCCAGCGGATCAAACTGGCCTCTTTTCTGGGCAAAGGCAACTCCCACGACCATACCCTCTTCATCTTTGACGAACCCACTACGGGCTTGCATTTCCACGATATCCGTAAGCTGCTGCTGGCCTTCGACATGCTTCTGGAACAAGGTAACAGCCTGATCATCATTGAACATAACCCGGATGTGATCAAATGTGCCGACTGGGTGATCGACATGGGACCGGAAGGCGGGGTCAATGGCGGGCAGGTCGTCTTTGAAGGTACTCCGGACGAGCTGGCCAAGGCGGAGGGTAACCATACAGGGCACTTCCTGCGCGACAAACTATGAGGTTAAAGGGCCGGAAAGTCGTCCTTGCGCATTGGATTTATTTTCTATTTTTGCTCAAACCCTTACACAACTGCCCGTATGTCGGAGCATAATCATCACCGCGAAGAAGTGTTTTCCAAATCCGTGCGTGCCGGAAAACGGACCTACTTTTTTGACGTAAAGAGCACGCGATCCAATGAGTATTACATCACCATCACCGAGAGCAAGAAGCGGATCGGTGACGATGGCAATCCGTTCTTCGAGAAGCACAAGATCTTTCTCTACCGGGAGGATTTTGACAAGTTCATGGACGGTATGCGGGAAGCGATGAATCACGTCGTGACCGTTCAACCCGAGCCTCCGGTGCATCATCACAATCAATCCGGTAACAGTTCTTACTCGGATGTCGATTTCGACGATCTCGGTAAGTGATCCGGATAACCCCTTCTCAAGCCCCCGATCAGGGGGCTTTTATATTTCCGCTATTCCCTACTCCACACTTTCACCATGGAAAACGTCACCAACACCGATGCCGGTTCTCACCTGGCGCCACCCCCTACCCGCAACTATCGGCTGTCATTCTCCGGTAACGGAGGAGAATATTTCGGCATCATCATCGTCAACTGGCTGTTGACCGTCATTACACTCGGGTTGTATTACCCCTGGGCAAAGGCGCGTGAACTCCAGTACCTGTACGGCGCGACGGAATTCGAAGAGAACCGCTTCACCTTCCACGGTACCGGCAAGGAAATGTTCAAAGGGTTCATCAAAGCCCTGATCATCTTTGGCATATTGATGGCCGCCTTCATCGGATGCGCGTTTACGAACCACCCGCTGCTGGGATTGGTGATCTTATATGGCGGACTGTTCGCACTGATTCCGCTGGCCATACACGGCTCCTACCGTTATCGCATGTCCCGGACTTCCTGGCGGGGTATTCGCTTCGGCTACCGGGGCGACCGGAACGAATTGTTCGTGAATTTCTTCAAGTGGATCTTCTTCACCGTTATCACCTTCGGTATCTACGGCGCCTGGATGAGCATGAACCTGCGCAATTACGTCCTGAACAATGTGCGTTTCGGCAACATGAAATTCCGCTACAAGGGAAACGGAGGCGACTACTTTGTCCTGAACCTGAAGGGCTACTTCCTGACCATTCTGACCTTGGGCATCTACATTGCCTGGTGGCAGCGTGACTTGTTCAACTATTATGTCAACAACCTGAGCCTGCACGATGAGGAACGGGAGGTTAAGTTCCGTTCGACGATTACCGGCGGGGGTATTTTCGGAATGGCCATCGTCAACATCCTGATCCTGATCTTCACGCTCGGACTGGGCTATGCCTGGGTGGTGACCCGTAGCCTTCAATATGTGTTTCGGAACATCCAGCCGGAAGGCACGATCGACTTCAACCGGCTGGAACAAACCGAAGCCCAATACACCGACGCGACCGGGGAGGATATTTCCGACCTGCTCGACTTCGGTTTCGTGATCTGATGTCGGGTACTGCGGGAGGAATTCACTTCGACGGAAAGAGCGCCGTTCCGAGGACCGCCCGGTTGGTGATCCAGGAGGATCATGACGTGCTCGTACTGCACGATGAAGGCGGAACCGCTCGCTTTATTCCACTGTCTGATCTGGAAGTTGAAAACACATCCGGAGTATTTCGCTTACGCTTTGGCGAAAACCCGGAAGAATCGCTGGAGATCCGGGATGAATCGTTTCGGGCCGAACTACTTCAAACGCTTCGTCGCAAGGGGCACCAGGGAATCTATTCCCGACTCGTACACGGCGGCGCCGGCTTGCATCTGTTGATCGCCCTGCTGTTGATCGGTGGCATCGCCTTCGCCTATTGGTTTGTGGTACCCTGGGTGGCGGAGCGAGCGGTCAGCCTGTTGCCGGAGCGCTACGACTCGGCCATGGGCAGCACCTTTTATGACAGCTTCGTCGTCGATGAAGAAATCGACTCGGTGAAGACCCAGGCACTGCGATCTTTCGCGGCTCAATTGAAGCTACCAGCGAGCGATCGCCAACCCAAGTTTACCGTCGTTGTTTCCAAGGAAGAAAACGCCTTTGCCCTGCCTGATGGAAACATTGTCGTTTACAGCGGCATCCTGAAACTACTGGATCGCCCGGAACAATTGGTCGCCCTCATCGGTCACGAGAACGCGCACGTCACGCAACGACACTCGATGAAACTCCTCAGCCGGAGTCTTGCAGGCTACCTGTTCATCTCGGTTGCCTTGAGCGATGTCAATGGCGTGATGGCCGTATTGGCCGACAATGCGAATGCCTTGCGCAATCTATCCTACTCCAGGGCTTACGAAAGCGAAGCCGACCGGATCGGGCTGGAAACTTTAATGGCGAATGACATAGCGGCGAGCGGAATGCGGGAGCTCTTTGAAAAACTGGAAGCGCATCACGATCTCTCCATCCCCGGCTTCCTGAGCACCCACCCTGTAGGCAACGAACGCATCGCGGAGGTGAGGGCATGGGAAACGGAACATCCTTATACGGCATCAGGAAAAAATGCCGGACTTGACTCGCTGTTCAACGTACTGAAACAGGGACGCTGATCAACCGGCTACGAGTATTCCGAAAAGCGCCAGGAGGAAATACGGCACCAGGGCCGCCGCGCCTGCATAGTCTTTCGCGATCCGTTGACCGAAAAACAAACAGAGAAATACCAAGGCCGGTAAATAAAACGCGCAGAGAATGATTGGACTCCCGGGATTCGTCCATTGCAACAGCAGAGCAACAACAGACAAACCGCCGGCGATCAACTCGAGCATCGTTAACAGCAGTAACATCGGTCGGCCCCAACGGGCCAAAGGCGAAGTCGCGAAATGACTTTGATGAAACCCGAGATTATCCTTCCAATTCAGCAGCTTATCCAATCCTGATTGAAGAAAGAGTACGGCAAAAAAGGCCGATTCCAATACGATGATCCAGTGGGTGGCAGATCCGGTCAGCGTCGGGTGCATTGGAAAAAGATACGGGTAAACGGGTGTCTTCCCAGACCGAATTCACCGGATTGATCAACAGACAAGTGTTACAATTATTGCCCTAAAAGGCCGTTTTTTAGTCGTTTTGTTGGTAACTTTCAAGGACTTATAACCGGCAGTCCGGTTATCTTTGCAGGTCACTGATTATGCGCATTACCTACTACGGCCATTCGTGTTTTTTGGTTGAAATAAACGGAAAAAAGCTGCTTTTTGATCCGTTTATCAGCCAAAACCCGCTGGCATCAAACATTGATTCAGGAAAGATCGAAGCAGATTTTATCCTGGTTTCACACGGTCACGCTGACCATACCGCCGATCTGTTGAGCCTGGCGAATCAGACCGGCGCTACTGTTGTTTCGAACTGGGAGATCTGTTCCTGGGTTCAAAGCAAGGGTTACAAAAAGGTCCATCCGATGAACATAGGCGGTCATTGGATCTTCGAGTTCGGCAAGGTCAAATGTGTGAACGCGGTTCATAGTTCCTCGCTTCCCGATGGGACCTACGGAGGGAATCCAATGGGTTTCCTGATCGAGACACCCGATGGGAAGTTCTATTATGCCGGAGACACCGCGCTGCACCTCGACATGAAACTGATCGGTGATTACAAGAAGATGGATCTCGCCTTCCTGCCGATCGGGAACAACTTCACGATGGGCATCGACAATGCCGTCATCGCGTCGGACTTTATCCGCTGCGATCGCATCATTGGCATGCACTATGACACCTTCGACATGATCAAGATCGATCATGACGAAGCGAAAAAGAAATTCGATTCAGCCGGCAAGCAACTCACCCTGATGCTGGTCGGTCAAACACTGGAGCATTGATCCTACGGTAGCTCTACCAGCAACGATAATAGAAACACACGATATGGGCAAGATCATAGCCATCGCCAACCAGAAAGGCGGCGTCGGAAAGACCACAACGGCGATGAACCTGGCCGCCAGTCTGGCGGTATTGGAGTTCAAGACGCTGCTCATCGACAGCGATCCGCAGGCGAATGCCACCTCCGGCGTCGGCTTCGACCCGCGCACGATCAAGACGAGCATTTACGAGTGCATCATCAACGAGGTGAACCCGAAGGATATCATCCAGAAGACCACCACCCCGAACCTTTTCCTCATTCCGTCTCACATCGACCTGGTCGGCGCGGAGATCGAAATGATCCACCTGCCCAACCGCGAGCGGAAGATGAAAGAAGTGCTCGAGCAGGTGAAGGACCAATACGATTTCATCATCATCGACTGTTCTCCATCGCTGGGTCTCATTACCATCAACGCCCTGACGGCGGCCAATTCGGTGATCATCCCGGTACAGTGCGAGTACTTCGCCCTGGAAGGTCTGGGCAAACTGCTCAACACGATCAAGATCGTACAGAGTCGTCTGAACCCCGAACTGGAGATCGAAGGCATCCTGCTGACCATGTACGATTCCCGTCTGCGACTCAGTAACCAGGTGGTGGAAGAAGTGAAAACCCATTTCCAGCAGATGGTATTCGACACGATCATCCAGCGAAACACCAAATTGGGCGAAGCGCCGAGTTTCGGTCAGACCATCATCATGCACGACGCGACGAGTAAAGGTTCGGTCAACTACCTCAACCTTGCCCGCGAGATCCTGCAGAAGAACAACCTGACCAAGATCAAGGAGTCGGACAAGAAAATCCCGGTGACCGATGAGCAATAACAAACGCAGCGCACTGGGCCGCGGACTGAGCGCCCTGCTCGAAAGCGCCGAGACCGACGTCACGACCCGTTCATCAGGAGCCAATGCTCCCACGCCAACCGGCGTAGTGGGTTCCGTGGCCGTCATTCCCCTGGAGCAGATTGAACCGAACCCTTTTCAGCCCCGGACCGAGTTCAAGCCGGAGGAACTGAAAGAGCTTTCCCAATCGATCAAGGAACAAGGCATCATCCAGCCGATCACGGTCCGCAAACTCGGCTACGATAAGTACCAGATCATCTCCGGCGAACGGCGTTTCCGTGCTTCCAAGCTGGCGGGACTGGAAGCCATCCCGGCCTACATCCGTGTAGCGAATGATCAAGGCATGCTGGAAATGGCCCTGGTCGAAAACATCCAGCGGCAGGACCTTAACCCGATTGATGTGGCGATCAGTTACAAACGTCTGATCGAAGAGTGCAGCCTTACCCAGGAACAACTCAGCGAACGGGTTGGGAAGAACCGCACAACGGTCACCAATTTCGTCCGCCTGCTCAAATTGCCGCCCGAGATCCAGGCCGCACTGCGCGACAACCGGATCACGATGGGACATGCACGTGCGATTCTCGGAGTTGACGACATAGGTCATCAACTGCTGCTTTTCAAGGAAATCCTGGAAAAGCAATTGAGTGTCCGCGACGTGGAAGAACGTGCCCGCCAGGCTTCCGGAAAACGAAGCCAGCGTGAAAGTCAGAGCGCATCAGGTTCCGGTCGCTCCGCTTCGCAGCAGCAGTTCGAATATGAAAAGATCCGAAAAGTTCTTTCCAGTCACTTCAGCGCCAAAGTTCAGTTAAGTCATCAGTCAGACGGTTCCGGTAAGATCACCATTCCCTTCGGGAGCGACGAAGACCTTAACCGCATCCTCGAACTGTTGAACTATTGATCTACCGGATGACGGCAAGCAGGATCTACTCCCGATCGCCGTTCCCGGCATTTCGTCCCTGCTCCACTGCCCTGCTCCTGCTGCTGTTGTTTCATGTAACACTGCAGACTTCGGCGCAAGAACGGACTGACCAGGATTCACTTTCGGTTCTTCAGAACAAACGGGCCAACCGGGCGGCCTTGTCATCGGCCCTTCTTCCGGGCGCCGGCCAGATCATGAACAAGAAGTACTGGAAGTTGCCGATCCTCTATGGCGGACTCGGAGCGCTCGTATACTTCGCAGGTACCAATCAGCAGTATTACAAGGACTACAAAAGCGCCTATGCAGCACGGATTGATACGGATCCCCTGACGGTTGACGCGTATCCCCGACTGAGTGCCAGCGATCTTCAGGTAAGGAAGGATTACTATCGTCGTAACCGGGATCTCTGTTATATCCTGGGCGGTGTTGTTTACATACTGAATATCGTCGACGCGTATGTGGACTCCCAACTGCGCGACTTTGACGTCTCCGACCAGTTATCGTTATCCATCCGTCCGGGATTGCTGGATAGTCGGCAAGCTGTTCCTGCGGCGGGTTTTCGTTTTACCCTGACAATTCCCTAAACCATGAATATCGCGTTGATCGGATACGGTAAAATGGGAAAAACCATTGAGCGACTTGCGGAAGAACGCGGTCATCGTATCGTGCTTAAAGTCGACCGTGAGGAGATCGCAGCACTCACACCCGAAGCGCTAAAGGCTGCGCAGGTCGCGATCGAGTTTACACAACCCGATGCCGCGGTCGCGAACATCTACCGGTGTTTCGATGCAGGGATCCCGATCGTTTGTGGCACCACCGGCTGGTACGAGCACAAAGCGGATGTGGATGCCCGCTGTAAACTGGGTGGACATACCCTTTTTACAGCCTCCAACTTCAGCATCGGGGTCAACCTCCTGTTCGCTATCAACGAACGGTTAGCCGAGCTCATGAATCGTCAACCGGCCTACCGCGAAGTGCTCATTCACGAGACTCACCATTTGCAGAAGCTCGATGCTCCGAGCGGTACCGCGATCTCGCTGGCCGAGCAGATCGTCGGTCGCCTCGACCGCTTGCACGCCTGGCACGCCTATCGGCATGATGAGAGCGTAACTGCAGGTCCGGAAAGTAAAGGCGAGCTACCGGTGTTCTCTTCCCGGGAAGACGATGTTCCGGACACCGATGTGGTGAAATACGTCTCCGAAGCCGATGAACTCGAACTCATCCACAAGGCCTACAACCGGACCGGCTTCGCCACAGGAGCCCTGATGGCTGCCGAATGGGTGGTTGGCAAGCGCGGGGTGTTCGGCATGAAGGACTTATTAAGTCTTTGATGTGTAAATTTTAACACCCCATTAACCGCCAAGGGTGCAAGGCGGGGCTACCTTCGCACGTTAACAATTCGCTCCACGCGAAAAACAATTCAATATGGCACGATTCCGCATCAATTGGGACCTTATTAAAGACATTGTCTTCGGAATTTTCACCGTCGGTGTCTGGTTCCTGCTTAAACCCAAACCGGGGCAACGGAAATCCGCCACACGAGAATGGATCGACGCGATCATCTTCGCTGTCATCGCGGCTACGATCATCCGGACTTTCCTGATTGAAGCCTATACCATCCCGACTCCATCGATGGAAAAATCCCTCCTGGTGGACGATTTTCTGTTCGTCAGCAAGGTCAGCTATGGCGCCCGGGTACCGATGACGCCGCTCTCGTTTCCTTTCGCGCACAATACCCTGCCCTTGGTAGGCGGTAAATCCTACCTCGAATGGATCAAGATCGGTTATCATCGCTTACCGGGATTCGGTAGTGTTCATCGCGGAGATTGCGTGGTCTTCAACTGGCCTGCTGAAAACGAAGGACGACCGGTCGACAAGAAAGAAAACTACATCAAACGCTGCGTCGGCATTGCCGGCGACACCATCGAGATCCGGGATCAGCAGGTGTACATTGACGGGCAATCGCAACCCCTGCCGGAGCAGGCACAATCGAGTTACCACGTCATTACCGATGGCACGGGATTCAGCGAACAGGCCGTTCAACGACTTGGCTTGCGTCAGAGCGGCGAGCAGATCTCACCGGTTGAATACAGTTTCCACATGACGAAAACGGGTGCTGAAGAAATGAAGCACTTCGGGAACGTAAAACTGGTGGAACAAAATCTGATCCCGAAATCGGCTTATCAGGACTTCATTTTCCCGTTCGATCCCCGCTTCGGTTGGAATGTTGACAATTTCGGGCCGCTGTGGATTCCGAAAAAAGGCGCGACCATCAAGATCGATTCTTCCAACATTGCGTTGTACCGAAAGGTGATTGCCGATTACGAAGGCAATCAACTCGAAGAGCGGAACGGACAGATCCTTATCAATGGAAGCCCGGCAACGAGCTATACCTTTAAGATGGATTACTATTTCATGATGGGCGACAACCGCCACAATTCAGCCGACTCACGCTTTTGGGGTTTCGTTCCCGAAGACCACGTAGTCGGTAAAGCCGTCATGATCTGGATGAGCCTCGATCGGAATGCGTCCTTCTTCAACAAGGTACGCTGGGGACGGTTGTTTCACTTTATCGGGGGGTATGGAGGCTAGTAACTGGTAACTGGTAACTGGTAACTGGTAATTAGTAATTAGTAATTAGTAATTGGTAATTGGTACGTTGGGATTGTAAACTAGAAATTAGTAACTAGTTACTAGTTTCTAGTTACTAGTTTCTAGTTACTAGTTGTCAATGCCTAACTAGGGTTGACCGTTTTTAGTAACTCGTTTGATTGTTATTTGCCATTAATACAGCTGGATTCTGAGGTCTGGTTGCTCAGATTTACACGGGGCTCGATGCCCCGGTAAATCTGGTATTTGCCGCTAATGACGCTGTCATCTTCGGTACTGGTTGCTGCTGCAATTTTACCCATTCTAACTCAAAGGTTGTGGGTGATTTTCTCTTTAACGCTTTATGAGGCTTTTCCTGATTGTAGAGTGCCACCGCCCGGTCAACCTCCCGTACCAGATCTTCAAAATTGTTGATTGTTCGGTGCCGTAAGTAGTTGTTCTTTATCACGCCATTGATTCGTTCAGCTTTTCCATTCTCCCAGGCATATTCGCACATACTATTCTGCATCTTCAGTTGGCTCGTATAGTCTAAAAAATCCTTGGCGTAATACTGGCCCCCGCCATCCGAATGCATGATAAGCCCTGATCGTATAGAGTCTCCTCGCGTCTTTACAGCCATGCGTAATGCTGGCAAGGTGGTATCAACGGTGTGCAGGTTCGCTGACGCCTGGTGACCGACAATCCTGCGGGAGAAGGCGTCTACAATGAAGGTGAGGTAGTAAAACCTGCCATTCACTTCCAAGTAAGTGATATCACTTTGCCACACCTGATCGATTCCGGTAACCGTCATTCCCTCAAGTAAGTTGGCGAATCGGATCACCCCGCTGCTATCGGTCGTACGATGGAAGTTGCGCTTGCGTACACTCCACAACCCCTGCACTTTACACAAGTGCTCGAACTTGTCTCTGCCCATATGAGAAGGAAGGATCTTGTAGTACATATCCCGCATCCCCATGGTCGGATGATCCTTCCTGACCTGGTATACAACCCGGAGCAATTGCTCTTGCTGGTCCTGATTCCTCATGTAAACGTCTATGAGCTTGTGTACGGCCTGCTTGCTGATGCCGATACTTTGATAGAAGTAGTTCAAACTACAGCTTAGCCGTTCTCGCCGGAACCAGAAGTATCGGATAGTTGCGAGCCTAGCTTTTTTTTTATGTCAACCCGGTACATTTCTTCTGCTATCTCGATCATCTTGTCCTTGAACTCCAATTCGATCTGCTTTTGACCTAATTTTCGTTCCAACTCAGCGATCTTTCTCTGAAGTTCCAGGAGCTTGCGCGTGTCGCTTTCACCCTCTACGATCAGCCGTTCTTTCTTCTTTGCCATACTCCCAAATTTAGCGATCCAGCGATAAATCGAGGTCCCGGACACCTGATACTGTTTACTTAGGTCACATACCCGGGTAAGGCCGGTTTCTAGCTCCTGAACCTTCTTTCGCTTAAAATTCTCACTAAACGTCCGCTGAGAGCGCTGCTCCAGGCTTAATTCGTAATCCTTTCTGGTTGCCATGATTTGGTCGATTTTATGGTCAACCTATTTCAGGCACTGACAAGTTTCTAGTTTCTAGTTTCTAGTTACTAGTTTCTAGTTACTAGTTTCTAGTTACTAGTTTCTAATTACCAATTACTCCTGACTTACGATTGACAATTACTTTTTCTGTATCCGCCCTCAATTAAAAGCTTTCTTCAGGCTAATCCCAGCAGAAATTCTACCGTGTCAACGCCATCGGCGTAGTCCCAGAGGGATGGGAACTGGGTAGTGCCGAAGCGGACAAAGGATAAGGTGTCAGGATTTCCGGCTTTCAAGGCCTCTTCCGTATTCTTCGAGCAGACAAGGCATTGCAATTTTTCGGCTTGCTCATGAAGGTGGGAAGCCAGGGTCGGAAGCGATGCGTACCGTTCAACATGCAGAACGCCGATCGGAGAAGCGATGGCCGGATCTTCCCTGAGCAATAAGAAGTTGTTTGAAAGGAAAGGCAAGCTTTTCATGAGGAACACCGTGTTGTTGTAGTCCACGTTGTTCATGTACTTGTTATGACTCATGACATCGGCATAGCCAACCTGAGCCGAAAAGAAATCATCGAATTGATAGTCAGCCGGCACGTAGAGTTTTGATATGTTCCGGCAACCCAGGCCGAAAAAACGAAAGATATCGTTTCCCAGCGCCGTCAGGTCCGCTGCGGTCTCCTGTCCGGTCAGAACTGCTACACCATTCCGGTTCTTGCGGATGATGTGCGGGTATTTTCCAAAGTAATGCTCGAAGTAACGCGCGGAGTTGTCACTACCGGTGGCAATGACAGCGTCCATACCCTGGAGCCTTTCGACAAATTGAATGCGGGATCGCAAAGCAGGGTCCGCCTCGATCAACTTCTCGGCCATCCAGGGTAAAAGGAATGAATCATCGGAAGCATTCTTTCCGATATAGGCATGACCGGTGATCAAGACCGTCAGAAGGTCGTGCAATCCCACCAATGGGATATTGCCCGCATTGATGACACCAATCACTTTGGAGGACCGCGATTGTCGTAAAGCCGGGTAAGCGTTTAACCACCTCTGAATGGCATCGGGTTGCAGACATTGTCCCCAGGCCTGAAAAGCCGCAACCACCTGTTCCCGGCTGAACCAGGGATTCTTGACAGCGACCGCTCGCAGCCGGGTTTCGATCTCCTCTCCCAACTCTGGCCTATCCCCCTGATTTCCAGCCGTTTGGCGAAACCAGGCACCTAAATGTTCGATGGCTTGGAGGGACATAGTGTCTGATTTTTGCAAAATTTTGAAGGGAAGAAATTCTGTTTAATTTTGTTCCCCGTTACGAAACCTCAAAAGTAGAAAGGAAACACCGTATGGCCATCAAGATTACCGAAGAGTGCATCAACTGCGGCGCCTGCGAACCCGAATGTCCGAACAACGCCATTTACGAAGGCGGAGCTGAGTGGCGCTTCTCCGACGGCACCTCGCTGAAGGGTATGGTGAAACGCATGGACGGTTCCGAGATCGATGCGAACGCCGCCCAATCTCCGGTTGCCACGGATATTTACTACATCGTTACGGATAAGTGCACGGAGTGTGTCGGCTTCCATGACGAGCCGCAGTGCGCTTCGGTTTGTCCCGTCGACTGTTGTGTTGATGATCCGGACTTCCGCGAATCGAAAGATGAACTTTCAGCCAAGAAGGATCGCATGCACGCTGCATGATCCGACTGTTGATCGAATAAAAGTAACCGCGGTGCGTTCTCGTACCGCGGTTCTTATTTTTACTCCATGTCTCTGGGACGAATCTCTTTCCTCCTTTGCTGCTGGTTGGTTGGACAACAAGCAGTCAAGGGACAAACCGCCCGACCCTTTCCCCTATCGGCCGACTCCGTAAATAGCCTTGTCAAGTCCCTTCAACGCGGACCGGATGACAGCACCCGGGCTGCGGCGAATATGATCTTTCGTCAGCATTTACAGGAGTACTTAAAGGATTCTCTCAGCTTTTCAGCTCCTCCCTATCAGGGTGCATCCAACCTGGGACTTGTGGAGCCGGAAGACAAGCGCTTTCGTCTGTATTCATGGGTAGTTCCGTCGTATGCCGGTGACGTTTACCATTTCCATGGCTTCCTTCAGGTTCGTGATCCGAAGTCGGGATCGATCTCCCTGTTTGAACTGTCCGACTCCACTACGGTGATCCTTAAACCCGAGTCAGAGAAACTGAGAGCCAATCGCTGGCTGGGCTGCGTTTACTATCAGCTCGTAACGGTGAAGAAAGGCTCGCGAACTTTCTATACCCTGTTGGGCTGGAAAGGGAAATCGGAACGGCAAACACAAAAAGTGATCGAAGTACTTTACTTTGAAAAGAACGAACCGCGTTTCGGCTACCCGCTTTTTCGTAACGAAAAAGTGTACAGCAGTCGACGGGTATTCACCTTCAACTCCATGGCCAGCATGGCGCTTCGCTATGAAGCGGGGAAACGGATGATACTGTTTGATCATTTGTCAGGCGGCATCGACGATCCCATGTCGGGACCCGACGGGCGATACGACGGCTACCGATTCAAACGCGGACGATGGAACCTCATGAAAAACGTAGATATACGAGGCGACCAGAAAGGCGGGCGGAAGGGTGTTGAGCGGTAGAGATTGGAGATTAGTAATTAGTAATTAGTAATTAGTAATTGGTAATTAGTAATTAGTGACTTGTGATGGGGTTTTTAGTCAAAAACGGACAAGAAGATAAAATTTCACTCATTACTGTTTACTATTCACTATTCACTGTTCACTGTTCACTCTTCACCGTTTGCCAATCGCATTTGAACAGTTACGCCGAATCTTCCCTCCAAAACTCGTAAATTTGCGACCCTCGACCGAGCCGGTCCAGCTTAAAAATGGAAATCAAAAAACTCTTCATACCGGGCCCTACCTACGTTCATCCTGACGTCCTGGCCAAGATGGCCACACCGCCTATCGGGCACCGCACTGCGGAGGCCAGTGCATTGCAGCGCGGCATCAGCGAAAAGTTGCAGCAGTTGATGTACACCACCAACAAGATCGTTTTGAGTACTTCTTCAGGTACCGGTTTGATGGAAGGGGCCATTCGAAGTTTGACGCAAAAGAAAGCGATCGTATTCTCGGTTGGGGCGTTCGGCAAGCGTTGGTGGGAACTTGCTCGTCTCAACGGCATCGAAGCCGACCTGCACGAGGAAGAACCCGGACATCCGACTATGCCGGAGACCGTTGAACATTACCTCAAAACCGGCCAGTATGACGTGGTGACGGTTACCCATAACGAAACCAGTACCGGCATCCAGAATCCAATCGAGAGCATCGCAGAGGTTGTCTCCAAGTATCCGGATGTGATCTGGCTGGTCGATACCGTCAGTTCGCTCGGTGGTGTAAAGGTTGAAGTGGATCGATTAGGAATCGATGTTTGCATTTCCAGTTCACAGAAAGCACTGGCTCTTCCACCGGGTTTGGCTTTGGCGAGCATTTCACCGAAAGCGGAAGAGCGTCTGAAGGCTATCGGTCCAAGAGGATATTACCTGGACCTGGGTACCTTGGTGAAGTATGTCGACGAGAAGGACTATCAATATTCCTGTACTCCCTCCATCGCACACATGTTCGCGTTGGACTTTCAACTTGACCGAATTCTAAAAGAGGGTCTGGAGAATCGCTTCATCCGGCATGTCGAGATGGCCGAATACATGATCAACTGGGCTTCCCACTTCTATCGGGTGTTTCCTCAGCCAGGCTTTGAATCGATGACCGTCACCTGTATCGAGAATACCCGCAAAACCGACATCGGCGCGCTTAACAAGTCCTTACGTGAACGCGGCATGCTCATTTCCAATGGCTACGGAAGTCTAAAGGACAAGACCTTCCGCATCGGACACATGGGCGACCTGACACTCGAGGATATGGAAGCGCTTACGGAAGCGATGGAGGAGATTTTGGGGTTGAATTAAATAGTGAATAGTGAATAGTGAATAGTGAATAGTGAACAGTGAACAGTGAACAGTAAATAGTGAATCCTGCCCGCCGTAGCTATAGCGAAGGCGGGAGTGAATCCTGCCTGCCGTAGCTTTAGCGAAGGCAGGAGCGAATAGCGAAACTTTAATAGTAACTGGAGAAAGACTATTAATGTGTAGCTGGCATCTGGTATGAACGAATTACGAATAACTAATTACTAATTACAAATTACCAGCTACCAGTCCCCGAAACCCGAATCAACTACCCACCACCATGGCTATCATCCGCCCCTTTAAAGGAATCCGTCCGAAGAAAGAACTTGTTGAGAAGATCGCTTCGAAGCCTTATGACGTTTTGAACGAAAAGGAGGCTCGTGCAGAAGCCGCCGGAAACAATCTGTCCTTCTACCATGTAATCAAGCCGGAGATCGATTTTCCTGACGGTTACAATGTGTATGCGCCAGAGATCTATACCAAAGGCAAATCGAACTTCGATCGGATGGTTCAGGATGGCGTTTTCTTCAAGGATAAGACCGATTGCCTCTACATCTATGCCCAGACCATGAAGGGTCGCCGGCAGTTTGGCATCGTAGCCGCCGCCGCGGTGGATGATTACTTCAACGATATCATCAAAAAGCACGAACTGACCCGTCCGGATAAAGAGGAAGACCGCAAGAACCACGTTCGCGTATCGAAGCTCAACTACGAACCCGTGTTCTTCGCATACCCGAATGTTCCTGCGCTCGACAAGATCGTCGCGGGTGTAGTTCAAGCTCCGGCCGAATACGACTTTACAGCTGACGATGGTATTCGTCACGAGTTCTGGGTGATCTCGGATGGCGCAACGGTCAACCAGATGGTTGATTTATTCGCCGGGATACCCGCTACCTATGTCGCAGATGGTCACCACCGTACCGCTGCCGCTGCCCTGGTTGGTCAGGAGTTACGAAAAGCGAAACCGGATTATTCAGGCAAAGAATCGTTCAATTTCTTTCTGGCTGTCCACTTTCCTGACAACCAGTTGGCCATCATGGATTACAACCGTGTTGTCAAGGATCTCAACGGTTTGAGCAACGAACAATTCCTCGATTCGCTCCGTAAATCATTCTTGGTCGAAACGGTCGGTGCCGCGGCGTACCGTCCTGCGCGACTCCACGAATTCAGCATGTACCTCGACGGACAATGGTATAAACTCACCGCCAAAACCGGAACGTACGATGACGCTGACCCGATCGGTGTATTGGACGTTACCGTCCTGTCGAAACAGATCCTGGAACCGATTCTTGGCATCCAGGATCTTCGGACAGACAAGCGGATCGACTTTGTGGGCGGTCTTCGCGGCCTCGGTGAATTGGAACGCCGCGTGAACAGCGGAGAAATGAAAGTTGCCTTCGCTTTGTACCCGGTTACGATGAAGCAACTCATCGATATTTCCGACAGCGGTAAAATCATGCCTCCGAAGACCACTTGGTTTGAACCGAAACTGCGCAGTGGATTGATTCTTCACTCCCTGGAAGATTGATCCATGTCGTCGAATCAAAACCTCTTTCACCCACCCGATTTCGATTCCATCCTGCAGCGAATCCAGAATCTGAATGCAGATGCCGAGCGAAAATGGGGCACTATGAACGTCCACCAAATGGTCGTCCATTGCAGCGACCCGATCCGGGAGGTATTAGGAATTCGACCAACACGCAATCTGAGCAATTTGCTTTTGCGGACCGTCGGAAAATGGATGGCGCTTTACGGACCCGAATGGCAAAAAGGGAAATTCCCAACTTCTCCCGACTATGACCAATTGAAGAAGGGAACGCCCCCAACCACCTTCGAATCGGATCGTGAGCAACTTCAGCGATTATTGGAAAAAGTTCGCGAACTTCCGCTAAACCATCCGATGCCGGCCCATCCGGCTTTTGGGAAGATGAGCAGAAAAGAATGGGGTAGGTTGGGGTATCGACACCTTGACCATCACCTTCGACAATTCAATCGCTGAGGTTTCCTATGTCCCCCCTGCCGTTAGTCTTATTACACGGAGCCTTAGGCGATGTCCGCCAATTGCAACCGCTGGCTAAATTGCTGGATGACCGTAGCGTCATCTCCGTCAACTTTCCCGGGCACGGAACAGATGCTGTGCATTCCACCCCGTTCACGATGGATGACCTGGCTGCTGCCATCACTCAGGTGATGGATGAACATCAGGTCGAACGGGCAGACATGTTCGGTTACAGCATGGGCGGTTACGCGGCCCTTTGGTTGCTGCACTTGCAACCTGACCGCGTCCGCCGCCTTTTCACCCTGGGAACCAAGCTTTCCTGGAATCCTGAAATCGCCACCCGGGAACAGGCGAATCTTCAGCCGGAGAAAATCCGGGAAAAAGTGCCCGCTTTAATGCGTTCACTCGCTCAGCGTCATGGCGAGGAGCATTGGGAAAAAGTCGTTCGATCCACCGCCGCCATGATGCAATGGTTGGGAAGTCACCCGTTGAAAGAGGAAGACTTCCTCTTCATGACGCACGAAATCTGCCTCGGTCTGGGTGATGCGGATAAAATGGTTTCGCTGGAAGAGACGCAACGCGTGCTGGGCTACCTGAACAACGGTTCACTTTCTTCGCTCGCCGGGACGCCCCATCCTCTGGAACAAGTCGATCTGACGCTTCTTCGCGATGTGCTGATCCGGTTCCTGAACTAAGACGTTCAAAGCTTGTCCAGGTTCTCCAGGTAATATTCCGCCTGGCGCAGTGTTTTATCCCGTTCCGTTGCCGACATCTTATCCCAGGTACGATAGACCATCCCGATGCGCGGGTTCTTCTCCAGCAGCGGGCGATTGATCTGATGAAAATGCCAATAGAGGGAATTGAACGGGCAGGCCTTATCACCATGCCGTGACTTCCGATCGTAATCGCAACCCGAACAATAATCACTCATCTTATCGATATAGTTACCCGAGGAGACATATGGCTTTGTTCCAACCAGCCCTCCATCCGCAAATTGGCTCATGCCGCGGGTGTTCGTGATCTCCACCCATTCGATCGCGTCGATGTAAATGCCCAGGTACCAATCGTCAACAGCACGTGGATCGACACCTGCCAGCAAGGCAAAGTTGCCGGTGATCATCAACCGTTGAATATGATGGGCGTAAGCGTTGTCCAGGCTTCCCCGGATGGTTTGATGAAGGCAATTCATTCCGGTTTCACCGTTCCAATACCAACCGGGCAATTCCCTGACATGGGAAAAGAAATTTCGCTCCGCATACCCGGGCATATTCGCCCAATAAACTCCCCTGACATACTCCCGCCACCCGAGGATCTGTCGCACGAATCCTTCGACCTGTGGAAGCGATATCAAGTCGGGGCGATCGCGGTAGGCAGCCACCGCGGCATCCACCACCTCCCGGGGTGAGAGCATTTTCGTATTCAGGGAAAAGGACAAGCGGCTGTGGAACATGAATGGCTCCCCGGATTTCATCGCGTCCTGATAGGTGCCAAAAAATGGAAGCAGTTGTTCGCAAAACCAGTGCAACAACCGAAGCGACTCCTTCCTGTTCTTCGGCCATGGTAATGCTTTCGGGTCGACGCGTCCCATCGTCCTAACCCCGACCTGCACCACAGTCGCATACAAATCCGTCACGTCATGCTTCAACTGTAGTTCCGTTGGAACTGAGACTTTCCCGTCATACCGGCTACGATTTTCCTGATCAAAATTCCACTTCGATCCTTCGGGTTCATCTCCAGCCATCAACACCCCATGTTTCCTGCGCAACATGCGATAAAAGCTTTCCAGGAGGTAGGTCTTCTTCCCTGAAAAATGATCGGCCAGCGTAGTCCGTTCGGTATAAAAATGCTCGCTGTCACAGGAGACATACGGTTCACCCGTCGGAAGACAAGCGTTGCGTAATTGCAGATCGAGCCGATATTCATCCGGTAGCTGGTATTCAAGCCTGCGCGCCTTTGTTGCCCGCGCTATCTGATCAATGTTTCGGGTAAGGTCCTGCTGGTTATCCGGATCGTCCAGTTTCAGATAACGAATGTGGTGCCCGGCCGCGGTCAGGGCTTCCGCAAACGATCGCATCGCGTGGAAGAAAGCCAATACCTTTTGGATATGATGGACGACATAATCCGTTTCCTGACGGACCTCCATCATCAGATACAGGATCCCATCGTCTTTTCTCCTGAACCAGGAGTGCTTTGCATTAAGCTGATCGCCCAGGATCAGACGAATCGTATGATATCGTGGAGAACTGCTCACTTGGATTTGAAAACATCCGGAGGCAGTCCCTGGTTCACACGATAATTGGAAAAACGTAAATAAATCTTCCCTTTTTCCCGCGCTTTCGGATCAATGGGTTTTGAACTTTTCGTGTTGTTCAGATCCGCGGCAACCGCTTTGGGTATCTTGAATTTCCGGGTGTCAACGGTAAACACCATGCTATCGGGTAAGGCGTACTGCCGTTGGGACCCGAAGAAGTAATCGCTGGTCATCGTACCGTTGGACCGAGTGGTCACCTGAGAGCGTCGAATCAGCTTTTCCGAAACATCGATCCAGAATTTTCCCAGGATCAGATCGGAAGTGTCGGATAAAGGGAGTACGCTGAGCAATTGCAATTCCCGCCCTTCGACTACCTCTTTTCCCTGCAGGACAGGAACATAACTCGCTGTATCGGCCAGGGTTCGTACCACCTGATCGAACCCTTGCCGGGGTAGCATGGCGATACCCTTCGACTTGATCCGGAATTGGTCGGGCTGACGGAAGAATACGCTTGCCTGCACAGGCAATGCTTTGACGAAACTGATATCGGTCCGGATCAGCACATCGGCCTGATACTCCCGGACTTTGCGGAACTTACCGTTCAGATCACGCAAGAGTTCGCGCGCATCCTGAGCGGAAAGCTCCATCACGCCAAACAGGAGTAATAGTGGCAATAGTCGACGGATCATGTAAGGATGTCTTTCCGGTTAAAGTGGAAAAGGCCGATTCCGAGGAACACGATGATATGCCCAAAGACAAAGATCGCCGAGTCGCGTATCTGCTCCCATGGGATCGGCTCCTCGAAGAAACTGCGCCAGGCATTCATGTGTGTCGTGAACAGATAAGGACGGATGCGTTCGAACAACGGCACATCCAGGGAGCCGATGATGGTAAACAAGATGATGATCGCCATGGTCGTGATAATCGGGCCGATTGAGTTGTCGGAGTAACAGGACAATAACATCGACAAAGCGCCAACCAGTGACAGGGCCAGAAATGCCATGGCCAGTGCGGCAAAGAATCGCCACAGCACATCGTAGGCCGGGATGATCACCAGTTCGTCGGTTTTCAAGACAATCAGGTCGCCCTGTCCGAAGATCAACAAGCTGACCCCTAATGCAAGTATTCCCAGCCAGACTAATATCAGGAAGGTATACAACTGTCCTGCAAAGAATTTCGAAAAAAGGATGGAGGCCCGCGATGCAGGCCGGGTCAACCACAACCGCAAGGTACCCATGGCAGCCTCCCCGGAGATGAGGTCGCCGGTGACCAGGGCGACAAGCAGGGGAATTTGCAAGATCAACGCCTGCAAGATCACAAAGCAAACCAGGCTTCCGTTCAGGATCTTCCCTTCAAATACAAACGACTGCTCTACGTTCTGCGTAACGAACTGGATGTACTCCATCCCGTCCGCGTACAACGCGAATTGTACAAGCGTGCAAAAGATAAAGATCACCGCGAAGCCAATGTAGCTTCTGGGTCGGGCCGCGATCTTCAACAACTCGAGCCAAATGAGGCGGATCATCGCGACTTCCCTCCTTTCATCGTCCCTTCTTCCATGGTCAATCGGACGAACAGATCCTCCAATCTCCGGCGGGACTGAATAGCCGTAACAGCCATGCCACGACCGACCAGCCATTCGTTGACGCGAGGGATCTCGTCGTCTGATAAGGATAGTATCCAGTGATCAGAGGAACGCTGCTGAATGCGCCCGATCCAGGGAAAATCATCCGGCGGATTGTTGGAAAGAGGCGTTGAAAGAAAACTAAAGGAAACCACCAGATCTTCCCGGCTCAACAACTCCGCTACTGTTCCTTCAACGATCGCTCTGCCCTTGTTGATGATCACCATTCGGGTGGCGATCAGCTCGATCTCGGACAGGATGTGGGAAGAAAGGAAAATGGTTTTGCCTTCTGCCTGCAACTGCAACAACAATTTGCGAAGGTCGACGATCCCTTGTGGGTCAAGTCCGGTCGTGGGCTCGTCCAGGATGATCAGATCCGGATCATGCAACAAAGCTTGCGCAAGGCCCAGCCGTTGTTTCATTCCGTGGGAATAACCTTTCACGGCATCGCGATCACGCTGAGACAATCCGACCAGTTCCAGCATCCGATCGATTCGATGGCGAGCATCCCTTACCTTACTGAGCCAGGCAAACAGCTCCAGGTTTTTCCTTCCACTCAGGTTCTTATAGAAATCCGGCTTTTCTACGATCGATCCGATACGACGCATCGCACCTGCCCGATCCGCCGCGAGCGATTGTCCGAAGATCTTTATCTGACCACCGGTAGGCCGGATCAGACCAAGCAGTGCGCGAATGGTTGTACTCTTCCCTGCTCCATTCGGTCCTAAGAAGCCGTAGATATCGCCCTGGTCAACATGAAAGGACAAATCATCGACCGCGACAAAAGAGCCATAGGTCTTTCGGAAATTCTCAACAGTTAAGGCGGGTGTCATTTCGACCAAACGAAGGTAGCAAGGTTTTATCGCCCATAATGCTCAGTGAGCTATTCTTTATTGTGCTCGTCCTGACTTACTGGTTCATTTGACCAGACGGAGAATTGCCGGATCATCCGGCTCAACCGATGAAGGGAAAAAGGCAAGCAACTGACCTTCTCCATCAATGAGATATTTGCAGAAATTCCAGGTGGGCGCCTGCGTGTTCCAGCCATTCTTCGATTTATCGGTCAGCCAGGAATAAACCGGCGCGATATCACGTCCTGATGTTCTCACTTTCTCAAACATGGGAAATGTAACGCCATAATTATTCGAGCAAAAGGAACGGATCTGCGTTGCATCACCCGGCTCTTGTCCTCCAAAATCATTCGAAGGAAATCCGACAACGACAAGGCGGCCTGAGTATTGCTGGTAAAGCTTCTCCAGCTTTTCATATTGGGGTGTATAGCCGCATTCACTCGCCGTATTCACCAGCAGGATGGTCTTGCCTTTGAATTGATCGAAGCCAACCAGGTCACCCTCCAGGTTTTTGGCGACTAGTGAATGGAATTCAATCGGGGCGGCGCTACGACCCGAATCGTCAGGTCGCTCGGCAGTACGGGTACAGGATGCGATCAAGGCCATGATCGGTACGGAAATGAAACTGTGCCACTTTTTCATGCTAGTTCGTACTTCGGGACTTGCGACAACGCTCACTGCAATAACGGACCTGCTCCCATGTTCTCTTCCACTTCTTTCGCCAATTGAACGGTCGGGAACAGGTTACACAGATCTTATGCGGCAAGTCGGATTTCTTCACCGGAATGCGCCGAAAGTTAACCCGTTTTCAGTGAACCGATACCAGCATCCATGCTGAAAACCTTTCCACTGACACTCTGAGAAGCACCCGTCAGAAGCCACTCGGCAAGAGAGGCCGGCTCTTCCGGGTCAAGGATGCGCTTCAACGGATGCCGGTCGATCGCTGCTTGTTTTCTCTGGTCGTTGGAGAGCATGCTGCTGGCGAGTTCTGTATTGGTCAGGGTGGGTGCAATCACATTTATGCGAACAGAGGGCGCCCATTCGGCTGCAAGAGAGCGTGCCAGACCTTCCACAGCACCTTTAGCCAAGGCAATACTGCTGTGAAAGGGCATTCCGGTCTGCACCGCCACGGTACTGAATAAAACCACCGAAGCCCCACCATCCCTTCCTTTCAAATTACCTTCCACGTGCTGCAACAAGCGGATCGCGCCCAGCGCATTGATTTGCAAATCCTCCTGGAAGTCATGCGCTTTGAGACCTCGGAAGGGTTTGAGACGGATCGTACCGGGCAAGTATGCAAGTCCGGAGATGGGTCCTTCCACAACGGGTAATTGCGCTTCAGGATTTCCAAAATCAACTTCGCAGAAGGAGCTGCCTGCGGGTAAGCTGTCGGGATGCGTCCGCCCCAGGATAAGCACATCGTGACCAGCGTTAGTCAGGCGATTCACGAGCGCTCTTCCTATTCCGGTACGTCCACCGGCAACCACGAATTTTCCCACGCTCCATCAACATTCGGGCGGGGTAAATGTTTTACAAACCGACCGCGAAAGCCCCATTGAGCCGCTTAACTTTAACCCATGCTTTTCAACCCCCAGGTTTTGGCGGAACTGCAGCAAACCTGCGCACGCTATAACGCTTGCCTGGTCGCTGTTTCCAAGACCAAACCTGTAGCTGCGATTGAGGCTGTCTATCAGACAGGTCAACGAGATTTCGGCGAAAATTATGTCCAGGAGTTGAGTGAAAAAGCCGGTCAATTGCCGCAGGATATCCGGTGGCACTTCATCGGTCACCTTCAAACCAACAAGGTCAAACAGGTCGTTCCCTATGCGCACCTCATACACGGCGTCGACAGTAAACGCTTGTTATCGGAGATCAATAAGGAGGCAGGCAAATCGGGTAAGATGATCCATTGCCTATTGCAGGTTTTCATTGCCAACGAGGCAACCAAATTCGGACTTTCCGAATCCGAACTGTATTCGATCCTCGATCAGCTGGATGCCGGAGCACTCCCGCATGTTCAGGTTAGCGGCCTGATGGGGATGGCCACCAATACCGATGAGGAACAAGTCATTCGTGCCGAATTTCGACACCTGAAATCCGTCTTCGACGAATGCAAGGCCCGCTACCCGAAAGCAGCCGGACATTTTACGGAGCTGTCGATGGGAATGACATCCGACTACCGGATAGCCCTGGAGGAAGCAAGCACCATGATCCGGATCGGTTCGGCAATCTTTGGCGAAAGGGAATATGCACGGAAGTGATCTGCATCCCTTAGGTGTACTCTTCGCCCTGCTGACCACGATCACCTGGGCGATGGGAATCTTTCCCTTTACGCAGGCTGCACGTAGACTGGGAATCGGGCCGTTGAATTTCTTCCGGCTTGTCCTCGCAACTTGCTTCATTGCCGTCCTTGCTTTCATGTTTCCCCCTTCGTTTCTAGCGATCTTCGGTTCACATTACTTTCCAGCCTGGTGCTGGCTCGGGCTATCAGGGATCATTGGTCTTACCGTGGGCGACTATTTCGGCTTTGCCATGTATGCTGTGCTGGGGGCCCGACTGGGTAGTGTCCTGACCACATTTGCTCCGGGCGCAGCACTGGTCACCGGCATGTTGATCGTGGACGAGCACATGACCTGGGCAGGAATACTCGGCATGGTCATCACCATTGCCGGCGTTATCTGGATCTCCCTCTCGAAATCCGAGCGCGAACGGGCAAGCGACACGCGTTACGGTTCGATCGCAAAGGGAATCATCTACGGTGTGTTGGCAGCCTTTTGCCAGGGCGCCGGTCTGGTTTTGGCCAAGAAGGGGATGCTGGACCAGGCTGCGGCCGGTTTGCCGCTTCATCCCGTCCACGCGACCTTTATGCGGCTTTCCATCGGAACGCTTTCTTTGTTGATCATGATCCTGCTAACACGGAAGTGGAACCAAACCGTATTCCCCATCCTAATCAACAAGGAAGGCGGTATTCGCTTTGCCGTCCTGGGCACGATCTTCGGTCCGACACTCGGAGTCAGTCTGTCACTATTTACGGTAGCATACCTGGATGCCGCTGCAGCCCAGACCATCTTCTCGCTTGTGCCGGTCGTTGCCCTTTTCTTATCTTACTTCCTGATCCGGGAGAAGATCACCGGAAAGTCCTTGATAGGTGTACTGGTGGCTGTGTCCGGAGTCATCATCCTCATCTGGCACCGACAGCTCGAAGCACTCCTCCATTTAGCGCCCTGACCCATGCAAGCACCACGCTACCTCCCTACCGTTCTGCTTCTCGCTTGTTTCCTGATCCCTTTCTTCCATTACTTTCTGACCTGTACCGATTCGCTGATGTTTGACGATGCCGCGGAATTCGCGTTGGTCATCAAACTCGGATCCATCGCCCATTCACCGGGCACACCGGCCTACATCCTGGGCGGAATGATCTGGAACAGCCTGAGCTCGGTCTTCAGTTCAAGCCTGATTACCCGGCTCAACCTGTTTTCAGTTTTTTTGGTTAGCACCGCAATCGCGTTGCTCTATCTGGCGCTTCGGAATTTCCTGCTCCTTTCCCGCCAGGAGTCAAACGCGAGTGTTCGACTGGAACTATCCGCCGCCTTTGCCGCACTGGCTTTCGGCCTCGGGCCGGTTACCTGGTCCTGGGCCAACACCATCGAAGTATACGGATTCCAGGTATTCGCCATGGCACTCCTGTTGTTCGGTTTGACCAGTTGGAAGCGATCCGGCAGATTCCCCTATCTCCTCCTCGCTTCCATCGGCTGGGCTTTGGGTCTGAGTAACCATCACCTTACCATGATCGTGTTCTCTCCCTTCATTCCGTTTTTCTTCCTGTCCGACTTCTTTTACGTTGCTGCCATTGAATCGAAATCAACGAAAAAGAAGAAGTCTGCTGCCGAAGCTGGTACATTTTCGAAACTCCTTGCAGCCATCCGCTCACGTGACTTTATTCGATTCACGCTTATCGCCGCAGTTTTTACACTGACCTGTTATGCCTGGATGTTTTGGAGAGCGCAATCGGACTATGCCTTCATGTTCGGACAACCGAAAGACCTTGGTGCACTCTTCTTTCATGTTCGTGGCGGAGCCTATACGAAGAACATTACCGACACTTCGTCGGGCATGATGGCGGTTCGTTTCCCTTACTTCCTCAACCTGACGGCCCAACAACTGGGCATTTTCCTGATACCGTTTTTTTGGGGAGTTTACGAAATGTTCAGAAGCCGCAGACGATTGACGGCGTTGGTCGTCCTTTGCTTTTACGCTTTGCTCTTCATCTATCAGGTTCGTAATAACCAATGGGCCAGTACCGATGCCTATATGTTACTACCGTTTCTGATTCTTAGCATTCCGCTTGCCGAAGGTATCTTTGCCCTCACTGCTAAACCCTGGGCGCGCATCCTCGTTCCCATCGCCTTAGTCTTGAATTTTTCACTGCCCGGTTACGCCGCACACAACCGTAAAACGTATCCGGTAAGCAGGGATCTCATGGAATTGCTGGATGCATCGGCTCCGAGGAATAGTGTCGTGATCATCTCGGACTGGACAACGGTGATCCAGTATTACTACTACCGGATCGCGGAAAATTTCCGCCCGGACTTGACGGTTCTCAATTACGATATCAAGTTCACCCACTTCAGGATACTTCCGATCCTGTATCCTGCATTCTACACGAAGATCCAACCGGAATACGACGGTTTCATCGAAGCCTTGCGCTCCGAGCACCCCTACCAGGTGGTGAACACCGGCTGTGACCTGAATACGCCCTACCTCCTCGCGAAATTCAAGACGCTGGTCGCCAAAATGGAAAAGGTCTGTTCCGAGGAGAATCGGCCGTTCCTGATCGATCCGAAGGGATTTGTCTTTTATACGCAACAGGGACTGATCAGTCCACAACGGCATGTTTCGGGTTGCTTTGTTTCGAGTATGCCACCCGACTCGATCAGCGCGGCGAAATTCTTACCTATGGATTTCACCTTCCTGGAGTCCCCGCTGTTGCGCCATGATCCCTCCTGTCTGGATAAGCTGGTTGATTTTCAGGCGATGCTGGACCAGCACATCACGTATTACGGTGGCGTGGGCGATACGCTTCGGGCTCGTCAGGCAGAACGGTCGCGCGAAAAGATTCTCAAGCTCCAACGTGAGCTGAAGCAAAGTATGTCCTTTGCTTATAAGAAATGAGCCCCAACTATCGGATCCTAAACGATTCCACGGCAAGTCGGTAACTGTCCAGTCCGAATCCGCCGATGACTCCCCGGCTGTTCCTGGCAGTCAGGGACTGCTGTCGAAAAGGCTCCCGGGCGTGAATGTTACTGATATGGACTTCGACCACCGGCGTGCTGACAGCCGCGATCGTATCTGCCAGGGCAACAGAGGTATGACTGTAGCCGGCCGGGTTGAAGATGATGCCGTCCCAATTCCCATCAGCTGCCTGAAGTGCATTGATCAACTCTCCTTCCAGGTTGGATTGAAGATACCCGAATTCAATGTCACGGAAGTGCTGCTTTAATTCCACCAGGTAATCCTCAAAATTCCGGTTGCCGTAGATTTCAGGCTCCCGCCTTCCAAGAAGGTTGAGGTTCGGTCCGTTCAGAATCAGGAGTTTCATAGGATTTTAATGCGAGCACAAATTTTACATAATTATTCAAATAATTCTGTGAATAATTAGGTGTTAAATGGAGCATTCCCCATCGTCGGAATGAGCATTTTTATCGTCGTGAGCTGGAAATCCTACATCAATGGGTTCAAATCCTGGCTGAAAGTCGAGCGGTCGCTTTCCGGAAATTCGGTGGAAGCGTATTTGCACGACATGAGTCTGTTCGAACACTACCTGGAATCCGAGCAACTTCGCCTCCCTCCAGCCGACATTCGCCTGGAGCATCTGCAGGGCTTCATCGTCCGCATCAACGAGCAGGGACTCAGTGCCAGAAGCCAGGCGCGTATCATTTCGGGCCTGAAGTCATTCTTCAAGTACTGCCTGTTGGAAAATCTCACACAAGATGATCCCTCCCAACTCCTGGAAACCCCGAAACTCGGGCGAAAGCTGCCGGATACGCTCTCAGTCGATGACATTAACCGCCTGATTGCAGCCATCGACCTGAGCAAGCCCGAGGGCATCCGAAACAAGGCGATGCTGGAAACACTTTACTCCTGCGGACTTCGCGTTAGCGAGCTGGTCAACCTCAAGTTGTCGAACCTCCACCTCGAGATCGGGTTCCTGAAGGTCATCGGAAAGGGCGACAAAGAACGCCTGGTACCGATCGGGAGTGTCGCCACCAAGCACCTGAAGATTTATACGGCAGAGGTTAGAAACCATCAGACGATCCAACACGGGTTCGAAGACTTCGTCTTTCTCAATAACCGCGGCCGGGGATTGACTCGGGTAATGGTCTTCACGATCATCAAGAATCTGGCAATCAAGATCGATCTGCGGAAGCGGATCTCTCCGCACACGTTCCGGCATTCCTTTGCAACCCATCTGATCGAAGGCGGAGCCGACCTGCGGGCCGTGCAGGAAATGTTGGGACACGAATCCATCACCACAACCGAAATCTATACGCACCTCGACCGCGACTACCTGCGGCAATCCATTTTAAGCCACCACCCTCGCGCATGAGCCGACAACGACTCACCTTTCTACATGCTCCGTTACCGCAGCCGCAGCGGTTGTTCAGGCGGCTGTGGCTTATCGTATTGTTCCTGACCATGCTCAGTCCCTCTGCCGAAGCCGGTCGCCCCCGCTACACTGCTCCGGATACCATTGAGTTTTCCGGCTATCGATGGGCGGTAAAAGAATCCATGAACAAGCGGGTTGGACCGGGAAGTAACCTATTCTCTTCTTCGAGAAAAAATGTCTGGGTGGATGCGGAAGGCAAACTACACCTTCGCGTCACCCAACAAGATGAAAAGTGGTATTGTCCCGAGATCTTCATGGTGAACAGCCTTGGCTATGGCCGCTACACCTTCTTGCTATCCGGACTCCCGCAACCGGAAGACAAAGACCTGGTGATCGGAATGTTTCTGTATGACCATCTTGATTCCATGAACAACCACAAGGAAATTGACATCGAGATCTCCCGTTGGGGAAAGTCCGAAGGACAAAATTGTCAGTTTCTGCTACAACCCTATGTGGAAGAAGCTTTCCGATTCGACATTGATGCGTCCCGAAAGAACCGCCATGAGATTGATGTCCGGAAACATACCATTCGCTTTCGTTCACTCTACCAGGGCGATCACGGCCACAAGTCCGTTTCCCTGCTGGCGCGTTGGAAGTGTAAACCTTCCCGTGTTTACGAAACAAGTAACGAGAAAGTGAGCCTGAACGTCTGGATCTACAAATCCATCGAGCCGGCTAACTTGAAGGAATTCGAAGTCATCGTCGAGAAATTTGAATTCAAACCATTCAAGGCCGAGAAGTTGAAGCCCAACTTCAAGATCCCCTGGTTTAAAAAGAAACAGAAATGAGTCGAGGTTTGCTGTCGATCCTGCTGCTGATCATCAGCAACTTTTTCATGACGTTTGCATGGTACGGCCATCTCCAATTTAAGAAGTGGAACGTAATGCAGCAGTCCGGCCTGCTCAGCATTATCCTGGTCAGCTGGTTTATCGCGTTGTTCGAATACCTGTTCATGGTACCCGGAAACCGGATCGGTCATGAATCGAACGGCGGTCCGTTCAATCTGTTTCAACTGAAGCTGTTGCAGGAAGCCATCACCCTGGTTGTATTTTCGTTCTGTGCCATTTTCATATTCAAGACCGACACCTTTCGGTGGAATTATCTGGCGGGCTTCCTGTGTATTCTCCTCGCCGTCTTTTTCGTCTTCAAGAAATGGGACTGAGCGTCGTCAGATAGCCAACCAGTAATTCAACTTGAATACCACACCCCGGTTCCTGATCGCGAATTTACCGGCTGTATCACCGGCTCCGGGCTCCGGCGCAAAGTAGTTATCGGTATAGACGATGTAAAAGTCGCTCATCGGCTTGAACCGCCATTGCAAACGCGCGTTGATGTTCAGGTTATCGATCTGCCGGTTATACTGGATGAAGGTGGTGAAGAAAACACTCTTGGTAAACGCGAATTCGAATTTAGGTCCGAGCAGATCCAGATAGGCGCTCGCATAAGGCGAAGGCAATTCGATCTCGTTACGCTCATACGCCATCGAGAGAATGGCGATCGGTTGAATCCGCCATACGCCCTCCAAGGTGTAGGTCCGTTTGCGTCCGTTGAAATACCTTCCTCCGGTGGCACCCACTTTATAATTGAAAGGCTTTCTAAAATCCGAAGCGAACGCCACGTTCACGTCCCGATACTCATAAGAAGTAGCCGCCGGCAATCGTTCTGCATTCGTTCCGGTCGGGTCAAATGCGCGCCGAAGGAATGTATACCAAGCATTGAGGTTCACGCTCAGCACAGCCGTATTCGGCCAGCGCAGGTAATAGGACATCCGGTACTGGTAATCCAGCGGTCTGCCGATGTAGAATTCACTCGCCTTTCCACCAGGGAAGCCGCCGTTCCAATATTGACTCTGATAAATCTCCGGCCCGTGGCTTAATAAAGCGCTCTTTTCGGGGAACCAGGTATAAGCCGCCCTGTTTTCGAAACGGAAGTATCCTTTATCATACCCCAGGAATCCTACCACCGGATTGAAGTTCTCTCCTACATACTCGTGGTTGTATTCCAGGTTCACATTCTTTGTCCGGTAAAGAAAGAAAACGGCTGTTGCGGCTTTGTCCTTACCCGATAACGTATCGAACGTTCGGTGATAGAATACTTTTCCGGTTGCCAGGTTGTTCTTCGAGTTATAAACGAAGTCCACTCCGGCCAGTCGGTTGTAATCTCCCGAATGCTCGCTTACCTTGTCAAAAGTCTGACGATTGACCAGAATGGCTCCCAGTGCTGACTTCTTAAGAACGGTACGCTGGAGCGCACCCACGGCAAAGTTGTATGCAGGTTGATCGAACTCGGCAGATGCTTTCGTTTGCATATCCATCAACCCGATCCGCCAGTTCTGATCCAGTTTTCCACTCAGGCGGGCACCACCTGCAATGGGGATCGTATTGCCATTGTACAAGCCGATGTTACGCGAAAAGAACGGCCGGATCTTGCTGAATCCGAACGTGGCGAACAAATCGCTGTTCTCGATGAAAAAGTTCCGGCGCTCTGGGAAAAACAAGCTGAACCGGCTCAGGTTCGTTTGTTGCCGGTCCACTTCGACCTGGGAAAAATCCGGGTTAAACGTCAGGTCAAGATTCAGGGAAGATGTCACCGCTACTTTGGCATCCACGCCCCCATTCGGCTTGGTCGTCTCATCGTCGCGTGTAAAGTCGATCGTATGGCTGAGTATCCCGTACGGGATCAGGGCCGCATTCAAGCCGGGCTTCTTGGGCGGCTGGTCCCAGACCAGTAAGCCGGTATGCAGCAGGGAGGCGATGTTGTAAACACGGGGTACCGGCGACCAGGCGGAACCTTCGTTCCGCTTCAGATTGTTCCGAGAAAAATTCACCCGCCACTGCTTCACTCCGTCGTTGTAGCGAAGACTCTTAAAGGGAATAGCGATCTCCGCTTTCCAGGCTCCGGCCTCCCGTTTCGTTTCTACGAACCAACGGTTATCCCAATCGGTACTGACGCCGAAGAATCCACTGTTCGCTAGTAAACCTTCCCGTTGTACGCCGAACGGATTACAGGTAAACGCAAAACCGTTGGTCTTATCGTTGAATGGATCAAAGTAAACGCCAATACCGTCACTGACCGGATACGAATAGTCCCGCTTCAACGACTGGATGATATAGGGCTTTCCCGGAAGATCGTCATAGCAAATGGCGGATACATAGATAAAGTCATCGTCGTAGGTCATCCGGAACTCCGTCCGGGAAACAGCCGGTGAAGTATCCACGGGCACACTCTGCCAGAAATCCCCTGCGATCTCGCATACTGACCAGACCGCCTCGTCGGGCTCCCCGTCGAGAACAATTTTCCCCGTACAGCGTTGGATGTGATACACCTTTCGCTCCGGCTCTTGTCCTGTGAGCGAAAAGCAGGTGGAGATCACCAGTAGAAATGTCAACAACTGTGCGTGCATCGTGGATAAACAGCCCGACAAAGGAACAAAGTTTGGGGGCTTTTTCGGCTATCTTTGGCCAGCTTTCTTGAGCGTATGACGAACCTGGAATTCAACAAGAACGAAGATCAATACCGCCAACTGATGGATCAGTTGCGGAACAAGCTTTCGAAAATCTCGGAAGGCGGCGGGAAGAAGAATGCCGACAAACAACGAGAGCAGGGAAAACTGCTGGCGCGGGAACGCATCCAGTACCTGATTGACAAGGGAAGTCATTTCATCGAGATCGGCGCCCTGGCAGCCGATGGCATGTACGAAGAATATGGCGGCTGTCCTGCAGCTGGCGTGGTGATCGGCATCGGTTACGTTTCCGGAAAACAATGCGTGATCGTAGCGAACGATGCGACGGTCAAAGCCGGAGCCTGGTTCCCGATGACGGGCAAGAAAAATCTCCGCGCGCAGGAGATCGCCATGGAGAACAAGCTCCCGATCATCTACCTGGTTGACAGCGCGGGCGTCTTTCTGCCGATGCAGGATGAGATCTTTCCTGACAAGGAGCACTTCGGTCGCATCTTCCGCAATAACGCCATCCTCTCTTCCATGGGCGTCATTCAGGTGGCGGCGATCATGGGAAGTTGTGTCGCCGGAGGAGCCTATCTCCCGATCATGAGCGACGAAGCCTTGATCGTCGATAAGACCGGATCGATCTTCCTTGCCGGCTCTTACCTGGTGAAAGCCGCCATCGGCGAAGACATCGACAACGAGACGCTGGGAGGTGCAACGACCCAGTGTGAGGTCTCGGGGGTAACGGATAACAAGTTCCCGGACGACAAAGCTGCCCTGGATTATATCAAAGGCATTTTCCAGAAGCTCGGTACGTTCGAGAAAGCAGGCTTCGACCGAATCAAGCCTGTCGCGCCGGTGAAGGACCCCAAGGAACTCTACGGACTTGTACCCACCGATCAGACGAAGCAATACGATATGCACGAGGTCATCGCCCGGCTGGTCGATAACTCGGAGTTTCAGGAGTACAAGGAGAAGTACGGTCAAAGCCTGCTCTGCGGTCTTGCACGGATCGACGGCTGGTCGGTAGGCATCATTGCCAACCAACGCAAAGTCGTCAAGACCAAGAAAGGCGAAATGCAATTCGGTGGCGTCATCTTCTCGGATTCCGCTGACAAGGCCGCGCGTTTCATCATGAACTGCAATCAGCGCAGGATTCCGCTGGTGTTCCTGCAAGACGTAACCGGCTTCATGGTCGGCTCCCGCAGTGAACAAGGCGGCATCATCAAAGACGGCGCGAAACTGGTCAATGCCATGAGTAATTCCGTCGTACCCAAGTTCACCGTGATCCTGGGCAACAGCTTCGGTGCCGGTAACTACGCCATGTGCGGCAAGGCCTACGACCCGCGGCTGATCGTCGCCTGGCCGACCGCTCAGATCGCCGTCATGGGCGGCGCTCAGGCCGCCAAGACGCTCTTGCAGATCCAGGTCTCCGCTATGAAGGCCAAAGGGCAGGTGTTGGCGAAGGAGCAGGAAGAAGAACTGCTGAAAAAGATCACCGACCGCTACAATCAACAGATGTCGCCCTACTACGCCGCCTCCCGCCTTTGGGTGGACGCCATCATCGATCCGCTGGAAACAAGGCGCTGGATCTCCATGGGCATCGAAGCCGCCAACCACGCGCCGATCACGAAGGCGTACAATGTCGGGGTGATTCAGACGTGAAGGGGGGAATTGGTGATTTGTTATTGGAAATTTGTGATTAGTGATTGAAACTGGAAACTCGAAACCCGAAACCCGAAACCAATATCCACTCTCCCATGCACCATCAACTCAACCAGGTTCGCGAATTTCATGAGACGTTTCGGCTGGATTTCCGGCAGGAACCCACTGCTGAATTGTCGGAGCGTATCTACACCTTACGGCATCGGTTGATGCAGGAGGAGAATGATGAGTACCTGGAAGCCTGCGAAAAGGGCGACCTCACGCAGATCGCCGATGCTTTGGGCGACAAGCTCTACATCCTCTGCGGCACGATCCTGGCGCACGGTCTGCAGGACAAGATCGTCGAAGTGTTCGAAGAGATCCACCGAAGCAACATGAGCAAGCTGGACGACAACGGGCAACCGATCTATCGGGAAGACGGAAAGATCATGAAGAGTAACAACTACTTTCTGCCCGACATCGCCACCATCCTGGAGCGCTGATTGTCAAATCGTTACCAAAATTCCTGCTTTCCGGCACTGCTCTGGTTTTCAATTCCGGCAACGTTACTAACTGTTGTACGGACAACTTTCCTGCTGGCGCTTTCCTGCGTATCTTTAAAGCCTTGATTCCGTAGAGGGATCACTTCCTGAAAAGCATGATCAAGATTACGTTTCCCGACCAAAAGGTACGCGAGTACCCGGAGGGCACCACTGCCATGGAGATCGCCAAGAGCATCTCCGAAGGCCTCGCCCGGAATGTCCTGGCGGCAAAGATCAACGGTGAAGTCTGGGACGCAACGCGCCCCATCAACGCCGATGCGCAACTGCAGTTACTGACCTGGGATGATACAGCGGGCAAGTCGACGATGTGGCATTCCTCCGCTCACTTGATGGCCGAGGCGTTGGAAGCCTTCTATCCGGGTATCAAGTTCGGTATCGGTCCTCCGATCGATCACGGTTTTTACTACGATGTCGCTCTGGGCGATCCTACGATCTCCAGTGAAGACTTCCCGAAGATCGAAGCGAAAATGCTTGAACTCGCCAAACAGGCGAACAAGTACGTACGAAAAGAAGTCGGAAAGCAGGAAGCGATTGCCTACTTCACTGAAAAGGGTGATCAGTATAAACTTGACCTCTTGCAGGAACTGGAAGACGGCAAGATCACGTTTTACGAGCAAGGCAATTTCACTGACCTGTGCCGTGGCCCGCATATCCCCGACACCGGTTCGATCAAGGCCGTTAAACTGATGAACATCGCCGGAGCCTACTGGCGCGGCGATGAGAAGAACAAGCAGCTCACCCGCATCTACGGCATCACCTTCCCGAAGAAGAGCCAACTCGACGAGTACCTGGCCATGCTCGAGGAGGCAAAGAAGCGCGATCACCGGAAGATCGGCAAGGAGATGAACATCTTCACCTTTGACGAGGATGTCGGTCCCGGATTACCGCTCTGGTTGCCGAACGGCGCGGTCATGATTGAAGAGTTGGAACGGCTGGCCAAAAGGAGCGAGCACTCAGCCGGCTATCAGCGCGTGCGGACTCCGCACATCGCCAAAGAATCCATGTACCTCACCAGCGGTCACCTGCCTTATTACCAGGACAGCATGTTCCCTCCGATGGACATGGACGGAGAGAAGTACTACCTGAAGGCGATGAATTGTCCGCATCACCACAAGATCTTCAAGGAACTCAATCCCTCCTACCGGGACCTGCCGATCCGCCTTGCGGAATACGGCACCTGTTACCGGTATGAGCAGTCCGGCGAATTGTTCGGTTTGATGCGGGTACGCTCGCTTCAGATGAATGACGCGCACATCTATTGCACCCGGGAGCAGTTCGCTGACGAATTCAAAGCGGTGAACGAAATGTACCTGAAGTATTTCCGGATTTTCGGCATAGAGAAATACGTGATGCGCTTCTCTACGCACGAACCGAAAAAACTGGGTGTGAAGTACGTCGACAATCCGGAACTCTGGCTGCAGACCGAGGATATGGTCCGCCAGGTATTGATCGACAGCAAGATTCCCTATGTGGAAGTACCGGATGAGGGCGCTTTTTACGGACCGAAGATCGATGTGCAGGTTTGGAGCGCGATTGGCCGTGAATTCACCCTGGCAACGAACCAGGTCGACTTCGCCGTACCGGCCCGATTCGGCCTGACCTATCGGAATTCCAACAACGAATTCGAGACCCCGATCTGTATCCACCGGGCGCCGCTGGGGACCCATGAACGCTTCATCGGCTTCCTGATCGAGCATTTTGCCGGAAATTTCCCTATTTGGCTGGCTCCCAAGCAGGTAGCCGTCCTCCCGATCTCCGATAAGTACCTCGATTACGCGAAAAAAGTTTTACAATTCCTCCGAAATGCCGATATTCGCGGCCTCCTCGACGACCGGGATGAAAAAATCGGTAAAAAGATCCGCGACTCGGAACTGAAGAAGGTTCCGTATATGCTGATTGTTGGGGAAAAAGAAGCTGCCGAAAACAAGGTTTCCGTCCGGAAACACGGTGAAGGTGATACTGGCAGCGTCAACATTGCTGATTTCATTCAATCCGTTCAGGATGAAATCAATAAATGCCTTGAATTGAATTAAAATAGAATACGAATACGAACTAAAAAAGGAGGCTGGTATCGCAACTTCAAGTTTCAACAGGCCGTCAGGTGGCGGCGGGGGAAGGCCCTTCTTTCGCGGACGTGGTCCGATAAAGCGGGAGCCTGAGCACAAGATCAACAGTTTCATCCGTGCTCCGAAAGTCCGTCTGGTAGGTGACAATGTCACCCCCGACATCTATTCCCTCGAGGATGCCTTGAAGATCGCGCAGGAAATTGGTTTGGATCTGGTAGAAGTTGTACCTACCGCCGATCCTCCTGTCTGCCGAATCGTCGAATACCAGAAATTCCTTTACGAGAAGAAAAAGAAAGACAAGGAACTTAAGTCCAAACAGGGCAAGCAGGTCGTCAAAGAGATTCGCTTTGGTCCCCAGACGGATGATCACGACTTCAACTTCAAGGTGAAGCACGCGATCAAGTTCCTCGAAGAAGGCAATAAGGTGAAAGCGTACGTCCACTTCCGCGGCCGTGCCATCGCTTACAAAGAACAGGGAGAACTCATCCTGCTCAAGTTCGCCCAGGCGTTGGAGGAGTACGGAAAAGTGGAACTGATGCCGAAACTGGAAGGCAACCGGATGTTCCTCCACCTCGCCCCTGCCCTCAAGAAGAAGAAATAAGCGGTTCGAACTGCACCAACAAAGCATTACCCTATAAACCCAATAAACAACTTCCCATGCCGAAAGTAAAAACGAACTCGAGCGCCAAGAAGCGTTTCAAGATCACCGGTACGGGTAAGATCAAGCGCAAGCATGCCTACAAGAGTCACATCCTGACCAAGAAGGAGACCAAGCGGAAGCGGAACCTCACCCACGCCGCCCTCGTCTCCCCGTCGGATGAGAATCGCGTATTGAGCATGCTTGGCATGCGTTGATCCTGCCACAACCGTAAAAACAACAACCAGACAAAGAGCCCCAAAGTGCCGTTTGAGCGGCCGCTCCAGTCAAAAACCGAAAATCAATGCAACGTTCAGTTAACCACGTTGCCTCGAGCAACCGCAGAAAGAAAATCCTCAAACTCGCCAAACGTTATTTCGGATCGAGAGGAAATGTTTGGACCGTCGCCCGTAACACCATCGAGAAGGGCCTCGGCTACGCTTACCGTGACCGCCGCGCCAAGAAGCGCGACTTCCGCGCCCTTTGGATCCAGCGTATCAACGCCGGCGCCCGCGAACACGGAATGAGCTATTCCGAACTCATGGGAAAAATCCACGCCAAAGGACTTGAGATCAACCGCAAGTCCCTCGCCGATCTCGCCATGAATCACCCGGCAGCCTTCAAGGCTGTTGTGGATTCGGTGAAGTAAGATCGCTTTGCCTGAAAAACGAAAAGGCTCCGGAAACGGGGCCTTTTTTGTTGGGAGGCATTTGAAGGGACGAGGGACGTGGGACGAGGGGCGAGGGACGAGGATAAGTAAAACAAAAAACATCCCTTAAACGCTCCCAACCAATCACGAATTACTAATTACTAATTACTAGTTTCTAGTTTCTAGTTTCTAGTTTCTAGTTTCTAGTTACCAATTACCAATCCCTCCCGCCACTACTCTCCCCTTCCAGCCACCCGCTTTATCCCATCCTTAGCCAACGCAAACGACGGATAAATGGTGGTGGCTTTTCGGTAGTCGGTCAGTGCTGCGGTTCTGTTGCCCATGCGCTCCTCCGCCAAGCCGCGGTGGTAATAGGCTTCCGCGTATTCCGGGTTATAGCGGATCGCATCGGTGAAATGCCGGATGGCGGCCGGATAGTCTTCCTTGTAACGCAGCGCGATGTATCCGAGGTTGTGATGGGCATCCGGATCTTTGGGATCGCTTGCCAGGAGCGTCGCGTAATCGGCCTCGGCTTCTTTCAGTTGTCCGATCTCCTGATAGTACAAACCACGGTTGTACAGGATCTCACCGCTGCCCGGACGTATACGTAAAGCATTGTTATAATACTGCAACGCCAGGGGATCCTTTTTTGCCGCGAAGATGCGGCCCAGTTCGCGTTGGGTGTCATAGTTCTCGGGATCCAGTTCGAGCACGGTCTGGAAACTGCTGATCGCTTTGGCCGTATCGCCCGACTCCTTGTAGACGAATCCTTTGATCGAATACGCGCGCGCCAGCCGGTCGTTCAATCGAAGCGCGTTGTTCGCCGATTCAATTGCCTTGGGATAAGCCTTCAGGTAGAAATACAACTCGGCCAGGCGCAAGTGCGCTTCGGTATTCTTCGGGTCGATCCTCAGGCAGCGTTCGAATGCTTCAATGGAACGCGGCACCTGTAATGCACGGAATGCGATATCAGCCAGCGCCAGGAAATAGTCCGCCTTGCCCGAATCCAAGGTCACTACCCGCTCCATTTCCTGGTAAGCGCCCGGAATATTGCCCCTGATCTTCATCAACTGAGCGCGCTCAAACAGGAGTCCGGGATTCAACGAATCACGTAACAACTGTTCGTTCAACTCCCGAAACCGTCGATCGATGGCTGACTGGCTCGTATCCTGAGTCGAAAGGGTATCGGTCTGACCGCTTCCCGAATCCTGCCGGCAACCAGCAGGTGTCATGAGGAACGCGATAACCAACGCGGTCAGGAGATGACTTACAATCCTGTTTAACATAAAAAAATACCGCCGGGACAATCAACCCGGCGGTATAAAAGTAAGGAAATTGGGAAAGGAAGAATCGAAGAAGCGATACGCTCAAAAATCCTTCCCCAAATCACTAATCACTAATCACTAATCACTAATTACTAGTTACTAGTTACTAGTTACAAGTTACAAGTTACAAGTTATTTGTGATTAGTGATTGAGGATTTGCGCATCGGAATCTTTTCCTGCCTGCTTACTCCACCTCCACCGGCATTTCGGTGCTGCTGATGGCTGCGCGGATTTTGCCTTCGAGTTCCTCGGCGAGTTCCGGGTTGTCGAGGAGCAACTGTTTCACGGCATCGCGGCCCTGGGCAAGTTTGGTCTCGCCGTAACTGAACCAGGATCCGGACTTGCGAATGACACCCTTGTCGACGCCGAGATCCACGATCTCGCCCATCTTTGAAATTCCTTCCCCGTACACGATGTCGAACTCAGCCGTACGGAAAGGAGGCGCCAGTTTGTTCTTCACGATCTTCACACGGGTGCGGTTACCGACAACCGTTTCTCCGTCCTTGATCTGGCCGATGCGGCGGATGTCGAGACGTACAGAAGCGTAGAATTTGAGCGCGTTACCGCCGGTGGTCGTCTCGGGATTGCCGAACATGACGCCGATCTTTTCGCGCAGCTGGTTGATGAAGATGCAGCAGCAACCGGTACGGGAGATAGTAGCTGTGAGTTTACGGAGCGCCTGCGACATGAGGCGGGCCTGCAGGCCCATCTTGCTCTCTCCCATTTCGCCTTCGATCTCGCTCTTCGGCGTCAGGGCCGCCACGGAGTCGATGACCAGGATATCAATCGCGCCGGAGCGGATCAGGTTGTCCGCGATCTCGAGCGCCTGTTCGCCGTTATCCGGCTGAGAGATGAGCAGGTCTTCCAGGTTGACGCCAAGTTTCTGGGCATAGAAGCGATCAAACGCGTGTTCCGCGTCGATGAAGGCTGCAATCCCACCGTTTTTCTGGGCGTTGGCAATGGAATGAATCGCCAGGGTCGTTTTACCGGAGGACTCCGGTCCGTAGATCTCTACGATCCGGCCCTTGGGCAGACCGCCGATTCCGAGGGCGCCGTCCAGCGTGATCGAACCGGTAGAGATCGCCTCCACCTGTTCCACCGCTTCGTCGCCCAACTTCATGATGGTGCCCTTGCCATACGTCTTTTCGATCTTGTCGATCGTTAGTTGCAAGGCTTTCAATTTCTCTTTTGCCGATTCTTTTGCTTCAGATGCCATGGTGTATAGAGTTTAGGTTTGTTACTAGGCCGGAGATCAGGCTATCGCTCAATCAACGGTACAAATATACAGTGTTTGTATCACAATCAAAACGATTGACTGTAAAACAATCAAACGACTTATTAACAAAGTTCCACAAAGAATCCTTGAAAAATGCGATTGTTGAAAGATTTCAGCATATATGAGGGGAAATGAGGGCTGAGAATGGGTGATTCGTGATTGGTGATTCGTGCTTGGCGACCAAGAATAAGATGTGGGTTACCATACCGCCACATCCGCTTACTGCCTACTGCCTACCGCCTTCTGCCCTCTGCCTTCTGTCCTCCGCCCATCGCCTCTCTTTCCCCGAACTGCCGTACCTTTACCACGGTGCGATTGCTTTCGGCTCTTCTTTACTACCTGGTCCTGCTGCCGGTCTCCCTCTTGCCTTTCCCGTTGTTGTATGGCTTGTCGGATGGCCTGTTCATTTTGCTCTGGTACTTGCTTCCCTACCGGAAGAAGATCGTATTGCAAAACCTCCGGAATTCCTTTCCTGAAAAATCGGAGCGGGAGATCCGCGCTATCGCACGCGACTTTTACGCTCACCTATGCGACCTGATCGTTGAAAGCCTTAAAACGTTTACCGCTTCCCCGGCAACCATTCGAAAGAGGGTGAACCTGGTGAATCCCGAATTACTCGAACACTATTACAAGCTTAACAAGAGCCTGATCCTGGTCACCGGGCATCACGCTAATTGGGAATGGCCGGCGATTACCCTGCCGTTTCACAGTTCGCATACCGCCACCGGCATCTACAAGCAACTCAGTAATCCCTACTTTGATTTACGCCTTCGCCGCACCCGCGCGAAATTCGGCTTGAAATTGATGTCGACCCGGGAAGTCGCCGAGTTCTTCGAAGCTCATCAGTCCGACTGCTGTACCTACGGCTTCATCAACGACCAGAGCCCATCCAAACCATCCAAGGGCTACTGGACCCGCTTCCTCAACCAGGACACCTGCGCTCTCCTGGGCGCGGAAAACTATGCGATGAAGTATGATTTCCCGGTTCTTTACGGCATGATCACCAAGACCGGGCGCGGAAAGTACCGGCTGGAATACAAACTAATATCGGAACACCCTGCGACTGAACCCCGCTTTGCCATCACCGAAGCCTGCGTCCGCATCAACGAATCCATCATTCGCAGCCAGCCGCAGTACTGGCTCTGGAGCCACCGGAGGTGGAAGCATAGGAAGGAAGACTGGTAGCTGGTAGCTGGTAACTGGTAACTAGAAATTAGTAATTAGTGATTGGTGATTGGTGATTGGTGATTGGCGTTACGGGAGCCAACACTTTTCACTAAGCCGGCCGGATATTCTGTTGACTATTTACTGTTTACTGTTCACTGTTCACTGTTCGCTATTCGCTATTCACTGCCAACCGCCAACCGTCTACTGCTCACCGCCTACTACCCTCCTCCACACCATCAACTTCTCCCCTTCGTGCTCGATCATATCCTGCTGTTCGAACAATAGTTTTTTTAGGAGACGAATGGACCGCTCATTTTCCGGTACCGTGATCGCATAGACCGTTTCATAACCGAATATCGATTTCACCAGTGGGATCCAGGCCATGGCGGCTTCGTAGGCGTAGCCTTTCCCTTCTGCTTCCGGCAAAAATGCGAATCCGAGGTCCGGGCCCGGCAGGTAGTCGCGCAGGATCAAGCCACACATACCGATCGGGGTACCGTCCTCTTTCTTACAAACCTTATAAAAACTCATACCCTGCTCCCGCTCCAGCCGCATCGGACTCCTTTGCAAATAGGCAATCGCACTGGCCTCATCGGTTACACCGCGATCCCCGATGTAGCGTTTCCAACCATCCGTATTCAATAATTGGAGGATGAATTGCGCGTCACCTTCCGTGAAGGGCATTTGGCGGAGCCTCGTCGTTTCCAACCGATCGGGTTGAACGAAAGGAACCAATCGTCGGCTGTAGATGACGTACGACTTTAGATTATCGTCTGCGGCAGCTTTGGATTCCGCGTCAAGGTCACGTTCGAATCCATGCCGTTCCAACAGTCGCCGGGCAGCGGAATTGTCCCGGTGGGTCCACGCCCCGACTTCTTTCAACTGTTCAACCTTGCGTGCAAAGTCCAACATCAACGAGAGCGCTTCGGACATGATTCCCTTCCCATGTTCCTCCGGAAAAAGTTCGAACCCGAACTCCGCCCTGGTTCTGTCTTCGTTATAATTCCAAAGGCAAATGGTACCCAACGGCTGATCGTCCTTCGCGCGCAGGATCTTATTGAAGTTCCAGCGTTCCAGCGCGTTCACTTCAATGATGCGCTGAAGCGTCTCCTGCATTTTCTCCAGGCTATCCGGCCGGGTATATTCGATGTAGCGATTGACCACAGGGTTGCTGCGCAACCGGTACATCCATTCCGCATCCGCGATCGCGATCGGTTCCAGTCTGATGCTCTGGTTCATAGGGACGGCAATATCCGAAGAATCGTGCTAGGCTGCGTTCGTCAGCGCTCAGCTTAGAAAAGAAAAAAGGGCTCCGGACCACTCCCCGGAACCCTTTTTACAGGTCCAAGACCATCGTATACTCAGACCACACTGATTCCCCGCGATTGGATCGAGGGATTTTCTTGCTTGTTACCATCGAGACTGATCCGAACACCGTTAGGGGAGATCCGGATGCTGTCGCCAGGCTTCGGTGGACGGGGCGGAGCCGGTGTTTGCATCTTCCGGCCGTTGATACGCACGCCGCTACTGTCGATAATGACCTTTTCGCCTTCCGGGCTGATGATGCGCACGCCATTCTCGTCGATCTTAACCTCCGCGCCATCTTCCCCGTCGATCCGGATCCTGCCCCGGAAGTCTTCGTCCTTGATCTTTCCACCTCCCACTACATCCTCGTCACCGGTACAATCCACGCAGGTCAAACCATCGGCGGTCATCAGCCAGGTACGGCCCAGCATGTCGCGGTCGAAGATGTTTTGAACGTTGTCGATATCGTAGATGAAATCTTCCAGTCCACGGTCGAGATAAATCTTCGCGCCAATCGGAATTCGGAGCACGAGTTGCACCTTCTGGAAGCGGAACGGTTCGGTTTCCGCCAGCTTATAGAATCCCTGGAAGCGGATGGAAGAATCCGTCTGGGTGAAGCCGTAGTCGATGTGCGATGCATTGTCGACCGCTTCTTTCCTGGAACCTCCCCGTGCAGAATAGATCCGGACAAGCTGGAAGGAGTCTGTCGGGCTTTTTACGATATCCAATCGAACATTGCGTGAGATGAGGTGACCTTCGCGGACCGAGATGTCCACGTCTTCTCTGTTCCCCCAGTCACGGCTGCGATCACCGTCGTAGTCTTTTTCGAGGTTGCGGTAGCTTTCCTGTTCAATCCGGATCACGCTCGATTTGGGCTGCGCGATGGAGATCTCTTCCCGGTAGCTGTCCTTGACACCATACGAGCGAATCACACGTCCGCCGATGAACAGGCAGATGATCACGCCAATGAGCCAGAGACCGAGCGCGGTAAAGCCCACGACCCGGTTCGCCTTCAGATTGAAGAGCATGCGGGCGCCGGCCCAGGCCAGCATGAGGAACGGAATGCCGATCGCCAGCACGGCACCAATGTATCCGAAGGCCAGGTATTTACCGGAGGGAAAGATGTGGTTGATGAATTCCGGGTAGTTGGCAACCGGCAGGCCTACGAGCGAAAAGAGCGATACGAATAATGCTCCACCCACGACGAGGCCGATGAAGATGAAGAATACGGCAATGATCTTTCCAACTAACAGGAAGAAGAACTTGAAGATCTCGCCGATCGCTTCGAAGAATCGGCTCACAACCGTTCCGGCTTTCTTACCGCCGTCTTTTCCCATTTCAGAGGCGCGGTTGCGGAGTTGTTCCATCTCCTCCTTGACATTCTTTTCAATGTTGGAGATGGTTACCGGCTCCCCCCGCATCTGGAGTTTTTCAGCAGTGGTCTTTGCTTCCGGTATGATGATCCACAAGAGGATATAGAGCAGGAAGCCCGAACCGAAGACGAAGAAGATGAACGCGAACGCGAGACGGACCCAGACGGTATCGATACTGAGATAGTTGGCAATGCCGGAGCATACGCCACCAAGCAATTTATCGTCCGGATCACGGAAGAGCCGGCGCTTGAGCGGAGCGGTCTCCACCGGCGGGGAGGTTTCCTTTGCCGCTTCTTCCCTGCCCTCACCAAAATCTTCCGGCTTACCCATCTGACGGGTCACTTCTTCCACGTCGGTCAGGGTGATGACTTGTTTCGAGTCACCGACCCGCTCCTGAAACATTTCCGCGATGCGGCTCTCGATGTCCTGCATGATCTCGTCGCGGCCATCGGCCGCGGAGAAATGTCCGCGAACCGCTTCGAGGTATTGTTTGAATCGTTCGTAGGCGTTTTCGTCGATGTGGAAGACGATGCCGCCGATGTTGACGGTTACGGTCTTATTCATGGCATTTCCGTTTTTTGAGTGGTGAGGTTAACTGCCTCTACGAGTTCGTTCCAGGTGGCGCGAAGTTCTTCGAGGAATTTTTCGCCGAGGGGAGTCAGCGAGTAGTATTTACGGGGCGGGCCGCTTTTACTTTCGACCCAGCGATATGTGAGGAGGCCTGCGTTCTTGAGTCGCGTCAGCAGCGGGTACAGGGTACCTTCCACGACGATCAGCCTGGATTCTTTCATCTTGGCAATGATGTCGGATGGGTAAACTTCGTGCTGCGACAGGATCGAGAGGATGCAGAACTCGAGGACCCCTTTTCGCATCTGCGCTTGGGTATTTTCCAGGTTGCTGCTCATGATCTTGCTGTTGGTTGATGATGACACGGGGACTTTCCCCGAAGATTTTGGAAGAAGCCGGGATTAGTCGTGCAGGGAAAGCGTGAGGCGCTTGCTGCCGTTGCCGGATTCCCGCTTGTAGTTAAGGTTGGCGTTGTATACCTCCTCGGTCTGACGGTAAGCGTCCAGGTTGCGGGCTGAAACGGATCCGTTCCCGTAAACGCGGACGAAGCTGTCACCGGTGCTACCCGAGGCCACGATGCGTCCGTTGCCTTTGACGATCATGCCGAGTGAAAGCGAACGGACTTCCATCTTGATACTGCCGTTGCCGTTCACTTTCAGGAGCAGGAGATCCGAGTTGATGACCTGGTTGGCGTAGACTTTGGCGTTGCCGTTCACTTCGACCAGGTTAAGGTCGTTGACCGTTACATAGACGTTGACCGGACGACTGTTGTCGCCGTTAATGATCAAAGCGCCGTTCTCTACCTCCGTACTTACTTCGGAAACCGTTCTGCGGTCCCCCTCTACTTTCACTGAGCATGCTTCGCCCTGGGAAAGGATGACGTTGGCATTGGCGTTTACGACCAGACCGTAGAAGTCGGTGGCCTTGCGCTCATTGGATACGAGTTCGGCGGATTCGCCAAACACTGAATTGCAAGCGCTCATCAGGATGAGAGCGGCGGAAAGAAGAAGGCGATTCGTTTTCATGACAGGGAGCGTTGAGGAGTGATTTATAGTTCTTGTTATAGGAGGGTTCTGTGTATTACCGTGTGTATTGTTACGCAAATATATATGCACAGGATACTACTATGCAACACATAGTACTAATTTATTTTTCATATCACTGATTTTCAGGCTATTAATTTTATATACCGTCATTAAACATGGGACGGGGCGGCAGGCAGATTGTTACAGCCGTTTGGGAAAAAGGGTCAAAGCGTTGAAATTTTTATAAAAAACGGCTTCGAACAAAAAAAGCCGTCCGCTAACAGCGGACGGCTCCCTTGAAGATTCGGTAAAAGGGTACTTAGGTCCCCTTCTCTACTCTATAGTAATGGCGTAATGTGCTTACTTGCCTTTGATACCCAGGAGTTCAAGATCGAAGATCAGTGTGGAGTTCGGACCAATGACCGGACCCTTTTGACGATCACCGTAGGCCAATTCAGCCGGGATGAACAGTTTATACTTGGCACCCACTTTCATCAACTGCGCAGCTTCCACCCATCCCTGGATCACCATGGTCAGCGGAATTTCTGACGGCTGGCCGCGATCTACCGAACTGTCGAATACTGTACCGTCGATCAGGGTACCATGATAATGTACGGTAACCGTATCGGTAGCTGAGGGCTTAGGACCGTCGCCTTCCTTGATCACCTGATATTGCAAACCGCTTGCAGTCGTGACGACGCCGGGCTTCTTACCATTCTCTTCCAGGAATTTCTTTCCTGCCGCGAGGTTCTCGTCGCCTTTGCGCTTCTGTTTCTCACCGAGGTAAGACTGAATGACCGTCTGTGCCGTGTTCATGTCAAACGGAAGGCTGTCGCCCTTCATCACATCGGCCATGCCTTTTTTCATGATGTCGAGGTTCAACTCGTTCAAGCCATCCTTCTTGAGGTTGGTACCGATGGAGAGTCCAATGGCGTAGGAGGTAGAATCTGCAGCATTCGACAGTTTGACATCGTTCTTGCCCTTTTGACCATTGCAGGACATCAGCGTGGTCGCGGTGATCACGACCGCCAGAGAAATTGATTTAATGTTCATGAGGTGTTTTTGAATTGGCCGGCAAAGATACAAGAATTGACCTGACCGGGATACTTTTACCCAAGCCTGTCAGGATTCCGCGATATTTCGAACTTGCAGCGCCAATGCCACGCGTACTCCGCATCATCAACCGTCTCAACCTGGGTGGGCCCACCTACAACGCGGCCTTGTTGACCCGGTACATGGCGCCCGAATTCGAAACCCTGCTGGTTGCGGGTGTTAAGCAAGACACGGAAGAGAGTTCGGAGTACATCGTGCAGGATCTTGGCCTCAGCTTTATCCAACTTCCGGAGATGCAACGGGAATTGTCGTGGTCCAACGACCGCGCGGCCTACAAGCGTCTTCGCTCCATCATCCGGGAATACCGTCCCGACATCGTGCATACCCACGCCGCCAAAGCGGGAGCCGTAGGAAGACTGGCGGCCTTCCACGAAAAGGTTCCGGTGGTCGTACATACCTTTCACGGGCACGTTTTTCACTCCTACTTTAACCCGATCAAAACGCGGATCTTCTTAGGCATCGAACGTTACCTGGCTGCGAGGAGTTCCGCCATCATCGCGATCAGCGACCGACAGCGGGATGAGCTGAGTCACCACTACAAAGTATGTTCGCAGGAACGACTCCACGTCATTCCACTGGGCTTCGACCTCAGTCGTTTCAGGGATGACCAGGTAGCCAAGCGCAGTGAATTCCGGAAACGTTATCAATTGGATGATACCACGCTGGCAGTCGGCATCATCGGGCGGCTTGCCCCGGTCAAGAACCATCCGCTCTTTCTGCGGGCGGTCGCACGGCTTCAGGGACAACACCTGCCTCCCACCCGGTTCTTCCTGATCGGTGACGGCGAAACCCGCGAAGCTTTGTTCGCGCTCTGTGATGAGTTGGAGCTCTCGTATTCGTACCAAGGCAGCCGTCCCGACGCCCTTGTACACTTCACCGGCTGGGACCGGGAAGTGGATCGTTCGATGGCCGGGCTGGACATCATCTGTCTGACCTCTTTTAACGAAGGGACACCCGTCAGTCTGATCGAAGCGCAGGCAGCCGGAAAGCCGATCGTCAGCACGGCGGTAGGGGGAATCGAGAATGTGGTCCAACCAGGTAAAACCGCACTCCTGGTCCCATCGGATGACCTCACTGCCTTCACCAGTGCTTTGCAGCAGCTAATTGCTGAGCCAGACTTACGAATCTCGATGGCCCGCGATGGATGGAATTATGTGCGCGACCGCTTTCACTATACACGGCTCGTTCGTGAAATGGGAGAATTGTACCGAAATCTGTTGAAATAAGCAGTTTACAACTTGGTCGCTATGGGCATAATGTCCTATTTTTGTCCTACTTCAAATCCCCTATGCGATCAACCCGCCCGGTCCTTTTCTTTCTGCTTCCCATCCTATTGCTTTTTTCCTGTAGAAACCTGGCTCCTAACCGGATGTTCGAAACACCGGATGATTATCAGTTTGCCCAGGATACCAGTGCTATCGGCAACAGCTTTGTGATCGCTCCCAACGATCGTTTTGAGATGAGCATTTACTCAAACGATGGTTTCCGATTGGTTGACATTACAGGAACCTCTTCGAATTTGAGCGACCAGAGTCGAGCCAATTATCTGGTGGAAGCCGACAGCCTGGCCCGTCTTCCGATCGTTGGAAAAGTAAAGCTGGGAGGCCTTAGCATTGAAGAAGCTGAAAAAAAACTCGAGGAGATTTTCTCCCGCTACTACAACAACCCTTTCATTCAGTTGAAACTCATCAATCGGTTCGCCATCGTATTTCAGGGAGATGGCGGGCAAGGGAAAGCCGTCAACCTTCAAAATGACAACGCCAACCTTTTTGAAGTGCTGGCGGAAGGTGGCGGTATACCTGATTTCGGAAAAGCCTATCGCATTAAGGTGCTTCGTGGGTCGCTCCACAACCCACAGGTATTTCTGGCCGACCTTTCCACCGTGGAAGGATTAAAGAACTCACCGCTGCGGATTCAGTCAAACGATATTATCTATGTAGAAGCTGTTCCCAATTACCGGGTTCGTTTCATCAACCAGATCACGCCTATTCTCGGCGTCGTTTCGGCAGTCGTATTGATCATCAGTCTTTCTCAGCGATAAGGATGCCGAAGAAAAAAATCACCAATCTGAATGAAGAGTTTGATCTCAAACTCTTCACGATCATCCTGAAGCGAAACTTCTATTGGTTAATCGTTTTACTGACCATAGGTCTCGCCGGGGCCTACCTTTATCTCCGCTACACTCACCCGATCTTTCAAGCACAGGCTGGACTGAAGGTTGGCATTGTCAATAACGCGAATGCCGTCCTGAACCAACCGGGCACACAAATGCTGGACCTGATATCCGGGTCTAATAACGCTTTTGCCGGTGATGTGGAATTGTTGCGATCGAAAGTGATGCTTGCACGCGTCATCGAAAGGATGCCCCTGGAGGTGACCTATTTCGCGCGTGGAAATGTACTCGACAATGAGCTGTATGAGAAATCGCCCTTTACGGTTGAGTACGAGATCAGGGATTCCGCTTATTTCGGGGTTCCGATCAACATCACGTTCAACTCGGAGAAGGAATATGAACTGAATTGGGATTACGAAGGCCTTGTTGGAAGCGGAACCTATGCAACCGGTGTCTGGATCGAAACGGCCTTTGCAAAGCTGCGGATCAGTATCGTCGATATTACCTCCATCCGGAAGCAGGAATCCAAGATCAAGAAGTCGCCTTTTTACTTCATCCTGAATACCACCAGCGATCTGGTCAGCGCCTATGCCGACGATTATCAGGTACAGGTGGTCAACCCAATCGCCCAGACCCTACGGGTGATCTTCAAAGATAAGAACGCGGTTAAGACTGCTGAATTCGTCAATACGGTTCTGGATGAATTCAACATTTACGATCAGGAACGAAAGTCGGAAGGATCCAATCGGTCCCTGGATTTTATCAATCATACCATCACCGACATCGACAGCGAATTGAAGATTTCGGAGATCTCGCTTGAGATGTTCAAGCGCAGTAACAAGATCATCGACCCGACCGAAAACGCGAAAGATGTCCTCAGTCACATCAAGGAACTGATCGACACACGGGTCAATTGCCAGTTGACCCTGGCCGTCCTCAACCGGATGGAACGCGATATCCAGCAAAGCAAGCCGATCGACAACCTGCTTCCCTTGATGGCCGGACAATTTGACGATGATGTCATCATGCGCCTGGTGGAACGACTTCAGGAGTTGCAGGACAAAAAAGCCAACCTTCGGTTCGTCGCGACCGAAGAAAATACGGCCATCCGGAGCATTGATGCTGAGATTCAATTGCAGAAGCAGAACCTTACTTCGTCCATCCGGAGCGCGATCAACTCTCAGAAAGAACGGATCCTCAGCATCGATGAACAGATCGGAAATTTCGAATCGAACTTCATGATGCTCCCCAGCAAGGAAGCCGAGTTGTCGCGCTTGAAGCGTTTCTATGAGGTCAATCAGAAATTCTTCCAACTATTATTGGAGAAAAAGGTCGAATTCTCGATAACCAAAGCCGGAATCGTATCCAACAACATCATCCTCGATCGGGCGACCGAACCCATTTCTCCCCTCACCCCAAACAGACGACTCATCCTTGCCGGCAGCATCCTGCTCGGCTTCATCATCGGATTCCTGATCATTTTCCTCAAGTATCTGTTCTATAATGAGATCACCTCACTGGAAGAGATCAACCTTTATACGGACGCATCCTTACTAGGCATTATTCCAAAATACAAAAGCGAAATTCCGGTATCCCAGTTGCTGGTTGACAAGAACCCCAAATCGGCGATCTCGGAATCCTTCCGATCGGTTCGGACTAACTTACAATTCATTCAGAATGATCCGGGCGCCAAGGTGGTAGCGATCACCTCCACGATCTCCGGCGAAGGAAAAACATTTGTGGCCATTAACCTTGCCGGTGTGATCGCTTTCTCGGATAAGAAGGTGGTGATCCTTGACCTGGACATGCGGAAGCCCAAGATCCACCTGGGCTTCAATGTGGAGAACGTACGGGGCATGAGTACCATTCTGATTGGGAAAGACCAGCCGGAAAACTGCATCAATCACAGCAACCTTCCCAATCTTGACTTCATTACAGCCGGACCGATACCGCCGAACCCGTCGGAGTTGATCCTGAGCAAGCGGATGACGGACCTGATCGCTTTCCTGAAAACGAAGTACGATATCGTCATCATCGATACACCGCCGGTGGGTATCGTAACGGACGGTGTACAGGTGATCCGGAACGCAGACTACCCGATCTACATCATTCGTGCACAGTATTCCAAGCGCATGTTCATCCAGAACCTCAACAAATTGTTGGATGAAAACAAGATCCAGCACTTGTCGGTAGTCCTGAACGGTGTTGAGATGTCACGCTTCCGATATGGCTATGGTTACGGTTACGGCTATGGTTATGGCTATGGCTATGGCTACGGCTACTACGACGATGAGATGAAGAAGAACCTGAGCCGTTGGGAGCGTTTTAAGATGCAATTCAAAAAAGACTGATTGTCGGGAATGGAATTCAAAACCACGCCCATTGCGGACGTAGTCATGCTCGAACCGCGGGTATTCAAGGACGAGCGGGGGCATTTTATGGAATCCTTTAATGCCTCCCTCTTTTCTGCGCACAAGATTACCGGACCATTCGTGCAGGACAATGAATCCGTCAGTTCGAAAGGCGTGATTCGCGGGTTACACTTGCAACGCGTACCGCATGCTCAAGGCAAACTGGTCCGGGTGGTGCGAGGAGCCGCGTTGGATGTGGCTGTTGACCTGCGGCCGGGATCACCTACTTTCGGACGCCATGTTGCCGTGGAGTTATCCGCTCAGAACAGTCGAATGCTGTGGATCCCGGCAGGATTTGCGCATGGCTTCGAGGCACTGGAAGACGATACCGTTTTTCTGTATAAGGTAACCGACTACTACCAGCCTTCGGCCGAAGCGGGGATCCGTTTCGACGACCCCGAACTTGGCATTCCATGGAGAACACCTGCGCCGATCGTTTCATCCAAAGACCGGATACTCCCCTCTTTCCGGGAATTCATGGCCCAGCATCCCGATGCATTCGGGACCTGACCCATAACACTGCCAGCTTCACCCACAAACGGCGCTCGTTTACATTCACTTATTCTACTTTGACAAAAAGGTCGAACCTCATTATACCAAGCCCGCTACCTTCAGCATCGATTTAACCGACCGGCATTCCATGGCATCCGAGCACCAATATCTCATCACCGTCTACGGTACCTATTTCATCGCCTCCATACTCTTTTCATTCCTGATCAACCGGTTGTTTCTCAAATTTGTCCGAACACTGGGCATACGGAATCAGGATGACACGGTCATCCGGTGGGGTTCCCAAAGCAAACCGGCAGTCGGCGGCTTCTCCTTCTACATCCTATTTCTCCTCTCCATCATCACGTATTCCATCTTCTTCGACTCGAACCAGGTCTTCCTCAACAAAGAATTCATAGGCCTATTGCTGGCCTCCATGCTGGGATTCCTACTTGGACTGGCTGATGACGCGTACAACACCAAGCCATTTCTCAAGTTCCTCACACAGGTCACCTGCGCGGTGATCCTCATGGTGACGGGTACGGAAATATCCCTTTCTTACGTGGAACCGGTCAACTATGTCATCACCATCGTGTGGGTTGTCGGGATCATGAATTCCCTGAACATGCTGGATAATATGGACGCCATCACATCGACTGTGTCCATCTCGATCATATTATCCGCCATGGTGGTGATGATCTTCCACCAGGAAGTCGGAAGCGTGTATTTCATGGTGCTGACCGGGGTGATGGCCGCACTCATCGGCTTCCTGTATTTCAATTGGAACCCGTCAAAGATGTACATGGGAGATACCGGAAGTCAGTTTCTCGGCGTTTTCCTTGCCGCCACCGGCATCAAATACCTTTGGAATGCCGAACCGCCATCCGGCGACCTCATTTCCGCACGTAATCTGTTGCTGCCACTCATCGTATTCATTATGCCGATCATTGATACGACCACAGTCGTGATCAACCGACTTGGAAGGGGGAAATCTCCATTTATCGGCGGCAAGGATCATACGACGCATGCGCTTGCTTACCTGGGTTTAACCGATCGTCAGGTAGCGTTGGTATTTTGGGGAATGACGCTTGTTTCCCTCTTATTGGTGGTGATCATCGAACGGTTCCTGGTTTCCTGGACGCATCTCTACACCACGCTTTTCTCCGTCTACCTGATTGTCATGTTCGGCGTATTTTTTTACGCAACGCGTACGGTGGAGCGAAACCTCCGTTAACGCCAACGTTCCTTCACAATCGTTGTCAAGCCGCTGATGAAGGCCTGAATGGCCATGCCGCGGTGTGAAATGCGGTTCTTCTCTTCAAGCGACATTTCCGCGAACGTTCTGCTTTCCTGATCAGGAATAAAGACGGGATCATAGCCGAATCCGCCGGTGCCGGATGGCTCAAGTGAAATCCGACCATTCACAATCCCTTCGTAGAGATATACCTCTCCATCCACGATCAAGGCGATCACAGTCCGGAAGCGAGCTGCCCGGTTGGTAACATCTTTCAACTCGGTCAGCACTTTCCGTATGTTGTCCTCCGTACGACAAGCCGGACCAGCATAACGAGCCGACCATACACCGGGTCTGCCTCCAAGGGCTTCCACTTCCAACCCGGTATCATCGGCAAAACAATTCAAGCCGAATTTGTCATAGATGTAACGGGCTTTTTGTGACGCATTGGCTTCGAGCGTTCGCCCGGTTTCCGGGAGTTCTTCGCCTGTTTCGAGATCGCGCAGCGAAATCAGTTGAATGCTCGATGGCAGGAGCGATCGCACCTCCTTGATTTTATTGGAATTCTGAGTGGCAAAGACCAGTTTCATACGCACGTAGGCATCCGGATAAAAGTCGAAATTCGCAATAATTCCGTATCTTTGAAACTATCGGCCCCTTACGGGCGACTTGTCTCAACTCCTTCCATGAAAGTTGCGCTTATTACCGGTATTACTGGGCAAGACGGAGCCTACCTTGCTGAACTTTTGTTGCAAAAGGGCTATATGGTACACGGCATCAAGCGCCGTAGTTCCCTCTTTAATACCGACCGGATCGATCACCTTTACGCGGATCCTCACGAACAGAACGTGAGGTTCAAACTTCATTACGGAGACCTTACCGATAGCACGAACCTGATTCGGATCATCCAGGAAGTGCAACCGGACGAGATCTACAACCTTGGAGCCATGTCTCACGTGATGGTGAGCTTTGAAACTCCTGAATACACCGCGAACGCAGACGGGGTCGGAACGCTTCGGATTTTAGAAGCCATTCGATTACTCGGTTTGACCAGGAAAACGAAGGTCTACCAGGCTTCCACTTCCGAATTGTACGGCCTGGTTCAGGAGATTCCGCAATCGGAGCGTACGCCTTTCTACCCGCGCTCACCCTATGCTGTCGCTAAATTGTATGCCTATTGGATTACGGTCAATTATCGTGAAGCCTATGGCATGTATGCTGTCAACGGAATTCTGTTCAATCATGAATCACCGCTTCGCGGCGAAACCTTCGTCTCGCGAAAGATCACTCGCGGCGTTGCCCGGATCGCACTCGGATTACAACAGCAATTATTTCTCGGGAATCTTGACGCGAAGCGGGATTGGGGACATGCAAAGGACTACGTTGAAGCCATGTGGCTGATGTTGCAACAGGAGCATCCCGAAGATTACGTCATTGCAACAGGTACTACGACACCTGTGCGGGAGTTCTTGAAGCTGGCCTTCGAAGAAGTGGGGATATCGGTTGAATTCACCGGCAGCGGAAGTGAAGAACGCGCCTACGTCACACGCTGCGATCACCCGGAATATCAATTAAAAAAAGGTCAGTTGGTCATGTCGGTCGATCCGCGTTACTTTCGTCCGACCGAGGTTGAATTGCTATTGGGAGATGCGACAAAAGCCCGAAAAAATCTCGGTTGGGTTCCGAAATACGACCTGCGCGGACTCGTGAAAGAAATGATGGCGGCCGATGTTGAGTTATTCAGAAAGGACAAGTACCTGAAAGAAGGCGGGCATAAGGTTTTCAATTATCATGAATAAGCACGACAGGATTTATATCGCCGGTCATAACGGTATGGTCGGCTCCGCCATTGTCCGTGCCTTAGAGGCTTCCGGGTACCGCAACCTCTTGTATCGTAGCTCATCGGAACTTGATTTGCGAGATCAGGCTGCAACGAAAACGTTTTTTGAACAGGAGCGGCCAGACTATGTTTTTCTCGCAGCGGCCAAGGTGGGTGGGATCCACGCCAACAACATCTATCGGGCCGAATTCCTCTACGATAATCTGATGATCGAGGCCAATGTGATCGATGCCGCCTGGAAATTCGGCGTCAAGAAGTTGTTGTTCCTCGGTTCTTCCTGCATCTATCCCAAGAACTCCCCACAACCTCTCAAAGAGGAATACCTGCTTTCGGGCTATCTGGAGCAAACGAACGAACCCTATGCGATCGCCAAGATTGCCGGCATCAAGCTTTGCGAAAGTTATCGTAAACAATATGGCGCGAATTTCATTGCAGCAATGCCGACCAACCTTTACGGCCCCAACGACAACTACGATTTGCAGCAATCCCACGTATTACCCGCGCTGATTCGGAAATTCCACGAAGCGAAAATGCAGCAGGCCGCATCCGTAGAAATCTGGGGTACCGGCACTCCCTTGCGTGAGTTTCTTCACGTCGACGACCTTGCCGCTGCCTGTCTCCAACTGATGGACCATTACGACGAAGCGGGATTTTTAAATGTCGGAAGTGGCGAAGAGGTGAGCATCCGGGACCTGGCGGAACTGATCAGGGACATTACGGGATTTACAGGTGAATTGCGTTTCGACCCATCCCGGCCCGACGGAACTGCAAGAAAACTGATGGATTCGTCCAAGATCCGCTCCTTGGGATGGTCACCCAAAATTTCTTTAAAGAACGGAATTTCAGCCGTTTACAAAGACTATCAAGCCGCATTTACCCCGGCCTGATCTACGAACTTTCCAGCCCCCCATAACGTATAGTGTTGACACTTAATAACGTGTCTACATGAATCGTCTTTTCCTGGCGTTTACGACGTTGCTTGTCCTTCGCACGGCCTCCCCCTTGCTTGGCCAATGTCCGACAGCAAACTTCAATGTTCAAGCGCAGATCTGCGCCGGTGATGCCTTGCAACTCGTCAATAACAGCAGCAATGCAGTCCGTTACGAATGGGATTTTTGCCCGGGTTATTTGGTAAACAGCCCGACGTTGATATCGGACACCACCTTTTCCGCCTCTTATCCGGGCGATATAACCTTTGCCTTGGTGGACGATACGCTGTTCGGATTTCTGAGTGCAATGAACAACCAGGCAATTGTCAGATTCGTCTACGGAAACGGTCCCGAGTCAGCTCCGACCGAGATCACCGACTTGGGAAATCCGGGCGGCTTGCTGACCCAACCGGGAGATCTGGCGCTCTATCAGGAACAGGGAAAGTGGTACGCAATAATTGCTGATTACTCGAATCTGTCGGTGGTCCGGATCGCGTTCGGAGCCAGTCTGTCCAATGCACCGGATTCCGCAACCACCATCCTTCCTTCCGCAGGCAGCCCGCTCACGGCTCCGCGATCCATTCGCCTCGTACAAGATCCGAACGGATCCATCTTCGGGATCGTGTCCAACTTTACCGCCGCGACCATCACCATTCTCGATTTCGGGACATCTATTCTGAACACGCCAACCGTTTCTCAGACTTTGTCGGTGCCGGGTACGACCTTCGTTCTCGACTGTCAACCGATCAGGACCTGTGACCGTTGGATGGTGTTGATCGCCGGCTACACTTCAGGCAAAGTCCTGGTCGGTGATTTCGGTAACTCGTTGAACAATAGCCCGGCCTTTTCAGAAATGAACGTTCTGGGTCAGCCTTCCGACCTTGTGACCTTTCGGGATGGCGATCACTGGCGCATGGTCTATACCAGTTTCTCCGGCAATGAACTGGTCCGATACGATCTGGGTACGGACATTACGCTCCCGACCCCGACACTGCTCGGTGGTGACGGATTCGGCAGTCTATATCCGAAAGGTGTCAGTGCTACACGCATCGGTGATGCCTGGTATCTTTCCGTACTCGATATCGGTAACTCCCGGATACGATTCATGAAAGACAGTCACACCTGCCCTGCCGCCATCTCCACCTCACAGGACTTCGAACCGACGGGTGTGACATTCACAACTCCCGGTGTACAGACGATCGTGCTGACCGCATGGGATAACGACGGTATTGCTTCCGTATTTGCACAGCAGGTCAATGTTGCCGCACGTCCGATCGCGGCGTTTGGCTTTACGGGCTCCTGCTTCGGTGACCTGACGGAATTCCAGGACTCGACTGATTCCGGCGGTGGGGCGGTCACCAGTTGGAATTGGCAATTCGGTACCGGGGATTCCTCGAATTCCCAAAACCCGGTTTACGTATATCCTGCGGCCGGAAACTACCCGGTTTCACTCACCGTTTCGGGAAGCGCGGGCTGTTCCAGCACGATCCTGGACACGGTGCGCATCACCCCACTGCCGGTGGCAGCCTTCACAACCGGTACTGGTTGTTCGGAAACACTGATCGATTTCACCGACCTTTCCTTTGCTCCTTCCGACACGATTACTACCTGGCATTGGGAATTCGGAACAGGAGATACCTCGGATCTCCAATCGCCACAGTATGCCTTCACCACCGGGGGGAACTATACGATCTCCCTTACCATCACAAACTCCATCGGATGCAGCGCCGGAAGTACGGATGTCCTTTTCGTCAATGACCGTCCGCGAGCCGCCTTCGATGCGACCAATACGTGTGTCGGACAACAAGTACAGTTCGTTGACCTGACCGATATCAGCGGAGCAGCGATCATCGACCGAAGCTGGGATTTTGGCGACGGACAAACGAGCACAAGCACGAACCCCGGTCATATCTATACGGGCGGGGTGGCAGATTACGCGGTTCAATACATCGTCACAGCCGACAACGGGTGTATCGATACCGTAGATCAGGTCATTCGAATCAACAATATCCCAACGCCCAATTTCACTTTTCTTCCTACAACCGCTTGTCAGGGTAGTGAAGTCCGGTTTACCGATCTGTCCGTAGTGACAGGCGACACCATCAGCGGATGGCGCTGGAATTTCGGTGATGGTACACTGGACACCGTACCCAACCCGATCCACCGGTTTTATACGCCGGGGCAGAATACGATCAGCCTGATTGCTTACGCTCCGAGTAATTGCCCCAGTTCCATATTCCAACAGACCATAGACATTATTGAAAGTCCGGTAGCGGACTTCGTAGTCGACGAAGCATGCGACGGGGTTGCGATCGGTTTCACGGACCTTTCGACCGCACCAAGTGGTTCGAGTATACAACGCTACGAATGGGACTTTGGAGACGGCGACACCGCCATGTCGGCCAACCCATCCCATCTTTATCCGGGAATCGGGACCTTTCCCGTCGTCCTGACGGTAATGTCCAACTTCGGATGCACCGACAGCGTCAGTCAATTAGTCAGCGTCCATCCCTACCCGACCGCCTCCTTCACCTACATCAATCCCTGTGAAGGGCAGCCGATGCAGTTTACTCAGACGAGTACAGTGGACACTCCTTCGGTCGTCAGTACGTTCTATTGGAACTTTGGCGACTTCGGCAGTTCCCAAAATACGTCCAGCCTGGAACACCCCAGCCACATCTATTCTTCGCTTCAGAGCTATACCGTGTACCTGGTAGCCACAACGGATTACGGCTGCAGCGATACCGCCGCGCAAACCGTTCAGATCAATCCGGCTGCTCCGGTGAATTTCAATTATTCGCCAACGTGCTATGGAGAGCTCATGGAATTCTTCAATCCCGGCTCGGCGCAAGACAGTCTTTTCTTATGGAACTTTGGCGATAATCAGACCAATCAGGTACAGGAACCTGCGCATTACTATGCCTTCCCCGGTACTTATACCGTAACACTAACGGTCACCTCGTTCAGCGGGTGCATTTCAACCGCCAGTCGGCAGGTTACCGTAAGTCCGATACCGGAAGCCGGCTTTTCGACACAGCCCGCCTGCGTGAATACTGAATACACGTTTGTCGATACGAGTCGGATCAGCATCGGCAGTATCACCAACTGGACCTGGTCGCTTCCAGACGGCACGATGCTATCCGGATTCGCTCCTGTCTACACATTTGCCGACACCGGAACGCTCAGTGTAACCCTGGATGTCGTTTCGGATATCGGTTGTGAAGCCAGCGTCACCCGTGACATCCGGATCCATCCTTTACCGGTCGCCAATTTCGACTTCGATCCGCAGTTTGGGAATCCCCCGCTCGAAGTCAATTTTTCGGACCTCTCACAACTCGGACAAACCTATTCCTGGGATTTCGGCGACGGAGCAGGCAGTAGCCAGATGAATCCAACGCACCTCTACACCGATACCGGCTTATTCGTCATTACCGAATACGTGACGAGTCCGTTTGGCTGCGTTGATTCGATCCAAAAGAACATCTACGTGATCCGGCCGATCCTTGATCTTGCGGTGACAGGCGATTCCTCCTACATCGACGGCAATTACTTCCACATTGTCGCACGGGTGGCCAACCTCGGCACCCGTCCGATCGACCGATACCGCCTGGAAGCCCGTCTGGATGGCGGCAGCACGATACAGGAAGTTTCCAACGACCTGCTTCCCAACGGACCAACCGGTATCCAGTGGTACAATTTCCGGGCAGCCTTTCTGCTGAACGAAGGCGCGTCACCGGAATACTATTGTATTCGCGCGTTGGACCCGAACGATGAATCCGACGATGTTCCCGGAAACAACGAACGCTGCTTTAACCGGACCCCCAATCTGCTCATCAGCGATCCCTATCCGAATCCCTTTACGAACGAATCCGTTCTCGACGTCTTTTTGCCGAATTCGGATCAGCTTGAAGTTGCCCTGTTCGATGGCTCCGGCAAGGTCGTGCGGGACCTCTTTTCCGGTAAAGGCACTAAAGGCTTGAACCGCATTCGGGTATCCGGAAGCGGATTAGCTTCGGGCATTTACTCGCTTCGCGTGATTTTCCGCGACCAGGTAATCCAGCGTCACTTGATCAGAGGAAACGACCCACGCTAAAAGAGCGGCATTCTTGCTGTTTTTAAGGCATTTCGCTAGGTTTGTGGTGAAATGCCCGTAGAATACGAAATCCGACCGGCCAGCCGGACCCGCTTGAATCTGGCCGAGCTCTGGACCTATCGGGAACTGCTCTACTTTTTTATTTGGCGGGACATCAAGATCAAGTATAAGCAGACTGTGTTGGGCGCCTTGTGGGCCGTATTGCAGCCTTTCCTGCTCATGCTGGTCTTCACCGTTTTCTTTTCAAGGGCCTTAGGACTCAGCGACGCCAGCCTGCCGTACCCTGTTTTTGTTTATTCCGGCTTGATGTTATGGAACATCTTTTCCACCGGTGTAGCGAATGCGGGAAACAGCATGGTAGCGAACGCCAACATCATCAAGAAAATTTACTTTCCGAGGATCCTGATCCCGGTATCCTCCGTTCTTGCCAGCCTGGTCGATTTCATGATGACCTTCCTCTTGTTCGTCGGCATTTTGATCTACTACAAGGTCGAGATTCATTGGTTGAATCTGGCTATCGGCCTTCCCCTATCCGTACTGATCACCTTACTGGCAACCTTAGGTCTCGGCAGCCTCTTATCGGCACTGAATGTCAAGTACCGGGATTTCCGCTACATCATTCCGTTCTTCCTTCAGGTACTCTTCTTTGTTTCGCCCGTCATCTATCCGTTGAACCGACTTCCCTGGAACTGGCTCAATCAACTCATGCAGTGCAATCCGCTCTATGGCGCGATTGCCATCTTTCGTTCAGCCTTTGACGGGAGCACGCCGGATGCAGGCATTTGCCTGATCAGTGTGACCGGCGCCCTCCTGCTCTTTATAACCGGTTTGCTTTACTTCAGAAAAACAGAAAACTACTTCGCCGACCTTTCCTGATGTCCAAGCTGCCCATTCTCGAAGTACGCGACGTATCGAAACGTTTCGACATACGCCATTCGTCGGGTCAATATCTGACCTTCCGGGAGCAGCTATTGCAATTGGTTAGTCTCAAAGGCAGTGGAAAGAAGGAAGATTTCTGGGCGTTGAAAAACGTCTCGTTCGACATACAACCCGGCGAATCGGTCGGGATAGTCGGGAAGAACGGAGCCGGAAAGTCGACCCTGCTGAAGATACTCTCCAAGATCACCCCACCCACCACCGGGCTGATCCGATCGCGCGGACGAATCGCCAGTTTGTTGGAAGTGGGAACCGGTTTTCATCCCGAGCTGACTGGCCGAGAGAACATTTACCTCAACGGTTCTATCTTAGGCATGCTGCGTTCGGAGATCAACGCACGGTTCGACGACATCGTTGAATTCAGCGGGGTCGCGCAGTTCCTGGACACACCCCTGAAGCATTACTCGAGTGGAATGCAACTGCGGCTGGCCTTCGCCGTCGCGGCTTTCCTGCGAGCCGACGTCCTGATCATCGACGAAGTATTGGCCGTCGGGGATTCGGAATTTCAAAGCAAGTGCCTGAAGAAAATGGACGAGATCAGTCATGATGAAGAGCGAACGATTCTCTTCGTCAGTCATAATCTCGGCCTTGTCACACAATTGTGCTCCCGCTGTATCTGGCTGAAAGAAGGAACGGTACACCGAAACGGCGCTACCGAAACGATTGTTCAGGAATACCTTCAATCATCGGCCTCCGGAACCGGCACCTACGTCAGCACGCCTGAACACGAAGCACACAAGGATGTATGCTTTCAAGAGATCTATGCAGGCACTCGCGACGGTCGGCCGAACGACATTTTCGGCTTCGACGACTCCATCCACCTATTCATCAGAGTCAAAGACCGTTCCCGTCAAAAGAATATGAAGATCGGCGTCTCGCTTGCCGACCGCTTCGGAAACTTCATCTTTACGATACTCGAACATGCCGACAGGTTCAGGACCAGCAATGCCGATCATATCCTGATCCGACTTTGTCTTCCATCCTCCCTGATCGCGCCCGGAGCCTATTCCTTCCGGTACGCCTTGTTCATCGACAACGGTAAGGTGTACGAAGTCCTCGAAAACGAAACGCCGGTGCGCATCGTCGATACCGGATCCTCAATGGCGGCATACGAAGGCGTCAATTACGGCAGCATCATCGTTCACCCTGAGTGGGATACCTGGCAATAAACGTAACTTATACGCTGTTTTAACTTCGCTCCACATGATCACCAGAATACTTCAACTGCTAACACCGCCGGTCATTCCCGCAATCGGTCGTCGTCTCGGCATTCTGTCCACACCGGGAAAGATCATCCGCTATCCGAAAAACGAGAACGATACCCAGGACCTTGATATGTATTTCGACCCCGAATACGCCAAGATCCTCGACAACTGGGGCGCAGACAATACATGGATCGAGATCCAGATGTTGTTATGTAACTGCGAAGGGAAAGTGCTCGACATCGCCTGCGGCACGGGCGTGACCATCTCGATTCTTGGCAAGTACCCGAAACTGGAAGTGCACGGCTGCGACATTTCCGACCTGCTCATCGCCAAAGCAGCCGAACGCGGCATTCCGAAAGATCGTTTAGCGGTCACGGACGCGACGCAGATGAGTTATCCGAACGACAGCTTTGACTATTCTTACAGTATAGGATCTCTGGAACATTTCACGACGAATGGGATTGACAAGTTCATCGCGGAAGCATCGCGGATCACGCGCAAATGTTCCATGCACATGATCCCGACATCCAAAAGCGGACAGAATGAAGGCTGGATGACCACCTCTACCACGATCCAGACTTTTCACAACAATTCCGATGCGTGGTGGCTGGAGCGATTCAAGCGTCACTTCCGCGAAGTTCATATCCTTAATTCCCGTTGGAACGACGGCATATCCTTCGGAAGGTGGTTCGTCTGTAAACGCTGAGCAATGCTGGGTCGTCTCCTACGTCTGTTTCGAAAACCGCAGCCAGTGCAACCCGTTGATGCCGGTGCAGGTTCGGAGATCAAGGGCACCGTTGTGCGCCTCGAAGAAGGATCGGTGATCCGGGTCGGGGCCGGCTGCCTGGTCGAAGGCATACTGAGCACCTATACCGCCAATGCCCGTATCACGCTTGGCGATAATGTCTTTGTCGGCAACAACACATTGATCGGATCCGCTTGCGAAGTCACCATCGGTAACAATGTACTGATCTCGTTCGACTGCATGATCCAGGACAACGACAACCACAATACCGATTCGAAGATCCGCTGGAATGATACCGCCGAATGGAAAAACGGTCGGCGACACGACTGGTCAAAGACGCCAATGCAACCCATTCGAATCGGCAATGGCGCCTGGATCGGTGCAAAAGCGATCATCCTGAAGGGCGTCACCATTGGTGAAGGAGCCATTGTCGGCGCTGGCAGTGTGGTGACCCGCGACGTCGCGCCCTATACCATCGTTGCCGGCAATCCGGCCCGGTTCATCCGTAATACCGAATAAAATGGACCTCCGATCCTTTTTCCCCTTATCGTTACGGTTGTTGCTGGTCCGTATCCGCTGGTTCTGGAAACACTATCGCTCGATTCGTTATGACAGCGAATTGTTCAACAACGTACATGGTCCGTTGACCTACAACACCGATGGGCTTGCCACCAGTAACAATGCCGATTTCATGCGTGAGGAGCGGTTTGCCCGCGCGTACAAAGCCGCAGCCGCGACGAATCCCTGGCCAGGCTTCACGCTGCAGTGGCGGATACACGTCGTATGCTGGTGCGCCGAACAGGCGAGCCTGTTACCCGGAGATTTCGTCGAATGCGGAGTCAATACCGGCGCCTATGCGCGTTCGATCGTCGAATACCTTCCTTTCAACTCCCTGGGAAAAAAGTTCTACCTGCTGGACACGTTTCAGGGACTTGACCCGAGGTTTATTTCCGATGCAGAGCGGACACGGGGAATCGACAATTACAAGTACCGCGACAGCTATGCGGAGGTCGTTCAAACCTTTCGCGATTTCGATGTCAGGATCATCCGTGGCCCCGTACCCGATACACTCTCCCAGTGCGATACCGGTCAAATCTGCTATCTTTCCATTGACATGAACAATGTCCTCCCGGAAATAGCCGCCCTGGAATACTTTTGGGAAAAGGTGGTCGATGGCGGATTTATCTTGTTGGACGACTATGGCTTCCCCCAGCACGAACTTCAGAAAGCCGCGTTCGACCGTTTCGCGGAAGCGCGTGGGCAGTCCATCCTTTGCCTTCCTACCGGCCAGGGTATTATCCGCAAGACACGAACAACCTTGCACCACGACACAAACACAGGCAGATGAGGATCCTGATCATTGGAGGACGCGGCTTTATCGGGTCTCACCTGACCCGGCATTTTCGTGCAAACGGACATACCGTCTTCGTGTGCGATGTGAAGCCGGCGAGCGGCGACGAGTTCTACACCTGTGTCGATCGCTTTCAGCCCGATTATGCCTCCGTCATCCGCACGTCGCAACCCGATGCATGCGTTTTTGCCGGGGGCAACGGGAGCGTTCCTGTCTCCCTGCAGCATCCCCAGCTCGACTTTCAGTTGAATTGCGGCACCCTGTTTCGATTACTGGATAGTTTGCGAACTGAAAAGCCCGGCTGTAAACTGATCCACCTTTCAAGTGCGGCGGTGTACGGTAGTCCGGGCGTGTTGCCGGTGACCGAGGAACATCCGGTAGCCCCGTTGTCGCCCTATGGCTGGCACAAGTTTTACTCGGAACTCATGTGTCGTGAACATAGTCGGCTGTACGGAATGCCGACCTGCAGCCTGCGCTTGTTTTCCGTATTCGGCGAACGACTTACCAAGCAGTTGTTCTGGGACATCTACCAGAAATCAAAATCCGGCAAACACATCGGTCTTTTCGGGACCGGCGAAGAAAGCCGCGACTTCATATACGTCGGGGACCTGGCGATCGCGCTGGACAAGATACTTCAGCATACCCGCTTTGCCGGCGAGGTCATCAATGTTTCCAGCGGCGTCGAAACTACGATCCGCGATGCCGCGAATTCGTTTTGTCGACAACTGGGCAATGACTATGTCCTGGAATTCAACGGACAGCGAAAAGAAGGCGATCCGGTAAACTGGAGGGCCGACATCCGGTTATTGGAATCCTTCGGATTCGAATATTCAGTATCTTTGGAGGAAGGGCTATCCCGCTACGCTTTATGGTTAAGAGAAGAAGAATTGCGCTGAACTACCGCGTCAATTATGATTTTTCCGCCGGCATTGTCATCTACATCCAGAACCTGATCAAGGGTTTTAAATTACTGGAGGATTCCCTTCAACCGCATCTTACCATCATTTATACCGAGGACTCTCCTATCCAGGAAGTGAAGGAGATCGACTATCCGTATATCGATTATTTCAAGTACAAACCGATTCGAAAGAACTTCTTCACGAAAGCGATCAATAAGATCAGCCGGGAGACGATCGGGACCAATATCCTTCGCCGCTATTCCTTCCCTTCGCATGCCGACATTTTGTACCCCTACTTCGATTGCGACGAGAATTTTTTTCTGAAACGTCGCTACTACTGGAAGCCAGACTTCCAGGAAATGTACTATCCGCAGTACGTCTCCCAGGTAGAATATTCCTACGTGGTGGAGAACATGAAACGGATCGCCTCCAACCAGGAATACACCCTGATCCTGAGTAGCCAGGATTCCTTCAACGATTTCGAAAAGTTCTTCGGGCCTTTCCGCAACCGGGTCAAGATCCTCCGTTTCATTTCCCTGCTGCCGGATATTTCCCAACTGAACCCCAAGCAGGTCCTGATGAAATACGGAATCGACAAGAAGTTCTTTGTTGTCTCCAACCAATTCTGGCCGCATAAGAACCATCGGCTGGTTTTGGAAGCCATCAACAAGATCAAAGAAAAACACACGGACTTTGTCGTCGTGTTCACGGGCAAACAATCTACTTACCGGGATCGGGAGTACTTTTCCAAGTTGCAGGTCTACATCAACAACGAGAACATGAAGGATCATGTTCGCTTCATCGGCTTCATTCCCCGGGAGGACCAGTTGGTGATCATGAAACAATCGGTCGCGGTGATTCAACCGTCCTTGTTCGAAGGCTGGAGTACGGTGATTGAGGATTGCAAAGCCTTGAATCAGTACGTACTGGTCGGAGATCTGGCCGTCAATCAGGAGCAGGTCAACAAGAACGTCCGGTTCTTCAACCGACACTCAGCAGACGACCTTGCGGAACAAATGGACAACTTGTTGACGCATCCGGTAAAAACAGAATCAGCTCCCTACGATGAGAGTATAGAACGCTTCAAGCAGAATCTGATCGACGTTTTCGAATTGGAACACGTGCATTCATGAACGGCGTAACCGTCGCCATCTGTTGTTATAACAGCAGTGCCCGCATTGCCGAGACCTTGCGCCATTTGAGTCTTCAGCGTCTCAGCGAAAACATTCCGTGGGAAGTGCTGATCATCGACAATGCCTGCACGGACGACACCGTGGAAGTCGCCCACCGTGCCTGGCAGGGAGTACAACCCGCACCCTTGCGCATCGTTCCGGAAAAAATACCGGGCCTCATGCAAGCCAGGCACTGTGCCATGCGGGAAAGCCGGTATGAGCTTGTGAGTTTTATTGACGACGATAACTGGGTCGCCGCGGATTGGGTGGAGCGGGTGTGGCAAAGGCTACAGACCGATCCGGATATGGCGGCTTGCGGAGGTCAAAATGCTGCGGCGACCGAAGTGGCTGCCCCCTATTGGTTTGACCGAATGGCGTATGCCTACGCCGTAGGAAAGCAGGCAGAATCCAGCAGTTACGTCACGCCACAGCGGGGATTCCTGTGGGGCGCAGGATTGACGATTCGAAAAAGTGCCTGGTACGACCTTTTCGGATGCGGTTTCACGAGCAAACTTTCCGGAAGAAAAGGAGGACAATTGACCGCCGGAGAAGACAGCGAGTTGTGCCTGGCTTTCATGTCGCGAGGATGGAAGCTCTTCTACGATGAAAGGCTTCAACTAACCCATTTCATACCTAAAAATCGACTGACCGACCGCTATATCAATGGCCTGTTCCAGGGATTTGGACGCTCCGAAACAATCTTGATGATCTATCGAGCAAACTTGGATAAAACTTTTAAAATCAAGTCCGTATGGTGGAAAAACTGCATTTCCGCTTTCCGGCTCTTGCTTCGCTTTTTAATTCGGAGTATCTTTTCACCTCGTATCGATCGATTTGTGAACAGGGTCTATGCCAACTATGAATGGGCATTGGTTTCGCAATTGTTTCGAGAACGGAAAGCTTTTGATCGTTTGTTCCAATCGATTACCGATTTCAGCGGCTGGTGCGGTCGCGGGAAGTGATTGAAACGGTCAGCACCCTTAACTGAATGTTCATCTTAATGCGGCCATGATTTTTCGTCTCATTCCCTCCCTACCGGTTGAATTCAGCCGTTCTCGGCGCGGCGCTAAAGCAGCTTCGGCTTCCGAACCCGAAAACCCCCTTTTGCCTCAACTTCCTGCCCAATTTCCAAAGGATTACCGGCGTGGCACATTATCCTATTTCAATTCGGAACGGAAGCGACCCAAGGACACGGTAACCACAAAGTCTGAATAACTGCGACTCGTCAGTCCCGACGTCCTATGATTCTTTCCCACCAAAAGAAGTTCCTGTTCATTCATATCTACAAAGTAGCCGGCACCAGTATTCGTCGAGTATTGGACCGCTACGATGACCGGACCTGGAATGACTTCCCCTTCCTCACCAATGTCAAGTTCAAGATCGGCAGTCGTTCCAAACGCTTATCCACCTGGGCGATCGATCACATTACAGCCAGCCAATGCAAAGACTGGCTGAGCCCGGAGGTTTTTAACCAGTACTTCAAGTTTTCGTTTGTCCGTAACCCCTGGGACTGGCAGGTTTCCCTTTATCACTTCATGTTGCAGGACAAACATCACCGACAACACAAGTTGATCAGCAAGACCAAGAATTTCGAAGAATATCTTACTTGGCGCGTAAATAAGGACATTGAACTCCAGACGGATTTTCTTTACGATAAAAGTGGGACGCTTTTAGTCGATTATATAGGTCGATTCGAAACCCTCCAAAGCGATTTTAATGAAATCTGTAGGCGACTGAACATTCAATCAACTCAGCTCCCAATAACAAATCGCAGCCATCACCAATATTATAAGGAGTATTACAACGATCGAACGCGCGATATGGTAGCAAATGCCTTTAAGAAAGACATCGAACTTTTGGGGTACGAATTCTGATGCTATGAAGTTGTCCAGTATTGCGGACCAACGCCTCTCGAGGACATGTCCGGTATGTAAAGCAACGGCAAGTAAACTACCCTACCCTGATAGATTTCCCAGACTATTTGAATGCCCCAAGTGTCGGCATGCGTTCATGCATCCCATGCCGTTGGATAAAGAACTGGATGACTTTTATGCGGCATATCCTGATTACGGCTCTTTGTCTCCGCTCACGATCAAGCGCTACCGGGAATTGCTGCAAAATTTCGAACCTTTTAGAAAAAACAACCGATTACTAGAAGTGGGCTGCGGCCACGGGGCGTTTCTCGAATTAGCCCGTCAGGAAGGCTGGGAAGTGACCGGAACCGAATACAGCGATAAGTCGATTGGAGTTATTCGCTCCAAGGGTATCACAGTGTACCAAGGCGAACTGGACCCCTCCAACTTCTCTCAGTCATCATTCGATGTTGTACTATCTTTAGAGGTAATTGAACATGTACGGTGTATTGAGCAAGAAGCCACGGCAATGACTCAACTAGTTCGTCCTGGGGGGCTTATCTATCTAACTACACCTAATTACTTTTCCCTATCACGCCGAATCCTTCAAGCTAATTGGGGAGTACTTTGCTATCCTGAGCATCTTCATTACTTTAATCGAACTTCTCTAAGGAAATTGTTCGACTCTGCAGGTACCAGAAAGCTAGGTGTTGCGACAACTGGAATTTCAGTGGGACGGCTACGGGAAGGATGGCGAAAGCGTCATCGGCCTACCGATTATCGTCCATTTGTCAATACGACTTATAACGAAGATCAACAACTTCGATCTAGAATCTTCAGCAATGCGTTTTTAGAGGGTATTAGAATCGTTCTGAATACCATACTGACCATTACAGGATTGGGCGATACACTTAAGGGCCGCTTCATCAAACCAGAAAACTAAACCGATGGTGTTACCTCGAATTTCAGTCATTACACCCTCGTTCAATCAAGGAGACTTCCTTGAGGAAACGATTGTATCAGTTTTGCAACAAGGCTATCCCAATCTCGAATACATCATCATTGATGGTGGCAGCACCGACCGATCTGTGAGCATAATCGAGCAATACCAGAACCGACTTCATTATTGGGTGAGCGAGAAGGATTCCGGCCAAAGTGAGGCGCTGAACAAAGGTCTGCGAAAGGCGACAGGGGATATTATCGGTTGGCTTTGCAGTGACGATCTTTACTTACCCGGGACCTTCGAGAAGGTAATCCGGTTATTCGAGGAACATCCCAGCGCCGGAATGTTACACGGGAAATCGATTCTCTTCGGAAAAGGAAAAAAGGATCTGATAAAAGGCGCTGAGCCGCATGACCTGCATTTACGTTACTTTTCCGTAATACCATTCCCACAGCCTTCTTCTTTCTTCACGAAGACAGCGATTGCTCATACCGGACTGCTCGACGAATCTCTTCATTTCGGAATGGATTACGACCTACTCATTCGGATAGCCGGTCAATTCGACATCATTCGAACCGATGAAGTTCTGTCGAAATACAGGCTTCACAGTTCCAGCAAGACGGTTAGCCAGCTACCTAGATTCGCCGGCGAATGGGCAAGGGTGTTTTCCCGCTTCCTCAATTCTACAGATATCCCCGCTTCAACCCTCAGCCTACTCTCTGAAAACGGCTTCTATTTTCCAAATGAACCTTCCATCCGAATCAAACATCAACTTCTTAAAGAGGACATTGATCTCATCGTCACCTACTTTCTCTTCTACCAATTGATCATCTACTATGAGGTACTTGACATGCAAATGGTTAAACATATTCTCGAAATGATTCATACACTCTCCCCTTCATTTTACAGCAAAATGAATCTAAAGCGCATCGCTGTACGCAGTCGGTTCTTACCACCAGTACTAATCCAACTGTTCCGAGCAATTGCACGATGACACCGTCGACGGAAGCACTTCCTTATTTCTCCATCGTCATACCATCCTATAACCGGATCAGATTTCTGCCGGAGACCATTGATTCGATCCTGAAACAAACTTGCCAGGATTTCGAAATACTGGTAGTCGATGACGGAAGTACCGATCATACTCCTGAAATAATCCGGAATCGGTACAACCAATTTCCGAACTTACGTCTTATTGAACAGGTGAATTCCGAACGGGGTACCGCCAGGAATAACGGATTCAGGCTCGCTAAAGGAAAATATGTGATCTTTATTGATTCGGACGACATGATGTTGCCTGAACATCTTGAGACTCTGAAAGCCTATATTGACCAACTGAAACAGCCCAGATTCATCGCCACGAAATTTCTTTTCTTACGAAACGGGAAGACACGCTTTACCAAAATCAATTCTCTTCCAGAAGGCTGGTACGATTACAAATTGTTCCTGTCTGGCAACCCGATGGGCTGCAATGTCTGCGTACGCAGGGATAATCCGAAATTGCATCTATTTGAAGAAGATCGTCGGTATGCGATCAAAGAAGACTGGATGTTCTTCTTGCAGAATCTCCGACACCAGCAACTCTACTTAATCAACAAATCGACCATCCTTATGAATGATCATGATGACAGGTCGATGCGTTCGGACCACACCATCATCATTCAAAAAACCAATGCTGCAGTCGAGTGGCTCCTACAAAAAGTAAATCTATCTGCGGAGGAAATCCGACAGCTTCAAGCCCATGCCGCGTATTTTTCAGCTATACATTACTACATTGATCATCGTTTGGACGCGGCAAGAGAGCAGCTTCGTCAGGCTTCTCGCATCGGAGGCTGGAAAAGGAAGTATCTTGTGCTATACGTTAAATGCCTGATGGGACATCAGGTAGTCGAACAAATAAAGAAACTCCGGACGTGAAAAAAACGAAGAATATACTGGTTATCACCTACTGGAGCTACAAGGATGCCCTGATTCAGGCTTACACCCTGCCTTACCTACACCTGTTCAACGGCATCCTCCCGCCGAACCGGTACATTTATCTGGTGACACTCGAACAAAAGCACCTTCATCTGAATGCGAATGAACGTTCTCAAATCCGACACCGCTTGCGTTTGCAAGGGATTAAGTGGATCGACTTTCATTATTACCGTTTCGGAATCCTCAGTTTCCTCAATTGGATCCCAATTCTGCTGAGACTTTGCCAATTGGCCATCTTCCGCAACGTGAGCCATATCCATGCCTGGTGTACGACCGCAGGTGCCATCGGCTACGTGGTATCTGTACTCACCCGAAAGCCGCTTATCATGGATAGTTACGAACCACATGCCGATGTGATGCTAGAGACAAAGACTTGGACTGCCAATTCACCAGCCTATCGCATTCTAAAGCGATTCGAGAAGCTTGAAGGACAGCATTCCAGGACCCAGATCTGCTGCACAGAAGACATGACGGATTATGCCCGAAAATCACTGGGAATCACCCTCAGGAACCCGGTGGTCAAACCTGCTTGTGTAGACCTGGACAGGTTCAGTTTTACCAATCGAAAGAAGCCTTACCTCCTTCATAAGCTGGCGCTGGAAAATAAAATCGTCTGCGTTTATGCAGGCAAGTTTGGCGGACTCTACCTTGAACAGGAGGTCTTCGACTTTTTCAAGGTAGCTTCCGAGTACTGGGGGGACAGGTTTAGGGTCCTTTTGCTAACGAACGAAAAGGAAGAGAACCTCGATCGCTGGATGAAGGCATCCGGTCTCGATCCAGTCATCGTCAAAAAAACTTTCGTATTTCACAGCAGCATTCCCGATTACATCGGCTTGGGCGATTTCGCAATCAGTCCGTACAAGCCCGTTCCTTCCAGGAAGTATTCGGCTCCGATCAAGAATGTGGAGTACTGGTCACTTGGGCTCCCTGTAGTCATCACCAAGAATATTGCCGATGACAGCAAAATCATCGCGGACAACGAAATAGGTGCAGTACTGGAAAATTTGCATACCGAAGATTACCGCTCAGCCGTAATTACCATCGATCGCTTGCTGAACACCTTTACCATTCGTCAACTTTACGATAAGATCAGGCCGATCGTGGAAAGCAATCGCAATTTTGGCGTCGCCCGAAAAGTATATGAAGGCATTTATTCCTGATACAACAGGAACTGTAACCCCTCGCTCCGTCGAACTCCTTCCATTGGTATCCTACAACTACTCCAAGCATTCAACCGTCGAGAACAATTCCGTCCGGGAATCGTCGGAGTATTCATCGAAACCAATTACTTCATCAAAAGAGGCATCAATAAGGGCGTGAAACGAATTGCCCATCGCCTCAACGGCAGGTTGTTAGATTTTGGATGCGGCAACATACCATAACAGGACATGTTTGTCGTCGATGATTAACCACGCAGTCCTAACTTGTTCCAACCAACTTTAACAAAAGAAGAGAAATTAAATACTCAAAGCTAGAATTATCCTTAGTATACGTGGCATGGATTCGCTGCGTTCTGAAGAAGAAAAGTGCAACCTAAATCGGTGCAATGATTGGATCTACTATGGAAAAATAGTTAAACTGAAGCCTTTATCAATTACGAAGTTAAACTACTTTTACCAAAACATGCACATCTTACGCGGTCCTCATGACAAAAGGGAGTTTCTTTAGCCACAATCAAATTATTCCGATTTTTCAAAAATGAAGATCTTGTACTTGACGTATGATGGACTATCAGACCCGCTTGGGCAGTCTCAGGTCATCCCTTACATCGTCGGGTTGAGTAAGCGGGGTCATAAGATTGTGGTCCTAAGCTCGGAGAAGAAAGCTCCTGCCGAACTACTGGCAACTATCCGGAAGAACTTGGAAAAACATCAAATTGAATGGCATTCAATTACTTATACGAAGCGCCCTCCGGTGCTTTCAACTATCTACGACGTCTTGAGGATGACCCTTCGCAGCATCAGGCTAAATAAGGTTCACCGTTTTGGAATAGTCCATTGCCGTAGCTATATCACTTCACTTATTGGATATTACCTAAAGAAGTCGCGTGACATACGTTTCATTTTCGACATGCGGGGCTTTTTCGCTGACGAACGAATCGACGGTGAAATGTGGGATCAGAACAAGTTCATTTACAGGCTTATTTACAGCTTTTTCAAGCGGTTTGAAGCAAAATTCCTCAATGCAGCCAGCTACACCGTTTGCCTTACCGAATCTGCCCAAAAAGAAATTTGGAGTTGGAGGTCAATACCCCGCCAACCGATTCGAATTAAAGTAATTCCATGCTGTGTGGACACCACGATATTCGATCCCGAAAAAGTGGAACCGCAATCCCGTAGCCAACTGATGGACGAGTTAAATATAAAGCCAGATGACATTGTCCTATCCTACATCGGAGCAATCGGAACCTGGTACCTTCTGGATGAAATGTTAGAGTTCTTCCGAAAACTGAAGCAATCCTATCCGAATGCGAAGTTCCTCTTCGTAACACACAAGGAGCAACAAGATATCAAAGCACGCTGGGGAAAGAATGGATTGAATCCGGAAGATTTGATCATACGAAGCAGCAATCACCAACAGGTTCCCTGCCTCCTATCCTTATCGCACCTTTCTATCTTTTTCATCAAACCGGTCTACTCGAAAATTGCATCATCCCCCGCAAAGATGGCTGAAATCATGAGTATGGGTATACCTGTTCTTTGTAACGCCAACGTCGGTGATACCAGCGAAATCATCCAAAAGACGGGTACTGGGGTTGTAGTGCAGTCCTTTTCAGAGATGGATTACGATTTCATAATCGAACAAATCCCGCAACTGTTATCGATTCCATCACAAAAAATCCGGAATGCAGCCATTGAGCATTTTTCCCTTGATGTTGGCGTTTTATCATACGAACAAGTTTACAAATTAGCCCAATAGTTCAGATACTCCACGGAAAGGAAGTTGGATAACTGATCGTGGTTTAAATCCCCTCTTCCTGAAGCGTTTTTTTTCGGCGCTCAACTTTCATATCCTTATATGTATTGTTGATAATGAAAAGGCTTATGACAAAAAAAGGAATCGCCGGGATCTTGTAACGCACAAGGCTTCCGAAATTCGAAGTCGTCAGTCCTACCGCAAACGAAAAGAACAGGCTGAAGAAAATCGTAAAGAAGAGGATCCGGTGGCGGAACATCAGTCTGAACAAATTATACACCCGCAAGAGGAGCAGAATATAGATCGTCATCGAGAGCAGGATCAGATTCTCGATCCCGGAGAAGATCATGGCAAAGTTGTTGGCCTCCCAGAGATAGGGGCGGAACAAGGTTGCATTGATGGCAGCCGGAACTTTCGAAAGAATACCTCCGATCGTTGGGTCAAAATCGCCGATATCGAATGAGGATCCCTGGTAGCGTTCGTTCTTCAAGTCAAGGTTCGTCACCACCGCCTTTTCCAGTACGTTTTCCAAGGCATATTCTCCCAGGAATACACTCATTTGCCGCAGCATGAAGTAACCTGATAAGAGAGACAACATGATGATGATCGGAGTCGTCATCGATTTCACAAGTTGATTGTTTACCTTGGAGATGCCGACACCCGCGAACCAGAGGATCGATCCCGGCAACAAGGCAAAGAAGATATATGGCTTTATGTAGATCAGCAGCATGGAAGCCACCAGGATGAGGAATAGGTTCTTGGTTACCTCTTTTCCCCGCGTCAGAATCAGGGAGTAGGAACTTGTAAAGAGACAGACTGCAGAAAATGTGATCGTATCCTTCAATAAGCCGGACCCCCAGAAGAAAACCGAGGGTACAAACAGGATAGCAAAAGCAAATTGCCTGGTGAGGTGCGGGAATTCGTGGATAAAAGTCTGATACATACGCCAGATCGACCAATACGAGACCCAGGCCAACAGCATGGTCTGAGCGATGAAACTCTTAAAGGTCAACAGACAAAATATCCAGGTGAGCTTTACGACGATGATCGCGTGCTTGTCAGAAAAGTAGATAGGGAAACCCGTATCGGAATCGAACCTCCACCAGGTCTCCGGGCTGGGGCCGATCATAAAATCCAGGATCGCCTGCGGGTCCTTCAGGAAGAGATTGGTGACGCAAGTATTGTCGTTGTAATAATTCAGGGTATCACCACCGCTGTAATAGACCACATAGATCAGACATACCAGGGTGCCACCGATCAGTTTGACGACCAAACCGGGAACATAATAGCGATAACTCGGATTGGTTTCGATATTTTTGACCCGCCTGCTGTTGGTGACGAAAAAGATAACCATCAACAACAACGGTGGAACGACCAGGTCGATAACCGACAGGTACTGAATCATGGGCTACGAATTTAACAAAAATAACGAATCACCCCGGAAATCAGCTCCGCGCATCCTGTACCTGACATACGATGGTCTGACGGATCCACTGGGGCAGTCGCAGGTCTTGCCTTACATGATCGGACTGAGTGAACGCGGTTATGCGATCACCATCATCAGCTCTGAGAAACCGAACCGCTGGGAACAGATCGATCAATTGAAGGAGTTGACCACCGCATGCGGGATCCATTGGATACACATCCCCTATACCAAGTCCCCTCCTATCCTGAGCACGCTGTATGACCTGTGGAAGATCCGCAGGATCAGCAAACGACTTTGCCTCCAGGAAAAATTCGAGATCGTACACTGCAGGAGTTACATCACCTCCCTGGTGGGATTGTGGTTGAAGCGGCGATTCAAACTGCGCTTCATCTTCGACATGCGCGGATTCTATGCGGATGAACGAATCGACGGCGGCATGTGGAATCAGCGCAAACTTATTTACAAATGGATCTATCGCTTCTTCAAGAACAGGGAGTCGGCTTTTTTGGAAGAAGCCGATTCCACCATCTGCCTCACCCAGGACGCCTTTAAAGAGATCCGGACCTGGAGAAAGATCGATCACCGACCGATTCCCATCCAGGTGATCCCCTGCTGTGTCGACCCACAACTATTTCACCCGGAGCAGGATATCGTAGCCCAGGCTTCTGCACGCGAAATACTGGGGTTAGCCGGCAATGAACTGGTTCTCTCCTACGTCGGAGCAGTGGGCACCTGGTATCTGTTGGATGAGATGCTGGACTTTTTCAAGCGCATGCTGATCGTTTATCCGAACGCACGCTTTCTGTTCATCTCGCACGAGGATGCTGCCATGATCCGCAGCAAGGCCAAGGCCAGGGAAATCCCCGATTCCAGCATTCTGATCCACCAGGTGCCGCATCATCAGGTACCCGTTTACCTCTCGCTCAGTCATGTCTCCATTTTCTTTATCAAACCGGTCTATTCCAAAAAAGCATCTTCTCCGGTAAAGCTCGGCGAGATCATGAGCATGGGCATACCGATCATCTGCAACTCGAATGTCGGCGATACGGATCGGATCATACGGGAATCCGGTGCAGGAGCCATCGTCCGATCCTTTTCGAACGACGACTACGATTTTGTCATTCACGATTTGCCCCGATTGCTTCAGCTACCGAAGCAAGGTATACGACAAGCCGCTGTACAGTTGTTTTCCTTATCGAAAGGCGTAGACCAATATCACCAGGTATATCAAAAACTGATTGAGCACTAGACATGGTGATACGACTCACCCCGCCGTATCGTCATGGCCCGGTACACTTGCTCTAACAGAATCACCCGGACCATCTGATGGGTGAAGGTCAGTTTCGATAGGCTGAGCGTCAGCTTCGCTTTCTCCCTGACCGAGGCCGATAAGCCATAAGCGCCCCCGATCACAAAGGCAAACGAAGAAATGCCGGCATTCATCCGTTTCTCAAGCAATTCGGCAAGTCCAACGGAACTGCACGTTTCACCGTGCTCATCGAGCAGGATCAGCCAATCTTTCGGCCCTATCGCTTTGAGGATCGCGTTCCCTTCCTCCTCCACCTGCCGGACCGGCTCACGGTTGGTGGAGCCCGGTACTACGACGATCTCGACTGAAGCATAGTGTTCCAATCGCTTGCTGTACTCCTGGATACCTTCCTGCAGCCACCGCTCCGTGGTCTTTCCGACAAAAACGAACCTGAATTTCACGCTTCAAAAATACGTTTCCTATCCACAGGCCGGGTTGGAAAACCGACCGGAATGGCCGCATAAGAGCCGGTTTTGGCTGTATCTTTCGCTGACTGATCTACATCTTGCATGGCGTGGTATTTGCCATTCACCCAACAACCATGAAAGTCCGGTTTCTGTTCCTGTTCCTCTTGCTGTTCGGATCTTCTTCCGCCCGTACACTCGACCTTTACGAGGAAATCGCCAATGCCATCCGGAGCGGCGATGCCAGGTCGGTGGCCGCATACTTCGGCCCTACCCTGGATCTCACGATTCTCGAACAGGAGGAGGTCTATTCCAAAGCACAGGCCGAACAGGTTTTGCGGGATTTTTTCCAGAAAGACCCGCCAAAGTCGTTCCAGGTCGTTCATAAAGGGGCTTCCCGGGAAGGTTTGCAATACGCCATCGGCACCTTGCAGACGGCCAGCGGTAAGTCTTACCGAACTTCGTTCTATATCAAATCAACCAACGGGAAGAATTTCATCCAGGAATTACGATTTGAAACAGAATAGGTCCAACGATTCCGTATTTACTTCCGGCCGCTTCACAGCGGCCGGAACTGTTTATGGTCCGGAACCTTATTTTTGCACCCGATGACTCCGACTACCCCCTTCCCGGATACTTCTCCTTCAGGTCTGTCCATTCCCGATTTCATCCGACAGGCACTGGCGGAAGATATCGGTGACGGCGACCATACTTCACTATCCACTATTCCCGCCGATAAACAGGGTAAAGCCCTGGTTCGGGTGAAACAGGACGGGATCATTGCCGGACTTGTACTCGCCGACCAGATCCTGAATACCGTCGACCCTACCGTCATCGTGAAGGTCCTATCGAATGAAGGACAGTCCGTTTCGAACGGGACCGTGGTCATGGAGGTGGAAGGCGCTGTGCGATCGCTTCTCATGGCCGAGCGCCTTTTGTTGAATTGCATGCAACGCATGAGCGGGATCGCAACCATGACCCGGCAGTTCGTCGAGGCCGTGGCCGGTACCGGCGCCATCATCGTGGATACACGCAAGACCACTCCGAATTTCCGCCTGTTTGAGAAATGGGCTGTCTTGCTGGGCGGCGGACAAAACCACCGCTTCGGCTTGTTCGACATGATCCTGATCAAGGACAATCATGTCGACGCGGCGGGAGGCATTCGTCCCGCGATCCGTCGCGCGAACGACTACCTCCGTTCCACCGGCAGACAGTTGCCGATCGAAATCGAAACGCGCAATGCAGCGGAAGTGGAAGAAGTGCTGGCAGAAGGTAATGTGCAACGGATCATGTTGGACAACTTCACAACGACCGACCTTCAGGCCGCTGTAGCACGCATCGCGGGCCGATTCGAGACCGAGGCTTCCGGTGGTATCAACTTGCAAACCGTCAGAGGATTCGCCGAGACCGGTGTGCAGTTCATTTCCGTAGGCGCCCTGACGCATAGCTACCGCAGTCTCGATATCAGCATGAAAATCCTTCGTTGACCGCTCATGACCCTTCGGAAATTATCCAGGAAAATCCTCCGAAAGATCCTGACCTCGGGTCCGGTCAAATCGGGTGTCGCGTATTCCAAACGCGTGGCGCTACCCGGCTTTGACAACATGCCCCTGTACGATGTCGCCGATTTCTTCTTCACCGGCATTCAAAAAGGTTCCATCGTGACCCGGGCGCAATCACTGGCCTTCAGTTTCTTTCTGGCTACGTTCCCGGCTATCATCTTTTCCTTCTCCCTGATCGCTTACATCCCGATCAAAGGCTTTCAGGAGTCGCTGATCCGGCTGCTGTTGGAAACCCTTCCTCAGGACGCGAAAGACTGGACGCGGGAGACGATCGTCGACATCGTACGGATCCAGCGCGGCGGGTTGCTCTCCCTCGGTTTCCTCCTGGCCCTGTACTTCACAACGAACGGCTTCATGACCATGATGCGGGGATTCAACTCCTCCTATCACATCCTGGAAACGCGACCGCCCTGGAAGCAACGCCTGGTCGCGCTGGTGCTCACGCTCCTGTTATCGACCCTGGTGATCATCGCCACGACCCTGATCATCTTCAGCGAGGTGGCTACGAAGTTTCTGGTAGCCAAGCACATTCTGAAATCCAACACCCAGGTGGTCTTGCTCCTGCTGGGAAAATGGACGGTTGTGCTCGCGCTCTTCCTGATCGCGATCTCGTTCCTGTACTACTACGCGCCGGCTATCCGGAAACGCTGGCGTTTCATATCGGCCGGCTCCACCTTCGCGACCATCGGCACGATCGTCGTATCCACCGGATTCGCCTACTTCGTCAATCACTTTGGCCAATACAACAAGGTTTACGGTTCGATCGGTACCATCATCGTCATGATGATCTGGTTTTATTTCAACGCGCTGGTATTGATCCTCGGATTCGAGCTGAATGCCAGTATTGAAAACGCCAAACGCCAGGTCAAACGCGTATTCTGAAATCGTCCACGACATGCGCCGCCAACTACTGCTGATTTTACTTCTTCCCGCTTCGCTGGTGCTTGCTCAAACTCCCGAAGCCGATCTCAAAAAAGCGTTGGTACTGAAAGACCAGAAACGCTGGGAGGAATCGCTTGCCATCTTCCAGCAACTGCTCAAATCCGATTCGACGCGGGTCCCTTACCTCACCAACACCGCTTATCTCCTGTGCAAAGCCGGGAATCGCGAGACGGTTGATGAAAAACGGCAGTCGTATTTCCGCAAAGCGGAATACCTTTCCCGAAAAGCGATCGCCTTGCAGGCTACGGATGCTGAAGCGCACTACAACTACGCACTGGCCCTGGGTCGTATCAATGAAAACGCTTCCAGCAAGCAGAAGATCGCCAACGCAAAGGTGATCCGCAATGAATGCGACCTCGCATTGAAATATGATCCGAAACTGGCGGGCGCCTGGCACATCCTGGGCCGCTGGCACCGCACCGTGGCCGGTTTCAATTTTGTGGAAAAGGCGATGATCAACACCCTCTTCGGCGGTGTACCGGAGGGCGGGTCCTATGAATCGGCGATCGATTGCTTCAGTAAAGCCGTGCAACTGGAACCCGAAGTCATGCTACACAAGATCGAGTTGGCACAAACGTATGCCGATCGGAATCAAGGCAAAGACGACGTGCTGGCCAGGGTGTGGTGCAAGAAAGTACTGGACCTTACGGAGCGGGATGATGATGACCGCGATTGTGTCAGCCGGGCCAAAGCCCTGTTGGCGAAACTCGATTAAGGCTTTCTTTCCCAGGGAAGGTACCGGTGGAATTCCGGCACCACGTTCCACACGTAAATCGCTCCGCCATAGCACAGGCTAAGGACTGAACATCGGAATGCGATATCCATCCACCGGTTTTGCAGGTGCGGGATCAGCAAGGCGATGGCAAAGCTCAGCAAGAGGATCAACAGCACTTTCAGGTTGCGTTTATCAAACGGTTGCAAGCCGAAGAACTTCCAGACTGAAATGAGCAACAGCAGGTTGTAGGCGATCGAGGCTAATGATGTGGCAAGCGCCGCGCCCAGCAGGCCATAAGCCGGGATCAGCAGCATTTGCAACACCACGATCGCGATAGCCAGGAAGATGAGGAAGAAAGCTCCCCAGCGATAACGCTCGGAGTTGAACAGGATCGGGGCATTCAGCCCGGTGGCCATATTGAAGACCGTGGCGACGGAGATGATCAGGATGACGGGCGCGCCCAATTCATAACCTTCAGGCAGAAAGGTAAACAAGGAGGTGGTGTTCGCGTTGATCATCAGGAATAACCAGCCTCCGAGGAGGAACAGGTAGACAGCGGACTTATGGTAGATCGAATAGATCTCCTGGCGGTCGTTGCGCGCCCAGGCGAAGGATATCTTGGAAGCCGCGATCTTTTCAAACGCGTTGAGCGGCGCCTCGATCACGGTCGGGATGAACGCGGCAATGGTGTAAATACCTACAAACGACAACGGCATGAACTTACCGATCATGATGCTGTCGAAGTATTTCAAACCGATTGAAGCGACGGACGCGAACCAGAGCAACAATCCGAACCGGATGAGCTCGGTGAACTTTTTTTCCCGGAACACTTGCCAGTCGATCCGGAACCCTGGGCGATCGAATTGAAATATGTAAACCAGCAAAGTCACCATCTGGAATCCATACAAGGCGACGAAGGCGGCGATGAATCCATCCAGGTCGAGCCAGCGGAGGAAGTAAATGCTGACCAGACCGATGGTCAATACGCGGATCACGACATCGTTCAGAAACGCGGGGATGGTCGACTTCAGGTTGGCCTGGCACCAGGCGGTCAGAACCGAGATGAACGAATTGAAAAAGATCAGCGGGAACACCCAGTCGAAGTACTCCAGAAAAAGCGGCGACTCCCGCCGGTATTGGTTCAGGAAAAAGTCGCGGAAGATCCAAAGGATGGCGCCTGCCAGCAGAAAGCCCAGCAGTGGAAACAAGCTGGCGAATGCGAAGAACCCGTGGTGCTTCCGCTGTTCATCCTTGAAGGTCGGGAAGTACCGGATGATGGCATTGCTGATGCCCATCGGGACAAACATGGCGACGATCAGCGAAAACGAATACAGGATCCGGGTAAGGCCCAGTTCTTCCTTGGTTAAGAAGTGGGGTTGAATCAGGATCAGGTTCACGAAACCGATGACAATACCGAGGTAACCGGTGATCGTGTTCTTGATGCCTTGACGTTTGATGACTCCCATCGGTTCCTTTCCATTACCGCATCCAGCGGTCGTACCAGGTTTGAAACATGAGAACGTACCACAACCGCTCGAAATTCTCCAGTCGGCCGGCGAGGTAAGCCGACTTCAACCGACCGACCTGCCTGGGATCCAGCAAGCCGTGATCGAACGATCCTTCGCGCAAAGCATGTTCGAGGAATGGACGAAGATCCGTTTTCAACCAGTCGACCAGCGGGACGCCAAAACCCATCTTAGGGCGCTCCATCAGTTCACGCGGTATGTGCCGGTGGACGATCTTCTTCAACAATATTTTCTGCGCGGATTCGTCCATCTTCCAGCGGGACGGCAATCGTCCCACCCATTCCGCAATGCGGTGATCGAGGAACGGCTCGCGGCCTTCGAGGCTGACGCTCATCGTCGCACGGTCGACCTTTTGCAGGATATCCTCGACGAGGTAGGTTTGGTATTCCAGCGTGAGCACCTGTTGCAGCGGCTCCGGGATCCGGGCTAGCTCCGCACCCGCGTCAAACCGCGTGGCTAAGGGCTTCACCGGTAAGCCGATCAGTTCCTGTGCTTCGGTTGCGGTATACGTCTCGTTGATGATGCGAAACTGGCTGGCGGCGTCACCGGCCCGCAGGAACTCCCGGAGTTTCTCCCGACGGTCTGCGCGCGACAGGTCCCGCCCGGAAGCGATCGGCAACAGAGCCGAAGCGGACTTCCGCAAGGCAACCGGGATCCCGGAGAGCCGGTTGAGATAGCCCATGCTCTTCCGGTGCCGGGGATAACCCGCGAAAAGTTCGTCGCCACCGTCGGCCGAAAGCGCGACCGTGACCTGCTTGCGCGCGATCGAACTGACCAGGGTCGTGGGGACGGCCGATTGGTCTCCGAACGGTTCATCGTAGATCTCGGGAAGGCGCGGCACGATCTCCATGGCTTCCCGGTAAGTACAGAAGTGTTCGTAATGATCGGTGCCAAGATAACCGGCGACCTTCTTCGCGTGCGCGGCCTCGTTGAAACGTTCGTCTTCAAAGCCGATGGTGAACGTACGAATCTTCGACCCCGTATTGCGTTGCAACAACGCCGCGACGCAGGAACTGTCGTAGCCACCGGAAAGAAACACGCCGACCGGCACATCCGCGATCATCCGGTACTGAAAGGCTGATACGAGCAGGCGCTCCGTCTCCTCTTCCACTTCCGCATCGCTCATGACCGGAGCAGGCTGCTGCACGGCATCAGCAAGATTCCAATATTGACGAAGCGTTATGCTGCGGGACGTGAGATCAAGTTCCAGCCAATGAGCCGGTGGCAACTTGAACGTATTCCGGAATATTGAATAAGGAGCAGGAATATAGCCGAAGCGGAAGAAGAGTCCGAGCGCTTCGGGATCCAGCTCCTTCCTGAAGTCCGGATGTTGGTGAAAACTCTTGAGTTCGGAGCCGAAGAGGAACAGTTGTTCGTTCCAGTAATAGAACAAGGGCTTCACTCCCGCCCGATCGCGCAGGAGGGTCAGTTTGCGTGTGGCCGGGCGATACCAGGCAATGGCGAACATCCCGATGAAACGATCGACCGCGGCCAGTCCCCAGGCCCTGAGGGCGTGCAGGATGACTTCCGTATCGGAATGGGAATGGAACGTATGACCGGCGGCTTCCAACTCCGACCTGATCTCCCGGAAATTGTAAACCTCGCCGTTGAAGGCGATCCACGAACCGTCGGCCGGATCGCGCATCGGCTGGTGGCCGGCCGGGCTCAGATCGATGATGGCCAGACGGCGGAATCCCAGACCCACCGAAGCAGCAGGATCGCTGAAACACTCCAGCCCTTCATCGTCAGGGCCACGGTGAACAATGGCGTCCGCCATTCGCTTCAGCGTCTCTGGTCCCGAACGGCCGGAGAAGTCCACAAAGCCCGTAATACCGCACATAATTGGGGTAAAGCTAACCAATTAGGATAGGAGTACTTGCCGGTAAAATCGCTATTTTCACAGCCGTTTTACACGATTTTCCTGACAAACAGGAAACCACACGACGATGTCTGAACAATTAGCCAGTTATCAGGAAGTTGGAGCGTTCTACGATAAATTCTGGAATGATCTCGATCAAAAGAAATTAAGTGGTATCAACAGCCGCCATCGATTCATTCTAAGAAATCTGAAGCAGGAAGGATTGAAGCGAGACTCCAAAGTCCTGGAAATCGGATGTGGATTTGGTGCATTGACTCAATTCATTGCAGGCTGCATCCCCAATGGCAAAATTCTCGGAGCTGACATCAGCGCTCAAACAGTCGGAGCAGCCAAGCATCGCTGGCAAAAGAAGTATCGAAACATCGACTTCGTCGTATCCGACATGACCGCATTCAGCTACCCGGAGAAATTCGATTTTATCGTTTTCCCGGATGTGCTGGAACATATACCGCAGGAGGCGCACGACAATATTTTTAAAACGATTCGCGGTTTGGTTCACGAAGAGAGTGTGATCCTCATCAATATTCCTGAACCCAGAATGTTAGAGTACTTCCATAAATTTCACCGGGATGAATTGCAGATCATTGACCAGCCATTGCATACCAACATTTTTATCCAGCCTATGTATGCACATGGCTTCTACCTCAAGTCGATGATCTCGTACCCGGTCTTTTTTGAAGAGCCGGATTATCAGTCATTCGTATTCCGTGTCAATACCCCGCTCAAGAATATTCGGCAAAAGTCGAAGGCTTCAGTTCTATTTAGAAGCATCAAGCTTCGATTGAGTAAAGCGCTCTATTGATACAATGAACCAGGATAAGCGCCCGCTGTTACTTTATTTCTATGTAGGCGCTTCCACCTTCGTACAGAAGGACATTCAGATCATTGAAGAAAAGTGCAGGGTAAGAGCTTTCAATTTCCACGCTAAATCCAAGTGGACGACACCGCTGCTTGCACTAAAACAATTTTACTTCATCGTTTTTTATTTATTCAAAACCCGAGGATATGTGTGTCAATTTGCCGGCTATCACACCGTCCTCCCTGTCGTCTTTTCAAAGATCTTTGGCAAAAAGAGCTTAATCATCTCTGGAGGAACAGATTGCCACGCATTCCCCACAATAGGTTACGGGAATTTACAAAAGCCCCTGCTGAAACAAGCCACCATCTTCTCGTTTCGCAATGCAAATTATATCTCCCCAAAACACGAAACACTTTGGTTTCATCGATATACGTATGATAAAAGTGGCGCACCGGCTCAGGGAATTTCTCATTTCATACCACGAATAAAGACGCGCCATCTCAGTATCCCGAATGGCTATGACGATGGTAGATTTTTCCGCTCCGCTCAACCCGAGAAGCAAGCCAGCTTCGCGACGGTTACTTCAGGGCTTAACTATAAGTTTCAAGCACAGCTAAAGGGCATCGATTTAATCCTTGAAGCCGCTACTGCACTTCCAAATGCACATTTTATAATTATTGGTATTGGAAAAGGACAAATACCATTAAGCGCTCCTTCCAATATCGATTTTATTGAGCCCTGCTCGCCATCAGAATTGCGAGTCCACTTGAACAAGGCTCAGTTTTATCTCCAATTATCATTGGCTGAAGGCTTTCCAAATGCACTCTGCGAAGCCATGCTTTGCGAATGTATTCCTATCGGCTCTTCCGTATTTTCCATTCCTGAAATTATCGGGGATACCGGTTATGTACTTCAGGAACGATCGCCTGCCGGTCTGGTAAAATTGCTGCAACAAATCATTGATCATCCTGTTGATCCTACGGCAGGATTAAAAGCCAGACAAAGGATCATGGATAATTACCCATTAGAAAAGAGGAAAATCGCTCTCCAGGGGTTAATCGATGACCTTTTCTTTAATTCACAATAAAATTTATGGTGAATGCAATATTTCCATTATATTAGAGCATTAAACTCAGCACATAATGAAAAATCATACTGCAATTTGCACTAAACTTTTTTTGGCGTTGCTTCTCGTTGTCAATGTACCATTTGCCAAAGCTTCCTATCGATGGTCCGTTAAAAATGACTTCCCGGGCGGCATTCGCAATGCAGCCGTAGGATTCAGCATCGGTAACACGGGATATCTTTGTACTGGATACGACGGTACATGGACAGTCACAGATTGCTGGTCGTATGATTTTCAAAACGACACCTGGACGCAAATCGCCGATCTGCCGGGTGTATCCCGATTTGCTGCGGCAGCATTCAGTGTTAATCAACAAGGATTTGTCGGATTCGGTTGGGCCAACCCGAGCGGCGGACAATTGGCCGATTTCTGGCGCTACAATCCTGTTACCAATTCATGGACCGCATTGGCAAATTTTCCCGGTGCTTCACGTTATACAGTTGTTACTCTTGTGTTGAACGGTAAGGCGTATTGCGGGACGGGGTATCTTCCCTATACAAATGATTGGTGGGTGTATGATCCTGTCACCGATACCTGGACACAAAAAGCAAATTTTCCGGGTTCAGCCAGACAGAGTGCTTCAGGTTTCGCGCTCAATGGAATAGGTTACCTTGGACTTGGATATGACGGTGGTTGCAACGTCGACTTTTTCGCTTATGATCCAAACGTAAATAACTGGAATCAAGTCGCTGATTTTCCTGGTCCTGCGCGCTATGGAGCTGCCGCATTTACGCAGAATGGACTTGGTTATGTGGGCACAGGTGGAGATGGTGTTGACTTTTTCAGTGACTTCTTCTCCTATGATCCCGTATCTGATCAATGGTCCCCGATCGATTCACTACCGGGCCCAGGCTGCAGACATCCGGCAACCTTCTCGCTGAGCAACAAAGCCTATGTAGCCACCGGAATCGTACAAGGTGCAGATGGCTCCGATGCCGTATATGAGTATGGACCATTTGATCCATCTGGAATTGAGGACATCAAGTCTCCGGTGGCTTCCTGGCAGATTGTTCAGAATGCTAACCTTCAATTATCACTCTCCATACCTGCAACTAGCCAACTACCATCACAAATAGAATTATTCAGTACGGAAGGGAAACTGATCTATAGTACCAAAGATTGCAGTTCCTTCAACTTCGCCCCCCACCCGCAAACCATCTACCTCTACCGCCTCACCCATCCAGACGGATACGAGAAGGCCGGGAAGCTGGTGACGCGTTGATCAGCGAAGCAGTGTAATGGTACCGGTACGATTTCCGGAGGCCGACCGCAGCAGGTAGACATACAGACCTGTTTCGGCCGGCCTTCCTGCTATGGTGCCATCCCAGGAGGCCGTGACAGCGTCCTCGGCGTGATAGATCTCTTGTCCCCAGCGGTCAAAGACGAACAATTCATAGTGGTCGCAGGGCCGATAAACGGAGATGGCAAATCGTTCGTTCTTGCCATCGCCATTCGGTGTAAAAGCGTTCGGCACAAACAACCGCTCCCCGAGCGGCGACTCATAAACCGTCAGGTCGGAAACCGTATCGATACAGGCTGATTCTCCATTTACCGTCAGCAACACCCGGTACGAACCGTTCGCCTGGTATTTGTGCACGGGTGTCTCCTGTAAGCTGATCGTACCGTCGCCGAAATCCCAACGATACGTCACCGCGTTGCGCGTGACATTGAAGAACTGCAATTCACCCGAACAACTATCAAGCTGCCAGTCGAAGGCCGCGCCTTTGTAGCTGGTGAAGGAAATGTCCTGCACCAGGGTATCCAGACATCCATAACGCGACCGTGCGATCAGGGTAACCGGAATGCTGCCGGCCTTTTCGTAGGTATGGCTGACATTTTCCCCGGATGCTGTCGCGCCATCGCCGAACTCCCAGTCAAATGTCAGGGCATCCGCGGAACGGTTGTCGAACCGGACGGTGGAATCACATTCCGCGACTTCCCACGTGAAGTCGGCTACCGGCAATGGCGGAATGAAGAGCGCGGCGGAAGTGCTGCGGGCACAACCGGAATCGGTTACCGCTTCGAGCGTGATGGTATAGAGACCATCGTCAGCAAAAACGAAACTGGTGTCGCCGGCGGTCGCGTCCATGCCGTTTCCGAAATTCCACTGATAGGTGGAAGCATACGCTGAAGTATTCCGTGTTCGCAACAGGAAGCTGCAGGTATCCAGCTCCAGGCTGAACTAAGGCTCCGGAAGTTGCAAGACATGAATCAGTCGCGAGGTAGTATCGGTACAGCCCGAGTCGGTGGAGGCAATGAGCGTCACGTTATATTGACCGGGAGCGGCATACTGATGGGTAGCCGCTTCCGTAGGCGCGACCTGCCCGTCGCCGAATGTCCATTGCCAGTAATTCGAAGTTCCACCAATGCCGTAGGACGAGTCAATGAACGTAAAGACCGGTGAGCATCGCTGGTTTTGTATCCGGATTGCGGCATTGAATGGCGGGAAGGCTTTCACCAATCCATAGGCCGTGTCGTTGCAGGCCGGATCGATGGAAGAGTAAGCAATGAGCGTTGCTGTGTATTCGCCGGTATCCGGATATACCCAGGAAGGGTTCTCCAACGAAGAGGTATCATCACTCCGCAAAGGATCGCCGAAATCCCAAAAGTAGGTCGCTGCTCCTGCGCTGGTATTGACGAAGTCGGCCTGCAAGGAGCCGCAGGCGATCGTCGGCGAAAAGATGGACGCTACGGTGATGGTGGGACAAGGCACTACATTGACCTGGAAGTCTCGAAATGTTTCGCCGATGTAGATGCCATTCCGGTATTCCTTTACGACGATGCCATAAACGAACTGACCGGTCATGTTCGGAGTCGCCTTTAACAAGCCTGACGAATAGTCGATGGTCATCGGCACTCCACCCATGAAATCGTTCATCGAATAGGGGGGCTGGAAAACTACCGGCTGATAAGGAGGATTGTTAGGGGGTGATGGAGCGGGATCGCCCGGATCTGCTCCCGCATAGGGAACAAACAAGGAGTAAACCAGCGAATCCCCGTCCGGGTCCGTGGCCGAATGATCAAAGGTGAACGGCACACCGGAACAGATGAAGGTCGGCGGCAACAGGTTGAAATAAGGGCTGCTGTTGTCCTGCACGACCAGCGTATCCGGTACGGTGGCGAAGTAGGTAGCACCGGTCGATTGGACGTTGGCCAGATTCAGGATAGTGGAATTCCGGCAACACCGCTGGTACGCAATCGTATAGCCGCCGCTGATCGGCGGTAGCAGCGTACTAAACTGATAGACCGCGTATTCGTAGCAAACATTGGTTGGAGGGACCAGGCAGGGGCTGTTGATCGTGTTGGCGACAGCGCCGGAATTGGTGATGGTGGCATCCAGTGAAGCGACCAGATCGCCGTTACTGTCAAAGATGCCAATGGCTGCCGGATTATCGAATCCGGCCTGTCCGTTGTAACAATCCCGGTAAACCGTGAGGGTGACCCGATATTGATTGCCGCCCAGGGAGAGATAGGACATTTCTCCACCGACAATGTGTGTTCCGTCTGCCGCTATTGCCAGCAATAAAAAGAACAACAGTATCCTGCAGAGACGGGACATGCGAAAGACGGGACTTGGAAAGCCACTAAAGATACGACACGCGAGCAGGCGGGGAAAGACCGGCTGATCAGTAAATTGTCAAATCAATCGCCGTAAATCGCGGTATTTGGGGCACCGGGCATTGTCTGCCAGCCGCGGTACATACCTTCTGAATTAAAGATCAGAACCGGAACACCGGTACGGTCCAGGGCGATCAGCCCCCCTTCTCCACCGGCCGGTTTCAATTTATGCATGACCACCTCTTCACAGGCTTGCCGGAGCGTCATGCCTTTGTATTCCATGAGACAAGCGACATCGTACGCGGCAACGGCCCGGATGAAATATTCTCCGTGGCCGGTACAGGAAACCGCGCAGGTCGTGTTATCGGCCCAGGTGCCGGCGCCTATGAGGGGGCTGTCGCCGATTCTGCCAAAGCGTTTGTTGGTCATTCCACCGGTGGAAGTCGCCGCGGCTACATTGCCAGCGTTATCGAGCGCCACAGCACCAACGGTTCCGAATTTCTTATCGTCCCGGTGATCCAACTGGACAACACCTTCGCGCATGGCTTCCTGCCATTGGTCGTACCGTTGCCGGGTGAAAAAGTAGTCTTCGGGTTCAAACGCAATCGCGCGGCTTTTCGCGAATTGCTCCGCACCTGCCCCGGCCAGCAACACATGTTCCGAATGCTCCATGACAGCACGCGCGAGTCGTACCGGATTCCGAACACCGCTCACAGACGCAACCGCTCCGGCCGCGCGTGAATTGCCGAGCATCACCGCGGCATCCAGCTCGTGTTTACCCTCGTTGGTGAACACGGCCCCTCTTCCGGCATTGAAGAGCGGACAGTCTTCCAGTGATTCGACGGCAGCGACAACCGCGTCAAGAGAAGATCCGCCGGCCTGCAGGATGTTGTAGCCGGATTCCAACGCAGCCTTCAAAGCATGGTGGTATTCTTTCTCCTGTTCCGGACGCATGACGCTTCTCAGAATGGTGCCTGCTCCTCCATGAATCGCGATAGCCGGACGAAATTGCTGGGTCGACATAGTCCCGCAAAGAAACGAAGCTGAAATCGAACTGGGATCAGATTACAGGAAAATGAAGAAATACCCGTTCCGGGAACACCATTTCAGCCGAAAATAGGAACGAGCACAGGTGCTGTACCCCCTTGCCTTGGACTTGGAATTCATGATTCCTCCCACTTAGTTCTTTGAATTCTTTAAAAAAACGAGGCTTCACCCTCAATCCTGAATATTTGATCGGAAAGCCGTCACAACCTTACATTTTCAATTGAGCCCGTTTCTCTCGCAAATCGGGGTATATCACGCGGGGTACTTTGCAATCGTTGTTTATCTGCGAAGACACCATGATGAAAAAACTCTACACCCTCGCGCTGCTGACCTGCTGCTACCTGCTGACCGGTTCCGCTTTCGCTCAGCTCCCGAACCTTCGGGGGATCTACGTGAATCAATTCAGCTCCATCCTCGGCAATACCGCCAAGGAAGACAGCCTTTTCAAGTACGCGCAAGACAGCTCGTTCAACTACCTGGCGTTTTACGACCTGCATTCCTTTGACCTGACGAATACGACCAAAGCCAATCAACTGGCTTCGTTCCTGCGTCGTGGTCGTGAACAATACGGTATTCCGTACATGGGTGCCGTGGGCGAATCCTGGAACTTCTTCGTGAACAAAATGAAGCCGTACCAGAACAGCCGGTCGAACGTGAACGAACGTTTCAATGTCTTCAACGTGGAATTCGAATTCTGGACCAGTTCATCCGTGAATTCTGGCGGATACTATTGTACCCAGTATCTGCAACCTGCAGGATGCAACTGCGATACCGCCGGGGCTTTTAAATTCTACAAAGACCTCCTCCGTAAAGTAGACTCCCTGGCCACTTCGCTGAACGTCCTTTCCGAAACCTATGTAGGCTGGTTCAATGCAGGACAGGCAAAAGAACTCCAACCGCTGGTTGACCGTATCCTGGTGCATGCCTACCGGCTTGATCCTTCCTCCGTCTTTGGTTACAGCAAGACGCGACTGGGTTATCTCGCAGGAAACAACCTCCCGGTGAATGTCGTACCGATCTTCTCTTCCGAACCCGATTTCATGGGCAGTGGCTGGATCCAGTCGCATGCGCAGATCGAAGCTTACAACAAATACCTGACTGATTACAACGCAGACAACTCCGCCTGGAAAGCGCACATCAACCTTCAGGGATACCAATGGTTCTGCTACGGCTATATGCCGAAACCCGTCCCCGGTACCGGTGGTGCCACCACGACCTTCAATCCGATCATTACCGCCAGTGGCAGTACCAGCTTCTGCATCGGTGGCGGCGTAGGTTTGGCTGCGAGCACGGGCGACAGCTACCTCTGGTCCAACGGCGCAACCACGCCATCCATTTCGGTATCCACGGCCGGAACCTATACCTGTCGGGTTACCAAAGCAGGTGTCTCCGCGACCACTCCGGCGGTGACCGTTACAGTCTTCAATGCCCCGAGTGTCGTGATGACGGTCGGCGCGCCGCTTTCGGCCAGTGTACCGCTGACCGCGAACGCGGCTGCGGGAAGCGGAACGATCAGCAGCTACCAGTGGTTGCTCAATGGAAGCACGATCGGGAACGCGATCGGCGCGGGCTATGACGCGACGGCTTCCGGCAACTACAGTGTGCGGGTGACCAACAGCAATGGTTGCTCCGCAACATCGGCAAGCCAGTCGGTCTCCGTACCCGTAACCGTTGCCTGTCAGTTGACCGCTCCCAGCGGCCTCACCTCTACCATCCTCTCCTCTACCAGCGTGAAGGTCACCTGGAACGCCGTTTCGCAATGTGATACCATCGTGGTCCGCTACAAGCGGGAAGGCACCAATACGTACAACTATATCCGGATGCCGTACAGCAACCAGACCTCGACCACCATCAACAACCTGACGGCCGGCGCGCGTTATTCCTGGCGCGTAAAAACGGTTTGCGGCACCACTTCGAGTTCGTATTCGAGCAAGAAGTACTTCACGCCGATGAACGCATCCGAACTCCCGCACAACGAACTGGCGCTTCGCCGGCTCGACGATGGCACCGAACTCGAGTCGCGTGAACTGGGCATCGATCTCTCCGTTTATCCGAATCCTGCCGACTACCAGGTGAAACTGTACTTCCTTGCCGAGGAAGAGGCAAACGCGCAAGTCGACATCTTTGACCTCAACGGAAGAATCGTCCTGAGTCAGCAAGTCCAGTCGGTCGAAGGCGACAACTTCGTGATGCTGGAAACCAGCCAACTGCTGCCCGGACTGTATGTAGTGAGCGTCCGCACCACCGACACATTCTACTCGGCCCGCCTGAGCGTGAACCATTGATCGCCAAACGAATCCATCCAAAAAGCCCGGGAAATCCCGGGCTTTTTGCTTTTCCCCAAATTTTAACATTTCGAGTTATCAACACACCAAGTGGTCGAGTTTCATTTTTCTTCCAAATTGTTGTGCTTTTCAAGGAGAAAAAAGCCTTCAAATTTTTAAAAATTGGAGGTTAGGTGAACCGGGAGTCAACATCGTTAATATCCATTTTTGCCTCAGAATCACGAGGATAAACGCTGATTATCTTCGCTCCCGCTGAATTCAGGAGGTCCGGGCATTGCGACTAACCCGGATGAGTGATGACCGCAAGGTCAGTGGTTCGGATCAACGGAATCGGCAAACACACACACTCAGGAAAATCAACAACATGGTTCAATTGCTGAAGCGCATCTTTCCCCTGGTATTCGGGCTGGTACTGGGAGCAGGTTTGACAGCCAATGCACAAACGAGCAACTTCCGGTCGCTGTACCTGAAGGATGTAGACGTTTGGTGCGGCAACACCACGACGGAGAATACCATCCTCAATTATTGTTCGGGGAATGGTTTCAACTACATCATCTTCTACGATCTGGGGTCGTTCGACTTCAGCAGCACCACCAAAAAGAACCAACTCGCCGCTTTCATGAGCCGTGCCCGTCAGAACTACGGGATCACGCAATTCGGCGCATCGGGGGAGGTTTATTCTTTCTTCCGGGATTACATCATTCCCTATAACAACGGCCGTACCTCCAGCGCGGAGAAATTCGAAGTATTCAATTTCGAATTCGAGTGGTGGGTATCGTCCAGCGTAGCCAGCCTCTATTGCAGCAAGTATCTCACCCCGAACGGTTACTCCTGTGATTCCGCCGGTGCCTGGCGTTTTTCCTGGAACGAGTTCAAGAAAATCGATTCGGCAGCCGCAGCTAACGGCCGCATTTCCGAGTACTACCTGGGCTGGCCCACGACCGGACATATGCAGCAGGTGGTAAGCCGCACCGACCGGTTGTTGCTCCACGCTTACCGTCCGACGGATGTGGACGTTTACTCTTATTCGCGCAACCGCCTGATCGACGCCGCGTCGACTTCCGCAACCGTCACCATCCTCCCGATCTTTTCTTCGGAACCCTCCTTCATGGGACCGTGGCTTGCTTCCAACTCGGTAACCAAGCCGTACACGACCTACTCCAATGCTTACCTTGCCGAAACCGGTTCCTGGAAATCGCGGATCAGCCTGCAGGGTTATACCTGGTTCCATTACGGTTATATGCCCGCCACCACGAGCGCGGTAGCTACCATTACGACCAGTGGTCCGACCACCTTCTGTTCCGGCGGCTCGGTTACACTGACGGCCAATTCAGGATCCGCTTATCTCTGGAGCCCGGGTGGACAAACCACCCGCTCGATCACGGTCAGCAGTTCGGGTTCTTATACAGTTCGCGTTACCAATGCTTCGGGCGCAAGCGCTACGTCATCGCCGGTTGTCGTTAATGCCTCCGGTACCGGTACTACGCCTACGATCACCGCAAGCGGTCCCACGACCTTCTGTCCGGGCAGCAGTGTAACGCTCACCGCCAGTTCTGGTTCGACCTATCGCTGGTCCACCGGTGCCACTACGCAATCCATCAACGTTACCACGTCGGGCAACTACAACGTTACGGTCACCTCGGGTGGCTGCTCCGGCACCTCATCCAATACGGCTGTTACGGTTACCTCCACCTACCCGACTCCGACGATCACCTCCAGCGGCACCACGGCCATTTGCCAGGGAACGGCGATTACGCTGACCAGCACCTCGGCCAACGGTTATCTCTGGTCGAACGGCGCTACGTCGCGTTCCATCGTGGTCAGTTCAGCCGGCACGTACTGGGTACGCGCCTATGGCGGACCGAGTTGTTTCGCGCAATCGTCCAATTACACCACGACGCTGCTTTCTCCTCCCGCAACCCCGACCATTACCGCCAGCGGATCTACAACCCTGACGGCATCGCATACGAGTGTTGTGCTGACTTCAAGCAGCGCCAACGCCTACAACTGGTCGAACGGTTCCGCTACGCGCAGCGTCACGATTACCACCCAGGGATCGTATCGTGTGACCATCACCGGCTCGAACGGCTGCAAAGCCACCTCGAACGCCGTGAACGTTTCCGCGAACGGCTGCACCCCGCCGACTGCTCCTTCCATTACGTTGAGCGGATCGAACATTCTGGCCTCCGGTCAGACGGTAACGCTTACTTCCACGACTGCCGGCGGATACCTGTGGTCCAACGGCGCTACGACACGTTCGATTACAGTCAGTACGGCCGGAACCTATTCGGTACGCGCTTACAGTGGCGGTAACTGCTTCTCGACCTCACTTCCGGTCTCCGTCTATGTCGTACAATCACTGCCCCCGGTTCCGACGGGCAACGACCCGATGATCAGCGACGCGCTGCGACTCAATCCGGACCAGGTCAGCACCGGCAGGAACATGATCGCGTTCCCTAACCCGGCGGCCGACCTTTTGCAAATCGACTTTGAAAGCGTGAATGAATCCGAGAATTTCCAGATCTCGCTGATCGACCTTTCGGGTCGCCAGGTGATTCGTCAGCAGGTGAATTCAATAACCGGCCTTAACCGGATCGGCCTCAACGTCGCGGACCTGCCGCGTGGGGTCTATTTCGCTTACCTGGCTGGTGACCGTACTACCGATTATGTGAAGGTGGTTCTTCAGTAATCGGTCATTTTGGAAATGTAAACAGCCTGCCGGATCCGGCAGGCTGTTTTTTTTTCAGCGATTACAGATTTCCCGGAACGGACAATATTTGCAACGTTCCTCGTCGTCCGTTTGCGCGAATGGAACATCCGGTTCCAGGATCTCCCGGATCAACCTTCGGAGACGTTCTTCGAATTCGTTCAATTGTACGGAGGAGAATGCCTCCCCTTCGTTAAGGTACCGTACGCCTTCCCGCATTTCACGCAGGGTAATCAAAGCAGCTTTGACCGTGTCGTATGCGCCGCCTTGCAACACCATCCAGGCATAGAGCGTTGCCTGAAATTGTTCCTTGGCAGCAGGATCCGAGAACAATGCTTCCGTATCGACAGTCGATTCCAGCTTGACTCGCCCGGTCTTGTAATCAATGATCCGGACGCCATCTGCGCCGCGATCCAGACGATCGATGAATCCGTGAAAATGCACGGTCCTCTTGTCATCCAACGCGAGTCGACCTTCCACCGGCTCTTCCAAGCCGAGTATCTCAAATGGCGCGTAGGCTTCGTCCTTTTCCAGTATCCTGCCGGTGAGTTCCACGATGACATTCCGCAGCAGGATGTTCTTTCCTTCCAACTGGTCGGAAGAAATGAACTCATGGTGCAGGGCTTCATCCACCTGCTCCTCTATGCGCTTCCGGAGCGCGCGTACACCTGCGGCTTCCCAGCGCTTCCCTGTCTTGTATAAATTTTGCAAGGCACGGTGCAAGACCGATCCGAAGGTCGCCGCTTCCAGGTTTTCTTCCGCTTCTTCGGTTTCCTGCAAACCGGCCACATAGCGGAAATAGAACCGTAGCGGACATGCGATGTAGGTGCTCAACGCGGATGCGGAGAAACGGGCGGAGGCTTCCGGACGTTTTCCCGGTGCGGTGGCATAACGTTGGAGTTTATCCAGCACATCAGCATCCTTCCGTACCGTAACCGGTAGCGGATGCACGTCCCGGATAGGTGTCGTGATCACTTTTCGTTCCCAGGAAATCGCGCCCTGACTGCGAGGCACCAACTCATGTTCGAGCTGGAGCAGGAAGCGTGATGGTTCACCGCTCGTCAGGCCCTTCGATTCGGTATTGTAAGTAAAGACCACCCGTCTCGCCCGCTGCAACATGCGATAGAAGTGGTAAGCCGAAACGGCGTGTTGCTCTTCCTGTGTCGGCAGTCGAAACGCTTTCCGGAGGTTGAACGGAATGAACGATGGATGTTGTCCTCCCGAAGGAAGGCTTTGTTCGTTCACGGAAAGCACGATGATGTTATCAAAGTCGAGCACACGGGTTTCGAGAAACCCCATCACCTGCAGACCGCTCAACGGTTCACCGGTAAAAGGAATCCTTGCCGAGTGCACGACTTCGCGGAAGAGCGTCCAGAACGTTTCGAGCGACTGTTCGACGGGCAAGTCACGTACCAACTCCTCCAGCCTGCTGAGTTGCTTGTGGAAATGAAAGACAAATTCGGACTCCAGCCGGTGAAAGCGGAACTCCTGTTCCTGCATGGCTTCCAGCACGGCACGGAGAATCTCACGGAACCAGGCGAACAGCGCGGGCATTCCTTCGACCTTCTTGAAGAACCGGGAGAAGAACGGAGGCACGTTCTCACGCAAGACGGACTCGCTGATGCGTATCCACCGTTTGTCGCGATGACGTTGCTGCCAGTCACGCAATCCTTCCGGGTCAAGCAATCGGACATACGGATGGCCGAGGATCTGTTCGACATCCCGGAAGTAATAACTTCCGGCATCCTCCTTACCGGACCTGCGGTTGCGCACGAGCGCGATGAGCGATTCCAGGAGGCGATACAAAGGCGTCAGCCGCAAGGGATAGCCCATCGTGACATTGATCGAGGGGAAATCTTCGGGTATCGAATACAGCACCGGAAACAGCAAGTGCTCATCGGGTAAAACGACCGCGGTGCGTTCCGGAAGAAAACCCATTTCCTTCACCCACCCGGCCAGGAGGTCTCCGGCATACTTCGCTTGTCCCACCTCCAGTGGAATGCTGGCTACTTCGAATGATTTGGGTTGACGGAGCAGATCGTCGCCCACCCAGTTACGCGGCTCCCGGAATAGCGGACTGCTGCGCAGGAAGTACCCGGCTTCCTGAGCGGGATCATCGAGGTAGTAGCGATCAGTATCCCAGTGGGTTGCGCCGATTCCCTGATCAACAAAATGTTCGATGATAGCCTCTTCGGACTTGCTTAGGGCATACAGCCCCGCGAAGATCACGGAATCGAACTCCACAGCCGGTTTCCCATCTCCCCGGAGTTGCTCCGCCGCGAGCCGGTAGGCCAATCCTTCGTATGCCTGTCCCTTATCTTGTAGCTTTTTCCGGAAGTCCCGATAAATGGGCAAGAGGTTTTTCCAGGTATGGAGAAACTCCGACTTGATCCCTGACAACTCCCGACCGAAGAAGTTTTTCCAGAATCCTCGGAAACGCTCGAGGTCATCTTCCTCCAGAGCGAACGCGGCATCTATGCTTCGCAGATCGGATACCAGGGTGAAGATCTTCTCCGCATCCACGAGGTTTCGGTCGATCTCTTCGAAGTCACGTAACATGACTTCTCCCCAGGGATAAAACCGTTCAAACGGCTCGTCGGGAAAATAATTCCGGTATACCGAGAACAACTCGAACAAGAGTGTCACCGAATCCGGAATGCTTGATTCGGAAAGCGACACCATGAAATCCTGAATGGCAAAAATGCGGGGCGACCAGGCAGGCCCCTGCAGCCTGGCAGCGAGTTCCTTTTTGAAAAACAGGCCTGCCCGCCGGGTCGGAAAAACCAGGGCGATACGGGACAGATCGGTCCCGTGTTGCTGCACGACTGTTTCGGCAAGTTTGGAAAGAAAGCCCTGCATAGCGGAATGAAAATCGAATCGTAAATTCGGGAATAAATTTCGTTCCCATGCAAAAACGTCTCGTCAGAAAAGACAAAAAGATCGCCGGAGTCTGCGGAGGGCTGGGTGAATATTTTAACCAGGATCCTGTGATCTTCCGCATCCTGTTCGTTGCCGCTGTGCTGCTATTTGGAACGGGGGTACTGCTCTACCTTGTCATGGCCGTAATCATGCCTGACGGTGAAAAGCAAGGCTGAACCTTATTCGATCGCATAGAAGAACCTTCCGTAAAAGGTCCTCGGCCCTTGCGTAACAGTCAGGACGTAGATTCCCGTCTGGTTCAACAAGTCGGTGGATACCGGATACCGGGTTTTATCCTTTTCCGTCGGCACTTCCCAATAGCCTACCAGGTTACCAAACAGATCGGTTAAGCGAAACTGCATGGGTAATGCTGATTCAGATGCGGTAAGAAGTTGCGGATCACGCCCTGACACCGGGTCGGTGAGCAAGGTGAATTCCGAAGAACCGGCTAGACGGACAGCCACGACTTCTGAATAGGAAGGTTCTCCCACCACCGCGTCCTCCCTGATCCGATAATAGACCCAGCCTTCCGGCAGTTCACCATCCCGCGTTGAATAGTGTTGCTGTGCGCTGCTATATCCACTGGCAGCCATGGAAGCACGGTCTTCGAAATGTACACCATCCAACGATCGTTGTACCACGAACCGAACACTACCCTCCTCCGAAGCTGTTGTCCAGGCCAGTTGGACGCTGTCGCCGTCCGGGACGGCCGTGAACCCGACCCAGGATACTGCCAGGGTACCGCCACAGGGCGATTGGATACTGCACGGAAATGAGCTGCATGGATTGGTGTTCACACAACCGTACGTATCACCCGGATTGCTGACCGGTCCGAAAAAGACCACGATTGTTCCGGATCCGGAGATGATGCCTCCATTGCCGTTTGTATAGCTACCCAGGATGGTCATGCTGCCATCGATCCTGACATTATCACTGTTGTTCCTGTTATTGAAACTGCCATTCACGAGCAGGTTTCCGGAGGCGCACACATTAACCGATGAGCCATTGTAAAAGGACAGGTTTCGGATCAACAACCATCCACAGACATACAGCGATCCACCGGAGCGTACATCCATATCATAAGAGAAGCTGCCACTGAGGATACCTCCCGGCAGGATGTTCAGGCTACCAGTGACTGCCCCGAGCGTACCGGATCCGTTCGTCAGGTGTTTGTTCAGATTGACGACGTGCCTGATGTAGACCACGTCGGCGCCCGTAGGCGTGCAACCGCAGGAAGCCCCACCGTCGGTATATGACCAGACGGATGTACTCGTCCAGTTTCCACTGGCGCGTGTGTACACGGTTGCGGCGGTAAGGCTGGCAGTCTGGAGCACTGCCAGCATAACACCGATGAGTAATGGGCGTTTCATCGATGAAGCTGAATACCCATCAAGGTAACCGATACCAGAGGCTCCGGTGAAGCATTCACCTATTCATCTTGCATCCAGAATTTACCCGAAACCTGTTAGTTTAGGCCGAAAAGCGCCAAAATAGCTTACATTTACCGAAATTTCGGGCTCACCTTTCAAATGATCCGCCAGCTATTCCTCCTTTTCTTTTGCCTGATTGCCGGACTGGCCAGGTCGCAGGAAGCTAAAGATTCGATAGCCGCCACACCCCGGGTACCCACCCTGATCCGTTATCAGACGGAGGCCGACTATCGTGATCGACAGATCAGTGAACGGGCACCCGATACCTCCGTTAGCCGATTGCACGAGGTGTTTATTACGGATAATGGTGAAACGGTGCACCTTGGAAACACCGGATCAGCCTTGAATTCCATCTGGTTCCGACCGCTGACCGGACTCACCACCTCCCTCGGCATCAATGCATACTCCGCCTACGGTTCCGGACCGGAGGAACAATCCTACTACCGCACCAACAAACGGTATAGCCGCATCGATTTCTGGCAAGGTGCTTTTCGTGAAAGTGGCATCCGGTTTCTGCATACGCAGAATGTCAACCGGCAACTTAACCTGGGACTGACGATCGATCGCTTTACGGTTAAGGAATTCCTGCCGGAAGGTGACACTTACTTTAACCGGATCTCCTTATTCGGTTCCTACGAAAGTCCCAACCGGCGCTATCGGTTGTTCGCGCACACTTCCTGGATGCGCATTAAAAACCAGGTGAACGGAGGGCTGAGTAATGATTCCGCATTCCTTGCAGGAAGCGTCGACAACCTTGGATTGAAAGGTTCCGCTATCCGGCTCTCGGATGCCGATCAACGGATCCGAAGAAGAGAACTTTACCTCAGTCAATATTACAATTTCGGTCATGGCGATGCAACGGACTCGCTGTTCGTTCCCTGGCGCCTTGGCTGGAGCCTACGTTATCGCCGTGATTCATTTACCTACCTCGACAACGCATCCGATAGCAGCTACTACGCTGATTTCTTCCTGAAAACTTCGGAATCCTACGACTCAAGCCTGACCGATCAATTGTCGAATCGCATTGCACTGGAACGGGTCTCGGCACGGAATGCTGCAGTGCCACTGTCTTTTCAAGTGTACGTGGAAGATCAACGGATCAACGCCTATCAGTCCGCTGCCACGGACTGGTACAACCAGGTAGCAGGGCTAACGATCAGATTGGGCGGGGATTCAACGAAGATCCGGGTAAGGTTACATGCCGCACAGGTCATCAGCGGGCGCGACCAGGAAAACCGGGAATGGCAAGCGCAAGTAGCAGGAAAGCTCTTGCATGATCTCGACTGGTATGCCGCCGTTGCCCAGGAACAGACAGCGGTTCCGTTCATCTTTCAGCGCTACTCCGGCAACCACTTGCAATGGGACAATGATTTCACTTCCCAGCAAGTTGGACTTATTTGCGCTGGAATCAAGATTCCAAAATGGCGACTAGGCCTTACCGCCCGTGCGCTACAACTGGAAGACTACCTGTATGTCGGGTATGATCAAAAGCCGGCACAATTGAGCGGAAGCGTCAACGGAGTCCAGGCGGAACTTTCGAAGGAATTCCGGTTCCGGAAATGGGGATTCGGCAATATCGTACGATTCCAATCATTCGACGCAACCGATCAGCTTCGCGTTCCGGAGCTGCTGCTGCAGCATGCGCTTTTTTTCGAAGATGCACTCTTCAACAAAGCGCTGGTGTTGCGTACCGGAATCAATGCCTGGTATTTCAGCGAATGGAACGGGGCCGCTTACTCTCCTTCCACCTCCCTCTACTATCTTCAAAAAACAAGTACCACCGGAGGTTACCTGCGTACCGATCTATTCCTCAATCTGAAAATCAAAACAGCAGGCATTTTCCTGCGCTTCACCAACCTGACCGACGGTTTAGGTGCAAAAGCCTACGAACTGGTTCCCGGCTATCCCCAACCAGGACGGGTGTTTCATTTTGGTGTAAGGTGGATGTTTTTTGATCAGTGAAAATTGGTAATTAGTAACTGGTAATTAGTAACTAAGAAATTTGAGGCTAATTACAAGTTACCAATTACTAATTACCAGTTACTAGTTACTAGTTACCAATTACTAGTTACCAATTACTAGTTACTAATTACTAGCTCCAGTTCCCTTCACGTCTTCTGCTTCTTCTTCTTGGCAGCAGGAAAAAGTACGTTGTTCAGGATGAGTCGATAACCTGGGGAATTGGGATGCAGGGCAAGATCGGTGACAGGATCACCTACCTGGTGCTGATAATCCTCCGGATCGTGACCGCTGTAAAAGGTCCAGGTACCTTTTCCGTACTCACCATGGATGTACCGGGCTTCGTTCTCCGATTTTGTCTCCCCCATGATGAGCACGCCGGGTTTGATGAATTTCTCTTTGAACGCGGTGGTCTGTCCCATGAACCCTTTGATCACCTGCTCATGGTTCTGGCACAACATGGTTGGAACAGGATCCCATTTTGCCGAAAAGTCGAAGAGCGTGAACATATCCTCCGTGCGACCGATCCGTCGCTGTGGGGGTTGATTATCGATATCACTGAATTCGTACTCCGACGGATTCGTACTGAGTTTATAGTTGCGAAAAGCGAAGGTACTCTCGTAATTCAGCTTGCTGTTCATCTTGGGATCGGCCGGATCACCGTCGAACATGCTTTCACAGATATCAACACCTTCCGCCGAAAGCGCGATGTCATACGAATCCGTAGCCGAACACATCGCGAACAGATAACCACCGCCGACCACGAAATCCCGGATCCTGAGGGCGACGGCCAGTTTCATTTGCGACACCTTCTGATAACCGAGTTTGGCTGCCATGGATTCCTGAATCCGCACGTCTTCCTGGTACCAGGGTGCATTCCGATACGCGGACCAAAACCGGCCGTATTGACCGGTAAAATCTTCGTGATGCAGGTGCAGCCAATCGTACAAGGGCAACTTCCCCTGTAGCACCTCTTCATCATACACCACCTCGTAGGGGATCTCCGCGTACGTCAGGGCAAGGGTGACCGCATCGTCCCAGGGCATCTTGTTCTTGGGCGAATACACCGCGATCTTCGGCGCCTTCTCCAATTTCACCACATCCTGGTTGACTTCAGGATCGGATATCGCCGCCAGGATGGACGCTGCTTGCGCGTCGGCAATCACCTGGAAACTCACCCCACGGATGCTGCACTCCTGCTCGATAGCCGGGACTTGCCGTATCAGAAAGCTGCCGCCCCGGTAATTCAGCAGCCACTGGACGTCCAAATCACGCTGAAGAACATAATAGGCAATGCCGTACGCTTTCAGGTGATTCGTCTGCGATTCGTCCATCGGGATCAACAGAAACGCAGCTCGCGCGTTCAGCAGCGTGAGCAGGGCAAATGCGAGTAGCAACAGGCGCTTCATGTGACGGGACTGGGACTGAAATTACAACGATCGATATGAAGGGATATTGAAGGAGCGGTCCGGATCGGGACTGCACCCGCCGGACCGTTCCTTTAGAAATCCATCTTCATCTGATTCTTCTTTCGCTTCTCGGTTTTCTCTTCAATTTCCTCGAGAATTCGGGCACGATCTGACCGGGTGTTTGTACTTCCGGCGGATAGATCCCACTCAACGGTGACCGCGCTTTCTGCGTTGAGCGGTGGGGCTTTTTTTGGCGCCTTCGAGGGGCTCTTCCCTTTGACAACCGGAGCAGGCTTTTTCGCTGCCGCCGATTTCGTAGCAGGTTTTGTCGCCTCTGCCTTGCCGGCTTTACTTTCCCCGGCCGGGATGGTCAACTGTTTAGCCGGTGGCGTAGCCGGTGCTTCAGCGATCTTGGTCACCCGTTGGACGGAGTTCTTCGTCAGGATATTTCCGATGGTTCCGCGTCCTTTGACCTCAAACTGATTGAAGTCTACATCAAGTTGGGTGATGCGCAGTTTCGGTTTAGGACGCAGGATTACACGCACGGTCTCTCCGCTTTCGTTCGGCATCGCGGACAGGTAGAGGATCTTGGATCCATCATTCCCTTTCGTCAGCACGTATTCCTTGTCACGGGTGGTACCGCCAACCGTGAATCGTTTCACCATGATGTTGCCGCCCCGTCCATCCTGGTAAATGAGGTTGAACACAGGTTCAGGCTCCGACTTCCGGAACACCGAAATGTAGCGAACATCCTTCCCGACGTATTTCTTGTCGTCCACTTTGGTGACGATCATCGTACCGTCGCCGCGGATGACCAGGATCTCGTCGAGGTCGGAGCATTCCGATACGAACTCGTCCTTCTTCATACCGAAGCCCGCAAAACCGTCGTCGCGGTTCACGTACAGCTTCTGGTTGTTGATGATCACTTCCGAAGCGACCACCTGTTCGAACGTGTCGATCTTCGTCTTCCGTTCGCGACCCTTTCCGTACTTTTTGAGCAGGTCTTTGAACCAGTTAATGGTGTATTGCCGGATGTGCGCGAGGTGGTGCTCCACCTCTTCGAGTTGGGCCTCGAGGCCGCGGATCTTTTCGTCCTGCTCCTTCACATCGTACTTCGAGATCCGTTTGATCTTGATCTCGGTTAGCGAAATGATATCGTCACGGGTGATCGCGCGTTTGAATTTCTTCTTGTACGGCTTGAGTCCCTCGTCGATCGTCTCGATAACGCTCTCCCAGGTCGTACATTCTTCAATGTTACGGTAGATGCGTTTCTCGATGAAGATCTTGACCAGCGAACTGAAGTGCCACTCCTCTTCCAACTCCGACTTCCGTATCTCCAGCTCCCGCTTGAGGAGGTTGAGCGTCTGGTCGGTATTGTGACGAAGGATTTCGTTGACGGTAAGGAACTTCGGTTTATCGTCGACGATCACGCAGGCATTAGGTGAAATGCTGATCTCGCAGTCGGTGAACGCGTAAAGCGCGTCAATGGTCTTATCAAGATCCTCCATCGAGTCGCTATGCAACGTAAGCACGATCTCGACATTGGACGCTGTGTTATCCTCGACTTTCTTGATCCGGATCTTGCCTTTGTCGTTGGCGGCCAGGATACTATCGATCAGGCTCGTCGTGGTAGTACCGAACGGGATCTCCCGGATGATGAGTGTCTTGCGGTCCTTCTTCTCGATGCGTGCGCGAATGCGGATCCGGCCACCGCGCAAGCCTTCGTTATATTTCGAAAAATCAGCGATGCCGCCCGTCGGAAAATCCGGCAGGATGTTGACTTTCTTGCCCCGCAAGAGGTCGATCGACGCTTCCAGCAACTCAACGAAGTTGTGCGGCAGGATGCGGCAGGCGAGACCTACCGCGATGCCTTCCACGCCCTGTGCGAGCAACAATGGGAACTTGAGGGGCAGTGTGATCGGCTCCTTGTTTCGGCCATCGTAGCTGAGCTGCCAGTTCGTTGTCTTTTCGTTGAAGACCACCTCGAGGGCGAACTTCGAGAGCCGTGCCTCGATGTAACGCGGCGCTGCCGCGCTATCGCCTGTGTAGATATTCCCCCAGTTACCCTGGGTATCGATGAGGAGGTCTTTCTGTCCGATCTGTACCAGGGCGTCGCCGATGGAAGCATCGCCGTGGGGATGGTATTTCATGCAGTGGCCGATGATGTTGGCCACTTTGTTGTACCGGCCATCTTCCATCTCCCACATCGAGTGCATGAGACGTCGTTGCACCGGCTTCAGGCCGTCGTTGATGTGCGGGACGGCGCGTTCCAGGATTACATAGGATGCATAATCCAGGAACCAGTTCTGGTACATTCCGTTGACGTGGATCATCCGGGTCTCGTGACCAGCGGGTGCGGCAGCGGGTTTGGTTTCTTCCTGTAGTTTCTTCTTCGCCATTGTCTAAAGCATACTGCGGATCAGGCCTCGATTTCTTCGGTCTTCTTGACCTCGTCCTTCTCTATACGCAGATTGGTAATGATGAATTCCTGTCGGTCCGGGGTATTCTTTCCCATGTAATAATCCAACAGTTGGTGAATGGTCTCTTCCTGTCCCAGCATCACCGGTTCGAGTCGGATATTCTTTCCGATGAAATGCGCGAATTCGTCGGGTGAGATCTCACCCAAACCCTTGAAGCGGGTGATTTCCGGCTTTGGACTCAGGGCTTCGATCGCCCGTACACGTTCTTGTTCACTGTAGCAGTAGCGGGTCTCTTTCTTATTCCGCACCCGGAAGAGCGGCGTCTGCAGGATGTAGACGTGGCCGTTCTTGACCAACTCCGGATAAAACTGCAGGAAGAACGTGAGCAGGAGCAATCGGATGTGCATCCCGTCGACATCGGCATCGGTCGAGATCACGATCTTGTTGTAACGCAACTCCTCCATCCCTTCTTCGATGTTGAGCGCGTTCACGAGCAGGTTGAACTCTTCGTTCTCATAGACGACCTTCTTGGTCAGGCCGTAGCAGTTCAGGGGTTTACCTTTCAGGCTGAATACCGCCTGGGTGTTCACATCCCGTGACTTGGTGATGGAACCGGAAGCGGAGTCACCTTCGGTGATGAAGAGGGTGGATTCCTGTCGGTCGATGTGACGGGAATTCAGGTGAACCCTGCAGTCGCGAAGTTTCCGGTTGTGCAGGTTGGCCTTGCGGGCCCGCTCGTTGGCCAGTTTCTTGATCCCGGCAATTTCTTTTCGCTCGCGTTCGCTTTGCAGAATCTTCTGCTCGAGGGCCTTCGCGGTCTCAGGGTACTTATGCAGGAAATTGTCCAGCTCGGTTTTGACGAAGTCGTTGATCCAGGTACGGATCTGCACCCCGTTTGGCTCGCGGGTGAGTGAGCCGAGTTTTGTTTTGGTCTGCGATTCGAATACGGGTTCCTGAACACGGACACTGATAGCCGCAACGATGGAGGTACGCACATCGCTGGCGTCGAACTCCTTCTTATAAAATTCGCGCACCGTCTTGACAATGGCTTCCCGGAAGGCCGCTTGGTGCGTGCCACCCTGGGTCGTGTGCTGGCCGTTCACGAATGAATAGTAATCCTCGCCGTATCCCGTAGAGTGCGTAAAGGCGATTTCGATATCGTCGCCTCGCAGGTGAATGAGCGGATACAGGGTCTCGTCCGACAGGTTCCGTTGCAGCAGGTCCTTGAGTCCGTTCTCGGAAAAGAAACTTTTCCCGTTGTAGTGGATTGTAAGCCCCCGGTTGAGGAACACATAGTTCCACAACATCGTCTCCACATACTCGTGGTTATAACGATAGTTGCGGAAGATGGAAGCATCGGGCGCAAAGGAGATGCGCGTACCGTTCTTCTCATCGCACGCTTTCTCGCGTTCTTCTTTCAGGAGATTGCCGGCGCTGAATTCCGCCACCTTCGTACGACCATCACGAATCGCCTGCACCCGAAAGCCGCTCGAAAGGGCATTGACCGCCTTGGTACCGACGCCATTCAAGCCAACGCTTTTTTGAAACGCTTTGGAATCGTACTTGCCGCCGGTGTTGATCTTCGATACGCACTCCACCACTTTGCCCAAAGGAATACCGCGTCCGAAGTCACGAACATCGACATGTCCATCCTCGATGGATACTTCGATCGTTTTGCCGTAACCCATGACGAACTCGTCGATACAGTTATCGATGACTTCCTTCAGGAGTACGTAAATGCCGTCGTCTTTCGCCGAGCCATCGCCCAACTTACCGATGTACATACCGGGGCGGGTGCGGATGTGCTCTTTCCAGTCAAGCGAGCGAATGCTGTCCTCCGTGTAGCCGTGTTCCGGTTTTTGCTTTTCTGCCATATCCTTAATCGGTTATTCCAGTATTAAAAAAGCCCGTCCACCGGGCTTTAAACGCCTAAAAGTACCGTCCCTTGCGGGATTCCGGGCTTTCGGCCTGAGTCGAATATTCACAATTTCGTGTGCATTCCGGGCTAAGCTCCAGCTGCCACCGCTTCCAACTTCCTCCTTACCTCCTCGGGTTCCAGGGGGATTTCGAGGCATTTGATCCGGGCAGTATGCCCTTTTTTCAGCAGAATGGCTGATTTTGGAAGCTTTAAAACCTCTGCCAGGTAACGAACAAGCTGATCGTTTGCCTTTCCGTCAATGGCCGGGGCGGCCAGTCGGACGACCCACTCGCCGGATACCCATTCGACCCGGTCGATCCGCTGATTCGGCTTCACTTTCACATAGAGCAGCATGGATCAGGACCGGCTGGTTGCAAAGGTAATCAACTCAGGAAAAAAGCGTCCGAACTCCTCTTGAAACGCCGCATAATCGGCGCGCAATTCATGGACGGCCTCATCCATCCGGTTCTCAAAGCGGACACGTTTTGACAAACCAGCCAGGGTTCTGCCGATCCCCTCGACGCTCGAATAACTCAGCAGCCAGTTTCGTTCGATCATGAACGGCAGGAACTGTCTGACCGTCTCGGGCAGCCATCGTTCCTCCTCCTGCAACACCGCATAGACCCACTGCGCATATTCGTTGAGCTTCCGGTCGGAGTAAGCGTCGAAGGAAGCGGCCAGGAAATGATCATAATAGAGATCGATGATCACCCCGCTGTATTTGCCGTAGGTTGGGTACAGCCGTCGTCTGGATTCGCCGGCAATCGGATGAGCATCCGTAAATCCGTCAATCGCACGGTGCAACTCTATTCCCTTTCGGATGTTATCCGGATACTCGTCTTTCCGGCGGCCCTTAACATGGTCCGCGATAAAATTCCCGACCAGCAGACCACGGTCATCGCCGGACAGGTAGAGGTGCGCAAGGAAGTTCAAGCAACTGAATTTGCCACCGGAGCACATTGCCCCGGGCCTGAATAGTGATTATCTTTACGAAACCGATGAAAAGGTGGTACCTCCTCTTCCTGCTGGCGCTGGCGCCCTTTCTGAGCGATGCCCAGCAGAGCTTCGTTTATTGCAAGGACTCGTTAAGAATTCCCGATTCATATTTCCCATGCGGCCGAACCTTTAACCCAGTTTGCGGTTGTGATAATTTAACCTACCGAAATGATTGCGCGGCAGAACATTGGGGCGGGTTAATCTTTGGGAGTTGGACAAGTGGAACCGTATGTGGCAACTTCGCAATCGATTTTTATCCAACTGCTGCCGCATACTTTCCTGCAACCTTACAAATCTTCTTCAAAAAAGAGGGTTCAGCAATTGCCCAAATTTATGATTCTTTTGGAAGGGTGTGGTTCTCAAAGCTATATCAAAATTATCAATTCAATGAAATTGTTAGAGATGAGAATATACCTGTTCAAAATCTCGAATTAGGCATATACACACTTGTAGTAACTGTTGACGGCGAACAACTAGCTATTAAATTCGCAAAAGTATCAGACAAGATGAATTAAATTGTTTGTTCGAATAAAAATAGGCGAGACTCATAACCTGGTTCCCGCCTATTTAGATCGAATGAATAATTCCTACTGTTCGGAGTCGCCCGAACCGAAATTCATGCTGGTATCTTCTTCTTCCGCCATACGTTGCGACAGGCCACCGACGACATCCACCATGCCATAACCCTGGTTGGTGTACATGCCGATGCCGCAATCCCAGACGAACTTTTGCACTTGCGGATGCGCGTGCAATGCGAACGGCAGCAGGTAACCGAAGATCGGCAAACTGTCGTTGTTCTTATAGATACGCGCGAACTTCTTGTGCGTATTCAGGATCTTCTGAATGTATCCCGGGTCCGGCGTGATCTCGAATTCGGCGAAGTCATGCAGTTGCTGCGGCGTGAATCCGGCCCGCTCCATGTTTTCCATCAGTACATCATAGAAAGCATCGGAGAAGTCCTGCTCCCTGGGATCCAAAGGATCCGGAATGTTTCCCTCCGGGTCGCTCTCGAACGGTCCCTGCGGAACCATGGGCGAAATACACACGTACTTCATCACCTGGTTGAAGTCAGGATCCGGGATGACCTCCGAGGCCTTGGGTACCAGGGTCAGTTTAGCGAACGACACGAGGCGTCGCTCAAATATCCGGCGCACCCATTCTTCCGCAAACTCTTTGTCGGGTGCGGATAGCACCAGCGAGACTTTGGAAGACAGGAACCGGATCTGTCCGTTCTGCACTTTCGATGTTCCCTTCAGGGAAGAGAAATTGTAGAAGGGCGAACTGATCGGCATTTCACGAATCACTTCATCCATGAAAGCGGAGATGATCTTTTGGTGGTGAAGCGGAACGGTACCACTGCTTCCATGCACCTTGAGAAAAGAGATCTTGATACGCATTGTATAGGTGGTAAAAAATTTCCCTTTAGAAAATCCGGACAATTCCGGTGGAATGCAAATTTAACGTTTTTAAGCGGAAAATGGAAGAATTACACTGAATTCATCCCAGATTCTGCATCCTTAAACTACTGCCATCGGCATTTTGTTTCCGCGGTTGGTTGTTTTTCATCTGATAATGAAGGCTCTACTGACCGGCGGATGATCGAAAAAAGAGATGGGTAAAAGTCATCCACAGGATCCGGAGATAATGGCCAAAAGTCGGTTTGCGGATGAATTCCATATTCAAGCGGATCTTGTCCGGCAGGATGAATTCCCGGTAATGAGCTTCGGGATCTCCGGCCTTGCTGAGTCGTTCGTTTTCATCAGCATAGACGATGGAAGCTTTGTCGGTGATGCCCGGTCTTACGCGCAGCACTTCCCGTTGTTCCGCTGTGTACAGGGCGACATAGCGTTCAACTTCCGGACGGGGACCGACCAGACTCATGTCGCCGCGAAACACGTTCCACAATTGTGGCAATTCATCGAGTTTCCATTTTCGCAGAAACTTCCCCGCCGGGGTGATGCGCGGGTCATGCGAGCCAACCGTGATCAATCCTTTCTTGTCGGCATCGGGATACATCGTCCGGAACTTCAGTAACGTAAAAGGCACTGCGTCCTTCCCGATACGTTGCTGTCGGAAGATGATCGCGCCCCTGGAACCCAGCCGCACCCAAACCGACAGCAGGACCAGCAAGGGCGCCAGAACAACCAGACCTAAGCCGGAAAACAGGATGTCGGCAAACCGGATCAGGAAACGATGGAACATACCGGTTCCTCAATAAACATCCTTACTGATCCAATTATAGATGTCATTCAACACCGTTTCAGAAAAGTTCGCGCTCTTATTGTATTCAGCCGGCTTGCTCTTCCCTTCGCCGGTGATGAAGAAGTGGTTGAGTTGAGGATACAATTTCATCGCGGTAGGCTTTCTCCCGTTCAGCTTCTCCTCCCAGAGCTTGTAGTCATCCGTCGTTACCTGATAATCCCGTCCACCCTGCATGATGTACAAGGGTCCCTTCATTTCACGAAAGGCGGTGAACGCATCGTACCTGTTCAGATCGATCCAGTAACTGGCCGGCAACGATAGATGCGCCAGCGTATCTTTTGAATCCGCATGAAGTCCTTTGATGATACCGGCCTCGCGTTCCAGGCTGTCGAGCAGTTGCTGGTACTTTTCCTGCTTCCCATCCAGCGCAACGATGTACTTCGCCTGATCCACGAACAGCTCTTCCAGTCGGCGGGCATTCGGACACAAGGCAATATATCCGGCCGACTTCTTTCGCATTCCGGAAGCAATCCTCGGCAGCAGATGCGCCCCCAGACTGTGTCCTAAGACATACACCCTGTCGGGATTGATCAGGGAATCCCGTTGCAGCCACTCGGCAGCGGCGACGGCGTCCTGTATGGTTTCTTCCTCGACTGTGTAATCGGAACGGCTGGTAAACTTATCCCGGTAGATTCGGGTGCGTTTCTCGTACCGCAATACGGCAACACCTTTGGTCGCCAAACCCAAGGCCAGGTCTTTGAAAATTTTCGTGCCCCCCACTGACTCGTCACGATCATTGGGTCCTGAACCGTGCACCAGCACCACGGCTGCAAAAAATTTTCCTTTGCTCGGATACGTCAGTGTTCCGGGCAACCTGTACGGTCCGTTTTCAATGATAACCGACCGCTCCGAGACCTTTGTGCTGTCATAGTAAGCAGGCAGTTTGTATCGCTCCTTTGAATCGGCAGGGAGGAAGAAAAGACCTTTGACTTTCCCGTTTCCGCCAAAAACCAACTTGAAGTCGATCGATTTCTCACCGAAGAGACAGCGCTGAATGACCATGGTATAGCCAGGTTGCTGCTCATCGGTCGTGGATTGCACTTCGCGGAAAGGACCCGCGTTCCGTAGCATGTTGTTCCACACCGAGGACAACTTAGCGGTGTCCAGTTTCGCGGCGGCGGAACTGTCGAGTTGATCGATCACTTTGCCATACTCTCCCGCTTTCATCCATTCCAGGATCTGCTTAGCCCGGACGCGATCGCCCGGTTTTGGGGGCTGGGCGCTGATGTGCAGGCTGAGCAGGAGCCAGAAGAAGACTGATGCTACAGAAATGGAGCGAATCCATGACTTGATGTGACTTGCGGTCATAGTCGGGTGATATCAGGTTTTAGGTAGTACTGCCAGGTCGAGTTCGGCCGTAACGGCTCTGGCGACAACCTCGACCACAGTCGAGCGTTGTTCATCCGTAAGATCATAGAAGACGGGAAGCGAGATTTCCCGCTCATAGTTCCGAAAGGTATTCGGATAATTCCGGATATCGTATCCCATCCCCCGGTAGAAACTCATCATTGGAACCGGGATGAAATGCACGTTAACGGAAACATCCTCCTGGGCGATGCGCTGGATGATCCGGTCGCGGGTCGCTTCATCGATTCCACGAATTCGAAGGGGAAACAAGTGATAGGACGATTCGCAATCCGGGTCAGCTTGCAGGGGCAGCTCCGCCCAGGAATAAACTCCCAGTTCGCGCCGATATGCCTCGCAAATCGCTTTCCGTTTGGGAAGCGTTTCGCGGTCGTACCGGGCCAACTCCACGAGACCGATCGCAGCAAGCAGATCGGTCATGTTCATTTTATAACCGGCTTCGACAATGTCGTATCGCCAGTTGCCCTTCTGCATTTTCGCCAGCGCATCTTTGTTTTGTCCGTGCAGGGACTTGACACAAAGTTCCTGGTAGATGGCCGCATTGTCGAATCCCACAGGAAGATTCAGTGCAACCGCTCCCCCCTCTGCCGTCGTGAGATTCTTCACCGCATGAAAGGAGAAGACCGAGCAATCCGTGAGAGACCCGGCTCGCTGTCCGTGATACCAAGCACCAAGTGAATGAGCGGAATCCGATAAGACGAGTATTCTTCCGAGTGTCGCTTGCACGTTTGAGTTCGGCCTGAACTTCGCGCGAACATCGGGTTGCCGAACAAGCTCGTTCAGCGCGCGGTAATCGCACGGCCATCCGCCGAAATCGACTGGCATGATCACTTTGGTCCGCTCGTTGATCGCGACTGCCACCGCCTCCGGGTCCATATTGAAATCATCGCGCACATCGGTAAAGACCGGTGTCGCTCCGCAGTGTACGACCACATTGGCAGTGGCACTATAGGTATAAGCAGGAAGAATGACTTCATCGCCAGGACCGACGCCGAACCAACGGAGCATCAATTCCAGGCCGGCCGTGGCAGAATTCAAACAGAGCACAGCCGGCACTTTGCAATAAGCGGCCAGCTCCTGCTCAAAACGTTTCGTGCGGGGGCCGGTTGTTATCCAGCCTGACCGCAGCGCAGCCACGACTTCATCAACGATCGCCTGGTCGATCCGGGGTGGTGAAAAGGGTATCATGCAAGGTTGGCGGGTTGATCTTTTCTGACGGAATGAATGGAAGGCTTGATCAACTGAGCCGCGATCAGATCGGCAGCATGACCATCCCCATAAAAATGATGCCGGAACTCCGGCGGATTGTCCAACATCCAGAACACATGATTGACGATCCATTGCGGATCGGTGCCAACCACTTTATTGTAACCATGTTCGACCAGTTCGATCCATTCGGTTTCCGGCCGAAGTGTCACACAAGGCTTCTTACTGAAGAACGCTTCTTTCTGCAACCCTCCTGAATCCGTCATGACCAAAGCGCAACGATCCAATAACACGAGCATTTGCAGATAAGATGCAGGTTCCGTTAAAATGGCGGAAGTCTTGATGCCCAGTGCTCCGATACGCTCGCGGGTACGCGGATGAAGCGGAAGCACTACCGGGATGCGCTGATGCACACGCTCGATCGCTTCAAACACTTCCCGCAGTCTGCCCGGGTGCTCGGTAGTCGCTTCCCGGTGAACCGTACACAAGACAAAGTCCCCCTGTGGCATCTCTTGGGGCCAGGAAATACGTTCCTGCGCGATCGGCTGGAAATGCCGGAACGCGTCCAACATCACATCGCCGGAATGGATCAATTGCACCGGAAGATTATCGTAGCCTTCGCGGATCAGGTTCTGTCGCGCATGGTCGGAGGAGGTAAATAACCATTCCGACAAACGGTCGGCAACAACCCGGTTGGCTTCCTCCGGTACGTGAAGATTGTTACAACGCATGCCGGCTTCCACGTGGGCGATCCGGATACCCAGTTTGACGGCGGCAACCGCACCAGCCAGGGTACTGTTCGTATCACCATACACGATGAGCGCATCCGGGCGTTCCTGTCGAAATACCTGCTCCAGCGACTCGATCATTCTGCCGGTCATTGCTCCGTGTGAAAGTCGATTGATCCCCAGGTTATGGGCTATGACCGGAAACTCCAATTCCTTCAGGATATCATCCGACATGGAGGCGTCGTAATGTTGCCCGGTATGAACCATGATCTCCTCCACTCCACGTTGCCGACGCAGCGCGCGGCTCAGCATGGCGGCTTTAATGAACTGGGGACGGGCGCCTACCAGGTTGATGATCTTCATACGAACCTTCAGGAGATTGGAGGTTCAAAAATACGGAATAAAAAAGCGCCCAAAAGACCACGCCAGCCTGTATTTCAAGCATGCTTTCCACCAGGAAATTGAAGAAGGTCAGTAGCAGAAATCCGGCAAAGAGGGGATCCCTTCGAAACCGCCAGGTTGCACCTGCCAGCATGGCCAATAGCAGCAAAACACCGGAAAGGCCAAGCGCAACCCATGATTGCAAGAACTGGTTGTGCGCATTGAGTTTCTTCTCGACCGCGGAGATCAGGCCTCGTTCCGCATATCGCTTCAGCAGCACATCTTTTACGTCGCCGGTTCCATAGCCGGTCACCGGAGCTTCCTGAATCAGTGACCAAGCAGCCGACCAAACATGCAATCGCGCCGAGGTCGATCGTCCGTCGCTTCCGGAAATCGTATCCTGGGAGAGGTTCTGCTGCATGGCCATTACCCGATTCTCCTCCGGCGGGATGACTTTCCATATTGCGAGTCCGAAAATGAGGATATGTAACAAGGACACAACGAAGAGACGGAACGATTTGGTCTTAAGACCAGTTACCAGGGCTCCCAACGCGGTCACAAAAAACCATCCTGCAAATCCAGCCTTACTGTTACAGAGGAAGACCAGGAGTGAGAGCATGAGCAGCAGACTTCTTCGCAAGGCGCCTTTCAAGATCGGATCCGCACGGTTCAGCCAGAGTAGCAAGACGGCCGTGTCGGCATACCAGGCGAAATACGAAGGATGCAGGAACCGACTGAAATCCTGATAAAAAAATCCATGCAGCGACCCGGTGGCACTCCAGGTACGGATTGCAGGAAGGAGACAAGCGACGAATGCCAAGAGCAGCCCGGCAAGAAAGGCGCGTACGAATCGTTGCCAATCCTGCGCTGATAACCTGCCGTGCATCATCACACAAATCGGCAGAATCAACAGCCCCGATTTTACCTGGATGTCAAAGAGCCCGAACGAGCGATTGTCGGAGTAAGCCATGCCTACTACATGCAACACCAGAAAGGCGACTGGCAGTAAGTACCACAACCGAAATTCCTTTATCCACGGCTGAGCATTGCTATTCAGAATCGTTGTTAACAGGAAAAGGATCATCGCGACCGTGACGGCGCCATGTCCGAACGGCAGGGTCAGCGCCAGCAACGGCAAAGCCCAGAGTTTCAGCCGGCGCCAGGGAGCGTTGGGTATAGGCTGTACCGTCGGTGTATCCTGTTTCATATTGCTGAATGTGGGGCTATCAACGACTGATTCCCGGATCGTGTACTTTTCCATGTTGATTTTTCCGGAAGATCAGGAATCGTATGATACCGATCCAATACCCTATTCCATAGCTCAGGTGAATGGTTGGGAAGACCCGAATGAGCGCCCCCAGCAAATAGCCGTTCCCATTTGAGAGCCGAAGGGAAAAATAAACGACCATCATTAAGTAAGCCATTAATCCTCCCAGCCAGCACAACCCGATCATTGGAATCCAGTATGCGATCGCGGGAGGCAACATGATTCCGGCCACCAGCAATGGAGGAAAGAGCTGACGGACAGTCGCCGGTTTTCCGAGTTTCCGGTTGACAAGCGGTTTGAATAAACCGTACTGGTAGAACATCCGGCGGATCTTGGACAGACGTTCACGGGCGAAATACCGGATCTTAAGGTCCGGCAGTAAAAGTATCTTACCTCCGGAACGGATGATTCTTCCATTGAATTCATCGTCCTGATTTCGGACCAACTCCTCGTCAAACAATCCGATCTCCTCAAAAAGCGGTCGCGGAAAACAACCGAACGGGACGGTATCTACCAGTCGCGGAGTGCCGCCACCCAGCCGATAGTCGGCATTTCCGATCCCGAATCGGTGCGCTGAAGCAAGCGCGATGGCCTCGGCCATTGGCGTATCCGATCCTGGTTCCGTTACCCATACACCGCCGACATTTTGAACCCGGTTTTCGAGCAGGGCCCTGACCAACCGGCTCACGTAGTCGTTCGGGTAGATCGCGTGCGCATCCATGCGCAGGATCACTTCGCCCCTGCTCCGCCGTATACAGGCATTAAGCGCGTGTGGCACTACGCGTGCAGGATTATCCAGCAGATGAATGAAGGGATAGCGTCGTGCAAATCCTTCCACCTGCTGTCGGGTATCGTCTTCACTCCTGCCGTCGGCGATGAGTACTTCCAGGTGCGAAGCCGGATAATCCTGGGAAAGGATATTCTCCAGCACTTTTCCGATGAAGCGGCCTTCGTTCCTGCACGGAATGATGATGCTGACAAAGGGTGTCTTATCCACGGTATACCTCCCGGATCAGGTAGTCGGTGCTTTCCTTCATGTACTTCACCATTCCCGGTGACTTGAAACGACCGGTGGAAGCGTGTTCCCGGTGTTCGATCTGCAATTCCGGAACATACCGGCAGGCCGACTGCATGCCGGCAAGCTGTTCGGCGACAAAAAGTTCCTCGCCGAATAGAAATGATCCGTACTGCAGGGAGCCGCCCTGAGCGAAAAATGTTCGATGAAAAGCGAAAAAGGTCCCATGCACTGCATAGACATTACGCGTCACGCCCTCTGCAGTACGCGCTCTCCGAAAGAATCGCTTCACATAGGCCAATAGCTGGTAAAGAAAATACAGTGGATAGAAAGAATAAATGGCACGCATAAACTTCAGGTAGGATAAGGATACCCGTTGCTCCCGGAAAGGATTTTGTTGATGCCCGCTCAAGGTCGAATGAACCGCGGGAGCCGCCACCAATGCGCCCCGGGATAGCGAAAATAACCGGTACAAGAAATCACGTCCGGGAAGTTCCACGTCGGTATTGCAAACGATGGTCCAGGAAGGAAGCTCGCCTATCGTTTGCGTAAAGTATTTCAAACCAGCTGCAGCACCGCCAAAATATCCCAGGTTGGTTCCGGCTGAAAAATAATGAACCTGCTTCCAAGCCGATAATTGCTTCCTGAAACCATCGCTATCCGTACTTCCGTTATCACATACTACGATGGTCAACTCGACCTGTTCTTGCTGAAGTAACTGTTCCCGGATAAAGGTCACTACCTCGTCTTCATGACGATAATTCACCAGTAGGATCAACGCATCGGGTGCCACGGTCAATAATCGCCCCGGATAAAACGCTTCAACGTAAACGCATAGGCATCCAGCTTTTCCCGGTAGCGCAAAGCAAAGATGGACAATGGCAGTAAGATGAGCAACCGACTGATTATGTGCAGGAGCCGAAAGAACCAACAGGTCCAAAAGACCAATGCCGGGTGATTGCGGGAGAAATAGCGGATTTTGGATAACACCTGGTTGGAGACCATGACCCGTTGGTTTTTCTTACCACTGGCTCCACTGTGGTGAACAATTTCCGCCTCGGGCATATAGGCGACACCTATTCTCGCCTGGTGAGCACGTAAACAGAATTCCATGTCCTCGGTCCAGAAGAGTTGTTCATCCAGCAGTCCGATTCGGTCGAAGACCTCCCGGCGTAACAAAATAGCCGCGCCGCTCAAGGCATCCACCGGTCGTGGCGCTTGATCACCCTGCATCCTGTGATCCCTCTTACTTCGGTACCAACCATGTAAAAAGAAAGTTTCCAGGATAATCTCCAGCGGACGCAGGAAAGGCATCACCGAATACTGATGACTTCCATCCGCATTCAGCAACTTCGGTCCAACGAGTCCGGCCTCCGGATGGTCCTCGAGGTAGCTGATCAGGATCTTGAAAGCGTCCTGCTTCACTACTGTGTCGGGATTCAGCAGCAAAATAAACTTACCGGAACATCGACCGATCGCCTGGTTGTTCCCTTTCGGGAATCCTGCATTATCCTGATTCACGATCAGGTTCACCGTCGGAAACAAATGACGAACCATCTCAACACTTCCGTCGGTGGATGCATTGTCCACCACCCATACTTCAGGCTCTTCCACACCACCCATGGGAAGGCTGCGGAGGCAGGCTTCCAAAAGCTCGCGTACATTGTAGCTGACTATAACGATACTTAAGAGCTGTCGTTGCGCCTCGGCCATTTTCAAGACTTTGACAGGTTACGCAAATAACGACCCAACTTCACTACCGGATAAATGAACGGTACGCCTGCCCATAAGACAAGCCGGCTTCGGGGAGAAAGCATGGCCTGACCGGTCCTTCTTGCCAGCACCATTTCACCGAACTCTTCTTCCATTCTTGACCATACGTAAACACGCTGCTTCAAATTCAACTGTCCGGATTCCAGGGCTTTCTCCCACACACGCAACAAGTACTGCCGCATGGTCGATCGGTCCTGGTTGAGGCTGCCAGGATGCGTTCTGACGAGCGAAAGCGACCCGGCGACCGGAAGGAAAGTGAATTGCACGCCTGACATGGCCATTCGTAACCAGAGGTCCCAATCCTCAAACCCCGACAATGCCTCATCCATACAGCCGACCATATCCATCATTTCCCGTCGAACGAGCGGTGCATGGATGGTCATAATATTGTACCGAAGCAATGTATTCACCAATAGGCTTCCCTTTCCGGAAACCTTTGGCATCCATTCCCGATCCGGAAGGTGCAGCGACCTTCTCCATTGTTCCGGTGCTCCGTCAGTAAAGTAACGCACTTCACCATACACCACGCCGGTTTCCGGATGCGCATGTAAATAGGAAGATTGAACCTCGAACTTCCGGTTCTCCAGTATATCATCGGCATCCAACAACTGAATATAGCGTCCGCGCGATGCTTGAATCCCTTCGTTTCTTGCCGCGGATGGCCCGTGGTTCTGCGTGGACAGTTTGCGAAATCGGGAGTCCTTATCGACAAAGACCTGAATAACCTGCAGTGTCAACGCATCAGAACCATTGGCGACCAGAACACATTCCCAATCAGAAAAAGTCTGATCCAGGAGCGACTTCAACGTTTCCGGCAGATACCTTCCATAGGTATAGCAAGGAATGATGATGGAGATTTCCGGTTGTTTCGGTCCCATGATCAGTTCAATCCTATCCTGCGCAAGACGCGGTTCAACAGAAACTTGCGACGATACCGATGCAATGCCCGGTCGATCACTTCCGGCTTAAAGTACAACTCCTGTGCCCGGCGTCGTTCTTCCAGTTGTTGGGCACGATACTTCCCCTGAGAACTCATGCCGGAAGTATCAAACACTGAAACGGTGACACCAGTATGGTAATAGCTCACCTGCTCCACCAGGAGCACCCGGAGAAAAAAATGATAATCCGCCACCACCCTGAAGCTGAGGTCATACTTACCATACTTCTCAAACAAGGTCCTGCGGATAAAACTCACCGGGTGCCAAAGCGTATCTCCGATCATCTGCTCCAGGGTGATTCTTCGCGGCATACGGCCCAGGCGGGTCTTCCCATTTCCATAATAAATGATCATGTTGCCGTACAAGATATCCTCATCCCGTCGACGGCTGAAAACCGCGCTTAAAACATCGGGTGAGGCCAGATAATCACCCGAATTCAGAAAAAGACAATATTCGCCGGAGGCGAGTGCGATCCCCTTGTTCTGTGCATCGTAGACGCCAGCGTCTTTCCCACTGTGGACGAAAGACAAGTGCGAACGGAACTCTTCGATCACCGCCAAACTTTCATCGTTCGAGCCGCCATCGATCACGATGATTTCACGATCGTTCCACGACTGGGTGATCACGCTTTGCAACGTTTTCCGCAATCCACGGGCATTGTTCAGGTTGACCGTTATGACCGAAAGACGCTTCATGTCAAAAGCGGTTCATCACCCCGACAACCTGCCGAATGTCATCTTCCGTGTGGAAGAAAGAGATCGGCAGGCTGAGTATGGTTTCGTGTATTTCCTGTGCGATCGGGGTATCGGTCATATCCAGGATCCCGCGCATTGCCAATTGCCGGTTGGGAGCGACCGGATAATGCACTTCGGTATGTATACCGTTCTCCGACAGAAAGGTCCGCAACTGGTCACGCTTGGGATGTCGAATAGCATAAATATGAAAGACATCCAGGTAATCCTCCTGCTTCACGGGCTTAACATAAGCATCGGATAATTCCGCCTGATAGATGGCAGCCAGTTTGCGTTTATGCGCATTGATCTTGTCCAATGCAGCGAGTTTGACTCGTAGAAAAGCCGCCTGCAGCTCATCCAACCGCGAATTGTAACCGACTATGCTGTTATAATACTTCTTTTCAGAACCGTAATTCCGAAGTGTGCGGATCGCTTCCGCTTTCTTCGGATCATCGGTCGTGACGGCTCCGGCATCGGCGAGTGCTCCGAGGTTCTTGGTCGGATAAAAACTAAAGGCCCCGAAATCACCGAAGCTCCCGGCCCGTTTCCCACGTAAGCTCGCTCCATGGGCCTGGGCACAATCTTCAACTACGGCCAGACCATACTCCCGGGCGATGGAAAGGATGGCATCCATTTCACACAACTTCCCGTAGAGGTGTACCACCAACACGGCACGGGTACGCTTGCTGATCTTTTCGCGGATGTTTTCCGGATTGATATTGTAGGTGGACAAGCGGGGTTCGACCAATACCGGCTTCAAGCCCGCATGCAGAATCGCCAGTATGGATGCGATGTACGTATTCGATGGAACCAGAACCTCATCTCCCGGAGAAAAATTATAGGAACGCAAGGCAAGGATCATAGCATCCAATCCATTCGCGACGCCTACCGTATGCTGCACACTGCAATAGCCTGCGAACTCCGCCTCGAACGATTTGACCTGCTCGCCGAGTATGTACCAACCGCTCTGCAGGGTCTTTTCAAAGACCGCCCGATATTCCTCGAAGAACGGAGCGTTGGCCTTTCTCAGGTTCTCGTATTCGATCATGACACCGCAGGATAGGGTTCGAAAATGTAGTCGGCCTGATCGAAAAACTCGGATGCCAGTACCATCAGGATGGCGTCGGGCGTGAACTCGTACATCGTATGCCAGTCCGCCGGTTCCAGGATCAGACATTTATCGGGACGATCCAACCGGAATACCTGTTCCGCAGACCCGTCGTGGTTATAGATCGTACAGGCTCCCTGGATGCAGATTGCGGCTTGCAGAGTTTTCCGATGCCGATGACCTCCCCGTCTGCTGTCGTCTACCCCGTAGATATAAAAGATGCGTTTAATATCAAATGGGATCACCTTTTCGATGACCGTCAGGTTACCGCGCGTGTCAGTGAAGGTTTTGAGATCGATCAGACGAGCCATACGGGGTCAACGGATAAACTGACGGCTATGATAGACATGTTGATGCCTTTTCCTCCACCTGATTAGTTTTCCGTCGATATTACGAATAGAGCGACGAAGGTCGTTAAAATAATACAAAAAGAGTATCCACGGGCTCAACGGGGGCTTTGGAGACCGGCCACTCACTCCGAAGGGATCCCAGGACGGATGGAGGCTTTTAACCTGATTACCCAACGACAACAAACGACCGACATAAGGCGCATAGAGGTGACGAACAACCGATCCATCGATTTCATACAGCTCGCCGGCAAGCATGACCAATCCTGCCTCGTAAAAACGCAGTCCGTGGTAATGGTAAAACACCAGTGGAACCGGGGACGAGCCTGTCGCATGGGTAACCATTAAAACACCGTCCTGGATGGAGACATCATACTGCTGAACATTCCAGGGAGCGACACCTCCACCCGGATGCTGTAATACATGCACACCTTCGTAGCGCTCCTGCCAGGAGTCCAGATACTTTTGATCACCGAACTTTCCATCCTCCACACGGGCATAACACCACTTGATGCAATCATTTCTCCAATCACGCAAGACTTGCATGCCGCGCGTATCGTTCCGGAAGGCCATGAACTGAACGCAATAACGACCGCTCACGGCGGATTGGTCGTATTCGGGAGTATACCGGTGCTCGGTGATCATGACGGATGCATGCTGCCATTCCGAAAACAACGAAGCAGGATCGGAATAGAATTCCATGTCAGCATCCAGATAAGTACAATGATCCAATCCGAACCGCTCGATCGAATAAAGTATTGTCGAGGCCGTGCAGGTCCAGCAATATTCCGTTGCGGTACGTGAGCCTTTGATGGATAACAATTGCTCATCTTCAAACTCCCGAAGTGAAATGACCGTCAGATTCGGAAGTCCGCTGTTCTTCAGATACTCATAACAGTTGTCGTCGAACGCGAAAACGAATAAATGATAAGACCGGCAGACGCTACTCAACGATGCGTGGAGCGCCAGCCCACGTGACAGATAGGCGGTATTGAATAAGGTGCAGAAGTTCCAATGAGCCGACATCGCTTTGCAAATTAACGCTTTCGTTCAAAGAAGAAGGACTTCCACTCCACTTCCGCGCCATCCTCCTGGATACGCAGGGATGAAAAGGGCGACACTGAATCGCTCCGCAATTGATAATCCGATTTGAACGCATTTTTAAGATCAGTCTCCCGGAAAAGCCATGCGGGATAACTGGCCGGATAAACTGTTTCCGGCACATACTGAACGGTCAGACGCGTCGGCCGACCTCGTATACAGGCTGTCCGGTCGATCAGGATGAAACGAAAACGGTAGACTTGTGCTTCCCGGATGAATTCCCAGGGGTCTGGCAGATAGGACAGAACGCTTCCGAGCAATAATACGCGGTTAACCTCCCCTCCCGGAATCTCCGAAAGGGAATGTGTGAACGACAACTCACCCGGAGGCGTAATGGACTTACCGCGCTCCACAAAATGCGGTTGTTCCACCACGACCCAGCGGAGTTCTTTTACGCCGTTCAGCAAAGGCCGATATTGATAGTATAAGCTGCCCAGTGAACCACCAAAATCAATCAGCTCGATAGTCCCTCCGGATTCAGCAACCATCGCCTGCAAAGCAGCCAGCACCGCCGGATCAAAGGCACGCTCAGGAAATGTGACTGCATCCCGTTCAAAAGCTGCCCTACCTTCCTGCACTGCACGAGTGGCTGCGGTGACCCGCTCCAGGATCATGGCGTTCTCGTAGCCTTGTGAATCAGCTTCGGCACTGGCCCATGAAGGATAGTCGCCCCTCCATTCGGATTTGGGCCAAAGACCTTGCTTCCACCGCCGGTGGCGATACCAGCGCATGACGAATGCCGGCAAGAGGTCTCGGATCCTGGAGCGTAACATGCTTAGATCATTCGTCGAAGTCTGCGAACAACACGTTTCCAAAAGGGATCCGGCTGATTTAACGCCCGGAAATAATCCTGCAGCCGTTCTACTACGAACGGGTCTTCCACAGATTCCTTCCGTTCAACCGCTATGGCAGACTCAGCCAGTGGCACCTGCCAGCGATCAGATCGACCACTGTGAGTACCGGAACCATCGATACCGAGGTTCTGCACCAGCGATCGGCCAGGGTAAAGCGACAACTTTCCCAAGAGAAAAGCTGAAGCATACCACCGGATCGCCCAGGAATCGTTCTTCCCATTTACCTGATCGGTCAGCATTTCCGTGTAGGGATAGGAACCATCAAAGTCGAAAGCGGCAGATAGCTGGCGTGACTGTAGTTCGGACAACAAGGCATTTCCATCCGAACGAAACAGATCCCAGCCTCTTTTCCAGGTAGCCCAGCCCCAACAATCGGCGCCGCGGAGAAAAAACGTCTCCGGTAAAGTCGCCTTGATCGGATAGATGTAACCGCTGATACTGATTACACGATGATCATCCGCATATACGTCCAGTGCCCTGTTCATGAATTGCAAAAAAAATGGAGAGCACTCCAGGTCGTCCTCCAGGACAATCACCCGTCCAAATCGGGCCACGGCATCACTTACCCCTTCCATCACCGATCCTGCCAAGCCCATGTTTCGCTCGGATTCGTGAATTTCCACCGACTTGCACCACGCACGTTCCCGCAGGAGTTGGCGAACGGAATCCATACGAGCCAATCGATCCGGCGAGGCTCCTGCCGGTGCACCATCCATCCGTAATATCAAATGCGAAGAAGCCGACTCCGGGTTTCTGGTGATACTCTCCAACACGCGTCGAAGGTGATCCGGACGATCAAAGCAGAAAATCAGGATGGGTGCCAGATCAGACATCAACTTTCTGCCAAATAGCAGTTCGTGTAAAGTCCGGTGTGAACGGACATGGGCCTTGCCGGTCCAGCACGAGCCGGAAACTCATTTTCGAAATTTCGCGTGCGGCGGGGTGATAAGTAGCTCGTTCGAAATTATCCAGGATCAGATATCCGCCTCGCTTCAACTTCGAAACCGCATGCAACAGGCAGGATGGACGCGCCCTGCCGTCAACAAGGATCCAATCAAATCGCTCCGCTGGGAAAGCATCGATCGAAGAGGCGTAGTTTCTGAAATTCATTCCCCGATAATTCGAATCGCTGCTATGATAATGTTCCGGTAACGATGGATCGGGATGTTTCACAAGGTCTCCGGCTTCTGGAGGATTTGCCAAGGCCGTCCATCGCTTTCCCAATGTCGGATCGATCGATGATTTCAACTTGTCAAACCAGACCGTATCATGCTCCGCGGTAACGACCGAAGCAACACGATCGAGAAAAAACAAGGTCGATCCGCCTCCGCCGAACTCGAAAACGTGATGTTCCGGTTTGATCCTGGATTCCAACAACTCAATGGCTCGAAAGGAAAGCCACGGGAGCCGCGATTCCATGGAGGAGCCACCCTGTGAATTGATCCACTGCTTATAAAAACGAAGGTCATCCGCACCAGCACCCTGCTGGCGGTAGCGGCTGATCTGCCGTAGATAAAGTCGGAGTGAATAAAGCACGATCAGTGTAGTTTGAAACGGTGTCCTACATAGAAATTTCCCTGCCCGTCCGGCAATAATTTCCCGGACCCGAAAAAATCACCCGGCTCAACCGGAATCGTGCCGGCATTTCCGATCCAGTCGGCCACTTCGTTGTTCACTGTCGCGTACAAGGTTATGGCATATTGGCCATGCCGAAAGGGCACTTTGTCCATCAGGATGTCGATGACCGGTTCGTTGACGGAACTTTCAGAAAAGTAGTTTCCCGTCAGTTCATTGTTGAGGTTCGTGATCCGTTGTCCGATCTCGTCGTCGATACCGACCGCGATGTGGAGGTTGCGGATCACCGAAACAGCTGGCGACTTCTTCAAACGCAGCCGGATCGATCCCGCCTTACCGGATTGCAAGGCACTGGCAGGCTGGCCGTGTTCATCACAGAGTTCGATCGAATCGAATCTGACAGCGCCGCTTCCGGTCCGGTCCTTTCGATCGGCCAGTTGGATGGAATGCAGATCAGCGGTCGAGCGGAGATATGTCGCGATCACCCGATCCTTCTCTCCCATCTCTACCAATTGTCCGTTTCGCAAATAGATCGCCGTATCACAGAGGTTCTGGATCGCGGCCATGTTGTGGCTCACAAACAGGATGGTCCTCCCCGACTGCGCTACATCCCGCATTTTCCCAAGACACTTTTTTTGAAACTCCGCATCTCCTACCGCTAACACTTCATCGACCAGGAGGATCTCCGGCTCGAGATGCGCAGCAACAGCAAATGCCAGCCGGACATACATACCCGAAGAATAACGTTTCACAGGCGTATCCAGAAAGCGTTCCACTTCCGAGAAGGCGACGATCTCGTCGAACTTCCGGGAGATCTCCGCTTTCGTCATGCCCAGTATGGAACCGTTCAGGAAGATGTTCTCACGGCCTGTCAGTTCAGGATGAAAGCCGGTCCCTACTTCCAGCAAACTCGCCACACGGCCTTTGATGAACAAGCGGCCTTCGGATGGTTCGGTGATGCGGCTGATGATCTTTAACAAGGTCGACTTTCCTGCTCCGTTGCGACCGATGATGCCGACCCGTTGCCCTTGCAGAATATCGAAACTCACATCGTTCAGCGCATGAAAATCTTCCGTGATGATTTGCTCGTTCCGCCCCAGTAGCGCCTTACCGGCCTGTCGGGCTTTACGAGCTAATACATCCCGCAATGCGGTATAGGGTTCCCGAACCTGGTGGCGCAGGACATACCGTTTGGTAAGGTGCTCAGCTCGAATGGCGACAGACATGGTTTAGACTACGTCGGCGAAGGATCGCTCCATCCGGCGGAAATAAAACAAGCCGAAAACGAAGAGCAGGATGGTAAGGGCTATGGAGATTGCAAAACTGGTGGGTTCCAGCCGGAAACTCCCTCCCAGCAGACACCAGCGAAATCCGTCGATTACTCCCACCATCGGATTCAAGGCGTACAGCCAGCGCCAATCGGCGGGAATGACGTTGCTGCTAAAACCGACCGGCGACACATACAAGCCGAACTGAACAATGAACGGTACGATGTATCGGAAGTCACGGTACTTGACATTCAAGGCGGCGATAAAAAATCCTGCGCCCATGGTAACCAGGATGGCCATGAGTAGAAAAGCTGGCAACCAGACGACCTGCCAGCCCGGCACAAACCGGTACCACACCATGAGTCCCAGCAAGATCAGCAGGGAAATGAAAAAGTCCACGAGCGCCACCACCACTGCACTGGCCGGAATGATCAGGCGGGGGAAATAGACTTTCGTCAACATGGGAGCATTGGCAATCAACGACTGACTCGATTCCGTAAAAGCGTTGGCGAAGAATTGCCAGGGTAACATGGCCGCGCACACCAACAAGATGTACGGAACGCCTTCATTCGGTAGTTGCGCCAGCCTTCCGAATACGATCGTGAAGACGATCATGGTCAACAAGGGCCGGATCACGCTCCAGGCGATACCGATGACTGTTTGCTTGTAACGGACCAGGATATCACGCCAGGAAAGGAAATAGAAAAGGCCCCGATACTGCCACAGGTCGCGCCAGTAGTTTCCAGCACTGCGCCTCGGTTCGAGGATCAGGTCGAATGGTTCCTGGTTCATGGGGAGAGCGGCGGCGTAAAATGAAACTGGTAACCTCCGCGCCCGAAGGGTCGAGGGTTACCAGTCAAAGTTATCGTATTACTTGGCGTAATTAACCGAACGGGTCTCCCGGATGACGGTTACTTTGACCTGGCCGGGATAGGTCATTTCGTTCTGGATGCGATTAGCGATATCGAACGACAAAACCTCCGATTGCTTATCGCTGAGCTTCTCGCTTTGGACAATAACGCGGAGTTCGCGACCGGCCTGGATGGCGAAGGTCTTCTCTACTCCGGGGTACGACAAGGCAAGCGCCTCCATCTCTTTCAGGCGTTTGATGTAGGATTCCACCACCTCGCGTCGCGCACCCGGACGGGAACCGGAAATGGCGTCACACACCTGGACGATCGGCGAGATCAGGCTGTTCATTTCGATTTCATCGTGGTGAGCACCGATGGCGTTGCAAACCTCCGGGTTCTCCTTGTATTTCTCGGCGAGTTTCATGCCGAGGATCGCGTGTGGCAATTCCGGTTCGTCGTCCGGAACTTTGCCGATATCGTGCAAGAGGCCGGCACGCTTGGCCAGCTTGGCGTTCAATCCGAGTTCCGCCGCCATGGTTGCGCACAAGTTGGCGACTTCGCGGCTGTGCTGGAGCAGGTTCTGACCATAGGAAGAACGGTACTTCATGCGGCCCACCATCCGGATCAGTTCCGGGGCAAGTCCGTGAATACCGAGATCGATGGTGGTTCGCTTACCAACTTCCACGATCTCTTCTTCCAGTTGACGTTTTACCTTGGCGACGACTTCCTCGATACGCGCGGGGTGAATCCGGCCATCGGAAACCAGTTGGTGAAGCGCTAGGCGGGCGATCTCCCGGCGTACGGGGTCGAAACAAGAGAGAATGATCGTCTCCGGCGTATCGTCGACGATGATCTCCACACCGGTAGCTGCCTCCAGGGCCCGGATGTTCCGGCCTTCCCGGCCGATGACACGGCCTTTCACTTCGTCGTTCTCAATCGGAAATACCGTAACGGCATTCTCCACGGCGTGTTCGGTTGCAACGCGCTGAATGGTTTGAATGACGATCCGCTTTGCTTCTTTATTCGCGGTAAGTTTGGCCTCTTCCATGATGTCCTTGATGGACGACATGGCTTCCGTCTTGGCCTCCGCCTTCAGGGCTTCGACAAGTTGGCTTTTGGCCTGATCAACACTCAGTCCACTGATCTTTTCCAGTTGTTCGACCTGGCGCTGGTGCAACTTGGCCAGTTCTTCTTTTTTACCCTCAAGGATCTGCAACTGGTTCTTCAGATTGGCCTGGAGCGTATCGTACTCCTGTTGCTTCTTCTGGGTCTGCTCGACCTTTTGGGCCAACTGCGACTCCTTTTGTTTGATGCGATTCTCAGCCGCAGCGATGTTTTTATCCTTTTCGCCGATGGATTTTTCGTGTTCGGCTTTAAGTTGAATGAATCGTTCCTTGGCCTCGAGAATCTTGTTCTTCTTGATGACTTCCGCTTCCAGTTCGGCTTCCTTGATGATCGACTGGGCCTTTGATTCGGCGGCGGTCTCCTTCGACTTCATGGTCCTGGCCATGACATATCGTGAAACCAGAAACCCGATGATCATGGCTACCAGTCCTTCGGCAATCAGAATGATGATTTGGCTATCCATATAGGTGCTTACTTATGTTGAGGCGGCTTATGCCGCTGGTTGACAATTCCACCGGTTACCCGATGGTCAATAAAAAACCCGCATCTGTCCCGGAACTCATAGAAAACCCCGCGATACAGGGTTGGAACCTCCTGGTTTCTCTGGTTTCTGCTGTCCCGGAGGATTCCCGCGAAGCGGGAGTGCAGCCTGCCATACTAACCACTGAGTTGGGCTCCAATGGTATTGAAGTGTTGAGTTTTTATAAGTGAATCGGAACTGATGCGGGATATTATCCCGACTCGGTGCAAGGGACGATCCGGCGAATCACTTCGACAGGACGACCGGTTCACACCGATTCGACTTCAAAGAACGATACCCTTTATTGGGATGGCGCTTCTTTGGACAGATATTCGTCCACCAAAAGCGTCAAATACTCAATCCGGTCGCCAACTTCGTCTTTTCCTGACGAGGCCGAGGCTGTATGATGACCCATTGATTCATTCGCAAACTGCAATGCGCACATGGCCAGCAGGTCCTGCTTATCCTTCACGGCGTAGAGTTCTTCGAACTCTTTCATCCGCTTATTGATCAGCTCGGCAGCCTGGGTCACGCGCTCGTGCTCCTCCCGGGTGATCCGGAGTGGATAGGTGCGATTACCAATGGAAACTTTGACCGACAGTAATTCTCCCATGGAGGGTTGATTCACTTATGCTGTTGGACATCGATCAGGGTAAGATTGCGGTCAATCTCGCCGATGATGTCACCGATCTTGCGTTTAATACCCGCCACCCGCTGACGTGCCGCTTGTTGCTCAACGTCCTGCAGGTTCCGGTACCCTTCTTCCACACGCCTGCTTTTTGCCCGCTCTTCGTCCAACTCCAACTGCAACCGTCGATTCTCGGACAGCAGTTCCTGACATTGTGCACGAAGGGTATCGTGCAAATGTATGAATTTATGGATGCGGTTCTCGAGCTCGCCGACCTGGTGCTGAACGTCGTTCGGTTGGGTCATGACAAACGTTTCTTGGAAGATAAGCCCCGAAAGTACGGATTCCTCCTGAATTATCACATAAATTATGAACAGCGATTGTTCAGAAAATCAGCCAGATGAGGATGCTCAGGCAAAGTAAAGAAATGGGGCAGCAAGGCGTGATTTCATCTCATTTCCATCCCATCGAACGTCAGGAATTCCCGTTCTTTGTTTCATGTTCCGACGCTTCATTTCGGCCACCCTGCTCTTCTTGAGCGCCTCTACCTGCACGTACGGCCAGACCGATTACCCGAAAAATTACTTCTCTCCGCCCCTCGACAGCGACCTGGTGGTCGTTGGAACATTTGGAGAGATCCGGCCCGATCACTTTCATACCGGCATCGATCTCGGAACCGGTGAAATGGAAGGATGGCCGGTCAAAGCTTCCGCCGATGGTTGGATCTCCAGGATCAAAGTGGATAGCCGCGGCTTTGGTAAAGCCCTGTATATCACCCACCCGAACGGTTTTGTGACCGTTTACGGGCATCTAAAATCATTCGAAGAGCCGGTCGCCTCCCTGGTTCGAAAACAACAGGACAAGAACGAAGTCTACGAAGTCGAACTCTTCCCAAAGAAGAATGAATTGAAGGTAAAGAAAGGCCAGATCATTGCCCTCTCGGGAAATACAGGGAATACCTCCGGCCCCCATCTTCACTTTGAGATCCGCGACGAGGTGACCGAACAACCCATCAACCCCCTGCTATTCGGCTGGAATGTGCCTGACAACATCGCGCCGGTCCTCAAGAATCTTCGGATCTTCCCGGTACGTGAAGCGGGCATGCTCGACAAATGCGATACCGCCATCACCTATGAAATCCTTCCGACGGAAGGATTGTACATCCTCAATACGGCCGACTTCATCCAGGCATCCGGCAGCATCGCATTCGGTTTCGAAACCGTTGACCAGATCGATGGTTCTGCCGCGACCCTGGGGATCTACACAGCCGAGTTCTACGTAGACGGACAACTCGCCTATCAGTGGCGGATGGACCGGCTCGACTTTGACGAGCAACGGTACGTGAACGCGCACATCGACTATCTCTCCAAAGTTCGCGATGGTTATACCATCGAACGCTGCCATCGCCTGCCCGGGAACCACTTTTCGCTCATTTACAGCGACACCAACGCGACCGGTTACAGCATCTTTGGTGACGATGCCGCTCACGATCTGAAATTCATTGCACGCGACTTCGCCGGTAACGCCTCGCAGATCGAGTTCCAGGTAATCGCCTATTCTACCCTATTCAACAATCCTTACCTGCCTCGCCCGGAGGGCTCCGTCCTGGTTTCCAATCAGAAAGGGATCGCCGTTCACAAGGCCAATCTGGACGTGACGATTCCGAACGGTGCGGTTTTCGATAACTTCTTCTATACGGACCATGAAAGCAAGAACGAGACCCTCATCTCCTCCCAGTTTCGTATCGGGAACGATCAGGTCGCATTGGGGTTACCGATCACCGTTGCCATAAAACCCAATGTGTCTGTAGCCGACTCGCTTAAAAGCAAGGCGGTCGTCGTGCGCATGGACGACGACAAACGTCCGCTGGCACTTGCGAGCTACTGGGAAAACGATTTTGTGACCGCCCGGACCAAAAAGTTCGGGAATTATGGTGTGATGCTGGACACGGTTCCTCCGGTTGTTTCCAAAGAATATGTTCCAGCCGACCTGAACACATCCCGTGGTCTCATCGTCCAGTACAAGATGAAAGATGCGTTATCCGGAATCAAATCCTACCGCGGGATGATCGACGGCAAATGGCATTTGTTCGAGTATGATGCCAAGAATGATCTCCTGATCGCGGACATCGCCCACCTTACTCAAAACAGGGAACATCCGGTAGAAATAACCGCCACCGATCAGGTCGGAAACACGACCATCTGGAAATCAGCCTTCTGGTATTGATACAAGGCACGAAAAAAATTGGCAAAAAAAGGGCTATTGCTTATTTTTGCCGTCCCTTTAAGGGGGTGAGGTGCCTGAGAGGCCGAAAGGAGCAGTTTGCTAAACTGTCGTACGTGTTAAAGCGTACCGTGGGTTCGAATCCCACCCTCACCGCAAGACAAGTTCCGGGTTTCGGGTTTCGGGTTTCGAGTTGTTCGGGGAAAGTATCCTTCTTCCCATTTCGATTCACCCTTCGGTTGAACGGCAACTCCAACTCCTTGACTTGAAACCCGGAATAGTTTAGTTCGGGGCGTAGCGTAGTCCGGTCATCGCGCCTGGTTTGGGACCAGGAGGTCGCAGGTTCGAATCCTGCCGCCCCGACTTCTTCCCAAAGGGAACAATTTGGTTCCGTAGCTCAACTGGATAGCTACCTGTTCCCGTAGCTCATCTGGATAGCTAATTGGTCCCGTAGCTCAACTGGATAGAGCATCCCGGTTCTACCGGGACGGTTGAGGCAGTAAACAAAACACAGAAAATTAATTGGTCCCGTAGCTCAACTGGATAGAGCATCCCGGTTCTACCGGGACGGTTGAGGCAGTAAACAAAACACAGAAAATTAATTGGTCCCGTAGCTCAACTGGATAGAGCATCCCGGTTCTACCGGGACGGTTGAGGCAGTAAACAAAACACAGAAAATTAATTGGTCCCGTAGCTCAACTGGATAGAGCATCCCGGTTCTACCGGGACGGTTGAGGCAGTAAACAAAACACAGAAAATTAATTGGTCCCGTAGCTCAACTGGATAGAGCATCCCGGTTCTACCGGGACGGTTGAGGTAGTAAACAAAACACAGAAAATTAATTGGTCCCGTAGCTCAACTGGATAGAGCATCCCGGTTCTACCGGGACGGTTGAGGTAGTAAACAAAACACAGAAAATTAATTGGTCCCGTAGCTCAACTGGATAGAGCATCCCGGTTCTACCGGGACGGTTGAGGTAGTAAACAAAACACAGAAAATTAATTGGTCCCGTAGCTCAACTGGATAGAGCATCCCGGTTCTACCGGGACGGTTGAGGTAGTAAACAAAACACAGAAAATTAATTGGTCCCGTAGCTCAACTGGATAGAGCATCCCGGTTCTACCGGGACGGTTGAGGTAGTAAACAAAACACAGAAAATTAATTGGTCCCGTAGCTCAACTGGATAGAGCATCCCGGTTCTACCGGGACGGTTGAGGTAGTAAACAAAACACAGAAAATTAATTGGTCCCGTAGCTCAACTGGATAGAGCAGCTGCCTTCTAAGCAGCCGGTTGGGCGTTCGAGTCGCCCCGGGATCACGAATCTTCGATCGTTTTTTCCAGTCTAATTACCAGTTACCAGTTACTAGTTCCGAATCACAGACTTTTCAAAAAAGCCAGCAACGCTTCCCGATCTTCCTTGCCAAGGTTTCGAACGAAATCCACCGATCGGCTTGCTTCACCTCCGTGCCAGAGGATGGCTTCCATCAGGCTTCGTGCCCTGCCGTCATGGAGGAAGTTATTATGTCCGTTCACAACCTGCGTGAGACCGATGCCCCATAAGGGTGGGGTTCTCCACTCGCTACCGGATGCAGAATAAGTCGGCCGGTCGTCGCTCAGACCCGGCCCCATATCGTGCAACAGCAAATCCGTGTAAGGATGGATCTTTTGTCCGGAAGCTTCCGGGAAATACATATCCGTTCGCGTAGTGAAACTGGTGCGATGACAGCCGCTGCAATTAGCCGCGTTGAATAATTCCTTCCCACGACGAACCACCGGATCCGTCACATTCCTGCGCGCCGGCACGGCCAGTGTTTTTACATAGAACACCACCGAATTGAAAATGCTGTCCGGTACTTCCGGCTCATCGCTTCGTCCGTCGAATTGAGGCTGGCCATAGCTGCTTTCAACCGGGAACACCTTGTTCGTAATCCCCATGTCTTCGTTGTATGCACCGGCTACCTGTTGTTCCAGGTTGGGCGCCTCCGCTTTCCAACCGAAGCGGCCGATCGTTTGTTGCCTGGTTACCGCGTCAAAGACCCGGTTGGCATGGCCCGAGATTCCATCACCATCAAGATCCGACTCGTCTTCAAGCGCCAGCAATTCACTACCGGCAATTTGTTCCAGCAGTCCCAGGCCGTGGACCGGAGGTGCGACTCTTGGCGATAACATGAACCCTGCCGGCAAGCCGGTATAGGGCGATACCAGTGTCCAGACCGGTCTGCGCAATTGTACGGTGTCTCCGTCGGCAAACACGAAAGGCGTTTCCTCCCACATGACTTGCACACCGGCCTCCGCCGCTACGCCGAAGATCGCTTTGTCCTGTAACTGCCCGCCAAAACCCGGCGCAGCCAAGGGACCGCCGTGCGGATCCCTGCCCGGCACACTGGTGCGGAACAACATGCTGGTCATCGGCTCCGATTGCTGGATCGGCTTTCCACGACCGTCGTTGATGTGGCAGTTGAAACAGGAATTACTGTTGTAGATGGTACCCAATCCCTGAAACAAAGGAGCTGGCGCAGCGACAAAAGTTGCTTCGAAGTGCTGGTCGCCCAGTTCGTGGAACTCTTCGCGCCATCCGGAAAGCGTGGGAAAGGCCTGTGAAAATGCTCCCACCCCTTCGGTGAAGACTGTTTGGGCGCCTCCGCTCAAACGCTCATCGAACGCTTCCTCCTCCCAGGGCTCGGCTTTCCGACAACTTACGAGAACGGCAACGAAGCCGAATACCAGGAGCGCCCCGAATAAGTTCCGCCTGTCAACGCTACTCATCGAACGATGTTCTGTTGCAAGTACGGTAACAACTGGTCCTCCAGCGTGGTCTTGAGGGTATTGATCTGATCAATGGCCAACTGAACCTGGGTCGGTTGGGAAATGATCGCTTCACCGAACGGAACCGTGATCGCATTCAAAGATGCGATCGCCTGGTCGATCTGGGCCGTGATCGTATTGTGCAGCGACAGGTTGTTCGCCTGCAGATAATCCTGCAACCCTTTGCCGTCGGCGTTGAAATCACCACGGTAGACATTTCGAACACCGATCATGTTATTGGTGAAATCGATCAGGCTGTTGTTGCTGTATGGAGATTCTTCCAGACTGGGATCCTGAGCCAGGAACGGTTCCGCGATCTTCCCGTTGGCGACTTCGTCGCAGATTCCGGTGATGCCGTTCACCAATTCCTCGAATGCGGCACGTCGGGAAGCATAGACCGTACTGCCGCTTCCCGCACTGGAAAAGACCTCACCGTAATTACCCGATTGAGAAGCGTCCCAACTGGAACGCAGGGCTGTGCCTTTGTCTTTCAGGTCGGCTGTCAAAGCGACCAGGAATTCCAACTCACGCGTAGTGAACTGACCTGCCTGCTTATCGCCATTGGTACCCCACAACAGATACTCGGCCGGATGATAGCCTTTCAATTCATCGCCCAATGCATGAATGTTGGCCGGAGTGAAATCCAGCGTAGAGGATAACAATGAATCGAGGGAAAGGTAATCGACCGGCCAGGTATCGGTTGAAGGATCAATATTCTCGGTAGAGACAGGTCCGAAAAGAAAAGCTTCGCTCTTTTCCCAGGCGGCCCGTGCTGCCCGCCAGGCGGATCGTGCGGCTGTCAGATTCGTTGCATCCGTGGTCTGCTGCAACGCCAGCGCGTCGGTATGCAGTTGGTCGAGCAATTGCTCCAACTCGTTGTAATTCGCACGAGCGACATGACTGGAAAAATCCGACAGGATGGCGGACTCCAATTGTTCGTTCGTCATCCCGGAGTCTCCGGGTGTTGTATCATCGCTTTTCTTGCAGGAGCCCAGCAGGCCCAGCAAAACGATAGCAGGGAGGAAATATCGTTTCACGGTTTGGGGGTGGTTAGGAATTGAACTGTATCGTATAATGGTCGGTATGCTCGGTAACGGGGAATTGCTTCAGTCGGCGGATCGCCGGACCAGCCTTCACATCTCCGCTCAGCGAAAAGGAACTGCCGTGCAGGTTGCAGTACAGGCCCGAGTTGGTTGCCACGAGGCGGGTATCTTCATGCGTACACTGCAACAAGAGCGCGGTAGCCGTTTGTCCGGGTTGACGGACCAGCAAGATGTCATAAACCTGCTGGGGTACCCGTACGATCTTCAGGTGCTCCTCCGGTTCAAAGGAACTGAACGGAACATCTATGGAACCTCCGGAAATACCGGCTTCCAGAATGCGAATGGACGAACACGACTGCAGGCTGGCAAGCACGGCCGTCAGGCCCGCGAACTGCGCGCAGGCGAGACAGGATGTCTTGATGAAGTTCCGGCGACTGCTCATATCAGAAACTGTAGGCCAGCCCGAGTTGCAGGAAATCGTTGACCCGTTCGATTCCCGGCGCGGTTGGAGAAGGATTAAAATTCAAGGTAGGTTCCGGCTCGCCGGAGGTGACGTGCTTCCAATCGAATTTGATGGCTACCCCACCGGTCGGCTGATAGGTCAACCCCATGATCAGGAATTGCAAATGATATAGCTCATCGCGGATTCCGTTATCCGGTACACTGGCCATCTGATCCAAACCTTCGTAGCGGGAAAAGACGATCAACTGTCGCTGCTTGTTTTGTTTCTTCGAACGTTCCAGCAGGTTATACCCCGCCTCGACAAAGTAACCATACATCGAGCTGGCCACATTCTTCGCGAATGCGGTATTCAAACGATCTGCATCCGGTACGGAGACCGTAGAAGCGAGGGCTTTGATCGTCCATCCGCTCCGGCGGTATTGCAGATTGAACTCACCCAACGCGACCGGCGTGCCGAACGGGCCACTGTCGAGTCCGAGACTATCCGCCGAACGGGCTGGTAGTCCTACCGTTCCCCCGTAGTATCCGCTTAGCTGGAACCTGAAGTTTCGGTAGTAATAAAGAAGCGAAGCGGTCGTTCCAAGATTGGACCCGGTGGCTCTTCTACCTTCAAAGCGGGCATCCCGAATACCATTTGAACCGCTTATTCCGGATGCATCCAAACCGTTCATGATACCGAGGCTCCAGTTCAAACCGGGGATACGGTCACTCATGCCATAGTAACCTACGCCGATCTCTCTCCAGGTAGACGGAAGAATACGCGTCTCCACTTCGTGCCGGTCGTTGCCGTTGAAGGTAGTAGGCAAATGGTTCTCGTTGATGATCCCGATGCGGGGAATGAACAAACCCGCCAGCAGGTAATGGTTCCGGTTGAGATCGAATTTCAGTACAGCCTGCTCCAGCGAGATCTCCCCTCCACTTCCGTCTACTTTCGCGTCTTCCAACTCAAGTTCGGAGAAGAACGAGATCTTCGGATTGAACCGATAACCGACGAAGAGAATGTTGCGTGTGAGATTGGCCTGCGCTGTTCCGTTGTCAGCATGATATGCATACTTGGCTTCACCGTAGGCAGATAAAATGACACTACGGCTGTTCGGCGATAGTCCGGCATTCAGCGAATCCTCCCGGGTCATGAACTGAGCAAGGGTACAATGAGAAAACCCCAATAAAAACAGAAGCAGCGCGATCGAACGATTCATTATATAGAGCTAAGGGATTAGGGAGGGCAAATATCTATTTAGAATCATTCTAAACAAGATGATGATTGTCATTTTTTCATCCTAACCATGTTATAAAATTGATTTACAGGTATTTAAATATGATGAAGTCTTCCTTTTTCAGGATTCTCACAGTCGATTTGGCTGAGAAAGCGCGGAATTCTATTTTGTATGCATTCACCATTTCCAGCTTCCCAGCTATTCAACATGTATTACCGTTTCATCCTGGCCGGCGCCATCTTCCTCCAACTATCGGCATGCAAAGCTCCCGATTCACCCGGTACTGCCGAGGAATTCTCCGAAGGAAAAAAAGAATGGATCGAGGGTAAAGACTACACCATTCTTGAACGCGTCAGGATCCGGGATGAACAGGGGTTCGGACAGCCGGTCACCGCTTACTCACTGCTGGTACCCAAGGGATGGAAAACCGAGGGTGGTATCACCTGGAGGGTCGGACACACTTGCATGCAGGAAGTGGTGAATAACCGGGTTCACTTCACTTCGGGGGATGGCGCGATTTCCATCGACTTCTTCCCTACCCGCAGTTGGGAATGGAACGACGATCCGACCATGCTGCAGGCGATGCAAAACAATGCTGCGAGTGGCTTCAAGCGATGCGATTACCAGCAGCCGCTCGACGCGGGCGACTACCTCCGGAATGTGTTCCTGCATGAGATCGGAGATCCCGAGGTCGTTTCACTCAAGACGAACGAGACGCTTCAACCGTTGATGGAAGCACAGGCGAGGAAAGGCACGGAACTCCTGCGTGCAGCGGGTGTCCAGGCCGTCAATTATCGACCGACGGCTGTCATCGCAGACCTCCGGTATCCCGATGGCAGCCTCGGTAAGGCGCTATGCTCGGTGAATCAGGTGATCAGCAGTTTCCCCAATTACCTCACCGGTGGCTACAGTGCCGGTTACCAATGCTCGTCCGAACAACGCATCCTGGTCAGGGGTTCGAAAGAAAAGATGGCCGAGGCTGAAAAGATCCTCAGCACCATGTTGTCGAGCCTCCGAATCAATCCCGAATGGCAAGCGGCCGTTCAACAAACCTTCAGCAACATCGCAAAAGTTGAACAACGCGAGAATGCCAAACGCGCGGAGATCACCCGGCAGGCCAACGAAGACATCAGTCGAATGCGGATGGAAACCTGGGAATCTACGCAACAGAGCCAGGACCGGATCATGGAGGAATCGGGCCGGGTATTGCGCGGTGTCGAGCAATGGACCGATCCCGCTACGGGAGACAAGCTGGAACTCACTGCAGGTTACAATGAAGCCTGGAGTAAAAGCGACGGAACCTATATCCTGAGCAACGACCCCTTGTTCGATCCGAACGTCGTTTTCCAGGAAGACTGGAAAAAGCTCGGAAAACCGAATTGAAGAGCCGGCCGGCCGTACATCAACTGCCACCACTTATCCGAAAAAGCTGCCGCCCGTTCAGTGTCCATCCCCCTTCGGAGGACACAGCAGTACATTTGAATCACCAGGTTGCAGTCACGGGCAGTTCAGCTCAATCCACCTCCAAGTTCCGTGACTCGACAGGAAACCTCGGGTCGCAGCGATGGTTTCCATTCAAACGGTGAAATTTTCTTTTTACCTGGTTTTTAGCCGGCCAAATTGGCCGGCTTTTTTCATTTCAGGCAATACCATTCCTGTCCCGAACCGGTTGGTCCGAGCGCATCATCCAAACGTGATCTTTTAGGAAGCCGATTGTTTTCCGCGACCGAGCATGAAGCCCACCGCCGCTCCGATTCCGGAAGCCCAGACGGTATTGGAAACAACATCGACTACCAATCCTACCGGCGATGTGAACAAGTTCATCATCGACATGAACGACAGGTCGACACTGAGGTAGAAGAAGAATCCTACAACAGCAGCGAGCTTCAATCCTGCCACCGGGGTATCAACACCTGTTCGATTACCCAGCCAGGCCAGCAGGAATGCAACACACAGGTTGCTGACGAACATGAGTGCCAGGTTCATCTCGCCTTCCCCCTTCATCAACCCCTCGTAGTGGATCATGTTCTTGTCCATGAAATCCGCGAGGAGAATTCCGAAAAGCAACCATCCCAATAAAAAAGCGACGACTCCGCCAACGATTGCAGCAAGTAATACTTTTGTGTTCATTGGTTTTGGGTTTTAGATCCTACTAAACTAGGATTTACTCACCATTCCACCGAATGAAATTGACAAGGGGCTTAATTCGAAAAAAAATCGCTTTTAAATAGAGCAGTCAGCCCATTTCACAATAAACCATAGCGTAAAATCGGCATCTTGTTCGCCCCACACATCGTGGAATTACACAATAAAACTCCGACCGATTTCCTCTGCCTGACAATTCATTTACAAACCGGAGAAAAGTTTATTCCCTGGCCTTCACCATGCCCATGATCTGTTGCATGGTCCGTTGCATGCCATCACTGGATCCATCCAGAAAGATCACATTGCCTTTTCCGTATTCCGCGAAATTCTTGATCGCCTCCGTCCACATGGAGAACAGGATCACATTCGTATCCAGATTCGCCTGCTTCATCTGCTCCGCTGCCTGGCTCATGCCGCGTGCGACCTCTTCCCGGAACAGGGCCACTCCCTGACCACGAAGCCGTGCTGCTTCGCGCTCCGCTTCCGCCGCGATCTTGATCGCATTGCCCTCCGCCTCCGCCGCTTTGGTCTTGGTGATCAACAACGCCTGGCCTTCGTTCTCCGCCGCGGCTTTGAGGTTATTGCTGGCCACCACCTTACTCATACTCTCCATAACCGCCTGATCGAAGGTGATGTCGTTGATCTGAAGATCCTGCAAATGATACCCCCACTCTTCCAGCGTATGATCGATGCCGGCTTTTACGTATTCAACGATCTCGCGACGCTGACCCAGGATCTCCGCCTGCTTCTTGGTTGCCACGTACGAACGGATATTGCCTTCGATCGTCCGCACCATCGCCTGCATCAGGTCCTTCTCACTGATGAACTTGAACGCCACTTTCTTGATCGTCTCCTCGTTGGAATCCATGACCGAATAGAGCAACATGCTCTTGAAATAGACATTCGCCTGATCCGCGGTAACGGCCTGAAACTCCATCTCCACCGAACGGTTCTGGATGCTGACGCGGCGATACACCTTTTCAATGATCGGAATCTTGAACCGCAAACCCGGCGCGAGAATGCGTTGATACTTACCGAACAGGGTGATGACGGCAATCGTACCCTGATTGACGGTCAGCAGTCCGGAAAAAACGATGATGGCACCGAAGAAGATAAACACAATGGAACCGATTGGCATAGTCGTGGATTTAGCTGGGTAAAGTTATCACAAACCGGCTGAGTCCGGATAAAGTTGAAGAAATCGTTTTACGACCTTCCATCCGGCAGTACTGCTCCCCGCAAAGCTTACCTTTGGTTTCGATGCCGCTGACTACCGGAGAATTCGAAGTGTTTCGTTCGGGCGCCCGTAACTACAGGCGAAAACCTATCACTGTCCGATTAAAGTACCTGTCAGCGCTGGAAGAATGGATCCTCGAAAATCTTCCGGTTATCCGAAAGGCGCTTTCCGACGACCTTGGTAAACCGGCAATGGAGAGCGACCTGACCGAAGCATACGGAGTACTGGGTGAGATCCGGCATGCGAGGTCCCGCTTGCCCGAATGGATGGCCGATCAACCGGTGGGTACGCCACTCTCCATGATCGGGACACGTGCCTGGAGTTGTCAGGAACCGAAAGGGGTTTGTTTATTGATCGGCCCGTGGAACTTCCCATTCCTATTGATGGTCGGACCGCTTATCAGTGCTCTGGCAGCCGGCAATGCAACCATACTGAAACCTTCCGAGTTCGCCCCCGCTACCGGACGACTGCTGACACAAATGGTCGCGGCCGTCTTCCCTGCCGATCTTGTTTGTGTAAAGGAAGGTGATCACACCGTCTCCGAGCAGTTATTGACCCTGCCGTTCGATCATGTGTTCTTTACCGGAAGCGCCCGGGTGGGCAAGATCGTGCACGCTGCAGCAGCTCAGTTAAACGCATCCGTAACCCTGGAACTCGGCGGACAATGTCCGGTGATCGTTTGCGCGGATGCCGACCTGGAAGATGCAGCAAGAAAGATCGTCGCTGCCAAATTTTTCAACTGCGGGCAAGCCTGTGTTGCCCCGGACCACGTTTTGGTAGATGCAAGGGTCTTCGATCCATTCCTGAATATCCTGCGTGAACAGGTGACGGCGCTCTTTGGCGATTCCCAGCAGATCGAACAATCCCCGGACTATGGCCGACTCATCCACCGGCAACATGCCGAACGCCTGCATAAACTCCTGAATGACGCCCTCGCGTCCGGTGCGGTGCTTCGACTCGGCGGAATATCACGCCCGGAACAGCGATTCATGGCCCCGACCATCATCACCGGAACAGCGTCAAGCATGCGCATCCGGCAGGAAGAAATTTTCGGGCCGATACTGCCGGTGGAACCATTCGAATCGCTGGAAACGGCTTTGTTGGAATCGGGAGGTCAGGACATTCCGCTTGCAGTCTACGCGTTCACCCGCAGCCGCACCAACCTTGAATTGATCCGGGATGAACGGAGGTCGGGAGCTTTGTTGTGGAACGATTGCGCCGTTCACTTCCTGCATCCCGGATTACCCTTCGGTGGTCTTCAGGGAAGCGGACTCGGTCGCGCACACGGACATGCCGGCTTTTTGACGTTCAGCAACCAGCGCTCCATTTTGAAACAGCGGATCGGCTGGACCGGTATTCGCTTGTTCTATCCGCCCTACTCGCGCCTCAAGCGTCGGCTTGCCGACTTGTTGCTTCGCTGGTTCTGAGAAAAACAGGTTGCAGGTGCCTGTTACTATCCTTTTTGACTATTACTTTCTATTAAGATAGTAATATGAAGGAAATGTTATCCTTGCCAACTTTGTCATCTTCCAACTCAGTCAATCCATGAACATTGCCATTATTGGTAGCGGAAACGTAGGCGGAGCCCTGGCTTCCCGTTGGGCCGCAAAAGGACATCGCATCTTCCTTGGTGTACGCGATCCACAGCATTTCAAAGGCCAGGCGCTGACCGAATTGCCTGCCGTAGCCGTCTTTACCATTCCGGAGGCAGTCCGTCAGAGCGAGGCAATCCTACTGGCGACACCCGCTACCGCCGCAATAGAGGTGGCACAATCGCTGGGCGACACAGCCGGCAAGGTCATCCTTGATGCGATGAACGTCGTGATGGGGCGCGGTCCGCAAGGATTTTCGAATACGGCTGACGCCATCCTGGCTCATACTGCCAGCCGGGATGTGGTGAAGTGTTTCAATACGACCGGTTTTAACAACATGAAAGACCCCATCTACCAAGGCATGCCGATCGATCTCTTCATGGCGGGCGACAGCGCCCGGGGAAAAGCGATTGCTCGTCAACTGGCAATCGACGCCGGATTCGCGGAATGCTATGATGCAGGTGGCAACGATAAGTTCCAATTGATGGAGCAATTCGCTTTTTTCTGGATCAATCTCGCGATGATGCAGGGACTCGGCAGGGAAATCGGATTCAAGCTCCTCAGGCGTTGAAGTAGCTTTTCCTGAATCGGATCAGTAGGCCGTCCACCCGCCATCGGCGGTCAACACAGCTCCATTGACAAAACTGGAAGCGTCGGAGACCAGGAACAGTGCCGTTCGGGCGATCTCCTCCGGCTCCCCCATCCGGGGCATGGTACCCATGCCCGGAAGGCTGCGCTCATAGCCGAACGGATCCGGATGCATATCACGGCCGATGTTGGTATTCACACCACCGGGCGCGATCGCGTTGCAGCGTATTCCCTTTTGGGCATAGACGTATCCAATGTTCTTCGTCAGACCGATCACAGCGTGCTTGGAAGTAGTATAAGCAGCTCCGGCCCGCGCTCCGTGGAGCCCGCCGACGGACGCGATATTCAGGATCACCCCTTTACCTTGTTTTAACATGATCGGTATCGCTGCGCGGCAAGCGTAAAAGGGTCCGTCCAGGTTAATGCGGAGCACCTTGTTCCAGACATCATTTGAAACATGCTCGACCGGGTGAAAGTCATCCATGACGCCGGCATTGTTCACCAGAATGTCGACACTACCGAAATGCTCCATCGCTCCCGCAATCAGGGACCGGATATCCGACTCCAGGCTGACATTACACGGAATGCCGATAGCCGTACCACCGGATTGGCGAATGGACTCGACTACCGTGTCCAGTTCCGCCTGATGAAGATCCGCTGCCACCACCCTGGCACCTTCTGCAGCGAATAAAATGGCCATGGCCTTACCCATTCCGGAAGCGGCTCCGGTAATGATCGCGGTTTGATTGGACAATTGATTCATACGATTTGTGGTTTAATTTCAAGTTTGAGACTTGTCACGTACAATTCAACTACAAAGTGACAACTATTTCATTATTCCCACCATGACGACTATCAGAAAATCCCCCAATGATCTAAATTTACGGAAAGATGACTAGCACATTTTGTGGGGAAAAAACTGAAGGGATATTTGTATGACCTCTGCGATCCTGATTACGTTTTGCTGCCTGTTTCTTCTGGCTTACATCTTTGATCTAACCGCAGGACGGTCTCGGATCCCTTCAGTCATACTCTTACTGTTGACTGGTTGGCTCGTCCGCCACCTCGTTTCGTGGTTGCATATCCAGTTACCTGAATTATCTCCCTTACTACCGGTTATTGGAACCATCGGTCTGATCATGATCGTTTTAGAAGGTTCGCTTGAATTGGAGTTGAACCATCAGAAGCGATCATTGATCATGCGTTCATTCCTCGTCGCGCTCATCCCGATGATGTTGATGGCGGGAGTCCTGACCTGGTGGTTCCAGTATCAGGAAGGAGGTTCCCTTCGGAATCACCTGTTGAATGTCCTTCCACTTTGCGTTATCAGCAGCGCCGTGGCAATTCCCAGTGTCCGTCTATTCTCGAAAACAGAACGGGAATTCGTCACCTACGAGAGCAGCTTTTCAGACATTCTTGGAGTTACATTCTTCAATTTCATTTCCATTAACCAGGAATTGACATTCGGTGCATTTGGCTACTTCGCGCTTGATCTCGTGTTTATTATCGCCATCTCGGTCGTAGCAACATTATTACTGTCGATTCTGCTCAGCCGGATCGGCCATCATGTAAAATTCGTTCCAATAATGCTCATGGTGCTGCTGATTTATGGCATCACAAAAAGCCTGCATCTTCCAGGATTGATCTTCGTCATGATTTTCGGATTGTTTGTAGGAAATTTTAACAAATTGACTCGATACTCCTGGGCGGAATATTTCAGACCGCAATCACTCTTAAGTGAAGCGCATCGCTTTCGGGAAATCACGGGAGAGGGAGCCTTTCTGATCCGGGCATCCTTCTTCATCTTGTTCGGTTTTCTGATCGATGACAAAGGATTACTGAATGTCGATACATTGTTGCAGTCCGGAATTGTGGTCGGGGTAATCTTCAGTATCAGGGCAGTCCTACTCCTCCTCACCGGATTGTCGCTTCGCCCTCTGCTATTCATCGCTCCAAGAGGCCTTATCACCATCTTGCTCTTCCTCTCGATCTTGCCAGATGAAAAGACGGGCAGCATCAGTCAGTCATTGCTGCTCCAGGTTATTCTGCTCTCCGCATTGATCATGACCCTCGGGACCCTCCTCGGCAGCCGAAAACACAGACGAACCTCGAGTATTCCGGAGCCAGACGAAAATAAATCAATCTTGAATCCTTAGCTTGCATCCGCTATGCGTGTTGCATTTTTTCTGGCAATCTTGTTGGCAGCATCCTGTCAGGACATTGTCCGGCAGGAAAACCAACGCCCGGTGTACGGGACCGTTCGTTTACCGGATGCCGGTCAACCTGCGGCTGACTGGGACACGACCGACCAATTACTGGTACATTTTACGGCGGAGCCGGACAACCTGCATCCTACCAATGGGACTTCCTCCCAACGGAGCGAGATCAACCTGTACACCCAGGGATACCTGGTCCAGACGGATCTCCGCACGGGCCAGCTGATGCCGGTTTTGGTAGAACGTCTGCCGGATACCGCGTTGAACGGAACGAGCTTCACCTACCAGCTTCGGGGAGATGTCCGATGGGATGACGGCTCACCCCTGCAAGTCGACGATGTGGTCTTCACGGCCAAAGCAAACAAATGCTCCCTGACCCTGAATCCGGGTGTGAAGGTCTATTGGCAAAATGTCGCTTCCGTGGAAGCGGTAACTGGAAGCCCGCGTGCCTTCCGCGTGATTTTAAAGAAGACCAATATTCAAAACGTGGCCTTCCTCAGTGGCTTCCCGATTATGGAACGTAAATTCCATGACCCCGACAATGTGCTGAAGGAAGTCAGCTTCTCGCAGCTCGAAGATCCGACCTTTGTTTCCTCTGCCTTAACGGAATGGGCAGCCGAGTTCAACAACGACCGCTATGGTCGGGATCCGAACTTTCTGAACGGTCTTGGGCCGTATAAGGTGAGCCGATGGGAAGCGGGACAATCCATCACGCTCGAACGGAAAGCACACCATTGGTCTGGAAAACCGGAAGGACCTCAACGTATACTCTTCCGGGTGGTCCGTGATGAAAACGCCCAGGCATTGGAATTCCGCTCACAGAAACTGGACGTGTCCACCAATTGCTCGATGGGAGCTTTCCTTTCCCTTCAAGCCGATCCGGAACTTCGTAAAAACTATCGATTCGCTGTCTCGCCCACCTATAATTACACTTATCTCTGCTTCAACATGCGTCCGGACTCAGGCGATCGACCGGCTTTGTTCAATGACGCAGCTACCCGGCGGCCGCTTGCCCTGATGACACCGGTCGATCGGATCATCAGGCTGATCTATTCTGATTATGCTGGTGCCTGTCACCGGATGTCGGGCAATGTATCGGCCCTGAAGCCGGAGTTTGACACCACACTCACACCCTTACCATTCGATCCCAGTCGCGGACGGGAAATGCTCCGGCAAACCGGCTGGCTCGACACGAACGGCGACGGCGTGCTCGAACGGACAGTCAATGGCAAGACCGTCCCATTCGAAGCGGAACTTGCTTACCTGAGTGTCAGTCCGGATTGGCGCGACATGGCCAAAGTGATCCGTGACGAATGGGCACGCGCAGGTATCAAGCTGAACCTGGTTCCGATGGAACTGAAGCGCTTTCAGGAAACGGCCCGCTCCCACCGCTTCGATCTGCTGTTAGGAAGTTGGTCAGCCACTTCCCTTCCCGAAGACTACGGGCAATTGTGGGGAACCGCTTCCTGGCAGAATCATGGATCCAACTTCAGCGGATTCGGATCGACAGCAACCGACGTCTTGATCGATTCGATCCGGCAATCGGTCAGTCTTTCGGATTACTACCGGTATAGCCGCAGCTTGCAACAAACCATCCGGGAGGAACAACCCATGGTCTTTCTTTATTCTTCCCTGCGCAGGGTCATTGTACATAAACGCTACGAAAACGCGATCATCTTTCCGGAACGTCCCGGCATTCGTCTCGACTCATTGCGTTTATTCACAAGCACTCGGAAAAACCCTTCCTGACGCCCTCCGGCTGATCGTAGTGGCCGGTTATCTTTGAAATCGATGGGGCGCTTCCTGTTTCGTCGTCTGTTGTCGGGTTGCCTGGTGATGCTGGGCCTTTTGCTGCTTGCCTTCGTGTTGCAGAACGCGCTGCCCGGTGATCCGACGGATCAGTGGTTCCGGGAAAATGACAATTCCGCGAGTACACAGCAGGAAAGGGCGGCCTGGCGTCAACGGCTTGGACTGGATCTTCCTGTCTTCTATCTCACACTCGGAACCCTTGCGGATCATTCGAAAACCGCTACTCCCCCGACACTGCGTGCCGAAACCGATTCGAATTGGCGTCACCATGTTCCCGTACTAAAGTGGCACCCTGACAATCGTTTTCACCGTTGGCTGTTCGGTGATGCCGCTTTCTCGCGCGGTATTATCCGAGGCGACTTCGGCATATCCTGGAATTCGCGACAACCCGTCGCCGATCTGCTTTCACATCGCATCGGCTGGTCCATCTTGCTGACCTTCATTTCCCTGATGCTCGCTTATCTGTTGAGTTATCCGGTAGCCCTGCGTGCTGTTCAATACCCCGGCTCACGGTTCGACCATTTCTTCACTCGACTGCGACACATCTGCCTTTCACTGCCGGTGTTCTGGGTCGGCGGAATGCTCTTGCTGTTGCTGGCAAATCCTTCCATCGTGCAAATCTTTCCGGTCACCGGTGTTTCGCCTGCCGGCGGATGGCCGGCATCCGCTTCCTGGATTTCACGATTGTACGGCACGATTCCCTACCTCATCCTGCCGACTGTATCCTATTGCTATGGCAGTTGGGCATTTCTCACCGGTCAATTCCGAGAGACACTTTTCCGAGAAATGCAGTCCGATTATTTCAAGACCGCGCTTGCAAAAGGACTCGATCAGAAAAAAGCCCTCTACGTCCACGCGTTTCGCAACACCTGGATCCAGGCCTTCGCACTTTTTGGCTTCGCCTTCCCGGCAGCAATCGGAGGTTCCATCGTCATTGAGTCCATCTTTGGAATTCCGGGGATGGGATTCACGATCTACGAAGCGATCGATGCACGCGACTTTCCGGTCATGAATGCGGTCTTTCTGCTGAGCGGATTGTTTACGCTGATCGGGCTCCTGATCTCCGACCTGCTCGTGTATCGTTCCGACCCCCGGATTCATTCGCCTTCAACTTCAAGCACGGTATCATGAGTATTCGGTTGTCGGAGTTTACCGTGTTCAAAGGCTCGAAACATCAACGGCGGGCGTTTCGCATGCTTGGTGTTTTCATCCTGGTGGCGCTGCTGGCTCCTGTTCTGGCCAACCGTAATCCACTGATGCTTCGTATTGACGGCAAGACCAGTTTCCCGGCACTGAGCGGAAATCCGTATGTGGAGTTACCGCAGGAAAACGGAGAATGGAAAGCAGTACTAGCCGCCGATATCGACTGGCGCACGTTTCAACGAGGCTTCACCCTCCTTGCTCCGATCCCGTATGCTCCTGCCGACCTGGATCCCGCCAACGCGAACTTTCAATCACCCTTCTCGAAACAGTTTCTGGCATCCGACACCGGCTCGATCGAACTCCCATTGCGCTACCGTCACTGGCTGGGCACAACGCGGACAGGTGGAGACCTGCTATCCGCCCTCATCCATGGCACCCGGTATGCCTTGCTGATCGGCTTTCTGGCAGCGCTCCTCTCTGCCCTGATTGGAATTACACTGGGGTTATTCGCCGGATACTTTGGTGATCGTCACTTCCTGGTGCATCCGGGATCGTTCATCTTAATACTGGCACTTTTCTTTATCGCCTGGTTCGAAGGCAGTTTCATTCCTGGCCGTTACGGGCTTCAAGCAAGCCTTGGTTGGTGGTTATTACCATTGATCGGAATGTTACTGACCTTGCGCGTTCGCGGGAAGAAAGCCACCCTGCGACTGCCGATTGATACAATGGTCCGTGCGGTCATGAGCGTCTTCCTGGCAGTACCCCGGCTAGTCTGGATCATCCTGATCGGTGCAACGCTGACACCATCGGTCTCGCTGGTGATCCTGACCATTGGATTGACCGGATGGGCGGAATTCACCCAACTGACCAGAGCGGAAACCCTGCGACTCCGCGGATCCGGGTTTGCGGAAAACGCGCGCGCCGCGGGTTTGCGGGATGTACGGATCCTCTTCCGGCATTTGTTACCGAATTTCGGATCCCTGTTGGTCCTGATCTTTTTTTATCACATGGCCGGAGCGATCCTGGCCGAGTCCGCTTTGTCGTTTCTCGGTGCCGGTGTTCCGCACGATATCGTAACCTGGGGAAGCCTGTTGCAGGAAGGTCGACAGGATTTGCAGGCGTGGTGGGTGCTGGTATTTCCGGGTTGCTGCCTGTTCCTGCTCTTGAACAGCCTTCAGTCCATGCGAAGAACCACCGGTTCTTAACATTCTTTAACCTCGTTTTTCACAGCGGATTCATCGTTTTTTAGTTAAAATTGCTCCTCGTTACGAAGGTTTCCGGCTACCGCCATCCTTTCCGAATGTTACACTTTCTAAACCACGGTTTCGCGGTTTAGGTACCAGTACCTCGTAGTTAAACAACATGATGGACATTAAAGAAATCAACGAGCGCATTCAGCGCGAATCTGCTTTTGTTGACTTGCTCCAACTCGAATTGGGGAAAGTGATCGTCGGACAAAAGCAAATGACCGAACGGCTCCTGATCGCCCTACTGGCCAACGGCCACATCCTGCTGGAAGGAGTCCCGGGACTGGCCAAGACGCTTTCGATCAAGTCGCTTGCATCAGCCATTCACGCCAAGTTCAACCGGATCCAATTCACACCGGACCTGTTACCTGCCGACCTGATCGGCACGATGATCTACAATCAGAAGCAGGAGAGTTTCTCCATCCGCCGGGGACCTGTCTTCGCCAACTTCGTGCTGGCCGACGAGATCAACCGGGCACCCGCCAAGGTGCAAAGCGCCTTGCTGGAAGCCATGCAGGAACGACAGGTTACCATCGGCGAACAGACCTTCGCGCTCGAAGAACCATTCCTGGTCCTGGCTACGCAGAATCCCATTGAACAGGAAGGAACCTATCCGCTTCCGGAAGCACAGGTCGACCGCTTCATGCTGAAAGTGGTTATCGGCTACCCGACGAAGGAAGATGAAAAACTCATCATCCGTCAGAACATCGGGCAAGCGCCGGCTCCGGTGCAGCCGGTGGTGCGACCCGAAGAGATCCTTCACGCGCGCAAAAGCCTGCGCGACGTGTACATGGATGAAAAGATCGAGCGTTACATCGTCGACATCGTCTTCGCGAGCCGTACACCCGAGGATTACAAACTCGGCAAGCTGAAACAACTGATCAGCTACGGAGGATCGCCCCGCGCGAGCATCAACCTGGCGCTGGCGTCCAAGGCTTACGCCTTCGTGAAACGCCGCGGCTATGTGATTCCCGAAGACGTACGCGCGATCTGCCACGACGTGATGCGGCACCGCATCGGGCTGACCTACGAAGCGGAAGCGGAGAACATCAGTTCCGACCAGATCATCAACGAGATCCTCAACGCAGTCGAAGTTCCCTAAGTCTCCCCCGAGAGCGAACCTGAACTGTACACATGGAAACCTCCACCCTGCTCCAAAAAGTCCGCGCGATCGAGATCAAGACTCGCGGCTTGTCGGCGCACATCTTTTCCGGCGAATACCACAGCGCCTTCAAAGGGCGTGGCATGGCATTCAGCGAGGTGCGGGAATATACACCGGGAGACGACATCCGGTCCATCGACTGGAACGTCACCGCCCGCTTCGGACATCCGTATGTCAAGGTATTCGAGGAAGAGCGGGAACTGACCGTCATCCTGCTGGTAGATGTGAGCGCCTCCGGAGACTTCGGCACGAAGCAACAGTTCAAACGCCAATTGATGACGGAGCTTTGCGCGGTACTCGCCTTCTCCGCCATTCAGAACAACGACAAGACCGGCGTCATTTTTTTCAGCGACCGTGTCGAGAAGTTCATCCCGCCAAAGAAAGGAAAGACCCACATTCTGCGGATCATCCGGGAACTGATCGAATTCAAACCCGTTAACCGCAAAACCGACCTGGCCGTCGCTTTGCAGTACCTCACGAATGCGATCAAGAAACGCAGTATCTGTTTCCTGATCTCCGATTTCTACACGGAGAATTTCGAACGTGAACTCAAACTCGCGAACAAGAAACACGACCTGGTCGCGCTTGAGATCATCGACCCGCGGGAGGAATCGTTGCCCGATATCGGCCTGGTCAGATTTGAAGACGCGGAAACGGGTACGTCCCAATGGATCGATACCGGGGACCCTGCCGTGCGGGAAGCTTTCCAGAAGAACATGCACGTACGATCACGCAGAAATGCGGACCTGTTTGCACGTTCCGGCGTCGATACAGTCAGATTGAGCACCGATCGCTCCTATGTTCAACCACTCATGCAATTGTTTAAAAAGCGCGGAAGCAAGTGAGCATGAGCAGGTCGATTCTCCCTACACTCTTGATCGTGTGTCTGCTCTGGCTGGCCATGACACGGCCTGTGGCTGCGCAAATAGCTTCCCATGCGGAAGCCCGGATCGATACGAACACCATTCGAATCGGGGAACAAATTCGACTCGACCTATCTCTTTCCGGCCCGTCCAACGCTCGTGTTCAGTTTCCTGTTATCGGTGACACCTTGCCTGGACTGGAAATCGTGAAACGTGATTCATCCGACACCCTGCGCTCACCTGACGGCAGGACGATCACTTATTCTCAGCGCTTTTACCTCACACGCTTTGATACGGGTTATGTCGTACTGGAGCCCTTTCTCTTTGTCGTCGCCGATCCGACCACCGGCGCGATCGACAGCCTGACCACGGAAGCGCAACTGATCAGCGTCACGACACTCGCGGTTGATACGACGCAAGGCATCAAGGACATCAAACCGATCCTCGATGTTCCGTTTACCTGGCAGGATGCCTTACCGTATGTCGCCATTGGTCTCGCCGCTCTGCTGATCGGGTACGGGATCTATCGATACCTGAAGCAACGAAAGAAACAACCGCAACCCGAAAAGCGCATCATCCCGCCGGCGATTCCGGCTCACGTCCGGGCATTTGAAGAACTGGAACGGATCGCCGCCGAAAAACTCTGGCAACAGGGTAAGATCAAGGAGTATCATACCCGGGTGACCGATGTGCTGCGCAATTACCTGGAAGAACGTTTCGGGATACCCGCTCCTGAGATGACGACCGATGAATTGATCGATCGCATGCGCAGAAAGATCCGCGATATCCGGAGCCAGGAGTTGCTCCGTTCCATGTTGGTATTGGCCGATCTGGTCAAGTTCGCCAAAGCGCATCCACTACCCGACGAACACGAACAATTACTGCGCGAATGCCGCGAGTTCATCGAACTTAACCGGCCTGTGGTGGCGGAAGATATGACCGATAAGCAGGAGGTGCTGCCATGATCCCGGGCTGGAAGTTTCTTCACCCGCAATGGCTGTGGCTGTTATTGGTCATTCCGGCCGTTTTGGCGTTTCATTTCTTCTACCTGCGGAAGCGGCAACCCACCCTTCGATTCTCCAGCCTGACGGGCTTCTCGAACGTTCCGAACAGCTGTAGAACCAAACTGAAAGACCTTCCGGTGATCCTGAGAAGCCTGGTGATCGCCGCGTTGATCGTCGCGTTGGCCCGGCCGCAATCCAGTTCCAGCAGTCAGAACATTACGACCGAAGGTATTGACATCGTCATGGCGCTGGACATCTCCGCATCCATGCTCGCCGAGGACCTGAAACCCAACCGCATCGAAGCTGCTAAGAAAGTCGCCCGTGATTTCATCGACCAGCGACCCAATGACCGCATCGGCCTCGTCGTGTTCAGCGGAGAAAGCTTCACCCAGTGTCCGATGACGACCGACCATGCCGTGCTGAAGAACCTGTTGCTGGGTATTCAAAGCGGAATGCTGGCGGACGGAACCGCCCTGGGTGAAGGACTGGCAACCGCGGTGAACCGCATACGCAACAGCACGGCGAAAAGCAAGGTCATCATCCTGCTGACCGACGGCGTAAACAACATCGGAGCGATCGCGCCGGAGACCGCCGGCGACATTGCACAGGCTTTTGGTATCCGGGTCTATACGATCGGCGTGGGAACGGAAGGCATGGCGCCCTATCCGGTACAGACCCCGCTGGGTACCCAGTACCAGTATATGCCGGTACAGATCGACGAAGCCGTCTTACAAAAGATCGCCGGCTCGACCGGAGGAAAATACTTCCGCGCTACTTCTTCCGGCCAGTTGAAGACCATCTACCAGGATATCGACAAACTGGAAAAAACCCGGATCGACGTGACCGAGTTCCGTCATCGCTCGGAAGAGTATTACCCGATCGCGCTGGTCGCGATCGGGTTGCTCTGCCTCGAGTACTTCTTACGTCAGACCTTGTTCCGCACCCTCCCCTGATATGTTTCGCTGGGCACATCCTGAACATCTCTATGCACTGGCCGTCGTACCGGTCCTGCTGATGTTCTATTTATTCGCACGGGACGCTCGCGGGAAACGCCTCTACCGCTTTGGCGAGCGCAAACTCGTGGAACGTCTCCTACCCTTCGCTTCCGTAAACAAGCCGTGGTTGCGGATGTTCCTCGTACTCTTCGCGCTGTTGTCGCTTGTCCTGGCCTGGGCGAATCCGCAATTCGGTTCCCGACTGGTAGAAGTGAAACGCGAAGGGGTTGACGTGATCGTCGCGCTCGACGTATCCAACTCCATGAAGGCGGAAGACATACGGCCGAACCGTCTGGAACGCTCCAAACAGCTCATCAGCCGTTTGATCGATCGCCTGGAAAACGATCGCATCGGATTGGTGGTCTTTGCAGGACAAGCCTATGTGCAGTTGCCGATCACGACCGATTATGCGGCGGCTAAGTTGTTCCTCAACTCGATTGACACCGATATCATTCCGACCCAGGGTACGGCCATCGGTTCAGCACTTGATCTTTGCCAGGAATCATTCGTAGGCAATGACAACAAGCACAAAGTCATCGTCCTGATTACGGATGGCGAGAACCACGAAGACGACCCGATAACCGCTGCGAAAAAAGCCGGAGAAGCGGGAGTCATCGTCCACGCCATCGGCATGGGTTCTCCGGAGGGCGTACCGGTACCGGTCTATCGAAACGGCAGCCAGGTCGACTACCTGCGTGACCGTGACGGAAATACCGTCTTGACCAAGCTGGATGAAATGACCCTTCAACAAATCGCCGCAGAGACGAAAGGGGAATACATCCGGGCCACAAACAGCGACGACGGCTTGACGACCGTGATCAACGCTATCGGCCGGATGGAAAAGAAACAATTCGGCACCAAGCAATATTCCGATTACGAAGACCGGTTTCAGTATCTGCTTGCCTTCTCGCTGCTGCTCCTTGTATTGGAATCGCTCTTCAGCGACCGCAGAAGCGAAGTGCTGCACCGGCTGGATATTTTTGGAGAAAATAAAAACAAGGAGGAACGATCATCATGATGATAGCTTCCATCACTCTGAGATATCAACTGCTTGCCATGAGCCTGTTAATGCTCCAGGCTCCTACCCATACCCTGGCTCAATCAGAACGAAAACTTGTTCGTGAAGGGAACACTGCTTACGAAGCGAAGAAGTTTGACCAGGCGGAAATACAATACCGGAAATCCCTGGAGAAGAACAAGACTTCCCTCCCGGCACAATACAACCTCGGAAACGCACTGTTCCGGCAGGATAAACTCGACGAAGCGAAGAGCCAGTACGAACAGGCCGCCAACCTGAAAAATGCACCGGCGGCGGATCGTGCCAAGGCGTTTCATAACCTGGGCAACAGCCTTTTGAAACAGGAAAAATACCAGGAAAGCATCGACGCGTACAAACAATCGCTGCGTATAAATCCCGCCGATAACGACACGCGTTACAACCTTGCTTACGCGCAGGCCAAGCTGCAGCAACAACAGAACCAACAGAATCAAAACAACAAGCAAGACGACAAGCAAGAAAAGGACCAGCAGAAGAACCAGAACCAGCAGCAACAACAGAATAAAGACCAGCAGGATAAGAACAAGCAGCAGCAGGACCAGCAGCAACAGGATCAGCAGCAGGATCAGGCGAAAAAAGATCAGCAAAAACCGGATCAGCAAAAACCTGAACGGATCAGCAAGGAAGACGCGGAAAAAATTCTGCAAGCCCTGAACAACGACGAAAAGAAAACGCAAAAAAAGTTGAACAAAAAGGAGGCGGTTCGGGTTCGGATCGATAAGCAATGGTGATCAAAGACAGAACGAACGTATTGTTGACGGAACGTCTGGAGCTTCGTCCGTTAACCGCACAGGATGCCGGCTTTCTGTTCGACCTGTACACGGATCCGGAAGTGATCCGGTATACCGGAGAAACCCGGTTGCGGGATGAAGCGCATGCGCGCGAATTTTTGGATCGCTGCACTGCGATGCCGGCTTCCCATCCGCCGGTTTATCTGATCAGTATTGTCGGCGAAGAAAAGAAAAGCGGGTGGTGCGGCCTTCGCTATGACGACGAGGATCAGGTGTTCGACCTGGGATTTCGCCTGGAGCGAACCTCCTGGGGAAAAGGGTACGCCACAGAGGCTGCACGAGCCGTCATGGAGGAAGCGTTCGGACAATACGGTTTGATCAGGATACGGGCACGCTGCGCGCGCGAGAACATCGGCGCTTCCCATGTACTGCTGAAACTCGGTTTCAAGGCCGTGCGGTCGTTTACGGCGCACGGTTACCTTTGCGATGAATACGCCTTAGAACGTCATGAACTCCCGATCGGTCGGAATTGATCTAACGCGGGTCCTTGGACTCCGGAGCTGGCTGGCGATGTTGCTGGCCACCTTGCTCCTGCCCGTGCATTCCCGGGCTACGGCGGATGTATTCACGGCCAGTCTCAGTTCCAATTCGGTTGCCGTGGGCGATCAGGTGCAGATCACCTTTACGCTCAACGGTAGTGGACGGAACTTCAAAGCCCCCTCCTTTGAAGGCTTCAACGTGCTGATGGGGCCCAGCCAGTCGAGCAATATCCAAATGATCAACGGCAGCTTTTCGCAAACCCTCAGTTTTACTTATGTATTACAGGCGGTGAAAGAAGGCACCTTCAAGATTGGTTCTGCCGAGATCGTATTGAATAACCAAAAAGTACTGAGCAATCCCGTCACGCTTACCGTGACCAAAGGAACGTCGCGTTCTTCCGGCGGCAGTTCGGGCGGCGGCGAGCCCATGACCAGGAATGTCTTCATCCGCGCCTCGGTGGATAAGAGCAATGTGTTTCGCGGAGAAGGTCTTGTGGTGACGTACCGTCTTTACACCCGCGTAACCCTCGTTAACTACACCATCAGCAAGTTGCCTGCTCCGAACGGTTTCTGGAGCCAGGAAATCCAGTTGCCCCAACAATTGCAATTCCATAACGAGAATGTGGACGGGGTCAACTATCAGGTGGCCGATCTGAAAAAAATGGTCTTGTTTCCACAACGAAGCGGCAACCTGGAACTGGATCCGATGGAAGGCGAAGTCATTGCCCGTGTACAGGTGAAACGCCAGCGCAGCAACGACCCGTTCGATCAGTTTTTCGGGAACGATCCGTTCGGCTCATTCTTCGGCGGAGGACTGCAGGACGTCAAAGTGCCGCTCAAGAGCCAACCCGTCCGGGTGAACGTACGAGAATTACCGGACGGCGCGCCTGCCGGCTTTACCGGGGCCGTGGGTAAGTTCACCTTTGAAACTTCTATTGATAAGGACAAGACCAAAACGAATGAAGCCGTAACGCTTCGGATAAAAGTCACCGGCAAAGGGAACATCAAACTGGTGGATGCACCGAAGGTCAACTTCCCGCCTGATTTTGAATTATATGATCCGAAAGAATCGGTGAATATCACCGCCGGTGGCAGTGGCGCAAGCGGTAGTAAGACCTTCGAGTACCTGATCATCCCGCGCAATGCCGGTAATTTTAAGATCACCGTAGATCCGTTCAGCTACTTTGACCTGGATAAGAAGTCCTACCTCGAACTATCCGGTACGACCCTGGACCTCGCGGTGGAAAAAGGCAACGAAACAGTCACTACTACCGTTAGCGGCGTGAACAAATCGGATGTACAATTACTCGGGGAGGACATTCGTTTTCTCAAGACTGCCGACCCGCAACTGGCCCTGAACCCACGGCCGTTGCGCGGCTCATGGCTGTTCTATGTACTGTTGTTCATGCCCTTCGCGCTATTGCTCATCGCCTTGCAATGGCGGAAAAAACTCGCTGAACGAATGACCAATGTGGCCTTGATCCGCAGTCAACGTGCCAGCAAGGTCGCTCTCCGTCGTCTCGCCAAATCGAAGGAGTTGTTGGGCAAACAGGATCACGCGGCCTTTCTCGAAGAGCTTTCCCGCGCCTTGTGGGGTTATATTTCCGACAAACTGCAACTGCCGGTGTCGGAACTCAACCGTGATAATGCGAAAACACATCTGCAACAGCGCGGAACATCAGAAGCCATGATCAACGAATTGCTTTCCGTTCTGGATGCCTGTGAATTCGCCAGGTTTGCAGGCGGAACGGCTTCCCTACCCGACGACTTATACCGGAGGGGAATTGCAAGTATCACCCAGATGGAGGAACAAGCATGAACCGGATCACACGTCCTTCTTCCTTTCTGATCCAACTTTTCTGCCTGCTGGGGCTCCTGGCCATTGACGGTACGGTCCTGGCATCCGGCACGGATGAACGGTATTCTACAGCCGGGAAAGCTTATGAAAAAAAGGAGTACGCTACGGCCATTGCCACCTACGAAGAATTATTGCGCGAAGGTTATCGCGCGCCCGACCTCTACTATAATCTCGGTAACGCGCATTTCAAAGCGGGGCACATCGCAGCGGCGATCCTCAACTACGAGCGGGCGCTGAAACTTGCGCCGGATGATGAGGATACACGGTACAACCTGCGCATTGCCAACCTCCAGGTCGTCGACAAGATTGAAACGATGCCGGCTGTATTTTACCGCCGATGGATCAACAGTATTAGCGGTTGGTGCGGTCCGGACACCTGGAGCGCATGGCTGATCGGCTTGTCCTGGCTGCTGGCTTCGATCATTTTCGGATTTATCATCACCCGTTCTCCGGGCTGGAAAAAGGTATTGTTCCTTTCCGGGGTCATGGTGCTCTTCATCACCCTTGTCGTAACCCTGGCGGGTCGCGAAAGTAATCGGCAGGTGAGCCGACACGATGAGGCGATCATCCTGTCTCCCAGCGTATATGTTAAAAGCTCTCCCGATGAAAAAGGTAACGACCTGTTCATCCTGCACGAAGGAACAAAGGTTTCCCTGCAGGATCAGGTCGGCAACTGGCAGGAGATCCGCCTGGCGAATGGAACCGTCGGTTGGGTGACCTTGAACGTCCTGGAAGCGATCTGAACGGATGCGCAGGGTCTTGCTACTGAGTGATACGCACGGTACGATCGACGATCGGATCATGCGCCGGGTCGAACTCGCTGATGAGATCTGGCATGCCGGTGATATCGGATCCATGGAGGTGGCCGATCAATTAGAACATCAACGACCGGTCCGGGCTGTGTACGGTAACATTGATGATCACCGGATGCGGCTACGTTTCCCGGAACATGCGATCTTTCAATGCGAAGAGCTGAAGGTGCTGATCACGCACATTGCCGGGACACCCGGTCATTACCCGGCCAGCGTCCGAACATTATTGGAAAAGCATCGCCCCGACCTGTTCGTCTGCGGTCATTCCCACATCCTGAAAGTACAACGGGATGAAAAATTCGGTCACCTGCATTTAAATCCGGGAGCAGCCGGCAAGCACGGCTTTCACAAAGTCCGCACCCTGCTGGAGTTCGTTGTCGATGGAAAATCGATCCGGGAACTCCAGGCTGTCGAAATCGGTTTACGCGGGTCGCTGGAGCCCTAACCGTTCACCGCAACCGGTCAGCAGAGCGTACCAGGGCCTCATCGCGCTTGACAAAGCGAACCGCCAGAAAGGTAAAGAGCAGCGACACCAGCGGGAGATAACTACCATAACGGTAATGGAGCCGTTGATCCAGGTTGGTTGCCATCGTATCGGCCACGAAAAACAGCAAGCCAACTTCGATACAAAGCAAGAGCAGCATGAGATTACCGATGCGCGCCTGGAGGTTCCTGTTGCGGTAAAGAAAAATAGCCACGAGTGCGAAGACCCCGACCGCGCCGTTGAGCAACATCAGTAGCGCGTTGTTGGCAATGGAAATCGCCTTTATTGCCGGAGTGCCATCCGGATTCGGCGGTACCTGGATATCCGGTAATTCGTATACCGGGACAAAGATCAGTAAGACGGATATCAGGACGACGCCAAGGAAGAACAGGGTTTGGATGCGTTGTATCATAGACGGATGGATCGGGGACAAAGATGATAAACCCATTTAAAAGGGCAAATCGGTTACCTCAGCCTCAAAATCTGCAAAATTTGTTCATAAATTGTTTGCACCAATTGAAAAAAGCACCTATACTTGTGATGAATTTAGCGCCCGGGAAGCGATTTCGATTACATCCTCTTCCCTTTCCTATAGTTCAGCTGATTCATCCCCGTTATTTCTGAGTACTTCTCTCCTATCGGAGAAAATTCCACCCGGTTTTCCGGTCTCCCCCGATTATATCCTGAACGTATACGCGAATCTGCGCTTCGTATTTCACCAATAGTATTTTCATGTACGATATCCTTGAATTGAATGACAAGCTCGTTAACGAGCTGAAAGAGATTGCCCGGTTGATGAACATTCCGAACTACGATGAACTTCGGAAGCAGGAGTTGATCTACAAGATCCTCGACCAACAGGCGCTCAATCCGACTGCGAGTAACTCCATCCGGGAATCCCTGGTGGGTAAGTTCAGCAACGCCAAAGCGGAATCCGTCAAAGTTGCAGCTCCGGCTGCTGCCCCGGCCGCCAAGGAAAGCGACAGTGCCGGTTCCCGGCCCAAGCGGCGTCGCGTACCTCCCGGTGCCGCCGCTGCAGACGCTCCGGCGCCGGTAGCGCTGGAACCATCCGTTAAAGTCGCACCGGCTCGAAACCCGAACCCCACTCCGCCACCGCCGCCCCCGACTCCTGTCCCAGCCGAAGCTGCACCGACACCACAACCGTCGCAACCGCGTCATCCGAACCAGGATCAGCGGCCACAGCCTTACGGACAACAAGGGCAACAGAACCGGGATAACTTCGATCGCAATAGTAACTTCCGTCAGCAACGTCGCGATTTCCGCGCTCCGGAAACCCAGGTGGACGCCCAGGTGGAAAATGAAAGCCTGGTCAAATGTGAAGGCGTCCTGGAAATCATGCCAGACGGTTTCGGATTCTTACGATCCAGCGATTTCAACTACCTCACCTCACCGGACGATATTTACGTTTCCCAGGCTCAGATCAAAAACTTCGGTTTGAAAACCGGCGACACCGTCCAAGGCCTTGTTCGTCCGCCCCGTGAAGGTGAAAAGTACTTCCCCCTGATCCGGGCAGAACTCATCAACGGTCTGGATCCCGCTGTGGTTCGCGATCGGGTTCACTTCGATTATCTGACACCGCTCTTCCCGAACGAAAAACTCAACCTGGCCGAAGGCAAGCAAGTAACCTATTCCACGCGTATCATGGATATGTTCACGCCGATCGGTAAGGGTCAGCGCGGACTCATCGTCGCTCAGCCGAAGACCGGTAAGACGATGCTGTTGAAGGAAGTCGCCAACGCCATTGCGTCGAATCACCCGGAAGTGTACATGATCATCCTGCTGATCGACGAACGTCCGGAAGAAGTAACCGACATGGCCCGCAGTGTAAAAGCCGAAGTCGTCGCCTCCACTTTTGACGAACCGGCAGAGCGTCACGTCAAGATCGCCAACATCGTGCTGGAGAAAGCCAAGCGCCTGGTGGAATGTGGCCATGACGTCGTCATCCTTCTGGACTCCATCACCCGACTTGCCCGTGCATACAATACGGTAGCCCCTGCATCCGGAAAAGTGCTCTCCGGCGGCGTCGAAGCGAATGCGCTCCACAAACCGAAGCGCTTCTTCGGTTCCGCGCGAAAGATCGAAAACGGCGGAAGCCTCACGATCATCGCGACGGCCCTGATCGATACCGGATCCCGTATGGACGAAGTCATCTTCGAGGAATTCAAAGGTACCGGTAACATGGAACTGCAGCTCGACCGTAAATTGGCCAACAAGCGCATCTTCCCGGCAATCGACCTGGTCGCATCCTCCACCCGACGCGAGGATATGCTCCTCGACAAGGAAATGCTTCAGCGCATGTGGATCCTGCGGAATCACCTTGCCGACATGAATCCGCTGGAAGCGATGGAATTCCTCCTGCAACAGCTCCGGGGAACAAAAACAAACGAAGAATTCATGATCTCCATGAGAGGTTGATCTTCTGCCCCGCCCTCGAGCGGGGCTTTTTTTTTATTCATCAAGACAGCGGTCTTACTACACTTGTCCAATGCGTGATCTGGCCCGACAACGAAGGCAGCGCTATCAACGCAAGCTCTTTCTCCGGCACGACCTTCCCGCCGGATTGTATGTATTCCTGGTCGCGCTGCCACTCTGCCTTGGCATTGCCCTTGCCTCCGGAGCGCCCTTGTATGCCGGAATCATCTCCGGCATCGTTGGCGGTCTCTTTGTTTCACTCGTGAGCGGATCCGCCCTCGGCGTTTCGGGGCCGGCAGCGGGTTTGACCACCATCGTTGCAGCCTCCATTGCCATTCATGGCGACTTCCGATCTTTCCTCTTCGCGGTCATGATCGCCGGGCTGTTCCAGGTGGGTCTTGGCGTGCTGCGCCTGGGTACGATCGCCCGTTTCTTTCCATCCGCGGTCATCAAAGGGATGCTCGCCGCCATCGGGATCCTCCTGATCAGCAAACAGATCCCGGTTTCCATCGGTTACAATCAGCCCGATTTCTGGTCGAGTGGGTTTCTCGAGCTCTTCCAGTCGAAACACGTGTTGTCGAACTTGCTTGATTTGAACGAACACATCAGCCGCAGCGCGATCATCATCACCCTTTGCAGCCTGGGAACGCTTGCCTTGTTCCGCAGGTTGCAACAACCCTGGGCGAAGAGCATTCCGGCTCCACTGCTGGCCGTGCTGATCGGGGTCCTGTGCAACGAACTTTTCTCCCTTCTGGATAGTGGGGCACTAAAACCTACGCAGTTGGTGAATATTCCATCCAACCTTTTTCAGGAATTTCAGTGGCCGGATTATCATCGTATCAGTTCCTGGGAACAGACGATCCGGGACGGCCTGCTGATCGGTCTGGTTGCTTCGTTGGAAACACTGCTGTGTGTGGAAGCGATCGACAAGTTAGACATCCATAACCGCATCACGCCGCCGAACCGTGAACTCATCGCGCAGGGAACCGGCAATATCCTTTGCGGGGTGCTGGGCGGGCTGCCGATGACCGCTGTGATCGTACGCGGTGCCGCGAATGTTCAGGCCGGGGCACGGAGCCGCTGGTCGTCGTTCATGCATGGCGTCTTTTTGCTGCTCGCCGTGCTCCTGATCCCGTCGCTGCTCAACCGGATCCCCTACGCGGCTTTAGCAGCCATCCTGCTCTTCACCGGTTACAACCTGACGCCTCCCCGCCTCTATCGGAACATCTGGAGGCAGGGAATGACCCAGTTTCTTCCGTTCATCCTTACGATTGTCGTCATCCTACTGACCGACCTCATAATCGGTGTCAGCATCGGCTTGTTATTGTCCGTTTATTTTATCGTGCAGAATAATTTCCAGGCGGAATTTCGTCTTGAACGCACCAAGCGGCATGAAACCGACCATGTGTACATCACGCTGAATACGAATGTCACATTCTTGAACAAGGTCAAGATCGCGCAGTTGTTGGATAAGATCGAACCCTACACCGTATTGACGATTGATGGTGCGAACAGCAACTTCATCGACTACGATGTGCGGGAAGTCATCAGCGATTTCGCGTTGAAAGCGAAAGAACGACACATCGAATTGCACCTGATCGGTATCGAAACCGTGCAGGTGGATTTCATGCATTGATGGAAATAAAAAGCCCCGGAATCGTACGATACTCCGGGGCTTTCAACGGATTGGCTCTCGGTCAGGAAGCGTTCACCTTCTTTTTCTTTTCCTGCCCGTTGTCTTCGAATCGGATGTCCAGCGCGTCGCGCACTTTCTCTTTCAGCAGTGCATAGCGCACTACATCCATCATATCGGAAACATAATGGAAGCGCAGGTCCTTGATGTAATCCTTTCGGATATCCTCCACATCCTTCCGGTTCTCTTCGCTCAGGATGATATCCTTGATGCCCGCACGCTTGGCCGCCAGCATCTTCTCCTTGATTCCGCCCACGGGCAATACCTTTCCACGCAACGTGATTTCACCGGTCATGGCCAGGTTGCTGCGGACTTTCCGCTGCGTGAAGGCTGATGTAAGCGCAGTCAGAATGGTAATGCCGGCCGATGGGCCATCCTTGGGTGTTGCTCCCTCCGGAACATGGATGTGGATGTCCCATTGTTCGAACACGCGATAATCGATCCCGAGTTCCTGAGCATGGGCCTTGAGGAATGCCATGGCGATCACGGCGGATTCCTTCATCACTTCCCCGAGATTGCCGGTGATGGACAGTTTTCCCTGTCCGCGATTCAGACTGGTCTCCACGAAGAGGATATCCCCGCCCGCTGCAGTCCAGGCAAGTCCGGTAACGACACCCGCGTTCTCGTTGCCCTGGTATTTGTCCTGCTGAAAGATCGGAGGGCCTAGTATCTTGCCGACCGCTTCCACCGAGACGGCGAGTTCATATTCTTCCTCCATCGCGACCGACTTGGCGATTGCCCGCACCACGGAAGCGATCTTCTTCTCCAGACCGCGTACGCCCGACTCACGGGTGTAGCGCTCGATGATGTGCTCGATGACTTTCGGCGACAACTTTAGCTGGTCCTTCTTCAGGCCGTGCGCCTCCAGTTGCTTCGGCAGCAGGTGGCGGATGGCGATCTGCACTTTCTCTTCCAGCGTGTACCCGTTGATTTCGATGATCTCCATCCGGTCAAGCAAGGCCGGCTGTACCCGACTCAGGGAATTCGCAGTAGCGATGAAAAGGACATTGGAAAGGTCGTAATCGACCTCCAGGTAGTTATCGTAGAACGAATTGTTCTGCTCCGGATCGAGCACTTCGAGTAAGGCGGATGATGGATCGCCGTGAAAGTCGTTTCCCAGTTTGTCCACCTCGTCAAGTACGAAGACCGGATTGGAGGATTTGGTCTTCCGAAGATTCTGAATGATTCGCCCAGGCATGGCACCGATGTAGGTTTTCCGGTGGCCGCGGATCTCCGCCTCGTCACGCAGGCCGCCAAGCGACATGCGAACATACTTCCGGCCCAAGGCTTTGGCAATCGATTTTCCGAGCGATGTTTTCCCGACACCCGGAGGGCCGTACAGGCACATGATCGGCGACTTCATGTCGCGTTTCAACTTCAGGACGGCCAGGTACTCCAGAATGCGCTGCTTTACCTTCTCCAGTCCGTAGTGGTCCTTGTCGAGTACTTTTTGAGCGAACTTCAGATCAAAATTATCCTGCGTGAATTCGTTCCACGGAAGGTCGAGCATCAACTCGAGATAATTCAGCAGAACCGAGTATTCCGCAGCAGCCGGATTCATGCGCGACATCCTGTCGCATTCGCGCTGGAATACATCGTTCACTTCTTTGCTCCATTTCTTCTGCTTGGCCCGTTCGCGAAGCTCCATCACTTCACGGTCGGGTGTGGAGCCTCCCAGTTCTTCCTGGATGGTCCGTAACTGCTGGTTCAGGAAATATTCCCGCTGTTGCCGGTCCAGCTCGGTCTTTACCTTGCTCTGGATCTGATTTTTCATTTCCAGCATTTGCAGCTCTTTGCCCAAATGTTCCAATACGCGCATGGCGCGTTGCTTCGGGTCGGCGATCTCCAGCAATTCCTGTTTCCGGACCACATCGAGGTTCATGTTCGACGAGATGAAATTGATCAGGAAGCTCGGACTTTCGATGTTCCGGATGGCGAAGGCCGCATCGGACGGAATGTTCGGCGATTGCTGGATGATCTGGAGCGCCATGTCTTTCAAAGAAGAAACGGAAGCACCGAATTCCTTGTCATCCCCTTGAACCGCCGGTTCGGGGAAGGAACGGACTTTGCAACGGATGTAGGGTTCAGTCTGAACGGGTTGCTCCAATTGGAAACGTCGCTTACCCTGAATGATAATGGTGGTATTTCCATCCGGCATACGCAGCATCTTCATCACATTGGCAACCGTTCCAATGCTGTGCAGATCGGTGACCTTCGGATCCTCGATACTCACGTCACGTTGCGCCACCACGCCGATCACCTTATCGCCCTTGTAAGCGTCTTTGATTAGGTTGATCGACTTATCACGGCCCACGGTGATCGGAATGACCACGCCGGGAAACAACACCGTATTCCGGAGCGGCAGAATGGATAGCACATCCGGCATCTCCTGCTGGTTCATGTTGTCCTCGTCCTCCTGGGACATGAGCGGTATGAACTCAGAGTCGTCGTCGAGTATATTCATGAGTTGCAGCGGCAGTTGCTTGTTGTCATTTTGGATCATAATGGAGAATAATGCGTCACAGTGGCAGTGCATTCCACCACAAAGGCACGCCATGGGACGGGTCGAATTCCGTGCCAGCAAGAATACGCTGACAAAATGAGATTTTCGTCCAAAAAATGCGAATTTAATGACCTCCAGAAACGTTGTAACTGACTGTATTACAGTACACAAACCATTCTGACGTATTATTTGAGCAAAGTGTGAAACAAAAGGCCTTCGCCGGGGGTAATGATTCCTATTATCTGCGTAGGTTTGCAAGCTTCTATGAGTACCTCTTCTTTATCCCAGAGGGTTCAGCAACTGGCTGAAAGTCAGACGATCGGAATGGCCAAGTTGAGCCGGGAACTCGCTTCCAAGGGTATCGACGTCATCAACCTCAGCTTAGGTGAACCGGACTTCGTGACCCCTTCACATATCCGGGAAGCGGCCAAGAAAGCCATCGACGATGGCTTCACATTCTATCCTCCTATCGCTGGCTACGCGGAATTGAGGAAAGCCATCTCGGCGAAATTCCAACGGGAAAACCAGCTTGACTACAAACCCGACCAGGTCGTGGTTTCCACCGGCGCAAAGCAGGCCATTGCCAATGTGGTGCTCTGCCTGGTTAATCCCGGCGACGAAGTCATTATCCCATTACCGTATTGGGTGAGTTATATCGAGATCGTCAAATTAGCCGAAGGAAAAACGGTGGCGGTGAACACGACGGTTGAGGCAGACTTCAAGATGACGGCGGAGCAACTGGAAGCCGCTATCACACCGCGTACCAAGTTGCTCATCTTCTCCTCTCCGTGCAATCCGACCGGATCGGTCTATACCCGGGAAGAGTTGGAAGCCATTGCCAAGGTACTCGCGCGTCATCCGCAGGTGTACATTCTGTCTGACGAGATCTACGAACATATTAATTTTCTCGATGCCCATCAGAGCATCGCCCAATTCGAGTCTGTCCGTGACCGGGTGATTATCGTGAATGGCGTTTCCAAAGGATACGCCATGACCGGCTGGAGGATCGGTTATATCGGTGCACCGAAGTTCATCGCCGATGCCTGCGACAAGATGCAGGGACAATTCACGTCAGCCGCATCTTCCATCGCGCAAAAAGCCGCGGAAGCTGCATTGAATCTCGACAACCGACCGACACTCGACATGCGTGACGCGTTTCTACGCCGTCGCGACCTTGTCATAGAAGGGCTGAAAAAAATACCGGGGCTGCGGCTGAATCAGCCGAAAGGCGCGTTCTACGTATTTCCCGACATCAGCAGTTATTTCGGCAAATCGGATGGCACCACCACCATTCACAACGCGACCGACCTCTGCATGTACCTGCTGAACACGGGACATGTCAGCGTCGTGACCGGCGAAGCGTTCGGCGCTCCGAATTGTTTCCGCCTTTCGTATGCCGCATCCGACGACAAGCTGAAGGAAGCAGTGCGCCGCATCGGCGACGCGCTTGCGAAACTTCGCTAATTTCCGGGAGACAGTCCATCCTGTCACCGGTAACGAATCATTTGTCATGGCTACCCGAAAAACCTCCGCCATCGATACGCTTTTCCGGTCCATGGAAAAGCTCAACGTGCTCGTGATCGGCGACGTGATGTTGGACGCGTACCTCTGGGGCAACGTGGACCGGATCTCGCCGGAAGCACCTGTTCCGATCGTATCCATCCGCAAGAAGGAAAACCGGCTTGGCGGCGCCGCCAACGTGGCGATCAACGTACGCGCTCTTGGTGCTACGCCCCTGCTCTGCTCGGTCATCGGCAGCGATACGAACGGCCGGGACTTCATCGAGCTGATGCAACAACTCGGTCTCAGCACCGAAGGGATCGTGCAGTCGCCGGATCGTCCGACCACCGTTAAAACGCGCGTGATCGGCAACAACCATCAGATGCTGCGGGTCGACGAAGAATCGGATTCGGATATCCCCGTCGCGGAACGCAAGCAATTACTCGGACGTATCGAGAGTTTTCTCGATGTCCGTAAAGTCGATGTCATCGTATTTGAGGATTACGACAAAGGGATCATCAACAAAGCGCTGATCGAGGCCGTGGTCCGCATGGCACGATCCCGCCACATCCCCGTCGCAGTGGATCCCAAAAAACGAAACTTCAACCACTACCGGAATGTTACCCTCTTGAAACCCAATCTGAAGGAACTCCGGGAAGGCATGAAGCTGGATCTTGATAAAAATGACCTGAACGCCATTAGTTCAGCGGTTCGCAAATTGTGCAAGGATCTCCAGCTCGGCTCGGTCTTGCTTACCCTCTCCGAAAAAGGCATCCTGCATTCCGACGGAACGGAGGAACTCCTCGTGCCTGCACATATCCGGAATATCGCGGATGTTTCCGGCGCAGGTGACACGGTCATCAGTGTGGCGGCTTGTTGCCTGGCACTGGGCGTTTCGCCCACGCTGTTGTCCAGCCTTTCGAATCTCGCCGGTGGACTGGTTTGCGAATCCGTGGGCGTTGTTCCGGTCGATAAGGAACAATTATTCCGCGAAGCGAAGCGACTCAAACTCGGTGCCTGATGGGAACGACGGTCAGACCGTATAAGGAATCGAATGCAGCGAAGAAAGATCAGGTCGCACGCATGTTCAACAACATCGCGTGGCGGTACGACTTTCTCAATCGCTTTCTATCGCTCGGGATCGATCGGGTATGGCGTAAAAAAGCCATTCGCACCCTCCGCCCCCATCAACCGCGTCAGGTACTCGACATCGCCACCGGTACGGGGGATCTCGCGATCGAAGCCTTGAAACTCAATCCCGACCAGGTTACCGGAGTTGACATTTCGGTCGACATGCTACGCATCGGTCGTGAGAAGCTGAAGCGAAAAGGACTCAGCGACAAGATTCACCTGCTGGAAGGAGATTCGGAAAAGCTTATTTTCAACGACAATAAGTTCGATGCGGTGACCGTTGCTTTCGGGGTCCGGAATTTCGAGCACCTGCAGGACGGCCTCCGGGAAATACTCCGGGTCTTACGCCCCGGCGGAGTTGTCATGATCCTCGAATTTTCCCAGCCGCGAAACGCCCTGATGAATCGCCTCTACCAATTCTACTCAACCCGGATCACTCCCTGGTTCGGACGCAAGATTTCCAAAGATCCGCAGGCGTACACCTACCTTCACGAATCCATTGCCGCATTCCCTTCCGGTCAGGATTTTCTACGCATCATGGAATCCTGCGGATTTCAAAAGACCGTTGTGAAGCCTATGACCTTCGGCGTCGTTTCCATCTATACCGGTTTCAAGCCCTGATCGTTTTGCGCGGATTCAAAAACATAACAGTGTTGGCCGGCTTGCTGCTCGTATTGCAGTGGACCGACTCCCGTGCGCAGTTACACACACAGCCGTTGAACCTGGGCCGTTACGACAAGCAAAAGATCCACTTCGGTTTCAGCCTGGGCATCAACTCGGCGAACTTCCGGGTGAACCTGGCCGACGATCTGATGAATCGGGACAGCATTTATCGCGTCGATCCGGATCCGGTGACGGGTTTGAATCTCGGGATCATCTCGAACTTGAGGATCGGCGATCACTTTGACCTGCGTTTCATCCCCGCACTGTCTTTTTGCCAGCGTGGACTGGTGTATGACTTCGTGTACCCGGCCGGCGGAACCGCCACGGTCGTGAAGCAGGTGGAGTCCACCTACCTGGAGTTCCCCGTCATGCTGAAATTCAAAAGTCGACGGGTGAACAATTACCGCGTATACGTGCTCGGCGGCGGGCGCTACTCGATCGACATGGTCTCCCAAGCCAAAGTGAAGCAGAAGGATAAGGACATTATCAAGCTCAGCCGAAACGACTATGGCTACGAGATCGGGATCGGGTTCGACTTTTATCTCGAATATTTCAAGTTCTCTCCGGAGATCAAAATGTTCCAGGGTCTTCCGAATTTGCTTGTCCGGGAGAATACTCCCTACAGTTCGCCTATCGACGCCTTGAACTCCAAGATCTTTTTCCTGACCTTCAACTTCGAATAAGCTTCAGGCCTTCCGGGCCATCCCACTATGATTCATTCGCTCGAGCTGGTCCTTCTTCCCGAAGAGGCGGCAGACCAATCGGCACAAATGCGGCAGGCGGCTTCGCTGCTCAGGGTACCGCCCTCCCGCATTCGGCTGGTACTGCGCAAGCGTTCCATCGATGCCCGTGGCCGACAGGTTCGCATACGGTTATTCGTGGATGCCTATGTCGACGAACTGCCGGCGCCTCCCGTCGATCTTTCCACCCTCTATCAATTCAGGAAAGACGTATCCAACGCACCAACCGTCGTTGTCATTGGCCTGGGCCCGGCAGGAATGTTCGCAGCGTTGAGGCTGATCGAACTGGGCTATCGCCCGCTCGTGATAGAACGCGGCAAGGATGTTCGTAGCCGCCGACGCGACCTTGCCTTACTCAACCGCGCGGGTGAAGTCGACCCGGATTCCAACTATTGCTTCGGCGAGGGCGGCGCGGGTACTTATTCCGATGGAAAGCTATACACACGTTCCGGAAAGCGAGGCGACATTCAGCGCATCTTGTCGATCCTGGTACTCCACGGCGCCGATCCTTCCATCCTCATCGATGCGCATCCGCACATCGGCACCAACCGATTGCCGCAGGTGGTGCAGGCAATTCGTCAAACCATCCTCGATGCGGGAGGAGAAATTCGCTTCTCTTCACGATTGACCGATCTCCAAATAACTGAGCAGCGACTTCGGACTGTAACGGTGACCAGTGTGGAAACCGGCACGGAGACTGAACTGCCGGCACAGGACCTGATCCTGGCAACGGGGCATTCAGCACGTGATGTGTATGAATTGCTTTTTCGGAAAGGCGTACTCCTGGAAGCAAAGCCGTTCGCCCTTGGTGTCCGGGTGGAACATCCGCAAGGCATCATCGATGCGGCCCAGTATCATAGTCCCGTACGCAGCAATTGGCTGCCGCCCGCCAGTTATTCGCTGACTTGTCAGGTGGATGACCGCGGTGTCTACTCCTTTTGCATGTGCCCGGGTGGGATCATCGCACCGGCCGCCACCGCGCAGGGTGAAGTGGTGGTCAACGGCTGGTCACCTTCCAAACGCAATAACCCCTACGCGAATTCCGGCATGGTGGTAAGCGTTGGGTTAGCGGATTTTCTTCCCTATGATGCTGCTGGCGCATTGTCGGGCTTGCGATTTCAAGCCGAAGTTGAACAGCAAGCCTTCCGGGCCGGAGGAGGAAAATTGGTGGCGCCTGCCCAGCGCCTGATCGATTTCTGTGAACGCAAGGCAAGTCGCGATCTGCCCGATTGCTCTTACTTACCGGGAATTCGTCCGGTAAAGCTCGACGAAGTATTACCCACCACGGTGTCCAGTGCGTTACGCGAAGGACTGAAGCAATTCGGAAAGAAGATGAAAGGCTACTTTACGAACGAAGCCGTGCTGGTCGCAACCGAATCCCGGACCTCTTCGCCTGTGCGGATTCCGAGAGACCGGGAAACGCTCATGCATCCGCAAATCGCGGGACTCTTCCCTTGTGCCGAAGGAGCGGGATATGCCGGTGGAATCGTGTCAGCGGCCATGGACGGTGAGCGCTGTGCCGAGCAATTGGTCAAAAGAAGAGGCTGATCACTGATCCGGATGCACGCGCCGGTATTCGGCCAGCAGCACAGCGGAACTTACTGCTACATTGAGCGATTCGGGGCCCTGTCCGCTCTTGAAGTATCCCGGTATGGAGATTCGTTCCGTACAACAACTTAAGACCTCCGGACGAATTCCCTCCGATTCATTTCCCAATACCAGGCAGGCACTTTTCGGAAACCGGCTTTTGAATAAGTCCGGTCCATCCATCGTTGCCGCGAGTACCGGATGAGCGGTTGCGGCGATGTATGCCGCAAGAAAGGTATCCAGCTTTGTGCGACGGATCTTGGTTCTGAAGAGCGATCCCATCGCCGCTTGCACGACCTTGGGATTGAACTCTTCCACCGTATCCTCTGATACGACAAGCGAGGGTAAACCGAACCAATCTGCAATACGCAAGATGGTTCCCAGGTTCCCGGGATCTCGTATTCCATCCAAAACCAACACAAGATGATCTGACGGAACAACCTCGTCATGAGAAGTTGCAGGCTTCCGGATAACCGCCAAGCCGTCCGGTGCTGTACTCAGGCTCGACATGCGGTCCAATTGCTGGCGGGTACATTCCACAAATTCGATTCCGGCCGAAGCAGCAGGATGCGACTTCATCCGGTGCAGGAATTCAGGTGTACCGGCAATCAGGCTGACCGTCATTCCGGTCTGCAAAGCTTCTTCCACCACCTTATTACCCTCGGCCAGGAAGCATCCCTCCTCCTCCCGGAATTTCTTCTGGTGCAGGGACCGGACCCACTTCAACTGATTGTTGGAGAGCATGCTCATGCGCGGCTGAACTCAAATACGGTAATCTCCGGCAAGATACCGACACGTCCCGGATAACCGAGAAATCCGAGTCCGCGGTTCACATACAAATGCTGGCGTCCGGCATCATACAAATCGGCCCACTCCTTATACACATATTGAACCGGGCTCCACCGGAAACCGGGGATCTCAACACCGAATTGGAAGCCATGGGTATGTCCGGAAAGGGTCAGGTCAATGAACGGATGATTCACCACCTCGGCTTTCCAATGGGAAGGATCGTGCGATAACAAGATGTTGACCGGCGCGGGCGTAAAGCCGTTCAACGCTTTACCAAGGTCGCCGTAGCGGGAGAAGTTCGCGCGCGCGCTCCAATTCTCAACGCCCAGCAGTCCGATGCGATCGCCATTTCGTTCGATGAACGTATGCTCGTTGAGCAACAGGTTCCAGCCGAAGTCGGCGTGGAGACGCTTGAGTTTTTCAAGGTTATCCGCCTTCTCCGCCTGGGTTTTCCACCGGAAATAATCACCATAGTCATGATTACCCAGTATCGAATGTACGCCCAGAGGAGCTTTCAATCGGGAGAGAGCATCCCGGTGTTCAACCGCTTCTTCGTGCCGGTCGTTCACCAGGTCCCCGGTGAAGAAGATGATATCCGGTGATTCGTTTTGGATCAGTTCAACGGCGCGCTCCAGTGGTTTGCGGTCCAGGAAGCTTCCGGTGTGTATGTCGGAAATCTGTACAGCCCGCAGTCCTTCAAAACCCGGTGGGAGGTTCGGCAACTTCAGTCGCACGCGCTTCACCTGATAACGATAGGCGCCTCCGGTCATGCCGTACAGCATCGACAGCAACGGAATACTCCCGACGACAAAGCCCAGGCGTACCAGAAACTGATAACGGCTGATCCCGCCCGCGACGGTAACATCCCCGGAGCTGAAGAGCTTGGATGCTCCCCAACGGAAGACCCGAAGAATGTCGTCAGTGGCCAGGAACAGACTGAAGATGATCTTGGATAGGTAGAAGATGACGACAATCGCGAATGCATAAGTGCGAAACACCCGCGGCCAGGTGTGCCAGTCGATCCATTGGCCGGTCAGCATGACGCCGTAGCCGAATAGGGCGATTGCCCAGTAGATCAGGACGGTGATCCGTTGCGTGGAGGGCGCACGCTGGGCTACCAGAAAACGAACACCCTGGAAGACATACAGGTCGACCAACAAGAGGATGAAGAGGAGAATGAAGAAGCGGGTCAGCATGGGAGGATCAACTCGCAGTGGTTGCGAAGGGGTATCTCGTCAGACGTTTGCGGCGTAGATTTATTGTCAGGGGAACAAACGGAAAATGCGCCACTTGCCTGAATTCCGGGAACGCTCATAGATGATCCTGTCGTGTAACCGGCTGGGACGGCCTTGCCAGAATTCGATGTGATGCGGTTTCAGTCGGTAACCTCCCCAGTGCGGGGGTCGAACTACCGCCTTCCCCTCGAATTTCTTTTCCAATAGCTCCAGCCGTTCGACGAGCGCATGCCGGTCATTCAATTCACGGCTTTGGTCGGAAGCCCAGGCACCCAACTGGCTTTCGCGGGGGCGGGTCTTGAAGTAGGCATCGGAGGCTTTTGCGCTCAGCTTCTCGATGGTCCCCAATATCCGGACCTGTCGTTGTAATTCCGGCCAAAAGAAATTGAGACACGCCTGTTTGTTGTCTGCCATTTGTGTCCCTTTGCGGCTCTGATAATTCGTAAAGAACGTGAACCCGGTCTTGTCGACATCGCGAAGCAGGACGATGCGTGCATCCGGCTGTTTCTTCTTGTTGACTGTGGCGAGCGTCATGGCGTTTGGTTCGTTCACTTCCGCTTCGAGTGCCTGCTCCATCCACTTCGCAAATTGCCGGAGCGGGTTCTTTTCAACATCCGATTCGTTCAACTCGAAGGCCGAAAAGTCGGTCCGCAAATGCCGGATGATATCGCTGATCTGACGCATGGGTTATGCTTGTTCGGTTAGGATTTGTTCCGCATGCCGGGCGGAATCTACTGATTCGATGATCCGTTCAATCCGGCCTTGCTCATCGATTAAAAAAGTGGTCCGGATGATGCCCATGTACTTTCGACCGAAGAGCACCTTCTGACCATACACCTTGAAGGCATTCACCAGTTCCTGCTGATCGTCCACCAACAGGTCGTATGGAAGGTCATACTTGTCGATAAAGCGACGGTGCGACTTTTCCGAGTCCATACTCACTCCTACGACCTCATATCCGCTCTTCTTCAATTTCTTGTAATGATCCCGAAGATTACAGGCTTCCTTCGTACAGGTTTCCGTATTATCCTTGGGATAAAAGAACAAGACCAGTTTTCGTCCGAGGAAATCGGAATGATTTACTGTTTTTCCATCCTGGTTTTTCAAGCTAAAAGCAGGGATCTTATCACCTATTTGCAACGCTCCGGATCGCTTTTTAGCCATTTTTTAAGGAATTTCGCAGCCTGCTCAGGATGTAAGTTTTACCTATGGAATGAATGAACTCCTCCTGAAAACAGGGGTAAAACTACGAGAAAAACAAATGAGAGCCTTTTGGGTTTCAACTCTTCCGGGAGTCTGGCCCAGGGCTTGACTGACCTGATCAACGATTATGCGTAAGCTGATACACCTCGAACCGAAAGTCGGCCGTATCCTGGTTTCCGAACCCTTTCTGATGGATTCCTACTTCAAGCGTTCCGTGATTCTTCTGGGAGAGCATGGCGAAGAGGGGACCGTAGGATTTATCCTGAACAAACCGACCGATCTGGGTCTCAACGACGCGTTGGAAGACTTTCCGCCGTTCGAAGTTCCCCTGTATTTCGGCGGCCCGGTTCAGACGGATACGATCCACTTCCTCCACACCATCGGAGCCAAGCTGGAAGGAAGCAAAGAGATCCTTCCGGGTATCTGGTGGGGCGGTAGTTTGGAGATGCTTAAACTGATGATCGATACGCATCAGGTTGGCAAGGACGACATCCGATTTTTCGCCGGCTATTCCGGTTGGGAACCCAACCAGTTAAACGATGAACTGCGCAGTAAGACCTGGCTGGTATCCAATTGCCAAAAGGTATTTGCCTTCTCCGATCATCCGGAAGACCTCTGGGGAGAAGTCCTGCGTTCCATGGGAAGTTCCTATGCCGTACTGGCGAATTTTCCGGAAGACCCTTCGCTGAATTGATGTAGTGAAGTCGAACCGAGACTGAGGGACGTGAGACGAGGGACGTGGGACGAGGGACGAGGGACGAGGGACGTGAGACGAGGGACGAGGGACGTGAGACGAGGGACGAGGGTCGAGGGAGCAGGGACGTTGATCAAAGACTATTCGTGCCGTTTTAGGTTTTAGCTTCTTGTCACCCAGCAATTTCGATAGCTTACATCGTTGATTATCAACTGACTATTCAGCGTTTCAAAAAGCATCTGATCACATTCCTGGCTTGTCATTCTTGCTATTTTATTCGATTTTCCTACCTTTGCCGTCCCCAAAACAGCGGGGAATTCGGGGTGTAGCGTAGCCCGGTTAGCGCGCCACGTTCGGGACGTGGAGGTCGGAGGTTCGAATCCTCTCACCCCGACAGCATAGTTAAAAGCCTTCCAGTGATGGGGGGCTTTTTTTGTTAGGGACGTGGGGCGAGGGACTAGGTGCGAGGAACAAGGTGCGGGTGCGAAAGACGAGGGACGTGGGATGAGCGACGAGGGACGTGGTGCGAGGTGCGAGGTGCGAGGTGCGGAAAACGAGGTACCGGAGGTTCTTTCAGTAAAGAATAATGTGCCTTCGTATCACGGCTTAGCGAACCGTTCGAACGATAGGGTTTTGCATTTTCCTACAAGACACAACCAGTAACCATTCCAACCAACGCTGCCAACTGCCTACCGCATACTGCTTACTGCCTACTGCCTACTGCCTACCGCCTACCGCCTACCCCTACCGCCTTCTGCTCCGCCGCCAACCGCCTCATCCACTTTTCGTATCTTTGCATCTACCTATGGGGCTGACCGGTTTTGACAGCTGGATGAATCGTTCCGTAAGCATGCCGAGCGTCGTTAGTCAGGCTCGTTAATCCCGGCTTTCAAAGATTAGTTGGCAACACCAACTACGCGTTGGCTGCTTAATCAGACCGATTAACCAGATCCGACTGTTTCCTGGAGACCTGCTCACCCGTCTCCTGTACGGAAGCATCGCATGGTGAGTGGGCAGACGCAAGGTTCCGTAGCGGCTGCCGAGATCAACGGGACTAAGCCTGCAGGTCGCCATCGTCCGGCAGCCGGCGGGTCGAAAATCAAAGGCCGATAAGCATGTAGAAAGCGGGGTTATTCCCGGTTTGGACGCGGGTTCGACTCCCGCCAGCTCCACCTCCATCAAAAAACGGAAGCAGCCATCAGCTGCTTCCGTTTTTTTATGACTCTATTCGTTGACCTTCCGGCATCGGCGCTCTGCCATGAACGCGAATGGTGACCAGCCCGGAACCGCACTGTGGTTGATTCGAACCAGGCAACGCTACAATATCCCGAACAGGTTCACCAGGGTCGTGCTCCCTGTAACATCCATACTTTGATTGTATCGATCATGCCTTCCGAGACACGTCCTCCATCCGGCGGCATTAGCGGAAATTCCACTCCGCGTAAGCGGCCGATCAAAATACTGTTTTCAGGATCCAAAGAATCGACATAAGGCGCCAGATGCCCGGAGGTCAAGAGTTGTTCAAACGAACAACACGTCCTCAGATCCAGGAAGGGATGCCATTCATTATGACACCGTATGCACATTGCATCAAACAAAGGTTGAATATCCCGGGTAAACGAGATCATCGTATCACCAGGGATCGGCGCAGGTTGTATGATCAGAGGTCCCTGGTCCTTGGTGCAAGAACCGAACATGACCGTTATCAGGAAAAAAACCACCAGGAATCTACGCATGGATCCGCTTGGCATTTGCATGACGTAATGCTGAGGTATGACCCTGCAGCGATTTTGACGCTTGTTTTTCATTCCACTAGCCCTTCTCATTTTTCGCCTTCTTCCAAAATGTTCTACGCAGATTGAAACCGATCAGAAATTCCCCATTGGTATAATCATAAGGTGTACTCCATTCCAGTTGCTGTGTGTTCAGCGCCTGCGAAGACGACACGAAGACGCTAAATGAATGACCGACGGTGCCGAATTCAATTCCCAGCGTCGCAGGGAACAAACCATTCTCCGGCTTTCGGCCGAAACGGTAATGATATTCCGCTACAACAGAGGCTTTAGTAGATAGTGCAACCGAACCACCGGCTGCAAGTCCGAGCCGATGGTTCTGATAGCCCGGTGTGACCAGGTTGTAATATTGAAAGGACGGAATCAACAAAGCCCGAAAGCGCTCCTTGAACTTTCTTGCAAGGATCAGTTGGGAAGAATAGGAAAATCGGTGCGCCAATTCATAGGTGAATCGCTGTCGACCATCACCGAAATACGCGAATTGGGAAACAGGCGGAAAGTCGTCGCTCATGCAGGCTACATTGACGTAGACAGCCAGCGCGAAGGGTCTTCGGTTGTCGGTCGATTGATCCAGAAACCGGTACTTCCCTTCCATCTCATAGGTTTTTCCGGATTTTGTTCTTGCTATACCCAGCATACCCCGACTGCCAAGCGGAAATTGGAAACTGAAACGGATATTCGCCACACCGTCGGTTCCCAGAAAATTCCGGATCAAGGACTGGTCTGCCTTTACATACCCGAAACGGTGTCGAATATGAAATTCCCAGGATCCAGGGACTCCCGTTTGCACAGTTTGCATATTGACCAATGTGGAAGACCTGAACATATCTTTATCTCCCGGGCTTTCGTCAAATACTTCGAGTTGAGCCCGGGCGGGGATATCCGGTAACCAGACGATCAGCAACAGCATGCATCGGGCAAGCCATCTCAGGATGAGCGAATCATTAAACGGTTGTCTTTTCATCTTTTTGAAGATAACGAGCGGATATAGTGTACCAATGCCCATCGCTCCCGGACCGTGAACAACTTATTATATGCCTGCATATCGCCTCGCCCAGTCGATATCTTCCAAAAAATTGCACCATCACTTTCCGATTGAATCTTCAAGCTGGTATGGTCAGCCGGCTTGACCCGTAGCGTTGCCGCAGCAGGTCCGTCACCTTTGCCATCAAGTCCATGACATGTCCAACAGGTACTTTCATATAACTTCTTTCCAAGACTGACCACTTCGGCACTGTGCGGCAGGGCGTTCTCCACTTTATTCACTGCTTCCGGCGCTACCCAGGGAATCTGCGGATCGGTGAACGCGCTTGAAGCCAGCATACAACTCAGCGCAAGTACAATTGGATATTGCAACTTCGATTGCTTCTTCATTCGTTTATTTTTCTGATGCCAGGGATACTCCCCCTTTTAGGATGCGGTCACGTGCCGCAAGGGCATTTTGGTTAACAGGATCTCTGGAAAGGATATCGTTCAAAATCTGCAAGGCCTGTGCCCGTTCTCCTTGCCGGTATCTTACAATAGCCAGGTTGTACAACGCTTGCACATTTCCCGGATCCTGACGCAGGAATCTCTCCAGAAAGGTTTCAGCCTCTGCGAAACGACCATCGCGCAGGCAAATCAGAGCCAGATTATTATCGGTTACAGGACTTGGTGGTAACGAACGGAAAATCGCTTCCGCTTCTCTCCACCTTCCCTCCTGCATCTTGATAACGCCCAATACAGCTTTTGCTTCCCTATTCCCGTCGTGGTAGGCCAATGACTTTTCAAACAGCCTGCGTGCGTCATCAAATCGATTAGTACTGGAATAACATTTGCCCAATTCGAATGCGATTTCAGAAGCTAATATTCGATCACGGTCGGTTTCGATTACACCTGATGGGACTTTTTCTAAAATCCGTATCGCATTATCAATCTCTCCCTTCGCTTTGAGTAACCGAGCGAACCGAAGTCCGGCTTCCAGATCTTCCGGAATTTCCTGCAGCAGGCTGGTGAAATATCCGATAGCTGCTGCGGTGTCCTTCCGAAGTAGCGCCAGCGAAGCCAACTCCCGCGACAAACTTGCAGGACGATAGAGCCCCCACTGCTCAGCCTTCGATAAGTGTTCGACCGACGTCTGGTATGTTCCCGCATACTTTCCAGCCTCCCAACCGTTCTTTCTACTTTCTCCCGCCAAGTGATTGTAGGCCTGCTCACCCCTCCAGGTATGCCAATGCACGATGGCGCTATGGATTGAAAAAAGAATTAACCCTCCATAGAGGACCAGGAACCATCGTCCGCGTGCGGTCCGATGATTGGGACGCGACAACAAGATCGGGCCCAACCGTACGTACTGTCGCTTCAAGACCCGTAACGAAATTACCAGTCCGAATGCCAGTAATATTCCAAGAGTAATGGCCAATAGAAAAGGAACCGCGTCGTATAAACCCCTGTAAATGACTATAAATACGATTGCAGCGATCAATAGCACAGCATCCTCCTGCCAGGAAAAATCAAATTTTCTTTTGCCCGACTTCGATGCAACGCGGGTAAAAAACCCGGAAGGCTGACCAAAACCGAATTCCAACGCTCCTTCAGGACATACCTGAACACAATCCAGATCTTTCAGGCAGTTTGTATCCATGACACGTCCATATGCATTCACCTCACGATGAACCTGGATGTGTGAATCGCAGACCGAAGTGCAAATGCCGCAGCTCGTACAATTACCTTTTAACAGGATCTTTCCGGGTGCTACACGATCCGCCACTGAAAACAGCATTCCATACGGACAGGCATATTGACAAAACGTCCGGCTCCCCAGAACATAAACCACAAATCCTCCACAAACCAGGAACGTAAGAAGCGTAATGCCAATGGACGGAAGATTTCTCCAGAAATCTGTCGTAACAAATGATGCCCAATTGCTTGAGGCACCCGCAATATGAATTGAAACAGCGGGTTGCCCCATGAACATCCGTTCCAGCTGCGGCAACAAGAATAAGTAAATCACAGCCCCAACCGGAATCCAATAAAATGTCCGTGAACGAATATGCCGAGGCTTGATCTTAAGCTTTCTCAGTATCCAGGCGCTTGCATCCTGAAGAGCAAGCATATGGCACATCCAGGAGCAAAAAAATCGCCCGAAGAGCAAGGTGGAAACCATGGCAAGGCCCATAAAAATGAAGCCTGCCGTCAGAATTCCAAGATGAAGCGTGTATAACACTTCATTGAATTCAAGCGGCGCTAAAGTCTTACCTGCGATCTTCCAATGCGCAATGTGCAAGCCCATCAGCAGATATACGGAAGCCAGACTGATCACCCGCCATCTGGCATAATCCGTACCCTGCTTTAGCGGCATCTGAATTCAGGATTTACGGCTGATCATCGAAGGATCACCCGTCTGTGCAACCTGCCCTCGTTCGTTTCCAGTGTAAACAGGTATGTTCCAGCAGGCAACCCAACGAGATCGAGTGTATGAGTCCATTCATTGCTACCAGACTGAACCACACGGGAAAAGAGCAACCTTCCGGCCAAATCGAATACGTTCATACCCATTTCGCCTAAAGTCGAACGTCCATTCACCCTGATTTGAAATACCCCATCGGAAGGATTGGGGGAGATCGTCAGCTTGAATTTCTCTTCCAACCCACCTCCAATACCGGTACAGGTTTCAACAAATACTTGTGATAAGGCTGGTTGACTTTCACACGTAATTCCTCCAACCTCTATTTCCCAATCATAAAGGAAGTAGTAATAGGAGGCCCCGGCACTGGAACCGGTGATAGATAAGGTATCCTGCAGGACATACGGATAAGTAACGCCCGCGTTGTTACGATAGAGGTTCGGTGTGCCGGAAACACCCAGCCGCAGATTGGTGCCGACCGGCACCTCTATTCCCAGGTCCTCTCTCGACATGCCATCCTGTATGTTAACAGTGACCGACTGGATGGTATTTCCGGTTGCATCTGATAGAAAGATCGTACGGGGTCCGTCCCCGTTCGCATAGAAAAGCGCGGATTTCAACAGGAAGGGTTTCAACGCGTCAAAAATCAAGTACTGCGTTCCGGTAAAGTAACTACCGCCACCGGTATTGTCCGGTTTTGCTCCATGGGAAATTACTCCCGGATGGTGCAAATGTTGAATTGCCTGGTAATAGGTAGATGCGGTCAGGGATGGCGTGGTCAACAAGTTTCCTGTTCCAGCTATCTGTCCTGCCGCATCCAGCCAAAGAATGTCGTTGCCGACCGCGCTTAAGATCGCACTGGTTCCGGAACATACGGTATCATCCATCACAACAGGTGGCAAGGGTGCCGCCATGGACGTGATCGTGACAGGATCAGAAGTGGCGGTCCCGCAATAGGTAGTAACGGCTACCGAATAACTGCCGGCACTCACCCGAATCGATTGTGTCGTAGCACCAGTGGACCATACATAGGAAAGACCTGCATTCGCGGTCAGGGTTATGGAATCGGTTCCGCAAATCAACGTACTACGATCAGCACTGATCCTTGCAACCGGGTTGCCGGGAGCATCCTGTTGGGTCAGCGTAAAGGGCATGATCGTAAAATTGTTCGATTCATTCATCTCGACGAAGAAATCGTGAGGATCCAATTCATAGACAATCCAATAGTCACCGTTGCAGGTTCCTGGAGGAATTTCAATGAACATGCCATTCAGGCTCTCGCTGTAGATATCGGTATAGCCAACGCTGCAGCCCTGTTCCACATCGGAACATCCGTATGAATTACCCAATCCGTAGTTCGGGAAATCGGCATTAAGCAAAACTGTTCCTTGTCCGAATACGGACTGGTCATCGCGACAATGCCCCTGATAGGTGCTACAGGAGCCATAATCCATCAGGCAAAAAGACTGCTTATGACCCCATCCAATCACACTCCACTTAAGCGGATCCGGCTCCAGGGGATCCTGAATCCTTAACGACATCCGTCCCCAATCATCCACATGCATACTGCCCTGCTGATAGGTCATCGCACCAGCCACCCGGTCCCTGAAAGTCATTTGGTTGCCTGACTTGTGATAGACCCGCTGCCAAAGCAGTTGCTTCGCAACCTCTCCATTGGGGCACGTAAATGTCTGACTAGCGGGAGCTGTAAACGTATCCGTACCGCATACGAACCAATGTTCAGCATTCTGCTCTGCTTGTACTGAAAATGGTCCATAACCGATATTGGGCGTACTACCAGTAACTCTTAAATGTCCATTGTCTGCGCCAGCGCCGGTTTGTGGATATTCTGTCGGGCCTCCGGCATAGTTTTCCAATCCATACCAGCTAATCGTCAAATCCGGCAACAAATCACAATCCGAGGAACCGGACCCCGGCGGACAAACACAACTTGTCGCATTTGTGATCGTACATTGGGCGGACGCCCTACCGGATGTTAACGCCGTAATGAACAACAAACAGAGTACCCGCTTTCCTATTCTCATGATTGGATTGATTTTAGACGCTATTAAAATTATTGTCAATTCCCCCAATTCGTAATGAGTGGAATCAAACAGCGGAATACGAAAAGAAATACGAAAACTCAGTTCCGGGAGCCCCAATGGACTTTTTCACCAAACTTCCTGGTATTGTCCGTGAATTTGAGATACTGAAGTTGAACAAAAAAGAACCTACCCGTTAACTGATCGGAATATGGAAACCTATCCTGATAAATCCGCTCAGGCGCTTCCGCATAGGAATCAGGAGAAACAATGACACCCGAAAACTGAACACCTTGAATATTGGCCGGCTGGAGTGGGTTGGAATGAATGGTTCCGGCGATTAAGACTCCCGCACACAACTGCGAACCGTGAATTGAATCTTCACCCGACTTGAAAACAAGCAGCTGCCTTTCCGGGTCAAACGAATAGAAACAGTTGAAGCACCAGGGAATTCTTCTGCTTTCCAGAAAACACAGGGAAGCAATCTGACTGCTCTTGATGAATTCAGCGATTCGATCAGGTATCTGTTGCCTGACATCCACGGAGTGTCGAATAATAGAAATCGCCTTCCGATTTGCCCCCTTCCTTATTCGAACACTACCAATCTGGCAATTTCTCCGTACTGATTCTTAAGTAAGTAACTACCGGCTTCAAGGTTACTGGTGGAAATAAAGGATGATGACCCATCATGCTTCAATACCAATTTCCCTTCCATGGAAAATACGTCAACCGGTTCTGCCTTTGACATGTAGGCATTTTGACCGCGCACCACGGGATTGGGAATCAAACTGAAGTCCGTCAGCAACTGCGCGTAGTCGCGTTCGAAGATGGCGGTACGTGTAACGTCCACGTCGGCATGAATCACGATGGTGGGGGTAACCTCGTCCGTTTCCTGCCAACGCACGAATTTGTAGCCGGGTAAGGCATGAGCAGTGATCGTAAGCGGAAGTTCCTGGTAATAAATGCCGGTCCACGGATAAACCGAATTACTTACACCCGGCAGCTGGTCATTGATCTGCAGACTGTTCACCTCAAGCTGGCCATGTTGCGGGGAGGATACATCAACAGTCAGGACATGACGGTCGGTGAAGCCCAGTCGCGTGGCAAGATCATCCATCAGATAGTCGCGGCGCTGGTTCACGAAATCGCGCATCTTATCGAATCCGCTTTGCCAGGATGCTACATCGCGCGGAGTATTCCAGCGGTCAATGTGCCGTTGGATAACCGGGGATAGAAGATTTTCCGCCTTATCCATCTCTTCCAGGATATGGCTTTCCCGGAAATTGGAATTGAGCACATCGCAGAAGCGGTTACCGAAACGGATCTTATACTTGTCGTTCTCCCAGAAGCGCCGGATGAATCCGTCGTGTACATGCGTTGGCAGATAGGTCACGATATCAAAGTTGGCATTGAAAAACGCGTTGTCGAAGTCTTCCGCGATCCAGCGCCACCGTCCGTCGTGCCCCATGTTCGGACTGTTCTCCCCTTCTCCGCTTCGCACCCGCCAGTAAAATTGGTTATGGTCCGCGGTGGTCTTGTTCATGAATAGCGTCGAGATCCAATAGTCGGTGAAGTTGTCCACGTCTATCATGGTCTCGAGCTTGGCATAAATCGAATCGGTCCGGATATCCTGGCCGTGCACCGTACTCATGAGTGATTGGAATAAAGTCACATCGCCGTCGTGACCTTCAATCAACTGGAACGGTCCGTCGAGGTTATCCTCCATCATGACCAGGGAATCTTCGGGTATGTTGTAGATCCGGGATAGATGTTTGACATCGTTCAACTCGCGCAGGTCATGAACACCCCAGTATTCACCATTCAAGAATAGCTCTGTCAATTCATACGCCTGATATTTCAGGTTGAGTTTGTTGAACAACGACTGCGCCAGCGCGTCCCGGCACATGACATTTTCGGGACCACCCCATTCGTTTCCATTCTGGCGCAGGATGAAACGCTTGAATTCATCGATCGGTATGGAAGTACCCGGCACGCGCAAACCCGGGAAGAACGCATACTCGAACTCATTTTCGGTATCGTACTCCGTACGTCCATAGACCGTCAGGGGCTTCTGGCCCAAACTTCTGATCCACTGACCACGAACGCGGAGACCCGCATCCTGACTGAACGCGCGCTCTCCGCCCCCTGCCTCGAAATATTCGATATGGATGGGTCGTTCGGAAATTCGCCCGGTCATTTCATAATTTCCTGTAAAGGAGTATCCGGTGAAAGCTGCGCCGGGAATATAGATGCCGTTGTAGAAATCAAACAGGCCGGACGGATTGGTCGCAATCGAAATGACCGGTAATGGAAATGTTCCGCGGGTAGCGGCCGAATCAATGAAGTAGCTGCGCGTCTTGACCGGACCAAGTCCTCCACCGGGCGTATAAACCCGTGCGCGAACGATCTGTTGCCGCATGACACTACCATTCGGCTTTGCCCAAAACACCGGGTTGGGGCCGATCTGACTTGTCGGCGCGGTTCTGACATAACAATAGGGCGCCTGAGCCTCCGTCGTGGACGTCACATTCTGCTCTTGCAAACCGGGCGGAATACTGTCGCCGGCCAGGGACAAGGGTCCCGAATACAGAAAGGATCGGTCGGTCGGTTCGCTGCCGTCGAGGGTATAGTAAATGAGAGAACCCGCGGGCGCGGAGAGCGATAACGTAACGGGCTGAAGATAAAATCCGGCTTCAGCGGAAAAGTCAGCTTTGATCGTGGTGTCGCCTACCGGCAGGATGGTAAAGGGCAGTTCATTTTTCGCCATCCTGGTTGGAACATCATGATCGAGTACCTGGAATACACAACGGGTGGAGTACGTATTCGGCACTTGCCATAACCACTTTTCCTCTTGTGCAGGTATGTCTTGTGCCAGTACTTGCCACGTCAAACCACCATCCGGGGAGAATTTCAGGTCCACCGACCGGATCGAATCACCCGCCGCCCAATAGGTCATCAACAGGGAGTCGCCATTAAGACTGGTGACGGAATTCGGCAACCCGAGACGAAGCGTAAATGGATCCTCCTGTAAGCCGCCCAGCGGGAACAAGGCTCCGAGCGGCTGACCGTGACTTCCGGCAGTTTGACAGGACGAACCGAAACGTAAGCGATAATCATCCGATGCGGCATCCAGGAAGGAAGGATCACGGGAAAAGATGTGCCGGGAATTGTCGGTCATGCCTTCAATATCGCTGTAGCGCATTTCAAGGCTACCAGTGGAATTGAGATAATAGGGACCCTCTAACGGCGACCAGATGATGTTATCATAGGCCTCCGCCTTACCACCACCCAGTCCTGCATTTTTCTCCACGCACTCGATCGCGTATTCACAATCGTAAAAGGTATTCTGATGGATCAGCGCATGAGAATTGTCTTTTACAGCGACACCAGCGCCCGTTCGATAGATCAAGGTACCTGTGATCTCCACGAATTGCGCGCCTTCCCCTACTGACACACCTTTATCGCTGATGTCGTGAATCAGGCATTGCTCCACCTTCCCGATGGAACCCGGTGGTTGAAAATCGACCTTCCCAAAATCAATGGCGTCGATGTTGGTACCTCGTCCATAACGAATGGTGGTACGACGAATGACCGTACCTGCCGGGGAATTGTCGAAGTCGATCGCGTCGGCCGTGGTAAACTCAAAGAGACAATCTTCTACGGTGGAAAGGCTTCGAACAAGGTTGATCTCGTAGTAATTCGAAACATGACAGCGACCCATATAGACAAACTGCGCATCGAGTGAAAAGACAATCGGCGCATCTCCCTGGTGATAATCGTGGAAATAACTGTCTTGCAAATCAGCCGTTGCTCCGTTCCAGATCTTGGTCTGGCCTCCGTATAATTCTGCAAAATGATATTCGACTGCACTGCCGGTATCGCGTACTTCAATCTTTCCCCATTGCTCACCGGCAATTACCGGAAGCACTTGCACCGGCGAGACGTTCGTTCCCATGAGCCGCACTCCACCACCACCGGAAGCATGGATGGAGGCGCCTTTCGACATCTTCAGGACAGAACCCGCGGCTACCGTCAGTACTTTACCCGGATTGATGGTGACCTCCCGGTCGACCAGAATCGTACCTGACCAGGTTGTATCGCTCAAGATCATCCATTGAGCAAAGGTGAGGTTTGGAAAAAGAACCGGTAAAAGCGGCAATAGCAGCCGCAATAAAATTCGCTTCATTTCACAGTGTTCAGAGCGGAATCAATTCCTTACACTGCGAAAGTTAAGTCAGAATAAAATACGAGTAAAGTGTTGGTTAAATTTTTGACTTTTCAAGTAAAAATCGCCGTAATTCGGAAAATTCCGCCTTCATCCGGACAGCTTGTTTCTCTTTTCGGATTACTTCAGCCAAAGCACCCGGAACCTCCGGAGAACGACCGGATATCGCCTCTACCGCTTCGATAAATTTCGAAGGGTGCGCAGTGCCCAGCACGATGCCGGGATGCAGAGAACCATTTTGCTTAACGTACTGCTCCCAACCATACAAGCCGACAGCGGCATGCGGCTCTGTGAGGTAATGACATTCATCCCAACACAGGCGCATAAGGCGCGCGGTCGTGGCCTCGTCGGCAGTAGCGGCAAAGATCATTTTCCGCATCGCCTCAAGGTCGTTACCGAACAAGGCTGTCATCCGCCAAAAGTTGCTTGGGTTGCCGACGTCCATCGCGTTGGACATGGTCGAAACGGAAGCTCGTGGCTTGAACTCCCCGGTGTGGAGGTACTCCGGGACGACATCGTTGCTGTTCGTCGCTGCAACAAAACGATGCACGCCCAAGCCCATCATCCAGGCAAGGATTCCTGCGGTCAGGTTGCCGAAATTCCCGGATGGCACGACAAATACAGGATCAGCCGACCCGGTCGGCAGCTGCGCCACTGCCCGGAAATAATAAAAAATCTGGGGAACCAGGCGAGCAATGCTGATGCTGTTCGCCGAAGAGAGTCGCAAGGAACCACGCAATTCAGGATCGAGGAAGGCCTCTTTCACCAATCGTTGGCAATCATCAAAAGCCCCGTCCACTTCAAGGGCCGTAATGTTATTACCCCAGGTCGTCAACTGCTTCTCCTGCCATTCACTCACTTTTCCCGAGGGATAAAGAATCACGACATCAATTCCCGGAACATTCCAGAAGCCGCTGGCTACCGCGCTTCCGGTATCACCGGATGTGGCGACGAGAATCGTTAGTTTCCTGGATTCACCTTTGTTGAGATAAGCCATCAAGCGGGCCATGAAGCGCGCGCCGACATCCTTGAAGGCCAGCGTTGGGCCATGAAAGAGCTCCAACATATAAGTTTGGTCGCGCAACCGTACCAGCGGAGTATCGAACGGATATGCGTCCTGGCACATGGTCTCGAGATCCGACGCAGGAATTTCGTCACCGAACCAGGCTTTGGATACTATCGAAGCGATCTCCGGCAACGACATGGAACGCATCGCTTCGATCATCGGCTGAGGCAAGACAGGGATCCGTTCGGGCATGAAGAGGCCATTGTCAGGGGGCAATCCCAACAATACCGCATCCCGGAGACTGAAAGGATGATTTGGATCCTTCGTAGAAAAATAGCGCATACTCGTTCAACGCTTGGTTATGACCGTTCCCTTGCGGTTAACGGCCGAGACATACAGACTGCAGGATAAGTTCTTTTCCAGATAGACCTCACGCATTGCGGCGCCGACACGATCGGCTTGTGGCCGACTGCTGCACAGTGCAACAATGGAAGGGCCCGCCCCACTGATGGTGCAGGCAAGCGCGCCGGCATCCAACGCGGCCGACTTGACCTTGGCGAAATCGGGAATGAGTGGACCGCGAGCAGGTTCCGCCACACGATCCTCCATCGCCCGCCCGATGAGCGACAAGTCTTTCGCATACAAGCCGGCTACCAGGGAAGCCGTATTCGCCCATTGACGAACGGCATCCGACAGGGGTATCTGCCTGGGTAACGCTTTCCTGGATTCGGATGTGGGCAACTCCAGATGAGGATGAAGGATGGCAACGTGCAGGCGGGACGGCACAGGCAAGCGAAGCACTTCCAACGGATCCGTAGTGCGAACGAGTGTTATTCCTCCCAGAATGGAAGGCGCAACATTGTCGGCATGCGCAGCACCGCTGGCGATCCGTTCTCCCTGCATGGCCCAGTATACCAGTTCTTCCTTGCTACAAGGAGAGCCCAGCAAGTGATTTGCAGCCACCACGGCAGCCGCAGCGCTCGCCGCACTCGATCCCATCCCACTGCCCATCGGCATTTTCTTTGTCAACCACAGGTCAAAGCCCCGGTTTACGCCAAGATGTTCGAGCAATGCCATCAAGGCTACGCCCGCCGTATTTTGTTCCGGGTCGGTGCTGAGTTTTCCGTCATCGCCCTTTATGCTTCGGATCCGGATCCCCCCATAGGTGTTGGGTTCCATGCGCAGCGAATCGCCCAAACCCGAGATCGCAAGTCCGAACACGTCAAATCCCGAACCCAGGTTGGCAACAGTAGCAGGAGCGAAAACGGTAACGGAAGTTTTGGGCATAGGCGGAGTGGCTGGGCGATGGAAAGCGGGAATTAGTAATTAGTAATTAGTAATTAGTAATTAAAAATTGAGGTTCCAGAATAAACATACGATTCGCTAAACTATTTACTGTTTACTATTCACTATTCACTATTCACTATTCGCTATTCGCTATTCGCTATTCAACGCCAAAATAGTTCCCAATACTGATAATCTCAGCAAACACACCGGCTGCGGTGACTTCGGCGCCGGCGCCTGGGCCTTTTACGACCAAGGGTCGTTGATTGTAGCGATCGGTCCGGAAAGAGATGATGTTATCGCTTCCCGATAAATTGTAGAAAGGGTGTTTGGTATCCACCTCGGTCAATTGTATGCTGGCTCTTCCGTTTTCGAGTCGGGCGATGAAACGAAGTACACAACCTTTCTTTGCCGCTCGTGCGCGAAGTGATTCCATTTCGGCATCGATATCCGGCAAGGCAGACAGGAACGCTCCAACGGTTTTGGCCTTCATCAGGCGAGCGGGTAAGAGGGGTTTGATTTGAATGTCACCGGATTCGAGCGGTAACCCGGTTTCGCGCGCCAGGATAAGGAGTTTTCGGGCTACATCGGTACCGGACAAATCGATTCGCGGGTCCGGTTCGGTATACCCCAGTTCCTTGGCTTGCTTGACAACTTCGCTGAAGGGGATGCCTTCCCGGAAGGTATTGAAGATATAGGAAAGGGTACCCGACAATACTGCCTCGATCGAACGGATACGATCACCACTCGTGAGCAGGTTTTGCAGGGTGTTGATGACCGGCAGGCCGGCTCCTACGTTGGTTTCGTACAAGAACTTCGCGTGATGCTTCCGTACCAGTTCGTGCAGTTTCCGGTATTGACGGTACGGACCGGCATTCGCCAGTTTATTCGGCGTAACCACCGAGATGTTTGACGCGATCAAGTCTCCGTAAACCGAGGCCACCGATTCGTTCGACGTACAATCGACGAAGACCGTTTGCGGGAGGTTCATGGATTTCATCCGGTCGACAAACAACCGGATATCCATCGGTTCGCCCGAACGGTCAAGCGTTTCACTCAAGCGTTTAAGTGAAATGCCATCCGGAGCGAAGTACATTTTCCGGCTGTTGGCGACGCCCGCGATCACGATCTCCAGGGAACGGGCCTGCTTCAGGTGGTCGCGGTGTTCGGCTACCTGCTTCAGGAGTGTTTTACCGATGAGTCCGGTGCCGACCAGGAAGACGGAGAGCGTCTTGACTTCCGACAGGAAGAATGCCTGGTGCAAGGCGTTCATCGCCTTACCCAGATCCTGTTTCCGGATGACCGTTGAAATGTTCAGTTCCGAAGAACCCTGGGCGGTAGCTACAACGCTGATACCGTTTTTCCCGAGCGCGCCGAAAAGCCGGGCGGAGACGCCGGGTGTGTTTTTCATGTTCTCACCGATCACGGCTATCACGCTCAGGCCCTCCTCCACTTTCACCTGCTCAATGAGGTGGTCGCGGATCTCAAATCGAAATGCTTCCTCGATAGCGGCCTTTGCCTGCGCGGCATCACCGGGACGGACCGCGAAGGTGATCGTATGCTCGGAACTCCCCTGGGTGATCAGAATGACATTCACCTTCGACTGACTCAAGGCGCTGAATAAGCGTGCCGATATGCCGGCCACCCCGACCATGCCACTGCCTTCGAGCGTGAGCAGGCTGATATCGTCGATGGAAGAGATTCCTTTGATCAGAAAATCCGCACCGTTCGATTTACGGGAAACGAATGTGCCGTCCGACTGCGGACGAAAGGTATTCTTGATCCGCAACGGTATCCCCTTCTCCAGCGCCGGCTGAATGGTCGGCGGATGGATGACCTTGGCACCGAAGTGCGACATCTCCATGGCTTCGCGATACGACATGGTCGGTACCGTAAACGCCTTGCGTACTTTTCGCGGATCGGCCGTCAGGACACCATCCACATCGGTCCAGATCTGGATCTCCCGTGCCTTGGTGGCTGCGCCGGCAATCGCGGCCGTATAATCGGAGCCGCCTCGGCCGAGCGTGGTAGTTTCATTACGCGCCGTCGATGCAATAAAGCCGGTCATGACGACCACCTGCTCACGGTGCTTCTTCAACCATTGACCGATCTGTCGGTTCGTCGTAGTAAAGTTCACACGTGCATTACCGAACTGTTCGTCCGTTCGGATAACTTCCCGTGCGTCGAGAAAACCAGCGGATCGCCCTTTCGAACGCAGGTACGCTGCGATGATACGGGCAGACAAGAGTTCTCCGTGAGCGCTGACGAAATCGAGCGTGCGATCCGACAGTTCTCCAACCAGGAAGACCCCGTGCAGTGTATCGTACAATCCGGAAAAGTCAGCCTTCAACTGATCAGCCAGATTTCTATCCTTTCCCAGACGAAGTAACTTGACCGTTTCTTCGTGCCGGTGACGCACGCGCTCCAATACTTCCACATATCCCCGGTCGCGGCGTGCAGCCATCCTGCTCATCCGGATCAGATCGTCGGTAACACCTGACTGCGCAGAAACAACAACGATGGTCCGCTCGGATGCCGGTTTCCGGGCATCGCGAATGATCGAATCCAAAGCTTTAATACGGTCAGCACCTGCGACAGAAGTGCCGCCAAATTTCATTACTAACATATTGATTCTTAAAGAGTTCTAATTAATACGGCATTCCCCGAAAAATGTTCAGGAAAGATGCCGGACCCAATTACACAAAATCGCGTAACCGTCGGGGGTCAACACCGACTCCGGATGGAACTGTAAACCACGCACATTCAATTCGTTGTGAGCGAATGCCTGGATCACCTGTGCCCCATCCTGCGCTGTGATTCGCAGACAACCTGGCCAAGTTGCTTCGTCGGCAACCCAGGAGTGATAATGACCGGTTTGAACGCGATCCGGTAACCCTGAAAAAAGTTGATCCGGCGGTTGGAGGATCGAACAGGTGTTGGCAACACCGTGCATGACCTGTTGCAACTGACGCAAGCGTCCGCCAAAGTGTTCCACGATCGCCTGATGACCCAGGCAGATTCCCAACAAGGGTAATCGTCCGATCACCTTTTCGATGAATGGCATCAATTGACCTGACTCCGTCGGTAAACCGGGGCCCGGCGACAAGACAACAGCATCGTAACGTGACAGGTCGATGGCATCCAGCGCGTCGTTTCGTACAACATCCGGCAGACTGCCGCTGGCCATTTCGAGGAAATGAACCAGGTTGAAGGTGAACGAATCGTAGTTGTCGATCAGCAGGATACGCATGAGACGTTGTCGGAATGGAGCGGAATGCGTTGCTTTGAAGTGGCAAAGTAAAGCGACGCGCGATGAAAACCATCATTCAAAGTGAAAAGGCTCCCGCCCCTATCGGGCCCTATAGTCAGGCTGTCAAGGCTGGTCCTTTCCTCTATGTATCCGGGCAGATCGCCCTTGATCCCGCTACGGGGCAATTGGTGACGATCAACATCATCCGGGAAGCCAACCAGGTCATGGAGAACATCGGAGCGATCCTGCGTGCTGCCGGACTCGGTTACGAGCACATCGTCAAGACCTGCATCTTCCTGAAGGATATGAACGATTTCGGTACGGTCAATGAGGTATACGGAGAGTACTTTAAGGGAGATTTTCCGGCCCGTGAAACCGTTCAGGTCTCAAAGTTGCCGAAGGAAGTCAACGTGGAGATCTCGGTTATCGCCTATCAATCCTGATCAGGCATCCCGAAAACTGCGCTGCGTCCAAGCCCGGAACAACAACTCGGAATCGAGTGACGTGTCTTCCTTCCGGCGAATATTGTAGCGGTGATAGTACTGCTCATTTCCCTTCTGGAGCGTGATTTCCCGCTGGCGACGCATCGGGCTGAAGAGTGTAAGCTCCGTCTTGTTTCCCGCTTCCGCCAGGAGACTTTCCAGATTACCTTCGATCTTTTGACCGTTTACGGAAATGAGTTCATCTTCTTTGGCGATACCGGAGCGGTCCGCGATCGACAAGGGCGCAACAGCACTCACCCGGGTAACCGTCGTGTCCGCGTAAATCCTGAAACCAAAGTCACGCTCTGCGACCGTCAACGCCGGCGAACGATGCAGTTCACAACCATGCGCATCCAGCAGTTCGCGTAGCAGCGGCTCGTAATTCTCGGTGCCGTAAACATAGTCCATGAAGAAGTCGGTCATGGGAGCATCGGCCGTCAGCTCGAGCAACGACATATAATCACGTTCGGAGTAACCGATCCCGCGCTTTCCGAAATCCACATACAAGGCACGCATCACATCGTCGAGTGACCGCTTCCCGCCCGTACTCCGGCGAATGAACAAGTCCGCCATCAACGCCAGGATGGAACCTTCGTCATATATGGATGTCTTTCGATGCGGAATCCCGGGGCCGTAGCCGTCCAGCCAGGTATCGAAGGAGGCGTCAGCGACCGGTGTATGAAAGCGGCCATAGTTATCGAAGTGCCGCTGCAGGCGCAGATCGATCTCTTTGAAATACTGCCCTACATCATAACTCCCACATCGCACCAGGAAGAGGTCGCCATAATAGGTGGTCACCCCTTCGTAGACAAAACCGAGACGCGAATAATTTTCCGTGGTATAATCATAAGGCATCAGTTCAACCGGACGGATCGTCTTGACGTTCCAGGCATGAAATAATTCGTGCGATGCCACCCCTATGAAGTCCGTATAGACCGAAGGTTGCATCAACTCGGAGCCCGGTCCGATGGCCAGAACGGTTGAACGGAGGTGCTCGACTCCGTGATAGAACTTATAAGGCAAGGCCAGGACGAGGAAATGATACTCCGTAAACGGGAAATCAACCATGGTCTTTACCTGTACCTCCGTGAACTTTCGAAAATCAGCAAGCAGGCGTTTCCAATCCGGCTGACATTCTCCCTGTATCCACACATGGAAACGACAACCGTTCACATCGTAATGCTGGTGCTGCAAACTGGCGGAAGCCAGAACCGGAGAATCAACCAATTCATCAAAATCATCGGCAACAAAGCCGGCCTTCCCCGTACTCTTGAGGCTGGTGGCATACCGGTAATTATCCGGAAGCCGGAATTCCAACGAACAGGACTCGTGCAAACGTCCGGGTACATAAAGACAACAATGAACCGGATTGATGTAAAAGAACTCTTCGTCCACCCAACAAGCGCCTGCATCGGGCTGAGCCGCGTAATAGTTATAACGCACCGTCAGGGATTCCGCGCCGTTGGCGTGTACCAGCCACGAATCTTTCGTTAGTTTTTTGAAAGGAAGCGATTCTCCAACCGCATCGAAGACATGAAATCGCTGAATATTACGGGCAAAATTACCCAGCTCATAGCGACCGGGCCGCCAGGAAGGGAGTTGCAGCAACACCTCTCCTCCATCCGGATTACTGGTCGTGAACTCAATATCAATGTACCGGGAATTCGGGCGCTCTGCGGAAAAGGTATAGTGCATTGATGGATGTTTCGGCTTGGGATTGGACCGGCTAAGATCGCAGGAAAACCTCCAAACCGGACGAGGGTGTTCTTGCTTTTTTTCAACCCTCTGGATGACAAGCGCTTCCCATCAAATGCCGGACAATTGGTATCTTCGGCCCGCTTTGAAAATCAACTGAAATGAACTACGACCTGATCGTCATCGGCAGCGGACCCGGAGGCTATGTTGCCGCTATCCGCGCCGCACAACTGGGAATGAAAACAGCCGTCATTGAACGTTCCGAACTCGGCGGCATCTGCTTGAACTGGGGGTGCATACCAACCAAAGCCCTGTTGAAGAGCGCACAGGTATATGAGTACCTGCTTCATGCACAAGACTATGGAGTAAAAGCCTCGGGCATCGAAGCGGATTTTGGCGCCATGGTCAAGCGTAGTCGTGGCGTTGCCGATGCGATGAGTAAAGGTGTCCAGTTCCTGATGAAGAAGAATAAGATCGAGGTGATCGCCGGGACTGCAAAGATCAAAGCGGGGCGCAAAGTCGAAGTCTTGGCTGCCGACGGCAAGTCCACTTCCTACGAAGCGAAACACATCATCATAGCCACCGGCGCCCGCTCACGCGAGTTGCCCGGCCTCAAGCAGGATGGCAAAAAGGTGATCGGCTACCGGGAGGCCATGTCCCTGCCGCAACAACCGAAATCCATGGTTGTCGTCGGTTCCGGAGCAATTGGCGTCGAGTTCGCCTATTTCTATAATTCGATCGGCACAAAGGTCACCATCGTGGAATATCTCCCGAACATCGTTCCGCTCGAAGACGAAGACGTTTCAAAACAACTGGCCCGCAGCTTCAAGAAATCCGGCATCGAGATCATGACGGAGGCAAGTGTCGAATCGGTCGACACCTCGGGCAAAGGCTGTAAGGTGAACGTCAAAGGAAAATCCGGCAATTCGGTCATCGAGTGCGATGTCGTTTTGTCGGCCGTAGGCATTACAGCGAACATCGAAAACCTCGGACTTGAAGAAGTAGGGATCGCCACCGACAAAGGCCGGATCATGGTGAACGACTGGTATCAGACGAATATGCCCGGCTATTATGCGATCGGGGACGTCATCAACACCCCTGCCCTTGCCCACGTCGCTTCGCATGAAGCCATCACCTGCGTGGAGAAGATCGCCGGCCTGCACGCTGAGCCGATGGATTACAAGAACATTCCCGGTTGTACTTACTGTCAGCCCGAAATCGCTTCAGTCGGTTACACCGAAAAAGCAGCTAAAGATGCCGGCTATGAGATCAAGGTCGGCAAGTTTCCATTCACTGCTTCGGGAAAAGCGAAAGCCGGTGGCACGCCGGACGGATTTGTCAAGGTCATCTTCGACGCGAAGTATGGAGAATGGCTGGGCGCCCACCTCATCGGCGCCAACGTCACTGAAATGATCGCCGAAGTAGTGACGGCCCGCAAACTCGAAACCACCGGACACGAGATCATCAAAGCCGTTCACCCCCACCCGACCATGAGCGAAGCCATCATGGAAGCAGTTGCTGAAGCTTATGGGGAGTGCATTCATCTTTGATTTTAGTGAACAGTAAACAGTAAACAGTAAACAGTAAACAGTAAACAGTAAACAGTAAACAGTAAACAGTAGATGGTGAATAGCGAATCCTGCCTGCCGTAGCTTTAGCGAAGGCAGGAGCGAATAAAATATTTCTAATCACTAATTACCAATTACTAATTACCAATTACTAATTACAAATTACTAATTTCTAGTCCCTTCTCCTGGCACCAAATAAAAGGGAACAGCAGCCTTCGCTACTGTTCCCTTTTATTTTTTCATTAGTCGGAGACTAAAATTCCAGACCCAGATTGAAGTGGGTGGATTGCTCTAAACAGGCAACAGCCATACTGCATACCGCCTACTGCCTATTGCTAACCGATCTCTGCCTACCGCCTACTGCCAATTGCTAACCGATCTCTGCCTTCCGCCTGCCGCCAACCGCCTACTGATCTCTGCCAACTGCAGGCTTACTTCTTCAACAAATCCCTGATCTCCGTCAGCAAGACTTCCTGTTTAGGTGGAGCCGGAGGTGCGGCTGGTGCTGCTTCCTGCTTCCGACGCATATTATTGACAGCTTTGATCACCATGAAGATGGCGAAAGCCACGATTACGAAGTCAACGATCGACTCGAAAAAACTTCCGATGTTCAGGGTGACCGGGGAAATCTCCTTCCCGGCGGCATTCATACCGGCTTCTTTGAGGGTCAGTTTCCAGGCCGCGAAATCGGTCTCTCCGATTACCAGCCCGATCATCGGTGAGATGATATCGGTAACCAGCGAATCGACGATTTTCCCGAAGGCACCGCCGATGACTACACCGACAGCCAGGTCCATGACGTTGCCGCGGTTGACGAACTCTTTGAATTCTTTTAATAGGCCCATATTCTTTATGTTTTGGTGGCCGAAATTTACAAAAGTGATGGTCACGTCCCCGCGATAATTATTTGAAAAGGGTCATGGCAATCGGGTATATTTGTAACACAACGCATGTGTGGCATCGCGGGCATTGTCGCCCTCACTTCTCAAGGCACCCATACGCTTTCTACCATTCAGGAAGCCGTGCACTGCCTACGACAACGCGGACCTGACGCGAGCGGCATCGCGACCTTTGATCGTTTGTCGTTAGGGCACGCCCGGCTCTCCATCATCGATACGAGTGACGCGGGCCGGCAACCGATGTCGGACCCTTCGGGCCGCTACACCATCATTTTCAATGGTGAATTCTTCAATTACCGGGAACACCGGGAAGAACTGGTTCGTCGTGGCGTCAGTTTGCATTCGAATAGTGATACCGAAGTCTTATTGCATTGGTACATCCTGGAAGGTGCAGCGTGTCTGCAACGCGTCAACGGTTTCTTCGCGCTCGCCATTTACGATCGAACGGAACGTAAGCTGTTTGTCGCACGCGACCGCATGGGTGTGAAACCCTTGCTGACGTATACCGACAGCGATCGTTTCTGCTTCGCCAGCGAAATGAAGGCACTGGTACGCATGGGAATTCCCGTGCGGCTGGATCGTGTCTCACTCTTCCAATACCTTCAGTTGAATTACGTACCCGGGCCGGAATCCATGCTGCAAGGGGTTCGAAAACTGGAACCCGGACATTACCAAGTCATCCGAAACATCGGGGAAAACGCTTCCGTGGATGAACCGGTAGCATACTATCAGATTCCGGATTCGACCTTTGAAACAACGCCAAGCTACCACGAAGCACAGGACCGCCTGCTGCACCTACTGGAACGCTCGGTGGAACGACGCATGGTCGCCGACGTTCCGCTCGGCGCATTTCTCAGTGGAGGCATCGACTCTTCTGTTATTGTCGCGCTGGCCAGCGGGATGACGAAGAAGCTGAAAACCTTTTCCATCGGCTTCCGCGACGAACCGCAATTCGACGAAACCCACTTTGCGGAGCTCGTTGCCCAGCGGTATAAAACCGATCATACCGTATTCAAGCTCACAACCGACGACCTTTACTCCGTTCTGCAACCGGCGCTTGATTACATCGATGAACCCTTCGCCGACTCCAGCGCGCTCAATGTATTCCTGTTGAGCCGTGAAACCCGTAAGCACGTAACAGTCGCGCTGAGCGGCGACGGTGCCGATGAACTTTTCGGCGGCTACAACAAGCACGCCGCTGAATGGCGGTTGCGGAACAACAGCACTGCTACCACGGCCATCCGGCTCCTGGGACCACTGTGGAAGCAACTGCCACGCTCGCGCAACGGCAAATGGACCAACAGATTCCGTCAACTCGATCGCTTTAGCTCCGGGGCCGGCATGTCGGCGACGGACCGGTATTGGCGATGGGCAGGCTTCGAGGATGAGTCCAGTGTTCGACAGTTGTTCATGCATGACAGTTTCAGCACGGATGAACGGGTTTATCAGGCCCGCAAAACACGGTTGACGAGGTTTATCAAAGGCGGAACATCCCTGAACGATGTGTTGCGCAACGATATGGAGCTGGTGCTCGTCAACGATATGCTTACGAAAGTCGACCTGATGTCGATGGCCAATTCACTCGAAGTCAGGACCCCCTTCCTGGATTATGAAGTGGTCAATTTCGCGAGCCGCCTGCCGGGAGAATATAAGATCGACGGCAACGGCAGAAAGAAAGTATTACGGGATGCGTTTCGCAAGCTCCTACCCGACGAGCTCTACCGACGCGGCAAGCAGGGATTCGAAGTTCCACTGTTGAACTGGTTCCGCGGCGAATTGAGAACGCATATCACCGAAGACCTGCTTTCACGTGAGCGTCTCGCAGATCAGGGAATTTTCGACCCCGAAGCGGTAGCATTGATCCTGAAGCGCCTGTTCAGTCGCGATCCGGGAGAATCGGTCGCGCAGGTCTGGGCGCTGTTGGTATTCCAGCATTGGTACGATCGTTATCGACCGTTACATGACGCGTAATCCGAAGATAGCAGCACTTATTGCCGGCACCTTAACCTGGACTCGCCGGATCCTGCTCGGCCTGGGCGGATTATTTGTGGTGATCCTGATCCTGTCGTTCACCACCCTGCCCTTCTGGATGTACTACCGGCTTGGCACAACATCCGCGGATTATCGCTTCGCTCCTAAACGGATCATCCTCCTCGGAGCCGGCGGCATGCCCTCCGAAGCCAACCTGCTGCGCGCCTACACGACCGCCGAACTGGCTACCCGCTTTCCCGAAGCCGAAGTAGAAATCGCCTTGACCAAAGGAATCGGTGAATCCCTGTCCGGCAGCGCGATCGGTCAGTTGCGCGATGAACTCGTTCAGCGGGGAGTCAAGGAGAACCGGATCCTGTTGGAAGTCCGTGGCCATAACACGCGCGAACAAGCCCAACGCATCTTCGAAGAAATTCGCTTGCCTGAATATCCGATCGTCCTCATCACCTCACCGGAGCACCTCTACCGATCGTTGTTGTCTTTCCGTAAAGTCGGCTTCTCGAATGTGGGCGGAACCGCCGCTTTTGAAAAAGCCTTGGAAGAAGAGTTGACGTACCGGTCGGAAAAACTGGGCGGCCGCAAATTGCCCGGGCCCGAAGTCGGCGAAAGCCTGCAACTCCGTTACCAGTTCTGGAACCATCTCCACTATCAGGTCAAATGCTATCGGGAATACCTTGCACTTGCCTATTATAAAATAAAAGGGTGGATCTGAGTCCACCCTTTTTTCAATGCTTGTAATTATCGGGAAACGCCCAGGGAATCCAGCTCCGCGACTGAAACGGACGGCGGAAGGATTCCATTGCGGATCTTATAGACCATCAGTACGCCGCAGGCTTTCGCATTCGCTTCTGAAGAGAAACCACGAACGCCCTGTACCGCGGGAATCGTAGGTTGGTGCACGTAGATCTTTTCACCGTTCAGGATGTCAAAGCCGTAGCCGGAATTTCCGTCTGAATTGGAAAAGGTCCGAACGCTCCAAACACCCGCCTCAGCAGGGGCGGGTCGGGATGTTGCCGGCGGACGCACGGGATCTTCGGCTTTTCCCTCCCCGGAAACAGACCCTCCGGAATTGCATGCGTAACCTGCAAGCATGACAAGTATGATCAACAGACTTTTCTGCATCGCGGCCTGTTATTTCATTTCCGGTAACGTATAGGTCCGGCCGGCGTTCTCTTTTTTCAACCAATCCATCAGCGGACTGAAATAGTCCAGCATGGCGCGGGCGCTCAGATCTTCTCCCGTCTTTTCCTTCAGCAACTTACGCCAGTCGGCACTGCTGCCTGGCCGCATGATGTCCGCGATGAATTTACCGACTTCCTGGTTGCCGAAATAATTCGTCGCGTGGGGATCCTGTTTGAGGATGTTCCTGGCGATGTGATCGTGCACCTGGAACAGCAGGATAAAACTGAGTGCATAGTCATAATACTGTGCAGGGTCGTCGTTGATGTGGATCTTGGTTGCCGCATCGCAATAGTCTTCACCCCGCTCAACCGGCGGCACAATGCCCTGGTACTGTCTGACGATCTCCCACCAGCGCTTGTTCCACTGATCCGAAGGAAGACGCTTGGCGTACAGTTCATATTCGAAATGACTCATTGTCCCTGCGCTCCAGGGAATGAATACGACATAGTTCAAGGCATCCTTGAGCAGGTGTTTCATCTCATCCATCTTGGTTGTGGAATCAACCAGGCCAAGTCCGGCGGCAAAGGGTTGCTGCATGGCTGCAAGACCCATCATGCTGCCAAGCGCCTCGTGATATGCCCGGTTTGCCCCCTCCCTCAGGAGGTAAGGTACTTCAGGATTGCTGTAAGAAATGTAATAATAGATGTGCCCGTATTCATGATGCACCGTCTCGTACCATTCGGCATTCGGCACGATACTCATGAGCGACCGAACATCGTTTTCCAGGTCCATGTGCCAGGCGGAAGCGTGGGTGTTCTTTTTATAACCGGCATCTTTCGGAACCGGATACAGGCTGGATTTTTCCCAGAATGATTTCGGAAGTTCCGGAAAGCCGAGTGAAACATAGAACTTCTCACCCTGACGGGCGACCCATTCGGCATCTTTCAGCTGTAGCGCGCTGTCGAGGTTGAGTCCTTCCACGGTGACCATCTCACTCCAGTCCTGTCCCCAACGATTGCTCAGCCAGTGCGCAGGCAGGAATTCCGGCACATTTTTTACCCCATACTTCTTTGAAAGCTCATAGCGCATGTACGTATGGAGCTCGCGGTACAGCGGATAAAGTTCCTTGTTGAAGCGATCCAACAGGCTCATCATCTCGTCGGTGCTCATTCCGTAATCGGAAACCTGGTAGGTGAAATAATCGGGGTAGCCGAGTCCTTCCACCACTTTGTTTCGCAGGTCGCGCAGGTTCATCAGACCGGGCTTCAACTCCGCGCCTACCGCCTTGCTGGCCTCCCAGGCCTTGCGGCGCATGGTCGTATCCCTGACATCGGCGAGCATGGAGTCGATGTCGTTCGGGGTGACTTCCTTTCCGTCGATTGAAAACTTATAACCGTATAAGTTCTCCGTTTGAGCCGTTCCGGCCCGGATAAGCTCCTTCACCGTCTCCGAAGCCGACTCCGGATTACCGGCTGCGAGGTACAGGATCTTCTTCAGTTGCTTGACCTGCAAGGCTGTCAGGTCCTTCTCATGCTCCAGATACTTTCTTGCCTTTTCGATATTCTCCTTACTACCGGTAAAATTGGCCATCGCTTCATCGGCAATGCGGGATTCATAAGCGTTCACGGTATCACCCGCCACGATGTGGGTATTGACCTTCCACTGGCCTTCACTGGAAGCCGTATATAACTCACGGTACTTCTTGTTGTAATCGTCCAAATAGGTCTGAACTTCTTGTTGAATACCCTGCTGGGTGTTTCCGCACGAAGCGAGTACGATCAACAAAGCGGGGAGGAACTTCGATAGGCTTTTCATCCGATGGGTTTATCCTGCAAAACTACGCATTCGCCAAGTTTTGAAGCGCCTTAGCTTTCCCTTCAATGCTGCGGTTCCCGACAAGCCCGAAAAGCGCGTCTAGCAAGGGATTTCAGGCTTTCTAGTTTAAAATGACGTTAAAATGCCTTACATTAGTCGCTCTTCCTTCTTTTACATCTTATACAACACAAACGTGAAACTCACCTCTAAACCTGGAATGCTGCAGTCATTCCTTTTTCCGCGCCTCAACAGCAACTTTGGTTCACTTTCCCGGAAAAGTACTTTCTCCCTACTGGCGCTGCTTGGATGCCTCTTGATTTCGGCCAGGTTGAAAGCAGGAGATGCTTGTATGCAGTTGCCCATTTCACTTGCCGACCGCGTCAACCAGTCCGAGCTGATCATTGAAGGTGAAATCATCAGCAGCCAGTCGAAGTGGAATGTTGAACGAAACATGATCTTCACGGTAAGCCAGATTCGTGTCTTCAAACTGTTTAAAGGCAGCTTATCAGGCTCGGTAGTTACACTGCTTACGGAAGGAGGCCAGGATGGACTTGATCTCATTGAAGTAGGCAATGAATTCATGCCGGTCGTCGGCGAGCAAGGCGTGTTCATGCTCAAAACGAACTCGAAGATTCCGAACCTGGCCATTCGGTTTCAGGGCCCACTCTATACCTGCTTCATGGCACATCAAAGTACGGTCATGTACAACCTCTTTGATAAAACAGCCAACAGTCCGTTTCAACAATTCAACAGTATTCCATACGGACTATATCCGGCCATTCATCAGATCACCGGGCAGTACCACACGGAATTGATTACAAATACCCGGCTCAACCAGGCCTTGCAGCAAACACAGTCAGGAAATCAGGTGTACGCGGTCCCGACTATCACCTCGTTCACTCCGACGACGATCACCGCCGGCACCCGCAGCCTGCTTACCATCAACGGTACCAATTTCGGTGCATCGCGAGGAGCAGGTTTCGTCGAGTTTCGCAATGCCAACGATGGAGGTGCCAGCTGGGTCCAGGCCAAAGCAAGTGACTACCGAACCTGGACCAACACACAGATCACGGTCTGGGTTCCCTCCAGTTCACTTTCCAACGGCCCTTCCGCCGGAACCGGCCAGATCCGGGTCACGAACAACGATCCGAATATCGCCACCAGTACAGGAACACTGACGGTCACCTATTCTGTCATCAACGTGGAATTCGACGGCAAGGGTCAGTACACGGAACACCAGAACGACAATACCACAGGTGGCTACACCTTCCAATGCGAAGCCGCCACCTTTGCCGCGAATGCCCCTGCTGTCGCCGCCTTTACCCGTGCCATGAACACCTGGACCTGCAGTACCAACATGAATTGGATCCTGGGAGCAAACACAGCCGTGGACACTGCACTTGCCGATGGCATCAATATCGTTCGCTTTGACAAAGGCCCCAGCCTGCCTGCCGGTGTATTGGGCAGAGCTACTAGCCGGTTTTCCGGTTGTATCAATGCAGCGGCTCCCAGCGATACCGTCTGGACAGTCACCGAAGTCGATGTCGTGTACGATGATGGTGCTGCCGGCCTTTCCTGGAATTTCTCGACAGCCAACGCCACCTTCTCGCAAATCGACTTTGAAACGGTCACTGTACACGAATTGGGGCACGCGCATCAGTTGCAGCACATCATCAATTCGGGCGCGATCATGCACTACTCCATCTCGAATGGTCAAACCTCCCGGGTGCTCTCGCCTACGATCGATGTCCCGGCCGGAAATTTCGTCATGACCCGGAGTACCGCAGCCCACGGAGCCTGCAAACCTTCTCCCATGACGAGCCTCTCTCTGGCGGCCTCCGTTTCCATTGCCGCCAGTCCGGGAACCAGCGTTTGTTCGAACACCAGTGTGACATTTACGGCTACCCCCGTCCTACCCGCCGGAACCGCCACTTATACCTGGAAAAAGAACGGCGTTACGGTTGGCACGAACAGCACCACCTACACGAATGCATCCTGGGTCAACGGCGATCAGGTACAAGTAGTGATGAGCGTCTCGGGCGGTTGCAATCAAACCGTCAATTCGAATACGCTCACCATGACGGTCAGCACGGCTGTTACCGCATCCGTCAGTATCGCCGCTTCACCTGGCACAACCGTCTGCAACGGGACGAATGTGACCTTCACCGCTACCCCCACCAACGGAGGCACGACACCTGCTTACCAATGGAAATTAAACGGAAGTAACGTCGGTACCAACAGCCCCACCTACTCGAACGCCGCTCTGGCGAACGGAAACACCGTCTCTTGCGTGATGACCAGCAATGCCAATTGCGTAACCGGTAGTCCCGCAACATCCAACGCCCTGACCATGACGGTGAACACAACACCATCGGTCTCGATCTCTCCTGCAACGGTTACAATCTGTTCCGGACAAAGCACGACCCTCACCGCTTCCGGTGCCTCGACCTACGCATGGTCGCCGGGCGGTGCGACAACCGCGGCCATCACGGTAACTCCCGGAGCAACCACCACTTATACCGTCATTGGCACGACCGGCTCCTGCACGGCTTCCGCTACGAGGTTGGTAACGGTGAACACGACTCCTTCGGTTTCTATATCACCTGCATCCGCAACGATCTGTTCCGGACAAAGCACGACCCTGACGGCATCGGGCGCGACTTCCTACAGTTGGGCTCCCGGTGGAGCGATAACCGCCGCTGTTACGGTGAACCCCGGCGCTACAACCACCTACACCGTCATCGGCACTACCGGTTCGTGTACCGCCTCCGCAACCCGACTGGTAACGGTCAATACAACGCCTACTGTTTCGATTTCTCCCGCAACAGCAACTATTTGTTCCGGACAAAGCACGACGCTGACGGCCTCAGGAGCAACCAGCTACAGTTGGACTCCCGGCGGAGCAATCACCGCCGCCGTTACGGTGTCACCCGGAGCCACTACCACCTACACCGTCATCGGTACTACCGGCTCGTGTACCGCTTCTGCTACGCGATTGGTAACCGTCAATACGACCCCGACCATCACGATTTCTCCTGCTTCGACAACGATCTGTAACGGTAGCAGCACCACACTCACCGCTTCCGGCGGAACCACTTACTCCTGGACTCCGGGAGGAGCGACGACGGCTGCCATTACGGTATCGCCCACCACCACAACCGCTTACACAGTGGTCGGCACTTCGGGTAGTTGCAGCGCCAATGCCATCGCAACCGTCACCGTAACGCAGGTTCCGATCGCGGTGAGTCCCACCAGTACAACCATCTGCTCCGGACAGAACACCACGCTCACCGCTTCCGGCGCCACCACGTATTCCTGGTCGCCGGGTGGAGCCACTACCGCTGCCGTTACGGTCGCGCCGACCAGTACAACCACTTATACCGTGACCGGAACAGTCAGCGGCTGTACGAAGACCGCGACAGCCACCGTCAATGTCACCACCGTCAGCGTTTCCATCTCGCCGGCATCGACGACCATTTGCGCCGGCCAAAGCACGACCCTGACCGCTTCCGGTGCGACTACCTATGCCTGGACGCCTGGAGGAGCTACTACGGCCGCCATTACGGTATCGCCCACCACCACAACAGCGTATACCGTTGTCGGAACTACCGCAGGTTGCAGCGTTAATGCCATTGCAACCGTCACCGTTACTTCCCTCCCAACCATCACCATCTCCCCTGCTTCGACAACGATCTGTAACGGCAGCAGCACAACGCTGACGGCTTCCGGAGGAACCAGCTATTCGTGGACACCTGGTGGAGCGACAACAGCGGCCATTACGGTATCGCCCACCGCGACTACTGCTTATACGGTAGTCGGCACTTCCGCCGGCTGCAGCGCCAATGCCATCGCAACCGTCACCGTGACGCAGGTTCCGATCGCGGTGAGTCCCACCAGCACGACCATCTGCTCCGGACAGAACACCACGCTCACCGCTTCCGGTGCTACCACGTATTCCTGGTCGCCGGGTGGAGCCACTACCGCTGCAATTACAGTCGCACCGAACAGCGCGACTACCTATACTGTGACCGGCACTGTCAGCGGTTGTACGAAGACCGCCACAGCCACCGTCAATGTCACCACCGTCAACATCGCCATCTCTCCGCCTACTGCCAGTATTTGTCCGGGAGGCAACATCACCCTGACCGCTTCCGGCGGAACCACTTATGTCTGGGCGCCTGGTGGCGCTACGACCGCGGCCGTAACCGTATCTCCGACTAGTACGACAACCTATACCGTCACCAGCGCAAGCGGCGGCTGTCCGGGAAGCGCCACGCGTGTGGTGACGGTCAATCCCTCCGTTACTGCAAGCATCAACATCGCGCCGACACCCGGCAATTCCATTTGCAGCGGAACCTCCGTGCTGTTTACCGCAACGATTTCGAATGGAGGCGCCAGTCCGGTTTATCAATGGACACGAAACGGCACTACTGTTGGACCGAATGCTAACGCTTACCCGACTTCCACCCTTTCCAATGGCGATATCATTTCCTGCACACTGACCAGCAATGCCGCTTGTGTCACCAATCCTACGGTGGTGTCCAATCCGGTAACCATGACGGTCAGCGGCGGCCTGCCGACGATCAGCTCCTTCACACCTACCAGCGGCACATCCGGCACCATTGTTACGATCAACGGCACGAACTTCGTCGGGGTCAGTGCGGTGAAGTTCAACGGAACCAATGCCTCGTTCACGGTGGTGAACGCTACCCAGATCACCGCTACGGTTCCGGCCGGCGCCACCACAGGACTGATCAGTGTCACCAACAACTGTGGAACCGGAAACAGTGCAACCAACTTCACCGTAGGTGCAGCCACTGCTAACCTGAGTCTTCAGGTCTTGTTACAGGGCATGTATATCGGCAGCGGACAAATGATCGCGGCCATCAACCCATCCGGAAATCCGAATGCCTGCGATACGATCACCGTATCCCTGGCTGCCGCCACATCACCCTATGCCATCCTGTATTCGAACAAGGATACCATCAACCTCTCCGGACTCGGCGTCTTTACGTTCCCTGGCGCAGTCATCGGCAACAGTTATTACATCGTCGTTCGCCACCGCAATAGTCTCGAAACCTGGAGTGCAGCACCGGTATCCTTCAGCAGTTCGAACATTTCGTACAATTTCCAAAACTCCGCCGCGCAAGCCTATGGCAGCAACCAGGCCAGCCTGGGAGGTGGCAAGTTCGGACTCCATTCAGGTGATACGAATCAAGATGACCTCATTGAGGCTTCCGACTATTCCGCGGTAGAGAATGCGGTTCAGTCCTTCCTCTTCGGCTATGTAGCCACCGATCTGAACGGGGATCAATTGGTAGAGGCATCCGATTATTCGCTGGTCGAGAACAACAGCTTGCTGTTCCTGTTCACTGCTGCACCCTAAGCGCCAATATCTGAACGTTCTGAAAATCAAGGGGGAAAATCTCTGCAGCAGCCGATAACTTGATTTCAGTTGAAAATTCGTATATTTGCAACCGCCTAAACAGCAAATTCTGCTCTTTAGGCGGACACGGGGGATTAGCTCAGCTGGCTAGAGCGTTTGCATGGCATGCAAAAGGTCATCGGTTCGACTCCGATATTCTCCACTCAAAAGGCTGACCGTTTGGTCGGCCTTTTTTTTTACCCTGTCACGTGTACGGCATTGATTAAATTCGGCGGATCATGAGCATCAGTTACTGGGAACGTACGTCCTTTTTCGCACCCGCGGATGTCCTCATCATCGGCAGCGGGATTGTCGGGCTGAATGCCGCTTTGTACCTGAAACGGAAATCCCCCGAACTCACCGTCACCATCATCGACCGGGGGATCCTGCCCTTCGGAGCGTCCACCCGCAACGCAGGTTTTGCCTGCTTCGGTAGTCCGTCCGAGATACTGGCCGATCTGAAAAAGCAGAACGAAGATGCGGTCTTCTCGCTGGTCGAACGCCGCTGGAAAGGACTGTTGCGGTTACGGGAAAATCTCGGTGACGCGACGATTGCCTATGAAGCCTTCGGCAGCCACGAAGTATTCCGCAAGGAAGACGAAGTCCTTTATCAGACTTGCCTTGAGCAACTCCCCTATCTGAATCGTCAACTGAAGACCATCACAGGCACCGACGAGAACTACGGCATCAGCAGCGAACGCATCAGCGATTTCGGCTTCCGGAACATCCGGCACATGTTATTCAACAGGAGCGAAGGTCAGCTCGACACCGGCCGGATGATCGAAGCGCTCTTGCAGAAAGTGCGTGGGCTTGGCGTACGGATCCTGAACGGACTCACCGTGGAGGCCATCGAATCCAACAACCAGGGCGCCGTCGTGATATGCAGGGATGACATTCGCTTTTCCGCATGCCAGGTGTTGCTCGCTACCAACGGATTCACCAAAACGCTGTTACCGGAAGTGGACGTACAGCCTGCGCGTGCCCAGGTGTTCGTGACGGATCCGATTCCCGGTCTACCGTTTCGCGGCTGCTTTCACTACGACGAAGGGTTCTACTATTTCCGCAACATCGGGGATCGCATCCTGCTCGGCGGCGGCCGCAACCTCAACATCGCGGGCGAAACGACGATGGACATGACCCTGACAGACCAGATCCAAAGCGCACTGGACCGTTTATTGCACGAAACCATTGCACCCGGGAAAAACGCGAAAGTCGCGATGCGCTGGAGCGGTATCATGGGCATCGGCGAAGTGAAAGCTCCGATTCTGCAGCAAGTCAGGCCCGCTGTATATACCGCTGTCAGAATGGGTGGAATGGGTGTAGCCCTGGCAAGCCTTGTCGGCGAAGAAGCCGCGGATATGCTGCTCGGGGACCGCTGAGCTTATTCACCAGGTCGTGTTCAACGCCCGTTGCCCGAGCAATGCTCAGGGGCCTAATTATGCTATTTTTGCACCGATACGCAGGCCTCACCAGTGCTCCACTCCTTTCGGCGTCTAGTTTTTCTTTTCATTGCAATCAGTGCGCTGGCGGCGTGTCGACCAACGCTTTACGTGCCTGCCGATAAATACCTGCTCTCCCAGAATATCATCAAGTCGGATACGACGATCCTGGAGAAAGATAAGATCCTCTCGCTGGTCAAGCAGCAACCGAACCGGCTGATCCTTGGATTCCTGCCGTTTCACCTGACGGTTTACAATATCGGCAACACCGGGAAGCCGAACCGTTTCAAGAACTGGCTGAAAAGCATCGGAGAAGAACCTGCTGTGCTCGATCCGCTGCTGACCAATCGTTCCAGGAACCAGATCAACCTCTTGCTGCTGCAAAACGGTTTCTTCAATTCCAACGTCACCGATTCCACCAGTTACCACAAGCGCAGGGCCCGGGTCTATTATTCGATCAATTATGGTGACGCCTATCGCCTGCGGAAAGTCGATTTCTCGACACGCGATACGGCCTTGCAGCAATACATCGAGTTGATCCGAACCACCACCCTGTTGAAGCCCGAGACACGTTACGACGAAGAACTGTTCGAAGAGGAACGGGAACGCATCACCTCCGAGTTGAAGGACCGCGGTTTCTACCAGTTCAGCAAGAATTACATCTCCTTCAGTGCAGACACGACGGTTGGCGCGCACAGGGTCGATCTGTACGTGTACATCAACCGGATCAACGAAAACGTGGATCCGGCGCTGACGAACGAAGGACCGAAACGCTCACACGCGGTCTATTTCCTGCGGAACATTTACATACAAACCGACTACGATCCGAAGAATCCAAACGCGGCCGCTCCGGTCGATACGCAATTGGTCAATGGCTATTACCTGTTGGGCAATCATCCGCAGCACTTCATCCGCGACCAGACCCTGCTCGATTGCATCTTCGTAAAAAGCGGCGATCGCTACCTGCAACGCGACTTCGATTACTCCTATCGCCGTTTACAATCGTTGAACGTGTTCAAGTTCGTGAACATGCTATTCCGTGAAGTCCCCGACGACAGTTCCGGTCGTCGTCAACTCGATGTGATCATCCAGCTGACTCCGCTTGACAAGCAGGACTTCACGCTCGAAACGGAGGCGACGCATACCGGAGGTAACCTGGGAATTGCGGGATCCTTCGGTTACCGGAACAAGAACGTATTCCGCGGAGCCGAAGTGTTTGAATTCCGGATAAAGGGCGCGCTCGAAGCCCTTCCCAACTTCTCCGACAGTCTCGAAACCAAGCGACTCCTGTTCTTCAACACCTACGAGATCGGACCGGAAGTGTCCTTGTCGTTTAAGAAATTCCTGCTCCCGGGATTCATCACCCGTGGAACTTCGCGTTACTTCAATCCCAGGTCCACGCTTACAACCGGCTTCAATTACCAGGACCGTCCCGACTTCCGCCGGTCCATTCTTAACCTCTCCTTTGGCTATCAATGGCGCGGATCAACAACACAACGGTTCTCCGTTTTTCCGTTCGAACTGAACTCCGTTTATGTAAAACCGAGTCTGGGTTTCCAGGCTCGACTCGACAGCCTGCAGGACCCGCGCTTACGGTACAGCTACGAAAATCACCTCATCACCGCCGCGCGCTTTTCCTGGTTGTACACCGACCAGGAGATCCGGCCCAACCAGAGTTTTTGGTTCCTGCGTGCGAACTTTGAAATGTCGGGGCTGGTCATGCGCGGCATCGCGCCCTTGTTCAACTGGGAACGGAACGAAGAAGGCAGCTATGTATTTTCCGGCATCAAGTTTTCGCAGTACATCAAGCCGGATGTGGATGTGAGTTACCACCACATCCTCAACAAGAACAACACCCTCGTTTACCGCGTTGCAACCGGCATCGGCTTGCCGTACGGGAATTCCCGGGCGTTGCCGTTTGAAAAAAGCTTCTTCGCCGGCGGCGCCAGCAGCGTCAGAGCCTGGAGCGCGCGTACACTGGGTCCGGGCTCTTACAATGAATCGCTCAACATCGAACAGAGCGGTGATTTCAAGTTCGAAGCCAATGTCGAGTACCGCTCCTTCCTCCTCCAACTCTTCGGCTCCACCATATTAGAAGGTGCGGCATTCGTCGATGCCGGCAACGTCTGGACCCGAAACGAAGACGCGAGCCGGCCGGGGTCGCAGTTCCGCATCTCCACCTTCGCACGCGAGCTCGGCATCGGCGGCGGATTGGGCATGCGCTTCAACTTCTCCTTCTTCATCCTCCGCCTCGACATGGCCGTCAAACTGCACGATCCATCCCTCGACCTGTCCGAACGCTGGGTCTATCCCAACCAAAAATTCGTCATCGGCGACATTGTTCCGAACCTGGCGATCGGGTACCCCTTTTAAGGGGTTCCGAGTTTCGGGTTCCGAGTTTCGAGTTTCGGGTTTGGATGGTTAGTTATTAGTGATTAGCTATTGGCGACTAGAGGTTGGTGATTAGATATTTGTGACTGGATTTCATCCACCAATGACCAATCACGACTTTCCAATCACAAGTCCCAAACACTGTTTACTGTTTACTGTTTACTGTTCACTGTTCACTGTTCACTGTTCACTGTTCACTGTTCACTGTTCACTCCCCCCACCCAATTCCACAATAAATCCTACCTTTACCGCCATTCAAAAGCATGCACACCACTATGTCATCTGCGAAAATCGCTGAGTTGCTGGGAGCCGGCGCTGAGAGCCTGCTGAACCACCAGTCCAAGACCATTTCCAAAGAACACCTTCACCTTCCGGGACCCGATTTCCTGGATCGCATCTTCGCCCCTACCAACCGCAGCAACCAGGTCATCCGCAGTCTGCAGGCCTTGTATGGACACGGTCGTCTGAAAGACACCGGCTACGTTTCCATTCTGCCGGTGGACCAGGGTATCGAACATTCGGCTGGTGCATCCTTCGCGCCGAACCCGATCTACTTCGATCCGGAGAACATCGTGAAGCTTGCCATTGAAGGCGGCTGCAATGCCGTTGCTTCCACCTATGGTGTGCTTGCCTCCGTTTCGCGCAAGTACGCGCACAAGATCCCGTTCATCGTCAAGATCAACCACAACGAATTCCTTTCGTACCCGAACAAGTTCGACCAGATCATGTTCGGCACCGTGCAGGAAGCCTGGAACATGGGCGCTGTCGCCGTAGGCGCTACGATCTATTTCGGTTCCGATGAGTCGGCCCGCCAGATCCAGGAAGTGAGCGAAGCATTCGAATACGCGCACGAACTTGGTATGGCGACCATTCTCTGGTGTTACCTGCGTAACCCCGGCTTCAAGAAGGACGGAAAAGACTATCATACCGCCGCCGACCTGACCGGTCAGGCCAACCACCTCGGCGTAACGATACAGGCCGATATCATTAAGCAGAAACTGCCGACCAACAACGGCGGTTATACGGCTGTCGCATTCGGCAAGACGCATCCGAAAGTGTACAGCGAACTCAGCTCCGATCATCCGATCGATCTATGCCGCTACCAGGTAGCCAACTGCTACATGGGCCGCATGGGCCTCATCAATTCCGGCGGCGAATCCAAAGGCGCGAGCGACCTTTCCGAAGCCGTAACCACCGCGGTCATCAACAAGCGGGCGGGCGGACAAGGACTGATCTCCGGTCGGAAGGCCTTCCAGAAGCCGATGACGGAAGGCGTTGCCCTGCTCAACGCCATTCAGGACGTTTACCTGTCCAAGGATATCACCATCGCCTGATCATTCTCCACGCCGAACAGCCGTTGTAAAGCCCAAACGACATGTCCTGGTTCAAACGCATCAAAGAAGGCATCACCACTTCCACCAAGGAGAAGAAGGAAACGCCGGAAGGTCTTTGGCATAAGTGTACTTCGTGCAAGAACATCGTCCCAACCAAGGACCACGCCGCGCGCATGTACGTATGCGACCAGTGCGGTTACCACGACCGTATCGGTTCCGCCGAATACTTTGAGATCCTGTTCGACGAGAACACCTCTTCCGAGCTCTTCCCCAACCTCAGCTCGGAAGATCCGCTCGAATTTGTCGACACGAAGAAGTACACCGATCGCATCAAAGAGTCCCAGCGCAAGAGCGGACTCCAGGACGCGATCCGCACCGGTGTCGGCAAAGTGAATGGACAAGACCTCGTGATCGCCTGTATGGACTTCAGCTTCATCGGCGGCTCGATGGGCTCGGTGGTCGGTGAGAAGATCGCCCGCGCGATCGACCACAGCCTGGAGCACCGGATTCCGTTGCTCATCATCAGCAAATCCGGCGGCGCCCGCATGATGGAAGCCGCCTTTTCCTTGATGCAGATGGCCAAGACCTCCGCCAAGCTGACCCTGCTGTCGGATGCCGGCATTCCCTACATCTCTTTATTGACCGATCCCACCACCGGTGGTGTCACGGCTTCCTACGCCATGCTGGGCGACCTGAACATCGCCGAACCGGGCGCTCTGATCGGCTTCGCCGGTCCACGGGTCGTGAAAGAAACCATCGGAAAAGACCTCCCCAAAGGCTTCCAAACCGCCGAATTCGTGCTGGAACACGGTTTTTTGGACTTTATCGTCGACCGCCGGGAGCTCAAGGCCAAGCTGGCCCAACTCCTTGGCTTCCTGAAAAATTAATCGGGAAGTCTAGCTATTCTGGAAATTTTCGTACATTTGCACCTCGTTTATTGACCCTTAAGTATTCGAGGAAGTAACATGAAGCTGACAACTGAAGCGAAAAAGCAGATTTTCAAGAAGTTCGGTGGCGCCGAGACCAATACCGGTACGGCAGAAGGACAGATCGCCCTCTTCACCGAGCGCATTACCCATATGACCGAGCACATGCAGGTTGCGAAGAAAGACTTCTCGACCCAGCGCGCGCTGATCCGCCTCGTCGGTAAGCGCCGGGCTCTGCTCGACTATCTTCACAAGAACGATATCAATCGTTACCGGAAGATCATCGCGGAACTAAACATTCGAAAATAATTCAAAGATCCTCAGATTCGGAAAAGGCAGCCAGGGTGGTTTGCCTTTTCTGTTTTTAACGAGGCACAAAGCGGTACTATGTCACAGAAAGCAATTATCAAAGAATTCGACCTCGGCGATGGCCGTAAGGTCACGATCGAAACGGGACGTCTGGCCAAGCAGGCCGACGGATCCGTCGTTGTACGCATGGGCGATGCCATGTTGCTCGCCACCGTGGTCTCCAATACGGAACCCAAAGCCGGCGCGGACTTTCTTCCGCTGACCGTCGACTACCAGGAAAAATTCTCCGCTGTCGGACGTTTCCCCGGCGGCTTCCTCAAGCGCGAAAGCCGCATGTCGGAATATGAGATCCTCATCTCCCGACTGATCGACCGCGCCCTGCGTCCGATGTTCCCGGATGACTACCATGCCGACACCCAGGTGATGGTCACCCTCATCTCGGGCGACAAGAACGTCCAGCCCGACGCCCTTGCCGGCTTCGCGGCTTCCGCAGCCATTACCATCTCCGATATTCCGTTCAACGGTCCGATCTCCGAAGTGCGCGTCGCGCGCATCGACGGCAAGTTCGTGATCAATCCTTATACCGATGAGCTCGCGAAGGCCGACATCGACCTAATCGTAGCCGGTTCGAAGGACTCCATCGTGATGGTGGAAGGTGAAATGGAACAGGTGAGCGAAGAAGAGATGCTCGAAGCCATCCGCTTCGCGCATCTGGCCATCGTCAAGCAGTGCGAAGTGCAGGAAGAGCTGCGCCAAATGGCCGGCAGCAAGCCCAAGCGCGTTTACTCGCACGAGACCAACGACGAAGCCCTTCGTGAGCGCATGCGGAAAGAACTCTACGACCAGGTGTACGCCATCGCCCGTTCGGCCAACCCGAACAAGCACGAGCGCAGCGAAGCCTTCTCGAAGATCAAGGAAGCCTTCATCGCGTCCATCCCCGAAGAGCAACGTGACGAGCTGAAGCCGCTCGTCGACCGTTACTACTTCGACATCGAGAGCGACGCGATGCGTAACTGCATCATCAACGAAGGCATCCGCCTCGACGGCCGCAAGAGCACCGACATCCGTCCGATCTGGTGCGAAGTGGATTACCTCCCCTCCCCGCACGGTTCCTCGATCTTCACCCGCGGCGAGACGCAGTCGCTCACGACCGTCACCCTCGGCAGCAAGCTCGACGAGCAGATGATCGACGTGGCCATGTACGAAGGTTCGACCAAGTTCATGCTTCACTACAACTTCCCCGGTTTCTCGACCGGCGAAGTGAAGCCCAACCGCGCTCCGGCCCGCCGCGAGATCGGCCACGGCAACCTGGCCATGCGCGCCCTCAAGAAAGTACTGCCCGGCGATACCGAGAATCCCTACACGGTCCGTATCGTATCTGATATCCTCGAGTCGAACGGCTCCTCCTCCATGGCCACCGTCTGCGCCGGCACACTCGCGCTGATGGATGCCGGCATCCGGATCACGAGTCCCGTCTCGGGCATCGCGATGGGTCTGATCATGAACAAGGAAGGCCGCCACGCGGTACTCAGCGACATCCTGGGCGACGAAGACCACCTCGGCGACATGGATTTCAAAGTCACGGGTACGTCGAAAGGCATCACTGCCTGTCAGATGGACCTCAAGATCCAGGGTCTTTCCTTCGACATCATGCTGGCCGCCCTGCACCAGGCACGGGCCGGTCGTCTGCACATCCTCGGCGAAATGCTGAAGGTGATCTCCGCACCGCGTGAGGACTACAAGCCGCACGCCCCGCGCATCGAGAAGATGATCATCGCCAAGGAATTCATCGGCGCCGTCATCGGACCGGGTGGCAAGGTCATCCAGGAAATGCAGCGCGAGACCAACACGCAGATTTCCATCGAAGAGATCAACAACGAAGGCATCATCGAGATCGCGTCGAGCGACAAGGCCGGCATCGAAGCGGCCAAGGCGCGCATCAAGGCCATCGTCCAGGTTCCGGATATCGGCGAAGTGTACGAAGGCAAAGTGAAGAACATCATGGACTTCGGCGCGTTCGTGGAATTCCTGCCGGGTAAAGACGGCCTGCTCCACATCTCCGAGATCAGCTGGGAGCGTCTCGATTCCATGAAGGATGTCTTCAAAGAAGGCGAAAAGATCAAGGTCAAACTGATCGACATCGACAAGAAGACCGGCAAGTTCCGCCTCTCGCGGAAGGTGTTGCTTCCGAAGCCGGAAGGCATGCCCGCACCGGGCGAGCGCCGTCCCCCGCGCCAGAAGCCGACCGAAAGTCAGCCGCGGGATTGATCTCACAGTACCCGCATACACAAAGCCGCCGGAGTTTTCCGGCGGCTTTTTTGTTTCTGATCGATAGCGAAGATGTTTAGAAGAAAAAGTTACGCGTGATGCCTTGTTGTTTTGGCACACGGACTACACGGATAAAACGGATGCTCACGGAAAAGTCCGCGCAAATCCGCAACATCCGCGGGATCCGCGTGCTGTCACTTTTTGACCACTGTCGGAATGCTCAGGCTTTTAACCACGGTGGACACAGAGGAATGCACGGAGGAGCACAGAGATCGAACTCTGCGCGACTCTGCGTGCCCTCTGCGTGACTCCGTGTAACTTAAAACTATGAAGCAGGCAGGTGAATCACACATCTCCGCGGGCTATCAATATTTGACCCTCATCAGATTCCGCGAATCGCCGAAAGTTCCGGGATTTCGTATCTTGACATACCGCTATCAAGCTTTCCCGCATGCCGCTCCGCCTTTTATTCTTGCTCGTGGTGTGTTCCCTACAGGCCGGGGCTCAGTTCACCGACCGCTACTGGGCGTTTGGCGACAGTGCGGTAATTGATTTCAGGAACATTACAAACCCAGTTGCTGGGGAAAGCGTCCTGAGATCTCGCGGAACATGTGCCAGCATCTGCGACAGTAGTGGAAACTTACTTTTTTATTGTGGAGACCCCTTTGTACCCCATTGGATTTCGGGATCAACATACAAACTTGGATATGTCGTTAATAAGAACAACCAGTTAATGGAGAACGGAGATACAATTGTTGGCACTGGTTGGTATCAGGAAATGATTATTACCCCAAATCCTGCAAATAACCAGCAGTTTTATTTATTCTCCTCAGGAATAACCTCCACAACCAATCCGGGCTTTTATTATTCAATAATTGATATAAGCTACAACGGCGGCTTGGGAAAAGTGATTCAGAAGAATGTTCAACTTCAGAATTTTCCTGTGAACGACGGACTTGCGGCGGTTAAACACGGGAATGGACGAGATTGGTGGGTGGTGCATAGAAGATGGGAGACTGCAACTTTGTTTGATGAATTTTATTTCTATTTAGTTTCACCAGATGGAATAGCTCAAAGGCCAATACAAATGATTG